>CAVRCT010000001.1:0-596448 GCA_963719645.1 uncultured Gammaproteobacteria bacterium
GCTGTCATCCTGAGTGCTTTTCGCTCCGAAGCAACTGTCTTGAAAATTAAACTTCAATAGAAGCTACTCGCCATGCTTCATTATGTTTAATCATGGCGTTTATGATAATTAATAACTTATGCATACAAGCAATTATGGCCACTTTCTTCAGTTTTCCTGCATTACATAAACGCTCGTAAAAGTTTTTTATTTGTGGATTATGTCTTATTGCAACTAAAGTGGCCATATATAGCATGGTACGCACAGAAGATCTTCCTCCCCAAATGGTCCGTTTACCTCGTAATGTGCCGCTGTCACGATTGTAAGGCGCTAAACCAGCAAGGGCACTAATTTGCTTTGAGCCTAGACTTCCTAATTCGGGCAAGTCTGAAATGAGTCCAGCAGCAACAACAGAACCCACCCCTTTAATGCTTTTTAACAAGGCGTTTTTTTGCGCAAAGGTCTCATCATTTTGGATAGACTTTGCTAATGCTTCATTAATTGTTTGTAATTCTTTTTCCAATGCTTTTATGATTCGCTGAATTGATTTTTTTAGGTCATTGCTTACCTTATCTAGACGATTTTTTTCCATCGTAATCATGTCGATAATCTGGCGTCTGCGCACATTAAGCCCCGCCAATTTTTGCTGATCTTCATTGTGTAGCACATTTGCCTGAGGTTGCATTTTCTCTGCAAATAAGGCAATGACTTTAGCATCAATTCGGTCTGTTTTAGCCAGTTTTCCAAGTGCTTTTGCAAAATCTCTAATGAGCCTGGGGTTAACAATAGAAACGCTAAGCCCGACTTTTTGCAATGACTGAGCTATAGGTTTTTCGTAACCTCCAGTGGCTTCCATTGCAATAGAAGTCTGGGGAAATGATTTCAATTTTTCAGTTAATTTCTTTATTCCTTTGGCATCATTTTTAAATTGCATATATTTTTCGTAAGGCAAAACATATACATCTAAAATTGCTTTAGAAACATCAATACCGATATAGCATTTTCCATCTTGAATTGTCATAATATTATTCCTTTGGCACTCAGCCTTGTTGATACGGGATCATAGTCCCAGGCAACTGTACGAGTTAAGTTAAGGGTGGGAAGTGACGATCAAGCTTCGTCACGGGCTCGTAGCCCTAGGATCTCACGATCTATCACTTCCCTTTTTTATTACCGTACAACGATAATAAAGAACTCTCTTTTTATATCATGATTTCAAGATACAAGGATCTCCCTATAAAGTAGAGAGACGCTTAAGAATATCTTTTAGCAAGCCTCAGAAATTTGCGGGAGATCCTTCGGAGCGAAAAGCACTCAGGATGACAGCCCTTTCTTAAGCACTCAGGATGACAGCCCTTTCTTAAGCACTCAGGATGACAGCCCTTTCTTAAGCACTCAGGATGACAGCCCTTTCTAAAGCATTCAGGATGACAGCCTTTTCTTAAGCACCCAGGATGACAGCCCTTTCTTAAGCATTCAGGATGACAGCCTTTTCTTAAGCACCCAGGATGACAGCCTTTTCTTAAGCACTCAGGATGACAGCCTTATTTCTATATCATTCAATAAGTTATTTTATTTCTACCCTCACTCCATGCACCTAATAAATCATCATAGTCATGCCCAAATAGCATCAAAACCCGCTGAATTTCACTATTTTGTGGTCTTAAGTGGCAAAAAGTGGTGATTTGTGGGAAATTGTGGTATATTCCTCGTTGTGAGTGCAGAAACAAACTTTCGATTCGAGTAGCGATCTAAAAGGAGAATCAAGTGTTTCGAGGTGTTAATGGAATAAACATTGATGCAAAGGGTAGGATAGTGGTTCCTACTCGTTACCGCGACCAGCTCCAAAAAGGCCGCAATAGCATCGTGTTGACGATTGATACCGAAGAGAAATGTTTGTTGCTGTATCCACTCACCGCTTGGGAAGAAATTGAAAGTAAGTTAGCCGAACTACCGAGTTTTAATCCCGCAGCAAGACGTATTCAACGATTACTGATTGGCCATGCTACCGAAGCTGAATTTGACAGCCACGGTCGTATTTTATTGCCACCGTTGTTACGTGATTATGCGGATTTAAAAAAACATGCGGTTTTAGTCGGCCAAGGTAAAAAAATTGAAATTTGGGATGATGCGCATTGGCAAACACGGCGCAACGAATGGTTATCCGATGAGTCAACTAGTGACAGTGATTTACCGGATGAAGTGAAAAAATTGTCATTGTAACAACGAAGAGACAACAACATGGCGGCATGTCGAATGACTGAAAATTTTAATGAACATCTACCGGTAATGCTCGCGGAGGTCATCGAAAACCTCGCGATCCAACCAGAAGGTGTTTATCTCGACGCAACCTTTGGTCGCGGCGGGCATGCACAATCGATTCTTGCAAAATTAGGTCCTAAAGGACGTTTGCTTGCCATGGATAAAGATCCAGAAGCGGTGACGTATGCGCGTCAGCGTTTTGCTAATGAATCTCGTTTTACAATTCAACATGGCAGTTTTGCTGAGTTGAATTCATTTGTCGCTAAAGAAAATTTAACCGGCAAAATTAACGGCATTTTATTTGATTTGGGTGTGTCCTCTCCCCAGTTAGATAATCCCGATCGTGGTTTTAGTTTTATGCGCGAAGGCCAATTGGATATGCGCATGGACATCACGCGCGGTCAAAGTGCTGCAGAATGGCTTGCCGTTGTCGATGAAAAAGAATTAGCAAATATTTTATGGCAATACGGCGAAGAACGTTTTTCGCGTCGCATCGCGCGTGCCATTGTAACAGCACGTGCAGAGACACCGATTACGACAACCGTGCAATTAGCAGAAATTGTTTCTGCTGCGATTCCTGCCTGGCAAAAAAAACATCCAGCAACCCGCAGTTTTCAAGCGATTCGCATTGCGGTGAATCACGAGTTAGACGATTTGACCTTAGGATTGCAGCAAAGTATGCACGTGTTAAGCAACAAAGGTCGTTTGCTAGTGATCAGTTTCCATTCGTTAGAAGATCGGTTAGTGAAACATTTTATGCAGAAAGAAGAGCGCGGTCAGGATTTGCCAGCCGGTTTACCGATTAAACAAGCGGATATCAAACTGCATTTTAAAAAACTTAGTCGTGCCATCAAGCCCAGTGAACAAGAAATTTCTGTGAACCCGAGAGCAAGAAGCGCAATTTTAAGAATAGGAGAAAAACTATGAACGCAGCAGCTCGATTATTAAATCAAGGTGTACTCTCTAGAGGTTGGGTGATGTCTGTTTTCTTTAATCGTGCCCAATTGGCAATGTTCGCGTTAGTGTTTATGGTGCTCGTGTCTGCACTCAGTGTGGTGTATGTGACTAACTCCGTCCGCACGCTCAATGCAAATGTGCAACAAACACTTACTGATCGTGACCGATTGCATATACAATGGGGTCAGCTTTTACTGGAAAAAAGTACTTGGACGATGCAAGCACGCATTCAGCATGTGGCAGAAGGTATGTTTGGCATGGTGGTTCCTAACAATAAATCGGTGGTAGTTGTTCGCGAGTGAAAAATTCTAAGGTTGAATTCATTTCTTGGCGCTTTTATTTTTTAAGCGCCATTATTTTGTTCGTAGTGGCAGGATTGGTCGCGCGCATGATCGACCTGTCTGTGATCAAGCGGCAATTTTTGCAAGCCCAAGGCAATGCACGCGCGTTGCGTGTCATCAATGAGCCCGCGTTTCGCGGCATCATTATGGATCGAGAGGGTTATCCGCTGGCGATCAGTACGTCTGTTTTTTCTGTTTGGATCAACCCAAAAGAAGTGATGCTCAATAAAAAACAACTGAATTCATTAGCTGATTTATTGGGAATGAAATTTACCGATATCCAAAAAATTCTTCGACACGATAAAAATAAAGAATTTGCTTATTTAAAACGAGATTTAGCACCTGATACGGCAAATCGGGTGAAAGCATTATTGTTGCCCGGCGTTTATCTAGAACAAGATTACAAACGCTTTTATCCAGAAAGCGAAATCACAGCACATGTCATTGGGTTTACCAATGTCGATGATAAAGGCCAAGAAGGATTGGAGCTTGCCTACAATCAGTGGCTCTCTGGTATCCCCGGAAAAAAATTAGTCTTGAAGGATCGCTTAGGCCGAGTGATCAGTGATGTCAGGGATATTCAGAACCAACAATCGGGTCATGATTTGGTGTTGAGTTTAAATCATCAAATTCAATATCTCGCGTATCGTGAATTAATGGCCGGCGTGACGGACAATGTTGCAGCATCGGGTACGGTCATTGTGTTGGATGTGAAAACCGGTGAAATTTTAGCGATGGTGAATCTCCCTGCCTTTAATCCCAATAATATTTCAGCGCAAGCCAAAAATTTTATTCGTAATCGGGCAGTGACGGATAGTTTTGAACCGGGTTCGACGATTAAAACATTCAGTATGGCGATGGCGCTTGCCAGTGGTTTATATAAACCCGATACCGTTGTGAATACCGCACCCGGTTGGATACGGCTCGATCATTATACCGTGCGTGATGAGCATCCCCGTGATGCGATGACGGTTACCCAAGTTTTACAATTATCCAGTGATGTCGGCGTCACGAAAATTATGCTGTCATTGCCGTCCAATCATTTGGCGGATTTTCTAGCGCATTTTGGTTTTGGCGAAGTGACAGGGGTGGGTTTTCCGGGTGAGCAATCCGGTCGCTTGGGACATCGACCCGTGTGGAAACCCTCGGATTTAGCACATTTAGCATTTGGTTACGGCATCTCAGTCACCGCATTACAACTTGCCCAGGCATACGCAACCATCGCAAATGATGGGAAAAAAATCCCATTATCATTGTTGCGAGTTGAAACCCCGCCGCAAGGTGAGCAAATTATTCAGCCTAACATTGCGCATCAAATGTTAACGATGTTGCAAGCGGTATTAGCCAAAGGCGGCACCGGTGAACCGGCCAACGTCCCGGGGTATCAAGTGGCAGGCAAGACGGGTACCGCATGGATTTTAGGCGAGCACGGTTATCAAAAAAATCATTACACTTCGTCCTTTATTGGTATCGCACCGGCGAGTCATCCCCGCTTAGTGGTAGCCGTTGTTATTCACGATCCGCAAGGTAAACAATATTATGGCGGCTTTGTTTCAGGCCCTATTTTTGCGCGAATTATGGAAGGTGCGTTAAGAATCTTAGATATTCCTCCTGACGATCCTACTACTTTGTCAGCTCCCCCTGTAAGCAGTTCCCCCGATGTTGTGGAAGACAATGGTTGACATCCATGTAAAACCTAGTCTATCGTCATTCTTAAGAAAGCCTTAAGAGAGTCCTAATTCAAGTCGTTATCCTTAAGAAAATCTTAATCTCAGTGGCACATAATGAGATATGTGAATGCTGGAATAACTTAGAAAATACTTTACGGGGATGTAGCTAAACACTACATAAAACTATGGGCTTGGGAAGTAACGAAAGTAAATATCATGAATTAAAAGAAGATGTAAACGATGAATTGTTTGCAGAAGAAGATGTTGAGTTTCAGATTGATGAGCGTGCTCCGTTGCTTGAAGATGAAGCAGCTTCTCAAGAAATTGTTTCTGATCGCAAAGACCGTATACGTAGAAGACCGTATAAGCAAATTTCTGCCACCTCTAACAAATCAAAAAGTTTTAAAGAAGAGCCTGCCAAAAAATTAAAAAAATTCAGAACTGACCCAGATATTGGATGGATTGCATCCGATGCAAAAATTATTGCTTCACTGTCGCTAAAACCCTACAAGGGTTTCAATGCGAGTACGGTACAAAATGTGAAGCAGTATAAAGCAGAAATAGAGGGGGAATTAGCTGAATATTATCTTACAGGTAATGCAGAGTTAGGCATCGGCGCAGATTTGAGAAAAGCTGAGGCAATCCAAGGAATTAAAAGAAAAGAAACGGCTAAACAAAAAATTCTTGAACCCGGTAAATTTATTTATTTTAAGCGGTTCAATTCAGCGCGTTTGTTTGCGTTACGTCTGCATCGGATTTTCACTTATAGTGGCCGGACATTACCTCTTCTTTCAAAAATGACATCCTATGGCGGACTTTCTTATATCATTGAGCTCTGTGTTTATTTGAATGACATTTTTATTGAAACTGTTTTTCCTGAAAATTACCAAAAACATATTCCCTGGTGGTCACGCTTAAAAAATGCTTTCATGAAAGATGAACGCCCCCTAGAAGTTGCAAATGCAGCGGTTTGGTTTGGAGTGAATTTAGCATCGCTTTTTTTGACGGGTGGTGCATCAGCCATTATTAATGCTGCATTGTTTTGCTTTGATTTCTGTGCAGATTCTTACAAGGTTTTACGTGATTATTTAAAATACAATAGGTCGTTAAATAAAATACAAAATGAAATCGCTTTTTTACATGAGCGGCTAGAGGACTATAAAAAAATAGTAGACTCTCACAAAGGAGATTTAATCAGTAATATTGATCCGGCAAGGAGGGATGTGCTAAATGCCTCCATCGTACAAATCGAAGAAAAGATAGCAGCGATTAACGCAAAAATAGAAAATTACACTTATCTTAAATCGCAAGTTGAAATCCAAAAAAAATCCGTCTTAGAAAACAAATGGTATGGAGCCATAGTGACAACCATCATTGTGGCTGGAATGATTGCAATTTTGTTGTTTCCGCCGACTTCAATGGCTTCTGCTTTGTTGCTTGCTGTTATTGTTTTTACTTGCAGTGTGGTAGGTGGCTTTGGTCGTCAAATGTATATGTCAATTAAGGAGCGTCTTGCTAAAAAGCCTACAAGTGAAATAGAGTTACAAACAACAAAGAAAGAAGGAGAGCCTGCAATAGAGGAACGCGACAAATTAGCAAGACAGAAAATCGACACACTAAAACTAGAAGTAGTGAAAGAGAATAAAGATCAAGATAAAAAGCTTACAGATGAAGAAATCAACAAATTAGCAAGAGAGCGATTCAAAAAGGAAGATTTATCAAAAGAGTTAGCCGCATCAAAAAAACGATTGAACAGAGTAAGATATTTAACAGAAGCCTCGGTTGTGCCCACGCCAAAAAATTATATGTTGCACGTCGTGTCAGAATTACCAAATGATGCAAACAAAGATCAATTTAAAAATCGTTACATGTTGGTCATTCCCGAAAAACTTTATTTTTCAAGAATGGAAAATGAGGCGCCCGTTGCTGTTGAAATTGAGAATTTTAATCATCTTTTAGACGTCATAAAGGATAAAAATAAATCAGGTTATCGTTTGATCAGTGCAGTGTCGTACTTAGGATCGGAAATAGAGCAAGAATCAAAGCAACCCGAAAACTGGCATCCTTTATTAAAACAAAAACAACCTTCAATAGAACCAAAGCACGTATGTCAATTTTTTTACATTGATAAAAATGGAGTAAGCGCGGAAGTCGCAATAACTGATTTTAATAAATTGATACAACTGGTGAACGGACTTACAAAAGATAGTTACATTGATGAAGAAGGATTTAGAAGAAGTCCTAAGAAAATAATTTTATCGATGGCGCAAATCCAAGAATATATTACAAATAATGGTGGTCATTATCCTGAAGATTATCAACCTTTAGTAAGATCGGCATCAGGTGATGTTAAGCTTCATCCTGCTGATAACAGTAATCAGTCTCAAATGATGCTGACATCGAGTAATTCGATGGAAGCTAGCTTTCATTCCGCGCAGAATCAATCTCATATGAAGCCGGCTTTCATTGATTTAACCACATTAGCTGTTCAAAATGATTCACAACGTTTACCAGACGTCTTAGTGATGAATACTGCTCAATTTGATGAGCCATCGGTGGCTGATGAGAAAAGACCTTTGCTGCCACTTGAAATCCCGTCTTCTGACGAAACAGAAGAAATTAATCGATCTTCTCGCTCAACGACCTCTAATCTTTTGGTTGCGCAAATGAGCGCTGCTGATCTTGAGACACTTACTGCTCATAGAATAGACCCGCGGCGTACTAGTTCAGCTACGCCACCACCGTATGCGGTTCCTCGCTTCACTCGAATTTTTTCTTCATCATTGCTAGCAGTAGATGCATCGCCTAGCAGTGCTCGTAGCGGGATGGTGGTACAGTCACCAAGCTCTCCCGCTTTATCTTCTTCTTCGGTCGTATGAAGCTCTTAGTGATCCGAGTGGGCAGAGGGTAGCCCGGGTGAAATCCGGGGATTTTAAGTGGATTAAAAACCCCGGGTTTCACCCCATGCGCGTCAAGCTAAGAGAATTTTGCTTAGAAAGCCTTCACCTACAGGGGGAAGGTGGCCGACAGGCCGGATGGGGGGATAAAAAAACGCAAGAAATCTTAGCAAAGAAATGACAAAAGCAGCAAGAAAGCTATGGTTGAAAGTATTATTTTGATCCCCCCATCCGGCCTGTCGGCCACCTTCCCCCTGTAGGTGAAGGCGTGCTAAGCAAAATTCCCTTAGCTTGACGCCTATGGGTTTCACCCGGGCTACTTCTACGCCCTCCGTAAAATTTAATTATTTTTATACAAATCCCCCTTGTTCCCCCTTTTTCAAAGTGGGAGACCTTCCAAGCAGCTCTGTGTCTTAACAGCGAAAGTTGCTTAGAAGGTCTCCCACTTTGGAAAAGGGGGGAACAAGGGGGATTTGTATAAAAAGAAGAAGTTCTTATTCGATTTCATTTCAGTGAAATCTCGCTATAATTCCATTTTATTTCAATCAATAGTGATTATTCATGAAACTATCACACTTGCTTTTGGACTTTTGCGATCTGCCGTTGGCGGCTGCCGACATCCATGTCACCGATTTAACCTTGGATAGCCGACAGGTGAAACCAGGGTTTGCTTTTTTAGCTGTCTTAGGCACGCATTTGGATGGACGGCAATTCATCGACAATGCACTTCAGCAAGGAGCGACTGCGATTCTGCTAGAGAGTGAGCACGCAGAGGTGACATGGCGAAATACCATTCCGATTATCTCAATCCCTCAATTAAAAAATCACGTGGGTGAACTCGCCGCCCGTTTTTATGATTACCCCGCCAAAAAAATGCGGATGGTGGGAGTGACGGGTACCAGCGGTAAAACATCGTGTACCCAATTTATTGCCGCTGCCTTAAAACAATTGAATATTGCGTGCGGTGTCATTGGCACACTGGGCAGCGGACTTTATGGCAATATTGCGCCAGGAAGTTTAACCACACCGGATGCGATTACCTTGCAAAAAACATTGGCTGATTTTGTGCAACAAGGCGTGACAATCACTGCGATGGAAGTGTCTTCGCATAGTTTGGATCAAGGGCGTGTTAATGGATTGCAATTTCAGATCGGCATGTTTACGAATTTAACGCGCGATCATTTAGATTATCACGGCACGATGGCAGCGTATGGCGCTGCAAAAAAACGCTTGTTTGCGCAAACCGATTTCGCTGTGATCAATGCAGATGATCCTTTTGGCCGTGAATTATTGGCAGAGCAAAAAACGTTTATTGCACTAAGTACGGATCCTCAAAACATTGCTGCGTATCCTGCGGATTCCTGTGTGGTAGCCACTCATATTCAATTAACCGATGCGGGTGTGCGTGCCACGATTTCTTCACCGTGGGGTGAGGGTATATTGCAGTCGTCATTGGTAGGGCATTTTAATTTAAGTAATTTGCTGGCAGCACTTAGTGCGCTTTGTTTGTTGGATATTCCGCTGAAAGATGCGTTGAGAAGTTTGCAATCCTTAACGTCTGTGCCGGGTAGAATGCAAACATTCGGCGGCAACGATAAACCCTTAGTCGTCGTCGATTATGCACACAAGCCCGATGCATTAGAAAAAGTCTTGCAAGCATTACGTCATCAATGCCAAGGTAAATTATTTTGTGTTTTTGGTTGTGGTGGAGAGCGGGATCGTGGTAAAAGGCCGCTCATGGCGCAAATTGCAGAGCAATATGCAGATCAGGTGATTGTGACGAACGATAATCCAAGACATGAAGATGCGACGCAAATTGTTGAGGAAATCATGACGGGCTTTGTGGATAAAGCAAAAATAATAATTCAACAGGATCGTTCTAAAGCGATTCATGACGTTATACAATATGCCGCAAAAGGGGATTGTATCTTGATTGCTGGGAAAGGGGCTGAAACGTATCAACAAGTGGGTGATGTTAAAATTCCATTTAGTGATATTGAAAAGGTGCAGGAATTTTTGGGATAAGTAGAGACCGTCATTGCGAGGAGCGTTTTTTGCGACGAAGCAATCCAGTTCTTTGGTAACCTTAAAACTGGATTGCTTCGTCGCAAAAAACGCTCCTCGCAATGACGGAGAATCTAAAAGGAGAAACACATGCTAGTCTGGTTAAGTGATCTATTAGCACAACATTTTCATTTTTTTCATGTCGTGCAGTACTTAACACTGCGTGCTATTTTAGGCACCTTGACGGCATTAGGTCTTTCTTTAATCTTTGGTCCTGCCATGATTCGTTGGTTAAGTCGTTATCGTGTCGGCCAAGTGATACGTAATGATGGACCGCAAAGTCATTTATCCAAAGCCGGTACGCCCACGATGGGCGGTGCATTAATATTGGTAACGGTCACCTTAAGTACCTTGTTATGGAGTGACTTATCGAATCGTTATGTTTGGCTAATCTTATTAATCACGTTGGGTTTTGGTCTCATTGGCTGGTGGGATGATTATTTAAAAATCGTGAAAAAAAATAGCCGTGGTCTTTCAGCACGCCATAAATATTTATATCAATCCTTGCTCGGTTTAGGTGCGGCTTGTTATCTTTATTTCACAGCAACCACGCCAGTTGAAACCCAACTTATTTTTCCATTTTTTAAGACGTGGATGCTGCCTCTGGGTCCTTTCTTTATCTTATTGACGTATTTTGTGATTGTTGGCTCCAGTAATGCAGTGAATTTAACAGATGGGTTAGACGGACTGGCCACCATGCCAACCGTGATGGTCGCCGCAGCATTAGGTGTTTTTGCTTATGCCAGTGGTAATGTGCATTTTGCTAATTATTTAGCGATACCGTATGTGGCAGGTTCCGGTGAAATCATTGTTTTTTGTGGTGCATTAGTCGGTGCCGGACTCGGATTTTTATGGTTTAACACGTATCCCGCGCAAGTGTTTATGGGTGATGTGGGTGCGTTATCCATGGGGGCAGCGTTAGGGATTATCGCTGTGATTGTTCGCCAAGAATTAGTGCTGCTGTTGATGGGCGGTATTTTTGTTTTAGAAACCGTATCCGTCATTTTGCAAGTTGCCTCGTTTAAATTAACCGGACGACGAATTTTTCGCATGGCACCCATCCATCATCATTTTGAATTAAAAGGGTGGCCTGAACCCCGCGTGATTGTCAGGTTTTGGATTATTACTTTTGTGTTAGTATTGTGCGGATTGGCTACTTTAAAATTGAGATAATGGCTTATGACGAAGGATTTACACGTTGTTGTTGGACTCGGTAGTTCAGGTTATTCTGCCGCACGTTTTTTGCTTCAGCGAGGAATTCCTGTTGCCGTCAATGACAGTCGATCCACTCCGCCGAATCTCAAGGAATTTCAGCAGGCTTTTCCCGATGTGCCTTTATCTCTTGGCAAATGGGATGAAAAATTATTAGCCCAAGCCGACAAAATTGTGATTAGCCCCGGAGTTTCCATTCATGAGCCGCAAATTGCTGCACAAGCGGCGCGCGGTAAACCGATTGTGGGCGATATTGAATTATTTGCAACGGCGACTCAACAACCCGTTATTGCCATCACGGGAACCAATGCAAAAAGTACCGTCACAACACTCGTTGGTAAAATGGCAGAAGCCGCCGGTGTGAATGTGCAAGTGGGCGGTAATTTAGGGATTCCTGCATTGGATTTATTAACCGACGCTAAAACGGAATTATTTGTTTTAGAGTTGTCGAGTTTTCAACTCGAGACAACGTATTCACTGCAACCGAGTGTTGCAACGGTATTGAATGTGACACCGGATCACATGGATCGCTACACCAGCGTACTCGATTATTGTAGTGCGAAAAAAAGAATTTATCTGGGTTGCAAGGTTGCTGTGAGCAATCGAGATGACGCTTACACCACATGCGATACGACAGTGGAACGAAATTTATTTTTTACCTTAAACGCACCTAAAGCCAATGAATTTGGCTTGTTGACAAAAAATGGCGAAAATTATTTAGCCTTCGAAGATCAAGCGTTGTTAGCCGTGCGTGAATTACCCATTTTAGGACGACATTATCAAGCCAATGCGTTAGCCGCCTTAGCATTAGGTTATGGTCATGGGTTGCCAATGGCGCCTATGTTGCAAGCATTGCGAGAATTTCAAGGGTTAGCACATCGTTGTCAATTAGTCCGCGAGCGCAATCAGATTACTTGGTACAACGATTCGAAGGGAACCAATGTCGGTGCGACATTAGCGGCTATTTATGGGTTGGGCAGTGAAATTCCGGGTAAATTAATTTTGATTGCCGGGGGGCTTGGTAAAAATGCGGATTTTACGCCATTAATTCCTGCCGTAGAACAACATGTCAAAACAGTGGTTTTAATTGGCGAAGCAGCGCCTCTTTTAGCGGAAGTGTTGGGTGATCGAGTGAATTTGCTGTTTGCAAAAAGCATGGAAGAGGCGATTGCTCTCTCAGATTCTGTTGCAACGAAGGGCGACAGTGTTTTATTGTCACCGGCGTGCGCGAGTTTTGATATGTTTAAGAACTTTGAACATCGCGGAGAGGTTTTTACTGACATTGTCCAATCGCTACGGTAAGGGAGATTATGCAAAACTTTCCAGTTTCACGGCGTGCCATGACGCCACCGCGGCCCTACGATCGGTTGTTAATTTTTACCGTATTAAGTTTATTAGTGTTTGGTTTGTTAATGGTGGCATCGGCGTCGATTGTTATCTCTGATCATCAATTGCATCAACCGTTTTATTATTTTAATAAGCAATTGGTGTATATCATCTTAGGCATTCTGTGCGGCAGTCTAGTTGTTCAATTTGAAATTAATTATTGGGAAAAGTTCAGCCATGTCTTGTTGGGGGGTGCTGTTGCTTTATTAGCGCTCGTGTTGATTCCAGGGATTGGTCATGCCATCAATGGCAGCGCGCGTTGGATTGGTGTAGGGCCCATTGGTATCCAAGTCTCTGAGTTAGCGAAATTTGCTGTTGTGATTTATATGGCGAGTTATTTAGTGCGTTCCAATCACGAGGTGAAAAATACCTTAAATGGATTTTTAAAACCGATGGCATTGCTCAGTGTCATTGCAATTCTATTATTACGCGAACCGGATTTTGGGGCGAGTGTTGTTATCATTGCAACCTCGCTAGGGATGATGTTTTTAGCTGGAATGCGAGTGCGGCATTTTGTGTTGTTATTGTTTCTGGTTGGAATTGCTTTGTCCGTGTTAGCGATTTCTGCACCGTATCGCATGGCGCGAATGACATCTTTTTTAAATCCCTGGGCGAATGCATTTAGCAGTGGCTATCAATTAACGCAATCGCTCATTGCGTTTGGCCGAGGGGGATGGTTGGGTGTGGGGCTCGGTAAAAGTATTCAAAAGCTTTTTTACTTGCCCGAAGCGCAATCTGATTTTCTCTTTGCGGTGATTGCAGAAGAATTAGGGTTGGTGGGCATGTTGATCTTAACGGCGTTATTTGTCTTGTTGGTGATGCGTATTTTTTTAATTGGGCGACGGGCGCAGCAACTGGGTCATCATTTTGCCGGATTTATGGCGTATGGATTTGGCCTGTGGATCGCCATTCAATTTACCGTGAGTATCGGGGTAAATTGCGGTATTTTACCGACCAAAGGATTGACACTGCCCTTGGTGAGTTATGGCGGCAGCAGTATGTTAGTGAATTGCATTGTGATTGCCTTATTGTTACGGATTGATTATGAAAATCGGATGGTCGATTTAGGATTGCGGGATGAGTAACTTAAAACGCGTATTGATGATGGCCGGTGGCACGGGAGGGCATATTTTTCCCGGTCTTGCGGTGGTCAATGCGTTACGCAAAAATGGGGTTGACGTCCATTGGCTAGGCACTCAAAAAGGGCTAGAAGCCAAAATTGTGCCAGAGGCGAATATTCCTCTGCATTTTATTTCAATCAGTGGTGTGCGCGGCAAAGGCATCAAGGATATTGTATTCGCGCCATTTCGATTAACCCTTGCGATTTATCAGGCATTCCGTATTATTCGCCAACTGAAACCGGATGTGGTGATTGGCATGGGCGGTTTTGTGAGTGGGCCTGGCGGCATTGCGAGTTGGTTACTGCGGCGGCCGTTAATCATTCATGAGCAAAATGCGAAACCCGGCACGACGAATAAATGGCTCGCTAAAGTGGCTAAAAAAGTATTAGAAGGGTTTCCTAATACGTTTAAAAAACGCGACAATGTTGTCACGATTGGTAACCCGATTCGGCATGAAATTGCAGCATTGCCGGAACCAATGACACGGTTGACGCAGCATCGCGATATCACATTATTAGTGCTCGGTGGGAGTCTAGGGGCGCAGGCGATAAATCAATTAATACCGCAAGCGTTGGCAGCCCTGCCGCTGGAAAAACGTCCGCAGGTTTATCATCAGGCGGGTGAAAAACATTATGCAGATACCGTCACAGCGTATCAAAAAGCGGGTGTGACTGCTAAGATAGCACCTTTTATTAAAGACATGGATCACGCTTACTCGACAGCGGATTTTGTTTTATGTCGTGCAGGGGCATTAACGGTTGCCGAATTATGTGCGGTGGGGGTGGGTGCAATATTGGTGCCTTTTCCACACGCGATTGATGATCATCAAACGGCAAATGCCAATGTGATGGTGACAAAAGGTGCTGCATTATTGGCGCCTCAAGCAACGTTAACGGTTGATAAATTAGCCGCCCTGGTCAATGAATTGGTTGAGTCGCCGACACGTCGGCAAGCGATGGCAGAAGCGGCGTATCTATTACGCCAAGTGGATGCCACTGAAAAAGTATTAACGATTTGTGAGGAGATTTGCACTTGAGTTGGACATATGAAATGGGTCGGATTAAGCATATCCACTTTGTTGGAATTGGTGGCGTTGGCATGGCGGGCATTGCAGAAGTTTTGTTAAGCCAAGGTTATCGGGTATCGGGTTCTGACTTAGCCGACGGTGCATTGACGAAACGGTTGCGCGCCATTGGCGCAGAAATTTTTTTAGGTCACCAAGCCAGTCACGTTGCACAGGCGGATGTTGTCGTGCGTTCGTCGGCCGTCGATTTAGAAAATCCGGAATTAGTAGCCGCTCGCCAAGCGCATATTCCGATTGTCGCTCGTGCAGAGATGTTAGGCGAATTGATGCGATTTCATTACGGCATCGCGATTGCAGGCACGCATGGCAAAACGACCACGACCAGTTTGGTTACCAGTATTTTAGCGGAAGAGGGTGTCGATCCGACGTTTGTGATCGGCGGAAAATTAAATAGTGCGGGCAGCAATGCGCGTTTAGGAACGGGACGTTATTTAGTGGCGGAAGCCGATGAGAGTGATGCATCGTTTCTCTATTTGCAACCCATGATTTCAGTGGTCACCAATATTGATGCCGATCATATGGCGACGTATCACAATGATTTTGCGCAATTACGTGCGGCGTTTATTGAATTTTTACATCGCTTGCCTTTTTATGGATTAGCGGTGCTTTGTATCGATGATCCGGTGGTCAGAGAAATATTACCCGATGTGTCGCGACCGTTTGTGACGTATGGTTTCACAGAGGATGCTAATTTTAAAGCCTTATCGATTACGCAACAGGGAACCAAAACACAATTTGTTGTGAAGCGACCCAATGGCATGAGTCCATTGACCATTACCTTAAATTTGCCGGGCAAACATAATGTGTTAAATGCATTGGCGGCCATTGCGATTGCGACGGAATTAAAAATTTCTGATCGTGCGATTCAAACGGCATTGGAAAAGTTTGCTGGGATTGGTCGGCGTTTTCAAATTTTGGGTGAATTTGCCGTGAAAGCGGGTGGTAAAGTGACGTTGATTGATGATTACGGTCATCATCCGCGTGAAATTGCCGCAACGTTTCAAGCGGCAAGAGACAGTTGGCCGGATCGCCGCATCGTGATGGTTTACCAGCCGCATCGTTATACACGTACGCGTGATTTATTTACGGAATTTTGTGATGTGTTGTCTGCGCCGGATCAACTTGTTTTGTTAGATGTCTATTCCGCGGGGGAGCCTTTTATTCCTGGTGCAGATGGTGCTTCGTTGGTGAAAGCGATTGAGCAACGTGGCAAAGTGAAACCTATTTTTGTAGAGAAACACGATCATTTGGCTGCGGATTTGCAATCAATCTTGCGAGAGGGAGATGTTTTATTAATGCAAGGTGCGGGCAATATTGGTGCACTGGCAACTAATTTGGCGGCAACGGATTTGCGTGAATCGGTGTTGCAAAAAACAGGCGTAAGTTGATTTTTGTGTTGTACATCATCTCCGATGTCGAGAGGACGAATAGTTATTTTTTCGTAGATTCGTAGAAAGGAATCGCAATGATCTTCAAAAAAAGCAAGAAGCAACGCAAATTAGCGCATCCGATTGCTTGGCGAAGTATTTGCAAAATTAGCTTGATAATTGCTTTAATTGCAATCAGTTTCCTCTCTGTAAATAAAATAAAACGCACGAATGATTTTCCCATTCATCATGTCAAAGTGTATGGCGCAGCGCATATGAGTCATCGTGATGTGCAACACGCGTTAATGCCACTCGTTACGCGCGGTTTTTTTGCCATTGATGTGGATGCCGTCAAAGAACAATTATTGCAGCTTCCGTGGGTAGCCAATGCATCCGTTTGGCGTATCTGGCCAGATCAAATGGTCATTGCAATTACCGAGCGCATCCCCGTTGCACGTTGGAATCAACACAGTTTGCTGAGTACAAATGGGGAAATTTTTACGGCCGATGAAAATACCTATCCGCAAAATTTGCCGCAATTTATCGGCCCTGAAGGTGAACAAATAAACATGTTAGAAAATTTTGTCAAAATGAGTCGCATTGTTCAGCCATTACATAATAAAATCGCGCACCTGGAATTATCATCGTATCTCGCATGGAGTATGACACTCGATAATGGCATAAAAGTGAACTTAGGCTACAAAGATATCTTGACTCGTACCAACCATTTTGTGAAAGTGTATCGAAAAATTGTCGGTAAGCGTGCAGAAGATGTAGAATACGTTGATTTGCGCTATCCAAATGGTTTAGCGGTGAAATGGAAATCTGATAAAGAAGAGAGTACAGGTTAAAAAAGGAAGCTATCGCGGTAAGCAAAGATAGCAGAGCAGTTTACTTTAACTGGAAGAAATCATTATGGCAAAGAAGCCAAATAAAGATTTAATGGTAGGTATTGATATTGGGACCTCGAAAGTTGTCGCGATAGTGGGCGAAGTGACTAACGAGGGTAAATTAAATATAGTTGGTTTAGGCTCGCATCCTTCCCAGGGTTTAAAACGCGGCGTCGTCGTTAATATAGAATCAACAGTTCAATCGATTCAACGTGCCGTGGAAGAAGCAGAACTGATGGCAGGTTGCCAAATTTATTCTGCTTTTACCGGTATTGCCGGCAGTCATATTCGCAGTTTAAATTCACACGGGATTGTGGCTATTCGTGATCGTGAAGTGTCTCAATTGGATGTGGATCGTGTTATTGATGCTGCCAAAGCAGTTGCCATTCCGGCAGATCAAAAAATTCTACATATTTTACCGCAGGAATTTATCATTGATAACCAAGATTCTATTCGTGAACCTATTGGTATGTCTGGCGTTCGTTTAGAAGCGAAAGTCCATATCGTGACAGGGGCGGTGAGTGCTGCACAAAATATTGTGAAGTGTTTAAAACGATGTGGCTTAACTGCAAGTGATATTGTGTTAGAGCAATTTGCATCGAGTCAATCCATTCTCGCGGATGATGAAAAAGAATTGGGTGTCTGTATGTTGGATATTGGTGGTGGTACGACAGACATTGCGATTTTCACCGAGGGTTCTGTGCGTCATACGGCTGTGATTCCAATTGCGGGTGATCAAGTCACGAATGATATTGCGATTGCATTACGGACACCGGCTAAGAATGCAGAAGACATTAAAATTAAATATGCATGTGCCTTACAAGATTTGGCTGATACCAATCAAATGATTGATATTCCCATGGCGGGTGATAGACCCGGTCGACATATTTCACGTCGTGCATTAGCAGAAGTTGTCGAAGCGCGTTACGAAGAATTATTTACCTTGGTCGCCGCAGAATTACGTCGCAGTGGTTTAGAAGATTTAATTGCGGCGGGCATCGTGTTAACCGGTGGTGCTGCAAAAGTGGAAGGTGCTGTGGAATTAGCGGAGCGGGTTTTCAAAATGCCTGTTCGGTTGGGTTCGCCAATGCATGTGACTGGGATGCAAGAAGTGATTACTAATCCTATTTATGCAACCGGAATTGGATTGTTGCTACATGCGATGCAGCAACGTGAGGAAGGTCAACGCGAACCTATTTCACATTCTAATCTGAAAGCGTTGTTAGCCCGTATGAAAGGTTGGTTTCAGGGAAATTTTTAAGTTTATTCCCCGCGGCTTGTCGCGGATACAAAGAGTTGGACGTCAAAATAATTGGATAAAATTATCAAAAGGAGTCACCTATGTTTGAATTAGCAGAAACAAATCCGCAAAATGCCGTCATCAAAGTAATCGGTATTGGCGGTGGGGGTGGAAACGCAGTTGAACACATGATGGCGGGATCCATCGAGGGCGTTGAATTTATTTGCGCGAATACGGATGCACAAGCATTGAGAAATTCATCAGCGAATTCGATTATTCAACTGGGTGACTCCATTACGCGCGGTCTAGGCGCGGGTGCGAATCCAGAAGTCGGTAGACGGTCTGCAGAAGAAGATCGTGAACGTATTAAAGCGGCTTTAAATGGTGCAGACATGGTGTTTTTAACCGCTGGGATGGGTGGCGGTACAGGAACAGGTGCAGCGCCTATTTTTGCACAAATCGCTAAAGAATTAGGTATTTTGACGGTTGCTGTGACAACAAAACCTTTTTCTTTTGAAGGCAAAGTTCGTATGCAAGTGGCCGAACAAGGGATTGCGAATTTAAGTCAGTATGTTGATTCGCTGATCACGATTCCCAATAATAAATTACTGAGTGTGTTAGGTAAGAATGTCACGTTAGTGAATGCGTTTAAGGCGGCGAATGATGTGTTGCGCGGTGCCGTACAAGGTATTGCTGAATTAATTACGCGTCCAGGTTTGATCAATGTGGATTTTGCGGATGTTCGCACGGTGATGTCTGAAATGGGCATGGCAATGATGGGTACCGGTGTGGCTTCCGGTGAAAATCGTGCGCGCTTAGCGGCTGAAGCGGCGATTTCGAGTCCCTTGTTGGAAGATGTGGATATGTCTGGTGCACGTGGCGTGTTGGTAAATATCACGGCGGGTCTTGATATGTCGATTGGTGAATTTGAAGAAGTCGGTGATGCGATTAAGAATATTACCTCGGAAGGCGCAACCGTTGTTGTGGGTACTGTGATTGATCCTGAGCTGCGTGATGAAGTCCGTGTCACAGTCATTGTCACTGGCTTAGGTCGGAAACAAACAGGTCAACAAGCATCCAAATTAGCGGATTCAACACGTGCTGATGGTTCTATTGATTATCATCATTTAGAAAAACCTGCAGTGATGCGTCGAAATGCAGCGTCGAATGCGTCCGGTTCTGGGCTGAAATCGAGCTTAACAAATGAGTTAGGACAAGAGTTCGATTATTTAGATATTCCTGCTTTTTTACGTCGTAAAGAAGAAACGGAAGTTTAAAGCGTCTGTCATCCTGAGCAGCTCTGTGTTTTAACAGTAAAAGCTACTTACTAAGCTGCTCTGTGTCTTAACAGCAAAGGCTGCTTGGAGCCACACACGAGTTGTTCATTTTTTAACCTAAAATTTCTAAGCCTTCACCCCAAGTCCAACGAAAGTCCAGCCTATTTATATTCAATATTTTCAGCAAGTTTCTAAAATTGTTGCTAAACTGAAATTAAGTCATCTTTCTAACATAAGGATGGGCATATGGCAGATACCGTCAGTCAAGATGTCAAACTCATGTTGATTCGTAAACAACGTTGTTTTTCTACGCTCACTGATCAAGAATTGCTTGATCTGTCTGCGCTATTCAAAGAGAGCCATGTGAGAGCCGGAGAAGTCATTGTCAAAGAGGGGGATCCTGTCGATAGTATTTACCTTATCCTGACGGGTAAAGCGGATGTGCGCCGTACGGATCACATGCAAGCCGTTCCCAAAGTTCAACCGATTGCTGTATTGGGCCCAGACAATGCGATAGGTTTAAATGAAAGCGGTTTTTATTCATTAACCGGTTTAAGAACAGCCACGGTAATCGCCATGACGAGCATGACTCTATTGCGTTTGAGCGTGCCGGAGTATCATGGTTTCTCCTTAGTCAATTCGCACGTGAATGAGGAAATGCATAAATTTGCTAGTAAACTTGCTGGATTTAATAGTTAAATCCCTTGTTTGAATTAGGTAAATTATTAATTTCACATGCAATCTTTTTGTGTTACCATTGCCCAACTTTATTATTGAAAGTGAAACAGGAATGATTAGACAAAGAACCTTAAAAAACGTCATTAAGGCTACCGGAATTACATTGCATGGAGGCGAGCGAGCAGAGTTGACACTGCGTCCTGCGCCGCCGAACACTGGGATTATCTTTCAGCGTACCGATCTTGATCCACTCATCGAAATACCCGCGCTTGCAGAATACGTAGGTGATACTACGTTATCGACTTCGTTGGAGAAAGATGAAGCCAAAGTTTCTACCGTTGAGCATTTGCTCTCGGCATTAGCGGGTTTAGGCATTGATAATGCGTATGTGGATGTCACAGCATCTGAAATTCCGATTATGGACGGCAGTGCCGGTCCATTTGTATTCTTAGTGCAATCCGCTGGGATTAAAGAACAAAATGCGCCTAAGCGTTTCATTCGTATCAAACGCAAAGTGACCGTGAAAGACGGTGACAAGTGGGCGTGCTTTGAACCGTTCGAAGGATTTAAAGTGACCTTTGGAATTGAATTCAATCATCCGGTTTTTGAAATGCACACTAAGACGGCGACGTTGGATTTTTCTAGCACTTCGTATGTAAAAGAAGTGAGCCGTGCGCGCACGTTTGGTTTTATGTCTGAATTCGAGCAATTACGTGCATTGAATTTAGCGCGTGGTGCGAGCGTGGATAATGTGATTGCGATTGATGATTTTCGCGTATTGAATGAAGAAGGCTTGCGCTACGAAGATGAATTCGTGAAGCATAAAATCTTAGATGCGATTGGTGATTTATATCTATTAGGTTCCAGCTTAATTGGTTCATTCAATGGTTACAAATCAGGCCATGCTTTAAATAACAAATTACTTCGCAAATTACTTGCCAAGCAAGAAGCATGGGAATATGTGACATTCGAAAATCCTGCAGATGCACCGATTTCTTATTTCAAACCTATTTTAGCTATCGAAGGCGGTTAACCCCGCCATCAAAAACCCGGGTTGCCACCCGGGCTACCGTTCTAACCCAGATAATAACAACGTTGTTGCACAATAAGCAGCTTTCAAACAGAGCCACGACCGTCAGGGAGTGTCACGCATCTCGAATGAATATAACCGATAATATCATCACCGGCGAACGCTCCCTGACGGTCGCGGCTCAGAAAGAATCTAACCCAGATAATAACAACGTTGTTGCACAATAAGCAGCTTTCAAACAGAGCCACGACCGTCAGGGAGTGTCACGCATCTCGAATGAATATAACCGATAATATCATCACCGGCGAACGCTCCCTGACGGTCGCGGCTCAGAAAGAATCTAACCCAGATAATAACAACGTTGTTGCATAATAAGCAGCTTTCAAACAGAGCCACGACCGTCAGGGAGTGTCACGCATCTCGAATGAATAAAGCCGATAATATAATCGTCGGCTATCGCTCCCTGACGGTCGCGGCTCAGATTTATCGCTTAGCTTATATAGAGCCTCTTCTGGGCGTAGGGGGTTTTACGTCTGTTACGTCTGTTACCGATGCTCTTCTTCCAGTTCCAGCAACATTTATAATTTCTGCTTTTTCACTCGCTTCTTTTGTTGCATTTAAAAGAGCTTGCTTTTGCTCTTCTGGCATTATCTCTACTCTAACTTCTCTTGCTTCTGTTATTTTCTCAATCCCTCTGGTTTTATCACTGTCATACGTTTTCAGCGAGTTAATTAGTTCGTCTAAATGTTTTTCACGATTCTCTTCATAACTTTTAACATCTTTTTTTGCATCAGGTAGCTCAGAAAAAGTTTGTTTTATTTCTTCCACTTTTTCATCATCAAAATCATAACCTATCCATTGCTTCACTTTTGAATCATATATAAAGCTTTCATGTGATAAGAGATCATCACCTGGCACACGATAGCTTGCATTGACTATGCCGGGATGGGATGATTTTCTTAATACACATTCACCATCACTAATCGGATAATCTAAACCTTCACCGTGATTTAATAAGATTGGGTGTCTATTGTTGCTCATATGTTATCCTCAAGATGAATGATATAAGTTAATTATAGCAAAAATAGTCATGTATTTATGGAGTTTTTCCGTTCAGCCAATCGTTCAAGTACTTGCTTTAATTTTGCATGTTTTATTTTTTTTGCAGTATGTTGAACCACTTCCGAACTTCCTTGGGATAAAGCTAACTTTCCTCGAGGCTTCTTAACCACTTGATTATATTGCGGCGGACTCACTTTACAGCAAATAGCCTGAATATTTTTTAAATCAGGGAACTGGCGTAATTTTTCAATCAACGTCGGAATAAAAAACCGAAAACGGGTAACCCAATGCGGATTAGTGGCCATGACGATCAAGGATTGGCGGTCTAAGCCGACGATTTTGCAATGGGTGAGTAGAGACTTCTCATCCGCTAAACACTCAGCCAGCCAGGCATTCCATTGGTTTAATTGCTGCAGTTTAAGCAGCAAATTTCCCAGCGTTTTGCTGTCTTGTTTGAGGAATGTAGAGAGAGGTGCTTTCGTCATAGTTTGCATAGTATAACAGTTTGACTTTTCACGCAAAGTAGGTGATGCTTCCTGCTATTTTTCTCAAAGATTCAAGGTGATCAACATGGTGACAGGTTTGTTAAAACGAATTTTTGGTAGCCGCAACCAACGCGTACTACGCGGTATGTGGAAAACAGTCGAAAAGATCAATGCATTAGAGCCGCAAATGGCTGCGCTTACCGATGCTGAATTGCAAGCAAAAACCACTGAATTTCGTCAACGTATCCAACAAGGCGAGACACTCGATAGTTTATTACCGGAAGCATTTGCCGTGGTGCGTGAAGCCGGTAAGCGGGTCATGAATATGCGCCATTTTGATGTGCAATTACTCGGCGGTATGGTATTGCATGGCGGCAGTATTGCAGAAATGCGTACCGGTGAAGGTAAAACCTTAGTGGCGACACTGGCAGCTTATCTCAATGCCTTGCCGAGCAAAGGGGTACACATTGTCACCGTCAATGATTATTTAGCGCGCCGCGATGCAGATTGGATGAATCCGCTTTATTCTTTCCTAGGGTTGTCTGTCGGTGTGGTTGTACCGAACATGAGTCAGCAAGATAAAAAAACAGCGTATGCAGCCGATATTACTTACGGAACCAACAATGAATATGGCTTCGATTATTTGCGCGACAATATGACATTTAGTTTGGAAGAGAAAGTTCAGCGTTCGCCTTTTTATGCCATTGTCGATGAAGTGGATTCTATTTTAATTGATGAAGCCAGAACACCTTTAATTATTTCCGGTGCAGCAGAAGACAGCACGGAACTTTATATTGCGATTAACAAATTGATTCCACGCTTGCAAAAACAAGCTGCAAAAGATGCGCCAGGCGATTATTTAATTGATGAAAAAACCAAACAAGCTTTTCTGTCGGAAGACGGTCATCAGCGTGTCGAAGATATTTTTATTCAAGTGGGTTTGTTGAAAGAAAACGAAAGCTTATACGACAGCAACAATATTATGTTGATGCATCATTTAAATGCGGCATTGCGCGCGCATGCGTTATTTCATCGTGATGTTGATTACATCGTGCAAAATGATGAAGTCGTGATTGTCGATGAACATACCGGTCGTACCATGATCGGACGTCGTTGGGGCGATGGTTTGCATCAAGCGATTGAAGCAAAAGAAGGTGTGGAAATCCGTCAAGAAAATCAAACCTTGGCGTCGATCACCTTCCAAAATTATTTCCGTCTCTATCAAAAATTAGCAGGGATGACGGGTACGGCTGATACAGAAGCCTACGAATTCCAACAAATTTATGGCTTAGAAGTGATCGTGCTTCCCACAAATAGACCGATGGTTCGTCAAGACCATGCGGATTTAGTGTATATGTCAGCGGAAGAAAAATTTACCGCCATTATTGAAGACATTAAAAAATCCCGCGCAGCCGGTCAACCGGCGTTAGTGGGTACCACCTCGATTGAAACATCGGAATTTTTATCGAAATTACTGAAGCAAGAAAATATTCCTCATCAAGTGTTAAATGCAAAATTTCACGAACAAGAAGCGCAAATTATTGCGGAAGCCGGACGGCCCGGTGCTGTTACGATTGCAACTAACATGGCAGGTCGCGGTACTGATATCGTGTTAGGCGGTAATTTAGAAGCGGAATTAAAAGCATTTGAGAATTCAACAACCTCCGAACAACTGACAGAACATCGAAAAGCATGGCAAGCGCGCCATGATCAAGTCATTGCAGCCGGTGGTTTATATGTATTAGGCACTGAGCGCCATGAATCCCGTCGGATTGACAATCAATTACGCGGTCGTTCAGGTCGTCAAGGTGATCCGGGTAAATCACGTTTTTATTTATCGTTGGAAGATAATTTGTTACGAATTTTTGGCGGCGATCGTTTAACCAATATCATGAAGCGCATTGGCATGGAAAAAGGCGCGGCATTGGAATCGCGTTTATTGAGTAACAGTATTGAGAATGCGCAACGTAAAGTTGAAGCGCATAACTTTGATATCCGTAAACAATTATTGGAATACGATGATGTTGCGAATGAGCAACGTAAAGTGATTTACAGTCAGCGTGATGAGCTATTACAAGCGGACAGTATTTCCGATACGATCGAAGCGATTCAGCAACAAGTGGTTGAGACGGTGATGACGCAATATATTCCACCGCATTCGCTGGAAGAGCAATGGGATGTGCCTGGATTAGAAGATCGGTTGAAGCAAGATTTTAATTTGCAGTTACCGATTGCCGACTGGTTGCGCCAAGATCAAAACTTGCATGAAGAAAATTTGCGTGAGCGTATTCAAACAATTTTCAAAGAAGTTTATCAGAAAAAAGAAGAGCAAACGGAATCGGCGATGTATGCGTCAATTTGAAAAAGCCGTCATGTTGCAAACATTGGATGGGATGTGGCGTGAACATTTAGCGGCGATGGATTATTTGCGTCAAGGTATTCATTTACGGGGTTATGCACAAAAAAATCCAAAGCAAGAATACAAACGCGAAGCATTCGAATTGTTTGTGGATTTATTAGCTCGGATCAATTATCAAGTGATTTCATCATTGCACAAGTTTGAAATCCGCACGGAACAAGAAGCGGCTGCACTTGAAGCGCAGCGGAATGCGCAACGTCAGCAATCAGCCAATTTCAAAATGAAATTTGAACATGCTGAAGTGGATACGTTAGGTGATTCGGAAGAAGTAGCAGAACCCGTCAGTAATGTGGTGCCATTTATGCGTGACGAGCGGAAAGTGGGACGAAATGAAAATTGTCCTTGTGGTTCTGGCAAGAAATATAAACATTGCCATGGCACACTGTCGTGATGCATGTTGCAGTTGGAATTATCCGTCAGCCCACCGGTGAAATTTTAATTGCAAAGCGACCCATGGATAAATACAAAGGTGGTTTGTGGGAATTTCCGGGTGGCAAAGTTGAAGCGGATGAAACGGTGTTGCAAGCGTTAACGCGTGAATTGAAAGAAGAATTGGGTATTGAAGTTTTATTAGCCGAAAGCTGGCTGCAATTTGAATATGACTATAAAGACCGAATTGTTTTATTAGATACATGGATTGTGACAAGTTATTCAGGTGAGCCACAAGGTGCAGAAGGACAGGCTATCCGCTGGGTTTTGCCGCACGAATTATCTCAGTATGAATTTCCAGCCGGGAATAACGTGATTTTAGCTAAGCTTGAGAAAGGGTTGTCATCGTGAGTGCTCTAGTCCCCCAATAAAAGGGAGTGGACATTGAATAAGAGCTTCTTCTTTTTATACAAATCCCCCTTGCTCCCCCTTTTTCAAAGGACGTTGTTGCGTAATTCACGCACCGTCATTGCGAGGAGCGTTTTTTGCGACGAAGCAATCCAGTTTTAGATTTAAGAATCAAAAACTGGATTGCTTCGTCGCAAAAAACGCTCCTCGCAATGACGGAAGTGAGAATTATGCAACACCGCCTAGAAAAAGAGGGGTCGAGGGTAATGGCACTTAGTTAAGAAAGAGGATTGTCAGCTAGGTCGCAGACATTTGCGGGAGATCCTTCGGAGCGAAAAGCACTCAGGATGACAGCCTTTTCTTATGCGGGAGATCCTTCGGAGCGAAAAGCACTCAGGATGACAGCCTTTTCTTAAGCGCTTAAGAAAGGGCTGTCATCCTGAGTGCTTTTCGCTCCGAAGGATCTCCCGCAAATGTCTGAGACTCAGCTAACAATTCTTTTTTAACGGAGTGTTGTTGGAATCACTGGATTATTCGTTCTCATCATCCGTAGGAATATCCGACGTAGACGCTTGATCGCCCGGTATCCGACGCGTATCACTCGCCCATTCACCTAAATCAATTAGCTTGCATCGCTCAGAACAAAACGGTTTGAATAAATTTTCTTTTGTCCAGGTATTGGATTTTTTGCAGTGTGGACAAACAATTTTTTCGTTGGCTGACGTCATAATCTTTCATCTCACGAAGTGCAATAAGATAACCAGAAGGAAATATTCTGTGGGAATTGAGCCGGTCTTTCGAGAATAGTCGGCGTATGAAACCGTATGCTGAGAAAATGTCGGCCTAAGCTAATTTCAGGGAAAGCGGCAACATTATTTGGAACAGCGATGCGTAATAAGCGCAAATTAGTTTGTGGATCGAGTAATTCTTGATGAAAACCATTGGTCGCGGTTTTCTGATGAATTTTACTTTCTTCTCGCACCAGTTGCAGAATTAAACTATTCGCTTTGCGGATAACATTAAACTCGGATAACCAAGTGTTAAGCGTCTCTAACCGTTGCTCAGCAGGTTGTTGGAGCCAGTAATGATAAATGGGTATGTCAAAACTACAGCCGCCACCGGGTGTTGCAAGGTGTAAGCGTAAATTATTCAACAGCTCAATTTCACGCAATGATTGGCCGATCTTCCCACTGCTATCGATAAGGTTACGATTGAAGTCACTTAATTGTTTTAAAATCTCATCCAATTTAGCTTGATCAATTTCCGGTGTATGGGTCAACGGCATGAGAAGTTGGATTTGATGGGATAATTCTTTTGCTAATTTGGCTTTTAAATCGGGACGATCCAGTAATTGCAGGATATTAATAATGGTAACAATAATGCTCCGTGTACCCAGAATGGATGTGTCAGGAAGAAAGTGATCGACTTGGGCAAACAATTGTTCAAGACGCAAACAAACCCGAATAAGTTCGTTGAGGGGTTGTTCATAAATAATGACATTATCTATCATGGTGTCTGGAGGAAAAAGTATTAAATTTACAACATGATAGCATGTATTTGAGGGAGTGCAACAAGGTTATTTGGCTTTAAAGCGGTTCGCCTCATGCAAGCGACAAATATTTCTCATGCAGCGCATTCACTTGCGCAATTAACGCCTCCAATGAACCCTGATTATTAATCACATCATCGGCTTTGCTTAATCGCGTCTCTCGATCAACTTGGGTTTTTAAAATCGCAGAGATCGCTTCCGGCGACGCATGATCACGTTCTACTGTGCGGGCAATTTGCAAATCAATGGGCGCATCTACCACTAACACGCGTTGAATAAGTGGATTAGGGCGGGTTTCAAAAAGCAGAGGGATCACGGCAATGCAGTAAGGAGAAGTGGCTTGCTCGATTCGTTTTTCCATTTCTGCTCGGATCAAGGGATGAAGCAAATCCTCCAACCAGCGACGTTTTGTCTCATCCGTAAATATGAGTTTTCTCAATGCAGCTCGATTCATTGAGCCATCTGCTTCGATAATCGCATCACCTAGTTTAGCGCGAATCGCAGCTAATGCAGGCTGTCCTGGCTGAGTGAGTTTGCGCGAGAGAAGATCGGTATCAATGACCGTGATTCCTTTTTGCTGAAATAAATCAGCAACCGTTGATTTGCCACTGCCAATGCCACCGGTTAAGCCGATCACTAACGTTGCTTTCATAAGGCAAATTTATGCAGATAAAGACTGAGGATTTCATTTCCCCAAATTAAACTGATCCAACCGGCTAATGCTAAATAAGGGCCAAATGGAATGGGGACGCTTTTAAATTGTTGCTTCGCTACCATTTGCACAATACCAAAGATCAAACCAATGAGTGACGCTAAAAGAATAATAATGGGTAATTGCTGCCAGCCAAGTAAGGTGCCTAAACCCGCTAAAAACTTATAATCACCTTGCCCCATACCAACTTTGCCCGTGGCAAATTTAAAGATGGCTTGGACAAATGCAAATACCAAGTAACCCGCAATGCCACCCAAAATTGCATCGTGACTGTCCGTAAAAATTGAAAACAAACTGAGAAATAATCCAATCCAAACTAATAACAGCGTTAACTGATCGGGTAATAAATGATGATCCAAGTCAATAAAAGTCAAGCTAATCGCAACCCAAGTGAAAAGCAAACCACCGACTGTTTGCCAACTGACGCCAAAACGCCATGCCACATAGACAGATGCTAAACAACAGATGACTTCCACTAAAGGGTAGCGCAGAGAAATGCGTGCGTGACAATAAGCGCACTTCCCACTCAAGAATAAATAACTCATGATCGGAATATTATGCCAAGGTTTGATCGATTTTTTGCAGGCTGTGCAATGTGATAGCGGTAACGCAAGATTGATTTTATCGATTTCATTGGGTTCGGATTTTAAGCCGAGATATTCACGGCATTCTTGGCTCCATTCATTTTTCATCATTTGCGGTAAACGATAAATGACAACATTCAAAAAACTGCCAACCAGTAATGAAATAAAAAAAACAGTCAGCAAAAAATAATCTGGATGTGCATTAAAAAAAGTAATGATTTCCATTAAATGACGGTTCCTAATTGAAAGATCGGTAAGTACAGGGCAATAACCAGTCCTCCGATTAAAACACCAAGAATTATCATAATCAAGGGTTCTAATAGACTACCTAATTGCGAAATGAAATAATTCATATCATTTTCGTAATAATCGGCTATTTTAGCGAGCATTTGGTCCAACGTACCGGATTCTTCACCCACTTCAACCAATTGTTGGAAGAGGGAGGGAAAATCAGATTGATGACGCAATGCAACATTAAATTGCTTACCACCGGCAATATCCAATTGAATTTTTTCCAGTGCGTGTTGATAAATCAGGTTACCCGTGGTGTGAGAAATCATCCGCAGTGCTTCACTGATGGGAATTCCCGCGGCAAAAATAACAGCGAGACTGCGGGCAATGCTCGCCCAAATGAATCGTCTGAGTTGATTGCCAAAAAGAGGGATTCTCAATAACATCTGATCAACATAAATTTGCCAAGCGGGATTGCGGCGAATTCGATACATAATATACCAACAGCCTATTGCAGTTAACATCAGCCAAAGACTCTCTTGCCGTAATCGGCTTGCAAACGCCAAGATAAAACGAGTCAGTAACGGCAATTGACAATGCATGGTTTGAAACAATTCTGCAAAGCGAGGTACCACGCAGGTGAGCATCAAAAAGCTGATGATCAGCGCAAACACACTCGTGAGTGCAGGATAAAATAGAGCTTGGCGGATTTTCATTTTCAGTGCGGCAGACTGTTCTTTATAGTGGGTGATGCGTTCGAGCATCACATCCAGTGTGCCGCTTCGTTCACCGACTTCAATTAAACTGCAAGTGATGCTATCAAAATAATGAGGAAATTTACTGAGACCGAAAGAGAGCGGATGACCGTTCTGTAAATCATGGGTAATCGAGGTTAGCAGTGTTTTCAATTTGTGATGTTCTTTGTGTCGGCTCAGAAACAAAAATGCTTGAATAATAGGGACTGCAGCAATGAGCAATGTCGATAATTGACGAAAAAATAAAATGAAATCGTTAGTCTGTATTTTTGAGCGAGTGGTGAAATGGATTTTTTTCTGTTGGATGAGGTGAGTTAGCGTAATCTCTTGTTTAACGAAATGGTACTTCGCTAAATTCAGTGTGGGTGCAGATAATTCTCCCGAAATCGCATCACCTTGTTGATTGATGCCTTGCCAAGTAAAAAGGAAATTTTTTTTCATGAGGGTAGCACACGATTTAATTCAGTTAAGGTGGTTAAACCCGCTGTTACTTTTTCGACGCCTGCATCGCGCAGTGAAATGAAGCCATCTAGTTTTGCTTGTGTAAATAAAGCATGCGTATCACTCTCGATTCCGATTAATTGTGCGATTTTTTCCGTCATCGGTAGAAATTCATAAATAGGGATGCGATCAATGTAGCCTTTGACACATTGAGAGCAGGTTTCTGCAAAACAAAGAGGACACATTTTACGAATGAGACGTTGAGCAATGATCAGCGTGAGCGCATGGGTTAATTGGTCAGCTAAAATGCCCATGGTTTTTAAGCGGGTAATGGTTTCGATGGCACTGTTCGTGTGTAAGGTGGCAAGCACCAAGTGACCAGTTTGGGCAGCTTGAATCGCGATCTTGGCTGTTTCGCTATCTCGAATTTCCCCAATCATAATAATATCCGGGTCTTGTCGCAATAAGGCACGCAGCGCAGTTGAAAAGGTTAAGCCAATTTTGGGATGGACATTGATTTGGTTGATTCCGGGTAAACGGATTTCAATCGGATCTTCCACCGTCGCAATATTTTTTTCAATGTGATTTAAATGATGGAGTGCAGCATACAGTGTTGATGTTTTGCCGCTTCCAGTCGGCCCCGTGACTAAAATCAATCCTTGTGGTTTGCGTATCGCCTGCAAAAATAAAGCTAATTGCGGTGATGAAAAATTCAATTGTTCGATATTCAAAAAAAGGTGAGCGGCATTTAATAATCGTAGCACGACTTTTTCGCCGTAAAAAGTAGGACAAGTGCTGATGCGCAAATCGATGGATTGAAATTGACAGCGGCCATCTTGCGGTAATCGACGCTCTGAAATATCTAATTTGGCCATGACTTTAATTCTTGCCGCAACCCGCAATGAAAACGCGAGAGATATTTCTTCAATCAATTGCAGTTGACCTTGCAAACGAAAGCGGATGCGGCACATGTTTTCAAACGGTTCGATATGAATATCGGATGCATGTTGTTGAATAGCCTTCGTCAACAAATGATTGACGAAAACAATTAATGTCTGGCTATCCAGTAACGGATTTGTTAACGCATTAAGTGATTGCATGCGTCATTCTTCACATAATCCATTTTTGAGACAAGATCCTTCCAGGCTCCAAGCACTGCCATCGGCATTGGGTGTGAGAATGTAAGTGGTATCCTTGAGAAGAGTGGTTGCTGTTGCAGTAATCACGCCATTTGCAACGAGAACACTGGCTAAATTTTTTGTGGCAGGTGGTGAATTGGGAATGCCTTCTGAGCCATTGTTCAATTGGGTAGGATCAGCGCCCTGCTGCAAGGCAATGGTCACCGCTATTTTGAAAGGTTCGCTGGCAGCGATCACTTCAGTGAAGCGAGCTCGCTGAGTATAGTTTCGATAAGAAGGTAGCGCAACGGCCGCTAAAATACCAATAATCGCAACGACGATCATTAATTCAATGAGTGTAAAGCCGCGTTGAAAATACAGTTTCATAAATTATCCTTGTGATGCTTTCAAACTGAGCCGCGACCGTCAGGGAGCGATCACCGGCGATTCAATTTTTTGCTAATATCAATTCGAGGGGCGTGACACTCCCTGACGGTCGTGGCTCAGATTAAAAGCCGCTCATTGCGAGGAATGTTTAAATCTGAGCCGCGACCGTCAGGGAGCGATCACCGGCGATTCAATTTTTTGCTAATATCAATTCGAGAGGCGTGACACTCCCTGACGGTCGTGGCTCAGATTAAAAGCCGCTCATTGCGAGGAATGTTTAAATCTGAGCCGCGACCGTCAGGGAGCGATCACCGGCGATTCAATTTTTTGCTAATATCAATTCGAGAGGCGTGACACTCCCTGACGGTCGTGGCTCAGATTAAAAGCCGCTCATTGCGAGGAATGTTTTAATCTGAGCCGCGACCGTCAGGGAGCGATCACCGGCGATTCAATTTTTTGCTAATATCAATCGAGGGGCGTGACACTCCCTGACGGTCGTGGCTCAGATTAAAGCAGACCGCTTTTGAAAAAAAAGGGGTAAGAATAATGGATCGCAAATAACAGAGGGGTAATAACAAAACGTTATATCTTCTTTTGCTTTAGAATGCAATCAGATTGATTATCCTAAATTCGGCAGTAATTTAAATGCTAAGATTCCAAAAGAGAGTAGCAGAATAATAACAGGTGTTAGATTCCCACCGGCAACTTGATAAGGCCCTACGATTTTCTTGATATTGCGACCGACTAAGATGACGGTTGCCGGTAGAATTGCAAATAACAACACATCAATGAAGCCACCCGCAAACCCTAAGGCTTGTAAAAATAAATTCGGATAAAAAAGCGCGCAAAGCAAAGGAGGCAAGAAAACTAATCCACTCAAGACAATTTCATTTTTCCTTTTTAAACCATCCCGTAAAAAATCAACAAAACTGACAGCGCTTGGCAGAAAAGACGTTAACATGGCAAACAATGAAAACGTTTTAACAAAAAATAAAATCGCAAAAGAGGAGGAGGCATTTTGCAATAATTGAGTGACCATCTCAGCGCCATTCGTTGAGTGTGTATCTTGTGGCGACAGCATACCCAAGATGACAAAATTCCAAATGAAATAAATAAAAAATGGCATGAGATTGCCGATAATAATGGCAAAGCGAATTGCATTGACATTTTTTTTCAAATAATAAGTGAGACTGGGTACGAGATTATGATAGCCAAAACAAATTAGCAAAATCGGTACAGTGGCGAAAGTTGCTTTCCAATCGGTGTAAGTTAAATGGGTGTGTTTGACTTGCGGTAAACCCACAAAGACTAAAATGACATACGATAAAATTAAACCTGCAATGAGACCTCGATTTAAATTATTTAATAATCGAGTGCTGGCATAGGTCAGTGTACTGACAAAAATGACACAGGTCAGAATGCCAATCGTATGACTGATTGGGTGGTGAAAAATAGCTGTCAGCATGTCTGCAAAAAGTGACCCGCCGCCATCTAAATACGCGACGAACAAACAATAGAATAAAAAAGTAAAAAGGATAAGAGTGATGAATTTACCGATTTTGCCGAGCGTAAATTCGACGATCGAGGGAAGATTCACTTGGCCATCAAACCACAGTGTGGCTTCTAATAATAAAAGTCCGGTTGCGGTGGTGAAGAAGTAGCAGGCAAGCATGGCCAGGGTGGAGGGCATAAAACCAGCCAATGCTTCTAGCACAGGCAATCCAATCATGCCTGCACCAATGCAGCAGCCGGAAATGAGTAAAGCAGCATTTAATGCGCTTTTGTCTTTAAAAAAGGTTAATATATTCATGATGTTTTATAGAGATTTAAAAGTGATTAATAATAATGATGTAATGATACAGCAGTACATGCTACGGGGTCAAGAGAAAGATGATTGTGTAACATAGCACCCTTAAGAAAGGCGTTGTTGCGTAATTCACACACCGTCATTGCGAGGAGCGTTTTTTGCGACGAAGCAATCCAGTTTTAGAGTTAATAGAATCAAAAACTGGATTGCTTCGTCGCAAAAAACGCTCCTCGCAATGACGGAAGTGGGAATTACGCAACAACGCGCTTAAGAAAGGGCTGTCATCCTGAGTGCTTTTCGCTCCGAAGGATCTCCCGCAAATTTCTGATGTTTGCTAAAAGATATTCTTAAGCATCTCTCTACTTTATAAGGGGATCCTTCGGAGCGAAAAGCGCTCAGGATGACAGCCCTTTCTTGAGTACTCAAGATGACAGCTCTTTATTTATGCAACAGAACGTCCTTTGAAAAACAACTTATTTGAGTTGACGAAGAACAGCTAAAATTGATTCTCTTGATTGGTCAATCGCATGGGTAATTTTATCGACTGCGGTTTCATTCGTTGGGATTTTTTCCCAATTCTTTCCCCATGCTTCTGATAAATCCTTGATATTGACTGGTATAGGGGGTGGTAAGAGTTGACTGAGGTCATTGATGTAGGCAATTTTTTCCCAGCCAAGATAGGGATTGCCCATCATGCTGTTGTGTTGGAAATAAGAATAATTAATGACGACTTGCAGCTCACCCAATTCTTTTAATACTTCAAACGCCGCGGTGCGTGTATTACGATTTTTTTCAGTATGCTCGTTGCGCCAAGTATTATAAAGCAAGGCAATAATCGCGATCGTTAAACTGATGATGGCAATTAAATTATTCTTGATTTGAATAGGAAGGCTGATTGTTTTCATCGTAAATTAAGTATCCTCTCAGTGATAAGGTGTCAATTCGGTATCATGCTGACATAATACCGAGTTTTTATGACAATGGAGGCTTTTTTTTTAGATAATTCCCAAAGAAATCTCTCAGCCAAAAGCTCTTTTCTTTTTAAGACAATGATGAAGAAAGTCGAGGGCCAGAATAGTCAATTAAAGCAGGTGGAAGTGCTTTCGTCACGGTGCTTGACGCTATCACAAGCTGCCAAATGGTATAGTAATCCTGATTACTTGGATTGCCCGATGGATATTTCTCTTTTTGCTTTTTAATCAAAGTCGTTAAGTCTTTGTTGAATTGCTTAGCAAAATCATGGTTAGTTAAGATTAAGTGAAAAATGGATCTCGCTTTTTCTTTCGCTATATCATCTTGCCATGTCTGTGCAATTGCTTTTGTCAAAAGATCATCATATAACTTGATGAGATGCGCTTTCTCTTTCAATTGCAGAGGGCGCTCAGTTAATAAGCCTAATTCAACACTGATGCTAAAACCGTGCGTATGGCTGAATCTAAGAATTTCTAAAATGGCATGCAAGTTTTCGTTGGAATCATTAGACTTGAGTTGATTTAGCCAGGCATGGGGCATCGCTGGATATTTTCCTAGTGCGCTGGCGTGAAGTAATTTTTGAATGTCAGTGAACACAGAATTTCCTTGAGAAAAAAAACGTCTTGAGGCTGTGATGGGTTTCCCGAGTGTGAGTGCAGGGGTGGTTGCTCTGATAGCCGGTCTGACTTTAAATAAATTACGTAACATATTCATTTCCTTAATTTTTAAAGGACAAAATTTACTATAAATAGATGAATTGTTCAAATACTGAGGAATTATGGTATACTGCGCCCCCTAAAAAGAGTCAAAGAGAGAGGGGTGGCATGCATAGCATATCGACATTAGGCTGGGTCAGTTTTATCTTAGCAATTCTTTCCTATGGATTTGGTGCATTTGCGATCGTGAATGGTCCGGCGCGCCCAAGCGTGATTAGCCGCTTTTTTTGGCTGGTTTTATCGATCACCAATATTTTAAGTTATTTGAAAATTGGGGCAGGCAGCGGCATATTTCTCGCATTGGCGAATAGCATAGGCTCTGCGACGATTTTTCTGCTTTCATTACGGTTTGGTTTTTTGGAATTGAAAAAAACGGACTGGTTGGCCATTATCGGATCCAGCATGGCGTTATTTTGTTACATATTTCTCAAATTTAAACTTATTGCCTTAGCGGCGGGTTTATTGACGCATTTCATCAGCGGATTGCCTACTTTTAAAAAAACCTGGCGTCATCCTGAATCGGAAGATTTAGCGTTCTGGGCACTGTTTGCAATCGCGAGTTTGTTTTCATTGATCGGCGTGCTATACCAGCATAAAAGCTTCATTTATCCTGCGTATTTTCTATTGTTCGATGCCGGAATGACATTGTTAATTTTGTTGCGTCGTTCGCATAGGTTTTCTGAAACGGCATTAGTTGGCTAATATTGTTTTTGCCATGTGGATCACTAATTCATTAAATGTCTGATAGGTTTTGGTTTCAAGTGACCAGGTATGCCAATACATGGGCATTTGCCAACGTTTATGTGGAAGTAAATTTATGAGTTCCCCTTGTTTTAACTCGTTTTTGATATCAATCACCGGAATGAGTGCATAAGCATAACCATTCAATGCAAATTGTTTAAAACCCTGCACGGAAGGAATCACATGGTAGCGAATGTCTTTTTTCTCAATCTGAAAAAAATGCGCTAAGTAGCGTGTCGCTAGCGTGTCTTTGTGATCAAACAACATCGTGGGTGCTTTGACTAAATGGTCTGCGGTGATTTTTCCTGGAAAAAATTTTTTCTTGAAAGCGGGGGAGGCAACTAATGCATAATCAAAGTGGCCTAGTGATTCAATTTTTCCGCCAGATAATGCTTTGCTTGCAGTGGAGGCGCAGGCAGATACGATTCCATTTTGCAAATAATCTAAGGTTAATTCCTCATCGTCAGCAATGATTTTTAGTGTAAAAGGCTGCAGTTTATTGAGCTGGTTGATGATGGGTACAAACCATGTTTCAAGGCTGTCTCGGCTAATGGCGACTGAATAAGTAGGCGCTTGTGTTTGTTGAATGAATTTCTCATGAATAACCCCCTCGAGTAACAACACGCGTTGATAATGACTTAATAACGTTGTACCGAGCGGCGTCGCGTGATAAGGACGAGTGCGGATTAAGACAGGTTGGCCGTAAAAATTTTCTAACGCTTTAATGCGTTGAGAAATGGCGGATTGAGTGATAAATAACTTTTCTGCGGCCTGTTGAAAGCTTTGGGTTTCTATGACGGCTGAGAGAGCAGCAATGGCTTGGTAGTCTAGCATGGGGATTTTTCCGATTAGTTATTCTAATTATATATTAAAATCATTAATTATACTAATTTTAAAGATTGGGGTATGTTGCTTGCTAATGAATTCAGGTGCTATGCCAACAACCTACACAAGGGCTCTATCATGACTGCTTTTTTTTATGGTTTTATTCTTTCCTGCGGCTTAATTTTTCCGCTGGGCGTACAAAATATTTTTATTTTTAATCAAGGTGTCACCCAGCAAAAATTTCTTCATGCGATGCCGAGTGTGATGACGGCGTTTATTTGCGACATGTTATTAATCTTGAGTGCGATTTTAGGTTTGTCAGTGGTTATTTTGACGGTGCCGAGTATCAAAACAATTCTCTATGGTGTGGGATTTTGTTTTTTGCTTTATATCGGTTGGGTGACGTGGCACAGTCGGAGTGCTTTTGAGGGTGAGCGTAAACCCCTGTCAGCAAAACAACAAATTGGTTTTTGTGCATCTGTTTCGTTATTAAATCCGCATGCGATCATCGATACCATCGGAGTGATTGGCACCAATTCGTTAAACTTTATCGGTAAAGATAAATGGCTTTTTACCTTGGCTTGTATCTTGGTTTCTTTCGGTTGGTTTTTCGGGTTATCGCTCGCAGGACATTTTTTTAATAAATTCGGTGCAACGCGTTCAGCCATCCGCTGGTTGAATAAAGTGTCGGCACTTATTATTTGGGCCGTTGCATTTTACTTAGCAAAAAATTTGTTTAGCTAAAATTTAAACCCAGACGTCACCGGATAACGCCAATCACGACCGAATGCTTTGTGATTGATCCGAGGACCGATCGGACCTTGGCGGCGTTTATATTCGCTGCGATGAATGAGATTGACCACGTGGGTGACGACAAGCGGATCAAAACCTAGCGCGACAATTTCATCGATGCTTTGTTCTTGATTGAGATACAGCGCCAAGATTTGATCCAAGATCGGATAGGGTGGGAGTGAATCTTCATCTTTCTGATTCGGTGCTAATTCAGCAGTGGGTGCACGATCAATCGTATTTTGCGGGATCACGGGCGAGAGTTGATTGCGATAGGTTGCTAAGCGATAGACTAGCATTTTCGGCACATCTTTTAAGACATCAAATCCGCCTGCCATATCACCATATAACGTTGCATAACCGACAGCGACTTCGCTGCGATTTCCGGTGGTCAACACGAGCTTGCCTGTTTTATTCGAGAGCGCCATCAAAATGACACCGCGACAACGTGATTGCAAATTTTCTTCCGTGATATCGGGTGTTGTGCCAGCAAAACTCGGTTCTAAACTGGTTAAAAAACTTGAGAACGCTGGTTCAATCGAAATGGTTTGATGTGCTACGCCTAATTGCTGGATGACCGCTAATCCATCGGCTAAGCTTTCTTCTGATGTGTAACGTGACGGAAGCATGACACCTAACACATTTTCTTTGCCTAAGGCATCCACTGCAATAGCAAGCGTTAATGCTGAATCAATGCCACCTGAGACGCCAATCAACACACCTGGGAATTTATTTTTTTGGATGTAATCGCGAACGGCTAACACTAGCGCATCGTAAACACGTTGTTCCTCTGAAGGCAGTGTATAAGGTGCAGTGGTAATGTGAGTCTCTGTGCTAGAAATTTCAATGTCAAAGCCGAGCAATGCTTCTTTAAAAAAGCCAGCATGTTGGCAAATTTTTCCTTCGTGATCGATGACCATTGAGCCACCGTCAAAAATTAATTCATCTTGCGCGCCCACGTTATTGACATACACAATCGGTAATTGAGCGGACTTCGCGCGCTTGGCCAGGGTTAAATGACGCTGTTCTTGCTTGTCTAATTCAAACGGTGATGCATTGGGCGCAATAATTAAGCGCGCACCTTGATTTGCGGCTTGTTGGGCCGGTGTGCTATGCCAAATGTCTTCACAAATAACAATGCCAACTGGAATGCCATGAATGGGAACAATGCAAGGAGTTTGTCCTGGAATAAAATAACGGCATTCATCAAACACACCATAATTCGGCAAATGTTGTTTGGAATAACGGCCTAAGATGGTGCCATTGTAGATGACTGAGCAGGCATTAAATAAACCTTGTGACGTCAGATGAGGGTGACCGACAATGCAATAAATTCCTTGGACTTCATCCTTAAAAATAGTTAATGCATCATTCGCGCTTTGCAAAAAAGCTTTGCGAAACAATAAATCTTCTGGCGGATAACCGGTGAGGCTTAATTCAGGAAAAACGACAACATCTGCTTGCAAGCCATCACGAGCGGCTTTGGCAGTCTGAATTAATTTCTGTAAATTATCGGCAATTGCACCCACGGTTAAATTGAGCTGCGCTAAAGCAATTTTTAATTTTTTTGGCATTGATGTTATCTCGCGTTCAGAAGGTGCAATCCAGCCGGATCGAATGAGAGTGCTTGCAATGTCGCGCTCTCTTGTACCAGCATTAATATCAAGTAGTGATTATATCCCAAATCACAGTAATCAACGATCTCGCCAACCACTTGATCGTCTAGATAAATGGGTTGGCAGCGTGTGATTGGGGAGGGTGATGAATTTGTCGCTAGGTGTAGGTGTTTTTTTAATTTGCCGCGATAGTGCATGCGTGCAATGATTTCTTGACCGGTATAACAGCCTTTGCTGAAGCTGACCGCATTTAATGCGGGTAAATTTAATTCATGCGGCAAAAAATGTTCGCTCGTTTCCGGGTAAATAGCTGGAATTTGTAGAGACATCTCTAATTCACGCCATTTTTGCGCGGTCGATAAGTTCGCGTGTTTGGGTTCGGTGAGCGAGAGAAAGCGTGGATTTTCACCCGGATAAGCGAATAGTACGTTGTTGTTATCTGACAATGGCGTGCCTGAAAAACCAAATTGCAAGAATTGGTCAGAGGCGTCTTCGATCGCTGTTTTAAAGAAAACAGCATATTTTTTTAAGGCAGTTGCTGCAAGCGGCAAGGTTTCGCGTGGGAGCTGTAAGTAATAACTGTTATTCAGCATGAATAGATAAAATAAGCTAATAATGCGACCTTGGGGATTACAATGTGCGGCAAGCTGCAGTTGAAGAGGCTTTAATTCCTCTAAATGGCAGGTCAATTGACCTTGCAACAGCTTTTTTGCGTCATTGCCGCTAATGCGTAATAAACCCAGATGGGTTAAGGGATACCATGTATTATTTTGCATGTGTGGTCTTGAGTTAATATGAAATGTGTTTAGTATACCAATCGCGCCTTAAAATGCGAATTTAAAGCCACAACAAAAAGAGGAAATTATGAAGCAACTGCATCGAAACGCATTAATTATGGTTGATTTGCAAAACGATTTTTGCAAAGGCGGCAGTTTGGCGGTGCCCGATGGCGATGCGGTGATCCCACTGGCGAATCAACTTCAGCCTTATTTTGACTGTGTGATCGCCACGCAAGATTGGCATCCCAAAGACCATATGAGTTTTGCGTCCAATCATTCGGGTAAAAAAGTCGGTGATGTGATGACCGTGCATGGTATTAGCCAAGTGTTATGGCCAGATCATTGCATCCAACATTCGAGTGGCGCAGCCTTTCATCCTGACTTAAAGACGACAACCATTCAGCGCATTTTTCACAAAGGAACCGATCGATTCGTCGATAGTTACAGCGCGTTTTTTGATAATGAGCATCTTCATCATACCGGATTAGAAAAATATTTAGTCGAGAAGAATATTACCGATCTCTATATCATGGGCTTGGCCACGGATTACTGTGTGAAATATTCTTGCTTAGATGCGGCGCGATTAAATTTTAAAACGCATGTGATTCAAGACGCGTGTCGCGGTGTTGAGTTGAAGCCGGGTGATGTGGCAGCTGCATTAAATGAAATCCAGCAATTAGGTGTTCATTTAACCACAGTGCATGACATTATCCAGACGTTAAAAAATCAATGATGTCGCGCGCGTGATGGATATAACCATCCGCTTTCCAATCCTGTGGATTGACAGAAGTGGGAATATAACCATACATGGCAGCTAACGAAAATCCGCCTGCTGCTTTGCTGGCATGAATATCCATTTCAGAATCACCGATATAAAGACAATTCTCTGGTTGACGTTGCAATAATTTACACGCATAGAGAATGGGTTCTGGATGCGGTTTTTGTTTTGCCAATGAATCTCCGCTAATGATGCAACCGGCGCGGTTTGTTAAATGTAAATGGTGTGCTAATTGATTGGTAAATTTTGCAGGTTTGTTCGTGACAATACCCCAGGGAATATGCTGTTTTTCAAGATAGCGCAAGCTTTCTTCGATACCTGGAAAAAATTGTGTGGTGTCCAATAAATACTGTTGATAGAGCGCCAGAAAACGCTTTGTCAGGCGAGAAAAGTGTTGGTCAGTCTCATCGATTCCAAACCCTAGTTTCAATAATCCTTTGCTACCGCGTCCCGCCTCAGGGCGAATTTTTTCATACGGTAAAGTCGGTTGCTGTTCTTCAATGAGCAAGTGATTTAAGGCGCTGCCTAAATCCATTGCCGTATCTAACAACGTGCCATCTAAATCAAACAACACAACATTTATATTTTTCATATTTTTTTCGCATGGACTAAATAATTTACTGAGACATCGGAAGTTAAAAAATATTCTTTAGTCAATGGATGATAGCTCATCCCAATGATATCAATAATTTTTAAATTGGCAGCGCGCGCCCACGCATCTAATTCACTGGGGCGGATAAATTTTGCAAAATCATGCGTATTTTTAGGAATTAAGCGTAACACATACTCCGCACCGACAATCGCAAATAAATAGGATTTCACATTGCGATTGATCGTAGAAAAAAATACATCGCCATCGGGTTTTACTAATTCACTGCACGCGTTGATCACGGAAGCGGGATCGGGGACGTGTTCAAGCATTTCTAAGCAAGTGACAACATCAAATTGTCCTGCCTGTTGCAATGCCATCTCTTCTGCTGTTTTGACCTGATAGTGAATTTCTAAGCCACTCTCATGTTGGTGTAATTTTGCGACTGAAATAGCGGCTTCACTCATATCAATGCCAGTGACGGTCGCACCCAGCGTGGCCATGCTTTCTGTTAAGATGCCGCCGCCACAACCGATATCGATTACCGATAGGCCCGACAGAGGGGTGCGTTCTTGAATATAATTGACCCGTAGCGGATTAATGTCGTGTAACGGTTTAAATTCCCCATCTGTTTCCCACCAGTGCGCAGCAGATTGGCTAAATTTTGCCACCTCAGAGGGATCAATATTTTTATTTATCATAGAAGTTAACTCTTGTTGTTCTCATCAGATATGTTTATCATACTAAACCGTATCAACCTAATTTTTCAAAGGAATTTTTAATATGAAAACAAAGTTTATCGCTATGGGTGTTTTAGCTGCAACATTAGCTGCTTCTGCAGTATTTGCTGATGATTCATCAATGTCATCTTCTGCGCCAGCAGCAACTTCCGGTGCAGCGTCTGTCAGCTCCAGCAATGCAACATCCTCTTCATCAACCAGCGGTGCGGCTGCCGTTTCCGGTGCGATGAGCGGTACAAGCGCAGCTCAATAAGCTCAGCTTGGTTGTTGTAATTCGAAAAAACCCTGCAATTGCAGGGTTTTTTCTATATAAAATCCACTGATCTGCGACTGACGGGGCATATCTTTATACATGACTTTAAGATGGCTGCTTAGAACGCCTTCCCCGCAGGGGGAAGGTGGCCGACAGGCCGGATGGGGGGAGGATAAAAAAATGCAAAGAATCCTAGCCAATAAATGACAAAAGCAGTAAGAAAGCTATGATTGAGAGTATTATTTTGATCCCCCCATCCGGCCTGTCGGCCACCTTCCCCCTGCGGGGAAGGCATTCTAAGCAGCGGTCATGAAAGTCATGATGTATAAAGATATGCCCTAACGGTCGCGGCTCGGAAACGTATGATGAAGCCAGCGTTTTAAATTCGAGAGAGCGATTATGTCATCCACAAAACCACCGGTCATTTATTTAAAAGACTATCAAGTCCCAGATTTTTTAATTGATCAAGTCGATTTGGAATGTCTCTTAGATGAAGAATTCACTCTGATCACATCCCTATTGCAGATTAGACGTAATCCAGAGTCTGCTGCACACTCTGCGAATTTGCTGCTAGTAGGGGATGGTTTAGAATTAACTGCGATCAAATTAAATGATACGCCGCTGGCGAAAGACCAATATCGTGCGACCAGCGATGCATTAGAAATTTTTTCGTTACCCTCAGCATGTCAGTTAACTATCCAAACAAAAATGAAACCGCAAGAAAACACAGCGCTCAGCGGTCTTTATAAATCCAGTGGAAATTTTTGTACCCAGTGTGAAGCAGAAGGATTTCGTCGCATCACGTATTTTTTAGACCGTCCAGATATCATGGCAAGATACACGACCACGATTATTGCGGATGAAAAAAAATATCCGATATTATTATCGAATGGTAATCCTGTCGCTTCTGGTAAGCGCCCTGACGGCAAGCATTGGGTGAGCTGGCAAGATCCTTTTAAAAAACCGAGTTATTTATTTGCCTTGGTAGCAGGTGATTTAGAATATGCCGAAGATTTTTTTATCACCGCATCAGGGCGACGCATTACATTACGGATTTATGTTGAGAAAGGTAACCTCGATAAATGTGAGCATGCTATGCAAGGCGTGAAAAAAGCGATGCGTTGGGATGAAGAAAAGTATGGTCGCGAGTATGATTTAGATATTTACATGATTGTGGCGGTCAGTGATTTCAACATGGGTGCGATGGAAAATAAAGGCTTAAATATTTTCAATACCAAATATATTTTAGCGCGACCTGAAACGGCAACCGATTTAGATTTTATTCACGTGGAGTCGGTGATTGCACATGAATATTTTCATAACTGGACGGGTAATCGGATTACCTGTCGAGATTGGTTTCAACTGAGTTTGAAAGAAGGCTTAACGATTTTTCGCGATCAGCATTTTACCGCCGATACGACCTCCAAAACCGTTGCACGGATTCATGATGTGGATGCATTGCGCAATTCTCAGTTTCCCGAAGATTCAGGCCCCTTGGCGCATCCGGTGCGGCCGGATTCGTATATTGAAATTAATAATTTTTACACCGCGACGATTTATAACAAAGGGTCTGAGGTGATTAAAATGATTAAAACTTGCCTGGGCGATGAATTATTTCGGCAAGGCATGGATTTATATTTTGCGCGGTTTGATGGCCAAGCGATTACGATTGAGGATTTTGTGAAAGCACATGAAGATGCTTCGCAAATTGATTTAAGTCAAATGCGTCTCTGGTATTCGCAAGCAGGTACACCGGTATTGGATGTGACGGATTATTACGATGCTGACAAAAAAACGTATACGTTAAAGATAAAACAATCGTGCCCACCTACACCGGATCAGCCGCATAAATTACCGATGCATATCCCAGTCAAAATGGGTTTGCTGAATCCTGCCGGTCAAGAAGTATTAAGTGATTTGTTGCATGTGAAAGAGCGTGAACAAGAATTTCATTTTTCAGGGATTGATGAAAAACCCATTCCTTCGTTGTTACGGCATTTTTCAGCACCGGTTAAATTAAAATTTAATTATTCGGATGCGGATTTAACTTTGTTATTTAAACACGATACCGATTTATTTAATCGTTGGGAAGCGGGTCAAACATTAGCAATCCATTTGATTTTACGCATTGTGGAAGAGATTCAGCAAAATAAGCCCTTGAGTGATACGAGTGAATTTTCAAAAGCACTGCAGCATGCGTTGCAAACCATGCAACATGATAAATGGTTGTTGGCAGAAATGTTGCAGTTGCCGAGTGAAAAATATTTGGCGGAACAAATGACTGTCGTGGATGTCGATGCCATTCACGCAGCCCGTGACTATTTGCAAAAAGCCATTGCGCTGCAATTAAAAGATACCTTATTGCACTGTTATCAACAATGTCAAAACAAAACATTCGAATTTACGATGGAAGAAGTGGGTAAGCGGTTTCTTAAAAATGCGTGCCTCATGTACTTGATGACATTGAATGAGCCGAGTATCCAAGCCGAATTGGGATTGCGACAATTGCGTGAGACGATCACCCTTAACATGACAGATGCGATCGCCGCATTGCGTGCGTTGGCGAATACTGAGGGGGCGGTGCGTCAAACGGCGTTGGATGAATTTTATCAAACGTGGCAAGGCAATTCGTTAGTGCTGGATAAGTGGTTTGCCATTCAAGCGATGGCGGCGTTGCCAGACACGTTAGCGCGAATAAAAGAATTGATGAAACATCCTGCGTTTGATATCAAAAATCCCAATAAAGTATATGCGTTGATCGGTGCGTTTGGTGCTAACCCGTCTCAGTTTCATCTGAAAACAGGTGCGGGTTATGCGTTTTTAGCGCAGGTTGTTTTGCAGTTGGATGCATTGAATCCGCAAGTGGCGGCGCGCATGATTCAGCCGCTCACCCATTGGAAACGGTATGATACTGCGCGGCAAGTGTTAATGCGTGAGCAATTGAATGTTATTGCGAAGCATGCATCGTTATCGAGTGATGTTTTTGAAATTGTTTCTAAAAGTCTTTAAGAGGAGAAGAAAATGGTAAATCATACTAAAAAAACGCGGACAGAGTCTGATAGCATGGGCTCAATTGAAGTGGCGAGTGATGTGTATTGGGGTGCGCAAACGGAGCGCTCATTGCATCATTTTGCGATTGGTGAAAATAAAATGCCAAAGGAATTAATTCGTGCATTTGCGATTTTAAAAAAAGCAGCGGCGTTAACGAATCAAGAATTAGGTTTGCTGACAGATGAAAAAACCAAATTAATTGTTGCCGCAGCCGATGAAATTATTGCGGGCAAATTTATGGATCAGTTTCCCTTAAAAGTTTGGCAGACCGGCAGTGGCACGCAAACGAATATGAATGTGAATGAAGTCATTGCAAATCGCGCGATTGAAATGGCGGGTGGTGAGTTGGGCAGTAAAAAACCCATTCATCCGAATGATGATGTGAATCGTTCTCAATCATCCAATGATACCTTTCCAACGGCGATGCATATTGCAGCTACCGAAAGTATTGTGCAAAAGTTAATTCCTGCCGTCAAAGAATTGCGTCAGGCATTAGTCGAAAAACAACATCAATTCGCTCATATTGTCAAAGTCGGTCGTACGCATTTACAAGATGCGGTGCCATTGACATTGGGTCAGGAATTTTCGGGTTATATTGCGCAATTGGATGCGTGTTTAAGAAATATCGATGCCACGTTACCTGGATTGTATGAGTTGGCGTTAGGGGGTACTGCGGTTGGTACCGGAATTAATGCACCTGCTAAATTTGCTGAAAAATCCGCTGAAAAAATTGCTCGTCTGACGGGATTGCCGTTTGTGACGGCGCCTAACAAATTTGCTGCATTAGCGGCACATGATGCATTTGTCTTTGCCAGTGGTGGATTAAAAACATTAGCGTGTGCATTGATGAAAATTGCCAATGACGTGCGTTGGTTAGGGTCGGGCCCGCGTTGTGGGTTAGGCGAATTAATTTTACCGGAAAACGAACCTGGCTCTTCGATCATGCCTGGCAAAGTTAATCCGACGCAGTGTGAAGCGATGACGATGGTATGCGTGCAGGTGATGGGCAATGATGCCACGATTGCATTTGCGGATTCCCAAGGGAATTTTGAATTAAATGTATTTAAGCCGGTGATTATTTATAACTTTATGCATTCGGTGATGATTTTATCGGATTCCATGCGCATGTTTACCGAGTTTATGGTGAAGGGGATGGTTGCAGATGAGCAACGCATTCGTGAATTTGTTGAAAATTCGTTGATGCTAGTGACGGCATTGACACCTAAAATTGGTTATGACAAATCGGCGCAAATTGCGCATAAAGCCTGGCATGAAGGCACGAGTTTGTTGCAAGCGTGTTTGGCGTTGGGGCATTTGACGGAGAAGGAATTTAGGGAATTGGTGCGGCCTGAGACGATGGTTTAGTGAGTTACCTGGATTGCATTGGCGTTGTTGCGTAATTCACGCACCGTCATTGCGAGGAGCGTTTTTTGCGACGAAGCAATCCAGTTTTTGATTCTGTAAGTCTAAAACTGGATTGCTTCGTCGCAAAAAGCGCTCCTCGCAATGACGGAAGTGGGAATTATGCAACAACGTCGATTGCATTGGGTTCACGGATGAAGTTCTTGGGTAGTGTTTAAGAAAGGGCTGCCATCTTGAGTGCTTAAGAAAGGGCTGCCATCTTGAGTGCTTAAGAAAGGGCTGTCATCTTGAGTGCTTAAGAAAGGGCTGTCATCCTGAGCGCTTTTCGCTCCGAAGGATCTCCCGCAAATTTCTGATGTTTGCTAAAAGATATTCTTAAGCATCTCTCTACTTTATGGGGAGATCCTTCGGAGCGAAAAGCGCTCAGGATGACAGCCCTTTCTTAAGCACTCAAGATGACAGCCCTTTCTTAAGCACTCTCAAAGCGTTTCATCCGTGAGCTCAAAACAAAGGTATGTTTTTATTACACTGTTGTGAAAATGTTTTAGAATTTCTGCTAATTGCATACAAACTATCACTGCCTGATTCCCGCCAAAAAGAACCGCTCGCTGTCACGACAATTTGTTGAGTCGGTCTATCTTGTAAGGAATAAGCCACCTCAGGAGTTGGCTGTTTTCGTTTGTGAGGTGAGGAAGAAGGTTGCTTGGCTTTTTGAATCAATTGACCAGCGCTTAAAAGCAACAGACACACTTCAGTCGACAAGCGCCCCTCAGCCAGCAATTTTTTATCTTGAATGATCAGGTCGTTGTGCAGAACAGGTTGCGTCTTGAAACGAGATAAAATATTTTCAACCATAATTCGTCGATACGCTATTTTCAATGCGTAATAACCTGCGCCAATCAATGCGGCAGCGCCTAAGCAGCCTGCGACAAAACCGACAATGGCTGCACCAACAGGATTTGTCACGACAGCTACAATGATCAATGCAGCCAATGCTAATGTTCCACCTACACTGCCAAACGTACCGCCTAGCATATAACGTCCTGAGCGGGGTGTGTTTAAGGGTAAGGGGTTGACGCGAGGTGCGACAGGCTTTGTTTCCGGTTCTTTTTGTTCTGAGTTCGCCCTGGGCTGTACTTGAATCGGTTGTGCGTTTAACGTGTTTTTTGCAACGCGAGAAGCGCGCGTAATATGTTGCTTAAACAACTCATACTCAGCGGTTGTCTGAATCGCTAAGGCTTTTTGATAATCCCCTGCAAATAGATCAAAGATGCGTTGAATAGCAGGCATCATTTTTTCAGGTGAATCAGCTTGATGTTGCAAAATATTTTTTAACGAATTTCGAATCACTGCATCAATGTGTTTTAAAGCAATAAAGCGCAAACGAGCTGTTTCAGCAGAAAGGTGTTGTTCCGCTTTGTATTCCACTCCTTGAAATAATTGAGCACGATAATGATTTTGTTTAATAAAGTTTTGAATATGATGATCGATGGCTTGTTGAATGCAAGCGGCATGATATTTTTCTAAGTCAGCTAGCAGGTTGTCATGTTGAGATAATTTAATCAGATAAGCGACATAACTATTTTCTAGCGGAAATGCAGGATCTAATGCAGTATAGACAGGCCAAACAGATGAAGTGGTTATGGCGCCACGTTCCAATAATAAAATCATCATCTCAGCATTGCCAAATTCAATGGCATATTCTAACAGTGATTTTCCGCTAGGAAGTTTGGTATTGAGATCGGCTTTTGCATCCAGTAATAATGTCAGAGCCGATACATGATTTTTATAAATGGCAGCCGCTAAACATTCTAGCTTGATTTCATGACCTGAAGCCAACAAGGTTTTAATCCGGTCAAGTTGATTAAATCGCACAGCATAAAAAAGGCTATTTCTCTCAACCTCTGGAGACACGGGGGAAAATCTAAGAGATGAATGCCAAGTTGTTATTTCCTGCACGCTACTTCTCATGTGGCGAGTATTGATAGACAGTTCAACCGATAGTTCCATTGTTGCAGTATTCAAATCGTGTTGGATGACTTTTTCTTCACGAGCCTCTTTCAGTTTTTTAACGAGAGGCGTAAATTTTTCATCGGTTGTTTGTGCCTCCATCAATACCCAGCTCTTTTCTTGAGGATGATAACCAAGTGAAATGAGTGTGTTTACAGTGCCAATATCAAAACTTTTAAAATAGGCAGGTAAACCGAGGGTTAAGATCAGCGAAGCTAATTCTTGTAGATTGCATGCCCGATAAGGTTGAAAGTGAATATCAAGCAAATACCAGGTTTCTTCGTTCAAATGATAGCAAATTGGGATGGTATGATCTGTCACGAAAATTTGAATGCAGAGTGGTAATAAATCATCGAATTGTCGCGGTAGTTGAAGAAAGATTTTTTCAAGTCCCGCAAAATAATCCATCAATTGCTGATGATTTGCTTTGCCGCCAATGGATGGCAAATTGATGACGCCTGATTGAGTCGATTCAACATTTTGCTTTTTTTCGTCTAGATCGACAGGTGCTAAAAGATTTTTCTTTCGTGTATCCATTTGAGTCCTAGGCGTTTTTAAAAGTGCAAATTCTCCAGTTTGATAAATAGCCATACTACTGAGATAAATGCCGATTTCTTGTAATTGTTGAATGAATGGATACGTTTTATGAAATGTTGCCATTTCATCTGCAACCAATATGCGTCTTTCATCAAGCGGTAATTTCGATTCATTGAGTTTTTTTTGCTGATAAGCAGAACATATTGCATTAGCAAAATCAACTTGTGATTTCAATTCATCCGCAGGAAAAGTCTGTACAGCCTGGACGGATTGTTCTTGAAAAAAGCTTTGTTTATACTCGCGACAGCCTAATTTTTTTAATAATTGATCGAGAGCGAGAGTCGCTTTGATTTGATCTTTGTCTGCAGAGGGGTGGGGATGTTGAATAGGTTGTTTTATTTCTCCTGCTTTACCATCGACGGATGGCGCTTTTATTTCTATTTCTAATTGTTGAGCAAAGGCTTGTAAAAAAGGCATATCGACGATTTTTTGAGTTTCTCCTTTTTTCACTTCTCCGGGCTGTAAGACACCCATATGTACATTGTCTAAGCGATTACGCCAGATGGGGAAAGCCAATCCGAGCACCATTTGCTCCACCGTATCAGCATGGCCTTGGCAATATCCTGCTGACGGAGTGTAAGGATTAAATTGTGTTGCTTTATCAGATAAATTTCCCGGTGTATATTGGGTTAAATCACGTTGCCGACTCACGAGAAACCTCGTTTTTTTATGATGAAGGTGGGAATTGTACTAGAGAGAGATTAACGGTAGCTTAAGGCTGGCTCTTTCTATTAATAAAGAATTCTAAGCAGCAGGAAATAATCCAGGCATCCAGCGATGTGCAAGTGCGGCAGGGAAAGCTAATTTAAGTGGGGACTTTGGTTGATCAGAAATGAGAATACCTTTTTCAATTAAAGTTGCTGTTAGTCGACGGGCATGCCTGTCGGTGACATTCAATATACTTGACATGTCACCTCTGGATATTTCACCGCGATATAAAATTGCTTCAAGTATCTGCAGGGCGTGAGAGGGCAAATTTCCCATTTCAATTTCCTCACGCGCCCATAATAAAATGCGCGTGCGCAATAAATCTGGCTGCATCAGTTTTTCCATAAAATTGACTTGATCAATGCTGGTTTCAAGAAAAAATTGCATAAAATTGACAAGCGCTTCTTCACTTAAATTGCCACGGCCATCTAAATCATTGCGGCGCGTTAAATCACAATTTGCCAGATGTGCTTTATAGACTTCTACATTGCGAGCTAATCCACGGGCAATAGACCACATTCCCCCGGTATTTAGCGCACTGAGTGTGATCGCATGAGACATGAGACGAGCGACCCTCCCATTTCCATCAAGAAAGGGGTGAATCCACAATAAACGATGATGCGATGCAGCAAGTGCGATGATTGCTTCGGATTTACCTAGGGAAGTGTAGTAAGACTCAAAACGAGCAAGAAATCGTGGAACTGCGCCCGGGCTGATTGCAATATGATGACCTACTTTTACATCCATTTGACGTAACTGTCCTGGAATAACTTTCATCTTTTTTTTGCTATCTGGATCTTCTGCCCACATTAAATCGTCAGGCAGTAAGCTATAAAAACGGTGGTGAATGTTGCAAATCGTCGCACAAGAAAAGATACTTTCTTTTATTCCCCCCTGGTCAATCCACTCTTGAACGGCAATATGTGCTTTCGCCTCTTTTTGCAGATTGCGCTTTTTGATATCTGAGCTGTAGCTGCCTTGCAATGCTCGCTCAATGTCAATTGGATGCGTATCATGTCCCTCAATTAAGTTGCTGTAATAGCAATTCATTGCTCGTACTATCGTTGCGAGAGAGGCTTGGATTGCCGGCGGCAAGCTGCGTCTAAATCCGGCTGACTTTGCGACTAATTCCATAGCAAGATCCATTAGCCTATTTCGATACACTGAATTTTCAGAGATTGACAGGGGTTCCATCAATGATAAGCTTTCACCCCTGTCAATGGTGGGCGAAATGTCCGATTTTATGTCCGATCTTTGTGTTTTCATGTTATTGATTATAGCACATTTTATTTAAAAAATGTTGAAATATGATAAATTAAATGTCCTATTTTATGTCCGATTCTATCATGAGGTTTAAGCAAGAGGTGACAACAATCGTTTTTTGACAGGGTCTTACAAATTCATCAACAATTTTTCTTCCGCCGCTTCTAAATCCTTAGCATCCCCATACGCAATAATAATATCTTTCGCCAACAACTTCGTATTCCCATGCGGTTTTGCATATTTCACTTCTCCGCGGCGCATGGCGACAATTTCAATCCCGGATTCTCGTAACTGTAAGTCTTTCAATTTTTTATTCACCGCGAATGATCCTTCGGGAATTACAATGGGTTGTAAATGCGATAAGCCTAAACCACCTTCGCCATCATAGGTGCCAGTAAAGACTTTTTGCAGCATTGCATAATCTTTGCTGCGCACCTCTTGGATTAATTCAAAAATTTTGGCACGGGATAAGTGAAGTAAATTTAATAAATGATAAGACATCGTCAAGCTTTCTTCAAAAATTTCAGCAATGATTTCTGTTGCACCATGTTCTTTTAAAATTTTTAATTCATTCTCATCATGACAGCGCACAACAATCGGCAAGTTAGGATATTTCGGCCGCACCATTTGTAAAATTTTAATGGTTGCACGTAAATCATTAAAGCTAGTCACTAACACTTTTGCATGTTTCAAGCGCGCCGCTTTTAAAATGCCAGGATGGGTCGGGTCGCCAAAAATAACGTTTTCCCCGGCTAAGCTGGCTCTTTTTATTAATTCAGAATCCAAATCAAAACCAAAGTAGGGGATAGCCACTTTATCTAACATGCGCGCTAAATTTTGTCCGACCCGACCATAGCCGCAAATGATGATGTGGTTTTTAACTTTTTTTACCGAGTGAGTAATTTTTTCTTGAATGACGGTGTCATTGATTTTTTGTGTGCGCAGTAATAAAAATCGGACAATCTGTTTATTGAAACGAATAATAATCGGTGAAATGGCAATACTTAGTAATAACGCAGCGAGAACGGTTTGCCCTTCCTGTGAAGATAAGATTTTTTCATTGAGAGCGAGTGTCAATAAGGCAAAACCAAATTCACCGCCTTGTGCTAAGATCAGGCCCGTGCGTAAGGCCGCCGAAATTTCGCTACCGGTCAGTCGACATAATGTGCTGATTAAGATTAATTTACCTAGGGTTAAACCTAACAACAGTAAAACAATTTCTAACCACGAAGTTTGCCACGCAGAAAGATCTGTCAGCATGCCAATGGTAATAAAAAATAATCCTAATAAAATATCGCGAAATGGGCGAATTTCCACATCAATTTGATGCCGGAATTCGGTTTCGCCTAACATAATCCCTGCGAGCAGTGCACCTAAGGCAAACGATAATCCCATCCAATGGGTAATCCAGGCAGCCGTCAGAGTGACTAATAAAACCGTTAAGGTGAATAATTCAATTGCCCGTGTTTTGGCAATGAGACGAAAGAGTGGTTTTAACAGCCAATGCCCCAACGTCAAAATGAGCGCAATGGCTAACACACCTTTTGCTAATGCCCAAAGTAAAATAACGCCTAAGTTTTGCGTTTGGTTACTCGCAAGACCCGCAATCAAAATAATTAATGGCACAACCGCTAAATCTTGCAGTAACAAGATACCAATCGCATTTAACCCATGTGAGGAATAATATTCGAGTTGCTCGCCTAATTGTTTTCCCGCAATGGCGGTAGAAGACATCGCGATGATGCTGCCCATGACGAGCCCTGTGAGAATCGACAAATTAAAAATCTGACAGGCCGCGACTGTTATCAAAATACTCAATAAAATTTGTAAACTGCCGGTGATAAAAATAGACGATTTTAAAGAGAGCAATTTGGGTAAGGAAAATTCTAACCCAATGGTAAACATTAAAAAAACGATGCCAAATTCAGCTAATTCTTTAATACTGGGCGTATCCGGCACAAGTCCTAATGCATGAGGGCCCACCAGTGCGCCGACGAATAAATAACCGAGAATCACAGAGAGTTTTAATTGACGAAAAATTACAGTCACAACGAGTGCTATAAAAAATACGCTTAAAATGACTTCCAAGATGTCAAAGTTCATTGTGATACTTTTCCCTAGAGTCGTGACTGCATTGGCAGTTGTAATCATAGCGAAGATTAGGCAAGATTGCCATTCGAAACAAGATGCCATGGAGAACGCGATGCGTAAAGTTTATAATTTTAGCCCAGGTCCTGCGATGTTGCCGGAAGAAGTGTTATTGCAGGCGCAAAAAGAAATGCTGGATTGGAATAATACCGGTATGTCCATCATGGAATTGGGGCATCGCGGTCCTTCTTTTAAAGTGGTGGCAGAGCAAGCTGAAGCTGATTTACGCGAATTAATGTCGATTCCGAAACAGTATCATGTGCTTTTTATGGCAGGCGGTGCGTCGCACCAATTTGCGATGGTTCCATTGAACTTATTAAATTCCGCCGCGCAAGCAGATTACGTTGACACAGGCATTTGGTCGAAGAAGGCGATTGATGAAGCGCAACGGTATGGCGAAATTCGGGTGGTTGCTCAGACAGAAGTTCATCATCAACAGGTGATGATTCCAGCGCAAGAGAAGTGGTCACTGAATCCAGAAGCCTCTTATGTGCATTACACGCCGAATGAAACCATTGAAGGGGTTGAATTTCAATGGGTGCCAAAAACAGGCAAGGTGCCGTTAGTGGCCGATATGACTTCTTTTATTTTATCAAAACCCATTGATGTGAATCAGTTTGGTGTGATTTATGCCGGTGCGCAAAAGAATTTGGGTCAAGCGGGAATCAGTGTAGTCATTATTCGCGATGATTTAATTCGTGAACCCTTGTCACTGACGCCAACGTTATATAGCTACAAAGTCAGTGTCGACAACAAATCTCTTTACAATACACCGCCAACGTACGCTTGGTATATTTTAGGTTTAATGGTTGCCTGGATGAAGAAAAAAGGTGGGATTCGTTATTTTGCTGAATTGAATCAGCGGAAATCACAAAAGTTATATTCCTATATTGATAGCAAGAATGATTTTTATATGAATAGTGTGAATCCAAGCTGCCGTTCTGTGATGAATATTCCATTTAATTTAATTCGTCAGGAATTAACGGACATGTTTTTAACGTCTGCTGAGCAGCATGGTTTAACGAATCTTAAAGGACATCGATTGGCGGGTGGTGTGCGCGCGAGCATTTACAATTCGATGCCAGAGGAGGGCGTTGATGCGTTGATTGCGTTTATGGATGAATTTGCGAGAAAGCATTCTAGGTAGCGCTCTATTTTTGACTATCAATCTTCAATCGAGCTTGTCTACGCAACACGGCTTTTTCATGACGTGCTTTTTGCAATTCTGTGGTTAATTGCAAAGGAGGGACTTTAGTTGGTTTGCCGTTTTCATCTAACGCTACCATCGTAAAATAACATGTGTTAGTATGCCGCTGCTTTTGCGTCAGTAAATTTTCAGCAATCACCCGAATCCCTATTTCTATCGAGCTGTTACCCACATAGTTAACACTGGCATAAAACGTCACGAGCTCACCCACATGAATAGGTTCTTTAAATATCACTTGATCAACAGAAAGTGTCACAATGTGTTTGCCTGAGTAGCGCGCAGCACACGCATAAGCCACGCGATCGAGTAATTTCAAAATATGACCGCCATGCACATTGCCGTAAAAGTTGGCCATGTCAGGTGTCATGATCTCTGACATGATGATGGACGTTGCTTCTTCATTCATTTCCATATAACACCCCTTTTTTTTAATTATAACAGAGGATTTATGCAAGGGTTTAGCTTGTTAGAAGTCATGATCAGTTTGATTTTACTCTCAATGACTTTTTTAGGATTAAATACGATGCAATTTTATGCATTTCAACAAATCCAGGTCAATTATTTGTTTGCAGAAGCGGTTAATCAAGTGGGTAATTTTTCTGAACGGTTGCAGTGGGTTCATTCGGCTGATTCAGTCACTGAGCAATTCACTCGTTGGAATGAAGAAAATAAAAGGGTTTTGCCGAATGGATTGGCTGAAATCGAAGGGTTTTTTCCCAATTACACGCTCACTCTCTACTGGGGGCATTTTAAAAAACCTTGCTTAAAAAACACGATGGGGGCAGCGGGATGTTTAATCGAAAATATTCAGGTGTGACGTTGATTGAATCAATGCTTGCATTAAGTTTATCGCTCCTCTTATTAACCATCGTTTTCAGTCTCTTTCTCGCCGGACAAAAACATTTTACCCAGCAAAAAAATATGTTAGCGATGCAAACCAAAATCAATTTAACAAAACAGATTCTTGTTTCATCGGTTCAGCAGGCCGGCTTTTTAGGCTGTGCCAGGTTGACGCCCGATTTTCCACTGCATAATACAACATCTGTCCCAACCCATTTTTTAAATAAAATTGCAGTCTCAAATAAAAAACAAACCGGATTTAGGGTTTGGTTTGCTGGGAAAAAAGCAGAAAAATTACTGCGACCAATGCAAGATTTAACCAGGCTGACCGTCTCACCCAGTTGGAAAATAAAACCCAATGATATTTTAGTTATCTCGGATTGCAAATCAATTGATATATTTACCGTTGCAAACATTTTTACAAGAAAACATGAAATTAAAATTCAAACATTGCAACCATTAAGTAAATTATACGCCACTGACGCTGACGTCATGCCATTGCACATCAATACTTTTTATTACAAAAAGAAGCGGCTTTATTGGCAAAGCGATAATACAGAGCCAGTTGAACTGATTGATCATATTCAACAAGTATCGCTCCATTATGTTGTGCAATCCGGTGAGCATACGATAGAGAAATCAGGCGATGAACTTGCGGCGACAGACATGATCCAAGGTGTCACGCTTTTTTTGCAATTCGATAAAAATGATCTCAATTTCCAACCCCATTGGTATTTGGATGCCGCTAACCGTGAGAAATAATAATCAGTGTAATGGATTTATATTAGTGATGGTTTTGCTCATACTGCAAATTCTCACCTTGCTAAGTTGGTTTGCTGTGCAATCTGCCTTCTTGAACGAAAAAAATCTGCATCAATTATTCAGTCAGCAATTATTAATAAATGCAGGAGAAGAAGTTCTTGCTCGTGTTGAACAAAAACCTATGGCTGAATTAACCCACTGTCTCAGCGCGATCCAGTCAGGTTGTTTTGGTGAGCTCAATACCTATCATTATTCTTATTGGCTTGACGTATTAGCAGTTGATCCGTGTGCAAACATTATGGCACTGCATGCTTATGCACACTATTATCGAATTGTGTTAATCATTCAGTCGAAGCAAGCTCATCAGCAGGTTTATTTACAGAGTACGATCATTCAACCCGTGGATGGTTCAGACGTTTGTCAGGGCGTTTCTCATGCGGTGACCCTTGGGAGGCAATCATTAGTAAGACTTACAATACCGTATCGCGCAATTCCTTAAATTGCAGCACGATTTTTTGAGCGGGGAGCGGATAACTTAAAAAATAACCTTGTACAATATCGCAATTTTGTGTTGCCAAAAATTGTGCTTGCTCGATTGTTTCAACACCTTCAGCAACAACTTCTAGGTTGAGACTATGTGCCAGTGCGATAAACGCATTCGTGATATCAATATCATTTGGAATGGTAGGCACACCTTTGATAAAGCTTCTGTCAATTTTCACCGTGCTGACGGGAATACTTTTTAAATGACTAATAGAAATATACCCTGTGCCAAAATGGTCGATGGTAATGCTGACGCCAGTTTGTTTAATTTTATCTAATATGTGTCGAGTCATTTCAATATCATTCATGACAACGGATTCTGTGATTTCAATTTCTAAATACGCAGGATCTAATTCTGCTTTCTTTAATGCGGTTGCAATCATTTCAGCGATGTTGGGATGATAAAATTGTTTTGCCGATAAATTGACGGCGATGGTCATGTGTTCAAAACCTTCTTTTTGCCAAAATTTATTAATTCGGCAAGCTTCTTGTAACACCCACTCACCCAGTTGAATAATCAAGCCGGTGTCTTCAGCGATTGAAATAAACTTTTCAGGATTGATTAAACCCAATTTGGGATGTGACCAACGTAGCAATGTTTCAATACCTGAAATGCTACCACGTTTAATTTGCATTTTGGGCTGGAAATAAAGCATTAATTCATTTTTTTGAACGGCGTTGCGTAATTCATTCGATAGTTCAACATACTCATGTGCTTCAGTATTGATGTCTACTGAATGGAATTGATATTTATTTTTACCGGCTTTTTTTGCTTGATTTAGAGCAACTGTGGCGTTATTCAATAATTCTTCTAGCGAAGTGCCATCGGTTGGAAAAACGCAAATGCCAATCGAGGCTGTGACGGTAATTTTCTTTTCATTGACTAAAAAAGGCTGTGAGCAAACAGCTAACAATTTTTCTGCCACCGCGCTGGCAAATTTTGGTTTGCCAATATCGTTGAGTAGGACGATAAATTCATCGCCTTCTGTTCTAGCAATGACATCTTCTCCGCGTAAAACATTCGCCAAACTTGTACCCACTTCTTTGAGAATAGAATCACCCGCTTTTGTGCCAAAACGTGAATTGACTTCATTAAAAGTATCTAAGTTAATCAGCAATATGCTTAAGATTTTTTTGTGCCGGGTGGCCTGATTAATCGCTTTGGTCAAGAGAGTATTAAAAAGTAACCAATTGGGTAATCCAAGTAGCGAATCATGTTGTGCGAGTTGATTCAGCGAATTATTTTGTTCTGCTGATTGCGCTGTCCCAGTTGATTTTCTTGCTAGCACAATATTTTTTGAGTGTTGAGTAAAACGACAAAAATAGCAGAGTAAAGCACTCAGACTGAAACAAATAGCCCAAAGTGCAGCATAAATAGGCAGAGAAGCACGGATGGCTTGCGGCAGGGTAATGCCAATGAAAATTAGCCAGATGAGAGCAAGCAAACTAAATGCTTTTTTATTTAATTTCACGTTTTTCTCCTGATAACGGGAGCGAGCATCCTGTCTCTTGAAACACAAAATATAATATAATCAAAAAGATATTAATAGTTCGAAAAACGCATCTTTACCCTATAGTTAGTATGTTATCATAAATAGTATGTAAGTTTTTGAACTTATCCGTTATTTTGAGAATTTCATTATGTACACGGCCATTATGCGCGAAAAAGACGAAACCTCAAAAATAATCTCAGCCGATCGACTTGAAAATCAAATCGATGCGGAATTCTATGAGCTATTAAAATACATCGATAATTTGGCGCAACATAAATTAGGTTATCCTGTTTCGTTACTCACTTATCTTGGTGTAGTTGATAATCGTGTTCTCGGTATTCAGCCTAATAGTCTGGCCAATATCCTCTTGAACAATGTCGGTGATCCATTTAAAGATTCTGAAACATCGCTCATGGAAGTCAAACGTCATGAACGATTATTGATTATGATTTTGGAACGCTATTTTGGTTTGGCAAAAGATTCTGCGCGGGGCTATGTGACAACCGGTGGAACAGAGGGCAATTTTGCCAGCATTTGGTGGTCAAAACGGTATTTAATTAATAGCGCACTTGATGCATTGATTAAACAAGATGACATTATTAAACAACAATTAAAAGAAGAGCAGGATTTAATATCGAAACTGGCAAAAATTTCATTAAATGATTACAAGGCGCGTGCGGAACAGTTACAGAAAATCATGGATGTGAAGCAGGTCATCAGTGAAAATCGTGATATTGTCCAACAGCTCCTAACGCCCACCGTTTTCTTTGCAAAAGGTCACACGCATTATTCTATTCCCAAAATTGCGGAAGTGTCTCGTTTAAATATTAAGCCTGTGCAAGCGAATTCAGATGGCTCATTAAATTTAAATGAATTACGAAAAGAATTATTATTTCATTTGGGTTCACATCCTCATAGCGCAATCATTGTGGTTGCAAATATTGGCACAACAATTACTGGTGCGATTGATGATGTGCCTGGTATTAAAAAAATATTAGACGAATTGAGACCTAAACCATTGCACACTATCCATATGGATGGCGCATTGACTGGTTTTGTGCTCCCCATCATAAAACCATTTGGCGATGTGCCGGATTATTTCGATGCGCTGGGTGTGAATACATTGGCTGTTTCCGCGCATAAATATCCGGGTTTATCGCAGCCATGCGGCATTATTCTCGCGACGAAACATTTTTTTGATCGAGCCTTTGAGAAAAGTGAACGAAGTATTGATTATGTCGGTAATATTTTGGATGTCACAATTACCGGTTCACGCTCAGGTTTAAATGTCTTAATGTTTTATAATGCACTACGAACCATGCAACTAGATAAGAATAACGATAAATTAACGGAAATGGTTAAAGAAAATTTGGATCATGCCGCCTATTTACGTGATCAACTCATCAATATTTTTGGACCCGAAAAAGTTAATTATCCTTACCATTTTAATGTGATCTTCCCCAGACCCTCAAAAGAGTTAGCTAAAAAATATCAATTAATGTTAACAGGAGATGTTGCAACTATTTGTGTGTTGACCAATGCGACTAAAGAATTAATCGATCGTTTCATCGTTGATTTGAAGTTAGATTTGATCCAACAAACTAAGGAGAACAACATGACGAAGACAACCCAAAAATCTACCCAAAGCGGCAAAAAAGAAGACTTTACGATTCGCACATTAGGCAGAGAGCACATGCAAGACGTTAAAAAATTATTTATTAAAACCTTTTGTGATCATGAGCCCATCACCAAACATTTAGGCGTGCAATATGATGAATATGAACCGTTTGTGATGGAAGTTATTCAAAAAGCAGTCAAGGATGGTTTAAGTGTTGTAGCACTTGATAATAATAATCATATAATTGCTTGTGCAATTGCTGAAGATATTACGGATCCTTTCATGCCGCATCCAGAACTCTATCCTAAATTGAAACCCATTTTTGCTTTGATCAAGCAATTGGATGAACCTTTTATGAAGGGAAAGCATTTTAAATCAGGCAAAATTTCTCATAGTTGGATTGCGATGGTAGACAGATCTTATCAAGGACATGGTCTTTCAACCGCTATTGATTTAGCGTGTACTAATTTAGCAGCCAGTAAAGGATATGATTTTACCTATGCTGAATTTACCAATACGATCAGTGAAAAAATTGTGAATCATTATTCCGTTGCTAAGAAATTAGAAGAATTATCGTATGATGATTTTACCTTTCAAGGCAGTCATCCATTTGAAGGAGTCAAAGGTGGTGCTGCGACGTATATTTTAGGGATCAGACCCAACGTTACGATTGATACATTAAAAAGTTGTTATACAGCGGAAGCATAAAAAACAGCTATCCCGCGGCGAGTCCGTGGGATAGGTTATTTTTAAGCTCTCAACAGTTAGAGAGGACTCAGCCATATGGAAATTGTCAGCAGTCAGAAACAAATTACCGATGATGAAAAGTCTCAGGTCAATTTGCAAGTCAAGACAGAATTGGTTGAGCATCTCTATCGCGGCTGCCTACCGGGTACGGTTGGTGGAATACCCGTGGGTATTGCATTTATCCTCAATTTTTATGGCCATACATCGCCGCATTTATTAATTGCTTGGTCTATCTATTATTTTTTGGCGCTATTTAATTTAGGCGCGCTATATTTTGTTTACAAAAAAAATAAAGATAAATTTCCATTAAATAATTGGCTAGTTGCATACTCTATTAGTATGTCGTTGTGTGCTATTGCTTGGGGAACGAGTACCTTGCTTATTCCAACGGATAGCATGGTGCGGCAATATGTTGCGATTATTGCATTACTGATTTTTGCCAATAGCTACGCGGCAGGGACGATTGGTGTATTTGAATTATGCGTGGCGACTCTCGTTATTATTATGATGCCGATGGTGATTTGGTTTTTATTTCATACTGGATCGTTATATAAATTAATGAGTGTTTTTACCGCGATTTATTTTGTTTTTTTGCTGAGTATTAATCACCGTAGTACCCAATGGTTTAAAGATTCATTGAAATTGAAATTGGAAAATATGCTCGTCAGTTATCAAGCCAATCACGATCTGTTAACGGATTTGCCAAATCAACGTTTGTTAACCCAATATATTGATACAGCGATTGGTTCTGTGAAGGATTCACAACATACTTTTGCCTTAGTGACTTTTTCATTAAATCGGATGGAAATTATTTATGACAGCATGGGGCATCAAGCCGGTGACTCTATCATAAAAATTGTGGCTGAACGGTTAACAACACTCTCAGAGGCCTTCGCAAAAGAAAAAAATCCAACACAATATATTATTACCATTTCTCGCAAAGATAGTTTCAGCATTTTATTAGCGCCGTTAGCGTTTAAAGATGCGGAAGAGAAAGTGCGAAAGCTATTTGATATTTTAGAAGAGCCTGTTTATATCCAAGAGCAAGGCGTCAAAATGACGGCGAGTATCGGTGTCAGCTTATTTGGTCAAGACGGTAAGGATGCTAATTCATTAATGGTTGCGGCGGATGCAGCGATGTTGCAAGCAAAACAAGCGGGCGGCAATCGCATGGAATTTTACCGAACAGAAATTAATGAACAATTGCCGAAACAGCTTGAATTAGAAAATGAATTGCATACAGCGGTTGAGAAGGATCAATTAGTCCTTTATTACCAGCCGTTAATTGATTTAAAAACGAATCAAATTTGCGGCATGGAAGCATTGATCCGTTGGCAGCATCCCACGCTGGGTTTCATTTCACCCGCTCGTTTTATTCCGTTAGCGGAAGAAACTGGACTCATTGTGCCAATTGGTGAATGGGTGATGCATGAGGCGTGCCGTCAAACTCAGGTTTGGCATCAAATGGGTTATAAAAAATTAAAAGTTGCAGTGAACCTAGCAGAAAAACAATTGCGTCAAAAAAATCTCATTGAAATGATTCAGCGCATTTTACAGAGCACTAAGTTTGATCCGCATTCATTGGAATTGGAAATTACGGAAACGGCTATTTTAAATGAATCGGTGACATCGACGATTAAAGAATTTAAATCGCTAGGATTGGGATTAGCGGTCGATGATTTTGGAACAGGGTATTCAGGGTTGAGTTATTTAAAACGTTTTTCGATTGATAAATTGAAAGTGGATCAATCGTTTATTCGCGATATTCCTGACAATAATAACAGTATGACGATTGTCTCAGCGATTATTGCGATGGCGAAAGAGTTGCATGTCAACACATTGGCGGAAGGTGTTGAAACAGAACCGCAGTTGGAATTTTTACGCGCGAAAGGCTGTGATTTTATCCAAGGCTATTATTTCAGCAAACCCCTTTCGGTACCTGATTTTACCGCGTATTTGGCGAAAACGATGCCTGTGGTGCAAAGCTAAGGGCGTAGGCGTTAAGCTAAAGGAAATTTTGCTTAGAATGCCTTCCCCTACAGGGCATAGGCGTCAAGCTAAGGAAATTTTGCTTAAAAACTCCGTCATTGCGAGGAGCGTTTTTTGCGACGAAGCAATCCAGATTTTGCATTTTGGCAAATTTTGTAGAGGTATAAAGCAAAAACTGGATTGCCGCGCCCCTGCGGGGCTCGCAATGACGGAGTTTTTAAGCAAAATTTCCTTAGCTTGACGCCTATGCCCTACAGGGGGAAGGTGGCCGACAGGCCGGATGGGGGGATCAAAATAATACTCTCAACCATGGCTTTCTTACTGCTTTTGTCATTTCTTTGCTAAGATTTCTTGCGTTTTTTTATCCCCCCATCCGGCCTGTCGGCCACCTTCCCCCTGAGGGTGAAGGCGTTCTAAGCAAAAACTCTTTAGCTTTACGCAAATGAAGGGTGTGTCCTACATCTTGAATCTATTCCCCCTTCGTCTCTGATATTTTAAGTCTTATGTTTAATTGACAAAATGGTTTAACGTGCTTACAATTTGCACTTATCTGATTTTCAGTTTTTTTAACGTTATTCTTTATTAATCAATGAAATAGTGAGAAAGCAATGAGTTCTACACCTTTTTCTAGAGATATATCAATCGTGAAGCTTTTTTTTCCTAAAACGCCTAATGTAAATAATTCTAGTGGAAGTGTTAATGCAGGCAGTCAGAAGCAAGTTGAACAACAAGCTGCGCCGCTACCCACTTCTAAGCCAGTTGAAATTCCTCCATATCGTCCAAGTCTGTCGTATTTTCAACGAGATTTTACTAAAGGTGGATTGAAAATAGGTGATAAATATCCAATAAAACCGTTCTTTGACGATCATAAAAGAAAACTTAACCCAGTGGAAAGCAAATCCGTTGATGAAGAGGAATTGATGTTCAGACTGGAATTGTAATGCGAAATTTGGGTTACTCGCTGCTTTCAAACTGAGCCACGACCGTCAGGGAGTGTCGCGTGTCATGAATTACCATCTGTGCAAATTGAATCATCGGTGATCGCTCCCTGACGGTCGCGGCTCAGTTTAAAAACATTTTTTGCGATGGCATTACGCAACAACGCCCCGTTGAAAAAGGGGCGTTGAGGACGTATAAAAAGTATTTTAAGTATCGTACGTCAAGCTAAAATCAATCACATTTGCATGCAATGGATCATGACCTTGAATATGCACACCCGGTGCAATGTTCATATTAATCGGTGCTCTTGACCATACATACGCATAGATTAACTTAGCTTTTAAGCCCTTTATAAATTCATATTCTGCACCAATCGCTGGATAATAGCGGGTATAGGTGGGCAACCCTGGATTTCGAGTATAAGTAGGCTGTACGTTAGGTTCATAATCAAATGCCGCTAAACCTGCCCATTGATTATTAAATTGATAATGCGTGGCAATTTCCGTGCTGACATTATTATAGAAATGATCAGGAACCGTTATGGTGCCAATGGGTGTATTTTGTAACACGGTGTAGCGCAGTGTGTCCCATTGCGCATAGCGAACAGTGGCACTCAACGCCCAGCGCGGATTAACCAGTTGGACTAAGTTAATGATCCAAGTCGCAGGCAATTTCACATCTGCGGATAAGGAGCTGTTAACCAGTGAACCCCAAGTGCTGGTGCCGGAAGCATGTTGCACAATTTTCGAGTAATAACTTAAGTTCAAAAAAGTTGCGCGTGTGATGGTGTAAAATAAACCAAGGTCAAATCCGTATGCCCAACTACTGGCCTTATTGGTCATGTTACCGTTAGGCGGCACTGCGAAATTAAGCTGGCCGTTATATAAGTTGTTGGCATCAAACCCGACACCTAATGCTAAACGATCATTCACTTGAAAACTTAATTTCGGGCTGTAGTTGTAATCACGAATAACCGTTTCTGTCGCGAATGCGTTAATAAAAGAATATTGCGGATACTGAATATTCGTAAAATACGGTTGGGTGATATCAAAACTCAATACAACTTTAGGCGATAAACGTGTTGCTGCTCGTGCATAAGGTAATAAGTCATTTGTATTGCTGGTTGTCGACCCATTCACGCCGAGCGCTGTTCCGGTAAAATGAAATGTTTGGAAAACACCCGTACCGCCAATGACAAATTCTTGTTTTTGGATACTGTTTAAAGCAGCTGGGTTGCTGAAGTTTAGGTCTGAAAAAATTTGGTAAGAGGTGGCATTTGCATTGGTAGAGAGGAGTAATAAACTACTTAATGAAATGGCAGATAACCGAAATAACTTTTTCATATGGGCGAACATCCTTGTCGTATATAGAATCCCATATTGTAGTAGGAATTTTGCTGGATTACTATGTTTTTATTGATATTATTGCATCATTTCAATCGGCGTTGTTGGTGAATTTTGCGGGGAGGTTGAGTAAGGGTTGTCATCATGAGTGTTCCAATTCTCGAAAAAAAAAGGTCAATATCGAATAAAAACTTCTTCTTTTTATACAAATCCCCCTTGTTCCCCCTTTTTCAAAGTGGGAGACCTTCTAAACAGCTTTCACTGTTAAAACACAGAGCGGCTTAGAAGGTCTCCCACTTTGAAAAAGGGGGAACAAGGGGGATTTGTATAAAAAAATTAAATTTTTCTCTCTCAATGACAATTCGGTTTTTAAAAGATTATCTCCTGCCAAGCGGGCAGCAGTGGAAAATATAACCCCACCCGGATTTCCCGAGAATCCAATTCACCCATGGCTTGATAATAATGCCACATCTTCTCTTGATATTCTTTTTGCTGCTCAGCCAAAAATGCAGCGAGATTGTTTTGCGTGTCCACCGCACTTTTATAATCAATAATCCAACGCACATTATTTTCATCGACAAAGGTGCGATCAATAATCAATAAAGTCGCTACGTTGTCGATCACCGTCGTTATCGGAAATTCTGCTGCAGAGAGAGCGTGAGGATGCAGAATCCATTTCCCGCGTGAATCGTGTAACGTATTTTCAATGGCGAGAGAAATTTGTTCCAGCGCAAAAGGGATATCTTTCGCCAACATCCCCAAATTCAACAAATGTGTCCGGAGATAAACATGTTGCAAAGCAATCGATTGCGTTTGCCACCAAGCAGCTCCCTGCAAACAAATTTGCTGCAAAATTTGATGAATCAACGTACCTGTTTGTTTAGCCTGATTGTCGGGTAATAAAAATCCTTGCTGTTTTTTATGCTTAGCAAACGTTTCTGCTAAACGATTTTCTTGAATGGGATTTTGCCAGTCAATCGGCAAGCGACGTATGGCTAATTCAGTTGTTGTATCAAACGAATGGGTATGAACCGGTGCCGCAAGTGATAATGCATTCATTTCGTCTTGAATCGCAGGCCATAGTTTATCTAATAAAGAATGCGCGATTGCTTTTTTCTTTTCATTCAAATTAAAAAATAAATGCAATTGTTTTTTGGCGCGCGTCACTGCAACATACAGCAAACGACATTTTTCAAAATTATTTTTTTCAGTCTGTTGATGTTTAATGTATTCATAAATACGATCGCTATCTTGACCAATGGCATGCACAGGCGCTAGCAGTAAATCACTGCTTTCCTCTGTCCGAGGGCGCTCCATCCACAACATTAATTGTTTGTCGTCGTTAGACGCTTTTCGCTCTAAATGCGGCAAAATGACGGTATCAAATTCCAAGCCTTTGGAATTATGAATCGTCATAATTTGTAATGTATGGTCCGCTTCGTGATTCGGCGCGGCAAACAATCTCTCAACTCGGGTACTTAACAGATCTAAATTGGTTAAATCACCACCGATATCTAAGTTATCCAGCAAATTAAAATAATTTGCGGCATCGGCTAAATCTGTCTCATGCAAAAGACAAGCCGGACCCCCTAAGAGTAACCACGTGCTCTCAATCCAATTGCGCAAACTCGTTCGGCGTCGTTCGTGTAATTTCAAATGGAGGATCGGTAAAATGCGTTGTAAACGCTGCTGTCCATCTTCACTGAGTTCGGCGATCACATGCGTCATTGCTAATCGTTCCAGTAATGAAATTTTTGCATCACTGCCCGATAGATATAATAAATCACGCAGCGTTAAGCCGCACCAGGGCGCACGCAAAACAGCTAGCCAAGCGATTCGATCAGCAGGGTGTAACAATGCACGTGTTAACGCCATCAGGTCTTGAATAAAAGGTCGTTCAGTCAGAGGATCAATATCAATGGCACGATAAGGTAACTTAGCATTTTTCAACGCAACAATAATATTTTCTAAATGCGCCCGAGAGCGCACTAAAATTGCAATTGTTTCATCGGGTGCCGTGAGTTTTCGCTGTTTAATCACGTTGATAATTTCATTGGCTTGCAAAAAGAGCTCATCTTCATGGCAAGCATGCAATTGTACAGCGGGTGAATTTTCAGCGTCTGTTTTATTCGCCACGCTGGCGCTGTAAGAGACAGCACCGCTCGCAATATCTTCAAACGTCGGAAAAACTCGCGGAAATTTTTCATTGACCCAATTGACAATGCCAGGAACAGAACGGAAATTGACAGATAAAGTGAGGGGTATTAATTCAATCTGACCAATGCCATGATTGCGTGCACGAATAAATAAGCCTACTTCGGCTTCCCGAAATCGGTAAATGGATTGCATTGGATCGCCCACTAAAAATAATGTCCGACCATCGTGCGTCTCCCACCCCGACGTCATTTTTTCCAGCAAGCGATATTGGCTATTGGACGTATCTTGAAATTCATCAATTAAAATATGTTTGATTTGATAATCTAATGCCAGTGTCAAATCAGTCGGTGCATCGTCTGTACCTAATGCAGTGAGCGCAGCTTGCGAATTTTCAATGTAATCAATTTTGCCATGTTGCTGAAAAACAATTTTCAACTGCGCGACGACAACGCGAAGTACGTGATGCAATGCTTCCAGTGTTTGCCATTGTTCTTCTTGATAAAAAATATCCGGTGCTGAGGCAAGTTCAGCAAACGCATTTTGCAAATCATCATGCTGACTGAATTGCTGAATTAAATCCGTTAAGCGTGCTTTGATTTCATTCGCAGCATTTTTGTCTGCCGCGTTTTTATAGCTACTCGCCGGGTAAAAACCAATATCTTTATTAATTTGTCTGCGCCAAGTGCCCGATTTAGTCAATAATAATTCTTGAATCGCTAACCAATAGAGCTTGTCTGTGTATTCAACGCTGGGTAAGTGTTCGAGTCCGACGCAGGCAGCGATCGGGGATTCTGGATTGTCGCGCTCGACATTCAATGCGGCATAGCGGACTAAATGAAGCAATTCCGCAACATGTTGTTTGGGTATATTGTGTTGTATGCGCGTTAAGATATCGGCTAATACCGATGCCAAATTTGCTTCCAAATTTTCTCGTAACATCGGATCACTGGCATTGAGAGTGATGTAGGGCAGCCATTGATCCCGCTTCGCCAACATATTCATTAACAAGGATTGGACACGATTTAAATCATTGTCCAAATGCAAGAGCAGCGTGGCGATGGCATCGGCCCAAGCGACGTTTTCTTCTAAGTGAGCTAAAAATTCTTGCACGGCTTGGCGATATAATTCAAACGCATTGTCTGTTATTTCAGGCGATGAACCAAATTGCGATAAAACCGGTAATTGACGCGTTAAATAACTATTAAACGAATCGATCGTTTGAATGCGTAATCGATTGGGATTCTCTAATAAATACCAATTCAATTTTTTATCTTGCTGCAACACCTGCTTGGCTAACCGCCAGGTCGTTTTGCCATGCTCGCTCAAGGGTTCTGCTTGTTGCGCATTTTTTAAAGCATGAATCACCCGCGCGCGCATTTCAGCGGCTGATTTTTTGGTAAATGTAATTGCCAAAATTTCTTCGGGTTGTTTCACAGTGCTCAGCAAAATGAGAAAACGCTGTGTCAATAATTCTGTTTTGCCAGACCCCGCAGGCGCCTGCACGATAAAAGACAGCGCGGGATTCAGCGCTTTTTTTCGCTCTTCCTGATCACGGATAGGTGTTGAATTTACGCTTTCTCGTGAATTCGACAAAAAGGTTGTAGATTGCATAAAAGACACGTTTCCTCTTTCTTAGGATCAACATTAGCCTTGCCTTGATAAAAGTCATTGGCTAACTTTTCTAATACCTTGCGCCACTCTTCTAATTGTTGGTTCCAAAGATGACTTTGGGCATGGTGTGTTTCGGCTAATAATTTAATCGATGTTAAACCAATATCACGTTTGCTGACGCCAGTAAATTGCAAGGCGGACGGATGCAGCTGCGCAAATGCAATCGCAACGACTTCCTCTTGATTGGTCACGCAATACAAAGGCAGTTGTGGTTCTTGTGGACGATCACTGAACCAGTGTTGGATGTCATTATTTTTTCCGGTTTTGTAATCGATAATAAGTTCTGAACCATCGGCTAATTGATCAATGCGATCAACCCGCACTGTTAAGACAATTTTTCCGAGCGTGACAGTGTGTTCATATTCTTGTTTGATAACAGTAAATGCAGGACGATCCATTTCAATGTGTAGCCATTGCAATAAGATTTTTTCAAGTCGTTGTTGTTCTAGGGCAAAATACCGTTGATTATGATTCGATGCAAGAGTGTGCGCTGCGATCGCTTCCATGGCTGCTTGGCTGACAAGGGTTCGAATGGCGTCATGGCTTAATTTGAGTAAGGCATCCGATGTTTTAATCTGTTGCCAGATTTTCTCTAACGCTTTATGAACAATATTGCCTCGATCCATTGCCCGTAATCCCAAGGTCGGTGTTTCCAGTTGGCGTGCATGTAAGCGTAATTCTGCAAATGCTTTAAAAGGACAAGCCGCTTGTAATTTGAAAATATGCGTGCCGCCGCGGACTGCTTCTTGGTCATTTAAAGGAGGTGCTTGAGTGTCAATTAGCGTTTCGAGACGACTGGTTTGAAAAATAGTGTGCAAAGGGGTTAGCGCATGGCTCAATGACACGTCTTGCAACTCAAGCTCAGGCAAATCGTTCAGCAGTGAGCTGGGTTGCAAATCTGTTTCATCATTTTTACTGGGATAACTGTAAATAATATTTTCCGCACTCTCGGCCAATTGTTGCATCAACTGTTGGCAATACAAAAATTCGCGCTCTGCGGTGGCGTGCGGCATGTGCAATTTCTTCTGCAATTTTTGTGGAATCAGTGGATTGGGTTTCGGTGGGGGCGGCCAGCGTGTATCATCCAAACCCATGACCCACAAATGTTCAAAGGGGAGCGCCACCGCTTCTAATAATCCCAAAATTTGGATAGGGACATCCGGTGTTTTGGGTTGAAAAACTTTTTTGGCCGTAATTTGATTTAAATAATAGAGTGCTTGCGAAAATGTCTGTTCACCCATGATTTGATCAAATGTACTGAATTCATTGAGCAAGTTGAGCCAACTGTCAATCACTTGAAATTCAAAACTATTAATGCGGCGTTCACCCGGCCAGCCGAGTTGAGATAACAAGTGCATGATGTGTTTGACGTGCTCGCTCAGCGGTAAAGTTTTTTTCAGTGATTGAAGCGTTGTATGAAATTCCGCAAGACGTTTCGCTAATTTTGGGCAGCGAGTGATAAAGTGAAAATGACTGTTCGCGGCTAATAAATCCGTTAATGAGAGCGTTGCTGCATTGACAGTGCGTAAGCGGGTTTCAAAATACGCGCGTTTAATTTGCTCTGCTTCGGCATCACCTAAAAAAGGCGAGCGCAAAATATTGCTGAATTGTTCGAGTGAAATCGCGTCATGATGCAAACTGAGTAAATCAAATGCCGTGCGAATAACTGGAAAATCCAGCAAATATTGACCTGCAGTGATATTAAATGGCAACGTACGGTTATCAAAGGTAAACGTGTCGGGTGTCGAAAATGTTTCACAAAAAATTTGCGACACTTTACTGCGTAATTTATCTAAATTAGGGACGACGCAACCAATGTAATAGGGTTTGTTGTCTGGTTTTTCATCGAAGATGGCTTTTGCCCAGCGCGCCATACTGCGAATTTCATTTTCTTCATCGGTCATCCGAATTTTGTAAATGGATCGCGCTTTTTTTTCTGCTTGATAATGAATAACGTGACAGCCTGAATTTTCACACGTGGTAAATAAATTTTTATAGTGCGGTGATAATTCGGTAAAACCAATTAACATCAATTGAGCGGGTAATTTAAATCGTTTATCTATTATGTGTTGGCAAATGTAGTCAGCCACGCTGCTTTTATCTAACCAATTTTGTTGCTGCAAATAATCATTAAATTCGATCGCCCATTTTTGAAATGCTTGGCTATCATCCGTCAAGTTTAATGAAGCATCTGCGAGGGTTACTTGCCACGCTTTTAACGTATCCCACGCGGATTTAGCTAAATCTGCAGTGGCTGTTTTTTGCAATAAATAATCATAGGCGGCGGATTTGCGAATGATTTCTTCCCACAAAATACTTTCTTGCATGGGTTTTAGTAGCAACGGTGCCGCAGTCAGTTGGCTCGCTGTTATTTGTAGCCAGGAACGTTCTAGCCAGCTTGAAATGGGTAAGATATCGAAACTTTCCCAACTGATTTTTTGCGCAGATTGTTGCTGTTGATGAAATTGTTGCATGAATGCGGCAGACAATCGGCTCGTGGGTGTTAATACAGTGGTGTTGGGTTTTAGTAAATCAAACACGCGATCAGTCCATTTAAATTTTTATATTGGGAAATTCTACGTTAAATTCTAAGCCAATGCCGTTGGGTGGAGTGTCTAATTTAATCGTTGCATGGTGTAAGGCGGCAATTTGACTGACGATGGCGAGTCCTAAGCCGCTGCCTTGTGCTTTGGTGCCGATAATACGATAAAACCGTTCAAAAATTCGTTCACGTAATTCAACAGCGACGCCTGGGCCTGTGTCAGTGACACGAAGAATGACTCGGTCATTGTCATTAATGATTTGGATTTTGATTGAACCATAGCTGGGTGTGTAACGAATTGCATTATCGACAACATTACGAATTAAAATACCCAAGGCGATATCATTGCCATAAATGATGACTTGAGAGGGTGCGGGTGCTAATTCAATTTCAATATTTTTTTCGAGCGCAACGGGAACTAAATACGCCGTGATTTCAGTGGCTAATTTATGCAAATCGACTGTTTTGATATCGTTTAATTCTTCTTCTTGACTCAAGCGACTTAAGGTTAATAGCTGGCCGACAACGTGAGAACTGCGATCCACGCTCTGTACGACTTTTTGTAAGGCATTAAAACGATCTCCTTCATTATCGGCTTTTAATGCCACTTGGGCTTGGGTTTTCAGTGCGGCGAGTGGTGTACGCAACTCGTGTGCTGCATCACCGGCAAATCGTTTGTTGCGATCAAAAGCAAATTTCAAACGAATAAACAGTTGATTCAATTCGCCGACAAGCGGTTTAATTTCAACAGGAATATTTTCGGCTTGCACCGGTTCCAGATACGTTGAGGCGCGGTTTGAAATTTCATTGGTGACGCGTGTAATGGATCGCAATGCCAAGCCAACGATGACCCAAATTAAAATACCGAAGAGAGGATAGGTGACTAAGAGAATATAGCCATTATTGCGGGTAATATCATCCGCTAATTTATTGCGGATGTCATACAATTCAGCCACCACAATTTTATTATGTGAGACAGGATCTTCTGCTGAATAAATTCGCCAATCGTTATTTTTAATCTGAATATCACTGAATCCTTTTGCGGCTTCATTGAGCGAAACCATGAAGGGTTCTTTGGAATGCATAATGAGTTTTTTATCCGGTGTCCAAACTTGAAAAATTAAATTTTTAGTCACCACGCTTGGCGATTCGGTCAAATAATTAAACATGCGATGCTCCATGGCAGGAGCTTGATTGGCAGCATGTGAAATGATTTGAATGAAAGAATATAATTTTAATAATTGTTCATCTAAATACGGTTGGATGACTTGTTTATCCAGTATGTAATTACCGACGGCAGTGATTGATGATGCAATTGTCATGCTGATTAACAAACTGATGAGCAAGAAGTGTCGTATTGAACGTATCATGAAAAAAATTCCCGCTCTATCACATGAGGTCAGTCGTTAGGAGGATGATTTTGTATTGTCATCTTTTTGTTTATCAACCATGTAACCAATGCCACGAATGGTGTGGATAAATGCTTGGCCGAATTTTTTGCGTAAATTGTGAATATGAACTTCTAACGCATTGCTGTCGACGTCTTCACCCCAGCCGTATAAAGATTGGGTTAAGTGTTCACGTGACAATACACGTCCTGCGTTCTCAAGTAATTTTTGCAGTAAGGCAAATTCGCGACGTGAGACATTCACGTTTTCATCATTCAATGACACGGTGTGTGCAGCAGGATCCAAGGTAATATTTTCGTGAACCAGTAAGGGTTCTGCGCGCGATGAAAAACGGCGTTGTAACGCGCGCAAGCGAGCGCACAATTCATCGAGATCAAACGGTTTTGTTAAATAATCATCGGCGCCGCTGTCTAAGCCTTTCACGCGGTCTTCGACAGACTCACGGGCGGTTAGAATGAGCACGGGCATGGTTTGGCCGCGGGCGCGTAAACTTTGTAAAACAGAAATACCGGAGAGTTTTGGTAAACCAATGTCGAGTACGACGATGTCGAATGTTTCAGTTTTTAATGCCTGATCTGCGGAGAGGCCGTCTTTCAGCCAATCAACGGCATAGCCGTATTGAATTAATCCGGTTCGTAAACCGTCGCCTAATAATTCATCATCTTCGACTAATAATATTCGCATGGTTTATTTCCTAATTTTAGAGGGTTAACTTTAGCTTTTTCATATAATTATAGCAAATTTCAGTCGCCCAGAAGTATATCATTATTTACACAGCAAATGCATTTCCTGAAAGAAATTAATCACTTTTTGGTTTTCGACAAAGGAAACATTATAAGGGTGTTCGGCATAGAGTCTTTTTATTGGATGGTTGACGACGAGCGTATCAATCAGGTTGGCGACTTGGCCAAAGAGGATTAATTCGACTTGGGGATGGTGGGTAAAGAGAAAATCCAGAATATGTTTTACAAACGGTTGCCAGGCATTCGCATCTTTGCGCACTTGCTTGGGTTGCAAAACAGGTGTTGCATTTAGCAGTAAGAAGCCTTGGCGGATGAAGTTTTGAAATAATTCGTTATTGGTTTGCACGAGGTTGTTTTTTTCGAGCGCTGCGATGTCGGGTTGAGTGGTTTGGCCGGGTGTTAACTTACCTTCGGCAATGAGAAGCATTTTAATTAAATGGCGTAATGACGTGGCGCGATTAACCGGTTTGCTTAAGCCAGTCTCTGACCAAATTTGCTGGACGGCAGCATCCCAAAACGCGTAACCATTAGCGGAGGCGCTTCGAGGGTAGGGGGATTCACCAAATAAAACATAGTTGGTTTTGCTAACAGGTAATGAAAATGCATTAAAAATGTTGTCGTGACCGGGTAACCAATCGGAGGTTATGTAAAGTGTTTCGAGATAAGCCGGATCCATTTTTTGCAAGGCTTCGGCGAGACAGGGTTGCCAAGAAATATCTGCGTGTGAGAGATTAAAAAAATGTGGGATTGTCATATAATGGTGTTCTCTTTGACGTTGGCGAGTTGAGAAATGGAAAAAAATTTATTTGAAATATTAGCATGTCCTGTTTGCAAAGGTGAATTGATATATGATGCGGCGAATCTAGAATTAATCTGCAAATTTGACCGTCTTGCTTTTCCGGTGGTGGATAATATTCCGGTGATGTTGGAATCACGCTCGCGGCGCGTGGGGCATGATGAGTGAGAGACTGAGCCGTGACCGTTAGGGAGCGATCGCCGGTGATTCTATTTTTGCTTGTATCAATTTAGGATGCGTGACGCTCCCTGACAGTCATATCTTTATACATAATTTTAGACTGCTGCTTAGAATGTCTTCCCCGCAAGGCTGACGGATCGACAAAAATTCCACCCATGTGTCGTCCTGAAAAATCTTACGCCCAATTTATTTGACCGTAGTTATTGCAGTAGCGCGTAAGATTTATTCAGGATCCACGAACGAAGAACTCATTTCTGAATTTATATGGATCGATGATACTCAAGTGGATCCTGAATAAATATTCCGTGCGATTACTGTCGCTGCGGTTAAAATATGTTGACGTCATATTTTTCAGGACGACACATGGGTGGAATTTTTGTCGATCCGTCAGCCTTGCGGGGAATGTTTTAATCTGAGCCGCGACCGTTAGGGAGCGATCGCCGGTGATTCTATTTTCGCTTGTGTCAATTCAGGATGCGTGACGCTCCCTGACAGTCATATCTTTATACATAATTTTAGACTGCTGCTTAGAATGTCTTCCCCGCAAGGCTGACGGATCGACAAAAATTCCACCCATGTGTCGTCCTGAAAAATCTTACGCCCAATTTATTTGACCGTAGTTATTGCAGTAGCGCGTAAGATTTATTCAGGATCCACGAACGAAGAACTCATTTCTGAATTTATATGGATCGATGATACTCAAGTGGATCCTGAATAAATATTCCGTGCGATTACTGTCGCTGCGGTTAAAATATGTTGACGTCATATTTTTCAGGACGACACATGGGTGGAATTTTTGTCGAGCCGTCAGCCTTGCGGGAAATGTTTTAATCTGAGCTGCGACCGTCAGGGAGCGATCGCCTGTGATTCTATTTTCGCTTGTGTCAATTCAGGATGCGTGACGCTTCCTGACGGTCGCGGCTCTGTTTGACGGTCGTTTAAACGGTCGTGGGACTGTAGTTGACAGCTCCTCCCTTTTTGAAAGGGAGGAGGAAAATAAATTTATTCGTCAGTGGAATTTTTATTAAAGCTATCTTCACCCGCTGTCGTTGCACGGGGTTGTGCTTCATTTCCTGGGTTGGCAACGCCTGCATCTGTTCCCGGTGTCGTTGGGGATTTTCGGTTTCGATGTTTTGGAAATCGTTTATGCCGACGGTGTTTGGCGGGATGACGTGACGGTTTTCTCTCGCCAGAAGGTTCACCCGTATGCGCTGTGACAGGATGATGTGAGCTAATATCCGTAATCGGTGCTGGATTCGGTTCAGGTGTTTCATGACGGATAGGTTGAGTCGTGTGGAGAGGTTCACTGCTGGGCGCATGTTGGGGTCGATGATCATGACTTGGTTGAATGGCTTTTTCAACCGTTTGAATCGCTCGATGAGACGTGTCAGCCGTCGCGTGATGCGTTGCAACCGGTTTAGATGATAATTCCGAATGCTTATGATCTTGCTCAGGATGACGATGCTCATCATGCTGCGGACGCATTTGTTTTTGTTGCGTTCCGTCATGAGGCTGAGACGGCCTACGTTGTCCACGACCTCGTTGATGACGCGGCTTGCGATGTGGTTGGTTGCTGGGTCGTCTACGATGTTCTTGACTGCTACTGCTGCGTGGTTCCACTCTTTTTTCAGGCGTTGCTGCAGGTTCTGTTTTCGTTATAAAGCCAAATAAACGTTTCAGCATGCCTTCACCTTTTTTGGTGGGAGCAGGCGTTTGCTGTTCAATGACCATGCTTTTAATCGCGGGTTCTTGATGAGCTCGTGCAGGGGGTTGACTGCTCGTTGTTGTTTCTGTTTCCGGCTTAATCACTAATTTGTAACTCGTAATCTTTTCATCTCGTTCTGATAAATCAGATGTGCGGACACGCAACACTTCATATTGTGGCGTCATCATATGTTGATTCGGCACAATAATGACATTTACTTTTTGCCGTTCTTCAATACCAATGATGGCTTGACGTTTTTCATTCAATAAGAAAGTTGCAATTTCAACGGGTAATATCGCTTGAACTTTTGCCGTGTTTTCTTTCAGTGCTTGTTCTTCAATTAATCGAATGATAGATAATGCAAGCGATTCAATGCCACGAATTGTGCCTTGACCTAAGCAACGTGGGCAACTGATTTGGCTCGATTCACCCAGTGATGGACGTAGTCGTTGGCGAGACATTTCTAATAAACCAAAACGGGAAATTCGTCCAATTTGAACGCGTGCACGATCCATCGATAAAGCATTCTTGATGCGATCTTCCACTTCGCGTTGATTGCGTGTCGGAGTCATATCGATAAAATCAATGACAACTAAACCGCCTAAGTCACGTAACCGTAATTGCCGTGCAATTTCATCCGCCGCTTCAAGATTGGTGGTTAAAGCAGTCTCTTCAATGTCGCCGCCTTTGGTCGCACGTGCTGAATTGATATCGATCGAAATCAATGCTTCGGTGTGATCAATCACGATGGATCCACCCGATGGCAGGCGCACTTCGCGATGGAACGCGGATTCAATTTGGCTTTCAATTTGAAAACGAGTAAATAACGGGGTGGGGTCTTTGTAAAGTTTTACTCGGTTGGTGTAATCCGGTCGAACTAATTTAATATGATTATAAATTTCTTCAAAGACTTCAGGGTGATCAATTAAGACTTCATCAATGTCTTTGCGTAAGTAATCGCGTACGGCGCGAATAATGGAATTGCTTTCTTGGTAAATTAAGAAAGGTGCGGCGCGATTTTCGGTCACTTGGGTAATGGAATTCCAGTGTCTCAATAAAATATCTAAGTCCCATTGCAATTCTTCAAAACCTTTTCCGCTGCCGGCGGTGCGGATAATAATACCCATTCCTTCGGGTAAATTTAATGCGGAAAGATTTTCTCGTAAGTCGCTGCGTTCATCCCCTTCAATGCGGCGAGAAATTCCACCTGCACGAGGATTGTTAGGCATCAACACCAAATAAGAGCCGGGTAATGAAATAAACGTGGTTAATGCAGCACCTTTGTTGCCGCGCTCTTCTTTGTCAATTTGAACAACAATTTCTTGATCTTCTTCGATGACTTCATTGATGGTCGGGCGTTTGCCAGTGTCCACGTAGCTTGCTTTGAAGCAAGAGCGGGCAATTTCTTTTAAGGGGAGGAAGCCGTGACGTTCTTCGCCGTAGTCCACAAAAGCTGCTTCTAAGCTGGGCTCAATGCGGGTGATACGTCCTTTGTAAATATTGGATTGTTTCTGTTCGCGAGCCGAGGATTCAATGATTAAATCATATAAATGTTGGCCGTTGGCCAGTGCAATGCGCAACTCTTCATTTTTATGAGTTGCATTAATGAGCATTCTTTTCATAGTTACCTTTTAATAACAAAAGGCGTCCGGCAGTGAATAATGCATTGGTTTGTTGAGCAACCAAGAGGCTAGAGCTGTTTTAGGCATGTATGTTTATCGTTACTTAACGTCAGTTTCGGCGGCGCGCATTGTTTTAGTTTTCATCTACGCGTTCTATCTCTTCCAAAACCATTAAATTCCAAAATTTCCAAATCGTATGGCAAATTTGCCTAATTCAATTGTATGCTCTACAAACATCTTCTTCAGTGCTGGAGCGCGGTTTTAACGTTTTATTCGCAAGAGCTATAAATCACAAAGCGATTTGATCTAGACTAGTTGCGACAAATAATTTTTACCTATCAAGGTCTTAGCGAATATACCAGCATTTTTTATCGATATCAATTACACTCACTCAAATTGTGTAACGAGCGATATACATCTTATACTTTAAATAAATACTCTAACTTCAGGATTTATATGGAAAAACAAGCTTTACCAAAGGTTCGCTATGTGGAAATTGCACAAGAATATAGCGGCCAGCGGATTGATAATTTTTTACTGACCCTCTTAAAAGGCGTGCCAAAGACTCGTATTTATCGAATCGTACGCAAGGGTGAAGTGCGGGTGAATAAAAAACGGATTGCGCCGAGTTATCGATTGCAGGCGGGTGATCAAGTGCGTATTCCACCGGTGCAAGTGGCTGACCGACCTGCACCTAAGACGGCGGGTCGTTCGCTCCGGACGTTGTTGTTGGATCGTATATTGTTTGAAGATAAGAATTTGCTAATTATTAATAAACCATCTGGTATTCCCGTGCATGGCGGCAGCCAGGTGAAGCTCGGTATCGTGGAGGCGTTGCGCAGCATGTTTCCTTTATTACCGCATTTAGAGCTCGCGCATCGATTGGATTCAGATACCTCGGGTTGCTTAGTGTTGGCTAAAAAGCGCGGCATATTAAAAGAATTACATGAATTATTTCGTGCGGGAGAGATCAATAAAATTTATTGGGCTCTGACCAAGGGGCATTGGAAAGCGAATGAATTGAGAGTCGATGCGCCGTTGCAAAAGAATTATTTGCAGAGTGGTGAGCGTGTTGTCAAAGTCAATGCGGAAGGAAAAGAGGCGCTAACGGTTTTTAAACCATTGGCTTCTTTTGCGGATGCTTCATTGATGGAGGTGACTCTTTATACGGGTAGAACGCATCAAATTAGAGTGCATGCGCAATATCGTCAGCATTCCATTGCAGGCGATGAAAAATATGGGGAACGTGAATTTAATAAATCCATGCGCCAGCAGGGTTTGAAAAGGTTATTTTTGCATGCGTATTCGTTGTCGTTTACCTTGCCTTCGATTGAGCAAACGGTCAGTGTGACGGCGCCGCTGGATGAGGAGTTGGCGGAGTTTTTGACAGTCCTTTCTTAAGCGCTTCCAAAGAACTTCGATGCAAGCGGTTGATTTTTTGTAACCGCTACCTTATCTACAAAGAAAAATTTAATTTTTTTATACAAATCCCCCTTGCTCCCAATGGCACTAGCTTAAGAACTGTCGTCCCGGAATTTACTGGCGCTTAATGAGCGCTTTTTGCGAATTTAGCGCCAGTTAATGTCCGGGATCCATTTTGCTTAAAGCATATAAGTTAAAAGCAAGAGGGCGATAAATTGAAGATGGATCCCGGACATTAAGTAGCTCTAAACGAGCAAAAGGCGCTCGTTAAGAGCTACTAAATTCCGGGACGACAGTTCTTAAGCTAGTGCCATTGCCCCTTGCTCCCCCTTTTTCAAAGTGGGAGACCTACTAAGCCACTCCGTGTCTTAACAGCGAAAGCTGCTTAGTAGGTCTCCCCCTTTGAAAAAGGGGGAACAAGGGGGATTTGTATAATAAAGAAGAAGTTCTTATTCGATGCTGACCCCTCTTTTTTCGGGAGTTGGAGCGCCCAGGACGGCAGCTCTTAAGACAAGCTTCCATCAATAATTACCAATTTTCTTAATTGACAGTACGTTACCATCAGCATAGAATCGCGCAGCTATGCATAAAGATACGATACCAACGAAAATAGATCCTTTCCGATTCGCGGAAAATGCGCATGATTTACGAGGTTCTTTGTTAATCAAAGACATGCCGCGTTTATGTGAAAGTTTAAGTTCCCCTGAAGGGGTTGTGACCGTTGATATTTTATTTGGTATTGATGAGCAGAAGATAAAATTTGCCAAAGGACATCTTTCAACCCGTCTTAATTTGCGCTGTCAGCGTTGTCTTGAGTCGTTTGAATATGACATAATTGGCGATTTTATGTCTGGCATTGTACAGACTGACGAAGAAGCGGATCAGTTGCCTGAGCGCTATGATCCTTTGATTGTAAAAGATAATTCACTTGTGATTAGCGATATGATCGAAGAAGAATTACTCGTGAGTCTGCCAATTGTGCCAATGCATGATTTAGCAACCTGTAAAGTGACGCTTCCTTTTACCCCAGCCGATGAGATCATCACTGAGGCAGAAAAGGAAAGTCCATTTAAAGTTATCGAAAAATTACGCACAAAGCGTGATAAGTAATGTAAATAGTGAGGAGTTAAAGCTCATGGCTGTTCAAAAAAGTCGTAAATCTCGTTCTAAAATCGGTATGCGCCGTTCGCATTCTGCATTAACTGGTGCTGCTCTTTCTGTTGATGCGGCAACGGGTGAAACCCATCTTCGTCATCATGTCAGCCCAGATGGTTATTACAAAGGCCGTCAAGTCGTCAAAGCAAAAGCAGAAGTTGAAGAAGAAAGCGACGAAGAGTAAATCATTTGAAGACAATAACCATTGCAGTGGACGCTATGGGGGGGGATCACGGCCCCCCAGTGGTCGTTCCAGCTTCATTGTTGGTACTCAAAAAATACCCTGCCTTGCATTTATTGTTGGTAGGGGATCAGGATGTTTTGCAACAAGAATTACAAAATCATTCCACGTCAGATCTCACCCGATTAACGATTCAACATGCCTCTCAACGCGTTGAGATGGATGAATCCCCCGCATTAGCGTTGCGCAACAAAAAAGACTCTTCCATGCGTGTCGCCATTAACTTGGTAAAAGAAGGTAAAGCAGACGCGTGTGTTAGCGCAGGTAATACGGGTGCATTGATGGCAACCGCACGGTTTGTGCTGAAGACGCTTCCAGGGATTGATCGACCCGCTATTGTTTCCACGTTTCCTACCGCCATTTTGGGTAAAAACATGCGCATGCTGGATTTAGGTGCGAATGTGGAATCCAAGCCCGAACATTTATTTCAATTTGCTGTCATGGGTTCAGTGCTGACATCTGCACTGGATAATGTGCAGCAGCCCAAAGTTTGTTTGCTGAACATTGGTCATGAGGATATTAAAGGGAATGAATTGGTGAAAGAAACAGCTGCGTTACTCGCCGGTTCAAACGCGGTGAATTATGCCGGTTATGTGGAAGGGGATGAATTATATAAAGGCGATGTAGATGTCATTGTGTGTGATGGTTTTGTTGGTAACGTCGCTTTAAAAACCAGCGAAGGGGTGGCGATTTTTTTTAGTCAATTATTAAAAGAAGCTTTTCTACGCAATGTGTTAACCAAGATCGTGGCCGTGATGGCAAAGCCCGTATTGAAATCGATGATCAGACGAATTGATCCTGATCGTTATAATGGCGCTTGTTTTATCGGCTTGCCCGGCATTGTCATTAAAAGTCATGGCGGCGCAAAATTGCAAGCATTCGCGCATGCGATTGAAGAAGCCATTATGCAAGTTGAAAAAAATATTCCACAGCGCATCAGTGCCGAGGTTGAGCAAATACTCAAACTGTCCGCTTCCGAAAATAGACAAGAATCAAACAAAGTAGGTAACAGGAAGAACGTATGACTTATTCAAAATTGATTGGCACCGGCAGTTACTTACCCGAAAAAGTATTATCAAATTTCGATTTAGAAAAATTCGTCGATACCTCCAATGAATGGATTATCGAGCGCACAGGCATTCATCGTCGACATATTGCAGCAGATAATGAGACTCCCGCGATAATGGCTGAAAAAGCCGCTCGTCAAGCGATGGAAGCGGCAGGTGTGACGCCCGACGAAATTGGTTTAATTATTGTGGCGACGACAACACCTGAAAAAATGTTTCCAAGCACAGCTTGTTTGTTACAAGAAAAATTAGGCATTGCAGGGTGTCCTGCGTTCGATTTAAATTCCACCGCGTGTGCAGGCTTTGTCTATGGCTTAAGTATTGCAGATCAGTTTATCCGAACCGGCATGGTGAAAAAAGCGTTAGTCATTGGCAGTGAAATGATGTCAAAAATTGTTGACTGGAATGATCGAGCCACGTGTGTGTTATTTGGTGATGGCGCGGGTGCGGTGGTATTAGGTGCAAGTGATGAACCCGGTATTTTATCAACGCATTTACACGCAGATGGCACGTATAAAGATGTTTTATCGTTGCAAGTGCGATTTGGTAAACCGACTGCGATGGAAGAAGCGCTTTATATTCAAATGACGGGTAATCAATTATTTAAATTAGCCGTGCATATCTTGGCGGATTTATTTGATGAAACGTTGGCAGCGAATTCGTTAACAAAATCCGACATTGACTGGTTAGTGCCGCATCAAGCGAATATTCGTATTATTCAAGCCATGGCAAAAAGTTTAAATTTACCCATGGAGCGAGTTGCCATCACATTAGATGAACAAGGCAATACATCCAGTGCGTCTATTCCGTTAGCGTTAGATAAAGCAGTGCGTGATGGCCGAATTAAAAAAGGTGAAATGTTATTGCTAGAAGGATTTGGGGGTGGTTTGGCGTGGGGTTCTGCGTTAATTAAATATTAATTTCAGAGGTAAAAAATGAAATCAACTGCTTTCGTTTTTCCAGGCCAAGGTTCGCAATCGTTAGGAATGCTAAACGATGTGGCGCGTGAGTTTTCTGACGTGGAATCCACTTTTGCAGAAGCGTCCAGCGTATTAGGCTATGACTTATGGCAATTAACTCAACAAGGTCCCGCCGCAGAATTAGATAACACCGTCCATACTCAACCCGCATTACTTGCCGCATCGTATGCAATTTGGCGCATCATCCATCCTCATTTTAAACCAAGTGTATTGGCCGGTCACAGCCTAGGAGAATACACTGCATTAGTGTGCGCCAATGCGATCACGTTTCGTGATGCGATCCAATTAGTCGCTGCTCGCGGACACTATATGCAAGAAGCGGTGCCAGCCGGTCAAGGTGCATTGGCAGCGATTGTGGGTTTAACAGACGATGTCGTCAGTTCAATTTGTGAAAAAGCAGCTGACGGTGCTGTTTTGTCACCCGCTAATTTTAATAGTGTCGGGCAAGTTGTTATTGCAGGTGAAGCGAATGCTGTTGCACGCGCGTTGGTGTTAGCCAAAGAAGCGGGTGCAAAACTCGCAAAACAATTGCCTGTGAGTGTTCCCTCTCATTGCGCACTGATGAAACCGGCGGCAGAGCGACTAGCAACATTACTCGCTTCATTACCCATTACTCAGCCGACGTTGCCAGTGATCAGTAACGTTGATGTAAAAGTTTATGACACGCCTGACAGTATTCGCGATGGGTTAGTTCGACAACTTTATCTGCCAGTGCGTTGGGTGGATACCATTCAAGTCATTGCAAAACAAGGCGTCACGCACATTGTTGAGTGCGGGCCTGGAAAAGTATTAAGCGGTTTAATAAAACGAATCAATGCACAATTAGAATTAACCAATACATCTGATTTAGCGGCAATTCAAGTGGAGATGAAGTCATGCAGTTAACGATTAATCATGTTGCCCTCGTCACTGGCGCGAGCAGAGGCATTGGTCACGCCATTGCGTTGGCATTAGGAAAAGCAGGTGCCACCGTGATTGGAACCGCGACCACCGAAGCCGGTGCAGATAAAATCACAGCCGCTTTTGCAAGTGTTGGCATAAAAGGCTGTGGCAAAGTATTAAATGTGGCATCGCAAGAATCCATTAATTCCCTGATGGCAGCGGTGAAAGAAGAATTTGGTATGCCAGCCATTTTGGTAAATAACGCCGCGGTCACGCAAGATAATTTATTAATGCGAATGAAAGAAGAAGAATGGGATACCGTGATGATGACGAATCTCAGTTCGATTTATCGTTTAAGCAAAGCCTGTTTGCGCGACATGGTCAAAGCACGTTTTGGTCGTATCATCAGTATTGGTTCAGTGGTTGGCACAACCGGTAATCCGGGTCAGGTGAATTATTCTGCGGCGAAAGCTGGATTAATAGGGTTCACCAAATCATTAGCCCAAGAAGTGGGTTCGCGAGATATCACGGTTAATGTCGTTGCCCCCGGATTTATTGAGACCGATATGACGCGTGATTTGTCGGATGACTTACGCAATAATTTACAGGAAAAAATTCCCTTACAACGCTTGGGCCAACCCGATGATATAGCTGCTGCCGTCTTATTTTTGGCGTCGAATGCGGCCAGTTATATTACAGGACAGACGTTGCATGTGAATGGTGGGATGTACATGGCCTAATCTAGGTGTTTAGTCAAGAGCAGGATCGATAAAATTCGGCTTGAAACTTATTGATTTTTAACTAAACTAGCACACAGTTATTTTTGAATTCAAAAAGAGCCTGCGGCTAACCGCAGGGTAAATTGTTAAATAGAAGAGGAAAACCGTACTATGAGTACAATTGAAGCACGAGTGAAAAAGATTGTTGTTGAACAATTAGGCGTTAAAGATGAAGAAGTTACGAATGATGCGTCTTTTGTGGATGATTTAGGTGCGGATTCATTAGATACCGTTGAATTGGTAATGGCATTAGAAGAAGAATTTGAAACTGAAATTCCGGATGAAGATGCAGAAAAAATCACAACGATTCAACAAGCAATTGATTATATCAATGGCCATTTGGAAGAAAGCAAAAGCTCATAATTGAGTTGCCCTATTTTTACTAACAATCAGCTACCCCGCTATTTAGCGGGGGTGGCTTAAGTTTGTAAGAGGTTCTTGTGTCGAATAAACAACGTGTTGTCGTGACCGGTATGGGCATGTTAACCCCGCTGGGTTTGAATGTGGAAGATACATGGCAAGCTATTTTAGCGGGTAAAAGCAGTGTGAGCTTAACGGAGCATTTTGATGCCTCTGATGTGAGCTGCCGCATTAGCAGTCATATCAAAAATTTTGATTCTGAACGCTATATGCCAGATAAAGAAGCACGCAAGCGGGATTTATTCATTCAATATGGTATTGCCGCAGGTATTGAGGCAATTAACGATTCTGGTTTGATCATCACCGAAGAAAATTCACCTCGGATTGGTTTAGCCGTCGGTTCAGGCATTGGCGGATTGCCAATGATTGAAAAGTGTCATGGTGTTTTATTAGAGCAAGGCCCACGCCGAATTTCTCCTTTCTTTATACCTAGCGCAATCATTAACATGATTGCGGGTAATTTATCGATTATGTACAACATGAAAGGGCCGAATATTGCTGTTGTCACAGCATGTACCACCGGCACACACAATATTGGTTTAGCGGCACGCATGATTGCTTATGGCGATGCCGATGTCATGGTCGCAGGCGGATCTGAAATGGCAACGACCAAGTTGGGTATCAGTGGATTTGCTTCCATGCGAGCATTATCGACCCGCAATGATGAGCCGGAAAAAGCGAGCCGTCCTTGGGATAAAGACCGTGATGGTTTTGTCTTAGGTGATGGTGCGGGCATCATCGTGCTGGAAAGTTATGAGCATGCTAAAAAACGCGGTGCAAAAATTTATGCTGAATTATCTGGATTCGGTATGAGTGCAGATGCATCCCATATGACAACACCTCATCCGGAAGGGTTGGGTGCGGCAAATGCGATGGCAATTGCATTAGCCGATGCGGGGATGTCACCCAGTGAAATTGATTATATCAATGCACATGGTACCTCCACACCGCTCGGTGATGAGTTAGAAATTTTAGCGATCAAACGTTGCTTTGGTGAGCATGCTTATCAATTAGCCGTGAGTTCGACCAAATCAATGATTGGCCATTTATTAGGTGCCGCAGGAGCTGTTGAGGCTATTTTTAGTATTCTTGCTATCCGTGATCAAATCGCTCCACCGACCATCAATTTAGATAATCCAAGTCCAGGTTGCGATCTCAACTTGGTGGCGCATCATGCACAACAAATGCGGATCAGAGCGGTGTTATCTAACTCATTTGGTTTTGGCGGAACAAACGGCACATTAGTGTTTCGTCAATTCTCTGAATCATGATCAAAAGACTTTCTTTTCTTTTGCGTGTGTTGATCAGTTTTTTCTTACTGACAGTGTTTGTTTTTTTCTTAGCGTGGCAACTCTGTTTGCACACGTCTGTTGTATCCGATGAGCATGGTGTGAAGTATACGGTTGCCAAAGGTGCTTCAATCAAATCCGTCACGCAAGAATTATATCAAGCCAATATTATTAAACATCCCTGGTTTTTCGAAATGCTTATTTTACTGCACGATAAACAGCATTCATTGAAAGCCGGTGAATATTTATTTGCAAGAGGAACAACAGCCGCTCATTTGTTACTGCAAATAACAACCGGCACGGGATTGGCGTATCACTCTTTTACGGTTATTTCGGGTTGGAATTTTAAGCAGTTGCGTCAAGAATTATTGACGCACGGTGATTTACAGCATTTATCGCTGACATTAAGTGATCAAGCCATCATGGCTAAAATGGGAAATGCTGCTCTATCACCGGAAGGCGAATTTTTTCCGGATACTTATTATTTTGTGGCAGGCACGTCTGATTTAACCATTTTAAAAATGGCATTTAATTTAATGCAAAAAAAATTACAGGATGCCTGGTTACGACGCGATGCTGGATTAATGTTTAAAACGCCGGTAGAGGCATTGAATGTCGCTTCGTTAGTGGAAAAAGAAGCTAAAGTGGCAAAAGACCGGTCGTTGATTGCAGGTGTTATTTTGAATCGATTACATGCAAACATGCCATTGCAAATCGATCCAACGGTGATTTATGCCATCGGTGATAAATACGATGGCACGATTCATCGTCAAGATTTAAAAACGAAAAGCCCCTATAATACGTATCTGAATAAAGGATTGCCTCCTACACCGATTGCAATGCCGAGCATGGATTCGATTGAAGCGGTGCTACATCCGGATCATCATGCGTATCTTTATTTTGTGGCGAAGAATGATGGCTATGGTGAGCATCAATTTTCTGAAACATTAGCAGAACATAATTTAGCAGTGGCCGCTGCGGAACGAAATAAGGCGCAGCGTGGGTTTTTTAATGAAGAGTTGATTAAGAAATATATGAAAAAAGGACTGTCATCCTGAAAGAGCTGTTATCTTTAGCGCTTAAGAAAGTGCTGTCATCCTGAGCGCTTAAGAAAGGGCTGTCATCCTGAGTGCTTAAGAAAGGGCTGCCATCCTGAGTGCGTAAGAAAGAGCTGTCATCTTTAGCGCTTAAGAAAGGGCTGTCATCCTGAGTGCTTAAGAAAGGGCTGTCATCCTGAGTGCTTAAGAAAGGGCTGTTATCTTGAGCGCTTAAGAAAGGGCTGTCATCCTGAGCGCTTTTCGCTCCGAAGGATCTCCCTATAGGGTAGAGAGATGCTTAAGAATGTCTTTAGCTAAGCCTCAGACACTTGCGGGAGATCCTTCGGAGCGAAAAGCGCTCAGGATGACAGCCCTTTCTTAAGCGCTAAAGATAACAGCTCTTTTTTAAGCGCTAAAGATAACAGCTCTTTTTTAAGCGCTAAAGATAACAGCTCTTTCTTAAGTAGCATCATTCGGATTAGATGTTAACACACCGGAGATTTTTCAATGCAAGAAGCAATCAACACCCAGCATTTTCTCACCATCGAAGGTATTGAAGGTGTCGGTAAAACAACGGCTGTTAAATTTATCCAAGCTTATTTAACGGAGCACCAACAGCAATTTATCGTAACCCGAGAACCAGGCGGTACGCTCATCGCAGAAGAATTGCGAAAAATATTATTAACACCGAATTCGACTGAAAAAATAACCAACGAAACAGAATTATTATTAATGTTTGCGAGCCGCTCTCAACACCTTGCGAATGTCATTGTACCCGCGTTACAAACTGGAAAATGGGTCATCAGTGATCGCTTCATTGATGCAAGTTATGCTTACCAAGGTGGCGGTAGACAATTAAATCTGCAACAGATTGAAGCATTGGATCAATGGGTCGTCGCAGGTGTTTTACCAGAGCGAACTATTTTACTGGATTTACCTGTCGAAGTCGGTTTGCAGCGCGCAAAAAACCGAAGTGCACATGACCGGATTGAGCAAGAAACCGTAGCGTTTTTTGAACGAGTCAGAGAAAGTTATTTGCAACGGGCAAAAAAATTTCCAAAACGATTCCGCGTGATTGATGCCACCCAAACACTCGCTGCAGTGCAAGCAGAGATTAAAAATATGTTAGATGAATTATTATGACGACTATTTTTCCTTGGCAAGAAACTATTTGGCAATCAATTTGGCAGCGTTTTCAAGCAGAGCGTTTGCCGCATGCATTATTATTTTCGGGCAGAGAAGGAGTGGGCAAAATGCAATTTGCCCAGACACTCGCTGCGTCGTTGTTATGTAAAAATCCACAGCAAACCGGACACGCCTGTGGCCAATGTCAATCATGTCATTTATTGATTGCAGCATCACATCCTGATTTTATCCAAGTGATGCCAGAAGAAAAAAGCCAAATCATTAAAATCGATCAAATCAGAGATGTCGTTGATTTTGTCAATGTCACAGCATTATTAGGCGGTTATCGGGTAATCGTAATCAATCCGGCTTCTGCAATGAATCATTATGCCGCGAACGCATTGTTAAAAACGCTAGAAGAGCCAACCCCTAAGACACTTTTAATACTTGTGTGTGATCATGGTCGGCGACTTCCAGCGACTATTACCAGCCGTTGTCAACGCATCCATTTCCCTAAGCCGCCGCAAAATATGGCATTAGAATGGCTCGCTGCCCAGTGCTCCCGCACTGAGGCGAAAGCGATGACAAAAACTGATTATGAATTTGTCTTGCAACTAGCTGACGGTGCGCCCCTCAAAGCACAACGTTATTTTGAAAATGATGTGCTGAAGGTGAGGCAAGAAATCTATCAAGGCTTGTTTGATATCCTCGCAAAAAAAGCAGATCCACTCAAAACAGCAGCCACTTGGCAAGAACATCATTTGCAAACGGTAATGCACTGGTTTTTGCTGTGGCTAAATGATTTATTACGTTGTAAAGTCACACAAGGTCAGGCGTCACTCATTAATAGCGATTTACACGCTCAGATGCAAGGTGTGATGCAACGGATCTCAGTTGAAAAATTAATGGGATTCATTCCGTTGGCGCAACAAACCTACGCTCGCACACTGGGAACGCTGAATTTGAATCGCCAATTATTATTGGAAGAAATTTTAATCGAGTATAGTTTATGTTTTTAGTGGACTCTCATTGTCATTTAGATCAATTGGATTTGACGGCTTACCAAGGTGATTTAACCAAGGCATTGCAATTTGCTGAAACGCAGGGCGTTAAACATTTTTTGTGTGTTTGTATCACATTAACTGATTTTGCGCCTATGCTGGAAAAAATTGCGCCCTATGCGAATGTCAGCGCTTCGGTTGGATTGCATCCCAATGAAAAGAGTGATGAGGAGCCGAGTGTCGATACGTTAATTGCATTAGCCCAGGATGAGAAAATCGTTGCAATCGGTGAAACCGGCTTGGATTATTTTCGCAGCGAAGGACAGTTAGATTGGCAACGCAATCGTTTCCGTGTGCATATACGAGCAGCCAAGCAATTGGGTAAACCGTTAATTGTTCACTCGCGCGAAGCCAAAGCGGATACGATTGCTATTTTACGGGAAGAGCAGGCTGAATCAGTCGGTGGCGTCTTGCATTGTTTTACAGAAGATATGGCGATGGCGGAAGAGGCGTTAGAATTGAATTTTTATATTTCATTTTCAGGTATCGTGACGTTTAATAGCGCAAAACAAATTCAAGCAGTTGCTCAACAGATTCCATTGAGTAGAATGTTAATTGAGACAGATTCACCGTATTTGGCGCCAGTGCCTCATCGCGGCAAAACGAATGAACCGGCTTACGTTCGATATGTGGCAGAATTTATTGCGACCTTGCGCGGTATCGATGTCGCGGAGGTGGCAGCCGCCACAACGGAGAATTATTTTAAATTATTTAAAGTAAGGTAATTATGTTTCAACCTTTATGGTTATTTATAGGATTACGGTATACGCGCGCAAAGCGGCGTAATCATTTCATTTCATTTATTTCACTGATGTCGATGCTCGGCATTGCATTGGGTGTGTTAGTGCTGATTACGGTGCTCTCGGTGATGAATGGATTTGATCGCGAAATTAAAAGTCGTGTTTTTACCATGGTGCCGCCGTTGACAGTGAGCAGTCTCGCTAATTTTGTCACGAATTGGCAAGAGGTGGAGACCATGTTAAAGAAATATCCCGATATTATCAACGTTGCACCATTTGTCAGTGCGGAAGTGTTAATTACTCACGATGGTGCGGTGCAACCTGCGTTGTTGGACGGTGTGTCACCCGCTGCTGAAAAAAATATTACCGCCGTCGCCGAGAAAATGGTGCAAGGAAATTTTATTCAATTACAGAATAGCTCGTTTGGTATTATCTTAGGTGAAGATTTAGCGAATCGATTAGATGCTATTGTTGGCGATAAAGTGACAGTTGTCACGCCGCAAGTCTCGTTGACACCCGCTGGTGTGATTCCGCGTTTTAAACGATTTACGGTGGTGGGAATTTTCAAAGCGGGAAGTGGTTTTGGTTTTGATAGCAGCTTGGCTTATATTAATTTGCCCGATGCGCAGAAATTAATGCAATTGAATCACGCGGTGACAGGATTGCATGCGAGTCTTAAAAATGTTTATAACGCACCTAAAGTGGCTGAGCGAATTGATTTTGATTTAGGGCCGAGTGTGAAAACGTCCAATTGGACGGAGCAATTCGGTGCATTTTTTCATGCAGTCAGTTTAGAAAAAAATATGATGTTTTTAATTTTATTATTGATCGTGGCGGTGGCGGTGTTCAATTTGATTTGCACGTTGGTGATGGTGGTTAATGATAAAGAATCGGATATTGCAATTTTGCGCACCATTGGTGCGACGCCGGAAATGATTATGGGGATTTTTATCGCTCAAGGTGCCATCATAGGTATCATTGGTACCGTGCTAGGAATTGTAGGGGGTATTGCATTGGCCTTGCATGTCACTGAAATTGTGAATTTGATTCAACATATCTTTCACGTAAGATTTCTTTCTTCCAGTGTGTATTTTGTGAATTATTTACCGTCTGAATTGCAGTGGTGGGATGTGATGCGAATTAGTTTAACTGCGTTAATCTTGAGTTTCCTTGCGACTATTTATCCCGCTTGGCGTGCTGCGCGAATGGAACCGGTGGAGGCTTTGCGTTATGAGTAATATCATTTCCTGTGAAGCGTTAGCAAAATCGTATCATGATGGCGCGACACAAATTCATGTGTTGAACCATATTGATTTAACCGTGCGTCCAGGTGAATTGGTTGCGATTGTGGGTAATTCAGGATCGGGTAAAAGTACCTTATTGCATTTGTTAGCGGGCTTGGATAAACCGTCTGCTGGCAAGGTGCTGATTGGTGATAAGGTTATCAGTCGTTTATCAGAGCATGCTAAATGCCGTTTGCGGAATCATTATTTAGGATTTGTTTATCAATTTCATCATTTGTTACCCGAGTTTAGTGCATTAGAAAATGTGTGTATGCCATTGTTGATTCGTGGCATGTCGCCTGATCAAATTGAAGAAAGAGCAAAAAAATTGTTAACCACGGTGGGATTGCAACATCGGGTTAAACATAAAATTGGCCAACTGTCTGGCGGAGAAAGACAGCGTGTGGCGATTGCACGCGCGTTAGTGACTGATCCGTTGTGTGTATTGGCGGATGAACCGACGGGTAACTTAGATAGCAAGAATGCGGAAAAAGTGTTGCAGTTATTTTTTAATTTACAACAATCATTGCAAACCAGTGTTGTGATGGTTACGCATGATATGAAGATTGCTCAACAAGCGAATCGAGTTTTTTTGCTGGAGAATGGGCAGTTGGAAGTGGTGAAGTGATTTGTAAGTGTTCCCAAAGAACTTCGATGTAAGCGGTTGATTTTTTGTAACTGCCCCCATGGGTATTTACAGAGAAAAATTTAAATCTTTTTATACAAATCCCCCTTGTTCCCCCTTTTTCAAAGGGCGTTGTTGCGTAATTCAAAATATTGCTTAGAACGCCTTCCCCCTGACTTAAGTATCTACATAAGCCTCCGCTGTGTCGTCCTGAAAAATATGACGTCAACGTGTTTTAACCGTAGCGACGGTACTCGCACGGAATATTTATTCAGGATCCACTTGAGTATCATCGATCCATATACATTCAGGAATGAGTTCTTCGTTCGTGGATCCTGAATAAATCTTACGCGCTACTACGATAACTGCGGTCAAATGATTTGGGCGTAAGATTTTTCAGGACGACACAGCGGAGGCTTATGTAGATACTTAAGTTCCCCCTGAAGGGGAAGGCGTTCCAAGCACTTCTGTGAATTACGCAACAACGCCGTTTTAAATTCGTATCTAACTCTCCAAAAAACCATTCAAACAGGATAACTATGCGCACGTGGACTCTCATTTTTTTACTGGGAATTTTATCACTTCTCTGTTGCAACACACTCCCATCTCTCATCACTGTTATTCCAGCGGTGTTAGCAGGTGTTTTCTTCGCGCGGCTACGCACAAGATTCAAGTTACTGGCTACTTTCTTTTTCGGTTATGCCTGGGTGCTAGCCTATACTTATCACATTAATGCATGGATACTGCCGCATGAATTAGAAGGTAAATCAATTTGGCTGCAAGGAAGTATTGCCTCGATTCCCGAAAAAGTAGATCATGGTACAAATTTTGTTGTAGCAGTGAACCACCTGCAATCAAAATCCATTCATGCCAGAATTAAATTAACGTCTCAAGAAGACAATTTGCGTGCCGGTGATGAATGGCGCTGGCTTGTGCATTTGAAACAAGTGCATGGATTGATGAATCCAGGTGGGTTTGATTACGAAGCGATTGCTTGGCAGAATGGCATTCGAGCAAGTGGTTATGTGGTTAAATCCAGTCAAGGAGTTTTCGTTGCGCATCATCCTTACCAATATTTTCTCACGCGCATTCGACAAGCCTTGAAAGAAAAAATTGCGGCAACCTTGCCACTCAGTAATACATCACCTTGGATCACCGCACTTGCACTGGGAGAGCGTGAAAATATCCAACCTGAAAATTGGCAAGTATTACGCAATACAGGCACAAATCATTTAATGGCTATTGCGGGATTGCACATTGGGTTTCTATCGAGTTTTATTTATTTTATGGTCAGTTGGTGTTGGAAACGCAAAGAGAAGTGGTTGTTAAAATTACCCGCGCAACATGCAGGTGCAATTGCAGCATTTTGCATGACACTGATTTACAGTGCATTAGCCGGATTTTCATTGCCGACGCAGCGTGCTTGTTGGATGATTTCTACGGCGTTGCTAATGATTATTTTACGCAGACGAATTTTATCTTGGCAGGCGTTTTGCATTGCATTACTGGCGGTATTAGTCTGGAATCCGCTCAGTGTGTTAAGTGATAGCTTCTGGTTATCGTTTGGTTCGGTCGCAATTATTATTTACGGTGTCAGTGGACGATTAAGTGCAGGCAGTGTGCTCTGGAAGATAGGACGCTTGCAATGGGTTGTTTCACTGGGATTGATCCCACTCGGCATCTGGCTTTTTCATGAATGCTCATGGGTGGCATTGTTAGCGAACGCAATTGCCATTCCTTGCGTGGGTTTTCTCATCGTGCCGTTGACATTGTTAGGGTGTTTTTTCTTACTGTTTTCAGCAAAACTCGGCGGCTTTCTCTTGTTGTGTGCGGATCGTGTGTTAAGTCTCTTGTGGATTATTTTGGCGTATTTAGCCCATTTACCGTGGGCAACCTGGTATCAAACCATTCCTGTTGTTTGGATACTCTGTGCAGCGTGTGTCGGTATTCTGTTACTTTTATTGCCGAAAGGATTGCCCGGCAAAGGATTTGGTTTAATTGCGTTAGCGCCGCTGTTTTTTTATCAAGTGCCGCAGCCAAAAACAGGTGAAGTTTTTTTTACCTTGTTAGATGTCGGACAAGGTTTAGCAAGCGTTGTGCAAACTGCACATCATGTTTTAATTTTTGATACCGGTGCAAAATTCAGTGCTAATTATGATATGGGTGACAGTGTGGTGGTTCCCTTTCTGCGTGCTAAGAATATGCAGAAGGTAGATATGTTAGTGATTAGTCATGGTGATAATGATCATATGGGTGGAGCGCGTGCTATTTTACAGGCTTTTCCTGTGCAAGAAATCAAAACCAGTGTGCCAGAGAAATTATCACCTTATTCGGCTAATCATTGTTTAGCAGGACAACGTTGGCAATGGGATGGCGTGCAATTTGAATTTATGTATCCTTTCTTATCTACGTTAGAGTTAGGTAATGATAGTTCGTGCGTGTTAAAAATTACGAATGGATTTCAGCAACGAATTTTATTAACGGGTGACATTGAAAAATTTGCTGAGAAAAATTTAGTGGAATCGGATAAAGCGAATTTAGCCGCGACGATTTTGGTGGCGCCGCATCATGGCAGTAAAACATCCGACTTGGATGCGTTTATTGATGCTGTTCACCCTGAGATTGTCTTGTTCGCTGTGGGTTATCGAAATCGTTTTCATTTTCCGCATCCGCGGGTAGTTGAGAAGTATCGAGTGCGCCACGTTGATTTTTTTGCAACAGATGAGAGCGGTGCGATTTTATTTGATTTAGTCGGTGAGGGTACAACGCCATACTTGTATCGAATAAAGCATCGACACTTTTGGAATGCGTAGACCAGTTGTACCTCAGCTATGACTACTTTCTTTCATCACGCTTAGTTTTTTTCGGCCGTCGATTTCTTGACTGAAAAGGTTTCTGCGTCGCAACATCCATTAATTTGCGGGCAGGAGGTGTTGCTTGATAATTAAAATCAGCAAATTTAAATTGTTCTATTTGCTTGCCTAAGGTGCGCTCGATTGCACGCACTTGTGCTTTGTCATCATCAACGATGAAAGTAAATGCTTCACCTTCTTTCGCAGCACGACCGGTTCGACCAATTCGATGAATGTACGCTTCAACGGTGGAAGGCATATCATAGTTAATAACATGAGAAACTGTTGTCACATCGATTCCGCGAGAGACTATATCCGTCGCCACTAAAATTTGCAGACTGCCATCGCGAAAACCATTCATCGCACTTTGTCGTCTATTTTGCGATAAATTTCCTTGCAGCGATGTTGCGCGAAATCCTAATTTTTCCAGTCGCAATGCTATTTTTTTTGCCGTGTGTTTTGTACGGGTAAAAACAAGCACTGATTCTTTGTCAATCTGATGCAACACATGAATCAATAAATCTGCTTTGAGATGTTGTGAGACAGGAAGCAATAATTGTTTAACGGTTGCCGCGGGTGCTGTGTGACCCACTTGAATTTTTATAGGATCACGGAGAGCTTCATGCGCCAGCTTGTGAATTTCTTCCGGCATGGTCGCTGAAAAAAGTAGCGTTTGCCGATTCTGGGGCAAATGACGCAAAATTCTGCGGATGTCCGGTAAAAATCCCATATCAAACATATGATCAGCTTCATCCAACACGAGCACTTCCAGTTTTGCTAAATTCAAGGTGCCTTGTTTTAAGTGATCTAATATACGTCCTGGACAGCCAACAATAATATCAACACCACCTTTTAATTTTTCAATTTGGGGATTGATGTTAACACCGCCATACATTGTCATGCTGCGCAGTGTGGTATTTTTAGAATATTGCTCGATGGCTTCAAAAATTTGCTGCGCTAACTCGCGGGTAGGGGCAATGATCAGTGCGCGTGCACCTGAACGCCTCCTTTCTCGCAAACGTTGCAAAATAGGTAATGCAAAAGCAGCCGTTTTGCCGGTGCCTGTTTGTGCTAAACCCATCACATCTTTGCCTGCTAAGATGGCAGGAATACTTTGGGTTTGAATCGGTGTTGGCTGGGTATAACCGAGAGTGTTTATATTTGCTAAAAGAACTGGGTCGAGATTAAAAGAATTGAAAGTCACTGATGTTCCGTCTTATGTTTAAAGTAAAATGAATGTGCATTGTATCACATGGACGACATCTTGCGGGTGAAAAATTAATCCTTGTTAAATCATCGAATAAGAGCTTCTTCTTTTTATACAAATCCCCCTTGTTCCCAATGGCACTAGCTTAAGAACTGTCGTCCCGGAATTTACTGGCGCTTAATGAGCGCTTTTTGCGAATTTAGCGCCAGTTAATGTCCGGGATCCATTTTGCTTAAAGCATATAAGTTAAAAGCAAGAGGGCGATAAATTGAAGATGGATCCCGGACATTAAGTAGCTCTAAACGAGCAAAAGGCGCTCGTTAAGAGCTACTAAATTCCGGGACGACAGTTCTTAAGCTAGTGCCATTGCCCCTTGTTCCCCCTTTGAAAAAGGGGGAACAAGGGGGATTTGTATAAAAAAATTTAAATTTTTCTCTCGCAGCTCGGATGATTTATTCGGATGCTTTACCGAGATTGTCGCGCTGACGCTGCGAGCGTATTTTGCATTTCAATCTTGTTCTCAGCCGTATTTTTGGTCGGACAACAACAGCAAAAAAATCGAAAAAGCTGTTGGTTTAGTGTTTTTTTAGGTTGGTTGACAGGGGTAATCAGTTTTTCGCTAGACGAATGTGTCTCTGATTTTTTTTCCTCGGGATTATTTGTCGATACTTCTCGTTGATACGTCGGAGGACGATCCCCTATGGAGCGTGCAGCGGGTGCTAATTGTGCGGCATCATAATCAGGGGGTGATACTTGTTTTTCATTCGACGCGAGCTTCTCATCCGACTCGAGTTTTAAAGGGCTACTTGGATCTGATAAAAATTCATTAATAACACGTTCAGCTTTGACTTCAGCTTGTTCCGCTTTTTTTTCATGAGCCGCTAAAATATTTTCATGTTCTTTAATCGTGGCTAGGCGTGACTGCGTTTCTACGAGTTGTTTTGCGCGTTCTTTTTCAGTCTTTTTAGCAGGTCGATTGGTAAGATAGGTGTTAGCAGCCGCAATAGCAGCACGATAATTCTCTGTCGTTTCTTTGTCTTGAGATTGCTCAAATGCAGTTCGACGCATCACCAGGTCGTTTTTTTTATTAACCCAATTTTCTTTGGTGCCGTGCGTGAATGATTTGAAGGCTGCTTTTGTATTAAGTCTAAAACTTTTCATTGGATAGTTTCTCGCTTTTTAAATTCAAAAAACGATTATATACCAAAGCAAAAACTTGTCATCTTGTCGTATTGCTACCATGCACCAATAAATCAATTGCCATCAACAAGGCGGCATTATCAATTGGTTTTTCAAATGAAACGGTCGCGCCTAACGATTCTGATAAATCCAAGTAGCCAGTCGGATCTAATCGACCGCCGCCCGAGATGGCAATAATTTCCATCTGCGGATGCTTGTTTTTCACCTCGGAAATCAAGGTAATGCCGCTTTTTTTCGGCATGATGATATCAGTGACCATGACATCTGGTTTTATCGTTTTTAACAATTCGGTGGCTTCATCGCCATTGGTGGCGCTCAATACTTCGTGATCTGCACGCGTTAAAACTTGCGCTAACATATCACGGACTAAATCATCATCCTCAACTAATAAAATCTTTGCCATGTGCGTTCTCCAATTGTTCAACATATTCCGGTAAAAACAGCGTAAAAGTGGAACCTTGGCCTAACCGACTTTCAACGATGACTTCACCATGATGTTCTTTCATAATAGAATGTACCGTTGCCAAGCCCAGTCCCGTCCCTTTGCCCACTTCTTTGGTCGTATAAAAAGGTTCAAAAATCCGTTCAAGGGTCGCTTGATCCATACCATGGCCCGTGTCTTTAATTTCAATAATACAGTAACCGCCTGCTGAAATGTTCGGAAATTGTTTCAGGATCGAATCCGTGGAGTCAATCCGGCGCAAATTAATCGTGACCGACCCTTCACCATCCATCGCGTCCACGGCATTATTAATAATATTAACTAACACCTGATGCAATTGTGTTTGGTTGCCTAAAATCCTAGATTTCTTTTGCAAATCATTTAAGGTAATCGTCACGCTGGCGGGAATCGTTGGCCGCAATAGGCTTAATACCCCTTCAATGGTTTGTTGCAGGCAAATGGGGGAAAATTCATGTTGCTGACGGCGGCTAAACGCCAAAATCCGCGCGATAAGTTCTTGACCCCGTTTGGAGGCTTCGAGCACTTTACCGAGGTTTTTATGCACCAGGCTATTCGTGGCCACATCGTCACGTGCCATTTCAACATAGCCAATAATGGCATATAACAAGTTATTAAAATCATGGGCGATCCCGCCCGCCAGAGTGCCAATCGCTTGAAGCTTTTGACCTTGTAAAAGAGCTTTTTCAAGTTTTTGTTTGGTTTCCTCGGCATGAAGCCGCTCAGCAATTTCATTTTGAAAATGGGTGTTTAAAATGGCAAACGATTTTTTATGCTGGTGAGACAGTTGAATTAAGCGCACCGCAAGGCCCGCCAGGATGGAAAGGGAGAGACCAAATGCCAAGACTAAGGTATGCAATAAATTGTGTAAATTATTAGCAAAGTTAGTTATAATGGTCGCATTTTCAATAAACGTGATGCGCCAAACGCAAAAGGATAATAAGATTCCGACCGCTGCGACCAGAAAAGGCAGGCAACGGCTTAGAATAGGCGGTTTTTCTTGAACGAGAGAGTTATCCATAAGCTATTAGTTTAATCAATTTAATCGATTGAGGCTATAAACCAATTTCTATATACTCTTGTTTTTGAAATGGATATTCACCATTAATTAAAGTGTAGAGACTATGCAACTAAAGAAAATTAAACTGTCAGGCTTTAAATCATTCGTTGATCCTACCACTGTACCGATTCCCAGTAATTTAGTCGCCGTTGTCGGCCCGAATGGGTGCGGAAAGTCTAATATTATTGATGCCGTTTGCTGGGTCATGGGCGAGAGCTCGGCCAAGTATTTGCGCGGTGAATCGTTAACCGATGTGATTTTTAACGGTTCAACATCCCGTAAACCAGTAGGGCAAGCGTCCGTCGAATTAATTTTTGATAACCAAGATGGCAGCTTAGGCGGAGAATATGGCAGCTATGCCGAAATTTCAATTCGCCGCGTGATTAACCGCGACAGTGAATCCAGTTATTTTTTAAATGGAACACGTTGTCGTCGACGCGATGTGATTGATATTTTCTTAGGCACAGGATTGGGGCCGCGTAGTTACTCTATCATCGGTCAAAATATGATTTCGCGCTTAATTGAGGCGAAACCGGATGACATGCGAACGTATTTAGAAGAAGCCGCGGGCATCTCAAAATACAAAGAACGTCGCCGTGAAACAGAAAATCGGATCCAGCATACCAAAGAAAATTTAGACCGTTTAAACGATGTTCGCGCTGAACTCGAAAAGCAATTAAATTCCTTGCAACGCCAAGCGAATGCAGCAGAGAAATACAAAGAATTAAAACAAGAGGAACGCATTTTGCGTGCCAAATGGCTAGCTGCGCAATGGCGTCATTTGGATGCCAAGTTGGTGCAATACACGCTGCAAATTCAGCAGCATGAAACGGGTTTGGAAGCGCATCAAGCGAGTTTAGGTGAAGCGAATTTAACGATCGAAAAACGCCGTGAAGATCAACATCTCTCAAATGAAGCGTTTCAAGAAGTGCAAAAACGTTTTTATGCCGTGGGGAATGAAATTGCTCGTATCGAACAAGATATTTTGCATACGAAAGAACGTCAACGTCAATGGCAAACCGATGTTGAACAAGCGGGAAAAAATTGGCAAGAAGTTAAAGACAGCATTGAAGAAATTGAAGATGAAATGCAAGAATTGGCGCAAGAAATTGAAGAGCTTGAGCCACAAACACACGATGCCGCTGAAACGGCAACGCAGGCAGCGACCGCTTACCAGACAGCGGAACTTGCTGTGCAATCTTGGCAAAGTCGTTCGGATGAATTTAATCAGCATGCAGCAAGAACCACGCAAACCGCCGAAGTGGAACAAACTCGCATGACGCATTTAGAGCAGCGAATGAGTTCTATCAAGCAGCGACAAATGAAGTTAGAGCAAGACCAAGCGCGGATTGATTTTTCCCAATTGGAAAAAGAAATTGAGACATTCGTCGAACAGCTGGCAGAGTTTCGTGAATTATCGTCAGAGCATCAGCAACAATTAGCGGATGTGCGTCAGCAGCTCACCACGTTGCAACATCAACAACAACAGACTGTCACCCAATTGGATCAAGTCCGAAATAATTTACAAAAAATGCGTGGTCAACAAGCGTCGCTGGAAGCGTTGCAACAAACTGCATTAGGTCAGCGTAACCACGTTATTTCTGCGTGGTTGGCCAAACATCAATTGGATAAACTGCCGCGTTTAGCGCAAGAAGTGGAAGTGCAAGCCGGTTGGGAAGTGGCTGCCGAAAAAGTATTAGGCACACATCTACAAGCGATATGTGTTGACGATTTTGCACAGTCGTTAGATGCCATTCAAGAATTAACAGAAGGCAATGTTTGTTTATTTGCACCGCATGAGCAACGCAAAATAAGTGACACGAAAGCCACTTTATTGCTAGATAAAATCAAATCGGATTATTCCTTAACGTCATTATTAACTGGTATTTATGCGGTGGATACGCTGCAAGAAGCGGTAGCGTTATGTCATTCGTTAGAATCTCATGAATCGGTTATTACCCGTGATGGGGTGTGGGTTAGCCCAGCTTGGTTGCGTGTGACGCGTGCAGAAGATCCCGCGGCCGGTGTTTTTCAGCGCGAACAAGAATTGAAACAATTAGCACAGCAAATAGCTGAGTTATCTGCGGCTGAGTCAGAATTATCAGAGCAACTCGAGCAAATTCGTGCCGATTTGCAAACGCTGGAAAGCAAGCGCGATGACTTGCAAAAATTAGCCAACCAATCACATGCCGACGTGGTGCAAGTGGAAGCGCAACAAAAAATGAAACAAACGCGGTTAATTGAATTGAAAAATTTGGCAGATAAATTACGTCAAGAGCAAGAAGAGAGTGCGGAACAATACAGTGAAGCGCACGAAGCGTTAGCCAGCGCAAAATCGATTTGGCAACAAGCCATGGCAGAATTGGAAACGTTGGCCGATCAACGTGATGAATTAGCGGCTGAACGCGATACATTGCGTGATGCGCAACACCAACATCGTCAAGCGATGCATGAAAGCAAAGAGTTAGTGCATCAATTAGAAATTCGTTTGCAAACAGCGAAATCGCAACAGGGCTCAACCAAGCAGTCTATTGCACGTATGCAAACCCAGTTAACTTCTTTGGCGGAACGCAAAGCACAATTGGCCAACGAAGAATATGCAGGGACTCCGATTGCTGAACTAGAATCGACTTTATCGAATGGTTTGAGTCGACGCTTACAAATTGAAGATGAATTATCGAAAGCGCGAGCCATCATTGAAACCATTGAACAAGAAATTCGTCAGTTGGATGATCGTCGTCATAGTGAAGAACGAGAAATTGCCAAAATTCGCGACATGCTCGAAACCTCTCGATTAGAATCCCAGGGATTCAAAGTCAAATGCGAAACCTTGTTAGAGCAATTGACTGAGACGCATTTTACCTTAGAAGATATTTTGCGTGAGTTGCCGGAAGAAGTTTCTGCGGCGGAGTGTCAAGAGCAGTTAGAGCAAGTCACCCAACGGATTACGCGATTAGGCGCAATTAATTTAGTGGCGATTGAAGAGTATGCATCTTGTTCTGAGCGCAAAATATATTTAGATAAACAATATGCCGATTTACAAGAAGGTTTAACGACGCTGGAAAATGCGATTGCTAAAATTGATAAAGAAACACGCGCACGTTTCAAAGAAACATTTGATAAAGTGAATGATCGTTTCCAAGAATTGTTTCCGCAAATTTTTGGCGGTGGCCGAGCGTATATGGAGTTAACCGGTGACAATTTATTAGATGCGGGTGTCACGGTGATGGCATGCCCTCCTGGCAAGCGCAATAGTACGATTCATTTACTGTCAGGCGGTGAGAAAGCCATGACAGCGATTGCACTGGTGTTCTCGATTTTCCACTTAAATCCTGCACCGTTTTGCTTGTTGGATGAGGTTGACGCACCGTTAGACGATGCGAATATCGGTCGTTTCTGTCAATTAGTAAAAACCATGGCGGAACGAACGCAATTTATTTTTATTAGTCATAATAAATTGGCGATTGAAATGGGTGAACATTTAATGGGTGTGACCATGCATGAACCGGGTGTTTCTCGCTTGGTGAGTGTGAATGTGGAAGAGGCGGTTAATTTGGCGGGTGCTTAAGAAAGGGCTTGTCATCTTGAGTGCTTAAGAAAGGGCTTGTCATCTTGAGTGCTTAAGAAAGGGCTTGTCATCCTGAGTGCTTAAGAAAGGGCTTGTCATCCTGAGTGCTTTTTGCTCCGAAGGATCCCCTTATTGTAGCAGAGAGATGCTTAGGAAATTCTTTAGCTAAGCCTCAGAAATTTGCGGGGGATCCTTCGGAGCGAAAAGCACTCAGGATGACAAGCCCTTTCTTAAGCGCTCAAGATGACAAGCTCTTTCTTAAGCACTCAAGATGACAAGCCCTTTCTTAAGCACTCAAGATGACAAGCTCTTTCTTAAGCACTCAAGATGACAAGCCCTTTCTTAAGCACTCAAGATGACAAGCCCTTTCTCAGGCGCTTAGTAGACCGCTCTTTGCTTAAAGCACAAAAGGACAAAGTAGTTAAGGAGTCAAAAAAAATATGGATAATTATTTACGTATAACAGTGTTGATCGCGATAGCACTGATTTTATTATTCCTGCTGTTTGCGAATAAAAAACACGTCTCTCAGTCAACGCGCGACACCGATGAAGAAATGCCGATGATTTTTTCAGATTTGAAAGATGATTTTGATCGTGAATTTTTAATGAAAACAGAGCCACATTTTGAAGAAACGCAATCGTCATTTGCGTTAGATGAAAAACCTGACGATCTTTTTTTAACAAAGCCGACTGCATCCGTAAATCTGCCTACCTTACTGACATTATCTGTCATGGCGAAACCCCGCAGCTCTTTTGCGTCTTATGATTTACTGCAAGCAATCTCCGCATCCGGTATGCAATTTGGTGCAATGAATATTTTTCACTATTATCAAGAAAATGACGGTAGAAAAGAGACCCTGTTTAGTCTGGCCTCAGCCAATGAACCCGGCGAATTTGATTTAAACAAAATGGGTGAATTTTCCTGCACAGGCTTATTGTTATTTATGAAACTCGATCGAGTGGAAGAACCGCAGTTTGCTTTTCAAAAAATGTTAGAAGTGGCAGAGCAGTTAGCAGAAGATTTGGACGGTGATATGAAAGCTGATCCTAGAACACCTTGGACAGATGAGATTTCGCGACAGTATCAAGAAAAAATAGCTGATCTAGAATCCGTATGACAGAATCCATTCAAAAAAAAATTGCTAAATTACGCGATGACATTCATCAGCATAATTTTTTATATTATGGTCTCGATGATCCTCGCATTTCAGATGCAGAATATGATGCATTATTCAAAGAATTACAAACCTTAGAAAAAGCGCATCCTGAATGGATGACACCTGATTCACCGACCCAACGTGTGGGTGCGAAGCCTCTCAAACAATTCACCGAAGTGCGACATGTGATTCCCATGTTGTCCTTAGACAATGCATTCGATGAAGAAGATATCATTGCATTTGATCAACGTGTGCGGGATAGATTACATGCTCAGGATGAGATTGAGTATGCCTGCGAACCTAAAATGGATGGGTTAGCCGTCAGCATTCGTTATGAAAATGGGATATTAGTGCAAGCCTCTACCCGAGGAGATGGGGAAACCGGTGAAGATATTACCCAAAATATTCGCACGATTCGCACGGTGCCGTTAAAACTACAAGGCAAACACATTCCAAGTGTGCTCGAAGTCCGCGGTGAAGTGTATATGCCCAAAAAAGGATTTACCGACTTTAATGCAGAAGCGTTCAAGAAAGGCGAAAAAATGTTTGTCAATCCGCGTAATGCAGCGGCTGGCAGTTTGCGTCAGTTAGATTCACAGATCACGGCGCGACGACCGCTGGCATTTTTCTGTTACGGTGTGGGTGTTGTCGAGGGTGGTGAATTGCCCGCGACACACAGTGACATGCTGGATACGCTTAAAAACTGGGGAATTTGTGTGAATCCCGAATCGACTGTTGTGCAGGGCGCAGCAGGGTGTTTGCATTTTTATCATCAATTAGCGGAAAAACGGGCTAAATTACCCTATGAAATTGATGGGGTTGTTTATAAAGTGAATCAACTGGCCGCACAAACCAAATTAGGTTTTGTTTCACGCGCACCGCGTTGGGCTATTGCGCATAAATTTCCAGCCGAAGAAGTGCAAACAAAAATTGAAGCGGTAGAATTTCAAGTGGGTCGAACGGGTGCGATTACGCCGGTGGCGCGTTTGCAACCGGTGTTTGTTGGCGGTGTGACGATTAGCAATGCAACGTTGCATAATATGGATGAAGTGACACGCAAAGATATTCATATTGGTGATACCGTGATTGTGCGCCGTGCAGGGGATGTGATTCCGGAAGTGGTGATGCCGATTATTAAATTACGGCCGAAAAATGCAGTTGCAATTCATTTACCGAAAAATTGCCCTGTGTGTCATTCAAAAGTGGACGTCATCGAAGGTGAGGCGATTGCTCGTTGCAGTGGCGGACTTTTTTGTCCTGCGCAGCGGAAAGAAGCGATTAAACATTATGCGTCACGTCGTGCAATGAACATTGAAGGGTTGGGTGACAAGTTGGTGGAACAATTAGTCGATCAACAGTTGGTGAGTCATGTTGCGGAATTATATTCATTGACGTTGGCGCAATTGGCGGGTTTAGAACGAATGGCGGAAAAATCCGCGCAAAATATTTTGACGGAATTAGAGAAAAGTAAAAAAACCACGTTTGCACGTTTTCTTTATGCATTAGGCATTCGAGAAGTTGGAGAAGCGACGGCGAAGCAATTAGCGTTATCATACGGTGATTTGCCTGCTTTGATGGCAGCGGATGAGGAAGGTTTGCAGCGAGTACCGGATGTTGGTCCTGTGGTGGCGGAACATATTGCAGTATTTTTTTCGGAAAAACATAATCGCGTTATTATTGAAAAATTGTTGCAAGCTGGGGTGCATTGGGAAAAGGTTCAGGTGAAAAAAGCGGGTTTGCCGTTGCACGGTAAGACGTTTGTCTTGACGGGAACGTTGCATGGATTGACACGCGATCAGGCAAAGGAAAGATTAGAAAATTTAGGCGCCAAAGTCGCGGGGAGTGTTTCTGCAAAAACATCTTATGTGGTGGTTGGTGATGATGCGGGATCGAAGTTGACGAAGGCGCAGGAATTGGGTGTTGCGTTGATGGTTGAGGATGAGCTGTTGCGGTTGTTGGAGCAAAATGAATTGGATTGATTTAAGCTGAAGTAGTTCTGACGTAGGCATCTAAAGAGTAAATATTTTTATACAAATCCCCCTTGTTCCTGACGGATCGACGCAAATTCCACCCATGCGTCGTCCTGAAAAATCTTACGCCCAAATTATTTGACCGTAGTTATTGTAGTAGCGCGTAAGATTTATTCAGGATCCACGAACGAAGAGCTGATTCTGGAATTTATATAGATCGATGATACTCAAGTGGATCCTGAATAAATATTCCGTGCGAGTACTATCGCTACGGTTAAAGTTACGTTGACGTCATATTTTTCAGGACGACGCATGGGTGGAATTTCTGTCGATCCGACAGCTCGCAGGGCTTAGGTATTCCTGTCGATCCGACAGCTCGCAGGGTTTAGGTATTCCTCCACTGTGTCGTCCTGAAAAATCTTACGCCCAAATTATTTGACCGTAGTTATTGTAGTAGCGCGTAAGATTTATTCAGGATCCACGAACGAAGAGCTGATTCTGGAATTTATATAGATCGATGATACTCAAGTGGATCCTGAATAAATATTCCGTGCGAGTACTATCGCTACGGTTAAAGTTACGTTGACGTCATATTTTTCAGGACGACGCATGGGTGGAATTTCTGTCGATCCGACAGCTCGCAGGGCTTAGGTATTCCTGTCGATCCGACAGCTCGCCGGGCTTAGGTATTCCTCCACTGTGTCGTCCTGAAAAATCTTACGCCCAAATTATTTGACCGTAGTTATTGTAGTAGCGCGTAAGATTTATTCAGGATCCACGAACGAAGAGCTGATTCTGGAATTTATATAGATCGATGATACTCAAGTGGATCCTGAATAAATATTCCGTGCGAGTACTATCGCTACGGTTAAAGTTACGTTGACGTCATATTTTTCAGGACGACGCATGGGTGGAATTTCTGTCGATCCGACAGCTCGCAGGGCTTAGGTATTCCTGTCGATCCGACAGCTCGCAGGGCTTAGGTATTCCTCCACTGTGTCGTCCTGAAAAATCTTACGCCCAAATTATTTGACCGTAGTTATTGTAGTAGCGCGTAAGATTTATTCAGGATCCACGAACGAAGAGCTGATTCTGGAATTTATATAGATCGATGATACTCAAGTGGATCCTGAATAAATATTCCGTGCGAGTACTATCGCTACGGTTAAAGTACGTTGACGTCATATTTTTCAGGACGACGCATGGGTGGAATTTGCGTCGATCCGGCAGCCCTTGTTCTCCCTTTTTCAAAGTGGGAGACCTTCTAAGCAGCTTTCACTGCTAAAACACAAAGCTGCTTAGAAAGCCTCCCCCTTTGAAAAAGGGGGAACAAGGGGCAATGGCACTAGCTTAAGAACTGTCGTCCCGGAATTTAGTAGCTCTTAACGAGCGCCTTTTGCTCGTTTAGAGCTACTTAATGTCCGGGATCCATCTTCAATTTATCGCCCTCTTGCTTTTAACTTATATGCTTTAAGCAAAATGGATCCCGGACATTAACTGGCGCTAAATTCGCAAAAAGCGCTCATTAAGCGCCAGTAAATTCCGGGACGACAGTTCTTAAGCTAGTGCCATTGGGAACAAGGGGGATTTGTATAAAAAGAAGAAGTTTTTATTCAATAATTCAACGTATTGCCAAAGAGGCTGAGGAATTCGAAACAGATGACACCACCCACTTAAGCATCCCTTAAGGTAAAGCTTATACAATAAATCCTTTTTAATTAGAAGAACGAGGAAACATCACATGCCAAATTCAATCAAATACTTACCCTATCAAAGTTATGTCGTTTTTGAAAAGAATTCAGGGGATTTTGATAAAGTCTTAACAGAATTGGCATTTGATATCGCCAAACCGATCGATGAAAATGGTCAGAAATATCTGGCAATTCCTGATGAATTACAGTGTCAAATGAGTCGAGCCGATAATGGTTTAGAGCAATATGTTGTATGCCGCGGCAACACCGTTGTCTTAACCATTAATATCAATCGCAATGGACTTGGGCCTCATTCTGCTAAATATTTTCGCGATGAAATTGAATTCAAACAAATCACCTCTATTCAATTTGTCGGTGGTCAACACGCTTCAGACGTCTCTATCACCGCAGACACCACGCAAGCCCTGGATGAAACGTTAGAAAGCAACCGCAACGATTTAACGCATCTCAAAGAATTTCACTCCTTAGAGACTCTAACCGCTAAGCAGTTTAAATTGTTGTTACAACCGGGAGTCGATCAGCAAATGTATCGCGCGGGGGATTATAAACAAATTGTCGCGCAATTAGTAAAAGATCCCAGTTTTAAAAATCATAAAAATGTTTGCTTCATTGGCCGCGAGCCGGATGATATAACACTCGATACCCATTGCATTGTCACGTTTGATCCGTCGAATCCCGAACGATCCATTGCCCTGTACCCATTTACCGTCGTCATCACCCGAACCAACCAACGAATTTATCAATGTTCTCTCAATGGAACAAGTTATCATTGCAATAATAGCACTGAGTTATTAGCCCATTTGCAACCCGACATGACTTTCACACCCATTTACAAACAAAATGCAGAAGAAAAAGAAACTAAAAAAGCTGCACCCACTGCTGTAAGGCAAGCAAAATATCGTAGAAGAGGCGCGACACGCAACGGTGTTGTTGTTTTTACAATTGAACCGCAACCGAATGCAATCGTCAGTCCAGAAACAGATGCTGAAAAACGCAAAAAAGAACGTCCCCAAAAAACAGCGACTACCCCAATTGTACGTAAACCAGCAGAAACTAAAAACACAACGACTCTCCCTGTACCGCCGTCACTGTTATATCAAAAAGCATCTGTCCAAAAACAACGAGAATATCTCACCCAGTTGCTGATTATTCGTGAAAAACCTGCAAGTTTTTATCCTTTTGAAGTCAAAAATGACGAAGATGATAGCAGATTTCAAACAGAATTCAGAAAGCTTTGCGCGCAAGAAATCTTACTCGATATGTTAATCGCTCAATACGACGTCGGAAATTATCTGGATAAACAACAATTGATGACAGAGGGTGATTTCTACCAGTCAGCCTTCCATTCAATGCACAGCAAAGCAAGTGAATTAAAAAAATTAATTCAGACTAACCAGGAAAATCCAAAATGGCAAATATCTGTCGCCGAGTATGAGGATATATTCATTGAGTTAGAAAACCGTGATGAACAGTATAGCGAAGCACCCGATGCCGGGGATGCTAAACGTCCAACACCCAAGGCCACGCGTTATCGAAGTCTGTCAACACTTGAATTCAATGCGTTATTGAACGAAAAAACAGCCGAGTTAACAGCGTTAATAGGAATGGCAGAAACGAGATCAAAAGCGGATGAAAACTTAGCCGCATCGCTCAGACAGTTGGATGAAGAATATAAAAGCGCACGTGATGAAAAAGAAGAAAAAAATTGGCAAGGAGTAGAAGCAAAAAATCCTTTCAAAGGACTCACACAGCAAGAAGTACAAGCTAAATTGTTGAGTACCTTGATTACGCCGTTGCACTATGGTCTTTCAGAGGAAACGAATGTACCTGTTGAAAGAATTGAGTACGTTAAATTAATGAAAAATTATGGTAAACAAATCAGTGATGCCAACGTAACAAGTTTTTTAACACAGATCAGTGAAACTATTCAGAAAGCGAAGCAAGCTTTGCAGGAGCAATTTAAGCAAGTTCATCGCCCTGTTGTATTAAGTAGAAATGAAGTAGACGCTTTACCACCCGCCGCATCCACTGCACATAAAACGCAAGCGCCAAAACCTGCTGAAGTCAAAACAACGCTTAAAGCAGCAGACAATTTGCCAGCATCTCTGGAAATGCCGGAGAATACTAGATTCATAAGGGAAACAATTGATAATAGTAATAAAAAGAATATTTTCAACTTTATTGCGCCCTTGATGGTTTTTCAAAAAAACGTTGTGTCTTTGCAATGGAATCCTCTGCTTGCGTTTCAATATACTCCCCCTTCATTGACTGAGCCAGTAAGACGAAAATACAGAAGACGTGGAGAGGAATCTAGCAATAAACCAAATGATCAATATCTAAAGGAAGCAGCGGTCATCCTAAAATTGATGGAAAAAGATGAAAGCTTTGCAGCCATCACAGATGATCAAGCCAGAAAACTATTGAAGCGCTCCTATGTGATGCGCAGAGTACTTTTTGCGAAATACCGAAGTAACCCGTTAGATGGAAAAAAATTGAGTGATATTAATCAGTTTTATGCATCAGATCCGGATGGAGGTAGACGACCATTATATCAAGAACCCACTATAGACGAAGACGTCTCTATCAATAACCTTGCAAACGAACCTTGTTTTGTCTTATACAAAGATGCGGCTGAAATCAAATTTGATAATATACCTTCGAGAAATGTATTTGCATTAGCAAGATCAAAAGATCATCCCAATGCACTTGTCTGTAGCTATCATAAACCTATTGGTGATCTGACTGATCAAGAGTTTACATCAATTCAATGTGTTTTAAATCTCACTGAAGAGGATATAAAACTTTTCCCCTTTCACGAATTATACGAAACACAACCTTTCGCTAACTCTTTACAGAGTGCTAAGGTACCTCAATTAAATTTTATTGCATTACCAGGATCTGAAACTCCCAAATTAGCAAGATTGGCAAAAGACATTATGAAAATATGCCATGGTACCCTTGTCGAGGCCCCCAAACCCGCCGTGCCCGAAACCAAGGTGAAGGAAAAAGATCCCACACCATCAGCGGATGAAAAAAGCAATCCTGCCGCTTTAATGCAATTTCTGACGAGCAGTCAAATGGTTCCTCGGTTTCAACGACATGATCATTTGCGAAACGTTGGTAAAACGATGGGTATCGCTAACTTAACTCAACCGGGTCAATTATTAAAGCTAATGCAAACACATCAAGATGCTTTTGCAGCAGACCCAGCGATCACAATGAGTCCACAACAGGATCCTTTGTTGCTGTTAGATCGCATGTTAAAATTATTTCAATTTCAGTATCACCTCTTTTCAAATGCAGGGCCTATTCCTTCTGATATAGAAAGTATCGCGGAAGATTTTCATCCGCTAGTCAAGCCATTAGCAAAACGGTGGTTAATGAAAATCGTTACAGATTTTTATTCGCACCGTAATAATGCTAGGAGCACGATTGCAGGCAGACTGGATTCAATCCTTCAATCAACAAATGTCGTCGACGCATTACATAAGGGATACCCCGGTATTGACGACTGGTATAAAAAAATTGCAACAGAAAACGAAGGGTTTGAAAAAGACTACCTACTCAAACTCGCAGAAGAAACAGAGGAAGAAGCAGATGCTTTTGCCAGTCTTTATCTTGAGATTCCCAAAAAAGAATTTCTTCCTTTATTGCGTCATCACTTTCCGGGTTCTTTATTTAATATTCGAGGCGCTGGTAAAATTTATCCCGCCTATGTCATTGTCGAAGAGAATAATGTCAAAAAATTAATTCCTTTTAGCTCAGAAGATTTCAGCATGGTTAAAATGCTCGATTCATTGGGTTGGGCACTCGTATTTACGCAAGGTTTTAGGTGTGCGGTGTTGATGGTGCGCCAACCTTACGGCTGGGTACGTGCAGCAAAGTGCAGATTGACCATAGAAGAGCAGCAAGCGCTGGCTAAAGATGGACGTTTAGATCTTCCCGCTAACATAATTCCAAAAAAAGGTAAAATCGAAAGCAAAGGCGAAGGAGAGAAAAAAGCGAGTACAGACCCACTTGTTCTAGCAGCGATTAGTCAAGCTGCAAATAATGAGATAGCCAATCCACAAATAAGTAAAATACCGCAAGGTGCTTTGATTGTTAAATATTCCTATCAGGGTCCGAAACCTGGTACTACAGAAACCTTATTTAATGATGCTGCCGGCACATTTCTAGATCCTTCTGGCTTTTCAGAAGCACATGTCTGTAATTATACGAATAAGACAACAAAAACGATGGGGGGCATGAGTGTCACCCACTCAGGGGATCGCAGGATGAAGAATGCTCCTGCGGGCAGCATGCATCACTTCATGTGTATTACTCCGCCCGAAAAAGGTAAAGAATCTGTCCACCTGGCTCTGACAACATCAGCCTATCAAACGCATTATACAACACATCATAGCGAGAATTATTGTGAGTATTATATGCTGGTTGGATTATCTGAAAAAGAAAAAGAGACCGTAAAAAATTGGACTGAGAATGCTACTCCGGATAACATCGATCGCTTAAAACAATTTTTCAAAGACAAAGGCGTAAAACCTTTTCATTCCGTATCACCTAGTGCTTATTTGAAGGAGGTTGGGCCTGGTGAGAATGCAAAAGAGATTGGCGTTTATTCGCATTTTATCGCGTCAGTTTACTATGATCCCGAGTTACAAGCCTGTTTCTTTATCGGTTGGGATTCGCCTCTTAATTTACCTCTTGAAGCAAATCATGAGCGTACAAAAGAATTTAACGATGGGTATAGTCATCCAGTGAATGCACGCATCAAAACAAAGCAATCGCAAGAACGTTTTGTATTGTGTGCAGATGAAAAAAAGACACAAGCACGTGAAGCCCGATTGGCTGTTTTAGCAGATCCTTATAAAGATAAACCTTATAAAAAATGGATGCCATTGTTAGTAGAATTAATTAGTGCATTGAAAACCATCAAGACAGTGATTCCAGCTGCAATGCAAGCCCTGGATGCACAACTGCGTAAGGAAGCTGAACTACGAGACGCTAAGGAGGACAGTGAAGAAGTGAAGGCAATTGCAGTAGAAAAAAGCAGAGACGACTTTGTAAAGAGTGATATGAAGTTAGTTGTGCCGCCTAAATTTCTCCATGCAGCATCCAATGCCCTCGTTATTCATCAAGAAAGAAGCAAAGTACCCGGAAATTTTCCCGATGATAAAACACTCGGTCGTCCATTTGATCACATTGCATTTCAACAAAAATATTGCACTGAAGAAATTGCGCGCCTTACGGCAAGAATCGCAGAAATTTATCAAGCACTAAAAGATTTTCGTTATGAACAAGAAAAAAGTGCGGCAACACTTAGTAACTTGCCGCATTTTGGTGTTTTTTCTGAATCAGTGACTGATTTAAAAAATGGTTTTGAGATGCTTGTTGCTCAAATAAACACGGCAAGCAATGACGTGCAATCTATTTTAAAAAACGTATTGCCGTTGGCTAACGATTACTACCAAGCAAGTAAAGCAGAATTGATACCTTTGTTTCTTGATGCATTAGATTGGTTAATAAAAGCGAAAAATATCAGTGATCGGTGCAAGGGCAAGAGCAAATACAATGCCCAGTTTGTATTTTCTGATGAGTATCGTAAACTTCAAGAAGAATATAAACTGTGTGAAGAAAATCATAAAAATTCGCTCAAGCTTTTCTGTTACCATCCATTTTTCAGTCAAACAGATTTGACAACGTTAGGAGAGATACCTTCGCTCAGAGAATTGATTGGTGAAAATGGGTTTTATCTAGCTTACACCAATGCCGTCGGTCAAGAGTTGAGTAAAGCACTCATGCAACCTGGAGGCAAGCCTGGTTTGCCGGATCCACAATTAGTGCGGTTATATCAATTTTATAATGCGATGCTGCAAGGGTATATGAAGTTACGAGACTTCTCTCCTGATTTTCCTAAGTGGCAAAAAAAGTGGGCAAAAGCGTGTTCTAAAGCATCGCGTCAGCCCGTTGAAAATTTTTTAGCTAAAGTGACTGAAGTGCTTCCTACTTTTGATCCGAGAAAAAAAGCGGCGTCCAAACCGCCACAGGCTCCGTTGTTAAGTGAGCCAAAGCGAACCCATAGAGGGGATGCTAAAGCAGTTGTGTCAGATGCGACAGTTTCTTTAGTCGAGCGTAAGTCTGTTGCTGTTACTACAAAAAGTGTGACGCAGATGCTTACGGCTGCCAGTGCAACATTGGTTGCTCCCTCTGGGCACGCAGGAGAGCCAGCGTCTACTCCAGAAGCTTCTCTCAAAAAAATGTCCGCAGGTTCAAGTGTGACGGCTTCAACGCCTTCAAATGTGAGCCCATCATTGCAAGCAGTGAGTGAGGAAGAAAAAATCCTTCGTTTAGTACAACTTTGTCACCGATTGATTGCTTGTCTTGCGGATGAAAAAATATTTCCGCCTAAGCCAGCGCGTGCCTTGATTACACCTATCCATCAAGGAGCCCGCAAAAAGACGATAAAACTTCTTACAGATGAATTACATAAATTTAAACAAGAGCAAATAAATGCAAAAACTTTTGAAGCAACGATCATTGGCAGCCTGCTGCTTTTCAGGGGAAAATTGAAACCTGGCAATCAAGGATTTTTAGAAAATTTTGATCGCATTATTGGAATGGATCCATCACAGAAAAGTCATACGCAAGAAACAGTCATCCTGAAATTTATTCAAGATGAGTTGGCCAGAAATAAAATAAGTCCACTTGAGTTTAAGCAATAAAGTGAGTTATGCGTAGTCTGGGCTACCCGGAATGGATCTGCTTAAAGATTCCGGGTTGCGCTCATGAGTGCTTAAAAAGAGCTGTTATCCTGAGTGCTTTTCGCTCCAGAGCAACTGTCTTTAAAATTATATAGCAGTTATCTGCTTTGAGAAGTCTCCCACTTTGGAAAGGCGTTGTTGCGTAATTCACGGTGTCAGCTTAGTGTCGTGCCAGCTAAAAGCACGCTGGCACGACACTAAGCTGACACCGTGAATTACGCAACAATGCCCTTTGGAAAAGGGGGAACAAGGGGCAATGGCACTAGCTTAAGAACTGTCGTCCCGGAATTTACTGGCGCTTAATGAGCGCTTTTTGCGAATTTAGCGCCAGTTAATGTCCGGGATCCATTTTGCTTAAAGCATATAAGTTAAAAGCAAGAGGGCGATAAATTGAAGATGGATCCCGGACATTAAGTAGCTCTAAACGAGCAAAAGGCGCTCGTTAAGAGCTACTAAATTCCGGGACGACAGTTCTTAAGCTAGTGCCATTGGGAACAAGGGGGGGTTGTATAAAATAAATTATAAAATTCTTCACCGTTTTTTTAAATTCAAACCATCACCTGCCGCCGCTTATTCTGCGGCGTCGGCAGAAATCCCACCTGGCATAAATAATTAATATATTTCACCAACAACGCATCATTAATTTCAGGGTACGCCAACGAAATCTCCGTCATGATTTCTTTGGTCTTATCCATCATGACACTCGGCGAGAGAGTCGGTTCGATTTGAGATAAATAGGTCGGTAAAAACGGATAAAGAGAATTGCTAGGGTTAATCAACACCAGTTGCTTGATCCACTCATCACTCGAACAAAGTTTAATGTTATAGCCATAATTGTTTAACCAAGCAATCAAATCTGTCCAGAGTAAACCTTGCGGATGATCAATGTGATAAACACCGCTTTTAATCGGCGTTGCTTGCGCTATTTTTACAATCGCTTGACTGGCAAAATCAACCGGCAAGAGCGTGACTCTTTTATTCCAATTCGGCGCAACACCTAATTGAATACAGCCTTTCATTAATAATAATAACGCATCATTAACATTGGTAATGCCATTATCTGATTGCCCTAAAATATATCCCGACCGAAAAATTTTAACAGGCAAGCCACGATTTTTAATCTGAGTGAGTAACCGTTCAGAGACCCATTTGCTAATGGCATAACCGCCAATTAATTTACGGGATTCTGCATCGGGGAATTCTTCGATAAAATGACCATTGTCATCCACTTTGTTGGCTGCTGCGAGCGTTGAAATATAATAAATAGGCTTATCTGTTTTATTCAACGCAAACCGAATAATTTCCATCGTCGCCTGCACATTGCTCGTGCGCAAATTGCTATAAGCCACCATCGTATTCACTTGAGCGCCACAATGGTATATCACATCGATTGTGTCACTCAGCTTTTCATATAATTCACTGGGAATGCCAAATTGATCTACTCCAAGATCACTTGGAATAATAATGATTCGACGATCCTCTAGCGAAATATCAGACGCTAGCTCATAGTGATCAACTTGCGTTTTTAAATAATTTGCCACCGATTGATAGTCGCCTTTGCGAATCAGACAATAAATTTTAGCCTGAGTCGATGCAAGCAATGTGCGTAACAAATAAATGCCTAAAAAACCTGCCGAGCCGGTTAAAAGAATCGCTTTAGGATTCTGCACGTGCGCGCTAAATTGATTGGTTGGCACCAAATCATCTTGTAACACCGCGTCACGATTAATTTCCTCTTGGACGGATGATTTGTACGTATAATTTTCACCACCCGAATCAATGTACTCTGCAATAATCGGAATAAAGGGTAAATCAAAAAGAATTTTCGGTGGAATGGAAAGAGAGAAATTCTGCAAAATAGTCACCGCCATTTGCGACACCAACATGGAATTGCCGCCAATATCAAAAAAATTATCCGTAATACTGATACGCTTGTGTGGCAGAATGCTTTCCCAAATGGCTGCAATTTTTTTCTCCGTGTCTGTGCGCGGAGGGATATAGCTCTGCTCAATTAATTGCGAAAAATTTTGCGGCGGCGGCAAGGCTTGCCAGTCAATTTTACCGTTAAATGTCAGAGGAAAATGGGGTAGAACGCTGAAAACAGACGGTATCATATAAGCCGGTAATTTTTTCTTCAACGCATTTTTCAAATTTCGTTTGGTAGATACACTTTGTAAGGTTTCCATTAAATTATGCGACGCCAAATAGAACTCAACCCCTTTTTGCAATAATAGTTTGTTCTGCTCTGTTTGATCAATCAGGATGCCAGCGCGCTGTTCAATTTGCCAAATGACTTTTCCGGACAACCAAATGCTCTTACTTGTGCCTGGAAGTTTTAAATCTAGTCGCAATGTAGCGCCAGGTTCAATCGTTTCTGTTAGGCCGGTGATACCGATACCTTCTTTAGAAAGATCATCAGTTAAAACTTGTAAATAATGATCATTGTTCAGCGAAATTAAGCAACGTTCTTGAAATGGAATCCGAATTTTTTCTAAATTCGGGACAAGATAGGCGATTAAACTTTTTTGTCCGGACGCTAATTCTTTCGCCAACACCATGACTTCTGTCACATCAGGATGTTGCGTGAGCGCTGTTTCAATGTCTCTGAGTTCAAAACGATAGCCTTGAATTTTCACTTGGTGATCCACTCGACCGATGAATTCTAAGTTGCCATCACTGAGCCAGCGAACCAAATCACCTGTGCGGAATAAGGTTGCTTGTGGATCATGACTGAACACATTGCGGATAAATTTTTCTCGCGTCAATTGTGGTCTATTCAAATAACCTGGCGATACATTTATTCCACCAATCAATAATTCCCCGGCGGTGCCAATCGGTACGGGTTCTAAATGAGCATCGACCACATAAATTTCACAATGCGCAATGGGTTTCCCGATAGGTGGTGGTGCATGTTGTATCTCTTGTTCAAGCGGCGCAACGCGTGCGCGAAAAATTCTCATGAACGTTGTTTCAATGGTAGTTTCAGTCGTCCCATAGATATTCCAAATATCAAAGGAGAAAAAGTGATTGGGTAATTGAGAAAGCGTTTCACCGGCAATTTTAAGAATCCGAATTTTATTCTCTGGCCAGTCCATCGTTAAAAGAATTTGCGCGTAAGCGGTGGGTAAATCCACTAACGTTATTTTATTTTTTGCCAGCCAAGGTAAAAAAGAGGTAGGTGTTAATTTAATCGTGTCATCCACAATATGCACGCTTGCACCCGCTAATAAAAACGGAATCGTTTCACAAAAAAAACTATCAAATCCTTGCGAACCAAATTGCGAAGCGCGATCTTCTGCCGTGACTGAGAAGTGTGATTTATACCAATTCGCCAAATTGACTAAGCTCTCATGTTTAATCATCACGCCCTTAGGTTGATCATTTGCGCCTGACGATTTATAAATGGCATACGCTACTAAATTGTCAGAATTAATATGGACAGGTGGTGGGCTGATTGGCAATGCCTTGACTAAATTATAATGATCATCCAAACGTGTCGTCTTATATAAATATTCATGAGGAATGCGCTGTATATTATTGACGATGATGCAGTGAGTGTTGCTGTCTTCGATAATAAATTTAATCCGCTCATCTGGGAAATTCGGATTGATCGGAATATAGATTCCGCCCACCTTAAAAATAGCAAGCATGGTTGCTATTAACGCGGGTGTTCTCTCCATTAAGACAACGACGGGATCACCTTGACGCACTTTTTTGTGGATCAGCATATGACTAATTTGATTGGCTAATTCATCCAGTTTTTTATAGTTAATCGTTACGTCATTGTGCACAATGGCGGGATAAAATGGATGCGCTTGGGCTTGTTGACTGACTAATTCGTGAAGGGTTGCCGTTTGATTGGCAAAAATGCGTTGGGTGCGTAATTTATTCCAATCATTAAATAAAACATTTTTTTCTTGCGGTGTCAGAATAGAATAATGCAGGACGGGTATCTCTGGCTCACTTAGTATTCTTTCAAGTATAAGAATAAAATGTTGAGCCAAATAATCAATGGCTTTTTTTGTGAATTTTTCGGGTTGATAAGTGATTTCAATGTTGAACGGATTTAATTCTTTGATATGAAGAATCAATGGATATTTTTGTAAATCAAGTTGGCTGACTTTTAAGATGTTTGCAAGTTGACTGGTTTTTTCAAGTGGATAGAGCAGCAGATAGTTAACTAAGTTTTTAAATAAATCATGTTGTTTTGCTGTTTGATCAGAGCTGTCCAGATAGTCTTGATGGCTCACTACTTGTTGTTCTAATTGATTTAAATAATCGATAATTGTTTCATTCTCATGTAATTCAGAACGAACAGGCAGTGTTGGTTCAAATAATGTTTGTTGATTTGCTTGTTCGGTAAAATAGATTAGCCCATAAATGACATCATCACTGCTTGAGTAGCGATTCAGTAACAACCCCCAGGCACTCAGGATTACTGTTTGAAATTGAATATGATTTTTTTGCGTAAAACGGTTTAGCTGTTGAATGAATGTTGCTTCGAGTGGTAACGGGGTTGTGCAGATGGTTTCTAAATGATTTTTATCAGTTGGTTTGACTTCATAGCCTTCGAGCCATAATTTGGTTTGAGACGTCTCATGCACTAAGCTTTCCCAATAGGCCGCAGTTGATTTATTAGATTTCGTTGACATGGCGATTCCCAAAATGTAGTGATCGGTTAAAAGCGCCTGGATTTCTTGTTCGTCAGGTGGTGTATTGATCTAAATAAGAAGTATTTTTTGATAGCTGCAAAATAATTTTTGATTCGGGTAGGGGACGGCTGAGATAATAGCCTTGAACAATATCGCAATTATTGTCCGCTAAATATTGTAATTGATCGGCATTCTCTACGCCTTCAGCGACGACTTTCATGTCTAGGCTATGTGCGAGTGCGATGATAGCGCTGGTGATGGCTAGATCATTTTGATTTGTTGGAATGCCTTTAATAAAGCTTTGATCGATTTTCAAGATGCTAATGGGAAATTGACGCAAATAACTGATTGAGGAGTAACCTGTGCCAAAGTCATCAACGGACATCTTGACACCCATTCGTTTGATATCATTTAATTTGCAAATCGCTATTTCGACATTATCCATCACCGCTGTTTCAGTGATTTCTAATTCAAGATATTGTGGATCTAATCCTGTGTTAGCTAATACATTGGCAACCAGCAGTGCAATATCTTGATGGCGGAATTGTTTGGGCGATAAATTGACTGACACGCAAATCGGTTGATAGCCTTGGTCTTGCCAAGCTTTATTCGCTCGGCAAGCTTCTTGCAATACCCATTCGCCAATTTGCATAATCAGGCCGGTATCTTCAGCGAGTGGAATGAATTTTGCTGGACTAATCATGCCTAATTCTGGATTATCCCAGCGTATCAGCGCTTCTAAGCTATTTAGTGAGCCATCAGATAAATTTAATTTGGGTTGGTAATATAAAACAAATTCATTGTTTTGAATGGCTTTGCGTAATGCGGTTTCCAGTTGAATATGTTCGTGTGCTTCCAAATTCATTTCTTTCGTAAAATATTGAAAGATGCTGCCACCGGCTTTCTTTGCTTTATACATAGCCTTGTCAGCATTTTTTTGTAAATCTTCGAGGGAGCCGCCATCTGTTGGGTAAATACAAATGCCAATACTGGTAGTGAGATAAAATTCATGATGATTCATTTTGATCGGTTGTGCGCAGGCTTTTAAAATTTTCTCGGCAACCGGACTGGCAAATTTTGCGTGATCAATGTCATTTAATAAAATGATAAATTCATCTCCCCCCAGGCGGGCTAGAATATCGCCGGAGCGAAGAACGGTTGAGAAACGGTTTGCAATTTCTTTTAAGACTAAGTCACCAGTCGCATGGCCTAATGCGTCATTTATTGTTTTAAAACGATCGAGATCAATAAATAAGATGGCAAACATTTTTTTATGGCGGCTGGCATGGTGAATGGTTTTATTTAAAATTTCATTAAAGAAAACCCGATTGGGCAGTGAGGTTAAGCTGTCATAATGGGCTAAGCGAATTAAATGTTCTTTATGGGTAATTAATTCATTTTCAATGGTTTTATGTTCAATAATTTCTTGTTGTAATTGCACATTGGTTTTTTCTAATTCTTCGTTGCGTTTTTCAAATGTATCTTGTGATGTTGCGATGGCATTGATGATGTGATTAATTTGTTTTGAGACAGTGGCGATTTCATCATTTCCGCTTGAATGAATTTTTTTGAAATGATTGGGATTTTTTAAGGCTTCTGCAAAATGTTCAATGGGTTTAATAATTAATTTTCGTATCAAAAGAAAGAGTATTAAAAAAAATGCACTGCTTAATGCGGCGTAGCTAATAAAATTATTCAGTGCGGGAAGGTATGAGATGAGAGCGAGGCAGGCTAAGAATAATAACCAGGCAAGACTAATCACACTCAGGACTTTGTTGCGTAGTTTCATCGTGCTCTCCCTAACTCGCTGAAATATAGTTTCATTATCGCAAAAATTAAGCGAGTTGGGTAAAGTCGATATGCATTTTAGGGGTAAATAAGGAACAATATTGTTTTGCTGTTATAAAAAATCAACAATCAGTATAGTATTTTTTAAGTCCAATTACTCATTCTGAATCAACAATTCCCGCATCTTAGCTTTAATCATCTCAATTGCAATGCGATTACCGCCCCCGCGAGGAACGATAATATCCGCGTAGCGTTTTGAAGGCTCAATAAATTGCAAATACATAGGGCGCACGGTTTCTTCATATTGTTTGAGCACGGAATCCAGCGCACGGCCTCGTTCATTCATGTCACGTTTTAAGCGGCGAATTAAACAAATATCCAATGGCGTATCCATAAAAATTCGAATATCCATTAAGTCACGCAGCAACGGATCAACGAATAATAAAATACCTTCTAAGACGACAATGGCATGTTGACCTACACTACGCGTCGCTTTCTCACGTGCATGGTTGGCATGATTATAAATCGGAATTTCAACCGATTTGCCTTCACGTAATTGCACTAAATGTTGATGTAATAAAGTGTGATCCAGTGAATCCGGATGATCGTAATTAATTTTGCTGCGTTCTTCGAGGGGAATAGTGGTGTGATCTTTGTAATAAGAATCTTCCGAGATAACGACGACTTGATCGGAACCCAATTCATTCACGATCGTATTTGCTAATAAACTTTTGCCCGAGGCAGATGCGCCTGAAATACCAATGATAATCGTTTTTTTAGCCAACGGTTTCTCTCCTCAATAAAACATACAATGCACCAGTGCGACCCTCTTTTAATCCAGCTGAACAAAATGCTACGACTTGCTCAAGTTGGCGCAGCCAATGATTTAATTTGTTTTTTAAAATAGGTTTGCTGTTAGCGCGTCCTTTGCCATGAATGATTAACACGTGTCGGATGCCATCTTTGATGCAGTGCAAGAGAAACTCGCTGAGTAATTCTCTTGCTTCCGATACCGTATATCCGTGTAAATCTAGCGTTGCTTCCACAGTATATTGACCCTGGCGTAATTTGCGAAGCACTTTATGTTGCAGGCCAGATTTTGCAAAAAAGAGTACGTCTTCGGTGCTCACTAAGGGCAGCTTTTCAAAATCAGAAAACGTCAGTGTTTCTTCATCCACTACAACACGTTGTTTGCGGACAACAGGAGGGCGCTTAGGTTGTGCTAAATCTGCTTTAGGTCTTAATTTAAGCCGTTTGACGCCGCGAACGGCTTCTTTAAAAACCGCTAATTCATCGTCTGTTAAAGGTGTGTTTTTATTTTTTGTCATGACTTATTTGTATGCTAAAATACGCCGCTATTCTTCCAATAAAGTAGTCATCATATGATTGAAACCGATATCTTACAACGATTTATATTTGAAAAAGCATCCGTCCGTGGGGAAATTGTACGATTAGGGTCATCTTATCAAACAATTACCCAGCAGCATCAATACCCGCCTCTGATTCGTAATTTGTTGGGTGAAATACTGGTTGTCGCGGCTTTATTAAGTGCGAGCATTAAATTCAAAGGTCGAATCACCGTTCAATTCCAGGGAAAAGGGGATTTGAAATTGCTCTTGGCGCAATGCAACCAGCATTTGGAATTGCGCGGGTTGGCACAATGGCAATCGACATTGACGGAAGCCGCTTTAGTCAGTCAATTACAACAAGGCGTGTTAGGCATCATCATGGATCCCGATTCGTCAGCAGGCAATCGTTATCAAGGTGTTGTGGAATGGCGCGGGACGTCATTAGCTTCTTCAATTGAAGGGTATTTTGCGCAATCCGAACAAGTGCCTACCCGAATATGGTTGGCAGTGGATGAGACCAAAGCGGCCGGTTTATTGATTCAAGTCATGCCAAGAGAATCTGTGCGGTTAGGTAAAGACACGTTTGAGGATAAAGATTGGGAGCATATTTCGCATCTCAGCAGCACGATTACACCGCATGAATTGTTGAATTTAGATAATCAAACGATTTTGCAACGACTGTATGCATTGGATGAAGTGAGGATTTTTGATAAATCAGCAGTGATGTTTCGTTGTGCTTGTTCGAAAAAGCGCAGTGAGGATGCCTTGCGATTATTGGGTATCGACGAAGTCAATGAAGAATTGCATCAAAAACAAGTCGTGGCGGTAAAGTGTGAATTCTGTAGTCAAGAATATATTTTTGATCGCGTGGATATCGCATCGATTTTTAAACAGGGCGATGGTTCGTCGCCTGCGCACTAGTATTATTTTAATTTTAACTGAGAGTAATGTATGAATTTTCTAATCGATTTTATCCCAGTTTTATTGTTTTTTATTTCGTTTAAATTTTATGGTATTTACACGGCGACCCTCGTCGGTATTGTTTCGACAGCGTTGCAAGTAATCATCACGCGAATCATTCGGAAAAAATTTGATAAACAGCAACTGGTTACTCTCGCTGTGTTTGTCGTGTTTGGCGGCATGACGCTTTATTTTCATAATCCACTGTTTGTGAAATGGAAACCGACCATTATTTTTTGGATTTTTGGTTTGGTTTTATTGGGTAGCCATTTTATCGGTGAAAAAAAATTATTACAGCGAATGATGGAAAAAATGCTGGAAGGGCAGGAGCCCTTGCCGAAATCGGTGTGGACTAAAATGAATTTAGCGTGGGCAATTTTTTTTATTGCAGTGGGCAGCGTTAATTTATTTATTGCTTATCATTTCAGTACTGACGCATGGGTCAACTTTAAATTATATGGCATTATGGGGTTGTTAATTGTGTTTAGTGTGCTGCAAGCAGTGTATTTATCGAGATATATGAAGGTGAATACATGATCGAACAGCGTGTTCGGATGATTCAACAGCGCTTGCAAGCTGCATTTTCCCCCCACGCAGTTGGATGTGATTGATGACAGCGCAAAACATGCAGGTCATGCGGGCGCGGAAGGCGGGGCGGGTCATTACAGTGTGATCATTGCAGCGGATTGTTTTAATAATTTATCCCGCGTGGCGGCGCATCGTGAAATTTATCATGTGTTGGCGGATTTGATTCCTCATGAGGTGCATGCGTTGAGGATTGTGATTAAGTCCTGAAGAATTGCTGCAGCTTGGTGGATTACGACGCAAAAGGCGCGTCTAATCCACCCTACAACTTAAGCAACTACTATCAATATTAGAAAACCATACTAATCACTTGGCTAATCATTTTTTCCAATGGAATGACAGTAAATATCAGTGGAATAAAGGGTAATCCAGTCAAGACCAAAATGAACAATACGCTACTTTTCCCAAAGGGCAACACGCGCATGTGTTCACAAACACTATAACTATTACCTAAATCTGATAATGATTGAATATCGGGTGTACCCAGCAACACTTCCTTCGTTTCAACATTGGGATGCAGCCATTTTTTTCGAAACGCATTGACATATTGATTGGCGAACGCAGCATACTCATTCGTCCCGTCTCTTTTTGTTCTCACCAGTTTGATGGCAAAAAATGTCATGGGTAGGAGGGGAATTAAAATCAGTAATATCATCCATGTGATTATTTCATATTTAAATTGCCATAAATTTGCGCCAGTATTAATAATCAAATTTAAAATGATGCCGGATAATAAAAACGAATGTGCAAATAAAAAAAGTGCGAAGCCATACACGCTATTTACTAAAAAACCAATACCACCCGCTTTGTCTGGATGCAAAGAATCTAGCTGTAAATTTAAGCGAGCGACTTGCCAAAGTAAACGGTACCAAATCAGCACTCGGTAATACCAGCGTAATAAAATAAACTGAAAAATGGGTAAGCTAACAAATGCATACCAATATCCCGGTAAGGTTAAGGATATCTGCGTATCGCGCTTGATGACATACCAATTCGAGAAGTCGTAGGGAAGTAGATGATTGGAAATCCATCGGCCAACAGTGATAGCAAATACGAATAATAGAATTTCAACTGTTATTGAGCCACTGAATCTGACGGCTGAAGCAACTATTTTTTCATATTTAGGAAGATCATTTTTGGAAATAATTTGAAGTTTCGCAAGCAGTCTGACAACAATTTGCAGGCGCTCATTCGCATTGACTTCCGCATAGAGCAATAAGGCAAGACTCAGTAATAATCGAACATGAACATCAATGTCACTGATGAACATACTCAGCTTTACATCACTTAACATAGTTAGAACGAGTAATGGAAACCAGGTAAATAAGCAGATGATAATGACCCGTTGTTTGTAAAAATGTAGCGGATCTTTTACCAGGCCTGCCCATTGGTAAAATTTATAAAGCGGACCTTGAGAAAATATCAAAAAATTCATCCTTGAACCTCTCTGACGTGTGTATCTGATGAATATTACAAAGAAATAGCCGTAAAGTCGATTTTCCTGTCTAAAAGAAAATAGAATTGTCGGTGATCGCTCCCTGACGGTCGTGGCTCAGATTAAAACGTTTCTCTACTCATGCAACTGCTCTGCCGTCAGCAAGAAAACACCGCCGCCTCCGTTTTCAAAATCGAGCCATGTGAAAGGAATCTCAGCGCATTTCTCGGCTAACGCATATTCACTGTTACCCACTTCAACCAGCAAAATCCCGTTGGGTTTTAGATATTTTTTTGCGTGCTCTAAAATGCGAACTGCAAAATCTAACCCATCGTGACCGGCCGCTAAACCTAATGTGGGTTCATGCAAATATTCTGCAGGCAAATTTGCCATGTCGTCAGCATCGACGTACGGCGGATTACTGACAATGACATCATATTTTTTTGGCGGCAAGTTGTTGAATAAATCACTTTCATGCAGTTGGATGTTGTCTTCGACTTGATGACGCAATACATTCATTTTCGCGACTTGTAATGCATCAGCAGATATATCACTGGCATCAATAGCAGCCTCTGGGAATGCTTTTGCGCAAGCAATTGCAATGCAGCCGCTGCCGGTACATAAATCTAAAATATCGTGCACATGCGCTGGATTGATCCATGGTTGAAATTTGTCATGAATAATTTCGGCAAAAGGAGAGCGGGGAATTAATACACGTTCATCGACATAATAACTTTCACCGCCAAACCACGCTTCATGGGTTAAATAAGGCACTGGAATTCGTTCTTGAATGCGGCGTTGAATCAGAGCATATAATGTTTCGCGCTCAGACAGGGTTAAACGCGCATCGATGACTTGCTGGTTGATCGACGGGGGTAGATGCAGTGTGTGTAAAATCAGAGCAACCGCCTCATCCCAAGCGGAATCGGTGCCGTGCCCATAAATCAAGCCTGCTTCATTAAATCGGCTAACAGACCAACGGATGTAATCACGGATGGTTAACAAGTCAGTTAATTCTTTCATGGTGTTCTCTTTGTTGTTTATTTGAGGAGAAATTAGGTGTTTTATTCTATCGTTTTTGGGATGAGATAGCGACTTCCTCGCCAATCTAATTTTGGGATTTTATAAAAATCCCCTTGATTCTGAGAAATCTACGCAAATTCCACCCATGCGTCGTCCTGAAAAATATGACGTCAACGTATTTTAACCGTAGCGAGGGTACTCGCACGGAATATTTATTCAGGATCCACTTGAGTATCATCGATCCATATAAATTCAGGAATGAGTTCTCGTTCGTGGATCCTGAATAAATCTTACGCGCTACTGCAATAACTGCGGTCAAATGATTTGGGCGTAAGATTTTTCAGGACGACGCATGGGTGGAATTTGCGTCAATCTCTTAGTCTTTGATCCCCCTTTTTTCAAAGGGTATTGTTGCATAATTCTCGTCTTTCCCACAAAATATCCGTATAATTTGAAGCTTATGACTTTCATTTTAAAGCGGAATCTTCGATGGGCCCTATTGTATTAGATCTCCTTGGTACCGAGCTTAGCCAGGAAGAATGTGAACTCTTAAAACACCCCTCCCTTGGTGGGGTTATTTTTTTCGCTAGAAATTATCAATCACCTGAGCAAATGACTGCATTATCCCAAGCGATTCGCGCGATTCGTAAGGACTTGTTGTTGATGGTTGATCAAGAAGGTGGGCGAGTGCAACGGTTTAAACAAGGTTTTTTACCGCTACCCAGTATGGCTGAGATCGCAGACGTTTATGCCGCATCTCCTGCGGAAGGGGAAGCGCTAGCACTGTGTTGTGGTTGGTTAATGGCAGCCGAAGTGTTGGCGGTAGGTGTTGATTTGAGCTTGGCGCCTGTTCTTGATTTGGATAGAAAAATGAATTTGGTCGTTGGCGATCGGTCATTTTCTCGCAATCCTCAAACCGTGATAACACTGGCAAGTGCTTTTATTCAAGGCATGCGCATGGCAGGCATGGCAGCAGTCGGTAAACATTTTCCAGGTCATGGCGCAGTGACAGTCGATTCTCATATTGCTTCACCGAGGGATGATCGTAGTTTCACAACCATTTTCCAAGAGGATATGCAGCCGTTTATTCATTTTATTCAGGCAGGCATTGCAGCGCTGATGCCCGCGCATATTATTTTTAGTGCGATCGATAGCAAGCCCGCTGGTTTTTCTGCCTATTGGTTAAAAACAATTTTGCGCGACAAATTAAATTTTCAGGGTGTGATTTTTAGTGATGACTTGAACATGGCAGGCGCATCGTTTGCAGGTAATTACGCAGAACGTGCAAAGGTTGCATTAACCGCTGGCTGTGACATGGTGTTAATTTGCAATAATCGTCAAGCCGCCATTGAAATTATTCAGAATGTACCGCAGCATGCACCGGGTTTTGATAAAAAAATTCAATCTCTCCGAGGAAAATTTTCTAACACACTATCATCGTTACACGCATCGGCAGAGTGGAAAAAAAAGTTAAATTATTTTGTTCAGTATAGGAAAAGTTATGAAAACAACGCACCGAATTGATGATGTACTTGCTAAAGCAGAATGTATTTTTAATTTCAAGCAAATTGAAAAAGCATTAGATAAAATGGCAGAAGAAATTACCGATAAATTAAAAGAAAAAAATCCGCTATTAATTTGCGTCATGATTGGCGCGCTGGTTCCAACCGGACATTTGTTAACAAGACTGCATTTTCCGTTAGAAGTTGATTATATTCACGCTACACGTTATCGCAGTTCTACTCGCGGCGGCGATTTGCATTGGTTGGTTGAACCTAGACAATCACTCAAAGACCGAACGGTGTTGGTGGTTGATGATGTGTTGGATGGCGGATTGACGCTGGCTGCGATTGTCGATTATTGCAAACAAGCGGGTGCAGCAGAAGTGCATACCGCCGTGATGGTGAATAAGCAACGTGAACGCGAAAATGGGTTTGAACAGATGACGGCGGATTTTATTGGTTTGCACACAGATGATCGTTATTTAGTTGGGTTTGGTTTGGATTACGAAGAATATTTGCGTAATGCGCCTGGGATTTATGCCGTTGCAGAGGAGCATCAGTGATTTTAAATTCATGCTGTTGTGGCGGGGAGTGTTCTTTGTAATGACACTTGTTTAAGAATAAGCATGTTATCCTTCTCAGGTGTCGTTGCTGCGTAATTCAAGTTGACTTCATCTGCGAGTTCCTTCCCCCACAAGGGCATAGGCGTCAAGCTAAGGGAATTTTGCTTAGTTGTAGGGTGGATTAGGCGCCTTTTGCCGTAATCCACCTTATCAAATTGCTGCAGCTTGGTGGATTACGACGCAAAAGGCGCGTCTAATCCACCCTACAACTAAGCAAAATTCCCTTAGCTTGACGCCTATGCCCACAAGGGTGGAAGGAACTCGCAGATGAAGTCAATACAGAGTGGACTTAGGATAATTTTAAATTCAGAAGGAGAGTAGATGAGAAAATATTATTTTTTAAAAGCCATTTTTTTATCGTTTTTTTCTCGTGCTCTCTACCGGGATGTGGTTAACAACTGGGGTGCGAATACGCTGGGCTATTTATTTCTGTTGCTTGCTTTGATGTGGGCTATCTTGATGTCATTCATTCAACCGAACATTAATCAAGTCATGACAAAACTTGTCAACGAAATGGCGGTGCAGATGCCTGCGACGCTTCACCTTGAAAAAGGCGTCCTCAGCACCGCTGAAAATCGACCTTATTTTATCAAGTCCGCTAAAGAAGGTTCAGTGATTGCAGTGATTGATACCAGTGGAAAAATCGAGTCAATCAATAACGCCAATGCCCATTTTCTCATTACTAACCATTCGATTGAGTATTTCAATTTTTCTAATCAACCAACCACTTATCCATTGCCAACATGGCTTACGTTTAATGTGACATCGACTGTCTTAGCGCAGCAAATTATTAACACATTACATTGGTCTTGGCTGATTTTATTTCCGCTGTGTGTCATCCTTTCATTTATTTATCACATCCTCGAATGTTGTTTGTATGCGATAATCGGTAAAATCATGGTGGGGCTCATGCATGTGTCGTTGCATTATCTCGATCTGGTAAAATTAGCCATGGTGGCCAGCACGCCGACAATTTTGATCAGTACGTTATTGAATGGTTTTGATTATTGGTTTCGGTATCAGTGGTGGTTTTATGTCGCTGTATCACTGTCTTATTTATTTTTTGCGATTCGTGCAAATAAACTGAAAAATTAGGAGCAAGCCATGGGATGGATTTGGATTTTCGCATTTGTTGCAGTATTTGGTACGCTTGCCTATCACAGAGCAAAACTGAATGTGTGGGCAGTTGCATTTTTTGTTTATTTAGCCTTATTTTCACGCTTAAGTCATTCTCATATGCTTCTCATCACGACAGCATGGTTGATCGCTATTATAATTTTTGCGCCTTTGTATTTGACTTCGTTGCGCCACAAATGGATATCGCGCCGCATCCTTGCGATGTATCGCAATGTCATGCCATCGATGTCACGCACTGAACGTGAAGCATTGTCTGCGGGGACAGTGGGTTGGGAGGGCGAGCTTTTTCGTGGTGATCCAAATTGGCAAACATTGTTAAGTATCCCCAAAGCCGTGCTGAGCGATGAAGAGCTGACTTTTTTAGAAGGACCGGTTGAAACACTCTGCGCCATGATTGATGACTGGGAAATCACGCATGTGCACGCTGATTTACCGGCTGAGATGTGGCAATTTTTAAAAGAGCAGGGATTTTTCTCTTTAATTATTACGAAAGAATATGGCGGCAAACAATTTTCTGCGTATGCGCACTCGCAAATTTTAGCGAAAATTTATAGTAAAAGCGCATCGGTTGCAACGACGGTTGCTGTACCCAATTCATTAGGGCCTGCTGAATTATTGTTGGAGTATGGCACACCGGAACAAAAAAATTATTATTTACCACGGTTGGCCAGAGGGGAAGAAATTCCTTGTTTTGCCTTAACCGGTCCTGAAGCAGGTTCCGATGCAGGCGCGATGTCAGATACGGGCGTGATTTGTTGGGGTGAACACGAAGGACAAAAAGTGTTAGGCATTCGTTTAAATTTCAATAAACGTTATATTACCTTAGCGCCGGTGGCGACCGTGATTGGTTTAGCCTTCAAGTTGTTTGATCCCGATCAATTATTCAGTAGCAAACAAGAGTTAGGAATTACTTGTGCATTGATTCCACGTGATACCGCAGGCGTTTCGATTGGCAGACGCCATTTTCCAGTCAATATTGTTTTCCAAAATGGACCGATTCACGGCAAAGATGTTTTTATTCCCATGGATTGGATTATTGGTGGGCCAACCATGGCGGGAAGTGGTTGGCGCATGTTGATGGAATGTTTGGCGGCAGGTCGTGCGATTTCATTGCCAGCGAGCAGCATTGGTTCGGCAAAATTGGCGCTCTATACAACCGGTGCGTATGCACGTGTGCGTCGGCAATTTAATGTGCCCATTGCGAAATTTGAAGGAATCGAAGAAGTCTTGGCGAGAATCACGGGCTATACCTATCTCATGGATGCGACGCGTACTTTTACGGCTGCTGTGATTGATTCGGGCGAAAAACCGGCGATTGCATCGGCTATTACGAAATATCATGTGACGGAGTTAGGACGTCTGGCGACCAATGATGCAATGGATATTCATGGCGGCAAAGGTATTTGTCTAGGGCCAAAAAATTATTTAGGTCGAATTTATGAATCTGCACCGATTGCAATCACGGTGGAAGGCGCCAATATTTTAACCCGCTGCTTAATTATTTTTGGTCAAGGTGCAATGCGTTGTCATCCTTATGTGTTTGCGGAATTTGAAGCGGCAAGAAACAAAGATGAAAAAGCAAGTTTAGTTGCATTTGATAAAGCGTTATTGGGTCACATGAGTTTTACCATCAGTAACTTGGTGAGAAGTGTGGTGTTAGGTATTACCAATGGCCGAATTGTGCAAGTGCCTGAGGGAAAAACCAAACGGTATTTTCAACAAGCCACGCGTTTTAGCGCGGCGTTTGCGTTGTTGGCGGATATTTCCATGTTAGTGATGGGTGGGGAATTGAAACGCAAAGAAACGATTTCTGCGCGGTTAGGTGATATTTTAAGTGAATTGTATATGATGTCTGCTGTGTTGAAACACTATCATGACCAAGGCCGCAATGGTGATGATTTGCCGATTGTCAGATGGGCGGGATTGATGTGTCTTTTTAAAATTCAACAAGCGATCGATGACTTATTAGAAAATTTCCCTAACCGCATCATTGCGTTTATTTTGCGAGCCTTGATTTTTCCATTCGGTAAGCGATTTTCAAAACCGAACGATAAGCTCGGTCACAAAATTGCGTTGCTGATGCAAGCACAAACACCTTCGCGTTATCGTTTAACGGAGGGAGCGTTTTTAACCGCAGTGCCAGGGAATATGCCAGGCTTGCTCGAAGATGCACTCGTAAAAGCCATTGCCACAGAGCCTGTCGAAAAAGATATTCGTGCAGCGGTTAAAAGTAAAATGGTTAGCGGCACGACGTTAGAGGAGCAAGCAACCGATGCATGCGCGAAAAAAATTATCACAGAAGATCAATTACATTTAGTTCTGGCAGCGGCGGAAGCGCGCAGCAAAGTCATTTCAGTGGATGATTTTGCACCGGAAGAATTAACCCATGTGTCAGTGAGAAAGAATCAATATGAAAATGCAAAATCAAGTTACCCCGCGTCTTAAAATAGGTTTGTTTGGGATTTTATTGATTATTACGGCAGTCTATATTTTAATGCAGATTAGTTTTTTGATCGTCTGCAGTGGGATGTTTTTTAGTGATTTTCATTATGTGTCCAATCACTTAAAAATTCCAGCAACGGTGTTGCCCGCGATATTTTATTTTTTGGGCGCACAATTGTTGGTGCATTTAAGTTATATCGGTTGTATTGGGTTGTTTGCCCGTTTAACGGGTAGGGCACTTCGTTACAAAGAATCAAAAATTGAATCGCTTGGTATTGTGCTTTGGTTTTTTGGCATGTTGACGATTTTTTTATGGAATCAATTGATTTTTCCGAATTCCAAATTTTCGGTCGCGTTATTAAGTTGGTTAAACCATTCGATCATGCAAATTTTGTTGGTGCTCTTTGCAAGTGGCTGGGTATGTGTTTTTGCGTTAGCCCTGATCGGATTTATTCAATGGTTGAAAGAACGACAGATGAGAGGCGCTTGGATTGTCAGTGGGTTAGTGGCAAGTGTTGCTGTTTGGGTGGCGTATTCTTTTTCATCGCATCGCACTGTTACGGATGCAGCAACGGTTGCGCAACCCAATATTATTATTATTGGGATTGATTCAGTGCGACCCGATTTTTTAAGCTTTTTTGGTTATGATGGCAAGACACCGCATATCGATCAGTTTTTAGGTCAAGCGACGGTGTTTTCTGAGAGTTTAACGGCTATTGCAAGAACGTATCCATCTTGGATGAGTACGCTCACCGGGTTATATCCTAAATTAAATTTAGCGCGGACGGATTTAATTGATCAAAGCAAATTGGATTTGCGTCAGAGTTTGCCTGCTGTGTTGCACCGAAACGGGTATAAAACGATTTACAGTACGGATGATGTGCGCTTTAGTAATATTGATCAGCAAGCTGGATTTGATGAATTGGCGACATCGCCGATTGGGTTTGATGATTTTTTATTGGGGACCATGAATGATTTTCCTCTTTCAAATATTTTAGTAAACACACGGATCGGGAAATATTTATTTCCCTATAGTTTTGCAAACCGCGCTGTTTTTGCAACGTATGAGCCGGATTCATTCATTGATCGTCTCAAATCTGTTTTAACGCAACCACGGACAAAACCGACTTTATTGATAGTGCACTTTTGTTTACCGCATTATCCTTATGCGTGGGCTAATTTGCCGGTGAAAAAAGTTGAGTTGCATCATTATCAAGCGGCATTAGTGCGTGCGGATCAACAATTTCAAGATTTTATGAATTTGTTGCAACAAAATAAATGGTTGGAACACAGCGTTGTTGTTTTGTTGTCTGATCACGGTGAAGCGGTTGAGATACCCGGTGATCGCATTACCGATTCGGATTTATTTATTCCAGGGCATCACAATAAAAAAGGGATTTTGCCGCATTTTTATCCGCCCAGTTCTGACCATGAAAAAATAAATATGTCCGGTGGGCATGGTACGGATGTGTTAGGGTTGTCGCAATATCACACGGTATTGGCTTTTAAAACGTTTGGTCTTGCGCCTAACCAAGTAAAAATTTTGCCTGGATTGGTTTCGTTATTAGATATTAAGCCGACTATTTTAGCGATGTTGCATATCCCTTATCAGCATTTAAGTGGTTATTCATTACGAAATGAAATTTTAGGTTTGCGTTCGAGCGTGCCCGCACGAACGGATTTTTTTACCGAAACGGATTATTCACCCGAAGCGGTTCGTTCGGTGCATCCTGAGATGCGCAAGGTCGTGATTGAGGGGATTGATTATTTCCGGATTGATCCTGTCAGTACGCGTGTGGTGGTGCGTGACAGTATGTTGAATTTAATTATCTCTAGCAAGCAGTATGCGGATTTCTATGGTTCGTGGGTGTTGGCGCTCTATCCACAAAATAAAACGACCATGATGCCTATTTTAGTAAATTTAAAAACAGGACAGTGGACGAATGATTTGCAAACCCCGTTTGCTTTAAATTCCCCTGCGCAACATATGTTGACTGCGCTGCGTAAATTTTTTGGCAGTGATATATCAATGATCGTTTAAGCTGCGAAACAATGAATTCATCGCACGCGGCAAGAGATTATACGGCAGACATTCAGCGTATAAAGGAGAGGCTTTTAAAGCAATACAGTGCCGCTCACCCGCGTCAAACAACCGATAGCAAAGATGCAACAACTGAATGTAAAGACAATGAACCGACTGTTCAGGTGGTGATCGTTCGTCATCTAGCCGCTATAGAGAGAGAGGGTAGAGAGAATGGATATGAAATGGGAGAATTTACCCATCCCGGCACCGATAAACTGCCCAATGGCAAAACTAAAAAAACAGAATCAGAAGGTGAGCTTGTTGAGCGTATCTTTCTTCAAATCGTTGATATTGCGAAACTAGGAACGGCTACCCTCACGGAAAGAGAAGCAAAAACAGGAAAGACGGAGTATTCGAATGCGATTACCCTCGTCATGACCCCTGAAAGTTTTTGGGCGCCTTCTGAAGAACGCGGTCCTCAGACCTATCCCTTTTTCTTAAAATTAATTGAAAAAATTGAAACCCTTGCAAAAACGTTGCCAGAAAATCTTCATATGGCATTGGGTACATTTCTAGTGATGAATGAAGAGCGAGAAGTGCATCATATTCTTGTTTATGTACAATGCGGCAAAATGCCTCGTATTGATTTAACGCCTAAACGCCATGTAGCGGGAGGCGATTTAATTTATCCTACTGGTACCACAACCTGTTTTTCAGTCGGTGGAAGCAAGCTCGCAGCGGATTTTGATCAGGGGAAAAATTTTCGTCACTGTCTTTGGGGAGGCAGAGACAATGTTATCGTTCTGACCGATATTTGTCATGATATTTCAAATGAACAATCCGAGAATGATATTGAGCGCTATATAAAATCAGCGACATCAAATCACTTCCTGTATCACAATGTGCTGCAACTTTTAGTGTCATGTTCCATTGCTATTCCTGACGGGGCACCAACGGCGTTAGCGAACGGTATTGTTGTTCAAGCGGATCCAGATTTAGATAAGGGTGCTATCAATCGAGTTGACTGTGAACCTAGAAAAAATTTAGATGAACACTATAATAAGAGAACGACCCCGTTAAGTGGTAACGTGTTCGGCAGTACATTGTATGCTGATGTTTTTGATCCTTTGAAAGTTGGGCAATTTAATAAACGCTTAATGAGTCATATTAACTTGCAAAATGAATTGTTTATACAGATCAAAGCGCATCAACTTTATCGAGCACAGCATCCGTTATTGTCTGATGTGATGACTCAGTGCATCGATGCGATCATCATGGATCATTTTCTTAAAATCATGAAAGAGATGACGAATGCGAGGGTGAAGAGTTTTAAAGCTATATTAATAGGCAAGTATGAACATGCCAAAAAAAACGTCAGTACATTTCGAAAAGAAATGTTACTTTTTCTGGATGTGAAGATTCCTCACTATCGGAAAATGATTTACGACTGTCTTATCAAAATAAGTGATAGTCCTAAGGTTAAATCATATCATCAATTGATAGTCATTCAGCGAAAACTTCAAACGGCTAACTATCCACAATTATTTCAATCATCTGATTTATCATTTGGGGATCCATTTTGGCCATCCTTAGAAGGCACAATTGAGAGGACGCGTATAGGAAATCCCAATGACCCAATCGTTGAAAAAATGGTTAATGAATTAAAATTTGTCCCAGAAGCAGAGCATTTTATTGAGCTGTTGATCCAAATGCGTGATGCGTTTTCGCGTGATACTCTTTCAGTGAATCGAATTGTTAAGCCTATTCAACATGAAGTAGAAAGCAAGCATGCGAGCGTTAAAACGAAGCCGTGTCTTTATCCGTCGTTATCAGATTGGCTGCAACAAGGGTTGTTGAATCAACGAGAGGTAGAGGATGTGCTTTTCAATCAACCGCTTGTTGAATTGTGTGAAGAAAAAATAATGGATGCTGCAGAGGTGAGAGGGATTGTTCAAGAAAGAACATTTTATAATCTTATTCATAGTAGAAGAATAAATCGTGATGATATTTTAGATATGAAGAGAGAGGCTTCGTATTTATTGCGTGAGCCGAATGAATTTCGACATGTCTTTATCAACATTAGTCGATGCGAAAATTTTACAGAACTCTCATTCATGAAAAAAATAGCGATGTTTCAAAAAATTGAGCACGAACTGGATCGTGATGCTTCTGAGAGTGTCAGCCAAGCAAGGCATGCGGATAAAAGAAGGAAAACGGAAAAGGGTAGTGTTGCTATTCAGATGAAACAACCGGTTGTGCTGGAGCAGAAAATGTTTTCTTCTTCCTCTTCCTCATCAGAGAGTATTGTTAATCTAGATTTGAATAAGCAAGGGAAAAAGAGATCCATTTCTCCTAATGTTGATTCGGAAGAGAAGCCCAAGAAAAAGTGTGAGGATGTTCAAATGTCGACTTCATCGTCTCATCGAACAATAATGGGATCACTAAAGGCTGACGATTTAGAGTGGGAAAAATTTTGTAGTTTACTAGATTTTCCTTCACCTCAGGGTGGGCTGAAATCGCCAAATAATGTGTCTTTGTTATCATCATCATCATCATCAAGTTCATCGACTCTTGATGAGCCGATGCGGGATGTTGATGGATTAGAAAAAATGGATTGGCAAAATGATATGGATGGTGATGAGGCTATGGCTCAATTTTTGGGGCTAAGATAGCAGGGCTTGTTTTTTAAGCTGAGCCGCGACCGTTTCTTTTTATACAAATCCCCCTTGTTCCCAATGGCACTAGCTTAAGAACTGTCGTCCCGGAATTTAGTAGCTCTTAACGAGCGCCTTTTGCTCGTTTAGAGCTACTTTAATGTCCGGGATCCATCTTCAATTTATCGCCCTCTTGCTTTTAACTTATATGCTTTAAGCAAAATGGATCCCGGACATTAACTGGCGCTAAATTCGCAAAAAGCGCTCATTAAGCGCCAGTAAATTCCGGGACGACAGTTCTTAAGCTAGTGCCATTGGGAGCAAGGGGGATTTGTAAAAAAAATTAAATTTTTCTCTGCAGATACCTATGGGGCGGTTACAAAAAGTAAACGCTTGCATCGAAGTTCTTTGGGAGTAAGAAAGAGTTGTCACGATGACAACTCTTTCTTAATCCGCTCGGCGCTTCATGACAGCATCTCCCTCTTTGTCGTTTTTGTTTTCCTCAACAACAGCCGGTTTTGAATCTGTCATAACAACATCACTGCTGGCCGATGCGCTGCTAGACGAAGTAGTTGTCTGAGTAGGCGGTGGTGGAAAAAACCGAGCTCTTTTTAAAGAGGGTTCAAGTGCAGAGTCTTCTTCATTAGCCGTCTTATCATCAAGTGTTTTTTCAGCGCTCTTATTAGCACCGGTATCAACAGAGACAACATCAGTCATGGCAGAACTGTCTTTAGCCGCGTGTTCTATATTGCTACTACTGCTACGACTACTTGCACTCTTATCCTCACTTTCATTCTTTCTCGGTCTCTTTCGCGAGGATTGGCCTTGCGCTTTCATTTCTTGATCATACCGACGCTGTTCAAGCCGACCTTTTTCGAAAATACAACGTGGAGTTAAGTCACTATTTTTGCGATAAACATCGATTAGTCGAGTAAATAGGTTAGAGGGTAAATCCGGACACGTGATGCGAAGTGCGGTGGTTAATTCATCCACTGAAAAACGATTAATTTCACCTTGCCCAAAACGATTGATAAACGCATCGGATAAACGAAATCGATCACTATAATTTTTACCATTAAACGTGCCATCCATGCCAAAGCCTGGAAAAATTACGTTGTCGATTTTTTCCAAATAAGCGTGGAAATATTTCTCAAAAGGAAATAAATCAATTTCATCAAAGACAAGCCACCAACCTAATATGACGGCCCGTTCTATTGCTTTTAGCATCGTATCAAATTCATTGCAGTTGTTGCAGTTGACCATGATGGCAGACGGTTTTTTGAAACATTTTTTTAAATTCGTCGTAATTTTCATATAACTCATAACGAGTCAGCGAGGAGCTTGAACGGGATGCGTATTTTGATTCTGGCTCTGATGCCATTGGCCAATTGGGTACTTTTGTTATCATGCCGTCGAGTTGAGAAAAGCGGGATTTCACATCCGCGCTAAATTTCTTATAGCGACTATTCGACGCCACAGCAATAATATAAATGTAGGGTGGTATTTCCAATAAAGCACGTTGACGTCATATTTTCCAGGACGACACAGCGGAGGCTTATGTAGATACTTAAGCAACCTCTATAGAGTGATAGTATTCTAAGCAAAATTTCCTTAGCTTGACGCGTATGCCCACAAGGGTGGAAGGAACTCACGGATGAAGCCAACTTGAATTACGCAACAACGCCCAATTTAAAAGCATTCTTTAGCGATGAATAATTCCATGATTCCTTTCTACGCTATCGACAAAAAAGAGGCGTGAAGCAAGGAAATTTTGCTTAAAAACTCCGTCATTGCGAGGAGCGTTTTTTGCGACGAAGCAATCCAGTTTTTAAGCCGTCACCCATTCAAAACTGGATTGCTTCGTCGCAAAAAACGCTCCTCGCAATGACGGAGTAGCGAACATTAGCTGCTCCTGTTCTAACTATTTACCGTTTTACCGGACACTCATGCGCAAGGACGGAGTTTTTTTTGCAAAATTTCCTTAGCGTGACGCATATGAGCAGGAGTAGGTGCTTTTGGTCACAATGACAATAAAACCTAAGCTCTATCGCTTATATCAAGCTCACGGAATGAACGCGCCAATTAAGTTTTTCGGTAATTCCTCTTGCATAAATTTTGCAATGCTACGCTCAACCATATTTTCTGTAGCACTTGCTTGAATTCCCATATATTTGTCAAAATTTTCCAAATACGCTTTACTGTGAGCGGTGGGTTTTGGGTGTTCTGCAAGCGTTTTTCTGAAGCTTGTTAAAGCCATCAAGATTTTTGTCTCCAATGTTTTATGGTTAGGTGTTTTTCCATGATGTTGCAATTCTTTATTGATCTCTCTGATCGTTTTATCACGTGCTTTTTGATGAAAAGCAGTCGTCAAACGAGAGCCGCTTTGTGATGGAAATAGCTCTTTACTTTCTAACCACTGCCCCAAAAGCCGTTTGGAAAATCTCACTAACTGCTCGCTACGCTCATTGTTCTTATCATCCTTCGGCGCCGCATAGAGCCCTTGCCGAGGAAGAGATTGCGCAGAGGAAGAAAGTGATAGAGACGCGCTTCTGTTCGTGGGTGTCACAGTCATATTTGTTCCTTGCTGCGGCGTATTCATTGCATTTCCAGTCGTTAGTGATGCAGATGACGTCGATGAAAGAAGAGTCGTTACATGAGACGAAGACGATTGCGTCATTGGCGGCAATGGATTTGAACTTGAGCTCGTTAAAGTCATGCTAGATACACTCATACTTATTGATCGCGTCTCTCGTTTAGTTTCTGTCAGAGTGCCTGTTTTATCTTGAACAGGTCTTTTTGTAACAGATGCAAGTACATCTGAATCAGATACGCTTTGCAGTGCTTCAAGTTTAACTTCAAGCGCAAGCGGCGTTGTTTGCTGAAGAGTCGGTTGAACAACAGGTGGCTTTAATCCTTTCGCTTTAGCCAGCTCAGTAAGATAAAGGTGATGCCAATGTTCCATCTGATGTCTCTTGTTTCTGTATTTAAACGCACAACCTGCCAATATGGCATGATAAACGTCATAATAATGTCTAAGATGTGCATTAGGCACACGGCGATGGGTGCAAAGTTCATCTCTTAATGTTCGCCCTAAAGCAGAAGTGAATGTCATGACTAAGCCATTTTCTCCCGCTAATTCCATTGGTTCAGGGATTCTTCCATAATGATAGCCGCGCCGAGCGTCTGGGTGTTCTGAAAAAGTTTTTAACGCTTGCGTTAATGTTCTTTCCAGTGCATCAAATTTTTCTTGATCTTTAGACTTATCATCTATCATTTGAACTCGATTAACGAGTAATTCAGCTATTTCAAGGATGGATTTAAAAACCATGCCGGGTCCATCATTGAGGTCTATTCCAGCATCTTCTAAATGATTATCTAGCATTTTGAAAATTTCTTATGACGGGACTTTGTGGTTCAATAGTGATGGGATAGCATTTTGCTGCTTTTAGATTGCGATTCACTTGAATGATTGAAACAACCGTTTTGTCGCGATATAAAACATATTGCTCTATGCCATTATTTAATGTGTTGACCTCGCAACTTAAGTCATCAGGTAAGGCAAAACAGGCATCGTCTTTTTCATTTTTGACGATGTGATTAGTATCGAATTTTAATTCAGTTAAGATTTTCTCGGAAATTTGTCCACTTTTGTAAAAGTCAACGATGGGTAATTGTTTGATTGGACTTGGTATGGAATGAAATCTCCTCGAAATCTTATTTTTTTAAAAAAACCATTATAATCGGCATTATCTTAAGGAAAGCTTAAGGTTTTGCATATATTCTCTGCAAATACAAGGTATTTGTATTTACCGGATGTGTCAAATAATGTACACTTGCCAGCCAAACGCTTAACGCAACTCAATTCATGATGGAGAAATTATGAGAACAACCCGCATACCATTTGGTTATTTCATTAGAGAAGCCAATCAATTCGATTCTGTTGAATCCGCTGAACTTGTTGCTGGAAAGTTTGGATCGCTTGAGAATAAATCATTTGATGAAATGAAAACAGATGATATCACAGCTATTCAAAATGAATTGAACAAAGAGATATCTGCCGCAAAAGCAGATAATGATGATATTACTGCGAAAAAATTAACAAGACTACAGACGACAATTGCGGGTTTGTGTGTGTTACGCGAGCATAAAGAAAGTGATGTTGAATTAAAAATAGATTCTGATGATGTGCCGGTTGCATCGGAAGTGAAGGAAGTGTCATTTCATACAGAGGATGAAGGTGACCGTGTTATTAAAATTGCATCGGAAGATTGCGGTGAAACACCTCCTGAAGTGCTTGAACTTTGTTATCATAACGTCATTGGTAAGTTATACACGTTGGCACAAGAATTTCGTTCAGTTGAGAAGCTTCCGGATCAACTCAGAAAGAGTAAACAAGCATCCGCCTTACAAAATTTTAAATTTGCTGTTGATGCAATAAATAAAAATGCAGATCAAGAAGGTCTTCAAGTTGTCGAACAAGTTGAAGAAAAAGAACAGGCGACGAGTAAACCAGTGTTGAGAGTGGGTCACGAGAGTACGACTGAGCAACAAGATAGGTTGTATTGTGAAGAAGGACGAATTGATCAGCCGGGTCAAGCATTTATGCTGACTGTCGTCTCTCAAAACGAATTTAATCATTTACCGGAAGATAAAAAAGCAGAACCTTATTTGCTGTACGATACAGGTGAAATCGTGGGATGTCACTCAGATGGAGAATGGAAATTATCCTCCTTAGAAGAAGGAGTTGTGATCCCCAGAGGGTGGGTTGGCAAGAAAGTTCATTTTTATAACAATGAAGAAGAGCAAGTTGGTGACGAATGGCGTGAGCAGAACAAAGAGAAATGCGTTTGTGATAATGATCAAATCTATGCAGCAGTGATAAAGGGGCACCTCGCGCATAAGGTTATAAATGATCCTACTGTTGCACGTGTACTTCCAAGCGAACGAGAAGATGATATTGAGTATTTAAAAGTTGATGCTGACATTTTTGTAAAAGATATGTTACCTGCCGATGAGAAGGGCAAAGCAATAGATTGGCTCTCAGAAGAAGGGCTGACAAAAAAACGTAATCTCGTCTTGAAATATGCAGGACTTTCAGAAAACCAAGTGATACATGAAGACAATGTTGACGAAGAAACAAGAAACGATGTGTTGAAAACGCATTTTATAGAATGCTGGAGAGATGCTCAAATTGTTTTTAAAACGTTGAAGACAGAAGCAAATCAGATTGAGAAACTTAAAAAATCAGCAAAATCTCTTGAGATCGCTTGGTTTAAAGCAAATAAGCGTTTAATCGAGATTAATCCTGATTTCTTTGAAAAGCTTCATCCAGAGATATATAAATCTCATTACTCAGATGGTCAACAAGAACCAAAAAATGTCGTTAGACAAAAGTATCGTAGACGATGTGCGGCAAGAATGGGTGTCACCGCTCCCGAAGTTGTGTCTACAAAACGAAAAAGAAAAGAAAAACCGATTATTCGCTCTATTGCTCCCAAAAGAAATATTGTTGAGACGCCATTAACACTGCCTCCCGTTGAATCACTAACGAGTAAAACTCGAGCTCTACTAGAGGATGGATTCAATTCGTTAAACAGCCATCTGTTGACGTTGCGGGCAGGCCAGCTCGTGACGCTGAATACAATCGAACGTTCAGCAGAAGAAGTCAAAAATGTGGTACATGACAGAGCGGATGAAATATTAGTTACTATCCATAAAAATCAGCAAGTATTGTTACAAAAATTGGAAGGCAATGAAAAGAAATTTAATGAATTACTCGAAAACCTTCCTAAAAAACATGTGAAGGAAAGTGAAGAGAGAGAAGAAAAAAACCATACTATCAAACATTCGCCCGAATTGCGTCAACACAAGAAGATCTATGCAAAAATGTTAAGCGAACTTTTAGATTATGCAGAAGCGATCACGTTGAGAGACGAAGGTGTGGAGCTTAAGCAGGAATCATTTGATAAGGTTGGTGATGTCATTGAAGGTATCAGCCATTTCATTCCATCTGATTTTATCCAAAATGTGATTGGAAAATTGCTAACGGGTGCTAGGGCAATCCATGGTGCAAGGGAAAGAGGCAAGTTAAAAACGCTGACCAATACATTTTTTTATGATCGTGAAAATCTTATCGATGATATCGCAACCCAAACGACTTTATTCTATCAGTTGCAAATTGAAGTATTAGATCCCGCTAGTATTATGGAGTTTGCTTATAACAATAGAATACGCTTCATGCATGGCGCGTTGGCTGTCAAGAGCGAAGATTTTTGGAAACTCTCGCCCAAAGAAAAAACGGCTCGTGGAATCGAGATGACGATTGAGGGTCAATCAACCACTATTGGTTCAGTCAAATTGAAAACAAAAGTCTCGCAATTAACGGGATACACGCAAAATGATGTAGTGCGATGTCCATTGTTTAGAAAGCCTAAGACATCTCAATTTTTCATGTGGACTGCATCGAAAAAAGAAAGAGAGAAAGCAGTTAATAATAGTCGAGCGACTGAACAAAAAGCGATGCAGAATTTTAATCAGTTTGGTTATTGTGAAGGTGAGCTGCCGCTTGATTATTTTAATAGTCACTATGTTCCGATTGCAGCAAGACTGGAATCCACTCGCTGGAGAGCGATTGCCCATCAACCCACACAGGAACAACCAAAGGTGGCGCAGGGTGTGAAAACAGGAAGTGTGGAATCAGGCGATGCGAAAAAAGATGCATCCAATCAACAAAAAGAGCCATCACAGGCAATAGAGTGGATTAATGCAGACAAAGATGGCAGACATTATGTGCAGCGATCTGTGAATGGTCAACCGATCAATTATTATTTAGAACCTGTTCCTGGAGATGTTTCTCTGGTGCGATTAGTGGGTGATGATCCTAATACAATCTATAAAAAAGTAGAGCAGCTTTATGATGATGGGAAAGCCTATCATGCGCTTGTTAAGCATAGTGTGACGCTTCAACATAACGCAACCGTTGTGGTGCCAAGAGGGACAACCGCTACCTCTTCATCGTGGCCGGTTACTACACCTGTATTGTTTAATTCTTCGAATCGCGTTGGTGCAATTGGATTAGGACAGTCATTTCAAACGCAGAATAACGGTAGAAGTTTTACGGGTTAGTTTATGGATGGTGTGTATAGATACCTAAGCAAAAGCATGCTGGTATGATTCGCCGAGAATTACGTAACAACGCCGTTTCGAATAGGTGGTGACTTAAAAACTGGATTGCTTCGTCGCAAAAAACGCTCCTCGCAATGACGTCTCTAGCTTAAAAGTAGGCTGTCGTCCCGGAATTTAGTAGCTCTTAACGAGCGCTTTTGCTCGTTTAGAGCTACTTAATGTCCGGGATCCATCTTCAATTTACCTCTTTCTTGCTTTTTAACTTGCGTGCTTTAAGCAGAATGGATCCCGGACATTAACTGGCGCTAAATTCGCAAAAAGCGCTCATTAAGCGCCAGTAAATTCCGGGACGACAGCCTACTTTTAAGCTAGAGGCGTAGGGCTTTTTAGACTTGCGGGTATATGAATCCAGTGCCTTAGCAGAGTTGCTTAAAGGCGCTGGATCCCGCGCTAAAAGCCGCGCGGGACGACACAGGGGTGATTTGTGTAGATACCTTTCTAAGCAGCACGCTGGCACGACACAGCAGTGGTTTGTATAGATACCTAAGCAAAAGCACTTCTTATTCTTAACAGAATGACAGTGATGGTTTAACCTCATCGCTCATCTGCTAAACAACCACGCCATTTTTTGTTCGACCGGTTTCTGCCGATTTTCAAATGAGTTTGTGCACAGTTTCATTTTTTAATCACAAGTACTCAAAAATCTGTGGTCTTTTGTATTAAAGTCGGACTAATTTCATCTAACTACTTGAAAAATAAAGATTATTGTTAAGTGTGCATTTCATGTGCGTTTTGACTGAGAGCTTGATCCAATGATGTTTAGCAGGTTTCTCTATAGGTTAATAACAGAGTTATCCACAGAATCTGTGGGTAACTTTACGAAGAAAAAAGTTAATTGTAAAAATCTATTTTTCTCTGGGTAAAGTGATTATACTCACTGGTTAAAATTCTTATCCAAGGATGGAAAGGGGTAGTCAGTGGTTTTTTGGAATGTCATTTTTTTATTAGTTATCGTTATCGGATTGGTGTTTTTGCAAGCCCCCATTCTTCTCTGGACTGTCATCATTGGTTTGGCGCTGATTTTAACAACGATTTTTGGTTCACTGAGTTATCCGATTCTCATTTTCAGTTGGCTTTTCTTTCTCCTAGCGACGAGCTTTGTTTGTTTCAAAACACTCCGCCAACGGTATTTCACTCAACGAGTGATAAATTTTCTTGCCACTCGCATGCCTACCATTAGCAAAACCGAACAAGAAGCCATCGAAGCAGGTGATGTGTTTTGGGAAAAAGAATTATTTTGCGGCAGACCCAACTGGAAAAAATTACTCAGCTTGCCGCAGCCAACCTTGAGCGGAAATGAGCAACAATTTTTAGACCAACAAGTTACCACACTGTGCGCGTTGCTAAATGATTGGGACATCGTCGCCGAACGTCATGACATGCCAGAAGAGGTTTGGAATTATTTAAAACAAGAGCGCTTCTTCGGAATCGGAATCCCAACAGAATACGATGGACTCGGATTTTCCGCCGTGGCACATTCCAGCATCATCGTAAAAATTGCCAGCCGCAGTGTCAGTGCAGCCGTTAATACCATGGTGCCAAATTCCTTAGGGCCTGCAGAATTAATTCTCCATTACGGAACCCAACAACAGAAAGATTATTATTTACCCCGACTTGCGCGTGGAGAGGATATTCCTTGTTTCGCCTTAACGGCACCGGATGCGGGCAGTGATGCGGCTTCCATCACGGATTCCGGCGTCATTTGCTACGGCGAATACGAAGGCAAACCAACGCTCGGCATTCGTTTAAATTGGAATAAACGCTATATCACGTTGGCGCCGATCGCGACTGTGTTAGGTTTAGCCTTCAAATTATATGACCCCGATCAATTGTTGGGTTCAGAAAAAGAATTAGGAATTACCTTGTGCTTAGTGCCAACGACGTTACCCGGTGTTGAAATAGGACATCGCCACGTACCCATGCACATTGCTTTTTTAAATGGTCCCACCCGCGGAACCGATGTTTTTGTGCCAATCGATTTCATCATTGGTGGTGCAGAAATGGCAGGACAAGGTTGGCGCATGTTGATGGAATGTCTTGCCATGGGTCGCGGCATTTCTATTCCGGCATTGAGTACGGCGTGCGCAAAATTAGCGTATCGTTCCACTGGCGCCTATGCCCAATTGCGCAAACAATTTAATACCTCGATTGCCAATTTTGAGGGCGTCGAAGAAGCATTAGGTAACATTGCAGGTTACACCTATTTGTTAGAAGGCTGCCGATTATTGACAGCAGGTGCAGTGGATTCTCACATCAAACCGGCGATTGCATCCGCCATCGCAAAATATCATATGACGGAAATAGCGCGCGTTGTTCTCAATCACGCCATGGATATTCACGCAGGCCAAGCGATTCAAGTTGGCCCGAGTAATTTCTTAGCGCATGGTTATTTAGGTATGCCGGTCAGTATTACCGTTGAGGGCGCAAATATTTTAACCCGCAATTTAATTATTTTTGGTCAAGGTGCGATTCGTTGTCATCCGTATATTTTGGCGGAAGTGGAAGCACTTGCTGTGCCAGATGGTGCGACGCGTTTAAATGAATTTGATAAATTATTAGTTTCACATCTCGGTTATTTCATCAGTCAATTGATTCGAAATCTTTGTATCGGTTTAACCGCCGGAAAATTATTGTTTGCACCGCGCAGCAAGGTGCGTGGTTGTTATCGACAAGTGAAGCGCATGAGTGCTGCGCTAGCATTATTAGCGGATATGACGTTGATGATATTAGGCGGTACGTTAAAACGCAGAGAGCGGATTTCTGCGCGATTGGGTGATTTGCTGAGTCAATTGTATTTGGCTTCTGCCGCGCTTAAATATTTTCATGATCAAGGTGAGCCTGCGTGTGAGGTGGTGTATGTAAAATGGAGTGTCGAAAATTGTTTAGCAACCATTCAAATCACGATAGATGAATTACTGAATAATTTTCCGAAACCTTTTTTAGGTAACTGTTTGCGTCGATTGATTTTTCCCTGGGGCACCGCTTATCGCAAACCGAAAGATCAATTGCATCATGAGCTCGTCCAAACGATGTTAAAGCCCTCTGCGTTACGAGATCGCTTAACGAAGCATTGTTATTTGGGTAAGAATATCACGGATCCGGTGCATCGCTTGGATTTAGCCTTGGCACAAATGAGTACCGTTGAACCGATCTGGAAAAAATTTCAAACGGCCGTTCGTAATGGTAAATTACCTCAGAGCATGAGTCTGCCAGAAAAATTACAAGCCATCCAAGCAACGGGTGAATTAAGTGAAGAAGAAGCGCGTACTTTGCAGGAATTTGATGCATTGTACCAAGAGGTGATCAAGGTGGATGAATTTACATTTGATCTGAAGACAGTCGTCAGCAATTAGAGGTCTTAATAATGGATAGAAATACGATACGGCGTGAAGTGTATATCGTGGATGGCGCGCGGACACCTTTTTTAAAAGCGCGCGGCAAACCGGGGGATTATTCTGCATCGGATTTAGCGATCAATGCCGGCAGAGAATTATTAGCACGTCAACCGTTTGCGCCGAGTGATTTAGGCGAAGTCGTCATCGGTTGTATGATGCCAAGTCCGGATGAAGCGAATATCGGTCGTGTGATTGCGTTACGATTAGGTTGTGGCAAATCCATTCCTGCCTGGACGGTGCAACGGAATTGTGCGTCTGGCATGCAAGCCATTGACAGTGCGATGAAGGATATTGCATCGGGGCGTCATGACTTGGTGTTGGCGGGTGGAACAGAAGCGATGAGTCGTGCACCTTTATTATTTAATCATAAAATGGTGAATTGGTTAGCGGGTGTCTGGGGTGCAAAATCGCTGATGCAGAAATTGGCACAACTTCCCAAATTCAGACCCAATTTTTTAGCGCCAGTGATTTCATTGATGCGTGGTTTAACCGATCCTATTGTGAATTTATCCATGGGACAAACAGCCGAAAATGTGGCGTATCGTTTCAATATTTCCCGCGAGCAAATGGATACTTTTGCATTAGAAAGTCATCAACGCGTTGCGAATGCGCAAGATCAGCATCATTTAAAGGAAGTGTTGCCTGCATATAGTCAAAACGGCGACGTGTCAGTGACAGATGACGGTGTGCGCCGTGATACCTCGTTAGAAAAATTAGCAACGTTAAAACCTTTTTTTGATAAAAAATTTGGGAGTGTCACCGCAGGCAATAGTTCACAAGTGTCCGATGGCGCAGCATTATTATTGTTAGCAAGCAAAGAAGCGATTAAAAAATATAATTTACCGGTCTTAGCTAGAATTGTTGATGTAGAGTGGGCAGGGTTAGATCCTGCTGTGATGGGATTAGGGCCCGTGTTTGCAGCGACCGCATTATTGCGCCGCTACAATTTGCATTTAAATGAAATTGATTACTGGGAAATTAACGAAGCGTTTGCCGCACAAGTGTTAGGTTGTTTGGCAGCCTGGGAAGAAGAAGAATTTTGTCGTGACAATTTAGGGTTAGATAAACCATTTGGCAAGATAGATCGAGAGCGCTTGAATGTCGATGGCGGTGCGGTTGCATTAGGTCATCCCGTTGGTGCAAGCGGTGCGCGCATCGTCTTGCATTTAGCCGAAGTGTTAAAAAGACAAAATGCACAACGCGGTGTTGCAACCATTTGTATTGGCGGCGGCCAAGGTGGCGCAATGTTATTGGAAAATGTTTCTGATGTGGGAGCGTAATCACTATGCAAACGTATAAACATTGGCGTTTAGAGTCTGACAGCGATCAAGTTCTCTGGGTGTATTTTGATAAACAAAATGCAGCGGTGAATACCATTGATCGTGACGTGATGGAAGAATTAGATAGCATCATTGAACAATTGGCGCATGATCAAGTGCATCGAGGTGTGATTCTTGCCTCCGCGAAAAGCACAGGGTTTATTGCCGGTGCTGATATTTCTCAATTTACCCAATTTTCTGACATTGATGATGCCGTGAAATTATTACGTCGAGGTCAACGCATTCTGGATCGCTTAGAAGCGACAAAAATTCCAGTGGTGGCAATGATTGATGGATTTTGCTTAGGCGGCGGGTTAGAAATTTCATTAGCGTGTCATTATCGTGTAGCCGAAGAGAGTGGCAAAACGCGAATTGGTTTGCCGGAAGTCAAATTAGGTATTCATCCCGGCTGGGGTGGCAGTGTGCGTTTGCCGCGTTTGATTGGTGCAATGCAAGGGATGAATATGGTGTTAGGCGGGCATACCGTCAGTGGTAAAGTCGCTGCCAAATTAGGGTTTGTCGATGTGGCGGTGCCGAAACGACATTTAGTCACGGCGGCAAAATATTATGCGTTGCAACATCCAAAGCGACATCGAGCGACGTGGTGGCAACGCTTAACGAATAAAAAACCGGTGCGTACGATCCTGGCAAGTATCATGCGCAAACAATTGCGCGCGAAAGCTAATCCTCTGCATTATCCTGCGCCGTTTTATGTTATCGATAATTGGGAAGAGGTGGGCGTTGCCAGCCCAGTTGCGTTTGAAAAAGAAGCGCGCAGTTGCGGCAAATTATTTTTTAGTGAAACCTGTCAAAATTTAGTGAGAATTTTTTATTTGCAAGAGCGGTTGAAGGGGCAGGCAAAAGAAAGTCTTTTCAATCCGCAACACGTGCATGTCATTGGCGCCGGTACAATGGGCGGTGATATTGCTGCGTGGTGCGCGATGCAGGGCATGCGTGTGACGTTACAAGATCGCGAACCCAAATTGATTGCGCCCGCGATCAAGCGTGCGAGTAAATTATTTAAAGATAAATTGAAAGAACCGTATTTGGTTCAGCGTGCAATGGATAAATTGATTCCGGATGTGTCGGGTTATGGCATTGCACAAGCGGATGTGATTATCGAAGCGATTTTTGAAGACTTGGCAGTCAAGCAAGATTTATTTAAAGTATTAGAAAAACAAGCGAAGCCTCAAGCAATATTAGCGACGAATACCTCCAGTATTCCATTGGATGAAATCAACACCGTGATGCAAATGCCTGAGCGATTAGTGGGGATTCACTTCTTTAATCCGGTGAGTAAAATGTTGTTGGTTGAAGTGGTGCAAGGTCAGCGCACCGGCATGACGATTATGGAAAAAGCGACGGCGTTTGTGCGTAAAATTGATCGCTTGCCGTTGCCAGTGAAAAGCAGTCCCGGATTTTTAGTCAATCGTATTTTAATGCCGTATTTATTAGAAAGCGTGGCGTTATTAGATGAAGGAATACCGGCTGCGACCATTGACAAAGCGATGACAGATTTTGGGATGCCGATGGGGCCTATCTCATTGTCAGACACCGTGGGGTTAGATATTTGTTTATCGGTGGCGAAACACTTAAGCAAATATTACCACAATAAAATTCCGCAAAAATTAGTGGAATTGGTTGAGGCGGGTAAATTAGGCCGCAAAACCGGTGAGGGATTTTATCACTATAAAAATGGCAAACAAGTGAAGCAAGTGGCGACGGTGACGAATGTGTCGCTGGAGCAAATTTCAGATCGCTTGGTGTTGCGGATGTTAGATGAAGCGTTTGCTTGTTTACGCGAAGGGGTTGTGAGCGATTCTGATTTGCTGGATGCCGGGATGGTGTTTGGCACAGGTTTTGCGCCATTTCGCGGTGGTCCGATTCATTATGCCAAGAGCAAAGGGGTTGATGATCTGCATCAAAAGTATATTAAAATGCGCTTAGAGCTGGGTGAAAAATTAGAGCCACAGGCTTGGGAAGATTCGGTGGAAGCGACTTAGAGAATGGGCGGGTGGATTGTGGTAATCATTCACCCTGTCAGTGAGGAAGAATTTATATAAATCTTTTGTGCCAATTAGTTTTATACAAATCCCCCTTGTTCCCCCTTTTCCAAAGTGGGAGACCTTCTAAGCAGCGCTGTGTTTTAACGGTGAAAGCTGTTTAGAAGGTCTCCCACTTTGGAAAAGGGGGAACAAGGGGGGGGGGTGTATAAAAAACAATATTCATCCAATGTACTCGTCACAACCCAATACAGGAAGCCAGTGCAATCACAACCAAATCAACCAGTTATTAATAAGAGCTCATCTATTATCAACAACCTGCATTTGTTTGCTATAATTTAGGTGTAACCCATCTGAGAATGAATCTCTTGATAATTCAATAAGAATCAAAATGGCACAATGAAATGTTTTTTTCATTTCAGCCCAGGATTACGTTATTTGAATAATAGAAGTGTTTAGAATTATATTTTAACGAGGCTGGTAATGTCTAATAATGATAAAGACCGAAGTGAAGCGCGAAGGCCATCTGAGTCGCCTATTGATCCATTGTCATTTTCATCTGCGAATCCGCTGTCTCGCGATCAAAGAGATGCGAAAGTGGATAATGATGAGCTATTCGTCACTTTTTTGCAGCACTTTGTGCCCAGCGAGAGCGAAGCCGAAATATGCGAGGCTGTTCAGTCCGCTGCGATCGGTACTAGCGAGCGAGTACGTCTAAATATCACGGTAATAAATAGCGATAGCTCTATAAATCGTATTGCAAAAATTGCTGGACCAAAAGAAGAAAAACTCCCGTCTCACAATCCAGCGGGTATGTTATCCGATTTAGGAAGAGTTTTTAACGATTATCCTAAGAAGTATGTTTCTAAAAAAAATCAGAAACAAGGCAGCAGCGAATATCCTGCGATTAATTTAAAAAAATTTGACGAATGGGTTGTTTCATTTTTCCAGATTATTACAAAAGCCCACGAGCAGAAAAAACAAATATTTGAAAATATAACACGTCCATATGAATTAAAAGAGGGACATTATCTTTCCACCTTAGAAAAGATGCCAAGTGATCTACAGAACTATCTAAATAGTTATATTTGGGTAAATCAAAAACTTTATTATGTTCAACAGGAAGGCTTTGTTAGTAAAGCGGGTGATGAAAAAAGTAATAGCGAGGTGCGGGCGGTCATTCATGCGAAAGAAGTGGAAATTAAAGATCGGGAAAAATTCATATTAGATTTAGCACAAATTAACACCCATCAGAAAAATAAATTGCGCTTAACAGATGAGCAAGTCGCGTCTTTAATAACCGCAAATGGCGATCATAAACCAATCTCTTTAAAAAAATCATTTAGAACATGCGAGATCGCAGATAATGAAATTAAGATGCAAATTGACAGCATCTTAGATGATATTGTTGTAGAGGGTAGAAGAAAAATTTTAGATAATAAAGAGGAGATAAGAAAGGGAATTTTAGATGCATTTCCCGGAACGGCAACGAAAAAAGGGTTAAAAGATTTAATAGATGAGAATCCAAATTTAAGCACTAGGATAAAAGAACACTTAATTGAATCTTATTGTAATCAAATTGTCATACCTAATATTTCGACGGATCTCGAGCGCTTGCTTGACCCAGATAATGTCCTTATGTTGGAAGACAAAAGCAATATCGCAACCTATTTTCAAGAGCGGATTTATGCGAATTACATTACAACTAAAAATGGCATTGAAAGTTTAGATCTTCGTTTCACCAATGCATTTATACAACTTGTTTTTGATGACAAAAGGTTGCTCACTCAGGATGAGTTGCTGTCAGTTCGTTTTGCAAAAGCAAAGAAAATGGAAATGGTTCGCATGGATGAAGGTTTATCTGAGTTAAAAAGTTCATTGTCAGTTGATACAATAACCCAGTTTTTTAAATCTAATAAATTCAGTCTGAAGAGTAAAAGAGAAAAAATTGTCCAGAAAATGAATTCGGATGTAGCAGATTTGGCTCTTGGGCAGCAGATAAAATTAATAGAGCAGGCACAGAAGACAATTGCCCTTGCGTATTCAAATTTGATTGGTTCTCTTGATGTGGATGTGAATTCAGTTAAAAGGAAAGCGAAATATGATGAAAGATTCGCACAGTTAAATATAGAATATGAACGAATTTTAGCAGCTATTCATATTCAAGAGATTGAGAGAAAAAAAAGAGGGGTTCTCAAAAAAATTGACCTTGAGAGAGCAGCGATAGATAAATTCGAAGATGCTGACGTAGGTGATGAAAAAGCTAATGAAGCTTTTAAAGATAAAATGGAAAAATCTAGAGCCTTACTTCGATCTAATACAGAATTATTATTAACGTTAGAGCAGGAAATTTCAGCTGTTCAAAGAGATTCGGCAGAGAAAATGGAATCTTACCGGAAGAAAAAATCTATAACACGAAGTAAGACATTAAAAATTGCATCTAAACCTCGGGTGTTTTTAGAGCATGATGAGCATGGAGTAAACGTAAAAAGAAAAGAATCTGTTCGACTTGAAAATCCCTCTCAGTCGGTGGCAGCGAGCTCTGTAAGTGCGCAGTTGCATATTGAAACTCAACCAGATATTAGTCATCCGCTTGACTTGAATCTCCTAAAAGGTGCGTCTCTCTCTGTACAACCTGGTGATGAGTCCTCTTCCAGTGCGGAAGACGTATCGGATCGTGTCTCAGAAACACCTTCAGACCAATCCTCCGATCCAAGCGATCAAGAGGATCAACTCGCTGCTTTACATGCACATTTAGGTGAGTCTAGCCATTCAAGCGATGAATTTAAAAGCGACGGTGGATTGAATCAATTATTTGCACAACAAGCGTCTCTACGAGAATCACCCGTTGATGAACAAGCATCTGATTCATCCGCATCTGATTTATCCGATGTTGCATCCGCACCGTCACCCACTCCATCACTTCCACCTTCGCTTACCAGTGACTCCTCAGGCCAATCGAATTCATCCAGCGTTGAACTTGTTGAGCCAGCTCCCGTTGCATCAACTAGTCGTGAACCCTCTAGCCGTCAGCAACCTGACGCGAATAGACGACCCTCTAAATTTGATGAAGCCATGAAACGTCTTGCCACAATTGACCGGAATTTAAATGCACCGCTACTCGACAATAAAAATCCAATTTTAATTGAGTTGGCGCCTGTGTCTCTGTCAAATGTGAGTGCGCCAGCAGGGAGTGTTGCTGCTCGGCCATCTGAGATTAAACTTGAGATCAAAGCGGCGGTTGAAAATCAAGAAGGAAAATTAGATACATATTTATTGAACTTAGTTAAAGTCATGGCGCCGTTTGTGGAAATTAGCAGTAATGAAAATGTAAGTCGTGTCATTGCAATTTTGCTTGCTGAAGTCAAAGGGGCAAAAGATTTTAAGACGGCATCTTCTCTACAAACTTTAATCGGTGAAATTAATAAAAGATGTCAACTCAGTTTTGACCCTGCTAAAGAGTGTAAAAATTATAATTTGTTTTTAGCGTCGGTCAAACTGTTGCAATATGTTACGCAAAAGCAAGGGAAGATAAAAAAAACGGACGTTGATCAATTAAGAATATTAGCGCATACCTTGGCACGTGAAAGTGTATCGTCAGCATGGAATGTAACGGTTCCGCCTATTTTGAAAGAATGGCCAGTTAGCAAATTTGACGCTGAGTTTAAAAAAATATTTGCAGGTATTCAGAAAGAATTTAGCCCGGACGTGCAAATTCCGATAGGAGGAAGATTATTTGACTCTTTCATTCAAGATAAATACCCACTGGATCTGCCAGATTTACCTGAGAATTGGAAATCAGAAAACGATGCCGCTGTGACTCGAGCTGAAAGATTGGAGCTGATTGTTAAATTGCTTCGAAATGAAACGGCTAAATTACAACCTGATATGACTCAAGATGATTTGGCTGAAAAGGTCAAGAATTATTTTGCTGTGCTCGAGGAAAAAATAAGAACCGAAAAAGATTTAACGGCTCAACAAAAAACGAATAGAGCGAGTTTGATAAGTGCTTTGCATACCCAGCAACAAGCGACGTTAGCTCAGCTTGATGAGGGTGCGATGGTGTCTTTGCCAAGATTTAGTTTTTCATTGAGCTCAGCAGATGCAAAAGTAGATGCGCAAGCTGGAAAATCATCCGACGATATGCAGATGAGTCGTAGATCATCTATCGTATTAGATGCTAAAGCCAATGCAGATATGATAAGTCAGAGAAATAAACTCCAAGCAGCCCTGATGGAATTTGAAAGAGAAATTAGAAACTATTATCCCATTCATGGTGCCAAATTATTTTGGCATACACGAAATCTCTCTGTTGATTCAGTTAGAAACTTAGCAGATAAAGCTGGGGATTTGGATCAATTTCTTGTGATTTTGCTCGCTGAAAAGGATTCGATTCAACAAGGCAAATTTGCCAGTGCGTTAACCCAAGCTGTTAAAAAGTTCGATGAATTATTTGCAGTTAAATCAGCAGAATTAAAAAGAGAGCCACGCTATTACAATCTTTCTGTTCAGTTATTGAAAACAATTGTCGCTAAAAAAGAAACGGCTAAAGTATTTAAAAATCCGGTTGAAGTACAAGCGGTTAGAGCGATTGCTTATAGGCTGGCTAAGCTAAGTATTGCGAAACATCCCCAAAATTTGTTGAGGGAAACGATGGAGGCGATCATTCTAGTCGGTAATTCGCAATCTGATTTACGCAATGTTCTCTTCGAAATTGGTAAATCAATCTATCCCTACCTAAGTAATCCCGCACCTGAGGTAGTTGAGTTCAGGGAAGGTAAATCAAAGTTGGCAAAGTTGAAACGTTCCTCATAGTCTGAACGACAATTTTGTTACCAATCTTGAAAAAAAAGGGATAAACATCGATTAAGAACTTTTTCTTTTTATACAAATCCCCCTTGTTCCCAATGGCACTAGCTTAAGAACTGTCGTCCCGGAATTTACTGGCGCTTAATGAGCGCTTTTTGCGAATTTAGCGCCAGTTAATGTCCGGGATCCATTTTGCTTAAAGCATATAAGTTAAAAGCAAGAGGGCGATAAATTGAAGATGGATCCCGGACATTAAGTAGCTCTAAACGAGCAAAAGGCGCTCGTTAAGAGCTACTAAATTCCGGGACGACAGTTCTTAATCTAGTGCCATTGCCCCTTGTTCCCCCTTTTTCAAAGTGGGAGACCTTCTAAGCAAGCCCTGTGTCTTAACAGTAAAAGCTGCTTAGAAGGTCTCCCACTTTGAAAAAGGGGGAACAAGGGGGATTTGTATAAAAAAATTAAATTTTTCTCTGCCACGGAATTGAGTGGGATTTATATAAAATAATTATTCCTCTTCACTTCATCCATTTAATATTACAACCCACACTCGGCTTCTGATCCTCATCCACAGAACGATTATGCAATATCGCATCCAGCGCCGCCGTTAACTCTTCTCCCGTCACCGGAACATTATTCCCAGGCGTTGAACCATCAAACCGCCCTCGATATACACACTTCAACTCACGATCAAACACATACAAATCCGGTGTACATTCTGCTTGATAAGCTCTCGCAACGTTTTGCGTCGCATCAAATAAATAGGGAAACGAATAACCGTGCAACGTCGCCTCATCACGCATTTTTTCAGGACTGTCCGCTGGATAATTTTTCACGTCATTCGCATTAATACCAACAAATTGAATGCCCATTGTTTGATAGTGCTTAACAACGTCGACTAATTTCGTCTGGATATGGATAACATAAGGGCAATGATTACACATAAAAATCACGACTGTTGCAATGTTAGACTTAATATCATTCAAAGATACCGTTTTACCCGAGATCGTATCCGGCAATGAAAAATCAGGGGCTTTCGTGCCTAACGGCAACATGGAAGAGGGGGTTAATGGCATGGCAATCTCCTAAGAAAAAATCATTGTGTTGTTATTTGATTCCGGTATTCTATCTGCAAAATTCAATGGATGCAGCGAAAAATAAGTAAAAATTATCAGGGAGAATAACGTGATAAAGCAATTCAAATTACATCAACTTTTTTGTGTCATGACAGCCATGGGTGTGGTTGCAGTGACAAATACGGCGCAAGCATCCGGTTTCAAATTATGGGAACAAGATGCGGCATCCATCGGCAATTATCATGCAGGCGTGGCCGCAACAGCCGACGATGCGAGTACCGCATATTATAATCCTGCCGGTCTAGTCCGAATTCAAAATCAACAACTCATCGCCGGTCTCGATCCCGTGCTCACCGATTTCAAATTCCGCGGCACCGTTGCGAATAATTTAATCCTCGCGCCAGCCGGTCCTCAATCGGTTGTTGCCCAAGGTGGCAATACCAGTATTGTACCGTTTCTCCATTATGCAGCACCTCTAGATGAAAAATGGGTATTTGGTTTCAGCGTCACATCGCCTTTCGGATTAAAAACAAGTTATGGTAATCAAACGTTCGCGCGGTATGCTGCAACCTATACCTCGCTGCAAGTGATTGATGTGAGTCCTTCCTTAGCGTTTGCGATTAATAACAAATGGTCTCTCGGTGCCGGATTTGATTACCAACATGCCGATGCGCAATTTAATTTAATAGCGGGTGCAGGCACTCCTGCAACCAATACCAGTTCAGATAATTCAGGCAAAAGTAATGCATATGGTTATCACTTAGGTATTTTATTTCAACCCACCGAGCAAACCCGCATCGGTCTTGCTTATCAATCACAAATGGTGCATCACTTGCGCGGCGATAGCAATTTCAGTGGTTTGTTAGCAAATTATCCGAATGGTTTATTGACAGGTACGCCAGGATTTCAAGGAAGTTCGCAATTAAAAGCAGATGTCACCTTACCCCCCACAACGATGTTGAGCTTGTTCCACTCTTTCAATACGACATGGGATGTGTTAGGTACGGTTAGTTATACGCAATGGAATGTCTTTAAAAAATTAGTGTTACAAAATGTCGCCGGCGTGAATACCAGTTTAGCGTTGAGTAATTCAATTGTCGTTATTGTGCCGGAAAATTATCGCAATACTTGGAATGCGTCACTCGGTGCGAATTATCATGTGAATGAACAAGTTTTATTGCGCACGGGTTTGGGTTTTGATGAAACACCGACGAATAATTCGGATCGCAATTTACAATTACCTGACAGTGATCGCATTGCGCTTGCATTCGGCGGCCATTTCCAAATGAATAAATCGATTGGCTTTGATGCGGGTTGGACACATTATTTTCTGATGAACACACGAATTAATAATGTCGTTCAAGCGGTAGGGGCGCAAGTATCAACCACCAATGGATCTGTCCATTCCAGTGCCGATGTGTTTGGTGCACAAATCAAGTGGGATATTGCTTAGGTAACTATACAAACCACCGCTGTGTCGTGCCAGTTGTAGGGTGGATTAGGCGCCTTTTGCCGTAATCCACCTTATCAAATTGCTGCAGCTTGGTGGATTACGACGCAAAAGGCGCGTCTAATCCACCCTACAACTAAGCAAAATTCCCTTAGCTTGACGCCTATGCCCACAAGGGTGGAAGGAACTCACGGATGAAGAGTGTTGAATTACGCAACAACACCTTAGAAAATTTATATATAGAAATTATATCGCAATGGCACTCGCTTAAGAATTGTCATCCCGTAATTACACATGCGTAGGAATAATTAATCGATCACCTTCTTGCAATGCATTGCTCGCCATTAAATTCGCTAAACGAACCGCTTGTGGTGTCGTGTGAAATTTATCTGCAACGGATTGAATCGTATCGCCCTTGCGTACCATGTAAATCGTATCACCCGGTGTCAATTGATAATGCTGTGATTCAGCTTGCTGTTTTAAGTGAGTAGGAATAATCAATCGTTGATTCAATTGCAAATTGTCTTGGCTTAAATGATTCACAGCTAATAATGTTTTTTTATCAATGTGAAAATGAGTTGCCAATTTATCTAAATTATCACCCATGCGTACCATATACAGTGTGTCACCCGGTTGCATTTGATAATTTGTTGCAATCGCTTCTGACAACATAACGGTGTCATCAGATGATTTGATCACAGGCAATGTTTTTACTTTTTGCTGCACGGGAATTTCTTGTACGGGTGAGGATTTATTTTTAGGAATTAATAAATTATAGCCTGGCCGCAGCGCTGCAAAACTCGGATTCATCTTGCGAAGTACAGTAGGGGAAGTACTAAAATGCCGTGCAATGGTTTTATACGTATCACCTGAGCGTACTTTATAACGGGCATAATTGACTTGATGATACAGTGGCCAACTATTTAAATTATCTGTAAAACGCGCCACATTTTCGATCGGTAACACTAATTTGTAAGGCCCATTCGGATCCATCGCGGAACGACTGTAACCCGGATTGAGTTGCATCAATTGTTTTAAACTCAAGCCTGCCAAACTGGCGGCTTGTTTTAAATCAATTTGTCCACCCGCATCAACTTGTGCCAGATACGGTGCATTACGAATGGGTGGAAGTTGAATGGGGTATTCGTCAGGATGGCTAATAATAATGGCCAGTGCGAGTAATTGCGGCACATAATCTTTTGTTTGTTGGGCAACGGGCAACGACCAAAAATCTGTATTTTCACCGTTATTAATATTTTTGCGAATGGCGGCTAAGACATTGCCTTCACCCGTGTTATACGCCGCGATGGCTAATAACCAATTCCCATCAAAAAAACTTTGTAGATAGGATAAATGATTGAGTGCACCGCGAGTGGAAGCAATAATATCGCGGCGTCCATCATACCACCAATTTTGTCGCAGCCCTTCATCGGAAGCCGTTCCTGGCATCATTTGCCAAATCCCGGCGGCACCGCGATAGGAATAGGCGAATGGATTGTACGAGCTCTCAATAATGGGTAACAACATCACTTCCGCAGGCAAATGTCTTTTTTTGACTTGTTGCAGAATAAAATAAAGATAAGGTGCAGAGCGGGACATGGAACGGTATAAAAAATCTTGATGGTTCATAAACCATTCGATTTTTTGTTGCACTAAGGGATTATCTTCATAATGCGATAACTTGAATTCGTGTCGTAAGATGTTCCAGAGATCGTCTGCATTTTGATAACGATCGAGATCATGCGCTAGCATTTCACTGCGTTCGCGGGTGTGTGTGGTGGTGTTTTGGTATTCGCGAATGCCTTCCAGGTTTGGTGTTGCCATGACAATATGACTAGTCAATGCGATGCTGCATATTCCAATTGCGATATTTTTTATTATTTTGCAACAAAATTGAAACATGAATTCCATCTCTTTGTGCATTGAAAATTGACTCCCCGCTTGCGACAGGCACAAAGCGTTGGAGTAAAGTCGAATTTTATACAACGTGTAAGTCTACCATAGAAATTAATGCGCGTATAAATTAAAATTCACCCTGATGTACTGTCAAAGGTATCTACACAAACCATCCATGTGTCGTGGCGTTGTTGCATAATTCTCGGTGTGTCGTGCCAGCGTGCTTTTAGCTGGCACGACACTGAATTGACACCGTGAATTACGCAACAAGGCCATGTGTCGTCCCGCGCTAAAAGCCGCGCGGGATGACATCGAGAATTTTGCATTTCCAGATGCGACTGATATAGTTTTAAAAATAACAACAAGGAAGATTGATTTTGGCTAAAACCTACCGCGTCGCACAGCATTGGAATCAGTGGTTGTCTCAGCCCTTTGGGCGCTCGATTCAAGCTTATGAGTACCTGTATTTGCAGAAACTATGGACGGATATGTATGGCAAACATGGATTACTCATTGGTGTATCACAGCAAATCGATTTAATTCATACGAGTGAGACGGCGTGTCATGTGCTACTATCCCCGTTGTTTAATAAAGAATTGCCAATTCTTGCCGTCGAAAGTGATTTTCATGAATTACCCATTTTATCAGGCGCGGTGGATTTAGTTTTATTGCCTCATACCTTAGATTATACGGATAATCCGCGCCAATTATTGGCGGAGAGTTGTCGAATTGTGAAGCCGGAAGGCCATATTATTATTTTAGGCTTTAATCGAATAAGTTTATGGGGGTTGCGTAAATTATTATCGACAAGCCGACAGATTCCTTGGACCTTGCATTTTTTTCAAACGGCAACGATTAAAAAATGGTTACAATTGGCTGATTTTGAATTGGTGAAACAAGAAACGATTCTTTTTAGTTTGCCATTCCATTCGAAGCGTAAATTGAAATGGCTTGAATGGATCGGCAGAAAGTTTTTTAAACCCTTCGGCAGTGTTTATATAGTTGTTGCCAAAGCAAAAGTGATACCGTTAACGCCCATTCGATTAACATGGCAACAAAAATTATCGAGTGTGCATGTTACGATACCGGGTCCTACCATGCGAGATTTTTGAAAGAATGAAACATATAGAAATTTTTACAGACGGTGCTTGTCGCGGAAATCCTGGACCCGGTGGTTGGGGTGTTTTGTTGCGTTATGGCAAACATGAAAAAACACTTTACGGTGCCGATGCATTGACCACGAACAATCGCATGGAATTAACCGCTGCTATTCAAGCATTGTTTAGCTTAAAAGAACCCTGCAAAATCGATTTATATACCGACTCACAATACGTCCAAAAAGGCATTGCAGAATGGATCCATGCGTGGAAAAAAAAGCAATGGAAAAAAGCAGACAATAAGCCCATTAAAAACGTTGATTTATGGCAAGCCTTGGATCAAGAAGTCAGTCGGCATCACGTGACGTGGCATTGGGTCAGGGGACACAGTGGACATCCTGAAAATGAATTAGCGGATGCTTTAGCAAATCAAGCGATCGATGAGTGGTTGATCGCTCAAAAAATTAAGTAGGAATGTTATGCGCCAAATTATTCTCGACGTTGAAACAACCGGTCTGCAAACCACAGAAGGTCATCGCATTATCGAAGTGGGTTGTGTTGAATTGATCAATCGCAAATTCACCCAGAAACAATTCCATCAGTATATCAATCCGAATCGAGACATTGAGGAGGGCGCATTGGCGGTGCATGGTATTACCCAAGAATTTTTACAGGGTAAGCCTTTTTTTGCAGATATTGTGAATGAGTTATTTGAATTTATCCAAGGTGCAGAATTGATTATTCACAATGCGCCTTTTGACGTGGGTTTTTTGAATTATGAATTTGGCTTAGCGAAGAAAAATTGGAAAGTCGATGAATATTGTCGCGTCATTGATACGCTAGTCATTGCGCGGCAATTGCATGTAGGACAACGCAATGGTTTAGATGCTTTATGTAAACGTTACGGTATTGATAATTCGCAGCGTGAGCTCCACGGCGCGTTGTTAGATGCGCATTTACTGGCGCAAGTTTATTTAGCCATGACGGGTGGGCAAGGCAGTTTATTCGATGAAGTGCAGCCGATTGAAGCGGCGGCCGAGCAGCAGGCGAGAGTTGCAAGACGGAAAAAATCCGTGCAGCGTGATTTAATTGTCATGCCTGCGACCGTGGAAGAATTAATGTCGCATGAGGAAAAATTGCAAAAGATGGCTGCAAAAGGGAAGTGTGTTTGGTTGGAAGAGAAGTTTTGATGTTAAACATCTCCTGCTTAAAATGGCGTTGTTGCGTCATTCAACGTATTGCTTAGAACGCCTTCCCCTTCAGGGCATAGGCGTCAAGCTGAGGAAATTTTGTTTAGAATGCTATCACTTTATAGAGGTTGCTTAAGTATCTACATAAGCCTCCGCTGTGTCGTCCTGGAAAATATGACGTCAACGTGTTTTAACCGTAGCGAGGGTACTCGCACGGAATATTTATTCAGGATCCACTTGAGTATCATCAATCCATATACATTCAGGAATGAGCTCTTCGTTCATGGATCCTGAATAAATCTTACGCGCTACTACGACAACTGCGGTCAAATGATTTGGGCGTAAGATTTTTCAGGACGACACAGCGGAGGCTTATGTAGATACTTAAGCAACCTCTATAGAGTGATAGCATTCTAAGCAAAATTACCTTAGCTTGACGCCTATGCCCTGAAGGGGAAGGCGTTCCAAGCACTTCTGTGAATGACGCAACAACGCCGCTTAAAATGGGGTGTCGTCCCGCGCGGCGTTTAGCGCGGGACAACACAGCGGAGGCTTATGTAGATCTAAATACCTTAAACTAATTTCGATTATTACCGCTCAATGCCCCTAACAAAATCAATAAATTTTGGAACAACATTAAAATATCTAAAAACAAACTAATGGTTGCCATAATATAATTGCTTTCGCCGTTATTAATAATGCGACTCGTATCATACATCATCAACAAAGCGGAAAGAAAAACCAGCATGGCTGAAATGGTTAATTGCATCGCAGGCATTTTAAAGAAAAAATTAGCAAGACTTGCAACGATACAAACCACTAATCCAATCATTAAAAACTTACCCCAATGACTGAGGTCTTTTTTCGTGACCAGCAAATAAGCCGAGGATAAGAAAAACGTCAGTCCGGTTCCTGCCAATGCCGTTAAAATTAACTGACCACCATTGGTGTAACCACGAATAAACATGCTTAACAGGGGGCCCATTGAATAACCCATGCAACCTGTAAATGCAAAAATAGAAAGAATTCCCCAAGCGCTATTCCGTAATGCTGTCGTTAAAAACAGCAGCCCAAAGCCTGCCAAGAAAGTGAGTAAAAATCCACCCGTGCCAGTGATCGGGTGCGTCATACCATATAACGCAGTCATTGCGCTAAATAAGAGTGTTAAGCTGAGTAACAAATAGGTATTTCGTAAAACAGAATGTGTGCTTAAAACGGAACCATCGCGGCGAGAAATAACTGTTTCATTCATTGGCATAAGAACTCCTGCAATTTAAAATGTTTCTGAAGTATATACCAATTGCACTTTAAAATGCGAATTTAAAGATGAGAAAGCGCCATTCTCCAATGAGTAAAGATCGCTAATTTCTTGTTCAAAATGAATGTTTTTTTATTTTTAATTATTTACTTGTTGAATGGAGCCGCGAAATAGCGTTACTATGTGTGGCACAAAAAACGGGCTTAGGGATGGTACTTGTTACACCTCAAGATGTGATTGTTAAAAATCGCATCTTGAGGTGTAATGCGTATGTAACGTTTTATTGCAGGAGAGATGGCTGAGTGGTTGAAAGCGGCGGTCTTGAAAACCGTTGAGTCCTTATCGGGCTCCGGGGGTTCGAATCCCTCTCTCTCCGCCAATACTAAAATGAATTTGCGTGCGGGGTACAAGTTGATTAAGGTTTTATTGGTTGATGATCATGAGTTAGTACGCCTAGGCATTAAGCGCTTATTGCAAGATATTAACGGCATGAAAGTCGTTGGTGAAGTCAGCAGTGGTGAAGAAGCCATTCGGTTAGCGAAAGAGTTGCTTCCTGATGTTGTTTTAATGGATGTGCAAATGCCTGGCATTGGCGGCCTTGAAGCAACACGCAAAATGATTCGTCATAATCCTGATTTAAAAATTCTTGCGTTAACAGTCTGTGACGATGAACCCTACCCATCCCGTTTGTTGCAAGCTGGCGCGGCAGGTTATATCACCAAAGGCTGCGACCCTGATGAAATGATTCGTGCCATTCGCACGGTGCATTCGGGACAACGCTATATCAGTTCTGAGATTGCCCAACAACTTGCTTTAAAGCGTTTTGCCAAAGACGAAGATTCTCCGCTGGATATTTTATCCGAGCGTGAATTGCAAATCATGTTGATGATCACCAGCGGCCAAAAAGTGCAGGAAATTTCTGAGAAACTTTGCCTAAGCCCAAAAACCGTCAACAGTTATCGCTATCGTATTTTTGAAAAATTAACTATTAATAGCGATGTCGAATTAACATTATTAGCCATTCGAATAGGACTGGTTGAAGGTCATAAATCGCCTTCTGAAGAAGCTTGAGTTTTCGTCATTTTATACAAATCCCCCTTGTTCCCAATGGCACTAGCTTAAGAACTGTCGTCCCGGAATTTACTGGCGCTTAATGAGCGCTTTTTGCGAATTTAGCGCCAGTTAATGTCCGGGATCCATTTTGCTTAAAGCATATAAGTTAAAAGCAAGAGGGCGATAAATTGAAGATGGATCCCGGACATTAAGTAGCTCTAAACGAGCAAAAGGCGCTCGTTAAGAGCTACTAAATTCCGGGACGACAGTTCTTAAGCTAGTGCCATTGCCCCTTGTTCCCCCTTTGAAAAGGCGTTGTTGCCTGTCATTGCGAGGAGCGTTTTTTGCGACGAAGCAATCCAGTTTTTAATCCTTAAGTCTAAAACTGGATTGCTTCGTCGCAAAAAACGCTCCTCGCAATGACGGTGCGAGAATTACTCAACAACGCCATTGTAAACACACCCTAAGGTACTATAATAAATAAACAAAGACTCAATTTTTCAATGGTACGCCAATGCAAGACATAAAATCCTTCCTCGCAAGCTTGCCCAATCAACCCGGTGTTTACCAAATGCTGGGTGAAAAAGGGGAGATTTTATATGTCGGCAAAGCACGTAATTTAAAAAAGCGCTTATCCAGTTATTTCTCGCAAAAACAACAAGATGTGAAAACCCATGCCTTATTAAAACATGTGGTCGATATTGGTATTACCATTACCCATTCAGAAAATGAAGCGCTGTTGCTGGAATGCAATTTAATTAAAAAACACCAGCCTCATTACAATATTTTATTCCGTGATGACAAAAGTTATCCTTACATTTGGATTAGTCAACAACACACGTATCCGCGCATCAGTTTATATCGCGGCCAACGTAAACCCGGTGAATTATTTTTTGGTCCTTATCCCAACACACTGGCTGTGCGCGAAACCATTCATCTGATCGAAAAAATTTTTAAATTACGCAGTTGCAGCGATAATTTTTTTGCATTGCGTAAAAGACCCTGTTTGCAATATCAAATTGGACGATGCACAGGACCTTGTGTTGGGCTAATCACACCCGATGAGTATGAACAACATGTGCGGCATGCCGTGTTATTTTTGCAAGGTAAAAATCAAGAAATCATGGCGGAATTAAATAAATTAATGGAGCAGGCGGCCACTAACTTGAATTTTGAAGTGGCGGCGCAATACCGTGATCAAATTGCAAAGTTACGCGAAATTCAAGCGAAACAATATGTCAGTGCAGCTTCCGGCGATGCGGATGTGATTGGCTTGTCCATTCATGCGGGGATTATTTGTATTCAATTATTAACTATTCGCGGCGGCAGAGTCTTGGGCAGTCGTTCGTATTTTTCACAAACGCAACTGGTTGTGGATGAGCAAGAAATTGTTTCTTCTTTTATCCAGCAACATTATTTGAGTGAAAATTATGATGCGAATGATATGCCAAAAGAAATTATTTCAATGATGCCACTGGCGGAAGAAGAATGGTTGGCCAGTGTACTCAGTTCTCACGCACAACATAAAGTAGTGTTTGCAGCGCATGTGCGCGGTGAACGAAAGAAATGGTTAGAAATAGCAAACAAGAGTGCGCATCAATCGGTTATCAGTCAATTATTGAATAAAGCAAATATGCATGAACGCCTACTTGCGCTGCAAGCGTTATTGGGTTTCACAACCTTGCCGCAGCATATCGAATGTTTTGATATTAGTCATAGCATGGGAGAGGCGACGGTTGGATCGTGTGTCGTATTTAATGTCAATGGCCCGGATAAAAGCGCTTATCGACGGTTTAATATTCAACACGTGACGCCCGGAGATGATGTCGGTGCCATGCGCCAAGCCTTAAGCCGTCGCTATAAACGGTTGATGACTGAAGAAGCAAGGTTGCCAGATATTTTATTGATTGATGGAGGAGTTGCTCAATTAAATGCAGCCAAAGAAGTGTTAGCTGAATTAGCGATTGATAGTATTTTTTTAATCAGTGTCGCCAAAGGCGTGACGCGCAAACCGGGTTTAGAAACATTGCATTTTGTCGATCGTCCGCCTCTGCATGTCGAATCCGATTCACTGGCGTTGCATTTGATTCAACAAATTCGCGATGAAGCACATCGCTTTGCAATTACCGGACACCGCTTGCGTCGTGATAAAACACGGCGGACTTCGACGTTAGAAGCGATCCCTGGAATTGGTGCGAAAAGAAGACGGGATTTATTGCGTTACTTCGGTGGTATTCAATCTATAAATCGTGCTAGTCTTGAGGAATTAATGAAAGTGCCAGGGATTAGTCAGTCATTAGCACAACGAATTTTCGACGCATTACATGGGGTTTAAACAGTGTTTAATTTACCTAATATTCTTACATTTATTCGGATATTAGTGATTCCGTTTTTAGTCATTTTATTTTACATACCTTTCAAATGGGGGCATCTTGCTGCGGCCATTCTCTTTGGTCTCGCGGGACTGACCGATTGGTTAGATGGTTATCTTGCCCGCACGCTGCATCTTTCAACCCGACTCGGCGCTTTTTTGGATCCTGTCGCGGATAAAATGCTGGTTTGCATCGTGTTGGTGTTGATTGTCGGTGAACCACAATTTCAATTTATCAGTTTATTGTCGAACGGCAACTTGAATGTGTATGCGATGCCAGTGGCTGTTATTACAATTCCCGCCGCAATCATTGTCAGCCGTGAAATTATTGTGTCTGCCTTGCGTGAATGGATGGCGGAAGTGGGTAAGCGCACCAGTGTGGCGGTGAGTCGCTTAGGCAAAATCAAAACAGCCATCCAAATGATTGCCTTATTTATCTTGTTATATTGTGGTGCGACAACCCCTTCGTTTGTGGTGATTGTGGGTTATTTGCTGCTGTATATCGCTGCATTTTTAACGATGTGGTCGATGTTGATTTACCTCAAGACGGCTTGGCCTGAGTTGAAAGAATAAATTCCCCAAAATCAAAATTTTTCTCTTGACTATACAAAGTCCTTCGATAGAATGAGCGCCTATTGTTGAATGACGTAATGTGCGGGAATAGCTCAGTTGGTAGAGCACAACCTTGCCAAGGTTGGGGTCGCGAGTTCGAGTCTCGTTTCCCGCTCCAAAGTTTGTAAGCCTCAGTAAAACTGAGGATTTTCTGTTTAGATATTGGCTGGGTGGCAGAGTGGTTATGCAGCGGCCTGCAAAGCCGTGGACGCCGGTTCGATTCCGACCTCAGCCTATTATGATTGTATGCCCGGGTGGCGGAATAGGTAGACGCAAGGGACTTAAAATCCCTCGGGGGGCAACTCCCGTGCCAGTTCGATTCTGGCCTCGGGCACCATTTTTCTTCAGTGATTTTCTCAAATTTATCTGATGAGCTCTAGTATGACCTTCGTCGTGACAGAACAATGTATCCGCTGTAAATACACAGATTGCGTGGAAGTCTGTCCAGTGGATTGCTTTTATGAAGGCCCTAACTTTTTAGTGATTAATCCAGATGAATGTATCGATTGTGCGTTGTGCGAACCAGAATGTCCGGTGAATGCTATTTATGCCGAAGATGAATTACCCGAACAACAAAAACACTATTTGCAATTAAATAAAGAGCTTGCCGACAGTTGGCCTAACATTAATCGTAAAAAAGCGGCGCCTACTGATGCAGATCAATGGGCAAATGTACCTGATAAATTAAAGCACCTTGAAAAATAATGGAAGATTTTCAATTAGGCGACATCCTAGGTGAGCATGGATTGCTGAGTAAAGCCATTCCAGGTTTTACTGTGCGAGCTTCGCAACAAGAAATGGCGGCCGCCATTGAAAAAACACTCGCGTTAAAATCACAAATTATTATTGAAGCAGGCACTGGGACTGGCAAGACATTTGGTTATCTGGCGCCCATTTTTCTCGCGCATAAAAAAACAATTATTTCGACCGGCACGAAAAATCTGCAGGATCAATTATTTTTTAAAGATATTCCTGTCATCAAAAAAATTCTTCCCTTGCCCCGCAAAGTCGTCTTGTTGAAAGGTAGGGCGAATTATCTTTGCAAGCAACGCTTAGAACGCAATCGACAAGATGGACGCTTTGTCTCTCGACAATTGGTGACGCAACTGCAAGTCATTGATGAGTGGGCAGGTCAAACACACAGTGGTGATATTTCTGAACTCAGTGATGTAGCGGAAGATTCAGCGATTTGGCCGCAGGTCACTAGCACAGCGGATAATTGTTTAAGTCAAGACTGTCCGTTTTTTAAAGATTGCTTTGTGATGAAAGCCAGACAGCAGGCGTTGACGGCTGACATTGTGGTTGTGAATCATCATTTGTTTTTTGCCGATATGGCATTACAAGAAGATGGTTTTGGCGAATTGTTGCCGGGGGCGGATGTGATTGTGTTTGATGAAGCGCATCATTTACCCGACATTGCGGCACAGTTTTTTAGTACCACGTTGTCTGGTAGGCAGTTGATTGAGTTAGCGCGAGACACGGAGGCCGAAGTATTATTAACCGCGAAAGATATGCGCGATATTATTCATGTGACAGATCGATTACAAACAGCGACACAGGAAATGCGCTTGGCCATGGGCCATGATTTGCGTCGCATGCCGTGGCCTGAAAAATTATCAACTCCGTTAGAGAGCAGTGTGCAACAAGTTAAAAATCAATTGCAGTTGCTAGAAGAAGTTTTGCAAGCAGTTTCGATGCGCAGTAAGGGATTGGAAAATTGTTGGCGGCGAACCTTGCAACTCATCGAGCGATTTAATTTGCTCACGGGTGAAACGCCGGATGATAATGTTCACTGGTTTGAAACGCATGTGCAGAGTTTTACGCTGCAATTAACACCGATTGCAGTGGCGGCGCACTTTAAACAATATGTGGAAGAGGCAAAACGTACATGGATATTTACCTCGGCGACGTTGACAGTCAAAAATAATTTTCAATTATTTTCAGAGAGTATGGGTTTAGAGAAAGCATTATTTTTGCAATTAAAAAGTCCGTTCGATTATCAAACCCAATCATTGCTGTATGTGCCGCGCGGACTGCCTGATCCACACGATCAGAATTATACCGATGCCTTGGTTGAGGCAGCGTTACCGGTTATCAATATTACCCAAGGCAAAACATTTTTATTGTTTACCAGTTATCGCGCCATGGAGTATGCCGCAGAGAAATTGCGAGACCAAATTCCCTATCCCATTTTGGTGCAAGGCAGCATGCCGAAAAAAGAATTGGTCAATCAATTTAAAACATTTGGCAATGCCGTCTTGTTGGGGACGAGTAGTTTTTGGTATGGTGTTGATGTGCGGGGTGATGCGTTGTCGTGTGTCATCATTGATAAATTACCGTTTGCAGCACCGGAGGATCCTATTTTACAAGCGCGGATTCAAATGTTACGCAAACAAGGCAAAGATCCATTTTTGACGTATCAATTACCTAACGCCGTATTAATTTTAAAACAAGGCGCGGGACGTTTGATTCGTGATGTTGCCGATCGTGGCTTATTGATGATTTGCGATCCGCGTCTGGTGGGTTCGCGTTATGGCGACGCTTTTCTTCAAAGTTTGCCTGCGATGCCGCGTACGAGAGACCTTGCCCGTGTACAGGAATTTTTTATGCCAGTGAGTATTGAATCTGTATGAAATTATTAGCGATTGAAACATCTTCATCGGCTTGTTCGTTGGCTTTGTTGTTGGATGAAAAAATTATTTCTGAGCACGTGGCGGCTCCCATGCAGCAAGCAAAAATGATTTTGCCTGCGATTGAAAAACTGTTGGCTGAAAAGGGTGTCTCTTTAAAAGAATTAGATGCGATTGCATTTGGTTGTGGGCCTGGGAGTTTTACCGGGGTGAGAATTGCAACCAGTGTTGCACAAGGACTCGCATTTGCAGCGGAATTACCACTGATTCCCGTTTCATCTTTGGCGGCGCTGGCGCAGGCGACGTATGAAGAGTTGGGTTGGAAAAAAATTCTCGCGGCGGTGGATGCGAGAATTAATGAAGTGTATTTCGGTGCTTATCAAGTGAATACGGCGGGCATTGTTGAATTGGTCGGCAAGGAAGTGGTAGCAGCACCTGCCGTGATTCACTTTCCCGAGGGTTCTGATTGGTGTGGGGCGGGTAATGCATGGCAAGTTTATGCGAATGAATTATTGCTTAAGCCGGTTAAGATTGCTGCAACGAGAGAGGCGATGGCGATTGGTATGATTCCAATTGCGGAACATAAATTCATCCAACGGGAATGGATTTCACCGGCGGATGCACTACCGGTTTATTTGCGTGATGATGTGGCTAAAAAAAGTCGTTAAAGCGAAAGAGCTTCGATGCGAATGTTTGATTTTTTTATACCCCCCCTTGTTGCTGATGGATCGACGCAAATTCCACCCATGCGTCGTCCTGAAAAATCTTACGCCCATCAGCCGACAGGGCTTAGATATTCCTCCACTGTGTCGTCCTGAAAAATCTTACGCCCAAATTATTTGACCGCAGTTATCGCAGTAGCGCGTAAGATTTATTCAGGATCCACGAACGAAGAACTGATTCTGGAATTTATATGGATCGATGATACTCAAGTGGATCCTGAATAAATATTCCGTGCGAGTACCGTCGCTACGGTTAAAATACGTTGACGTCATATTTTTCAGGACGACGCATGGGTGGAATTTGCGTCGATCCGTCAGGACCAAGTTAGATTTGTATAAAAAACAACACAGCATTCACACAAAAATCTAGACAATAAACAGACTAACGTATACTCTAATTGGCGAAATCGCACGGAAGCGGGAAATCATGGAAACAGCCGAAATAATAGACCTGGACGTAGAAATATCTTTTTTGCAACCTTTGCAAAAAAAGACAGAGGATCCGTTTAACGCGACTGAACTCACGCACACGCATCCCACCACACAAATATTGCTTACCACAAAGCCGCCAATCCATTTGCCCGAGGCAGGATTGAATCCATTAGTCGATGCCGCCTCGTATTTATTTTCATGGATGGGTAAGCTAAGGCACACGAAACATTATCATGATCTTGCGGCGCTCCAGACTGAACTCATCAAAGAAATAGCCAATTTTCGAGAAACGATTCATTCCTATCGTTACAATGCGGAGTATTTGGTTGAATATAATCTTATCAGTTGTTATGCGTTGAGTATGACATTAGATAACATCATTACTAATACATCCTGGGGCGATCTTGGAAAATGGGATCAATATAGTCTGGTGACTGCGATTAACCAAGAATCACTCTCACATGAAAGTATTTTAATTATTCTTGAACGAATGGTATGTGATCCAGGCATCTATATTGACGTGATGGAATTTATGTATATTTGTTTGAGTCTCGGTTTAACGTTTAAACAAAGTCATGCCACCTTGGCATTCAGTCATGAGCAATTGGAACAAATTACTTATTCACTGTATAAACGAATTCGCGCACATCGCAGCAACTACAGTAAGATTTTGACCCCTTTTTCAATCAAACCGTCTGCACCTACCGTTGTGCAAACGCATGTTAAAAAAAAATCACCATGGCTGAGAATTTTATTAATCACCAGTTTTCTGGCGTGCGGTATGGCGGGAGGGAAGTTGTGGATAAACTACCAGCATGCTAGCGCTCCTCAAATGGACTTTGATATCAAATGACGATGCATATTGACAATTTTAAAAAAAAATTCAGAGGACGATTTTCGTTTAAAAATCTACAACCGGTTAAAGACATCGCGGGAATCAAATCACAGCTAAAAACCGCTATTCAGTTTTTAAAAAAACAAATTGTTGATAGCCAAGGAAAGAAAATTCATCTCAATCGTCTGCCATGGTATTTACTCATTGGCGCAAAAGAGTCAGGCAAAACGACACTGTTGGTCAACTCTAAAATCAAATTCATTCTCAAAAAGAAAATCAAAAACGACAGCATTGCGTTAACCGATCCAGTGCCACACTATGACATGTGGGTGACTCAAAACGCTGTGATATTGGACTTACCAGAAAGTTATCTAACCCACAAGTTAGACGGACTGGATGCACCGACGGGTTGGCAGCATTTTTTAACCTGTCTCAAAAGACTGCGTGGTCAGCACGGTCTTGCGGGTGTAGTGATTGCGCTATCACTTTCTGAGGTGATGGATAAACCAAACCGCGACAACATGATCCATACTTTAAAAAATAGAATACGGGAACTCCAAGAACAATTTGGCAAGCAGTTGCCATTTTATTTTTCTATCACTAAATGTGATTTATTGCCGGGTTTTTTAGAATTTTTCAGTGATTATGGCCGAGATGAGCTGGGGCAAGCTTGGGGCGTACCCTTGTTTTCGAGAGAGAGCGGTGAGTCGTTAGCCAGTGTATTTGTGTCACGATTTAATCGACTCATTCAGCAACTCAATAAACAATTAATCACACGGTTATATCAAGAAAAAAACTCAGGTAGTCAATATTTCATTAAAGATTTTCCATTGCATCTTGAGAAATTTAAAAATGAATTTTATCAAATTCTTAACTTGTTTAACGAGGAAGTCTGTGTTAACGGTGTTTATTTGACGAGCGCTACGCAAGAGCACGTGACAGCGTCACCGACCTCTGCCACGCAGGATATCTCGAGCAATCCTTTGCAGAATGCGTTAACAATTTTACAAAGTCCAATTTATCCAGTACAAACATATTTTGTAAAACAATTTTTTTTACAAGGGTTGGTGCCAGTGCATCAAACCAGCAGGAGTTTTGGCAAACAAGGGAAGGTTGTTTATCTACTGGCTGTCAGTTTTATTTTATTAGGCGCTTTTTTTTCGGTATATTCGCAAAAATTTTCCCTAGGAGCTAATCCTGCGGTCAAGGCGAGTATTTCCTATAATGATAATTTTTCTGGAACGATTTCAAAATAAATGGGAGAGAACAAATGGACGTAAAAAACAATCAAAATGAAATAACGGATCAAGTGAAACAAGATGTTGTTGCAGCCTATAATGAAGTGTTGCGAAAATTAAAAGAAACCAGTGCGGGTCAGGAGCAAATTAGACAGGAAGAACAAATTGCTCACGAAAAAAGTCCAGCCATTGAAGCCATCGTCAAGGAGCCTTCGGAGGAATTAGCGGATCATTTAGCCATTCTCAAGCATTCTCTCACTAAAACATTGGATAATTTGCAAGAGCGTTTATTGCCTGAATATGAAAAGTTTTTCACCGTTAGAAAAGCGATTGAATACAGCGAAGCTGAGTTGAAAGAATTGCATCATATTAAAGTTAGCGCGGGTGCATTAACTGCTTTAACCCAAGCGCACAAAGAAAAAATGGTGTCTTACGAAAATGAATTGGTTCAATGCAGACAAGCCTTTGCGCAAGAAAAATTGAAAATGGCAAACGAGTTGGAGCAAGAAGAAGCGGATTACGTTATTAAGCGTGATGCTATTCGAAAATTAGATCATGAGAAGTATGAGAGTTCTAAGCTTGAAGTCGAAAAAGCCTTAGCTGAAAAGCGTGCTGCTTTTGAAGAAGATTTTATCTCACGTGAAGCGCGAATTGCGTCACGGGAGAAGGAGCATCAGTTGCTTAAAGACCGCGAAGCATGGATTATCGCGCGTGAACAAGAATATCACGAGTTAAAAGAAAAAGCGGCTTATCATGCAGAGGAATTGCGTTTGGTGGTACAAAAAGCTGAAAGAGCTACCGCAGATAAGTTAACCAGCAAATATGAGTATGAGGCTAAGCTGATGCGTATTGAAATTGAAAGTGATCGCAAGATGTATCAACAAAAAATTGGTGGATTAGAGGAACAGATTGAGCGTTATAAATCCTTAAAGCAATTATTTAAAGAAACACCTGCTTTGACAGAAGAAACGACTTTTAGCAATCAACACACAGCCAATGTTCCTTCTTTGATGAGTGCAAGAAAATCGACTGCTGAAGAGGTGAGTGCGGATTAGAGGTGAAATAAAGTAGCCCGGGTGCAACCCATACGCGTCAAGCTAAGAAAATTTTGCTTAGAAGGCCTTCCCCGCAGGGGGAAGGTGGCCGACAGGCCGGATGGGGGGATAAAAAAATGCAAGAAATCTTAGCCAATAAATGACAAAAGCAGTAAGAAAGCTATGGTTGAGAGTATTATTTTGATCCCCCCATCCGGCCTGTCGGCCACCTTCCCCCTGTGGGTGAAGGCGTGCTAAGCAAAATTTTCTTAGCTTGACGCCTATGGGGTGCATTTTGAAGCGAATTAAAACCCCAGATTGCACCTGAGATACCTGGCCACGACCGTCGGGAGTGCGCGCCTCCTGAATTGATACAGTCCATCGGTGATCGCTCCCTGACGGTCGCGGCTCAGATTAAAGCTCATAAGCTGCTTTCAAACAGAGCCACGACCGTCAGGGAGTGTCACGCATCCTAAATTGATACAGGCAAAAAATAGAATCGCCGGTGATCGCTCCCTGACGGTCGCGGCTCAGATTAAAGGCTCAGATTAAAACATTCGTTATGCGATTTCTCCAGAGCAAGTTCCTTCTCTTCCGCAATTTTGAGTTTTAATTGGAGCTCAGTTGATTTAATTTGCCATGCTCGAACAGCCTCTTGATCACTCATGCCACTGAGACCAAGCAAATGCGCTTGTCGCCAACGATAAAGCAGCATCAATTGAGTTTCCGCATGATGTTTTTCTGTATTCGGTGCAGGAGGAACGCTACTGACAGCGCGTTTTAAATTTGAAATTAGCTGAGCGGTAGAGGATTTTTTAGCGACTAAAAAGATTCCCCCGTAATGAATTTTTCTGCATGGCTGGGCGAAGTGTGTTAACTAACGGTCTTAGGCTTCTCATCATAAATTCCTCAAAAATAATTTTTTAAATAGGGTGTTTGATAAAATGTAAAAGAGAAATAAATAGGCTGGCTTAGCCAGCAAAATATGAGAAAAAAGCAAAACGCAACGCATTCAGGGTCAACTGAGAAATGCTTTGCTTGTGATGTGATGGATGAATGTATTTCATGGTATTTTCAAGGCAATATTTAAAGTATTGTTTGATCATAATACTTTTTTTGCGGCTTTGTCAAACGTGAGACGTTGGCTAACCGTGCCCGCAATGGTGTTGTTGCGTAATTCTCACTTCCGTCATTGCGAGGAGCGTTTTTTGCGACGAAGCAATCCAGTTTTTGATTCTTAAGTCTAAAACTGGATTGCTTCGTCGCAAAAAACGCTCTTCGCAATGACGGTGCGTGAATTACGCAACAATGCTGCCCGCAATCGGGCACGGACAAAACGTCATCTATTCCCAGTTCATAATAATCTTACCACTCGTGCCCGACACCATTGTTTCAAATACTTTTTCAAATTCATCAATATGAAATTCATGTGTAATCACAGGCGAAATATCCACGCCACTTTGCATCATCGTAATCATTTTGTACCAGGTATCAAACATTTGTCGGCCGTAAATGCCCTTAATCTGCAACCCTTTTAAAATAATATTATTCCAATCAATTTGCGTCGTGCGCGGTAAGAAACCTAGCATAGCAATGTTTCCCGCATTATTCATAGCATTCAGCATTTCATTGAAAGCGGACGGGTTTCCCGATACTTCAAGTCCAACATCAAATCCTTCGCGCATCCCTAATTGTTGCATAGCATCTTGTAAGCTCGTATTTTTGGGATTGATGGCGAGAGTGGCGCCCATTTTTTTTGCCAACTTTAAACGAAAGTCATTTACATCCGTCACGACAATATGTCGAGCACCCGCATGTCTGGCAACGGCAACTGCCATCATGCCAACGGGACCTGCACCAGTGATTAATACATCTTCTGCCACTAAATTAAAAGCGAGAGCCGTTTCTACTGAGTTGCCAAATGGATTTAAAATGGTTGCTTGATTATCGTCAATCCCATCGGGAATCAGATACGCATTGTCAGCGGCCAATGCAAAATACTCTGCAAAACAGCCATCGCGCGTAACACCGGCACTGTCATTGATCCGGCAAAGATGTTTGCGACCGGCGCGGCAATTGCGACAATTACCGCAAGCAATATGATTTTCACCCGAAACACGATCACCTTTTTTAAAACCCTTGACGTCGGCTCCTATCTCAACAATTTCACCGACAAATTCATGACCCACAATGAGAGGTAACGGAATGGTTTGTTGCGCCCATTCATCCCAATTATAAATATGTAAGTCGGTTCCACACACGGATGTTTTTTTGATTTTGATCATGACTTCGTTGTGTTGCAATGCAGGCTTCGGTACGTCAGCTAACCAAATGCCGCGTTCCGCTTTATTTTTAACTAATGCTTTCATGATTTAAATGACTCCTAGTTTGTTGCCGACTTTTGCAAATGCATTGATGGCTAAATCTAACTGTTCTTTCTTCAAACCAGCAGACATTTGTGTACGGATGCGTGCTTGATTGTGCGGTACGACAGGATAAGAAAAACCGACAACATAAATACCTTCTTTTAATAATTCATCTGCCATGGTTTTTGCTAATTTCGCATCGCCCAACATGACGGGAATAATCGGATGTTCGCCTGGAATTAATTTGAAACCCAATTGTTGCATGCCTTTACGAAAATACTGACTGTTCTCATGTAAACGCGTAATTAATTCATGACTGGATTCCAACATATCGAGAACTTTGATCGAAGTGGCTGCAATCACTGGCGCTAATGAATTGGAAAAAAGATAAGGGCGTGAGCGCTCACGCAACCATTCAATCACTTCTTTTTTACCACTGGTATAACCACCGGATGCACCACCGAGTGCTTTACCGAGCGTGCCAGTGATAATATCAATGCGTCCCATGACATGGTGATATTCATGCGTGCCGCGACCATTTTTTCCCATGAAACCGACAGCGTGTGAATCATCTACCATGACCATGGCATGGTATTTTTCCGCTAACTCACAAATCGCCGGTAAGTTAGCAATAATTCCATCCATTGAAAAAACGCCATCGGTTGCAATTAATCGATAACGACAATTTTCGGTTTCTTGTAATTTTTTTTCTAAGTCAGCCATGTCATTATTGTTGTAGCGAAAGCGCTGCGCTTTGCAAAGACGTACGCCATCAATAATACTGGCATGATTGAGTGCATCACTGATGATGGCGTCTTCTGGCCCTAGCAATGTTTCAAATAAGCCGCCATTTGCATCAAAACAAGAGGAATACAGAATCGTATCTTCTGTTCCTAAAAAATCGCTTAAGCGAGTTTCTAATTCTTTGTGATCGGATTGGGTGCCACAGATAAACCGGACGGATGACATGCCATAACCGTACTGGTCTAATGCTTTTTTGCCTGCTGCGATGAGGTCAGGATGATCGGAGAGCCCTAAATAATTATTGGCACATAAGTTGATAACTTCCTTACCATCTGCCAATGAGATAGCAGCGCGTTGATGCGACGTAATGATTCTTTCGCCTTTGTAGAGGCCTTGTTGTTTTAAATTCTGAATTTCAGTTGCAAGAAAGCTTAAAAAGTCTTGAGCCATATGGGATCCTTTTGAGGCTGATGAGAAATAGGCGAGGATTATGGATGAGAGCAATAGAGGGGGTCAAGTGCGGATCATATCATTACCTACAAATGTTTAATGAGCGCTAACTTTAAGAAGAATTTAGAATTATTTTATAAAAATCCCCCTCAATCCCCCTTTTCCAAAAGGGGAGACTTTCTTAAGCAGCTCCTCTCTCAAAAACGAATCACGATGCTGCATACTCTGCCCTTTCTTCGCCGGACTGTTCTTCCTCAATAATTTCTTTGCCGATTAGCCAGAGACCCCTTGCCCTTGTGTTCAAAAAAAGCAGGTATTAATTGGTTAAAAGTAGGTATTTATAGATATATTAATACCTACATATTCTATATCTCAATGTAAAATATAAATAAAATAAGTAGGTAATGGCTGTTTAAAAGTGGGTATTATACATGATATAATTCCCTACTTAATAAAGGGTTTAGCACAATGAGTTCATTAAAGACAGAATATCTCGAAAATTTAACCTTCACATCTGAGCAAATATCTACTTTACGCTCGTTGGGAGAATATCGTGGCAAGCAGGCTCTTTTTTTTAAACAATCACCTGAAGCGCTTAAAAACCTGCAATTAGTCGCAAAAATTGAATCGAGCGAGTCATCTAATAGGCTTGAAGGCATAGAATTGTCGCATAAAAAAATTGAAGAACTGGTTTTAAAAGATACTGCACCCAAAAGTCGTTCTGAACAAGAAATCGCTGGTTATAGAGACGCATTAAATTTAATTTATGAATCAGGTGAGCATATGCCGTTCACAGCAAATGTCATCTTACAATTGCACGGTATATTATGTCGTTATCTAGCAAATCCAGGCGGTCGCTTTAAATTAACGGATAATGAAATTATCGAAAATCATCCTGATGGTACAAAACGTATTCGTTTTACGCCAACAAAAGCGCATTTAACGCCTAATGCAATGGAGCAGTTAACACAAAATTATTCCAGCACCACACAAGAAAACAAACAAGACGCATTAATACTCGTTCCTTTAGCAATTCTTGATTTTTTGTGTGTGCATCCATTTAGTGATGGTAACGGTCGGATGTCGCGATTATTAACATTATTGCTTCTTTATCAATTTAACTATCAAGTTGGCCGTTATATCAGTCTTGAACGAATTTTTGAGGATAGCAAAGAAAGTTATTATGAAACGCTTGAAGCAAGCTCTCATCATTGGCATACAGATAAGCACGATGTCAGACCTTGGTTGAATTATTTTTGGGGGGCATTACTACGAGCGTATCGAGAATTTGAAGAGCGCGTTGGTGTAATTACAACAAGTCGAGGTTCAAAAACGGAATTAATACGCGCCGCTGTTAATCGAAAAATGGCACCATTTTCTATTAGTGATATTGAGTCCGATTGTCCTGGCATAAGCAGAGACATGATTCGTCAAGTATTACGAAAAATGCGAGATGAAGGTGAAATAGCTGTAAGCAGTAGCGGCCGTGGTGCATTGTGGCAGAAAACATTTAAGTAGAAGTGGCATATATTAGAAAACGTTATTCAAAAAGAATTTAAAAGACTTATAAGCCATGTAGGTTGTGTCTGGACTACTCACCGCTAAACAAGCTTTAGTCCGATCATATCTTTTTTCCAAAATCTGCGATTGTCTTCTCTTAATCAATTCTATATTATTTAACGCTTGCTTGTGAGTCACTTTATTTCAATGACACTTTTCATTCATTAAGGATAAAAAAATGAACTTAAAAAAAATATTCCCAAGTTTGTTATTCATGTTTTCAATCAATTCTTATGCTATGCAATACATTCCTGCCGATTTAGAGCAATTTGAAAAAACAGGGAAATGTATTGGCTGTGATCTTTCAGAGGTTGGACTCAATTCACATGACAATGCTGATTTGAGTAATGCGTTACTGATTAGAGCCAATCTTGCTTATATACATCTATATGCTTCCAATTTTTCTCACGCGCAAATGATGTACGCAAATCTTGACAACTTGAAAGCATCCGGCAGTAATTTTGAGTCCGCTAATTTAACGGGAGCCAGCTTGAGATCAGTCAACTTTTCCAGCTGCAATCTCACCGCCGTGAATTTTACTAATGCTGATTTAAGTTATGCTGATTTGGCGCGAGCTAATGTAAATATAGATCAATTAGCGACAGCAAAATCTTTACATTGCACAATCATGCCTGATGGATCTCGTCATGCGCCTGATCAAGGCAAAAGTTGTTAAACACCTATTTTCTAGCATCATCCATCAAAGCTCATTATGGCTACCTTAATCAGCCGGGGTCAATGCCATCATTATACAAGCTCTAAGGCTATGTAAATTAAATATCTTTATAACGTGCATAATGATGGAACCTGACTAGTTTTTATAAATTTAGATCAACAGCAAGTAAAGAGAGAAGGGGTCCTGAGCATATCATTACCCACAAGTCTAAAAAGCCCTACGCCTCTAGCTTAAAAGTAGGCTGTCGTCCCGGAATTTAGTAGCTCTTAGCGAGCGCCTTTTGCTCGTTTAGAGCTACTTAATGTCCGGGATCCATTTTCAATTTACCGCCTTCTTGCTTTTTAACTTACGTGCTTTAAGCAATATGGATCCCGGACATTAACTGGCGCTAAATTCGCAAAAAGCGCTCATTAAGCGCCAGTAAATTCCGGGACGACAGCCTACTTTTAAGCTAGAATCTTAGGGTTTTTAGACTTGTGGGTAACGATATAGTGCCATTAAAGTGCGGATATTATCATTACTTAGCAGACCTATTCGACTTAACAGCTACTTCCGTTTCAGCAACCGGCGCTTTCGTCTCAAACTTATTTTTCATCCTGCTTTCCTGCACTTTTAACTTTAATTTGACCAATGAATTTAACTGCAGCAAGCAATGACGACAGAGTTGCTTTAATTGCGCATCGGATGGGTTATTTTTAAAAGCATCAGGCAATGTTTGCATGGTCAACATGACGAAGGTAATGACGCTGCCGTAATCGGACTTGGGGATGTAGACACCTTCGCTTTTTAAATCATCAATGATTGAAATCAAGTGTTGGTAGGTAGGAGATGCTTTCAATTCAGGCGATTTTTGAATGTAACCGTCGCTGAGGTCATCGAGTGCCGCGATTAATGTTTTTTGCAGAGCAATACCCATAACGCACCTACCTTATTGTATTCTTTATTGGCGCCATCCATGGTAGGCTACAGCGATTTCGAACTCCTTAACTATCAATATAATAGTTAATCAAACGTAAGGCAACGTGTAAGAGAATAAAAGTATGATTATACCTACAAAATTACATTGGGCTTGTCGCCGAGGTATGTTGGAATTGGATGTTTTGCTAGGCAATTTTTTGCAAGAAGCCTATTCCGCATTATCCCCTGACGATCAGCAAATTTTTAGCGATCTCTTAGCGGAGAATGACCCAGATTTATTTATGTGGTTGATGGGAAAGGAAAAATGTGCCAATCCGCGATTGGCAGAGATGATCGAGAAGATTCGCCACCATGCTCAAACTCGACATTAACCTCCAGTTTTCAAAGCAATTTTTTTTGCTATACAGTCTTTTGTGGTTAGGTAGCATAGGAATTATAGGTTGGCTGCCAATTGTTGGATGGGCGAAAATAACACTTATTATAATTTTTTGCGCCTATTTTATCTCGATAACGTATCGCCATAACCAATGGAAAAGAGTGATTCATGATAGTGACGGTTGGCAATTTCACGAGGGCTCGACACGTTGGCAGGCGCGGGTATTAGGCGACAGTACAGTGACACAATGCCTCAGTGTGATTCGGTTTGAACCGATTGAGCCGGCGGGCAAGAAGCGGAGTTGTCTCATTTTTAAAGATGCGATGCACCCTCAGCAGTATCGCGAATTAATTGTTCGATTACGTTATTTTCAAAAAGAACAATCTTCGCCGAAAGAATAGTATCTCGCCGCAAAATACGTTACTATTTCCCGTTTTTGAAGTATTAATTTGGAACAAGAATGCAGCGGATTCGAAACTTTTCTATTATTGCTCACATTGACCATGGTAAATCCACGTTGGCCGATCGCTTAATTCAATTATGCGGGGGGTTAAGTCAGCGGGAAATGGCAGAGCAAGTATTGGATTCAATGGACCTTGAGCGTGAGCGCGGCATTACCATCAAAGCGCACAGTGTGACATTGAATTACACCGCACAAGATGGCCAAGTGTATCAATTAAACTTTATTGATACGCCCGGGCACGTCGACTTCACCTATGAAGTGTCACGTTCGTTGGCTGCTTGCGAGGGCGCACTGTTAGTTGTCGATGCGGGGCAAGGTGTCGAGGCGCAAACCGTTGCTGTTTGTTATACCGCATTAGAGCAAGGTCTCGAAGTGGTTCCCGTCTTAAATAAAATTGATTTACCCCAAGCGGATGCCGCACGTGTTATTACTGAAATTGAAGAAATTATCGGTTTAGAAGCGCAAAATGCGCTGGGTGTCAGTGCCAAAATGGGTCTGGGTATTGCAGAGTTGCTCGAACGTATTATTACCGATATTCCACCGCCACAAGGTGATCCTGCCGCACCGTTGCAAGCATTGATTATTGATTCTTGGTTTGACAGTTATCTTGGCGTTGTTTCATTGGTCCGAGTGAAAAACGGCGTGCTGCGCGTGGGCGATAAAATGCAAGTGATGTCGACCGGCAAAAATCATGAAGTGTCAATCATTGGTGTGTTTACGCCAAAACGTGTTTCAACCGGTGTGTTGAGTGCGGGTGAAGTGGGTTATGTGGTGGCGGGAATTAAAGATATTAACGGAGCACCGGTAGGTGATACGTTAACCCATGCGCACAAACCCGCGAGCGAACCGTTACCGGGTTTCAAAAAAATTAAACCGCAGGTATATGCCGGATTATTTCCCATCCGCTCAGAGGATTTTCCCGCGTTTCGTGAAGCATTAGCGAAACTGTGCTTGAATGACGCGGCATTATTTTTTGAACCGGAATCGTCAGAAGCATTGGGCTTTGGTTTTCGGATTGGATTTTTGGGCATGTTGCACATGGAAATTGTGCAGGAGCGCTTAGAGCGCGAATACAATATGGATTTAATCACGACAGCCCCTACCGTGGTGTATGAAGTGAAGACGACCGATGGTGAAACATTATATGTGGATAATCCATCGAAGTTACCTGCCGTGAATTACATTGAAGAAATTCGCGAACCCATTGCGAAAGTGAATATCTTAGTGCCGCAACAATATCTAGGCAGCGTGATGACGCTGTGTGTTGATCGTCGCGGTATGCAAAAAAACATGCTGTATTTAGGCAATCAAATTTCACTCACGTATGAAATCCCCATGAGTGAAATCGTGTTAGATTTTTTTGATCGGCTGAAATCCGTGAGTCGTGGTTTTGCGTCGTTAGATTACAGTTTTTCGTATTTTCAAACCGCAGATTTGGTGCGTTTAGATTTATTAATTAATGGTGAAAAAGTCGATGCGCTTGCATTGATTATTCATCGTGAGCAATCGCAATTTAAAGGACGACAAATTACCGAAAAAATGCGTGAGTTAATCCCGCGCCAAATGTTTGATGTGGCTATTCAAGCGGCAATAGGTGCGCATGTCATTGCGCGAACGACCGTGAAAGCATTACGCAAGAACGTCTTAGCGAAATGTTATGGCGGCGACATATCACGTAAGCGCAAATTACTTGAGAAACAAAAAGAAGGTAAAAAGCGGATGAAGCAAGTCGGTAACGTTGAAATTCCTCAGGAAGCGTTTTTAGCTATTTTAAAGGTGGACAGCAAATGAATTTTAATTTCGAACTTATTTTATTTTATACGACATTGGTGTGCGGTGTGATTGCATTATTCGATGTGATTTTTTTGGCGCCTGTGCGAAAGAGAAAGCATATGTCTGCTGATAAAATGCCAATCATTATTGATTATGCACGTTCATTTTTTCCGGTGTTATTGATTGTCTTTCTCTTGCGTTCATTTTTATTCGAACCGTTTCGCATTCCAACCGGTTCATTAGAGCCGACGTTATTGATCGGCGATTTTATCTTGGTGAATAAATTTGCTTATGGCATTCGCTTACCTGTCATGCATCGTAAGATTTCACCGGTGGGTGATATCAAACGAGGCGATATTATTGTCTTTCGTTTTCCACCGAATCCATCGGTGGATTACATCAAGCGTGTGATTGGTGTTCCAGGTGATCACATTAGCTATGTGAATAAGGTCTTAACCGTTAACGGTCAGGTAATGCCGCAAACATTAATGGGGCAAGAGACGGATCGTGGAGAAGATGGTTCTGTTTGGACGGTCGAGAAAAAACAAGAGAACTTCTTTGGTATCCAACATTTTATTTATGATGTGCCAGATCGACCGAGCGATGACTTTAAAAATGTTGTTGTGCCACCCGGTGAATATTTTGCGATGGGTGATAATCGGGACGACAGTGCAGATAGTCGTTACTGGGGATTTGTTCCCGATCAAAATATCATCGGTAAAGCCAGTTTGGTTTGGCTGAGTTGGGATGCGAATGCTGATTTGCTGCATAAGATTCGCTGGAATCGGATTGGGAAAAATATTCATTAGAGTGCAACGATGAGTGACGAATTAAGTCGAAAATTAGGTTATACCTTTCGCGATGCCAATTTATTAACGCTGGCGTTAACGCATCGTAGTAAAAGTGATGAGAATAATGAACGGCTGGAATTTTTAGGTGATTCACTGGTGAATTGCATTATTGCAGACGCACTTTTTCAACGTTTTCCACGCGGTCAAGAGGGCGAATTAAGTCGCTGGCGGGCAACCTTAATTAATCGTGATACGTTAGGTTTGCTAGGACGCGAATTTGATTTGGGTCGTTATTTGCGGGTTGGGATGGGCGAATTAAAAAGTGGTGGAACGGAGCGCACGTCCATCTTATCGTGTGCAATGGAAGCTGTCATTGGTGCGATTTATCTCGATGCAGGTTTTGCAGTCGTACAAGATTGTGTGATGCGTTGGTATCAACCGTTATTCAATTCATTATCCAATGCAGCCAGTCATAAAGATCCTAAAACGCAATTGCAAGAATATTTGCAGAAAAAACATTTATCGTTACCTGTTTATGATGTGTTATCCGTTGCGGGTGAAACGCATTTGCAAGTGTTTAATGTCCGATGTCGAGTTGCGGATAAAGTTGTGGTAGGGCAAGGTTCAAGTCGGCGGCGCGCTGAGCAAGATGCAGCGGTTAAAATGTTAGGGGTTATTAAAAAATGAGTGAAGAGCAATCAAAGTGTGGGTATGTCGCGATTATCGGCCGTCCAAATGTAGGAAAGTCGACGTTGTTGAATGCACTCATCGGCCAAAAAATCAGTATTATCACGGCAAAACCACAAACCACGCGCCATCAAATTTTGGGTATTCAAACGCATGATGATGCGCAAATTGTTTTTATTGATACGCCCGGTTTGCATGATGCTGAGAAACGGGCGATGAATCGTTATATGAATCGGTTGGCTACCTCTGTGATAGATGATGCGGATATCGTCTTATTTTTAATTGAAGCCGATCAATGGAGAACCGACGATGAAAAAGTTTTGCAGCGGTTGGAATCGTCTCGTGCCAAGATTGTATTGGTCATTAATAAAATCGATAAATTAGCCGATAAAAAATTAGTGTTGCCTCTGATTGAAAAATACCAAACCAAATTCCCGTTTGCGCATATTGTACCAATTTCAGCGTTTAAAAAAGAAAATTTAACAACATTAGAGAAAGTCATTTTAGAAATGTTGCCTGCCGGTCCGCATTTATTTCCGGATGATCAAGTGACGGATAAAAATGAGCGTTTTCAAATTGGTGAAATCATTCGTGAGAAATTGATTCGTTCCACCTCGCAAGAGTTGCCGTATAGCACGACGGTGGTGGTTGAATCGATGAAGATGGAAGGAAAATTAGTGGATATCAGCGCGGTGATTTGGGTGGAGCGTGAAGGGCAAAAACCGATTGTGATTGGCAAAGACGGTGAACGTTTGAAAAAAATCGGCACGGCTGCGCGGCAAGATATTGTGAAATTATTAGGGCGAAAAGTTTTTTTGCGGTTGTGGGTAAAAGTAAAAAGTGATTGGACGGATGATGAGCAAGCGCTTGGGAGTTTGGGGTTTGATGGGATAGGGGATGATGATGGACTGTCATCTTGAGTGCTCCAACTCCCGAAAAAAGAGGGGTGAACATCGAAGAAGAACTTCTTCTTTTTATACAAATCCCCCTTGTTCCCCCTTTTTCAAAGGGGGAGACCTTCTAAACAGCTTTCACCGTAAAACACAAAACTGCTTAGAAGGTCTTCTTCTTTTTTAAAGTGGGAGATATTCTAAGCAGCTTTGTGTTTTACGCTGAAAGCTGTTTAGAAAGTCTTCTTCTTTTTCAAAAGGAGTTGTTGCGTAATTCACGCACCGTCATTGCGAGGAGCGTTTTTTGCGACGAAGCAATCCAGTTTTAGACTTAAGAATCAAGAACTGGATTGCTTCGTCGCAAAAAACGCTCCTCGCAATGACGGAAGTGGGAATTACGCAACAACGCCTTTTCAAAGAGGGAGACCTTCTAAGCAGTTTTGTGTTTTACAGTGAAAGCTGTTTAGAAGGTCTCCCCCTTTGAAAAAGGGGGAACAAGGGGGATTTGTATAAAAAAACACAGAATGGATCAAACGCATTTTTTGCGTCATCATCCACTCAAATAAAATACTCTTTAATAAAAAAATTATGCGAATAACACTCCATCCAAGTTTTATTCTTCATTCACGCCCCTACCGTGAGAGTAGTTTATTGCTGGATGTTTTTACCAAAGACTATGGCCGCATCTCTCTCATCGCACGCGGCGTTAAAAAAAGCCGCTCTGCCTTGCGCCCTTTATTACAAGCGTTTTACCCATTACTTTTGTCATGGCAAGGTAAGTCAGAATTAATGACGTTAGTGCAAGCAGAATGCAATGAATTACCGTTGCAATTACATCACGATTGTTTGCTCAGCGGTTTTTATTTGAATGAATTATTAGTACGTTTATTACAAAAACACGATCCACATCCGGATCTTTTTTCGTTGTACCATAGCACTTTGCTAAAATTACAGGGAAATGAATTACAGCAAAAATATTTACGGATCTTTGAAAAAAATTTATTAACCGAATTAGGCTACGGCATCCAATTAGAGACAACCGTGCCGGGCAATAAACCAATTTTGCCGGATGCGTATTATCACTTTCAACATGAGCAGGGATTTAGATCGTGTGATTCAAGTGACGATATTTCACATCCAATGGTTTTTTTGGGGAAACGATTACAGGCATTTGCCAACGAAGAATTTCCTGACGAAGAAACACTGCGCGATGCAAAACGTTTAATGCGCATGGCATTGGCCAGATTGCTCGGCCATGCTGAATTACAAAGCCGTAAATTGTTTAAAACAGAGGTAAAAATAAATGAATAAGACTATTTTATTGGGCGTCAACATTGATCACGTTGCGACGCTGCGGCAAGCGCGTTTGACACGTTATCCTGATCCGATTGAAGCGGTGTATGCCGCTGAAAATGGCGGTGCGGATGGTATCACGGTTCACTTGCGCGAAGATCGTCGCCATATCCAAGAGCGCGACGTCGAGCTCATTCAGCAATTGTTATTAACGCGTCTCAATCTTGAATTAGCGGTTACCGATCAAATGATTGCTTATGCGATGCGGATAATGCCCGCGCATTGTTGTTTCGTGCCTGAGAAACGGGCAGAATTGACCACAGAAGGTGGTTTGAATGTGCTGGCAGATGAGGCGCGAATTAAAGCGGCATGCGAACAATTGGCGGAACAGGGCATTGAAGTATCCTTATTCATTGATCCGGATTTAAAACAAATTGAAGCCGCAAAGCGTTGCAGTGCACCGGTCATTGAAATTCATACGGGCTTGTATGCTGACGCGAAAGTGAAAGCAGAGCGCGAGCATGAATTAAAACGGATTATTGCTGCAACTGAATTTGCGAGCCGTGCCGGTTTAATCGTCAATGCAGGACATGGTTTAAATTATCAAAATGTCCAAGAAATCGCACGCATACCTGCAATGAATGAATTAAACATTGGCCATGGTATCGTCGCACGCGCGATTTTTATGGGATTGGAAAATGCAGTGCGGGAAATGAAACGGTTGATGGTAGACGCTCGTTCATAGTTCGGTGTAAGTCATCCAATCTATTGGGGGTAACTATCAAAAAGAACTTTACCTGTGAGTTCCCTCTCCTCCCGCAATAAGTGCGGGAGGAGAGGCATACGCGTCAAGCTAAGGTAATTTTGCTTAGAACGCCTTCCCCGCAGGGGGAAGGTGGCCGACAGGCCGGATGGGGGGGTAAAAAATGCAAGAAATCTTGCAAGAAATGACAAAAGCCGTAAGAAAGCGATGGTTGAGAGTTTTATTTTGATCCCCCCATCCGGCCTGTCGGCCACCTTCCCCCTGCGGGGAAGGCGTTCTAAGCAAAACTTCCTTAGCTTGACGCCTATGGGGAGGAGAGGGGGCTCACGTGTGAAGTTTTTTCGATGGCGTACCTATGAATATTAATTAAGAGGACAATATGGTTAGAACACGATTTTCACCCAGCCCCACCGGTATGTTGCATTTGGGTAATGTGCGAGCAGCATTATTCAGTGCGCTTTATGCCACGAAAGAACACGGTGTTTTTATATTACGAATTGAAGACACCGATGTCGTTCGCTCTGAGCAAAAATATACAGATATTTTGCAAGAAGATTTGCAATGGTTAGGTGTGAATTGGCAAGAAGGCCCTGTGGTCGGTGGGCCTCATCAGCCTTATTGGCAATCACAACGCCATGGTATTTATGCAGACTACTATCAGAAATTAGAAGATTTAAAATTAGCGTATCCGTGTTTTTGCACCGATCAAGAATTAGCACTGAATCGTAAAGTTCAATTATCCCGCGGCCAAGCGCCTCGTTATCCAGGCACCTGTCTCAAATTGACCGCAGAGCAAATTGCAGAAAAGTTAGCAAAAGGGTTAAAACCCGCGTTGCGTTTTCACGTGCCTGCGAATAAACCCATTCAGTTTGCCGATTTAGTGAAAGGTGAACAGCGCTTCAATAGCGATGATATTGGTGATTTTATTATTCGTCGTGCTGAAGGCACTTCCTCCTTCATGTTTTGTAATGCGATTGATGATTCGCTGATGGGTGTGACGCATGTTTTACGTGGCGATGATCATTTAGCCAATACACCGCGGCAATTAATGTTGTTGCAAGCACTAGATATGCGGACACCACAATATGGTCATTTATCCATGATCACTGGTGATGATGGTACGCCATTGTCGAAACGACATGGCAGCTCAAGCTTGCATGATTTACATGAGAAAGGGTTTTTACCCAAAGCCGTGTTAAATTATTTAAGTCGTTTAAGCCATACGTATGAACAACAAACGTTGATGAGTTTTTCTGAACTCGCAGCCAATTTTAATGTAGCGCGATTAAGTCGGGCGCCTGCGCGATTTGACCAAAATCAATTATTACATTGGCAAAAAGAAGTGGTTTTATCACTGGATATCAATGCTACCTTAGATTGGTTAGGCGTTGAAATTGTCGAGCAAATCCCACGTGATAAAGCCGATTTATTCGCCGAAGTGATGCGAAAAAATATTTTATTCCCTCACGAAGCAAAAGCTTGGCTGAATATCTTTTTTGGCAAACAAATTGAATTTACACCTGAGCAAGTCACTGTCTTAAAAGAAGCCGGTGAAAATTATTTTATGGCTGCCAAAGAGGCGATTGATAAACATGGCGTCATGATCAAGCACGTGTGTGATGATTTACATCAAACATTAAATGTCTCGGGTAAAAAATTATTTTTACCGTTGCGAATTGCGTTGACCGGTGAGCACAACGGCCCTGAATTAATGCATGTGGCTGCGTTATTAGGCCCTGATAAAATGTTACAACATTTGCAACAAGCTCTTCTGCAAATTAAATAGGAATTGACTATGTTAAAAGTTTATAACAGTTTGACACGTGAAAAAGAAATCTTTCAACCACTCGAAACGGGCAAGGTAAAAATGTATGCGTGTGGCCCGACTGTTTATGATTTTTGTCATATTGGTAATGGGCGTAGTTTTACGGCATTTGACATGATTGTTCGCTATTTAACATTTCGTGGATACGAAGTGACATATGTGCGAAATATCACAGATATTGATGACAAAATTATTAAACGCGCCAATGAAAACAAAGAAGATTTTTATGCGGTGGTTGAGCGTTACACGGATGCATTTCATGAAGATATGGAGCAATTAAAATTATTACCGCCCACGCACGAGCCACGTGCGACAGAGTATGTGCCGCATATTATTAGCTTAATTGAAACGCTTATCCAAAATAACTATGCCTATGTTGCTGAAAATGGTGATGTCTATTATGAAGTGCGTAAATTTGAAAAATATGGTTGTTTAGCGCATCGCAATATCGATGAGTTAGAAAGTGGCGCACGGGTTGAAATTTCGGATGTGAAGCGTGATCCATTAGATTTTGTTTTATGGAAAATTGCTAAACCGGGTGAACCCTCTTGGGAGTCCCCGTGGGGAGCCGGTCGTCCTGGTTGGCACATTGAATGTTCTGCGATGTCGACGCGTATTTTAGGCAGTTATTTTGATATTCACGGCGGTGGCCGTGATTTAATTTTCCCCCATCATGAAAATGAAATTGCGCAATCTGAAGCGGCCACAGGGCAAACGTTTGTGAAGTACTGGTTACATGCTGGTTACTTACAAATTGAAAAAGAAAAAATGTCGAAATCGTTAGGAAATTTTTTCACGATCCGCGACATGTTAACGGAGCATGCGCCTGAAGTGTTGCGCTTCTTTTTATTATCCGGTCACTATCGTAGTTCTCTCAATTTTTCTGCGGAAGGTTTATTGCAAGCGCGTTCATCCTTGGATCGTCTCTATACCGCGTTGCGTGATTTACCAAGCGCGGATCGAATGCTGGACAGTGAATTTGAAACAAAATTCATTGCAGCGATGGATGATGATTTTAATACGCCCATTGCATTCTCTGTTTTGTTTGAATTAGCACATGAGATTCAGCGAACCAGAGAAAAAGAGTCGGAAGTTGCTGCAAAATTAGGTGCATTGTTGCGTTATTTAGGCGGTGTATTCGCGTTGCTGCAAGATGACCCACTGCAATTTCTACAAGGCAAAAAAGCGGATGTGGATGCAGCCACGATTGAACAATTGATTGCCGCCAGAAATGCCGCGCGTGCTGGAAAAAATTGGAGTGAGGCGGATCGCATTCGCAAAGAATTGGAAGAGATGTCTGTGATACTGGAAGATGGTGCAACGGGTACGACGTGGAAGGTTATGTAGATACCTAAGTAAAAGTGCTGTCATGACACTGATTTTAAAAAATATACAAGGAAGTTTCTATGTATTTCAAAAATTTTAAATTGATACTATTTATCTTATTCAGCATTTCATTCGGTTCGGCGCATGCCGCGATCGATTCTAAAAAAATTAACGTTGCTGGACATGCCCTCTACTACAATGAAGCGGGTAAAGGCCAAAACATTGTTTTGGTGCATGGTTTATTTGCCAATAAAGAACAATGGCTCAGCATGCAAATGTTGTTAGCGCATCACGGTTACCATGTCGTGGCGCTCGATTTACCCGGCTATGGCAAAAGTTTAGGATTTCCTTTTGCCGATTATCAATTACCCCAACAAGTCAAATTGCTGCATCAATTTGTTCATCAGTTAGCACTGAAGCATTTTAATTTAGCAGGCAATTCCATGGGTGGTGCGATTGTTGCATTATATGCACTGAAGTATCCACATGAGGTTACCTCGGTTGCATTCATTGGTTCACCGTTAGGTGTTAAAACACCGCGTCTTAGTCCAACTAATAAATTATTTAATCAAGGCATTGATCCTTTCTTGCCGCGTACCCAAAAAGAATTAACTCGTTTGCTTAATTTACTTTTTGTTCATCCACCCACGCTGACCAAGCAAGCTATTCAACAGATTTTGCAAGATAATCAAAAAAATTATGACTACAAAAATAACATTGTTAACGTTGCATTGTCTCCTTATCGACATTTTATGAATCGTTCGCTGAGCTTTAAACAACCTGTGTTAATCATTTGGGGTAAGCAAGATAAAATTTTTGATATCAGTGGCGCGAAAGTATTGCAGCGAAATATTGCGGATAGTTATTTGGATGAAATGAATCAGGCGGGGCATTTGTTACAGGTTGAGAATCCTAAGCAAGCTACAACGAATTATTTGATATTTTTGCGGAATATTAAAAAATGAGATTTTTGGAAGAGTTTGTCATTTTGAGTGCTCGAACTCCCGAAAAAAGAGGGGTAAGTATCGAATAAGAATTTCTTCTTTTTATACAAATCCCCCTTGTTCCCCATGGCACTAGCTTAAGAACTGTCGTCCCGGAATTTAGTAGCTCTTAACGAGCGCCTTTTGCTCGTTTAGAGCTACTTAATGTCCGGGATCCATCTTCAATTTATCGCCCTCTTGCTTTTAACTTATATGCTTTAAGCAAAATGGATCCCGGACATTAACTGGCGCTAAATTCGCAAAAAGCGCTCATTAAGCGCCAGTAAATTCCGGGACGACGTTCTTAAGCTAGTGCCATGGGGAACAAGGGGGATTTGTATAAAAAAATTTTTTCCTCTGTGGATACCTATGCAGTCGGTTACAAAAAATCAAACGCTTGCATCGAAGTTCTTTGGGAGCGCTTAAGAAAGAGCTTGTCATCCTGAGTGCTTTTCGCTCCGAAGGATCTCCCTATATAGTAGAGAGATGCTTAAGAATATACTTAAGCTGTATTATTTTCTTTAAGCATCTCTCTACTATATAGGGAGATCCTTGTATCTTGAAATCATGATATAAAAAGAGAGTTCTTTATTATCGTTGTACGGTAATAAAAAAGGGAAGTGATAGATCGTGAGATCCTAGGGCTACGAGCCCGTGACGAAGCTTGATCGTCACTTCCCACCCTTAACTTAACTCGTACAGTTGCCTGGGACTATGATCCCGTATCAACAAGGCTGAGTGCCAAAGGAATAATATTATGACAATTCAAGATGGAAAATGCTATATCGGTATTGATGTTTCTAAAGCAATTTTAGATGTATATGTTTTGCCTTACGAAAAATATATGCAATTTAAAAATGATGCCAAAGGAATAAAGAAATTAACTGAAAAATTGAAATCATTTCCCCAGACTTCTATTGCAATGGAAGCCACTGGAGGTTACGAAAAACCTATAGCTCAGTCATTGCAAAAAGTCGGGCTTAGCGTTTCTATTGTTAACCCCAGGCTCATTAGAGATTTTGCAAAAGCACTTGGAAAACTGGCTAAAACAGACCGAATTGATGCTAAAGTCATTGCCTTATTTGCAGAGAAAATGCAACCTCAGGCAAATGTGCTACACAATGAAGATCAGCAAAAATTGGCGGGGCTTAATGTGCGCAGACGCCAGATTATCGACATGATTACGATGGAAAAAAATCGTCTAGATAAGGTAAGCAATGACCTAAAAAAATCAATTCAGCGAATCATAAAAGCATTGGAAAAAGAATTACAAACAATTAATGAAGCATTAGCAAAGTCTATCCAAAATGATGAGACCTTTGCGCAAAAAAACGCCTTGTTAAAAAGCATTAAAGGGGTGGGTTCTGTTGTTGCTGCTGGACTCATTTCAGACTTGCCCGAATTAGGAAGTCTAGGCTCAAAGCAAATTAGTGCCCTTGCTGGTTTAGCGCCTTACAATCGTGACAGCGGCACATTACGAGGTAAACGGACCATTTGGGGAGGAAGATCTTCTGTGCGTACCATGCTATATATGGCCACTTTAGTTGCAATAAGACATAATCCACAAATAAAAAACTTTTACGAGCGTTTATGTAATGCAGGAAAACTGAAGAAAGTGGCCATAATTGCTTGTATGCATAAGTTATTAATTATCATAAACGCCATGATTAAACATAATGAAGCATGGCGAGTAGCTTCTATTGAAGTTTAATTTTCAAGACAGTTGCTTCGGAGCGAAAAGCGCTCAGGATGACAGCCCTTTCTTAAGCACTCACGCTGACAAGTTCTTTCAGGATGACAAGTTCTCTCAAGCTAATAATCTCTTTCTCATTTCAACATCGACCTCAACACAAATTGCAATATCCCACCATGACGATAATATTCCACCTCATTTAACGTATCAATTCGGCATAACACAGGAATTTTTAATTGGCTGCCATCGTTGCGGTGAATCACAGCGGTTAACGTCACGCGCGGTTTGATTTGATCATGAATGCCAAGCACATCAATGATTTCATCGCCGGTTAACTGTAAACTTTTTCGCGTTGCACCGTCTTTAAATTCCAATGGCAAAATGCCCATGCCGATTAAATTAGAGCGGTGAATACGTTCAAAACTTTCTGCGATCACGGCTTTGACACCTAATAATTTAGGGCCTTTTGCCGCCCAATCACGGGAAGAGCCTGTGCCGTATTCTTTGCCTGCTATCACAATTAACGGCACATGATCCGCTTGATAACGCATCGCTGCATCATAAATCGATAACGTTTCATCGGTCGGAATGTATTTCGTAAAGCCGCCTTCAACACCGGGCACCATTTCATTTTTAATCCGAATGTTGGCGAATGTGCCGCGCATCATTACTTCATGATTGCCGCGACGCGCACCTAACGAATTAAAATCTTTTGCAAGAACACCTTCTGCCAATAAATATTTACCAGCAGGGCTGTCCGCTTTAATCGAACCGGCCGGTGAAATGTGATCTGTCGTAATGCTGTCACCCAATAATGCTAAGATGCGCGCTTGTTGAATGTCTTGCAGTGGAACGGGTTTCGCTTCCATGCTAGAGAAGAAGGGTGGATGTTGAATGTAAGTTGATTGAGTTTGCCAGCCATACGTTTTTGCGGCTGAAATTTTAATGGTTTGCCACTCTGCTGTGCCGGTGAATACATCGGCATATTGTTCACGAAACATTTGGTGACTGACTTTCGCGACTGAATTGGCAACTTCTTGATTGGTTGGCCAAATATCTTTTAAGTAGACAGCATTGCCTGCGGAATCGTTCCCGAGCGGTTGTTTGGTCAAATCAATTTGCGTCGTGCCAGCTAAGGCAAATGCAACCACTAACGGCGGTGACGCCAACCAATTTGCTTTGACTAATGGATGCACGCGGCCTTCAAAGTTGCGATTGCCGGATAACACGGCAGAAACGATCATGTCGTTTTCTGTGACGGCTTTCGTGACGGCATCGGGAAGAGGGCCTGAATTACCAATACACGTTGTGCAACCATATCCGACTAAATCAAAACCAACCTGATCTAAATATTTTTGTAAACCCGCTTCTTCTAAATAACGTGTGACCACTTGTGAACCTGGCGCAAGAGAAGACTTTACCCAAGGCTTCGTTTTTAAGCCTTTTTCCACGGCTTTTTTCGCAAGTAAACCGGCTGCCATTAATACACTGGGATTCGATGTGTTGGTGCAACTGGTAATGGCGGCAATCACTACATCGCCATGATGCATGTCAAAGCCTGCCTCTGTTTTGTGTGCCAGGTTTTTTTCGGCAGATTTTGCCGTTTCATTTAATAATTTATCAAATGCATCACTCATTTGTGGCAACGTCACACGATCTTGTGGACGCTTGGGGCCTGCTAAACTGGGTTCAACCGTTGCTAAATCTAATTCGACGGTATCGGTAAAAATAGGATCCGGCGAGTGTGGTTCATGCCACATGCCTTGTGCTTTGGCATATGCTTCGACTAATGTAATTAATTCTTCCTCACGACTGGTTAAACGCAAATAATCAATAGTCGCTTGATCGATGGGGAAAAATCCGCAGGTTGCGCCGTATTCGGGTGCCATGTTCGCAATGGTTGCACGATCTGCGAGTGGCAGACCCGCTAAACCAGAACCAAAATATTCGACGAATTTGCCGACCACACCTTTTTTACGCAGCATTTGCGTTAAGGTGAGTACTAAATCAGTGGCTGTTACACCTTCGGATAATTTGCCGATTAATTTTACGCCGATGACTTCTGGAATTAACATTGAAATTGGCTGACCTAGCATCGCAGCTTCCGCTTCGATACCACCTACGCCCCAACCTAATACACCTAACCCATTAATCATTGTGGTATGGCTATCTGTTCCAACTAACGTATCGGGATAAGCGAATGTCGTGCCTTGACGTTCATCTGTCCAAACTGTTTTTGCTAAGTATTCTAAATTGACTTGATGACAGATACCGGTGCCGGGTGGAACGACGCGAAAATTATGAAATGCTTTTTGACCCCAGCGCAAAAATTCATAGCGTTCATGATTGCGGGTCATTTCTAATTGCGTATTCACTTTTAATGCGGAATGCGTGCCGAATTCATCGACTTGGACGGAATGGTCTATCACTAAATCAACCGGTGAGAGTGGATTAATACGGTCGGGGTTGCCGCCCATTTGTTGAATGGCATCACGCATCGCCGCTAAATCCACAACGGCGGGGACGCCGGTAAAATCTTGCATTAATACGCGGGCAGGACGATAGGCAATTTCTCGATCGGATGTTTTGGTGATGAGCCAGGTGGCTAAGGCTTTCATGTCATCGACTGTGACGGTTTGATTATCTTCATGACGTAATAAATTTTCTAATAATATTTTTAATGAACAGGGGAGTTTTGCAATATTTTTTAAGCCGGATTGTTCGGCGGCAATCAAGCTAAAATAATCATATTTTTTATGACCGACGGTGAGGGTTTTGCGAGTTTTTAAGCTATCAATGGATGACATGCTGTTCTCCTAATAAAGTAAGCGTAGGTTATTTACACAGGTGACTTAAATGTCTCACCGCAGTGTCGTGGGTAGAGACCTATGTAAATTGAAGCGATGAATATTGTGGCGTATTATATACTAGTCACAGCTCAAAATGCGAAATTCTCGGTATCAATACGCTGAAATGGTATCGTAATGGGACTAGCTTAAGAACTGTCATCCCGGAATTTACTGGCGCTTAATGAGCGCTTTTTGCGAATTTAGCGCCAGTTAATGTCCGGGATCCATTTTGATTAAAGCACATAAGTTAAAAAGCAAGAGGGCGATAAATTGAAGATGGATCCCGGACATTAAGTAGCTCTAAACGAGCAAAGGGCGCTCGTTAAGAGCTACTAAATTCCGGGATGACAGTTCTTAAGCTAGTGCCATTAGCATGACACTGTATTTTAGTTCGCATCTTGGGATGTGGATGTTATATACCTATCGTACCTAATATGAATACAAGCACACTATTGATTATTGAAAGGTCATCAAGATGAATCCGTCAGCCTTAGAAGATGTTAAAAGTTATTTACGCACGCTACAAAATACCATTTGCCAATTTATCGAAAAAGAAGATGGTAAGGTGATTTTTTTGGAAGATGTCTGGGAGCATCCGGAAGGGGGTGGCGGCATCTCTCGGGTCATGGCGGATGGGGCGGTGATCGAGAAAGCAGGGGTTAATTTTTCCCAGGTCAGCGGCAAATCATTGCCGAAAGCCGCCACTGTCAAACGTCCTGAATTAACCGATTGCCCTTTTCAAGCCATCGGGGTGTCATTAGTGATTCACCCACAAAATCCCTATGCGCCGACGACTCACGCCAACGTGCGATTTTTGTCAGTTGAAAAAAAAGATGGCACGTCGCATTGGTGGTTTGGCGGCGGTTTGGATTTAACGCCTTATTATGGTTTTGTTGAAGATTGTCGACATTGGCATGCAACAGCCAAAGCGGTTTGTGATCCGTTTGGCGTGGATGTTTATCCGACCTTTAAAAAAGGGTGTGATGATTATTTTTATTTAAAACATCGTGAGGAACCTCGTGGGATTGGTGGTTTGTTTTTTGATGATTTGAATGAATGGGATTTTGCTGTGTGTTTTGATTTCTGGCGTCGGGTGGGTGATAGTTTCATTGCGGCGTATCAACCTATTTTATCGAAGCGGAAATTATTTCCGTTTGGTGAGAGAGAGCGTGCATTTCAATGTTATCGACGTGGTCGTTATGTGGAATTTAATTTGTTGTATGATCGTGGCACGTTATTTGGTTTGCAGTCGGGCGGCCGCACGGAATCGATTTTAATGTCGTTACCGCCGGAAGTTTCTTGGAAATATAATTGGCAACCTGAGCAGGGCAGTGATGAGGCAAAATTGTATGAAGAATTTTTGCGGGTGAAGGAATGGGTTTGAGCGCTAAAAGTTATATCAGTTTATTTTCTCTCTTTATTCTCACCGCCTGTGCGAATAACACCCCTTCATCGCCAAGCGATATTGCGCCTTATGTGAAAAATTCTATACCTGCAAATAGTCGTGTCTCGATGGTTTTTTCAATTGATGAAAATCTGAAAGTTAAAGAAGGTGTTAAGGTGAATGAGGTTCCACCTGCGAAGTGAGCGATTGTTCCACTGCACACGTGTCATCCCGCGCTAAAAGTTGCGTGGGATGACACAGGTGAAGAGAGTGAGACTATACTTCTGCTTCTAACGCAAACTCGCCACTGATTGTATCAACAGGTTTGGATTCGATGACACGAGATTCGCAATGAGTTTCTTTCAAAAAGAAGCACAGCACAATACTTAAAATTAAGCCCATTGGAATTAATGTCAGTGCGTAATTGTAGTCACTGGCGGAATAAATGCGAATTCCATTTTGGACAACAACATCTGCTGCATGTTGATCTAATAATTTACCTACTAACGGTTGGAAGATCCAGCCACCTAGCATGATAAGTGTATTCACAACAGCGACAGCCGTCCCCGAAAATCGATTGGGGCTATTTTCTTTGCCGAGTGCAAAACAAAGTGGATGTGCACCACAAAAAATACCCACAAAGAAAAATAAAACATAGAGCGTATAAAGTGAAAATCCTGGTATGTAAAAAATCAGTGATAGAAAAATGGTGGACATGAAAGCAGAGATAATCAACGGCAAACGACGTTGCTTAATTTTATCTGAAATTGCACCAATCGATGGGCCTGAAATGATCCAGCCGACGAAGGTGCAACTGACGGCAGAGGCGGCTTGCTCAGGTGTTAATTGATAAACGGCTTTTAAATAAGGAATGCCCCATAAATCTAAAAAGACGGTGGCGGGTAAATAAAATAAACAACCAATAAAGCCAATCAACCAAATTTGTGGATTCATTAACACAATCCGTAAGGCGGATAATAATTGCTTAAAGGTCATCGGTGCTGGTGGTGCGAGCGATCCGGCAGCGCGTTTTGGTCTGCTGCGCATGAGGAATAAAATCGTCGCGGCTAAGCCAACGCCAATGAATAAGGCAATGTGCAATGAGTTTTTATAGCCAATGGTTTGCACGAAACGGGTAAGGTATTTATCTGAAATAATCGCAGAAATCATACCAAATGCAGTGGTTAAACCAGCAACGGTAGCAAATCGATTTGCGGGTAACCAAATAGACGCTAACTTTAAAACGCCAATGTAAGCAAACGCAGTACCTAGGCCAATCAAGAAACGTCCGCAACTGGCATTAAACATATTATCGGCTGAAATAAAGACGGCCACACCGATGACGGCAATCATGACAGCAAAAAATTGCACGAAACGTGCGCCGAAACGATCATAAATCATGCCGACAGGAACCTGCATCGGGGTGTAAGCACAATAATAGAAAGAAGCGAGCATGCCGAATTGATAAGCGGTGATATGCAGATTTTGCATTAAATCATTTTGCATCACGCTAGGAGAAACACGGAGAAAATAATTGTAACAATAGAATAACATGCCTAAGGTGCAAATTAGCCAGGGTTGCCAAACGGTTGAAAAGAGTTGAGAGAGATTACGGTTTCTTAACGTCATATTTAGTTCCTAATTTTTTAAACTAACAGGGATTTTAGAAGAGATTCTCTATTGTTTTCAAGCTCTAATTTAGAGATTTAGAGAATCTTTCGAATAGTGGGTTTTTCTTGCGCAGATGTGCTCACCTGTGTCGTCCCGCGCAGCTTTTAGCGCGAGATTCAGCGCCCTTAAGTAAGGCACTGGATCCCGCGCTAAAAGCTGCGCGGGACGACACGGAGGTGAATTGTGTGGTGTGATTGGATATAGTCCTCCCTATGCAAAAAACAATAGCACAAATCAAGAATTAGTATTAAATTATAGGTTTACATAAATCTACCCCAAGGAGATAAAACATGAAAGGTCAGTCATTGGTTGCCATTGCTCTCTCAAGTATGCTTGCAGCATCGTTGACATATGCTGCGCCTGCTTCTTCCTCTTCAATGGATGGCATGAGTGCTGGCGATTTCGGGTCAAACAATATCGGATCAAGCAATTCCGTCGGTTCTGCTCCCTCTGCTTCCAAAAATGATCCTATGCAATTAGCAGATAACATGAGCGGCAGTTCGTCCATGAGTGGCGCTTCGAGTATGAGTGGTTCTTCCAGTATGAGCGGCTCGTCCAGCATGAGTGGTAGCTCTAGTATGAGTGGTTCTTCCTCTAACATGAGTGGTTCATCCTCTACCAGTGACCAAGGCAATGCGGATACCGCAACAGGTGACGACGATTATTAATCATTAAAGCCTGACTTTTAAGGATTGGAGGGATATCCTCCAATCCCTTTTCTATTGTTCATTTTTTTTCTCAATCCCTGCGTCTTCTTGCCTGTAATTACTTGATTGTTTGCATAAAAAAATATCAATACTGCTGAAATCGAAATCAATAAAACTCGCCTATACTAAAAGGAAGTCAGTATTGCTAACCCTGGAGAAATGAATGTTTAAACAGCGGTCTTCTCACTTTCGCGTTTTAATCATTGATTCTGATCAAACCATCCATCACGAGCTAGAAAAAATCTTAGTGGTGCCACAAAAAAATCACGGTTTCGCGCCGCAAAAAGATGACAACAATTTTTTCCCAGCTTTTCAGATTGATTTAGCGGTTCATTTCATTGATGTTGTCAATTTAATCATGACGTCGTTGAAGAACGGGACTCCCTATGCGATCGCTTTTATCAATGAAAAAAAGGAAATCAAAGAAAGTTTGCAAGTGATCAAAGACATTTGGCAAATGGATAAAAATATTCAAATTGCATTTTGTATGAAGCATGTGGATGATTCCTGGGATCAATTAATTAACCAATTTGGTTTTGAAGATGACTTAATGTTTGTTGAAAAACCGTTTGTTGCATCAACCGTGCGTCAACTGACTTGTGTACTTGCAAAAAAATGGCAAATCATGCAGTTGCAAATCATGCATCAAAAGTTATTGGAAGGACAATTAGAACAAACTGAAAAAGAATATCAGCATTCGCTCACACATGATCCCGTGACCAATTTACCCAATCGATTATTGTTGGTGGATCGCATCAATCATGCGATTTCCCATGCGAATCACGTTCAAACTATTTTTTCATTATTTTTAATTAATATTGATCGTTTTGTGTTAATTAACGATAGTTTGGGGCGTGTTGTAGGTGATCAATTATTACGAGGCTTAGCGGGTCGGCTAAAAGCACTCACGGAAGAATGGGATGCAACGCTTGCCAGAGTCGATGGCGATGAATTTATTATTCTGCTAGAAAATATTAACAACGATGAGCAAACTACATTTTTTATTGAGAAATTGCTGCAACTAGTGAAATCGCCTTTTACGATTAATCAGCAAGAATTTTCGGTGACGGCGTGTGTCGGTATCGGATTATTTCCCAAAGACGGCAGTGACGCTGAAACGTTATTAAAAAATATTGATATTGCCTTACTGAAAGCTAAAGAGCAGGGCCCGAATAGTTTTCAATTTTATCGCTCGAATATGACATCGCATAGTTTAGAGCAACTTAAGTTAGAAAACCAATTGCGTAAAGCATTTGAGCTCAACCAATTTTTGCTTTATTACCAACCGCAATTTGATTTAAAAACACGAGAATTTATCAGTGTCGAAGCATTGGTGCGTTGGCAGCATCCTGAAAAGGGAATTATTTCGCCGATTGAGTTTATTTCTTCAACAGAAGAATCCGGTTTGATTGTGCCATTGGGTGAGTGGGTTTTGGAAACGGCTTGTAGGCAATGTGTCGCATGGCAAAAATCCGGTTTAAAACCTTTTCGAATTGCAGTGAATATGGCGCAACGCCAAGTGGGTCAATCGAATTTTGTCGATGTTGTGAAGCATGTTTTACATAAAACAAAATTAGATCCGCAATTTTTAGAATTAGAGTTGACTGAAAATATGATTATCAATAGCGAAGACACGATTGAAAAAATAAAACAGTTAAAAAAAATGGGGATTAAAATTGCTCTCGATGATTATGGCTCAGGCTTTTCAAGCATTAGTTATTTGAAAAAAGTGCCACTGGATCGAATTAAAATAGATCGAGAGTATATCCAAAATATTCTTATCAATTCGGATGATGAAGCGATTGTTTGTGCCATTATTGCGTTAGCAAAAAGCTTAAATTTGCGCGTGCTGGCGGAAGGTGTGGAATCTGTAGAGCAAATCAATTTTCTCTTAAAAAATGATTGCAATGAAGTGCAGGGTTCCTGGTTAGGCGTTGCTTTGCCACCGGAAGAATTGGAAGCGATGCTAGGCAAAGCCAAAGTTAAAATGACGGAATTGTTAACGATGGTTGGGAAAGCAAAATCATGATGTTGCGTAATAAGCCGCTTTCAAACAGAGCCACGACCGTCAGGGAGTGTCACGCATCTCGAATGAATACAGCTGATAATATAATCCTCGGCGATCGCTCCCTGACGGTCGCGGCTCAGAGAGAATGCAACCCGGGTAATAACGGCGTTGTTGCGTAATAAGCCGCTTTCAAACAGAGCCACGACCGTCAGGGAGTGTCACGCATCTCGAATGAATATAGCTGATAATATAATCCTCGGCGATCGCTCCCTGACGGTCGCGGCTCAGAGAGAATGTAAACCGGGTAATAACGGCGTTGTTGCATAATAAGCCGCTTTCAAACAGAGCCACGACCGTCAGGGAGTGTCACGCATCTCGAATGAATACAGCTGATAATATAATCCTCGGCGATCGCTCCCTGACGGTCGCGGCTCAGAGAGAATGTAACAACGCCTTTTTTCGGGAGGGGATAAGGTGCTCCGGATGCCAAGTCCATTCTAAGACTTAGTCACTCCATCGAAATAATACCAACGTCCTTCTTCTCTGCGAAATTCACTGACCTCATGAATTTTTTCCTCCCGTTTATTCCAATCAAAGTAGGCAACAAATTCCACAAATCCTGTCTCTTCTTTCTGCGAAGATTGAACGACTTTTAATTTGCGCCAACGCACTTGCTGCGCCCAAGTGGCCGCGGCTACCGGATCATAATTAACCGCCGCCGGTCCTCGCATGGTTTTTATGATATAGTCGATATTTGCTTGATGATAAGCGGAATAGCGTGACCGCATTAAGGCTTCAGGTGTTGGGGCGGGAACATCTGTTGTGATATAAATACCGCAACAATTTTCATAAGGTTGATTCGATCCACAATAACAATTTGTCATAAAAATTTACCAAGGTTAGTAAGCAATGACTCCGATAGAATACTACCAAAAAAAATGTGAATCTGGCGTAATTTCTTCAGATCCGCAACAATTAAACGCATTAGACTATTTGCAAAAAATATATACTGAGCTCACCCTCGAGGCAGAAAAGCGCCAAAATAGATTGGCTTTCTGGCGTCGCCCCAAATTGATCAATGGATTATATTTGTGGGGCGGGGTTGGGATAGGCAAGACATTTATGATGGATTGTTTTTATGAATGCATTACCTTCAAACAAAAAATGCGAATGCATTTTCATCAATTTATGCAATTGGTTCATCAATTACTGAAAAAACACCAGGGTGAAAAAGATCCGTTGTTACAAATTGCAGATGATATTGCAGCAAAAGCGTATTTGCTTTGTTTTGATGAGTTATATGTATCCGATATTACAGATGCAATGTTGCTAGGACGATTATTTAAAGCATTGTTCGCACGTGGCGTGACGTTAGTGACGACCTCGAATGTTGCGCCGGATGAGTTATATAAAAATGGCTTGCAACGCGAGCAATTTTTACCCGCCATTGAATTATTAAAGCACTATACAGACGTATTACACATGACAACGAGCGTTGATTATCGATTGCGTCATTTAAAAACGGCCGGTGTGTTTTATTCACCACTCGATCGAGCCGCGCAGAACAATATGGAAAAATCGTTTACGCTCTTAGCCGAAAATAAAACCATTCACACTGCGCCTATCACACTTTTCAATCGAGACGTTCATATTATTAAGCAAGCTGGTGATGTCATTTGGTTTGATTTCTCCGCCTTGTGCACGGTGCCGCGTAGTCAAATGGATTATTTGGCCATTGCTGAAAAATATCGGACCGTATTTATTAGTAATGTGCCTATCATCCCCGCGACTGCGAAAGACATGATTTGTTTATTTATTAGTATGGTAGATGTGTTTTATGATGCAAAAGTCCGGTTAGTGATTTCTGCCGCAGAGCCGGTGGCAGAAATTTATAGCCGCGGCTACATGATTATGGAGTATAATCGCACCCATTCCCGTTTATTAGAGATGCAATCGTTAGACTACTTTTTTTATGAATAAAAAAACAATCGCAAAAATTTGGTTAGTATTCGCAGTGATTTTGTGGGCATCCGCGTTTGTCGGCATTCGTGCTGGCTTACAAGGTTATACACCCGGTGGGTTAGGGTTATTGCGCATGTTGGTGGCGTCATTGGTCATGGGGATTTTGTGTTTATTTTTAAAAAACCCGACGCCCATTTCTTTACGCGATAAAATCGCAATCACCTTGCTGGGGATGTTTGCCATCGGCTGTTACAACATCACGTTAAATTATGGTGAAATGGAAGTGCCCTCAGGCGTCGCGAGTTTTATTGTCAGTCAATCACCGGTGTTGACGATTCTCTTTACCAGTTTATTTTTACGCGAAAAAATCACAGGGTATATCGTGATAGGCATGAGCGTGAGCTTAATTGGGTTAGCGATATTGTTATTGACTGGGGATCAGCCTTTCACGTTTCAAATGGGATTCCTCTATTTGTTAGCGGCGACCGGACTCAGTGCCGCTTACTCGATTTTGCAAAAATATTTTTTACGCCATTATTCGGCAATGCATGTGACAGCGTATATTATTTGGGGCGCGACGTTATTGTTATTAATCTATTTGCCCGAAATGCGTGACAGTCTCAAAACAGCTTCTATGGCTGCAACCAGCTCAGTGGTTTATTTAGGTGTTTTTCCAGCTGCGGTGGGTTATCTGGCATGGAGTTTTGGTCTGCGCGATTTATCAATTTCACAAGCCGTCAATTTTCTATATCTGATTCCTCTGGCAGCGACGTTGATCGGCTGGATATGGTTAGGTGAAGTGTTAACATGGTTATCTTTTTCAGGGGGGGTGATAGTGTTAGCCGGTGTTTGGTTGACGCATCATGCCGACAAAATGAAATTTAATAGGAAATTAGATGAACAAGCGATTAAAGGATAAAGTCGCGATTGTCACCGGTGGCGGCGGGTGGATTGGTAAACAAATTGCAAAAACGTTTGCCAGTGAAGGTGCAAACGTTTTCATTCTTGGGCGTGATGTAACTAAATTGCATCAAACGGTTACGGATATTTTAGCAGCAGGCGGCGATGCGGCGTTTGTACAATGTGATATTACAGATGAGCGCGCGGTCAAGCGTGCTATCGAGCAAATCGAAGCGCAATGGAGCCGTGTCGATATTTTGGTACACAATGCAGGTATTTATCCCTTGGCGATGTTGGAAAATTTATCGTTAAAGGATTGGCAGCATGTGATAAATACCAATTTAACCAGTGCTTTTCTGTTGGTAAAATCGCTTACATCAATGTTGCAGCAACAACAAGCCGGTCGAGTTATTTTTATCTCTTCGATTTCAGGAGAGCGAATGGGCTGGCCGGGTTTTTCGCATTACACCGCATCCAAAGCAGGCATGAATGGTTTAATGCGCACCGCTGCATTAGAATTTGCAAAATACAATGTCACCGTTAATTCCATTGAACCAGGATTGATTTTTAATGAGGAAGCTTTTTCTGTGACAGCGGATGAAATGGATGATATGTTGGCTAGTATTCCGTTAGGCAGAGTAGGGAAGCCGAGCGATGTTGCCAATTTGGCAGTGTTTTTAGCCTCCGAAGAGGCGAGCTTCATTACGGGACAAAATTTTGCAGTGGATGGTGGTGAGACCATTTCATAAGGAAAAATTGACGATGACTCAAACGACACCTATTTTGATCGTTGGTGCAGGCCCGACCGGCTTAACGGCAGCCTGTGAATTAGCGCGACGCGGGATTCCTTTTCGTATCATTGATAAAAAATCCGAGCACACACACCAGACCAATGCGACGTGGATTCAACCCGGTTCGCTTGAAATATTTGACCGCTTAGGCATTGCTCAATCGTTTATTAAAAAAGGTCATCAGTGCAATGCGGTTAATTTATACGGACATGATAAGGTGTTACTTAGAATTCCGTTTGATCATCTTGATTCACCGTATTCATTTATTATTATGTTGCCGCAAAGTGAGACTGAGAAATTATTAATTGATGTGTTGCAATCTCAACAGATTGCGATTGGTTGGAATGAAGAATTAATTGATTTAGTTCAAACCGATGATACGGTTGTTGCTAAAATTAAAAATCAACAAGGCAAGATCGAAGACGTTGTCTGCAATTGGTTAATTGGCTGTGATGGTGCGAACAGTGTGACGCGCCAAAAATGTGACATTGATTTCCCCGGCACGGATATGGCGGAGCAATTTGTTGTCGCAGATGCTAAAATGGGTTCGTTTTTAAATCCGCATGAAATTCATGTGTTTTTTGGCAAAGGAACATTGTTTGCTGCATTTCCTTTTGGCGAGCAAAGTTATCGGATCGCTGCCAATATTCATCAAAGTCATCCCCGCAAAATTTTTATTGAAAAAGAAGTGATTGAAATTGTTCATGAGCGGACTGATGGCAATTACAATGTGTCTAATGTTTCGTGGATTTCGCCATTTTGGATTCATAGTAAGATTGTCGCGCGTATGCAGCAAGGTAATGTTTTTTTAGCAGGTGATGCGGCGCATGTGCATTCGCCAGTGGGTGGGCAAGGGATGAATTCAGGTATTCAAGATGCAATGAATTTGGCTGATAAACTCGTGCAAGTGGTGCAGGGAACGGCAGGCAAATCGTTGTTAAATAATTATCATGCGGAACGGTATCCCGTGGTGAAACAAATTGTTGATGAGACCGAGCAGTTTACGAACTTAGCGGTGTCAGAAGAATCTTTTTTAAAAAAATTGCGTAAGTTTGCGCATGAAGCGACACCTGAGGCTATTCAAGACATTGCAAAGCAAATTGCGCAGTTGAATAAATAATCCGTTGATGGACAATGAATATGTTATCTTTTTTGCATCAATTTAACTTCATTGATTTAACCCACACGTTAAATTCATCTGCACCGACATGGAGTGGTACCTGCGGCTTTCGTCATCGTGTCATTGTCGATTATCCTGAAGCATGTCGTGTGCAGGCCATTGAAATGAATGCGGGTACGGGTACGCATATCGATGCACCTTCTCATTTTATTCCCCATGCAAAAAGTGCAGCCGATCTAGCATTAGAAGAATTAATTGCGCCCATTTTTATGATCGATGTGTCGGCGAAAGCACACGCAGATTATTATATTACGACAGCCGATGTTCTAGAATTTGAAAAAAAATTCGGTAAAATTTCTGCAAACAGTTTAGTGATAGGGTATACCGGTTGGGATCGTTTTTGGTCGGATGAGAAAAAATTTCGTAACCCTGATGAAACGGGTCAGATGCATTTCCCAGGATTTTCGCCAGAAGCCGCTCAGTTATTGTTAGAACGAAATATTTCTGGCTTAGCGGTTGATTCTCTCTCACCCGATTGTTTAGACCTCAATTTTCCCGTGCATTATGCTATTCTCGGCGCGGGCAAATATATTGTGGAAAATTTAGCGAATTGCAAATCATTACCGCCGATAGGCGCTGAGGCGATTATTTTACCGATTAAAACACAAGATGGAACAGAGGCGCTGACGCGTGCGATTGCGTTGGTTCCTAAGTGAATGCATTAATCACATCTCATAATGCGAAATTCTCGCGCCGTCATTGCGAGGAGCGTTTTTTGCGACGAAGCAATCCAGTTTTAGACTTAAGAATCAAGAACTGGATTGCTTCGTCGCAAAAAACGCTTCTCGCAATGACGGAAGTGGGAATTACGCAACAACGCCCTTTGAAAGAGGGGGAACAAGGGGGATTTGTATAAAATTATTTATCAGAAAAGCTTATATCGCTCGCCGCTGCAAACGTCACAAGTTGCTGATCGTCCTGACCGCGGCAAATCAACGCGCTGCCATTGTCATGCCAAGCGCCCAACACCGTGCGAGTGAATAATGTATCTTCCAGCGAAAATGGATTAACCCCGGGTCGATGCGTATGCCCATGAATCAGAGAGTGCACGTGATGTTTTTGCATTACGCGAGCGACTTCTGCTTGGGTCACATCCATAATGTCATCTGGCATTGTACTGGTGTGTTGCTTGCTTTTGGCACGATAATTCATTGCAATCGCTTGACGTTTTTCCAATGACTTTAACAAAAAAAGTTTTTGCAAAAACCAATTACGTGATTTTTTTCGAAAACGTAAATATTTTTCATCGGCCGTACATAATGTATCACCGTGCATCAATAATGCCGGTTGACCAAATAAATCAATCACACTTTCGTCCGCTAATAATTTACAACCCGACGCACGCAAAAACCGTTTGCCAATTAAAAAATCACGATTACCATGGATAAAAAATATCTTTAGATGTTGTTGCGTAGCTTTTTTCAGTGCATGAAGAATAGTTAAATTAAATGGCGTCATATTGTCATCGCCAATCCACACTTCAAAAAAATCACCCAAAATATACAGCGAATCAACATGACCCGTGCACGCGGATAAAAAGTTCAAAAATAACTGACTGATGTCAGGACGATTCTCTTCCAGATGCAAATCAGAAATGAAAACTTTGATCATATTATACTCAGAATGTCAATGTTATTATTTGGGATATTTCAGATATAATTACAGTATAGGGCGTTGAATTTAGAGGAGTATTTATGAAAATTTTAGTCAACTCGACCCCCACTGCGTTATGGTACGACATTATACATGAAGCCGAACAACATTGTGCAGTTTGTTTGAAAGAAGATATTGAATCCTATTTAGTTTTTCTCTTAATGCGCTATACCAATCAGCCCCAATTAACCCATCGCATCATTGCCACTGAATTTCTGCAAGGGGCGAGGCTGAGCCCGCAACAACGTCTAGTAGCACTTCAAGATGTGGGTGATAAGTGCTTGTTATTTACGGGGTTATTCCCCAGGTTAGCCGAGAAACGCCTCGTCAAAATAAGTTATTTTGTCAATATCGGTAAAACGGCTTATGAGGCTATCTCTTACTCCACCAATGATTTGTATTGTTTGCTGGGCAAGCAATTTGTGCCCTTAATGGATGTCTTACAAGCGATCCGTCAATACAGTAAAAAATGCCCGGATTTACTCCCCCTGCAAGCTTACGATCTTTGGAATGAGACAGGCAGTCAACGGGCATTATCGGTGTTAAAAACCTATACCCAGGCAATGCCTTTATTGCTAAATTCCCATCGTCCTCGTAAATAATTTTGAACGAAATAAACTTCTGGCTATTACCCCTTCTTGTCTACTAAAATAAGCCCAAATTATTTAGGAGCCCTCAATGCGTTTGGTTTTACTCGGTTGTCCTGGGGTCGGCAAAGGAACTCAGGCAAAATTTATCAAAGAATATTATAAAATTCCGCAAGTCTCGACGGGCGATATGCTGCGTACTGCCATTAATGCAGGCACTTCACTGGGCATGCAAGTGAAACAAATTATGGATGAGGGACGGTTAGTCTCAGATGATATTATGATTGCATTGGTGAAAGCGCGTGTGGCGGAACCGGATTGTGCAAGTGGTTTTTTATTAGATGGTTTTCCACGTACGATTCCTCAAGCAGAAGCATTGCACGAGAACCATGTCCATTTAGATTATATTATTGAAATCCATGTGCCAGATGGCGAACTCATTAAACGATTAAGTGGTCGACGTGTTCACGAGTCATCCGGGCGCGTTTATCATTTGGAGCACAATCCACCGCAGACGACTGGAAAAGATGACGTTACGGGTGAATTACTGATTCAACGTCAAGATGATCACGAAGATACTATTCGCAAACGACTTTCTGTTTATCATCAACAAACAGAACCGTTAGTGAATTACTACATTAATCAAGCCGCAGAGGAACCGGATCATTCACCTGTTCTCATTCGAATTGATGGGCTAGGGACTGTTGATGAAGTGAGAGAGAAAATTTTTCGCGCCATTGCAGAGAAGTCCGTATGCGCCGATACCAAAAACTCATAATTATTTGCGGTTTATTGTTACCTCATTTTTTATGGGCGGCAGAAAACTCGCCAATCGGTTATTGGCGAGTGAAAGATGATGTGACTCGTCAGCCAAAAAGCATCATCCAAATTTATCAAACCGCCAATGGGTTGTCCGGCAAAGTTGTAAAAGTTTTTTCAGAATCGTTAGTGTTGCCTGCGGTGGGAACTGTGATTTTTAAGGGTCTAACGCCGGATGCTAACGTATGGGATCACGGTAAATGGATGGATGCTGCGAAGAGTAACGTATTTAATTGTTCTCTGCGCTTAGTTCATCACGGTAAAAAATTAATTGTTCGGAATTATCTTGGATTGCCTTTATTAGGCCGTTCACAAACATGGGAACGTGTTAATTCGCCTGTTTAAAAGCATTCCTTTTACGAGTGTATTAAAAAAGAGGTTCATGCATGTTTAATAAAAAAATAGCTTTGTTAGTTAGCTCTGTGATCCTCAGTGCAGGTATTTTTGGCGCCGGTTATTCAGTAGGCAAAGCGCTTTATTTAGCAAAATCCTCTAGTCGTACGGTGACGGTGAAAGGATTAACCGAGCGGAATGTCACATCGGATTTAGGTATTTGGGAAATTGATTACCGTGAGATTGGTAATAACTTAACGGATTTAAATCAACGCTTGGTGCGTGATCAACAAGCGGTAACGGCGTTTTTAAAACAGCATGGTTTTTCTGATCAAGAAATCAGTGTGCAACCGATTAAAGTCGATGACAAATTAGCGAATGCTTATCAAACGAATACAGCCACTGCCAATGACCAACGTTACATCTTGACAGGCGGCGTCCGTATTCGTTCAGAGCATGTTGGTTTAATTGCAGAGACTAATCAAGCAATGGGTGCCTTGTTACAACAAGGTATTTCACTGGCGTTTGATGTGAATAATGTCAGCCCCAATCCCAGCTATTATTTCACCCAACTCGACACCATTCGTCCCAGCATGATGGCAGATGCGACTCGCAGTGCGCGATCGGTGGCGGAGCAATTTGCGAAAGATTCTGGTACTGAATTAGGAAATATTCAAACAGCCAATCAAGGTATTTTTGAAATCATGAGTCGTGACTCAAGCACAATGAATCCAGATTGGAACAGTACACAAAATGCATTTGGGTCGATTGATAAAAAAGTGAGACTAGTGACGACGTTGGTGTATCGATTGAGATAAGAATATTTTTTAAACGGCGTTGTTGAATAAGAATTTTTTTATACAAATCCCCCTTGTTCCCCCTTTTTCAAAGTGGGAGACCTGCTAAGCAACTCTGTGTTTTAACAGCAAGAGTTGTTTAGAAGGTCTCCCACTTTGAAAAAGGGGGAACAAGGGGCAATGGCACTAGCTTAAGAACTGTCGTCCCGGAATTTACTGGCGCTTAATGAGCGCTTTTTGCGAATTTAGCGCCAGTTAATGTCCGGGATCCATTTTGCTTAAAGCATATAAGTTAAAAGCAAGAGGGCGATAAATTGAAGATGGATCCCGGACATTAAGTAGCTCTAAACGAGCAAAAGGCGCTCGTTAAGAGCTACTAAATTCCGGGACGACAGTTCTTAAGCTAGCGCCATTGGGAACAAGGGGGATTTGTATAAAAACAATTCTTATTCGGTGTTTACCCCTGTTTTTTCGGGAGTTAGAGCGCTCAGGATGATAACTCTTTCTTAAGAAAGGGCTTGTCATCCTGAGCGCTTTTCGCTCCGAAGGATCTCCCTATATAGTAGAGAGATGCTTAGGAAATTCTTTAGCTAAGTCTCAGAAATTTGCGGGAGATCCTTCGGAGCGAAAAGCACTCAGGATGACAGCCCTTTCTTAAGCACTCAGGATGACAGCCCTTTCTTAAGCACTCAGGATGACAGCCCTTTCATGATTTTAAAAGGAATTTAAAATGCTGCTTATTAATCGCCAAGCCATTATTTTCTGGCTGCTCTTCGCTATCATCTATTTTTCAGCAGGCTATCTCCAATCCACAGGCATTTTAAATTCAGACGTCAGTTGGTTAACGTTCGCTGCAAAACGATTTTTGCAAGGCGGCACCTACACACACGATTTTTTTGAATTAAATCCCCCGATGAGTATTTATTTATATTTGCCCGCTGCGCTCAGCGAAAAACTATTCTCACTCAATGCGATTTCGGCGATTCAATGCTATCTCTTTTTCTGCTTAACACTGTCTCTCTTGCTTTGTTTTTACCTCAATCAGCGACTGTTTAAAATGCTTTCCCAGCGAACACTTTTCAATTTAATCTTAGCAGTGATTTTTTTAATTTATCCCTATGGTGAGTTTGGTCAGCGGGAACATTTGTTGTTAGCTTTTTTCTTCCCGTATCTCTTGCTGACAGCCGCCCAGTTACAAGGAAAAAAGCTACCAAGAACCCTCAGCATAGGAGTAAGCCTGTTAGCCGGTATTGGTTTTGCGATTAAACCTTATTTTTTAGTTAGTTTTATTTTCATTGAAGCCTATTCCTATTTTTCAACAAAAAAAATACGCCGTGAAGCCGCTATCATTAGTTGTGTGATCGTCACCTATTTGGTTTGTATTTTGGTGTTTAATCCAGATTACATTACTCAAATTTTGCCAATTGTCAGCGGATTTTATTATCAAAAATTTCATTTACCATGGATGCAGTTAATGCTAAGCGATGCTGCGATGATATTTTATTTTAGTGCGCTGCTTTTCTGTCTCACTGCAAAAGATAATGCAACTGAGCCTTTAACGAAACTATTATTATTGGCAGCCACGGGTTTTTATCTGAGTTTTATCCTTCAGAAAACCAATTGGTTTTATCACAAAATCCCATTGCTTTCGACATGCCTCTTGTTAAACGTTATTTTATTTGGAGCGTTTAGTCAAAAAAGTCGAATTGAGCGTCACGACTATGCCTTCATGGCGTTTTATATGATATTGGCTATCAGTTATCTTTTTTTTCGAGTGGATTATGTCTGGCTTATTATCCAGTTATCACCCTGGAGTGATTTGCTGTTGGTGATGGCTTTGTTTGCTTGGTTAAGTGTAACGGTAACGACGTTTAAAAAAGCAGTGGTGTCACTCTCTGTATCACTCGCAGTCGGTTTTTCAGCATTGAAAATACTCCCACATACAATTTGGTTGCATCATGTCTTTCTGCTGGTGAATGCGCTAATGATATTATTTTTTCTGTTAGTGACGCCGCCTCGCGCTAGCAGCGCAAAAATCAAGTTATTATTCACACTGATGCTTGGCATGAGTATTTTTCTTTATCCTGTTTATTTATATGCGGAACGATTTCACTCTATCGAGCAATATAAAAAATATTATTTTGATTTTTTGCATACCCTCAAAAAATATTCTCATCAAACGGTGTATTATTTAAGTAATTCCAGTGAGTTTGGTTTTCCCAGCGTGGATTATTTGCAACAACAATTCGGCTCACGATTTGCAGCAATAGGGTGGTTGCCTGAGATGGGGCAATTGTATGATGAAAAAAATTATCCAGTTGTCTATGCGCAGCACGCGGCGCAATTAAATTTTTTAATTTCAGCCTTAGCAGAGGATATTAATCATTATCAGCCGCAGTATATTTTTGTAGATGTCAAAAAAACGGATCCGGTGACTCAGTTGGGTTATTTTGGCAATCAGCAAATTAATTACGTGAAATTTTTTTCATTCAATCAGCACTTTAATCGTGCATGGCAAGCCTATCATTACGTGCAAACGATCGATGGACAGCCGTTTTATAAGTTTGCAATTTATGCTAGATAACTATTCGAGTGGTAAATATTTATTTTGTCTTTCACGATACGTAAATATTTGTCCTGTCTCGATATCAAAAAACCACAAATGTATAATGAGATGTTTTGCTTCGATGGCTTTGCGAATCCAAGGAAAGGTTAAACAATTTTCATACGATTGATTCAACGCCAATTTTGCATAGTCATCCGTCGTGGATAATTGGCAATTCTCAGTATTAATGATAGAAACCCAATTGGAAATGAAGTCATCATTGTGGTGTTCATGTTGGTTGATTAATGCTTGAATACCACCACATTGACTATGACCTAGCAAAATCAAGTGTTCGACTTGCAAATTGCGTACACCAAATTCAAGCGCAGCACTGGTGCCGTGATGCGCGCCATCACTTTCAAAAGGCGGCACAATATTTGCGACATTGCGCACAACAAACAAATCACCGGGGTCACACTGCAAAATCAATGCCGGATCCACTCGCGAATCACAACATGCAACCACCATGACTTGCGGTTTCTGGCCGTAATGTGACAGATATTGCATCACTGATTTGTCACCGTGTACATATTTTTCTCTAAAGGTGTGATAACCCTGTAATACTTTCGTAAAACTTTTTTCCATGATCGGCTTCATCCTCTTAAAAAGTGACGGTGCTTTTTTAGCATGATAATTCTATGCAATCAATTAGAAAATAGGATTTTTTGTGTGTTAAAATCACCAATCAACCATAACAACTTTTACGATGTGTATCAATGCGTAAATTAACCAGAGCGTTTTACGACAGAGATCCTATTCTCGTTGCGAAAGAATTATTGGGCAAATATCTTGTCCATCGCGTCGCAGAGACTGAGAGGGTCGGCAAAATTGTAGAAGTGGAAGCTTATTTAGGCCCTCACGATTTAGCCGCCCATTCTGCCAAAGGATTAACACCCCGCACCCAAGTCATGTTTGGTGCGCCTGGACATGCGTATGTTTATTTAATTTATGGCATGTATCATTGCGTCAATGTTGTGACTGAAAAAGAAGGAATGGCGTCTGCTGTTTTAATTCGCGCAATTGAACCGATTAAAAATATTTCGCTGAAAACCAAGGGACCTGGGTTGTTGTGCAAGGCCATGCAAATTGACAAGCGTCTCAATGGCCATGATTTAGAATCAGATGATTTTTTTATTGCGACTTCGCCAGAGGAACAGGATATTACAATTGTTAAAAGACCTCGTGTCGGTGTGGATTATGCAAAGCATTGGGCGAAACGATTGTTGCGATTTTATATTAAAGGAAATCATTTTGTTTCTCGAAAATGATGTGGGTGTGTTTGAGAGAGTGTTTACTCATGCTGTTGTTGCAAATTATCTTGACTAGAACGCCTTCCCCCTGCGGGGCATAGGCGTCAAGCTAAGAGAATTTTGCTCAGAACTCCTTCCCCGCAGGGGGAAGGTGGCCGACAGGCCGGATGGGGGGATCAAAATAATACTCTCAATCATAGCGCTCTTACTGCTTTTGTCATTTCTTTGCTAAGATTTCTTGCGTTTTTTTATCCCCCCATCCGGCCTGTCGGCCACCTTCCCCCTGTAGGTGAAGGCTTTCTAAGCAAAATTCTCTTAGCTTGACGCCTATGTCCTGCGGGGAATACGTTCTAAGCAAAATTTTCTTTGCTTGATGCGTATGCTTTGCGGGGAAGGCATTCTACTCAAAATGATTACCAACAACGTCCTTTGAATAAAGAGGGATTTATAGAACCGCATTTTTCCAACGATCTAACTCCACCTCCGGATCATCCGCTTTCATCATCGCAGAAATCACCGCTATCCCATTCGCACCCGCTTCACACAAAGCAGGCAAATGTTCCCATTGAATCCCACCAATTGCGACAACCGGATAATCCAGTAACTGACAATAACGGCGTAAATTGTCCACGCCTTGTGGAGCGGTCGGTAATTGTTTAGTCGTGGTGTGAAAAATCGCTCCGACAGCCATATAAGAAGGACGGTAAGCATGTGCACGGGCAATTTCCGCATAAGAATGTGTGCTAATGCCTAAGCGTAATCCAGCGTTTGCAATCGCGGCACAATCGGCAGTGAGCAAATCTTCTTGACCTAAGTGCACACCGTATGCACCCAACTCGATGGCTGTTCGCCAATCATCATTGACAAATAAACGCGTATTGTATTGTTTTGCTAACACAATCGCTTTTTTTAATTGCGAATGAAAGTCGTTGTCTATTTTATCTTTGATGCGTAATTGAATCGTCGACACATTTTTTTTAATGAAGCGCTCTAACCATTCGAAATTGTCAACAATAGGATAAATGCCTAACGCATCCTGACCCACCGTCGCAAACTTAAAAAGATTTCTCTCAAACGAATGAGAGGTTGTCAGCCAAGGTAAATCGCTCTGTACAGTAGGCCATCCAGCATGAGCAACATGCCCAACCCCTTTACCCATTTGTATTGCTAACCGTAATCCTTGATTGACATACATTTTTGCAATGACACACGCATCAATTAGCGAATAATCCAGCGCTAAACAGGCGGCAATCGCAGAGGCGAGGGTGCAGCCACTGCCATGATTATGCAAAGTCGTTTGTCTGTCACTGGTTAACCACGTTGCGGTGAGCCCATCGTAAAAAAAATCTTGGCAATTATTTTTTTGTCCTAGCGCATGCCCGCCTTTCAGCAAAACTGCTTTCACACCATACGAATATAATTCTTGAGCGGCTGCGGTCATGTCATCATTGTTAATAATTTTTTTAGCGAGTAACCATTCTGCTTCTGCAATGTTAGGTGTCAGTAATGTCACCTGCGGCAAAAAATGTTGTAATAAAAATTCACGTAATTCACCTTGATGCAATGTCGCACCTGAACTGGCTGTTATCACCGGATCATAAATAATCGGCACCGAAAATTGGCGCAGCAATGGCAAAATGGTTTTCAGTGTTTCAAGCGAACCGACCATGCCTAATTTGATTGCGCCAGGCGGCAAATCGTCTGCCAGCGCAGTGATTTGAGCAGTGATCATCGCAGGCGAGCAAAATTCAATGCGTTGAACGGCTTGACTGTTTTGTGCGGTCAACGCAGCAATGACACTGCACCCATGCACACCCAATGCATGAAAAGTATGAAGATCCGCTTGGATGCCTGCACCGCCACCTGAATCAGAGCCTGCGATAGTCCATGCAATGGGTTGGTGTGTCATGTTATGGCTTCTCTGAGATTTGCTGCCAAAAAGGTCTACCCAGCATCGGTGTACTGGGTGTTGCAAAATCACGTTCCGGCATTAATCCAGATTCATACGCTAACCGGCCTGCTTGAATCGCACGTGCAAAACCATCGGCCATTTTGACTGGATCGGCTGCCAGTGCAACTGCGCTATTCAATAACACTGCATCACATCCTAACTCCATCGCATAAGCCGCATGAGACGGTGCACCAATTCCGGCATCGACAATTAATGTGATGTGTGGAAACCGTTGGCGTAATGTTTTTAATCCAAATGGATGACTGATTCCTTTGCCGCTGCCAATCGGTGCGGCCCACGGCATGATGATGCGGCAACCTAACGTGACTAATTTTTCACACACGACGACATCATCGGTGCAGTAGGGAAATACTTCAAAACCTTGTTGAATTAATTCTTGCGTCGCAGCGACTAATTCAAATGGATCGGGTTGCAACATGTAATCATCGCGACTGACTTCTACTTTAATCCAATTTGTGCCAAAGACACTGCGTGCCATTTCAGCCAATAAAATGACTTCTTTTGCCGTTTGACAGCCCGCTGTATTCGGTAAGATATGACAACCTAATGCTTGTAGCATTTTCCAAAAATCCATGCTGCTGGCCGCATGCGATGCTTGTCGACGCAATGACACTGTAATCACTTCCGTCTTTGCAATGTGCAATGCTTCTTGCAGGATGTGTAACGACGGATAACGCGCGGTGCCAAGCAATAAACGCGAGGAAATGATTTTATCCGCTAATTGAAATGTCATACTTAACCTCCTTGCATCGGCAACAAAATTTCAATGAACACATTGGCTGTTAATTCAGTCGTTGCATAATGTTGTTTGTGCACCAGACGATGATTTAATGCAACTGCAATCGGCATATCCATTTGATATCCCCATTGTTGTAATGCTTCGGCTAAATTGCAATGCTCTGCAATGGTTTTTTGTTCATCATTTACGATGACGTGCATAACGAAGTGTCCTCTGAGAAAGTAAGAAGTGACGGAAAGCGCATCGCTTGCTTGCCCGCAATGACTAACCGAATCGCATCTTGAATCACAGCAGGGCCAATTAAACAGCCATGCCGATATAAACCATTTATTTTTAATAAGCCGGATTGATAATTGATTTTAGGTAAGTGATCTGGAAACGTTGGACGGCAATGCGTTAAGGTATTTATAATTCTTGCTTCAGCAAATCCGGGATGTATTGTATAAGCAGCCGATAATAATTCTAACATTGATTGTGCGGAGATCGGACTCTGATCATCACTCTCAATCATCGTAGCACCTACGACAAATCGATTGTCACCGCGCGGTACAATATAAATCGGATAACGAGGATGCAAGATGCGCACAGGACACGTTAACTTGACAGCCTGAGTCTCTAACCAAATTAATTCGCCTCGAATGCCATGCAACGTTGGCCAGGTTGTTTTTGCTGCTAAACCACGGCAATCGACCACTAAATCAAATGAGTGTTCCGTCTTAGCAAATTTAATTTGATGCGGGGTAATCTCTTCAATGAAAGTGGCTGCGTACCATGCTTGACAGTGTGCTTGTAAATAATCCGTCGATGCTCGAAAAAATTCAATGGAATTCAAATGAGCTTCTTGCGGTAACCAAAAACCTTTTTGCAGCGAAGGTGAAATTCCTGGAACAAATTTTTCGAGTTGCTCACGTGTCGTAGATTGCAAAATAGTTTCATCTAACACAGCATGAATATTGCCTGTTAATCGATGCGCAAGAATGCGTTGGAAGCGCGTTAACTCGCCGTTATCCAGTGCATGTGCAACAACCACTGTGCCGCAGTGTGTCAGTGAAACGGGTTGAGGTAATCGCTGTAAGAGATCGGGCCACGCGGACAAACTGGCGAGGCCCAGTTCACAAATAATTTTTTCACTGCTTTCTAATTCAGTAAACGGCGCTAACATTCCGGCTGCAACAAAGCTGCAGCTGTTTGCCCCGTGAGTCTCATCTTGATCAAACAGACTGACTTGCCAATTATTTTTTAAGCATTCGATGGCAAACAAGCGTCCTGCGATTCCTGCGCCGACAATGCCAACGCGCAGACTCATTGCGAGTTTTCCAAATAAAGTTGCCCACCTTTTTCTTTAAATTCTTGTGCTTTTTCATTCATGCCTGCGGCTGCATAATCACGTACTTCTTGCGTAATTTTCATCGAACAAAATTTCGGTCCGCACATCGAACAAAAATGCGCTGTTTTCGCTGCTTCTTTTGGTAAGGTTTCATCGTGATAGGCGCGCGCAGTGTCAGGATCCAGCGCTAAATTAAATTGATCTTCCCAACGGAATTCAAAACGCGCTTTGGATAACGTGTCATCCCAATTGCGCGCACCCGGATGGCCTTTTGCGACATCCGCTGCATGCGCTGCAATTTTATAAGCAATCACACCGGCTTTGACATCTTCGCGATTCGGTAAGCCTAAATGTTCTTTGGGTGTCACGTAACAAAGCATTGCAGTACCAAACCAACCAATCATCGCTGCACCAATCGCACTCGTAATGTGATCATAACCTGGCGCAACATCGATGGTCAGTGGCCCTAAGGTATAAAAGGGCGCTTCGTTGCAGTAATCCAATTGTTTTTTCATATTCTCTTGAATTAAATGCATCGGCACATGGCCGGGGCCTTCAACCATGGTTTGCACATCATTCTCATAGGCTATTTTAGTTAATTCACCTAACGTTTTTAATTCAGCAAATTGTGCTTCATCGTTTGCATCCGCGAGCGAGCCTGGACGCAATCCATCACCCAACGAAAAACTGACGTCGTATGCGCGCATAATGTCGCAGATGTCACGAAAATGGGTATAGAGAAAACTTTCTTTGTGATGCGCCATGCACCATTTTGCCATGATCGAGCCACCGCGTGAGACAATGCCGGTCACTCGTTTTGCGGTGAGATGAATATAACGTAATAATACACCGGCATGAATCGTAAAATAATCGACGCCTTGTTCCGCTTGCTCAATTAATGTGTCACGATACATTTCCCAGGTGATATCTTCTGCAACACCGCCTGCTTTTTCGAGTGCTTGATAAATGGGAACGGTGCCAATCGGAACGGGCGAATTGCGAATAATATTTTCACGAATCGCATGAATGTTTTTACCGGTTGATAAATCCATGACATTGTCTGCACCCCAGCGAATTGACCAAACTAATTTTTCCACTTCTTCTGCCATGGAAGAACTCACGGCGGAGTTGCCAATGTTCGCATTAATTTTCACTAAAAAATTTCGTCCGATGATCATGGGTTCAATTTCAGGGTGATTGATGTTGGCAGGAATAATGGCACGGCCTCTTGCGATTTCGTCACGGACAAATTCAGGCGTCATCACAAGCGGGATGCTGGCACCCATGCTGTTGCCATGTAAGCGTTGTTTGCGTTCGGGATCGTCTTGCTCAGTTTGCAAGGTTTCACGAATCGCAATGTATTCCATTTCTGGTGTGATAATGCCGCGTTTTGCATAGTGTAATTGGGTTGCCGCGTGACCGGTTTTGGCATGACGGGGTTTGTGATGCAAAAATCCAACACGTGCTTCCGGTGTGCTGCGGGTGGATTCTTCGGTATCATTGCGATCGATGATCCATTGTTCACGCAAGCGATTCAGGCCTTTCGTCAAATCAATCTCAATCGCCGGATCGGTATAGGGGCCAGAGGTATCATATAACTGAATTGCGCTGCCATTGGTTAAATTAACTTGCCGACAAGGAACGTTTAAGGCCGGATTGAGTTGGCCTTTGCGGTAGACTTTTTGTGAGCCGGAGAATGGACTGCGTGTTATTGTAGTAGAATCAAATAGGTTTTTCGATTCAGTATGGTTCATTTAAGAGCTCCCTGTGGCAGTTTGTCTATAATGTATCGAGGCGATCAGAATAGTGGCCATTTTAGCGATGAATAGCGGGGTGGGGCAATGGTTTTTGTGGCATTGTTGCATAATTCCTATAGCCGTCATTGCGAGGAGCGTTTTTTGCGACGAAGCAATCCAGTTTTTGACTTTCAAAGAATCAAAAAACTGGATTGCTTCGTCGCAAAAAACGCTCCTCGCAATGACGGCTATAGGAATGATGCAACAAAATCGGTTTTTGTGAGGGAGTGTGGCTAGGAATGAAAAAATATCATGAATTTGAGTTGATTCAGCATTATTTTGCACGCGGTCAGCGGAATTTACCTAAAGAAGTGATCCAGGGGATAGGGGATGATTGTGCGATTGTTGCCGTGCCGCCTAAGCAACAATTAGCGATCACGATGGATACGTTAGTCGCTGGGGTGCATTTTCCTCTCAAGACGGCAGCAAGCGATATTGGTCATAAGGCATTGGCGGTGAATTTAAGTGATTTGGCTGCGCAAGGTGCAACACCTGCCTGGGTTACGCTCGCATTGACACTGCCTAAGATGGATCCGCATTGGTTAAGAGAGTTTGCGACGCATTTTTTTCGCTTAGCGAAAAAATTTAAGGTTACTCTCATTGGCGGTGACACCACGCGAGGCCCTCTTTCTCTCTCGATTGCAGCGCACGGATTTATTCCATGTGACAGCATGATTTCTCGCAGTGGTGCAAAAGCGGGTGATTTAATTTATGTGACAAATACACTCGGTGATGCAGGATTCGCTTTGCATTTGTTGAAAACTAAAAAGAAAATGCCCTTGTCGATTTTGCACCGTTTAAATCGGCCGATGCCCAGAGTGAGAGAAGGGTTGTTCTTGCGTCAGTGGGCGACTGCGATGATTGATATTTCAGATGGATTGGTGGCTGATTTGCAACATATTTTGACCCAAAGTAATGTGGGTGCGAGATTGAATGTGGATCAGATTCCCTTGTCGCGTTTTTTAGCCAACTCTCTTCCTAGAGAAAAAGCATTGGAGTATGCGCTGTCTTCTGGCGATGATTATGAATTGTGTTTTACGCTTCCTGCGATTAAAAAAAATCAATTTGAAAAAATACTGCGTGTTCATCGAATCAAAGCATGTTGTATAGGTGAGGTGACGGCGACAAAAAAATGCGTATTAACACAAGTGAATGGAAATTTATTTAAACTGAGTAAGAAAGGTTATTTACATTTTTGAGGAGTAGATATTTTGTGATGAAACGAATTCCTATTTTAGATAACGAAAAAATAACGACGGTGTTCGGTCAACAGACGAACCCTTTTTTCACGGATTATTTTGCATTTTATTCCTCTTGGTTCGGCGGCATCACCACCGATCCACGATTGATGTTATTGCCGATGGATGATCACATGGTTCATCGCGGCGATGGTGTTTTTGAAGCATTGAAGTCGATCAATCGCGGCTTATATCTTTTTGAAGAACATATAGAACGGTTGCATCAGTCAGCAGAGGCTATTCAACTGGACAATCCATTTAGCATGGAAGAGATAAAATCAGTTGTGTTACAAACTTTGCAAGTGGCTAATCGGGATGATGTGTCTGTCCGCATTTTTCTTTCGCGTGGACCGGGGAATTTTTCAGTGAGTCCTTATGATTCAGTAGGCACGCAACTGTATGTGGTGGTATTAGCGTTAAAACCACCTGCGGAAGAAAAATATGAGCACGGTGTTACGATTTGTCAAAGTACGATTCCGGTGAAGAGTTCTTGGTTGGCGACGGTGAAGTCTTGTAATTATTTACCGAATGTTATGATGAAAAAAGAAGCCTTGGATCGTGGGTTTGATTTTTCAATTAATGTGGATGATGCAGGGTTTGTGGCGGAAGGCGCAACGGAAAATGTGATGATTGTGAATCATGAGGGTAAATTAATTCATCCCAATTTCGAAAGTATTTTACGCGGCACGATGATGTTGCGAGCGTGTGAGTTAGCGAACAAAGTAGGGTTGAAGGCGGAAGCGCGTGCGATTTCATTGCAGGATTTAATTTCTGCAAGAGAAGTGATGATGTGCGGGACGACCATTAATATTTTGCCGGTGTCGCATTTTGAGAAGAAAATCATTCAAGATGGCAAACCGGGTGAGGTGTCTCGACAGTTGAAGCAATTGTTGGATGAGGATATGCGGGTTGGGGAGAGGCGGGTTATTTATTGAGAATGCTGTTGTTCTGAGTGCTTAAGAAAGGGCTGTCATCCTGAGCGCTTTTCGCTCCGATCTCCTTATAAAGTAGAGAGATGCTTAAGAATATTTTTTTAGCAAACACCAGAAATTTGCGGGAGATACTTCGGAGCGAAAAGCGCTCAGAATGACAGCCTTTTCTTAAGCGCTCAGAATGAGAGCTAATTCTTAAGTCCCCCCAAAGAACTTCATGGTGTTGCAAATGGAGCCACAAATGCATTTTTCACCAGCTCAGCAGCCCCATCATCCCGATCTGCATAACCCATGATGATTGAAGTGGTCGCATCAGCAATCCGTTCAACATTGCTAGCATTGATTTCCATCGACGATTTAAAAAACCCAAAAAAAGTAGTTAATTGTTTTTTTAATTTTTTAGCCGACTCATCTAGTCGTTGAAATTGAGGATAGAGAAGGGAGGGTGATAGTAAAATCGCACGCTCAACATGTTTCATGAGCGTATCAAGCTCTTCTGGAATATCAGTCAGGTTTAAAAATTGTTTGGCAATTATCTTATTTACGATTCGTTGTATGTGCTGTTTAACCAGTTTGATGTTTCGAATATCTACGTTCTTGATAAAGTCCTGAAATAATTCTTCTGTATCACGAACTGCTTCATCGATGGAGAAGGAATCTTTAATAAAACGTCTGTGCAGCATACCCACTTGACCGTTATTGCATAACACAAATTTCGCACCTAACGCTTTTTCAAAGAATTGATAAGGGATTTTGCCATCGGGATTGTCTAAATTTAAGATGTCGCGCACTTGTTCTTTATGCTTGGGTTTGACAACAGCCAAGTTTTTAAAAGGCAGGCGAATAACAGCAATCCCTTAAGGATCAGCATCGGCTCGCTTAGACGCTTCAGTAGGTAATTGCCCCGTGAGATAACGCGGAAAATCACCGAAGAGCGGATAAAGCAGATTATAGGCTGCATTTTGTAGGGTGTTTGATAGTCGGGTTAGCATAGGGTTTATTTTGCGGTTAAAAGGGTATTTGTTAAGTATAGCAAGGGGAGATTAAGGGAATCTTAGGACTTGGTCAGTCTTATGGTTGGGGTGGGGTCTTGAGTGTTTTCAGCCTCGGTTGCAGGTGCCGCTGTGGGTGCTGATGCAGCCGCCTTTTTGGCAGCGATTCTTGCTTTTAAGGCTTCTGATGCACTCATTTTTTGGACACTTGTTTTGACTTCTTCGGCTATGCTGGTTACTTCGGTTTTTGCTTTTGAGATTTCTGTTTGGATTGTTGTTAGGGTGTTTTGTGTTGGGTTTTGATGGGATGACTTTTCTGCATTTGAAATATTTTGCAGTGTGGATTTGAAGGAATTTAATAGATCCTTTTTGCTTAATAGCAATGTTTCAAGTTTTGCCAAATTTAGTGCGGCATCTTCCACGCGTGCTATCTGGCTGGAAACAGTCTGTGGAAGATTAGCTAATTGTGCGATCACTGATTTTTTATCGACGCTATTTGATAAGTTTTGATCCTGAGCCATAGCTGGAACTGCTCTATAACTATGAGCCACATGTTCCATAAATTCTGCCGAGCTAATCTCTTTTAATTTTAATCGTTCAAATTCAGGTTGGATATATTCTTTCAATTTTTCTTTCGTAGAAGTTTCCAGAGGCAATGAATTAATAGTTCCATGCACTGTAGCCAATAATTCATCGGCGGCATTGTGGTATTCAACTCGCAACAAAGTAACTTGATGTTCTAACTCTACAATTCTTTTAGATAAAAATTCGATCGTATTATTCAGAAAGTCTTTCAGGTGTTCTAATCTTTGCCTCAATGAATCGAGGAGTTGTTGTTGCAGTACTTGCCGCAAATGATTTTCGTCGGTAACAAACTTTGCCATTTGTGCTTCGAAGAGGCGTCTTTCTTCGGAAAACATACGTTGCTTTAATTCATCGTCTAATTCATCTAATAATTTTAAACTCAGTTGAATTTTTTCGAGAAGGATCAAATTATTTTCAACTTCGGCTTGATAAAGCAGCGCTAGAAAATTTTGTTCTTCAAATATTTTTTCTTCTTTTTTTTGACGATTAGATTCTGTATGATAATCACTGGGAGTGTAATCATTTGGTTGGGAGTTTGCGTCCAAGCTAGCTCTTATTTTCATACAAATTCCCCCTCACTTAAGGAATTGCCAAAAAATAATCACTTACTGTTAATTATATACCTCCCCAAACAAGAGAAATTTGTGTATAATACGCACTTTATATTACCCATCAAAAATAACAAATTATTGAATAATTAGGAGATTTTATGCTGTTACAATTATTAGCTAAAATTAATAGCGATGCCGAGATAGTTGGAAAAACTGGTATTCAGATTACTAAAGAAGCTGAAGACTTTACAGCTAGATCTAAAAGCGCTGACAGTAAATATACAACTTTATTAGTTATGCCCACTTATCAAGCAGCGTTTGAGGAGCTGGTAGCAACTGCTAATGATTTAGTAGATCAATCAATAGCACTTGAAACTCTTGCTGCCACGCTTACCAAAACTGAAAAATCATTTATAGAGTCACAAAAAGAATTTGATAAATTAAAACCAGAAAAATTTTTGGAAATAAAAGAACATAAAGGCGATATTCAACTAGCAAAAAGATATCATGAGGTTACAAAAGAGCGCATAAAGACAGAGTTTGAATGTATTGAGGTTTTAAATAAAACCTTAGCTGTTTTAAAACCCAAGGTCGAAGAATTAAGCGAAACTTGTGTAAAAAGAATAGTAGAGATTGAGGCTCTTCAAGAGAAAGAAGCTGCACGTAAAAAACTTCAAGACGAGCAAGCCGCGGCTGCAGCAAAAGCGGCTGCTGCAAAAGCTGCTGTTGCAAAATCAGCTACAACAATTAGTTCTTCACAAACCAATTATCAACATGCTTCTGGTATACCAGCTCATCAACCCAGATCTATTTCTGTTAGATAAAGCGAAGCAGTTTATCTTTTTACTCCGCTCCTGCGAACCCAATCGCAGGAGCTTGGAGAATCCCGGAGCCACATTCACTTATTATAAAACGCTAACCGTCTCTCCAGCTCCCCACTATGCAACTCAAAAAGATGATTATCATAATCATAAAAATACAACGAACATCCTTCCGCTTCCTTGCGTTTCCTACCAGGCAAAATAGTTAATCCAAGCGCCCGTATTTTTTCCTCAAGAAGCGGAATCAATTCCTCATCTACTTGAAAAGCCACATGGTTATAACTTTTCTCAATCGATTCCCCTTCCATCAACGCAATCCAAAGACCCCCCACCTGCAAAAAAACTTCTTTCGCGATCGAGAATGTTTTATCCCCACTGGAATAAATAATTTCTCCCGCAAAAACTTCTTGAAATAAATGCACTGACTTTGCTAAGTCAGCGCAAATAAATGTGATATGACTAATTCCTTGAATAGTTATTTTATTCATAAAATTCCTAAATGAGTTTTTATACCAATAGTACCTCAAAATGCGAAATTCTCAGTACCAATTCGGTGTCGTGCCAATAAGTAGTAGTAGCCCGGATGCAATCCTATGTGTGTCAAGTTAAGGATCTACTTAAACCTCCGCTGTGTCGTCCCGCGCGGCTTTTAGCGCAGGATCCAGAGCCTTTCTGCTAAGACACTGGATCCCGCGCTAAAAGCCACGCGGGACGACACAGCGGAGGTTTATGTAGATGCTTAAGCAACCTCTATAGAGTGAAAGCATTCTAAGCAAAATTTCCTTAGCTTGACGCGTAGGGGATGCAATCCGGGGTATGTAGCTGCTGCTTATCGAACATTCACAGAAGCCAACTGCTGACGTAGTTTATTTACTCGAATTTTAACAAAATAATAATAAGGTACACGCAATATACTCCAAGTCCAAATTTTATTATGATCATTAAATGCAACTGGATTATTTTTTATTTCGGATTCGATTTTTTTTAGAAATCCAGGCTGATTTTGATACTCTCTGATTTTTCGCCGAACGGGTGGTTGTGTTTCTCTTTGTTTTTCTAACAATTCCTCATAAAGGAATTTATCTTCTCCTTTGTATTCGGCCATGATTTTCCTTCGCCATTCAAATAGATTCGCTAAGCCTGGATGTTCGTAAAAAAAAGGAATAATCAAAAGCGGTCTTAAATAAACAGCAAGAGTTAAATCAGCAGCAGAAAATGTATTGCCGATAAGAAATTTGTTTATTTTCAATTTTTCTAAAATAGTTAGTAAATAATCCGCTAACTCTTCATACAGATAAAGTGATTCATTCAAGTCAAACCGAAACCTTTTTATCAACATCATTCCTAAAACAGCAGAAGATATCCTGCGCACACCCGGCCAGTTAAAAAAACCATTAAAGATGTTCGACAAAAATAATTCAGATAATATAGTAGGTTTCTCAAGTATGAGTTGCGTGTAACCTAATCTTCTGGCGATGACACCTAATTTAGAATCGAACTCGATTAATAATTTACAAACGGCTTCTTTTTCTGCTAGCCTTTTTGGAAATAATACCGGTGATTCTGAATATGTTTCCTCTAAATATTGCAATATTTGTGAAGACTCACTAACCGATGTTTTTGTATGTTCATCATAGATATGTGGCACTAAATACCTTTTTTGATTACATGGAAATCCTTTTAACTCCTGCTTCGTAAATGCATTAATATTAATTTTTTTCCAGTTCAATTTTTTATAATTCAAAGCCCATCGAATTTTTTCACAATAGTGTGACCAATGAAGCTCATATAGTGTAATCATGGATTTAATTTCCTTCAATATTATGCTATTTTTAATAATTTTTGTATTTTACTTAAATCAAACTCCTTCGCGTACGTATAATCTTCAAACAGCATTAAATTACTAAAATAATTAAAGCCTCATAATTAAAAACAAACCTACCATAGCTAAAACTGATGCTTGAACCTTATTTATTAGGTTTTGATAAAAAGGCTTATCCATCCAAATTTTGATTCGTTTGCCGAAGTAGGCGTAGACACAACCACTTGAGAATTGCAAAACAAGAAATGTTAAGCCACAGATTATTATTTGCAAAAATTTATGTTCCACTCCACTTGTAAATTGAGGGAAAATGATGCTAAACATTATGATTGCTTTCGGATTTGCTAACGCTACTAAAGCGCCTTTTGCATACAATGATGATGTTCGCTCAGAATCCTCTAACGTAGTAATTGTTATATTTAAATTTATTTTTTTATTCCATTGGGTAAATGCAAGATAAAATAGATAGATAATACCACCAACTTGAATCACCTTAAATATAGTCATGTTTTGCTGAAGCACTTCAGTTAATCCAACTGAAAACACTATGATAGAAATTAAGTATGCATTGTTTGCACCGATGAGAATTGGCCAAATTTTTTGATATTGCATTTTCATCCCCTTCGCCATCAGAAACATTGTCATTGGTCCCGGGCTATATACAATGGCTAAAACAAGAACGAAAAAAGAAAAATAATTTGATAGCGTCATTTTTAAAAAATTCCTATAATTATTTAACCATACATAGCTGGTACTTTTTCAAATAGTTTAACGACATCATTTATACTTTGAGCAAATGATCTTCCCCGTACTTCAAACGCTAATACCCCGTTCCAATTAGTTTCAACTATTTTATTCACTACTTTTTGGTAATCAATTGATCCCTGGTTAATGCCTAGATGCTGATCGTTTATGCTATTATTATTACTAAAAGACATGCCCCACATTATGTTATGAAAATCGTGAATAACGGCTATCGGATCTCCATTGCAAATTCCACCGTGCCCAACATCAAAGAAAAATCGAACATGCTTTCCCGAAATGCGTTCAAATACATACCTATACTCATCCGGAGTAGTAAAAATGTAGTGAAATGGTCGATAATTTTTATAATTGGATAAATTTTCTAAGAGAACGGTTACTCGCTTTTTTTCAGCGTAGGAAACTATAATCTCTAAAGATTTAATATAGCTATCCAAAGCTTTCTTTTTGGCCTTAATAACTAATCTAGGTTCAACAATTGCTCCTCCATGGACAATAATGCACGCTGATAATTCCTTTGCTAAATCTATTTCAGCTAGCACTTCTTTTATGGCCATTTCTCTAATCGAAAGAATATCAGATGAAAGAGGTAATTTAAAATTACCATGAAATATAGGTTTGATATTATAAGCATTAATCTGTTGGACGAGTGAGCTTATTCTTAAAACAGACCAATTACTTGGATATTCCTCGGTTAAGCTACCATCTATATACCAAAAATCAGCTTTATCTGTTTTCGCCTGGATAATGCCAGGCTCGGCTAAGTGATAATGTTGTTGCGCAAATGCACTAATATATTTTGATATCATTTTTTTCTCCAGAATTTTATAATCTACAGCGTAGCATTGGTCTGTTTTGAATTGTATAAGTTGCTAGCGCATACTTTTTAAGAGCGGCATCAGTTAGTTCTACACCTGTTCCAATTGAGCCAGGTGGCTTAAGATATCCATCTTTTACTTTAAAAGTATGCGTGTATATTCCAAGTGGCAATAAATTATCATATTCAATCATATAGCCATTCTTAAAAGCTGCAACAATGCTCAGTGATAACTCATAAAGCAGATGATTACATATTGGAATGCCATGCTTCACAGCAAGTTCAGCTACACGAATAAATCCAGTAATCCCACCGCATCTAGGCAAGTCTGGTTGCAAAATATCGGTCAATTTTTTTTGACATATTAATTGAAAATCTTTTTCCTCAATGATGTTCTCTCCAAGCGCGACTGGAATAGCGCTTTTTTGTTTGATTTGTGAAAATTTTTCTAGGCAATTTTCTGTTGGCTCTTCTATCCAATGCATCTTGAAGGGCGCTAGAATTTTGGAAACTTCTATTGCTTCTTCAACCTTATAACGTTGATTTGCATCTAACATTAAAATATATTCATCGCCCATAGCTTCACGTACTGACTTTACACGTAAAACATCATCCTTTTGTCCTAATCTGATTTTAAAAGCTTTAACTTCTTTATCTTTGTATTCTTTGCATTCAGCAACTAACCCATCTAAACTCAAGGAAAGCCAGCCTGTTGTCCCATAGACTGGCAATTTATTCTGTGCTGCGCCTAAAAATCTATGCAATGAAGTATTTTTTGCCCTAATAAAAATATCCCACACTGCAATATCAACAATTGCCAATGCTGTAAGTTCCCATTGAGAGTGAAATTGAGGCTTTAGTTGGGACCAGCTTTCTTGCCAATGAGACATCAATTGATCAGCATTTTCAATGCTTTGATTTTTAGAAAAAAGCTCTGCTAATATTTTATTTTCTAGAATATCGATTACCTGTTTGTGAGGCATGTCACTTAGCCCATAAATAAAACCATGTCCAATAATGTCAGCGCTAGTTATTATTTTAATGTAGATGCCCTTTATGTTGGTGATTTTTCTTACGTGATTTGAAAAAGGTTTCGCTAACGGAAATGATAGAGCTGTAATTTGTACTTCAGTTATGATTGGCATATTATTAATCTCTATTTGAAATTGGAATATAATTATTTTGTGAAATTTTCTCTGATTTAATCACTATGTATGAGACAAAATTTGCTGGAATTGCTAATAAGACTGAATAAATTAATTTCAACGTTATCGAAACTAAAATCATCGAAACAATTAGCGATGAACTTAGCTTCCCATACTGAATGATCAAAGTAGCTAGAATTGAATATATTGCTTCACCTATGCCAGATGCACCAATGCTTCTTAGCCAAAAAAATTTCCCATGTGTTAATGCCTTCCAATATGTAACCAATCTTATGTTTATTATTCCTGAGATTAAAAAAGCAATAAGGCTCGCGATGCTGATGCGCCAGATGTCGCTAAAAACATTTTCGTAAGATGTTTTGTTATCCCAAAAAGCAGGGTAGGGTAAATGATTCAGCATCGTGCAAATCAATGTAAATATTATTTGACAAATAAAGCCTGCCATAAGAATTTTTTTCGCATTTTTATAGCCATATACTTCTGCTATAATATCGGAAGTTATAAACCATAAAGGCGCGACTAACTGACCGGCTTGCAAAGTCAAATTGCATAGCTCAACTAAGCGGTAACTAAATATAGATTTACAAATCATCAGTATCATGCATAACATGGAAAAAAATATAAGATATTTATATTGCTTCTCTGGTTGTTGCATTACAGAATCTGAAATATTAAATTTGATCTCATTCATGCGGTTATTCTCAAAATTATTTGTTTTTTGCCAATAGCAATGTAGTTTTCTCTTTTAGGGTTGTTTCTGTTCCATGCGTGTAACCTATGTCATAAATATCATTTATGCACATATTATCTAAAAGATTTTTATCTCTTCCAATTTCTTCCGCTGTTCTAGAAAATTGAACTTTCTCTTTTGTTTCTATGATAAAAATATATTTCCCTGATTCTCTTTTCAATTTTTTTGAAATTATTTTAAATGCTGGCTCTGTTTCAGATAATTTCAAAAATTCAAATAATTTTCCGAGCGCAGCTTGGCGTATCATGTCAGCATGAAATGTACTGAAATAATTTAAATTATAATTACTGTTGATAATATTTGATGCTTTAAGTTGAATAACTAAATTTTTATTTGTGATTTGGATAGCGAATTTAGATTCACCTGGAATATTCGACAAATGAATAATTTCAATAATTCTATATGGTTTTTTTTGTTTAAAAAATGCAATCCATTTTTTAATTGATTCACGGAAAATGTTATTCTTGATGAATTTACAGTAACTCATATGCTTCTCACTCTGTATGATGATTTTGCTTTGATTGAAATTTTTTTAAATGTTTTTTATACTCAACGACAACTCCTAGAATTTTATGCTCCTCAGTGCATGTGGTAATGTTATAGCCATGGATTAGTGGTTTTAAGTACATTTGATCTTCATCGAATAGAACTTGCTTTACCAAAGGTATATCTTGTCCGCATTTATAGACAATGACGAAGTCACGATGCTCAGGTTTAATCGCCGGATCAATTAGTAATGCAGTACCTTTCATCAAATTTTCCCAATCATCTTCTTCCACCATTAATGCATATGCATTTTCATGATATTCGTATTCAGTAGCGAGCATTGCATGCTCTATCTCTTTTGTCGCTGGCCATGTAATTGCTTCTTGCCAAGTTAATATTGGAATTAGACGAATTAACTGCGGATTTAATTGATATGAACCTTTGGTTCGATTTATGGGTAATGGTTCGTCACCAACCAATTGACTTAAACTAATTGAAAAATATTGTGCTAATGGCATGAGGCTAGTTAGTGTTGGATTAGGATTGTTAAAGTTACGTATTTTCTTTATTGTGCTGGCAGGAAGGCTTGTGCGTCTACTCAGTTCATCTGCACTGATATGCGCTTCTGCCATTAAAAGATTTAAATTATCGCCAAGTTTATCAAACATATTTGCGTACTTATAAAAAAAGTGAACCCATAGTACACGTTAATTTATCAATAGTCCATCGGTATCGACAATAAAGTGTCGTTTCTTCTTTGTAACTCTCTGTTTATTAAGTTTAATGATCTTTTTTATTGTTAATTTTGTAAAATTAGCAATTTTCTAGTTGACTAATCGACATTATAGTGGCGATAATTCGCTAAATTTTATTCCTGAGCTGACATTTCAATGTCTAAATTAACATCTATTTTAAAGGTAAAATAATGGCCGCAATCGAATCACTGTGTAAAAAATTGGGGATAACTTCTCACAATCTTTCAAAAGAAGAAAATCTTATTTTAGAAGCAGAGTTATATGTACGCATCTGCAATGAAATTATAAAAACTTATATAGATCAGAACAAAGAATATTTTCGCTTAATTAAAATTAATTCTGAAATGGAGAATAAAATGATTGATTCAAATTTAATACGTTGTTTAGTTAATGATATCTTAAAAAGTCGAGCCTATACATTATCTGGAATTGCTCATTATACGCATTTACCTGAAGAAGTAATCAATGATTTATTAATTAATTGTTACTCTAGCCCAATTTTATCTTTTGGCCGAAGAATCATTGAATTACATCGAGAAGCTAGGCCTGACATTTATCTAAATGTTATAAAGAAAATTGCAAGCGAGCAAACAGAAACCAAGAACAATGCTATCCCGCATAACTATTAAGTTGTATTGTTAGACCTGATTTGTATAGTCCAGTATTGATCAGCATATCTTTTTGCACCTATCCGAATAAGTTATATTTGAGGTGTAAAGAGTGCGGCAAATAAAAACCACAAATCAACAGGGTGTAAATAAAATCATGCCAGCAATAGAACCATTATGCCGTTTCATAGGAATTGATCCTAACAAGCTGTCAAGAGAAGAATCTTTACTTTTGGAAGCAGAGCTTTTCTACAGAATTTGTGAAGAGCTGAAAGAGCATTTTAGACAAAAACACAGTGAGTATTTTCGAACAATGAAATTTACGAAAGAAATGGAGAATGAAATGCTTGAAGAAATTTTTTTACGATTTGTGATCAATGATATTTTAGCTACAAAAGAATATACGATTGAAGGGATTGCATGGTACATGAATTTGCATGAAGACATTATCCAGGAGACGTTATTAGGAAAAAATACAAATCCTTCTGCAATGTTATTGCGAAAGACGATTGAGTTACACCGAACAGTAAGAGCTGAATTATATAAAAATTTTGCTAAAAGGATTATTGAAAAGATGTTGATTGCTGCGTGATGACTCTGGTTTGTTTAACAAAACATATCAGAGCAAATTATAGAAGTAAGGAGTATAAATGAAAAATATAGGTGGTTTTTTGATTATGATAGTAATGGCTAACTCTGTTTTTGCTGGATTTAATAATTTAACAATTCATAGCAGAGCAAATTGTGGAAATAACGAATCAATATCGTGGGATGCAAGAAAAAGTTATGTATTGCTCACCGTATCAGATCATATATTGAATGGAAGCCTGAAGCATAGCTTGTCATCTGGATGGGAAAATACATGGCGGTCCGCTAATGTTCATTGGGGGGAAGCCAAGCCAGGCTCGGGATGGTATGTTCAAGCAGGTCATTATATACAGATCAATGGGAGAGTTTCTCTGCTCGGCTATACAACAGCAGATGATTGCAATATTTATGATGGTTGGTGGGATAAAAAATAAATTAAATATTAGGAGAATATTACTATGAGAACAAAAATCGCAATATTATTTTTAATTATGCCGTCTGTTTTATTTGCGGATCCTGAATTTGGTGCTGCTGCATTACCAAGGGCAGGGAGTGGTGTAACAATCATCCCGGCGGATAAGATGCCTATTTCGGAATCTATGAAAAAAGAAGTTGCGCTGCATCTACTCCAGCAAAAAACAAAAGGTTATTTTGATTCAGAGTCCACCTATCCCAGAACTTTATTAAAGATGAATAATACTCATTTAATAGAAAGTAATAAAAATTCTGATCCGTATGATACTCATATGAAATATAGTCTATCCCAAGTTAGGTTAGCATTTAAATTTAAAGAAATCCCAGGGATTAATGCTAAAAATAGAATAGGCTTTGCTGTTGGTGGAATGTTTATCAATAAATCCGGATGGACGGGAATAGCAGAATTTTTTAATGATAATGAAATGGGAGTATGCAAATATAATATAGATAATATGTACTTAACAAAGGGCGCTGTTCAGATTAGCTCAGAATCCGTTAGATATGATGTTAATAAAAAGCCTGGCGATGTATTTGTAGAGGGAAGTGTAAATTCAGGTTTTATTTATACGGTAAGTTGGTTTGACAAAACATTTTCTCATTCACTAGAGTGCGCTAACATGAATTTTAGTCACGATATCATTCCTAAAATGATTAATTTAGCGATTAAAATTGACAAAAGTATCAGTTAACTCACTTGCACATGCCAGCGTGCTGTTAGCTGGTATCCAGAGTGGCTTTGATTGAAACTGGATGCTAGCTAACAGCACGCTGGCATGACACCGAGTTTTTATGACACTGAATTTAATTTCGCATTTGAGGTGTGATAGGTATATTTAATACATTCATGCTAAGCTTATCCATTAAAACAACATACCATACGGAGTCAATATGCCTCTCGAAAAATATATGAATCACATGCCCGGTATCGGTCAGCATGTTTTTTTGCATTCGTCCGCACAAGTGATAGGTGAGGTGAGCATTGGTAATGATAGCTCTATTTGGTGTAATGTTGTATTGCGTGGTGACGTTAATCGAATTGTCATCGGACATCACAGCAATATCCAGGATTTAACGATGGGGCATGTTTCGCATAAATCAACTTCCAAGCCACTAGGTTCACCTTTATTAATTGGGAATCATGTTACGATTGGTCACTCAGTTATTCTGCATGGCTGTAACATAGGAAATGATTGTCTCATCGGTATGGGTTCTATTATCATGGACGACGTTATCGTGAATGATCGTGTTATGCTGGGCGCGGGTAGTCTGGTGCCGCCAGGGAAAAAATTGGAAAGCGACATGCTCTATATGGGTCGTCCAGCACTCCCTATTCGAAGTCTAACCGATGATGAAATTGCCTATCTTAAGTATTCCGCTATGCATTATGTGAAATTGAAAAATACGTACTTAGCTTAGCGCTTAGATTTAAATTTATTTAGTATCTGCTGATCCTCCTATTTGATAATAGTAAGATTCTTCATGGCAGAACAGCGTTTACTCGAGTATACGATTATTAACAAGTGAGAAAATAATATGCCAATAATAGCTGCTATACAAATGTGTTCATCGAATGTTGTGGAGGAAAATTTACTAACCTCAGCAAAACTCATTGCTGAAGCTGCAAAAAATGATGCTAAGTTAGTTGTCTTGCCAGAAATGTTTGCGATTATGGGGCTTAAAACGACAGATAAAGTTGATGTGAAAGAGAAATTTAAGGAAGGGGCTATTCAGTTGTTTCTTTCTGAGCAAGCAAAAAAAAATAGTATTTGGATTATTGCGGGAACCATTCCAATTGAGTGCAGTGATGCGAATAAAGTCAGTGCGGCATCCATTGTTTTTGATGACAACGGTAATATTGTAGCCCGATATGATAAAATCCATCTTTTTGATGTGTCAGTTACCGAAACGGAAGTATACAAAGAGTCTGATACAACAATGCCAGGCAATAAAATTGTAGTTGTACAAACACCAGTAGGAAAAATTGGATTATCAGTTTGTTATGACATTCGTTTTCCTGAGTTATTCCGTTGTCTAGCAAATAGCGGCGCAGAAATTTTTTCTGTACCTTCTGCATTTACCGTCAAGACTGGTGAAGCGCACTGGGAACTTCTAACTAGAAGCAGAGCAGTTGAGAATTTTTCCTATGTCATCGGTGCATGTCAAGGCGGAACTCATGCAAGTGGGAGAAGTACTTATGGCAATTCACTGATTGTAGATCCTTGGGGTACCGTTGTTGCCAAAAAAAGTGGCTCAACCCAAGGTGTTATTTATGCCGATATTGATCTTGCTAAATTATATGAAATACGAAAATCAATTCCTGTTTTTCAACATCAGAAAATATTTTGTGATGGATCTGGATTTGAGTAGTTTTTCCTAGGAATTATTTTTAATATTGGGAAATTTGAAATTGGAATATAATTATTTTGTTAAATTTTCTCTGGCCTAATCCGGGATAGACCAATTTAGGGATTTTTCTCAATTATTGCTTGCCATCAATATAATGCACAATATTGTGAAAACAGGCGATAGATGAAGTGGTATTTCGATAGCCGTGTGGTTGATTTGCATTAAATCTAAGCCCAGCGCCTTTGTTTAATGATTTCCAAGTTCCTTTAATCAGTACTTCCATTTTTCCATTTATGACAATTACATGTTCTATAACACCTTGTTGATGAGGTGGTGATAAATGTTCACATCCCGGTAATAACTCAATAACATAAATGTCGCATTTCAGTTTTTTATCATAGGGAAACAGAGATAGCACTCTAAATTTTTTGTCTTTGGGATGCAAGGGCTTGGTTTTGCCAGCACGATAAAGAGTATCTTTAATGTCGGTATCCATCTCTTCAATGAAAGAAGAAAAAGAGGTTTGCAGACCGCTAGCAATTTTCCACAATGTGGCAATGGTAGGGCTCGATTCTGCTCTTTCTATTTGTCCGAGCATTGCTTTGCTAACACCCGTTACTTCTGCTGTTTTATCAAGGCTCCAGCCTTTTTCTTGGCGTAATTTTTTTAAAACAATAGAAATATGATTATGGGGATTCATCATAATATTCTTCTCCTGGCGACTAAAAAAACTTGTGCGTAATAACGCACAGTGGTAGGGTGGTCTATTATGCGTTATAACGCACATCTTGTGAAGAACAATTTCTAGGGGAAAATGCAGATGAATGATCAAACGTTTAAATATAAACTGGTCGCAGTACTCAATAAAAGCATAGAAACAGGCAAGATCATGAATGCCTTAGCTCACATGTGTATTGGCCTGGGTGCCGTGATTGGCAAAGAAGAGTTGCGTCTTGCCAATTATCAAGATGCAGATGGCAGTTCGCATCCTTTCATTTCTGAATTACCTTTTATCATTTTGTCAGAGAATTCAAACAAAATTAGAAAGCTGCGTCATGAAGCAATGGCTAACAAAATTGTTTTTAATGACTTTACTGATACCATGACGATCGGTACGTATAAAGATCAAATAGAAAAAACACAGCAAGTTAAAGAATCAGATCTTGTCTATTTTGGTATTGTATTATTTGGTGACTGGGATAAAGTAACTGAGCTTACAAGAAAATTTTCTTTATGGCGTTAATGTTCTAATGAAAATATAAAAAAATGCAAGAGGTATTTTATGTTGATGATCTTAGTGAAAATCGTCTTAATTTGTGCGGTAATTTTTAGTTTGGATCGGTTTCTTCTTTGGCTTGAGAGCAAAGGATGGTTATTTTATCGCAAACGGAAATCTTCTGGCGGTTTTGTCGGTAATGCTTTATTGGAACTTAATTCTATTTTTCAACCGAGTTCGCGGAATGTTATTGAAGTAAAACAAAACGTTGCTAAAAATAAACGAAGTGAAGCTGATTCGCGTAATGTTTCAAATTAAATTTGATGATAGCAAGTCTGTGTTTCACGCCAATGACGCTCCCTTAAGAAGGGGCTGTTGTCCTGGGTGCTTTTCGCTCCGAAGGATCTTTCGCAAAGGAAAGGGCTGTCATCCTGAGTGCTTTTTGCTCCGAAGGATCTCCCGCAAATTTCTGATGTTCAGCTAAATATCTTTCTAAGCAACTCGCTGGCTTATCGGGAGATCCTTCGGAGCGAAAAGCACTCAGGATGACAGCCCTTTCTTTTGTGGGAGATCATTCGGAGCGAAAAGCACTCAGGATGACAGCCCTTTCTTTTGCGGAAGATCCTTCGGAGCGAAAAGCACTCAGGATGACAGCCCTTTCTTTTGCGGAAGATCCTTCGGAGCGAAAAGCACTCAGGATGACAGCCCTTTCTTTTGCGGGAGATCCTTTGGAGCGAAAAGCACTTAGGACAACAACCCTTTCTTAAGCGCCATTGGTGTCTGATGTGGCGCCCTCTCTCAAACGACAAATAAATTAAATTAAAAATATTATTAATAATATTAATTTCAATAATATATTATTCAAAAGCTGATTACAGTTTAGCGTATTTGAATGATGTGATTGAAAGCCGATGATAAATTTGAAATGTCAGTCATTTCATGCTGGCATAACCTTAATTGATAGAGAATTGAGATGGAAAAAATCATTACACAATATCCTTCATGCGATAGTGTGCGATTGCAAGTGGCGAAGATCGAATTCGCTGACTGCAATACTCTCTTCGAGGGAAAATTTGAAATACCTGCCTTGCTGAAACTGCCGGAAGAAGATTTACAATTTATTTTTGATTTTGTGAAATGCTCTGGATAAATTCAATGATAGCATTGCTACTTACTTTCCAAGCGCCTTCACAACTTTATTGATATCTTCTTCAATAATTTTATTGATTTCCGATGCTTGATCTGAATAACCAACAGATTCCACAACCAAGGTAGCGACTTCTTCATAAAAAGCATCGCGTTCGCGATGTTGTTTTTCCAAAAATTTCTCCATGTCATCCACTGGAAGCGATGGAACCCGTCCGTCTTTCATACGACCAAGTTGAGTTGGGATAGAAACTTTTAAATACACAACGAATTCTGAGGATAATAATTTTCGGCATTGGTCACTCGACACAACACATTCTTCTAATAAAACGATAACATTTTCTTTTTCGATAGAGTGAGAAATGATGTCTGCTTGGCAGCGATTAAACGCTGCTTCACCTTGCTCGCCAAGAATATCTCGTGTATGTCGGCCAATATAACGTTCAATACTTGGATTGGCATTGACGAGTTGCCAGCCTAATTTTTTTGCTAACGCTTCTGTGAATACAAACTTGCCTGCACCCATATGTCCGACAATAAAAATACGTTTAGCTTGGTTCATAATACTTTCCTTCTATTTGGTGTAGGTATGATTAATTCTTTGAATTACTCAATCGGAAAATTAAAATAAGTCGTCGGAAACGGCTCTTTTTTTAATGTAAAATGCCACCATTCTTCAGCTAACGGTGTAAAACCCGCATGAATCATCAATCGACGTAACAATAAACGATGTTGCAGCGCTTGGCCTTTCACCGTCGGATTAAGTGAATGAGAAGCGGGATCCATCCAATCAAAATGGGTTCCCATGTTTAAATTCACCGGTGCATGATGGGCTCGAAGACGCACGATAGTTAAATCAACTGTGCTGCCTCGTGTATGACCTGAGTGTGCTGCGACGTAACCTAGTTTGAACAAATCAGCTTTGTTAACACTCGGATAAAAATTTGCTTTTTGTTTCTGATCGCGCGCATCGCGACTCCATGCAACAAAATAATCGACGGCTGCTTGAGGACGATAACAATCATAGACTTTTAAGCTCAATGATTTTTGTAAAAGAGTATGTTGAACACGCTTCAGTCCTTCGGCAGCTTCTCGTGTCAAAATGCAAGTGGCTGCCTGATAGCCTGGAATTGGTCTACCAATAAAATTATCGGATCCCGCATATTTCATTTCTTGAATAATCGAGGGATCAATATTTTTTAAATAAACAAAATCATTCGGCAGCGCAGCCGCGCAAGGTTGCATCAGTAAAAAAATCAAAGCGCTGATTATTTTTTTAATCATGATTGTTTTTCCTTAAACCGCTCCCTGACGGTCACGGCTCAGTGGACCTGTTCATTTTGCAAAATGAGCAGGTCCACTGAGCCGTGACCGTCAGGGAGCGGATAGTAACGTATCAGTATAAAGAATTGAATCTAATTCAGAAAATATTTTTTGTAAATGATGATTGGTGGCATGATTAAATCATGCCCACTTTATTAATTGGGTAGATATTATTGCAAAAATCAGCTCGACGAAAATTTTTATCTTATGCTCTAATGTATTGATTATTGGCTTCTATGTGATTTTTATGTTTGCTATACTTACAAATCAAAAATTATTCAAGGGGAGTTACGTAATGTCTAGTTCAATATTATCTCGTCAAATAACTACTGATTTTGAAGAAAACTCTACAGAGTCGTTACAAGAAATGGCTGATGAACAATTTACTCCATTTTTCAATACAAGATCTCATATCCTAGAGCAAGAAAATATAAAATTAACTGAAGAATTAGCAAAGACGAAAGAACAATTAGCGCATGCTCAATCTCAATTAAAATTTCATAAGGAATTAAAATCGCATATCAATGAATCTCACAATCATACTATTCTTCTTTTGCAACAAGAAAATGAAAAATTAAAAAAGGAATTATTCCAAAAGAAAAGACCTGCAGGTGAATTAAATAATTCAAGAACGAGTGATTCGTCTGCAAACAAAAAACCCCGATTGCCTGAGAAAATAAACTTATCTAGTTCTTCAAGTTCTTCAACGACAAATAACAATACGTTCTTTAATCATCAGCAAACACCGCTTGTCAACGTGAACTTAGATGTGTTGAGCGCGTTAATGAATCCTGAAAAACAACGACATATGTCTTTATTGTTGCAAGGAAAATAAAAATTTTTGAAATAAATTTTACTGATAGATTTAAATATAACGATTTATTCAACCAATTGATGGCAGAATCATTTTGATTTTAAGTGAAAATGTTGGGTTGAGCAACAGCGAACCCAACATTACCCACTTGAACCTATTAATAAGCTACAAAATTCTGTTTTGTCTTGAATTAATTCTTCAAATTCATGGGGTTTGCTAATACATCTTCCTGCTAAATGTTTTCCTATTTTAAACAGCGTATCACGCAACTCTTTTTGTGAATTACCGACAATGATAATGGCTTCGACAATTTCCTTCATGAGCGATTGGTTGTCGGGTTTAATACTTAATTGAGCCAGCTTATGCGCGATTGTTCTGACAGCATGAACTTCTATCGGCTTTTTCCAAATCTTAGCCGTTTCTTTTTCAGCAACGATTTTATGTAATAATTCAACCGAGTAGTCAAAATAATCTTTGTTTTTTAGCTTTTCTAGTATTGTTAGGCGGCTTGTAAATTCAGCATCAAATTTAGCGACAGCATTCGTTAAGCCATCCGAAAATTTTCCTTTTTTAATAGCTTCTTTTTCAGCCTGCAAAATAATCAGGAAATCATCTAGATTTTCGAGTTTATCGGGTAAATGTCTGATTGAATTGACTGACCATTGGCGAGTATGAAAGAAGGAGCTTTCACCATGAACAGGATAAGACTTTCGAATCTCTCTCTCGAATTCAACTAATATTTTTTGTTGTTTTTCTTTAATAACATCTTTGGCATCTGATTTTATTTCTGGTTGGGGTCGTTTATCTGCCTGAATGACTTTTGCATCAGAATTTAATTCAGCAATAATTTTTTGAATTTCATTGGTAAAATTATTAAAATTATCTCTTTGTAATCTTTCAGCATTCAGCTCTTTAGATTTAAGTTTATTGCCAGTTTTTCGTTTTTGAATGAGAGCAATTAGACTATCAGTATACGACTTAATATCGGCGCTCTCAGTTAACTTACTTATTTCGTTTTTTATAAATTTTGAAATAAATTGTAATCTTTCATTTCTTGTAACAGCAGAATAGTTCTCTAACTGAAAATGTTTAGGAACATCATCTAGCGGGTATTTATCGCAAATAAAAGAGTCAACTAATTTTTTGCTTAGAACTGCAACTTTTTTAGGATCAAATTCAATCAAGATTGAAGAAGCAATATCTCTGAATGTAGAATCCAATTTCTTATTCTGATGTATATCATCAATTGCAATCAAAATAGATGACATTTCATCTTGCCAATTAGGCGATATACTGACTTTCGCTAAGAGATGAGCAAAATGTCTAGCCATATTGATTTCATCCGTGTACTTCATGTTTTTTTGGTTTAAAGAAAAATATTTCAGCAATTTTATTGCGGCTAAGAAGAGATTTTTGTTTTGACAATCTTTGGCTGGATCAAAGTTTAAGTGGTAATGTTCTTGCAGACGCTTAATTGTTTTTTTGACGTCACTAGACATTTGAAGATCATTGATGACTCTTTCTTCAGCAAGTAAGATAACAATAACATCGCGTGGATTAGGATTATGAGCTACGACTGCTTTCATTACCTCTGATATTTCTTTGGGTAATAACGCTAATTCATTCAAAATATTTTCAGAGTCGGAAATGATAGACTGACGGTGAATAGCTTCAATTTTTATATCTTGATTTGCAAGTTGATTAGGTTCAGACACCTCTTTTTTTGGTTTTAAATGGGATACTTTCATTAACTCAATGCTTTCATCATCTGAATCTGTCCCATGAAATATAATTTCTTGCTCAATAGTATCTTTATCTTCAGAAATTGCAGCACTCGGTGAAGAAATAGGAGATGCAGAGGGTATAGAATCCACTTTGGTGTCCCGCAGACTAGCAATTGGCTCAACTATTTTTTCATCATGTGGATGAAATAATTTTCTGCCGTACCCTGGAGATGAGCTTTCGATCTTAAGAAGCAAAAATCGCTTTATTTTAAATATTTCAGGATCTCGAACAATCTCTTTGTTTTTAGCAATAAGCTGCAGAAATATTTTTGGTTCAAGAAAAATTTCTTTATTCTCTAAAGGTATTTGCACTTTATATTGTTTAGAGAGTTCTTTTTCATCGTAAACAGTAACAACTCTAGCCTTTAATATATCTTCCATTTTAAGCAAAGAAGCTTGGTTTAATGACAGAGGGACTGTCATTTGAACGGTTGAATTCATTAAATAGCGACGTGTTTGCAATTTAGCAATGCTGTGATCTATCACTCTTAGAATAGCTTTTGTTGCTTCAAACGATGCGAAATGAAAAATCTTTTCTTTTTCACGAGGAGCCATACCAAACGTGTTAACATATTTTTGCGTGTATAATTCTAAGCTTTTTTTATCTCTTTGGAATAATTCCTTAAAATAGGTTGCTGTTGGCAGGTCACCCAAATTGCCAATTAATTGGCAGTCTTGGATTAATTTCTCTCGCTGCATTATACCTTGATTTTTTGTTGGCAATTTATGTCTTTCAGACATAAATTTTTGGAGTGTTACTAGCAATATTTCTCGTTGTTGTTGTAATGTACTTAATCTGACCCTTTTATAAAGGGATTTGCCCAGGGTGTGCATCTGACAAGCTTGAATTCGCTTGGCCCAGCAATTATTTGTAAATTGTTTAGTTTGTGGAGCCAGCATGGAACACATTTGATTTGATTCATCTGATATTTGTTCGAATCGTTTTAATGTTTTATAAAACTTTTCATGCTTGCTTATTAAAATAGGCAATCGACTATATAATTTAGTAGCAACTTTTTTTTGAACCGCGTCAATCGTTGCCTTATTTTCTAAGTCAGCTATGTTTCTTCCTTTGTTACTGGCTCTTTCAAAGAGATTGATAAAATAGTTCACGCCATCTTTTACCATTTTGTTTTCAGGTACAAATATTTCGTAACCCGTGTGTTGCAGCGATTTGTTTTGTTTAACAAGCATATCAATATTTGAAACTATCGATAATCCATCATGAGGGTTAATTTTATCAACAAGATCCATTACACCGCTTGATTCAAAAAGTCGAACAGCAAATCCTTTCTCAACTTTTTGAATCGAAATACGCATGGCATGGCCAGAATGATTGTAGTCGAGATGCAAGCAATCATTTCTTTGCAAAGTTGACATGTGCTGCATAATTGAAACACTTAAATTTTCTAACGCTGCATTACTTTCATTTTTTTCTTCAACATAGCGCAGAGCCGCAATAGCAAAATTGAGCTCTTCGGAACGCTTCAAGTCATTGTAGTAACGATTTAATTTTTCAGTTTCTTCTTCGGACAATGCCATTGATTTCATTTCAATGAGATTTTTTATAACTTCTTTTTCAACTGCTGTTGCAAATAAGGGGCCATTTTTTATTTTTTTTTTGCAAAGATTTTCTTTATTTGGATCATTTTTGACTTCGCGCCCAACTGTTGCGGCAATTGCAAGCTTGATTCTTGCTTTTGTTTGGTCGATCTCAGTGAAATTCTCCAGAATGCCAGTGCCTGCTTTGACAAGCGCAGATATCTTATTCAGATTATTATCATCGTCTTTTTTAGTTTCTAAATTATGATTGCTTGAACTTGTCATACTCAAACCTCGCTTGACGCCAGCTAAATCTGGCCGTTATTTCTTTCAGCTATCTCCTAAGTTAAGTTTATTTTCCCTAAAATAGCTTCATACATTTATTATCGTAACCTGCGAATAATTAACCTTTTATTAAGTATAGCTGCATTCTTTCATTATTCTGATATAAGCGTTTATTGGAATTGGTTCAAGATATTGATTAATATTGATTTTCCATCGAGGGAGGAGGGGTTAATTTTGAACTTTCTCAGCATCCTGTTTGCAAATTCAAATGAGCTGCAATTAACTGAGATAAATTTTACAATTTTAGTATCATAAATCCATATAAATTTCGAAATGAATTCTCCGCTCGTGGATCCTGAATAAATCTTACGTGCTACTACGATAACTACGATCAAATTATTTAGGCGTAAAGATTTTTCAGGACGACGCAGTGGGGTTATTTGCAGATTTGTGTGCATATTCTAGCCTGCGGTGAAGGCATTCTAAGCAAAATTTCCTTAGCTTGACGCGTATGGGATGCAATCCATGTGACTCACTGTTGAAAATATTATTTAAATTGACCAAAACTTAGTCTTCCGGGTATAATTGCGACCAAATTAGACTATTCTTCACGAGGATTTATCATGCCGATTAAACGACAGTTTTTTATTACCGACGATCACTATGTACACGTGCATTATAAGACTAAAATCCAGTCTCAAGCACATTTTTCCAACGGTGGCTATGGCTATGGATATCCCCACATTTATCATGTTCAACACGTTGTTCGGGGAGAGATTGAGAGAGAATCAAATAAAAAAACCCACACACAAACTCCTCCTCTTAGCAATATCGATGCTATTGTCGAGAAGCTTAAGAAATCTCTTCGTGAAGATAAACCCGATGCGATTAGTGGCCTTCTTAAAGAACCTTTTATTCTAGCGTATTTAGAAAAAGAAGAAGTCACTGCGCTTCACACCGACATCGCCAGTGAGAAGCAAGGACATTACTATACTTACCAATGGTATTCCGCAAGACCTACTATTGAAGAACTCATTCACACCCGACCCGAAACTTTCAAATCTCTGCTTGAAGAAGCATTGCGAATTGATGCAGAACGTCATGCAGATCCTGCCAACGGTATGCACCATGCTATTGTTCAGCAATTAAAAGAGTTAGATTTAGCAAAGGCAAACTTAAGAGGTTTGAATCTAACCGGCGCTGACTTAAGTCGTACTGTATTAAATGATGCGGAGCTAGATGGCACGATTTTCGCAGAAGCGGTTTGTGATGGAACGGATTTTTCGACCTGTAACATTAATAAAAATCAATTAATGGCATGCAGCACATATGTCAATGCAAAATTGCCGCCTGATAGTTGGCTGTATTGGACGCCTGAAATAAAAGAACAAATTTTATTAGGACTACAGGCATTAAAAACGTATGGTCAAAAAATCATTGCAGAAGGGACTCCCAAAGGAAAGTTAGCCGTTACTCTGGCTGATGAGCTTACCGCTTCCATCAATGAGAAAGGAGTCAAATACAATGAAGATTTTCAACGTAAATTTTTTGTAACACTACATCGTCACGATGATTCTTTCAATGTGCATCGCAAAGAGTATAAAGTCATCATCGCGAATATTAGTCTTTTCGTCCTTAGTGGAGTTCTTCCTTATTTGATTGTCGCCTTCAACAACCTACGTAAAAACGGAAAATTTGGATGTTATCGGACGCCAGAATCACAAACAAGAGTTAATAAATTGAATCGCTTTTTCCCTCAGGCGAGCGTGCAGCCTGTGGAAGAAGAAGTAAAAGGGATGAAACTAGAAATGCGCCGTTGAGGAATGTTTTAATCTGAGCCGCGACCGTCAGGGAGCGATCACCGACGATTCTATTTTTGCCTATTTCAATTCGGGATGCGTGACGCTCCCTGACGGTCGCGGCTCAGATCAAAGCGTCTCATTCTGCAACAACGCTTTTTGAAAAAATTAGCGCTCACTAAATTTTCGGAATGTCTTTTTTATCCCAACCACCACCCAATGCTTCAACCAAATTCACCGCCGACGTCATTTGTTGATACACCACATCCGATGCAATTTTTTCAGCAGCAAATGCATTAATCTCTGCCGTCACAACACTGGAAAAAGGAACCGTGCCTGCTTTGTATTGATTAATCGTTAATTGCAACGCTAAATTCGCACTGGCCGCCGCTTTTTTCTCAACGACTTCTTGGTCTTTTAAAATTCGAACCGCCACTAAATTATCTTCAACATTTTGAAAAGCAGCGAGGACAATTTGGCGATAGGAAGCAACCGTCGCGCGATAATTTGCTTTTGCAGCACGCACCGTCGCACTGCGTAAACCGCCATCTAAAACTTGTTCCGCAAGCTCTGCACCAAGAGACCAACCCCAATCAGGCATCTCAATCCAATGTGCTAATCCTTGATGAGATTGTGAAGCAGCACCTGTTAACGTCAACGCCGGAAAATACGTCGCAATGGCCACGCCAATTTGTGCATTCGCCTGTTCCATCGAGCGCTCAGCTTGCGCAATGTCAGGACGGTGTTCTAATAATGCAGAAGGAACTTCAATGGGAATCGTCGGGGGCTTAATTCGTTTGGTATTCGCCGCAATTGCAAAATCACCCGGCGGCACACCGATTAAGACGGCAATCGCATGCTCATATTGTCCGCGCAAAATACCATTATTGATGGCTTGTGCTTGTGCGGTTTCAAGCACACTTTGTGCTGATACAATGTCGGCACGTGATGCAACACCTGAGCGATACTCGTTTTGAGTTAATTGCAGTATTTTACGATAACTCACAACAGTGTCATCTAATAATTTCTGATCACGATCCAATCCGCGCAGTTGAAAATAAAATTGCGCTAAAGACGCTTGCGACATTAATCGCGTCAATGCAATTTGGGCAGCGCTCGCTTCTGCTCCCGCTGCACTTGCTTCAACGGTGCGTCGGACACTGCCCCAAATATCGGGCATCCATGATGCATTCGCACTCACCGAATTGGTCGTGATAGGCTCTGGACTCCCCGAAGAACTACCACCCGATGTCGACGTCGTTGATGTTGTCGTCGAGTTAAAAAATCCTTTTTGTTGCTTCTGCCGAGTGGCGCCCGCCGACACCGAAAGCGTGGGATAAAAACCGGCGCGCGCTTCTGCCACTAACGCAACAGACTGCTCATACTGCGCTTGCACTTGTGCAATGGATTGATTGGCATGATTCAATTGTTCTTCTAACGAATTTAATTGTTGATCATGAAAAATGAGCCACCAACTCCCACGATTAAATGCATCATCAGGTTGTGCCACTTTCCAATGTTTATGTGCCTCTTTAAATTTAGTTGGCACAGGGGCTGGCGGTCGTGAATAATTCGGGCCAACTTCACAGGCAGAGAGTAAAGAACAAATGCAGAAACAGGCGAGTGTTATGCGAGTGTGAGTCAACGCGCGGGATGACAGCATCCGCTGAAAAAGTAAGTGAGTAGCCATTATTTTTTTTGACATATTAAACCCCATTGACTTGCCTGCGCCAAGGCAGGAAGCGCAGCAAATGATTTTGAGACCAAATTTCAATTCGTTCCAACGATAAAAAAATCACCGGTGTCGTAAACAACGTCAACATCTGACTTAAAATCAAGCCACCGATAATGGCAATACCCAGCGGCTTACGCAATTCGGAACCCACACCGGAACTTAACACTAATGGCAAAGCACCTAACATCGCCGCCATGGTTGTCATCATAATCGGACGAAAACGCATAACAGCCGCTTGAAAAATCGCTTCCCGTGATGAAACTTTTTCTCTGCGTTGCAAATCCAACGCAAAATCAATCATCATGATGGCATTTTTTTTCACGATGCCAATTAATAAAATCATCCCAATCAAAGCAATAATATTTAAATCCGTTCGAGTGAGCAATAACGCTAACAATGCGCCTACACCCGCGGAGGGGAGGGTAGAGAGAATGGTAATCGGATGCAAAAAGCTTTCATATAAAATACCCAAGACAATATAAACCGCAAACAATGCCAATAAAATTAAATACGGTTCAGAAGCAAGTGATGCTTGAAAAGCTTGTGCGGTGCCTTGAAAAGCGCCTTGAATCGTCACCGGCAAATGCATATTCGTCACTGCATCTTGTACTCTTGTCACGGCATCGCCTAATGCAACATTCGGCAACAAATTAAAAGACAGAGTGGCAGAGGGTGCTTGACCTTGATGATTCACCGATAACAACGTCGATGAATTATAAAAATTGGCAACCGTAGACAATGGTACCATCGCACCGGCAGGTGAATTCACATAAATAAGATTAAGCGTTTGCGGTTGCTGCCAATAGTGAGGCGCCACTTCCATCACCACGTGATATTGATTATTGGAGCGATACATCGTTGACACTTGATTTTGGCCAAATGCATCATACAACGTCGTATCAATTTGTTGAGAGGTTAAGCCAAGACGAGATGCGGTATCTCGATTCACTGCGACATAGGCTTGCAAACCGTGACTCAATTGATCACTGTTCACATCCGCCATTCCGGGTAATTTAACTAATTGTGTCAATACAGAAGGTGCTACGGCATTTAAAGTCGGCAAATTATCGGCAGACAAGGTATATTGAAATTGCGCATTGCCTTGACGACCACCAATTACTAAGTCTTGTGCAGATTGCATAAATAATTTTGCGCCACTCACTCCGTTTAATTGTCCTCGTAATCGATTAATGACACCATCCGATGAAATTTTTCGTTGCTCTAATGGTTTTAAAGAGATAAACATATTTCCAGAATTCGTTGTGCCATTGCCGATAAAACCGACCACATTGGCGACGGCTGGATCTTGTTGAATAATTTTAACAAATGAAGTCAATTTGTTTTTCATTGCAGGAAATGAAATATCTTGCTCTGCTTGAATCGATCCCATGATGCGCCCAGTATCTTGCTGGGGAAAAAATCCTTTCGGCACGATATAAAATAAAAATAACGTTAGCAGGATGGTTGCACCCATTAACACTAACATGACACTGCTGTGATCCAGCGCCCAATTTAAGCCTTTTTTGTAACGGTTATAAAAACGATCATGCATTGCGGATTTTTCTGCCTGCGGAATGGTTTTTAAAATGTGTGCACACATCATGGGTGTCACCGTCAATGAAACCGCCAGTGAAACCAAAATAGCGACGGACAGCGTGACAGAAAATTCACGGAAGAGTCGTCCGACAATACCTGCGCATGAGCAAAATTGGCGTAAATACCGCAATCAACGAGGTGCTCATCGCCAAGACGGTAAATCCCACTTCACTGGCACCTTTGACCGCCGCTTCAATCGGTTTTAAGCCATTTTCAAGATGACGCGTGATATTTTCTAAAACCACCACGGCATCATCTACCACAAAGCCAGTTGAAATTGTCAGTGCCATCAAGGATAAATTATTTAAACTGTAACCGAGCAAACTCATTATTCCAAATGTACCTAAGAGAGAAAGAGGAACGGCCACACCCGGAATCAGCATCATGCGCAAATTCGCCAAAAAAACATACGTGACAGCAATTACTAACAGCGAGGCCAAGATCAACGTTATTTCAACATCATGCAGTGACGCACGAATTGTCGATGTGCGATCCATGACAACTGAAATAGGGATTCCCGGCGGAATCGCAGCTTGCAAAAAATGCATCGAAGCCGTGATGTTATCGACGGTTTTAATAATGTTACTGCCGGGTTGCTTAAACACAATTAACAAAACGGCGGGTTTACCATTCGAGAACCCCGCTGTTAGAAGATTTTCAACAGAGTCTGTGACATACCCCACATCAGAAATACGCACAGGACGATTATTACGATAGGCAACAATCAACGGTCGGTATTGATCGGCTTTAAAAAGTTGATCATTGGCTAATATGTTTGTTGTCGTCACACCATCGTCTAATAAACCTTTCGGCAAATTGGCATTCGCAGCTGAGAGGATGCTAGCCACTTGATTCAATCCAATCCCATATTGATTCAACGCAGTGGGATTTAATTCCACACGGACGGCGGGCAATGAACTGCCGCCCACATTCACTTGCCCAACACCATCTATCTGCGACAACTTCTGTGCCAAGATGGTGGATGCGACATCATACATATGTCCAGGTGTAATAGATGTCAGACGTTAACGTTAACACCATGATCGGTGAATCAGCCGGATTAATTTTGTGATAGGTTGGATTACTCGGTAAATTGGTCGGCAATTGACTTCTTGCCGCATTAATCGCCGCTTGAACATCACGTGCAGCGCCATCAATATCGCGCGATAAATCAAACTGCACCGTAATTTGTGTAGAACCTAATGTACTGGATGAAGTAATTTGCGTAATTCCCGCAATAAAACCAATTTGTCGTTCCAGCGGAGTTGCAACAGAGGTGGCCATTATTTCCGGACTGGCGCCGGGTAATGAAGCACTCACACTAATCGTTGGAAAATCAATTTGCGGTAAGGGTGAACAGGTAAAATACAAACGCAATGATGCCAGCCATCGCAACGCCGAAGGCAAGTAACGTCGTTGCAATGGGTCGAAAAATAAAAGGGGAGGAAAGATTCACTCTGCTCCTCCTGATAAAATGCTGGAAATGTTTTTACTCGCCACGCCGCAAATTTTCGTGCGCCATCGATCAAACGCTAAATAAATCACCGGCGTTGTGTAGAGCGTTAATAATTGACTCACGATTAATCCACCCACAATGGCAATCCCTAACGGTTGACGTAATTCCGATCCCATGCCATATCCTAACGCCAACGGCACAGCACCTAACAGAGAGGCCATCGTTGTCATTAAAATGGGACGAAAGCGCAATTGACACGCTTCATAAATCGCATCAAGCGGTGACTTGTTGTAAACACGTTCTTGCTCCAAGGCGAAATCAATCATCATGATGGCATTTTTCATCACAATACCAATTAATAAAATAATGCCAATCAAGGCAATCACGCTTAATGTTATTCCGGTGAGTATCAAGGCTAAAAGGCACCTAATCCTGCCGATGGCAGTGTCGATAGAATTGTCACGGGATGAATATAACTTTCATACAAAATACCTAGCACGATATACACCACAAAAATAGCCGCCAATACTAACCATCCTTCATTCGCTAAGGAATCTTTGAAAATTTTAGCAGAGCCTTCAAAACTGGTTTCAACTGAATCGGGAATACGTAACGCTTCTTTGGCTTGCTGAATGACTTTAATGGCATCCCCTAACGCCGCATGCGGTGCCAAATTAAATGAAAGGTCGCAGAAGGAAATTGATCTTGACGCGAAATGACGAGCGGTGCTGCCCATATGAAATTGTCGTGAATGTTCTAAGTGGTATCGGCGCCGTGGCAGAGGATTAAATAAATATTGCTCAATGCACTGGGATCCAGTTGCAATTTGGGTGACGCTTCAAGCACAACATGATATTGATTACGCTGTGTAAACATGGTTGAAACTTGGCGCTGACCAAATGCATCATACAAAGTATTATCAATCATTTAGCGGTAATCCCAAATTGAGATGCACGTATCACGATCAATGATGATATTGGTTTGTAAGCCGTGATTTTGTTGATCGCTGGTGACATCGCGTAAGCACGTTTGCATGTTGCAAATGATTGACTAATAAATTCGTCCATTTCGCCACTTCATGGCTATCCGGTGACGTCAAGCTATATTGATATTGCGTGCGACTCACTCGATCATCAATTGTTAAATCTTGCACGGCTTGCATATAAAGTGAAATCCTAGGAATCTCGGCAATTTTGGCTTGTAATCGGCGAATGACATCACTTGCACTGGCATCGCGTTGGTTCAAGTGGTTTTAACGTAATCAGCATGCGTCCCTATTGAGTGTGAATTGGCGCCATCAATCCCAATAAAAGAAGATAAATTTCAACGGCTGGATCATTTAATACAATCTGCGCTAAGGCTTTTTGACGGTCAGCCATGGCATCAAACGAGATGGATTGCGAGGCTTCTGAAATACCTTGAATCACGCCGGTATCTTCAATCGGGAAAAATCCTTTAGGGTTAATAAAATAAAATGCCGGATAATAATAATGTTCCCGCCGTCACCCATAAAATCAAGGCTTGATGTCCGAGCACCCAGCGCAGTGAATCACTGTATTGTTTAACAATGTAGTTGAGCGATGAAACCACGATGCGATCTAAGCGACTCTCTTCGGTTTTTTTTCGTTGATGTAACATGCGCGCACACAGCATGGGTGTTAACGTCAGCGAAACAAAGGCAGAAATTAAAATGGTAATGCCGACGGTGATCGCAAATTGTCGAAACAACATGCCAATGACATCGCGCATAAACAACAACGGGATTAAAACGGCAATCAGAGAAACCGTCAACGACATAATGGTAAAACCAATTTGTTTTGCACCTTTCAGTGCAGCTTCCAGCGGTGGATCGCCTTGCTCGACATAACGCATAATATTTTCAATCATGACAATGGCATCATCGACGACAAAGCCTGTGGCAATGGTTAATCCCATCAAGGTTAAATTATTTAAACTAAAACCCAGTAAATACATTGCACCAAATGTACCAATCAATGACAGAGGCACGGATACACTCGGGATGATAGTGGCGGCCATATGACGCAAAAATAAAAAAATCACTAAGACCACTAAGATAACCGCAATCAACAAATCAATTTCAACATCGTTAATCGAGGCGCGAATCGTATTCGTGCGATCGGTTAACAGTGAAACGTCAATCGCCGCAGGCAATACATTGTGCAGATGCGGCAATAATTGTTTAATTCGATTTACGACATCAATCACATTTGCGCCAGGTTGACGTTGAATATTGACGATCACTGCAGGCGTGTTATTCATCCAAGCGGCTTGACGCACATCTTGCGCAGCATCATTGACGTTGGCAATGTCGCTCAAGCGAATCGGCGCATTATTTTTGTAAGCAATAATCAGCGGTCGATATTCTTTGCTCGACAATAATTGATCGTTTGAATTAATCGTGTAAGACAAACGCGGGCCTTGAAAACTGCCTTTCGCTGCGTTGACGTTGGCATTTAAAATGGCGGTGCGTAAATCTTCTAAATTTAAACCGAACGAGGCCAGCAAGGTCGGATTCACTTGTACTCGCACAGCAGGACGTTGACCACCGCTGATACTGACTAAGCCGACACCTGGCAATTGTGAAATTTTTTGTGACAGTCGTGTTTCAACAAAATCTTCGACTTGGGGTAAGGGTATGGTCTTGGATGTCAATGCAAGTGTCATGATCGGTGCATCCGCTGGATTGACTTTATTGTAGATGGGCGGATTGGGTAAGCCTTGCGGTAAATACGTTGCGGCGGCATTAATACCTTCTTGCACTTCTTGTTCTGCGACATCTAGACTGAGGTCTAAACTGAATTGCAACACAATGACAGAGGAGCCACCGGAACTGGTTGATGTCATCTGATTTAATCCGGGCATTTGACCGAATTGTCGCTCTAACGGTGCTGTGACGGCGGAAGCCATGACGTCAGGACTTGCACCGGGATAGAAAGTAGAAACTTGGATGGTGGGATAGGCTACTTCTGGCAACGAGGAAATAGGCAGTAATTGGTAAGCGACGATACCGGCAAATAAAATTGCTATCATCAGCAAACTGGTTGCAACCGGTCGCAAAATAAATAAGCGCGATGGATTCATACTTTCAATCGCCAACGAGAGGGAGGGTGTGCTTGTGCGAGTGCTTGAGTTGATGGAGAAGTTGCATTCGCCACGGTGACCAATGTGCCATCTGTTAATTTATCCGCACCTTCGGTGACAACGGATTGACCGGGTAATACGCCACTGATGAGTGTTGTATTTTCATCGGTGCTGTATCCCATTTTAATTTTTTGCACACTGACTTTTGTTTTATCGGGGCTGAGTAAATACACAAAAGAACTCTGCGGATCTTGAGTGGCATATTGGATCGCCGCAGTGGGTATCACGGTTGCATGTTGTAACACCGTGATGAGCAATTGAATATTGACAAATTGATTGGGGAATAAACGCAAATCATCATTGGCAAAGAGGGCTTTTAATTTCACCGTGCCTGTTGTTGTATCGATTTGACTGTCGAGTGATTTGAGTTTGCCGACGGCTAATAATTTATTTTGATCGCGATCATACGCTTTCACGAGCAAGGGGGTGGTTGAGGCGCGCATTTGTTGTAAGACTTGCTGAACATTATCTTCCGGTAAGATAAATACGACTTGAATCGGATTCACCGAATTAATAACGGCAATGCCAGTGGTATCGGATGTTTGGACAAAATTGCCCGGGTCAATGTTGAGTAAACCGATTAACCCATTAATGGGTGAGGTAATACGGGTATACATTAAATTGACATTGGTTGTGGCAATTAATCCTTCGTCTAATTTAATCGTTCCTTCGTCTTGCTTAACGAGTGCGACTTGGTTATCGAGTGTTTGTTTGGAGACAGAATCTTGATGCCAAAGAACTTGATAACGGGTTAAATTTATTTTGTCATTGGCTAAGGTGGCAAGATCATGTGCTAATTGGCCTTCGTATTGGAGCAATTGCGCCTGGTAAGGACGCGGATCAATTTCTGCGATTAAGTCACCTGCTTTAACCATTTGGCCTTCTTTGAAATAGACTTGCATTAATTGGCCATTGATTTGAGTTTTTACCGTAATGTTGTAAATGGGTGTTACGGTGCCTAATGCGGGAAGATAAACGGGGACATTCATGGTCTTGGCAGTGGCGGTGACGACAGGTTGTCCGAGCGGGACTTTTTTATGGGAAAAGGGGAGGCAGCGCACTAAAAGTAACAAGACGATACCGGCCAGCAGAGTCAGCCCAATTGGCGAGCGCGCTTTATCTTTTAACTTTATTAAATTCATGTGGTTATTGTAATGATTTTTGGCGAATTTGAAATCGAATTCTGCGGGTTGGAGATCAATGAGCGGCTTTTGATCTGAGCCGCGACCGTCAGGGAGCGTCACGCATCCTGAATGGATAGAGGCAAAAAATTGCATCGTCGGTGATCGCTCCCTGACGGTCGCGGCTCAGATTAAAACATTCCGCAATGAGCCGCTTTTGATCTGAGCCGCGACCGTCAGGGAGCGTCACGCATCCTGAATGGATAGAGGCAAAAATTGCATCGCTGGTGATCGCTCCCTGACGGTCGCGGCTCAGATTAAAACATGGTAATAGTCAAAAACCCACGATTAGTTGTATCATACGATCCTTAGAGGAGATTAAACAACATGGAATCCGTGCTTAGCATTTTGTCAACAGAAGCCTATCTCACCCCATTCCACCAACACGGTGTGCATGTTTTTAAACAATTTATTTCTTCTGAGCAAATTCAATCACTCACGCAAGAAATTCATCAGATTAAGCAAACTATCTTCGCGAAAATTAATCCCATGCCTCGACCACTTAAAACCTATTCTGATATTGCCGAAAGAGAATTAGGTCGACTGGATTTTCGTTGTGGTTTTAGCGCAGATATTTTTCGCCAGGTTGAAAAACCGATTATTGCGATTGTCAAATCGATTTCACCGCGGATTGATTTTAGACATTATTGGGGCGCGCTGACGTCATTGGGTGGAGCAGGGCCGACGGATTTGCATCGGGATGTGTATTCTGTGTTAAATACATCACAAGGTAATGATCTAGCCTCGTTGGATATGCAATTACCGCCGTATTATTTCACTGTCTTAATCCCCTTAATTGATTTAACCCACGAGAATGGCCCGACAGAATTTATTAAAGGCAGTCATTTGCATCCTGTCATTGATGAAAGTACTGTGCAGGGTTATGCGCCTTTATTATCGCGCGGAGATTTTGTCATGTTTGATGGAAGAACATTGCATCGTGGTCAAGCCAATCAAACGAAAAATGAACGATTAATTGCGTATATTACGTTTGTTGCGAATTGGTATTATGACCAAACGTTTGTGTTGGATGAATATTTGTTTCCGGAGTGGTAAAGAACTGTCATCCTGAGCACCCCAACTCCCGAAAAAAGAGGGGTAAACATCGAATAAGAACTTCTTCTTTTTATACAAATCCCCCTTGTTCCCCCTTTTTCAAAGGGCGTTGTTGCGTAATTCACGCACCGTCATTGCGAGGAGCGTTTTTTGCGACGAAGCAATCCAGTTTTAGACTTAAGAATCAAAAACTGGATTGCTTCGTCGCAAAAAACGCTCCTCGCAATGACGGAAGTGGGAATTACGCAACAACGCCTTTTCAAAGTGGGAGGCCTTCTAAACAGCTCTGTGTTTTAACGGTGAAAGATGCTTAGAAGGTCTCCCACTTTGAAAAAGGGGGAACAAGGGAGATTTGTATAAAAATTAAATTTTCCTCTATAGGTACAGTGTGTTCACACCATCAACTTATACAACGTCCCATCAAAATACATATACCGATTGCCACTTTGCGCCGTCAGCAACCCCACCTTGATTCCAGGAATATTATCCTTACCCTTGATTCGATAAACATCACGCAATGACACCACCGGGTAATTCACTTCCTCCGGATTACGAATCACAATAAAATCACTGCCCACTTGAAACACATCCGTTAATATTTTTTCATTGATCGTGACACGCTGATAATTGCCTTGAAACTCAGGCGGAAAATGTTTTTCACTCACTTGACTAAAATCATAATGACTGAGGAATTCTTGATAAATTTGTTCAGTGTGTTCCGGCACTTTATCAAATTGGTGATAACCCAATTGCTGATCATAAAGCACTTTATACACTTCTTCTTCACTGTTACTAAACGTCAAATACCCTTGCTTTTTTTTCGTTGAATATACCCAGCAATTACAACCACTAAATGACAAACCCTCATAGCCATAAATCACATCATCACCCACCAACCGAATTTCAATCGTCAATCCATTTAACAAACGACCAGACGCAGCGCGTGCATTGTCTAAATTTACCATCTGATGAAAAATAGGTTCCTGCAATATGTGCTCTAGCAATATCTTCATATCATTGAGCGTCGTAAAAAAACCATTGCTATAGCAAAAATAACCATGATCGACAATCGCAATCGAAGGGTAATCATACTGATCGGATAAATCTTGGCAAGACAATGTCTCAGTCCGTTTACGAGAAAAAATACTGTGATGTAATTGAAACTTATCTAAGACATAACGCTGATACAGCGTTTCTATTTTTATGCCATACGCCTGTTCGATAAAATAGCCTAAAAAAATAATCGCTACTTCAGAATAATGAAACTTACTGCGAACCGGATAGATGGGTGTAATGGCATCGCGACAGCGCTTTAAAAATGTTTTTTCATCTAAAATGCTATGATGTTTAAACGGTTGTCCCGCTTCGACTTCGGCTAGCTCGTCAGGCGAGACATCAAACGTATAGGGCAAGCCAGCATAATACGTGCAAATATCTCGAATCGTGAAGCGGCTGCCAAGGTGTTGTTGAAAGATGCGTAAAAACGATTTGGCAGATTCATTTGTCGCTAACTGATCTAAAAAAAGTTCATCATCTAACATATCGGCTAACGAATATTTTTCAGCAAGTATGGATAGAGTGACAAATGTAGTTAATAATTTGGAAAAAGATCCTGAACAGAATAACTTGTTTGGGTCTACATTGCCGATGATTTGCATGGTCATTTTATTATCTTCCGCTAAGACTTCTTGTAAAAGAAGATAATATACCATCAAAATGCGATTTAAATCTCGACGTAAAAGAGTAGCCGGTGATCGCTCCCTGACGGTCGCGGCTCAGATTAAAACATTCCCGCAATGAGCCGCTTTTGATCTGAGCCGCGACCGTCAGGGAGCGTCGCGCATCCTGAATTGAAACAGGTGAAAATCGAATCGTCGGTGATCGCTCCCTGACGGTCGCGGCTCAGATTAAAACATTCCCGCAATGAGCCGCTTTTGATCTGAGCCGCGACCGTCAGGGAGCGTCGCGCATCCTGAATTGAAACAGGCGAAAATCGAATCGTCGGTGATCGCTCCCTGACGGTCGCGGCTCAGATCCGATCAAATCCGATCCGATCAGCTCAGATCAAATCAGAACATTCCTTATGTTGAAGAACCTGGGCTGGGTGGTCGAACGGGCGGGGAAAAAAATTTATCATTGAGAAAGTCAAGAATTTCCTTTGGTAACGGGCGGCGCTCATCAGAGCACTTCAGAATAGCTAGACTTACTTCAGCAGCCGCTTTTTTAATTTGCTCTTTTGTTCCAAGTGAGACTAAGTATTTCACCATGAGCAAATCAGGTTGTTTTTGATACTCTAAATAATGTGAAACAAGATCAACTGCATCAAAAGGTTCAGGTGAATGGGTATATAGCCAATGCATGCAGGCAATAGCAGGTTGCGGCTTCGTCATTTCTCGTATGAATAAGCGTAATATATCTTCTTGTGGAAGACTCTGATTAAGAAGCGTCACCACGCGTTTTAGCAAAGCAAGGCTTCTTCTCATTATGATATTTTCGAACAACTCAAAACGAACATTGATATCGTTTTTCATTTCCAATAGTACACGAGGATCACTTAAAAGATTAACTACAATGGTTTTGTCATTGCGTAACGCGTATCGGGCACGCAAAAAATCCATTTCTTCAACACACTTAGTACGAGGAGCCAATAATTGAAGATAATGAACAATATCAATACGTCCCATCATTAAGGCTTCAGCAACGATGTGATTCGTAATAGGAAATTGATGTTTCCTGTGCAAATGAATAACGACTTCTAACTGGCCAAAGGAAGTGGCTAGCAGTATTAAACGATCCTGAAGAAATGACTTTTGATTTGTAATATCGATAATCGCCATATTGTTTTTTTGTAGTTGAATAAAATCATTATTAGTAGTCGCCCATAAAAATTTTCTTAATAGATCTTTTAAATTATTTAATGACTCATCTGCTGGGGACCATTCCATTGCTTGCACAAGCGATTTATAAAATGCTTTGATTGAATCTTCAGCTGGAAGCGACAATAATGAAGCTGGAAGAGGCGGAAAAAGCACGCTAAACTGATGAATTTGACTCTTCGATAAATATTTTTCTCTTGTCTCTTCTGTTAATTGTTCAGCCGCTTCATTTTCATCAGCGGCATCTTTTCGTATGGCTGCTCTGTAACGAGCACGCCAAGGCGCTTCTTGGTGTTGAGCTTTGCTTTTATCAAGCGTTAAGTAAGCGTCTAACTTAGTTTCATCCAACATTTTTTGGTCGCTAAATCCTGCTATCAACCAAGGAAACCTCTCTGAAAATCGCTGTAACCAAATATAATTTGCGCGCGGATGATTGAATAACTGGTTGGCACCTCGGGAGACTAATCCAAGTGTCGCAGCTTCTTGCGCATTTAAAAATTTGCTCACATTTATTTGCAGTTCGTCTGTCAAAGAGGTGAGCGACGTTGTTTGTTTGGTTTCAGTCGCCTCTTTTTTTGTTTTAGCTTTATTGACTGATTTGACATCACCTGCTTTCATATCTGCTGGATTGTATTCTTCAGTCACAGAAGCACCACGTTGAATGTCTGTCATCAATTCTGCGACTCGCTTGCGAAACTTACCCGGCTTAAAATTTCCTTGTTCCACATTCACAACCGCAATCGCATCTCGACAGACATATAAAATATTTTCAATTGACATGGGTGGAGTGGCTTTCAATATTTTATCAAACTGTTTAATCAAATCTTTTTCAATTTGACTTAGAAAATAGAGGGCTTTAAGTTCTATAACGGCTTGTTTAACCACTTCTACTACTTCTTGATGACGTGGTGATGTCATGGTTTTTTTCTCTCGTTTGGTGATTTAATTAGTATAGCATAGACGACATAATCCTTGATTTTTATCACAAACTTCTTACACTCAAGCAGTTATCTCTCTATTAGGACACCGCATGGATCGCGCACAGCAACAGGGATTTACCTTGCTTGAGATGGTCATCGTCATTATTGTCATCAGCTTACTTGCCGTTGGCACTTATCTGCAATGGCCTTCTGTCACTGTCAATTTGGGCGCAGAGGCTAATCAATTAGCGAGTGACATTCGATTCACCCAAGCACTGTCTATGACTCATGGTCAACGTTATCGTTTAGTCATTACGGGCACCAATACTTATCAAATTACGAATGCGAGTGGCGCGGCGGTGACACAGGCCATGGGCAATACAACGTATACGCTGAATTCAGGGATTACATTTGGTACACTCACCAATTTACCGAATAATTTGATTGCTTTTGGCGGTCAAGGCACGCCTTATGTTGATACGGCGAACACGGTGTTATCAGCCACTGCCACGATTCCATTAACAGCAAGCGGTCAAACCAAGACACTGTCTATCAGTGCAAACACAGGGAATGTGCTTGTCTCATGAAAAAAACAAGTGGGTTTACACTGATTGAAATTATTCTCTTTATTATTATCACGAGCTTGCTTGCCAGCGCGATTTTATTGGTGTTTGGCACGTCGTTGTTGAAACCGCCGAATTTGTTAGCCAATACCACGGCCAATCAAACGGCAAAAATGTGTATTGAATGGTTTTTAGGACAACGCCAATTAAATGGTTACAGTACGATTACGTGTCCGAGTACCACCGTGCCAACGTTTTGCACCGCGCCGAGTGGTTATACCGTTGCTGTTAATATAACGTGTACGACGATTAACAGTGATGCAAATTACCAAACCATTACCGTCACCGTTAGCGGCAAGGGTGATGCCAGTTTAACGACACTGATTGCGAATTATTAAGATGAAAAAAAATGGTTTTACTTACATTGAATTGATTATTTCAATCGTGCTGATCGGCATCATTGCAGCGATTGCCAGTGAATTATTAGCCCAAGGGCTCAATGCATTTTTAACCACACAAAATATTACTGATGCAAATTGGCAAGGACAGTTGGCGATGGAGCGAATGATTCGCGATATTCGTGACATTCGCTCTGCAAGCGATGTCTCAACGAATACGGCGACCAGCTTAACGTTTGTGGATATGCTGGGTAACAGCATTGCTTATTCGCTGAGTGGCAGTAATCTGATGCGTAATTCAGATGTCTTAGCGCGTGGTGTGAGCGCGTTAGCATTTACGTATTATGATAACAATGGTGCAGTCGCTGGCAGCACGGCGACATTGCACTATATTAAAATCGGTCTCACCGTCTCGCAAAATAATACAAATTACACGCTGACCACCACCGCTTTTTTAAGGGATTTATCGACATGATGCGGCACACTCAACAAGGATTTCTCACGGTTGTCGCAATTATTTTTATTGTGATCATTGGTTTTTTAGGCGTCGCGATGGCATACATGATGTTTGGCAGTGCCAATGCAACCAATTATTTTACTCAAGCAGAGAAAGCACTTTATGTGACAGATGCCGGGTTTGAAGAAACAGCGCATTTATTATTAAATCCACTTTTGACGGGTACAAATGCTCGCATTAGTTGTGCGGCCATTACGGGTGATGCGAATTTAACAAACACAGCCGTTGGTTCAGGTACGTTTACCGCAACAACGGTTGCTAGCAATCCGGTGTCTGCTTTTTCAACCTTATCGAGTGCGCTCACCAGTGCTGCCACGACGATTGCAGTTGCAAGCACAGCGGGTTTTGCTGCTTCCGGTCGATTGATCATTGAGAGAGAAGTTATTAATTATGGTGCGATCTCAGGGAATTCTTTTGTTTCAGTCGTGCGGGGTGCAAATAGTTCGGTGGCAACACCTCATGCCAGTGGTGCATATGCTTCACAATTACAATGTATGGTGGATGTCAAAGCCGGAATTCCTAGTCTAGCGGCTGCGACTTATCAACGTGAAATCAATCAAGGTATTCCGCTGCAAGAAGGTTGGGCAGTTGGCAGTCTCTCAGGAGCCAATTTTGTTTTTACTCGTTGGAATCGGCCGACGGAAATTCAATGGAACAGTGTTTCTCTCAGCAGTGCATCGGCAGAAAATTTGAATGGTATTTCGATGTTATCGAATGCAGAAGGCTGGGCGGTGGGCAATGGGAAAGGAACGAGTTTAACGTTACTGCATTGGACAGGTTCAAGTTGGGCGTCGGCTGCGTTGACAGGTTGTTCAGGTGAAAACTTAACAAGTGTTTCTGCCGTTTATTCAAAGGAAGCGTGGGCCACTGGCGCATCTTATTTTAGCAATTGCCTTTCGGGTGCAAAACGTTATGGCATTATGCATTGGAATGGCGCAAGTTGGACTGAACTAAGTAACACAACAACACCAAGCATTCCAGCGGATAACGTCAATAATCAAAATTTAAATTCTGTCATGGTGATTGATGCAACTCAGGGTGGCGCAGGCACACTTGGTTTTGCGGTCGGGAATGGCGGAATTATTTTGCAATACAATGGCACGACATGGGCAGCAGTCAGTAGTCCTACCACGCAAAATTTATTCGGTGTCTATATTATTTCGAGTAGCGAAGCGTGGGCAGTCGGTGCGGCTGGCACGATTATTAAATGGAATGGCACAACCTGGAGTACGGTGAGTTCACCGACGGCTACTCAATTAAATAGTATTTCTATGTTGGATTATTCAAACAGTGGTCATGCGGAAATCGGTTGGGCGGTGGGTAATGCTGGGGTGGCAGTGACGTATAATGGCACAAGTTGGAGTTCATTGAATACAGGCAGCGCAAATAATTTACTTGGGGTTGCGATGTTTTTTACCCATCCCAATCAAGATGTCTGGGCGGTGGGCGCGGCCGGTACGATCATGCATTATAACGGCACAGCTTGGGCTTCTGTCGCTTCGGGTGTGACACAAAGTTTAAATGCAATTTCATTGATTGCGCCACAGCAATATCCGTTTGCTTGGCGGGAAATATTTGCATAGACACTGTTGCAGACTGAATCGCTTTTAAACTGAGCCGCGACCGTCAGGGAGCGATCACCGGCGGGGCCAGATATGCGACACTCCCTGACGGTCGCGGCTCTGTTTAAAAGCGACCGAGCGAGGATCGTATTTAAACTATAGATAAATTATCCATTTTGTTAGAAAATAGCCCGTCAATCATCACTGGTAAGGATGCTGGGTTGTGTTAGCAAATACGATTGCAAAGGGAAGAGCGTGGTTCACTTCCAAGATGTTAGGTCATTCAAGCCAATCTGTACCGGAGGGGTTGTGTGTTATTAGTATCCACAACCAAGAAGTGATTCTGGCTTATGCGCGCCCTCAAGAAAAGCAAACCGAATTACAATTCATCGAATCCTTGCCATTCGGCAATATGCAATCCTTTATCGAAATTTTATCCGCTACAGTCAAACAACACCAATTAACCGGTGCAGAATGTGTTTGGATTTTACGACCTGAACAATATGAATTATTTTTATTGGATGCCTTACCGGTTCCTGAAAATGAGTTTCAAGCCGCTATTCGCTGGAAATTAAAAAGCATGTTGCATTATCCCATCGACGATTTAGTCGTGGATCATTTTCCCATGCCCAGACAAAAAACCCATGATCCACACGACATGATCTCGGTGGTCGCTGCGCGAATTAGTTTTTTGCAGGAAATTGTCGATAAAATTAAAGCCTGTGGTTTGCGTTTAACATCGATTGATATTCAAGAATTGGCTCTGCGCAATATCACGTCGCTGTATGAAAACGATAGCAAAACCAGTGTCATGATTTATTTACAAGAAGAGCGCAGTGAACTGATTATTACCCGAGAAAAAACGATTTATTTCCAACGCCAACTGGATATTTCGTTGTCGCAAATGACACAGACTATTCATCCCGATTTTGATAAAGAACCTCATCCGTATTTAGATAAAGCAGCGTTGGATTTGCAACGTTCGTTTGATTACTATCAGAGTCAATGGCGCCAACCCGCACCTGCACGTATTTTATTAGCGACAACAGGTTTTTCAGCCACGGATATTGCAAAATATTTATCGTATCGATTAGCTATGCCCTTTGATGTGTTTGATTTGCAAACAGTGATGCCGTGTCCTGCAGGACTGAGCATCGAGTTACAAGGTCGTAATTTACCCTTAATTGGTGGCATTTTAAGAGAGCAGGGTGAGCAACATGCAACAATCAATTAATTTATACGCGTTGTTGCCGCGACATGCGAAATTTGCATTGACGTATGATCAAATGATTTCTATTTATTGTGTTTTTATCGCATTTTTACTGATGGCTTCACTGAGCACGCTCTGGCAACAACATGAGAAAAAAATCCAGTTAACCACTAAAACAATTGAACTGGAACAAACTCAACAACAATTTGCGGATTTGCTGAGTCGATATCCGACATTGAATCCAAGCGATTTGGATGTTTCATTAAAATCTCTCGAACAAGGCTTGGCGATCAAAACAAAAATGGTTGCGCTCTTATCGCAATCACAAGGATTTTCTGATTACTTAACCGCGTTGGGCAAAGCCATTGTTCCTGGTGTTTGGCTGACCGAAATCAATGTCTCTGGTGTCACAATTGTGATAAAAGGGAATGCACTGCGTTCAAGCGCCGTGCAAGAATTCATTCAACAAATGAAAACACAACCTATTTTTGCAGGCATTCCCATCACGTTGCAGGATTTGTCAGAAATAAATGACAAAGCAACTGGCAATGAAATATTAACGTTTACACTATCGACCAAGGTCGCTTAACGATGCAAGCCCGAATTGAATTAATGAAAAATTGGTTGCAATCACGCGATAGACGCGAACGCATTGTATTGTTGTGCTTATCCATCGCATTCACTTATTTTGTTTGGAAATTTTTGATTGGAAATAAATTAAAACATGATTTAACGACGATGAATGAAAATATTGCCACGGCTCAAACGACGATTGATGGGATCAAATTACAACGCCAATCAGTTTTGAATATTGTTCAACAAGGTTCTTATACTGAAAAATTACACCAACAATCTTTCTTATCCAGCAAGTCACAAAATTTCAAACAGCAACTCACTCAAATGATTGCAACAGTGGTATCACCTCGCACGTTGCCCAGTGTCACCGCGGATATTTTGAATCAACAGCAAGGCATTACGCTGATCGAATTAAAAGATTTGCCACCTTCGCCCTGGATGCCTGCTGATTTGCTAGGCTTGTCCTTGCCGCCGGAAGCCAAAGAACTTTATAAATTTTCATTATTGATGGAGTTTCATAGTGATTATTTTAATACGATAAATTATTTAGCGCGCTTAGAAAAATTGCCCTGGCATTTGTATTGGGAAAATTTAACTTATAAAGTGACTAACTATCCCATGGCGGATGTGAGTATTCAATTTTATGTGCTGAGTCATCAAGCAGGGTGATGGATGAGAAAAATGATTTTTTGGAATAACTCACAGACGTTGCTTCAGGCACTGGATCCTGCGTTAAAAGCTGCGCGGGACGACAAGCTTGTGTCTTCACGTGCAGCTTTTAGCGCGGAATTGAGTGCTTTGGAAAACACCCCCCTTCCTTCCATAGGCTTCAACCTAAGTAAATTTAGCTTAGAACGCCTTCACCCGCAGGGGGAAGGTGGCCGACAGGCCGGATGGGGGGATCAAAATAATATTTTAAACCATAGCTTTCTTGCATTTTTTTATCCCCCCATCCGGCCTGTCGGCCACCTTCCCCCTGCGGGTGAAGGCGTTACTAAGCAAAGTTTTCTTAATACGCGGGATAATGCTCTTAACCGAATGATTACTTTTTTTCTGACTTTATTCATATCCTATTTACCCACTGCCATGGCAGTCACGATCCAAGATCCAACACGCCCTGCGTTGTTTAAAGAGCATACGATTGACTCTGGTCAATTAACATTAACCGCTATTCTGATTTCTTCCGATCGCAAAATTGCCATGATTAATGGCAAATTATTAAAAATAGGGGATGAAGTCGGTGGTTACAAAGTCAATGCAATTGATTCCAATACCGTGCAACTTGAAGGGATCAGCGGCACGATAACATTATATTTAGTTAATTCGATCAAGCATTAAAAGGATTGTTATGTTAAAACACGTTAAAACCAGTTTTATTTTGCTAGCTTTTTTTCTCATGAGTTGCGTGCCGATTCAGCCTAAACATGAGACATCCTACCAACAAATGCAGAGCGAACTGCATCAAGATATTCGGCAAGATAAAAAATATTCAGCCAATGCGCATCGCATTCCGCGATCCGTGAGTAATGCGTTAATGCCAACGATTGTTCCCGAAATCAATTCCGAGCCAACTGCTGCAACCGGTCATCGCTTTAACGTCACAGCCGATAAAATGCAAGCCAAGGATTTTTTCATGGGATTAGTGGAGGGCACACCGTACAACATGGTGGTCAACCCAAATGTCACCGGTACGATTTCACTGAATTTGAAAAATGTCAGCCTCGAAGAAACATTAGAAGTGGTGCACGATGTCTATGGTTACGAATTTGAGAAAACGTCTTACGGTTACGAAGTGTTTGCCCCTGAAATGGAAACTGAAATGTTCACGGTGAATTATTTAAATGTGCGACGTATTGGTAAATCCATGACAGATTTATCCTCTGGACAAATCAGTGAGAAGCTCTCTAGTTATTCGACCGCACCTGGCTCAACTATTCCAAGCACAAGTTCAACAGCCGTTCAAACACCGTCAGGCAGCAGTGTCGACACACGTTCAGAAGTGAATTTCTGGCGTGATTTAAATTCCACATTAAAAACGATGGTCGGTACTGAGAATGGCAAAGGTGTGGTTGTTAATCCGCAAGCAGGTTTAGTGATTGTGCATGCCATGCCGAATGAATTGCGCATTGTCGGACGTTATTTAGATCGGATTCAAGCCAATCTAGGACGCCAAGTTATTTTAGAAGCTAAAATTCTGGAAGTGCAATTGAATGATCAATATCAATCCGGTATTAATTGGAACGTCTTCGGGCAGGGGAGTGATTTAACCAATCAAGGTGGTGTGTCGCAACAAAGTAATCAAACATTTACTAACACAGACTTAAATGATTTTAATACCATGTTCACCTTGTATATCAAAGGTAATTTCGGTGCATTAATCAAATTGCTTGAGTCTCAAGGTAATGTGCAAGTGTTATCAAGTCCGCGGATTTCCACGTTGAATAATCAAAAAGCTGTCATTAAAGTGGGTCAGGATCAATTTTTTGTCACCGGTGTCTCCACGCAGAATACGGTGACAGCGAATAGCACTATCCCGACACAAGATGTGAGTTTAACACCGTTTTTCTCGGGTATCACATTGGATGTGACGCCGCAGATTAGTAATAATGGCGTCATTACTTTGCATATCCATCCATCGGTTAGTTTAGTGGTAGACCAAACAAAAAATATTATCTTGGGTTCAACCGCAGTAAACACGCCGAATACATTGACATTGCCACTGGCATTAAGCACGATTCGTGAATCTGACAATATTGTTAAAGCGAGAAATGGACAGATTGTAGTAATTGGTGGTTTAATGCAAAATACCATGACAGAAACAACAGCCGGTACCCCGGGATTAGCGCGTATTCCATTTTTTGGCGCATTATTCAGACGGACTCAACAAGTGTCTGGTAAATCAGAATTAGTCATTTTATTACGACCTATCATTGTCAGAAACAGTGAATGGACAGACGATTTAGAACAGACATCACATGGTTTTAACCGATTGAAACGTGGTTTTCACACCGGTGGTTTACCGGAAGTGTTCGGCAATCAAGGAGAGCAAGAAGAAGGTGGTTTAACTGAACTTTTTCATGCGCCCAAAAAAAGGAGCTCGCGGGAAACTGCGGGATAAATTTTAAATGTATTTAGAACATTTTAAATTTAAAGAATTGCCATTTGCATTAACGCCAAACGTTGACTTTTTTTGTCAATTGAAAGGCCATCAAGAAGCACTCAATACAATTTTATTCAGTTTGCAACTCGGTGAAGGTTTTATCAAAATTATTGGTGAAGTCGGATCGGGTAAGACCTTGCTGTGCCGTAAATTATTAGAAAATCTTACCAATCATTATGTGACTGCTTATATTCCCAATCCGGATTTATCGCCGCTGGAATTGCGTTATGCGTTTGCCCGTGAATTAGGTATTCCATTGACCTCTGCGCAAGACAGTCATGAATTGCAGGCACTGATTATGAATCAATTGCTGACCTTACACGGCGAAGGGAAAAAAATTGTGTTGCTCCTCGATGAGGCGCAAGCATTGCCTGTTGAAAGCATCGAAGCACTGCGCTTGCTCACCAATTTAGAAACGAAAACCACGAAATTGTTACAAGTTGTCTTATTCGGTCAGCCAGAACTCGATGAGAAAATAAAACTACCGGAATTGCGCCAATTAAAACAACGGATCAGTTTCTCATATCGCTTACCGACTCTTTCGCGCGAAGACATGGATGTTTACTTGTTTCACCGCTTGGCAGTTGCGGGTAATAACCGCGGCGCATTGTTTAGCAAGCAAGCGCGTAATTTATTATTCAAAGCCAGTGCGGGCATTCCGCGTCTCGTGAACATTTTATCCCATAAATCGTTATTAGTGGCGTATGGTCGAGGTGACGCTAAAATCTCGAAAAAAATTATGCATCTTGCGATCCGTGATACAGAAGCTGTGTTGCCGTCTTATAAAAAATTCCTGCTCTTTTTTGCGCTCACATTAGGTAGTTTCGTTGCGTTACTTTTATATTGGTATTTGCAAAAAGGAATCATTTGATGAGTTTGATTAATCAAATGTTGAATGATTTAGAAAAACGTCAGCGATCACTCAAAGTTGATTTGTCTGGCTTGCATGCCATGTATCATTCGGAACAAAAGAAATCACGTCTCAGTTGGTTGATCGTCGGTTTATTTATTGTTTGCCTGCTGATTTGGTTGTTCGTCTCTACGCATAAAACCTCTTTACCGATCACGCAAAAAATTTCATCCCAGCTTGTTGACACATCAGTGCCTTCTTTAACCCGCTCAACCAGTATCGTACTGCAAAATACGTTACCGGGTATGTTAACGGGTGTGACGTTGCAAGCCGAGTCCAATGTTACTTTTTTACATTTACTGCTGAATCAGCATACGCTGTATCGTGTGAGTGAAGATGTTACGCATCAAAAAATCTTTATTACACTAGAGAATACGCGCTTACTTACGAGTTTGCCCGATATCAATTATGACAAAACATCGATACGTCATATCAAAATGGTTAATTTGAAGAATGCGAATTTAATGATTGAAATTGAGTTAGTCGATAAGACTTTTTTGCAAGCATTAACCTATGATGAAACAGCAAAATTACCCGAGCTACAAATTCAGTTTTACCATGATGAGCCGCTTGAGTCGCAGCCTGTTTTTATCAAAAAAGTGGCGCTCAATTTAACCGATGAACAATTATTGCAGCAAGCCATGAGCGAGGCAGGCGAGGGGCATTCCAAAGAAGCCATTCGTCAATTAGCGGTGCTGGTGACTCAATCCCCTGCAAATAATTTGGCACGCTTAAATTTAATAAACTTGTTATTAAAACAAGGCGATTCAAAAAGTGCTGAAAATTATTTAACAATGGGCTTACAACAAAACCCAGATTATCTCCCTTTTGTGGAATTAAAAGCAAAAATCTTAGTGGATAAAAATCAAATCACGCGTGCGCTGGCATTATTGGAAAGTCGATCACCCTCTATCAATCAGCATTTAAACTATTATTCATTCATTGCGGCATTGTATTTGCAGCAAGGTCAAAATGATGTGGCCGTAAAAATTTACGAACGTCTTTTAACCCAAGACCCGAATCGATCAGTGTGGTGGATGGGATTGGCGCTTGGGTTAGATAATTTAGGTCGTCATGCGGAAGCGATGCAAGCCTATGAACATGCAGATCAAGGCAATCAATTAAACTCAGAAGTCAGGGCTTTTATTGAAAAAAAGAATTGGTCTTAGAGGATAGCACATGGCCATCAAAAAAATTCATATTGGCAAACTATTATTAGATAATAATCTGATTACGCAAGAACATTTAGATGCGGCCATGGCAAAGCAACGTGCCACCGGTGATAAATTGGGACAAGTGTTGATTGACTCTGGATTAGTTAAAGAAGATCAAATTCTAGAATTATTGGCGCATCAGTTAGCCATTCCTTTCGTGGATATCAAAAATTACGAATTAAATCCTGCCGTTGTTGCGCTGCTTCCTGAAATTTATGCGCGGCGTTATCGCACCATTGTCTTAGCAAAAGAGGACGATGGCTTATTAATTGGCATGGCAGATCCGCTCGACGTTATCGCCTGTGATGAATTGGCAGCGATTTTAAAATCACGGCTTAAAATTAGTTTGGTACGTGAAGCCGATTTATTAAAAATCATTGATATCATGTATCGACGCACGTCGGAAATTTCTTCGCTCGCCGAAGAATTATCGGCTGAGTTAACCAAAAATGATTATGATATTACGCAATTAACGGTGGGGTTATCCGCATCGGATACGCCGGTTGTGAAATTACTCCAATCCATTTTCGAAGATGCTGTGCAAGTGAATGCTTCAGATGTTCACATTGAACCGGACGAACATGTGTTGCGGATTCGTCAACGAATTGATGGTGTGTTACACGAACAAATTTTGAAAGAGAAACACGTGGCGAGTGCATTGGCATTGCGCTTGAAACTCATGGCTGGATTAAATATTGCAGAGAAACGCTTACCGCAAGATGGTCGATTTAGCATTAAAATTCACAATAAAAACTTTGATATCCGGTTATCGACATTGCCGGTGCAATTTGGTGAATCGGTTGTGATGCGTTTATTAAATCAATCCAGTGAAATATTGAGTTTAAAAAATGTAGGGATGCCTGATTCGTTATTGAAACGCTTAGCGAAAATTATTTCATTACCCAACGGCATTTTATTAATTACAGGTCCTACCGGTAGCGGTAAAACAACGACGTTATATGGTATTTTAACCCAGTTAAATGACCCGGCAAAAAAAATTGTGACAGTCGAAGATCCGGTCGAGTATCGTTTGCCGCGCATTAGCCAAGTTCAAGTCCAATCTAAAATTGATTTAACCTTTGCTCGTATTTTGCGTTCTGTGTTGCGACAAGATCCTGACATCATCATGATTGGTGAGTTGCGCGATCAGGATTCGGTGTCCATTGCGTTACGTGCAGCCATGACAGGTCATTTTGTGTTATCGACGTTACACACCAATGATGCGATGAGTTGTGCGATTCGCTTACTGGATATGGGGGCAGAAGGATATATTGTTGCTTCTTCATTGCGTGCGGTGATTGCGCAACGATTAGTGCGACGGATTTGTCAAAATTGCATGGCTGCTCATGAATTAACGCCTCCCGAAATCGTTTGGTTAAAGGGTAGTCCTGAGTTTCACGCAGAGACTATTTCTTTTAAGCAGGGGAAAGGCTGCTCGTATTGTCATAACACGGGGTTTAAAGGTCAAGTGGGTGTTTTTGAATTACTTGAAATTTCACCGGCATTAGCCGATGCATTACGCAAAAATGACACGGTTGAATTTTCTCACCTGTTAAAAAATGACAAAGAGTTTGAGTCACTCTTGGTGAGCGGATTAAAATTAGTAAAAGAGGGTGAGACTACATTAAGTGAAATCATTCGAATTTTAGGTGACGTGTCAGACTATCAAATTTCTTTACACGGAGCGCGTACCTAATATGCCGACTTATCACTTCCGTGGTTATAATCGTGAAGGCAAAACGGTGACAGGCAAACGCTTATCGCAATCAGCGGACAGTTTAAGTGTGCAATTGACGAAAGAAGGTGTGACACCTATTGTTATTTCACCGATTTATGAAAATTTGCATAACATCGCTTATTGGTTTGCGAAGCTGAATGGACAACCGATTAGTGTCGAAGAATTAGCAGTTTTTGCCAGACAAATGCATACCTTATGTAAAACTGGCGTGACGATTACCAGTTCTTTGCGGCAATTGGCGGATAATGCGCGTACTTTACAAATGACAACTGCACTGAATGGAATTGTTGAGCGCTTGGAATCGGGTCAAGACTTAGCGAGCGCCATGCAAGAATATCCCAAAATTTTTAAGCCAATCATGATCAGCATGATTCGAGTAGGGCAGAGCACGGGGCATTTGGATGAAGCTTTTTTGCATTTGAATGAATATTTAGAATTAGAAGCATTTGCATTAAAACGAACAAAAGCGGCGTTGCGTTATCCTACATTTATTTTTGTTACTATGATTGTTGCTGTTGTCTTGGTGAATATATTGGTGATTCCAACGTTTGCCCGTATTTTTGCTCAAGCCAATGTAAAATTACCGGTGGTTACTCAATTATTAATTAATATTTCATTTTTTTTCACACGCAATTGGTTTTTATTATTAGTGATACTGGGTTTTGCCGTAGTGGGTATTTATTTATATTTACAGTCTCCTGAAGGAAAACTGAAATGGCATCGGTATCAATTAAAAATTCCCATTGTAGGTTCTATTTTAAAAAGAATAATTTTGTTGCGTTTTGCCCAAGCATTTTCAATTGTGGTGGACTCCGGCATTCCGATTTTAGATGGTATTACCTTGGTGGCGGGATCCATTACGAATAAATATGCGGTTGAAGAAATACTATCAATTCGAGAAGCCGTGCAACATGGCAAGAGCTTAACTCAAGCGGTTTCTGCCACCCAATTATTTACACCCTTGGAATTGCAAATGTTGTCTGTGAGTGAAGAAACGGGCCAGTTAGCAGACATGTTAAAGCAAGTGGCGAATTATTATCGTCGCGAGGTGGAATATGATTTAAAACGTTTAAATGATGTCATTGAACCGGTATTAATTATTGGAATTTCTATGATTGTTTTGCTATTAGCGTTTGCAGTTTATTTGCCGATTTGGAACATGGTTAAACTGGTTCACGCATCATGAGACAATCATGTGCAATTTTGCAAATTTTTTTTGCTGACATTTAGTCATTGGGTCGTTAGAATAATTTAATTATTGTTGAGAGGGATTTTCATGATGAGAACAGCACAATCTGGTTTTACCTTAGTTGAATTAGTCGTCGTCATTATCATTTTAGGTATTCTTGCAGCGGTCGCTGTACCTAACTTTATTGATTTGTCCACCGATGCAAAAAGTGCTGCAACGAATAGTGTGGCTGCTTCTTTATCGGCTGCCAACGCATTAAATTACGCATCGAGAATGGAAAATACGGCGAAAGGTGTTGCGGTTACCAATTGCACGTCTGTTTCCAGTGCACTGCAAGCCGGTCTACCAACGGGTTATACCATTACGACGGCAGCAGTCGCCGTGGGTGTGACAGCGAGTTGTACGTTGACGGGCTTGAGTGCTACAACGGCTACGTTTAGTGCGACTGGGGTTAATTAAAATCAATGTGAGGCATTCTTCATGAATCGAGAACACGTTGGATTAACCTTAGTTGAGCTGCTTATTGTGGTGGTGATAGCAGGGGCGTTGGCTGTATTGGGTTATACCAAATATCAGACGATGACTTACCACACACGCAATGCAACGATTAGCAGTCTCGCTGCTGCGTTATCGGCGGCAAATTCTGTTAATTATGTGGCTCGCAAAAAAAATCCTGCCAGTGGTATTGCGGTGGCGAATTGCACGGATTTAATGGCTGCGCTTAAAAATGGTTTGCCAGCGGGTTATCGCATTGCTTCATTGGCAATTGACGTTGGTATCAATGCAAATTGCACATTGTCTGACATGAATGGAACACAGGCAACGTTTGTTGCCACTGGCATTCATTAGGGTGAAAGGATTCATTTATGCAGATGAAGCAATTAGGTTTTACGCTGGTTGAATTGGTTGTTGTCATCATTATTTTAGGTATTTTAGCGGCTGTGGCTGTGCCAAATTTTATTAATCTTTCGACGGATGCAAAATCTGCTGCAACAGAGAGCATTGCGGCTTCTTTGTCAGCTGCGAATGCTTTAAATTACGCATCACGAATGGAAAATACGGCGAAGGGTGTTGCGATTACGAATTGCACCTCTGTTGCTAGTGCATTGCAAGGCGGATTGCCCACGGGTTATACCATTACAGCGTTGGCTGTTTCTGTCAATAATACGACGAGTTGTACCTTGACCGGGTTAAGCGCAACCTCGGCTACTTTTAATGCGACGGGAGTGAATTAGAATGAGAACAAAATTCATCGGTTTTACCTTGGTTGAACTGCTTATTGTGGTTATTTTAGCGGGAATCTTGGCGATATTTGGATTTACTCGATATCAAACAGTGGTTAGCACCACGCACAATGCAGCAACCAGCAGTCTTGCGGCTGCGTTATCGGCTGCCAATTCGGTGAATTATATTTTACGTAAAAGAAATCCGACAGAAGGCATTACGGTGAACAATTGCACGGATTTAATTTCAACGTTTAAAGAAGGTTTGCCTGTGGGATATAGCATTGCCCCTGTGGTCGTCGACACGGGCGTGAATGTCAGTTGCACATTGTCAGGCATCAATGATACAAAAGCGATTTTTGTGGCGACTGGGATTAATTAAAGAAGAACTCTGATCCTGGGTGCTTAAGAGAAGGTTGTCATCCTGAGTGCTTTTCGCTCCGAAGGATCTCCCGCAAATTTCTGAAGTATTGGCTAAAACTAGCCAGAATAAAGATTTGGCTCAGAGAATTTCAGAACAAGATGTTTGCTAAAAGATATTCTTAAACATCTCTCTACCTTATAGGGAGATCCTTCGGAGCGAAAAGCACTCAGGATGACAGCCTGTTCTTAAGCGCTCAGGATCACAAGCCTTTTCTTTAAGCGTTCGAGACTTAGACCCTTGATAAACCCAATAGTGGTTACTATTGGGTGTTATTTTTTCCCATTAAAGGTACTCAACCGATTTAAATTTTTGGTTGTTTGCTAGGGTCTGTGGCGACATTAGATTTATCTGGAAAACTGTTAACTAATGAAGTCAAATATCCAGGCATTTTCTTGAAATCAGTTTTAGGCACAACTTGTTCTGAAATTTTCTGAGCTAAATCTTTATTCTGGCTAGTTTTAGCCAATACTTCATTAAAGACAATTGCTGAAAGCCCTTGATAAGCCATAGCAGGAACTTGTGTTTCATTTTCATGACGAGAAAATGTTATTGTTTTTTCATCGGCAGTAATTACAGCTGTTTTTAGCACCGTTTTATCAGCCACTGTTGTTGGGATATTTGAACTTAGGTTACCATCCTTATGTTCAGCTAGAAATTTTTTGACATTATCTTTATTCACTATTCGAAATGAAATTTGCACATCACCAAAATCAATTGAACTACTATTAAATTCGATGTCAACACCGTTTGTTAATTTCATATTTGCCTCTCAAAAAAATTGTAATAATTAAATTATAACATAACTTGAGATTGACTATTTTGCATGTTGTATCTTGCTATTTTAAACGATTACATGTTATTGATTTTAAATAAAATTTCAGTCCTATGCTAATTAAGCCATAACAGCATGAGATGTGGTGTAGAGAAAGAATTTTTAATGTTTTAACTATTTGCAAGAGGCGCTTAAAAAAAAGCTGTCATCCTGAGCGCTTTTCGCTCCGAAGGATCTCCCGCAAATTTCTGATGTTTTGTTAAAAATATTCTTAAGCACCTCGCTGCTACATAGGGAGATCCTTCGGAGCGAAAAGCGCTCAGGATGACAGCCTGTTCTTAAGCGCTCAGGATGACAGCCTGTTCTTAAGCGCTCAGGATGACAGTCTTTTCTTAAGCATTAAGAAAATTATGAACCTGGCGGGCTAACTCTAGGGGTGGATTCTGTGGCAGATGATTTCTGCAGTGCCAGATTCAATTTATTTAATTCGATTAGGATAATACCAGGTTCAGTTTCATCAAACGATGCTAATGTACGAAAAAACTTATCCATTATTTGTGAAGCTGATTTGGTTTTATTAACAGCTTTAAAAAATGCATCGGCACTGATGTCTTCAATTTTTTCTTCCTTTTTGGTATCGACTACTTGTTTTTCCTCCCAAGTCTTGCTAATGACGATTTCAGCTTGATTCAAAATACCTGCCCATTTCTCAAATGTTATCATTGAGCGAAAAGATAAAAAACGTTCTATTTGCAGGAATCCTTCCATTTGCACGACAGATAGTTTTTTTCGATATTGTTTGTTTATCATTTCAATAATATTATTCACTATTTGCAAAAAATCTTTGACTGTTTCAGGCTTAAGTGTTTTTTGAAGCTCGTCTGCGCGCAAAGTAAATGGCCGTGGTACAAACGCGGGTCGTGGTTTATTTAATTCTTTTTCATCCAGTACTAAGGCCTGCAGATTTTTATCATTTTTGGCAGCATGCCAATTTTCTGGAAGGAATATTTTATTAACATCCAGATAGACATTATTACGTGTGTCTAATCGTACGGTGACATACTTATTGTTTTTTAAACAAAAGTCGGTGTCGAGAGCAGGCCCAGGTTTGATGCCTGCTTTTTCTAACGCATCCGCTACTTTGTCCGTCAATTTTAAAACGGCATTGGCGTCAAATTTTCCATCTTTGTTATTATATAAATAGAAAGTCACAGCTCCGCCAGCAAAATATCGTTTTAATTCGTCTAAGTAATACTTTTTTAAAGCGTCTAAATCATTTAATTTGATAACTAGTTGATCGGTGTCTTTTATTTTATGTTTTGCATTGGGAATATCAATGGCATCAATTTTTCGGATTGCATCTTCGTTTCTTTTTTTCATCGCTGCAAAATCAGCTACTTTGATGGATTGAAATAGCTCGGGATTCGCTAATAAAATTGGAATAATGCTATCCCAAGCTTTTTTGATTTGATCCATCGAGCCAAAATTGAAGTGGCATTTAATCGCTAAAATTCCTTCTTTTACAAATTCTGTGTGAGTCAAATAAAGAAAACTATGTGACAAGCGGGGTCGGAAAATCTGTCCGGTTTCTTCATTTAAAAAGGGTTTATTGCGATGTTCAACCGCGATTTTTTTCAATTCATCATATGTAAAATTAGATCGTTGCATAGTTAAGGTACCTCTTATTAACTATAGCAGCCATTTTCAAAAAATGAGGTGGAGGAACGGTTTTAATCTGAGCCGCGACCGTCTCTGAGCCGCGACCGTCAGGGAGCGATCGCCGGTGATTCTATTTTCCGCCTGTCTCAATTCGGGATGCGAGACACTCCCTGACGGTCGCAGCTCAGATTAAAAGCCGCTTATGATGCGAGGCACTCCCTGACGGTCGTGGCTCAGATTTAATGCTGGCATTCGTTCTGCGCGACAAATTCGTTAATTAACAGTGCAGTCGCTTTTGCAATCACATCATCGCGAAAACGGGCATTTTTTTGCTGTTGGGTAAAGTAAATTGCCATTACAATCGGTGGGCAAGCAGGTGGCCAAATGACAGCAATATCATTGGTGGTGCCATAATCACCTGTCCCTGTTTTATCTGCGACGATCCAGTTTTTTGGAACACCCGCACGAATGCGAAAATTGCCGGTGGTATTGTGTTTTAACCAGGTTTGCAATATTGATTTTTTATTCTGGTCTAATACATTGCCGAGTACGATACGTTGCAGACTCTCTGCCATGGCTTTGGGTGTTGTGGTATCCCGTAAGTCACCTGGAATCGCTGAATTTAAATCAGGTTCATAACGATCCAGTCGGAATGAATGATCGCCAATGGATTTAGCAAACGCATTGACTGCGTGAAGACCACCCTGCTCTTTCATTAATAAATTAACAGCCGTGTTATCACTGTACATGAGCGTTGCAGCACAAAACTCAGCGACTGTCATACCTGTGTCGGTGTGTTTTTCGGTAATCGGTGAATAAACAAATAAATCATTTTTGTGAAAAATAATTTTTTTCTGTAATAAATCTTTCTGCGACATGCTTTGTTTTAGAATGGCTGAAACTGCCATGAATTTAAACGTGCTGCAAAATGGAAATCGTTCGTCTGCACGATATTGCAAATGCGTATTGTCACGGGTATTGATCGCATAAACCCCTATTCTGCCCTTTGCCGATGTTTCCAATTGCGCGAGTTTGTTTTGCAATGAAATAGGCGGACTGGCAGCCAATGCGATTGGGTTTATGCAATATAAAAATAAAAAAACAAACGCGATACTGAGTTTCATGGTGTGCTCAATTTTAAAATTGATAAATTTTAGCAGAACTGTTGAGTTAAGTCTCATGGTTTGCGAAGAAGTCAACAGTGAATTATGCAACAAGCTTTTCCAAAGAGGGAGGTAAGTCTAAGCGGCATTGTTGCGTAATTCTCAGTGTTGATTCGGTGTCGTGCCAGCGTGCTTTTAGCTGGCATCCAGGTTTGCTTTATTTATGACTATATGAATTTTATTAAGAGCAAACCTGGATGCCAGCTAAAAGCACGCTGGCACGACATTAGTTATATTTCTTGATTGCACCTTTCTTCCCTCTATTTTATCCTTATTAGCTTTAATACAGAGAAAATACACTATGTTAAACATTCTTTGGCTCGGTTTAATCGTTTTTTCAGTGATTTGCGGCATGATAACGGGGCGAATTCCTGAGGTAGTTGCTTCTGTCACGGGCTCGGCTAAAACGGCATTTGAACTCTCATTAGGTTTAACGGGTATCATGACCTTTTGGTTGGGTATTATGAAAATTGCTGAGGAAGGTGGATTATTGCAATTATTTGCTCGTGTGCTGCGGCCTTTTATGCAGCGCCTTTTTCCGGGGGTGCCGAGTGATCATCCGGCGAGTGGCGCTATTATTTTAAATCTAACGGCTAATTTGCTTGGGCTCGCTAATGCCGCAACGCCTTTTGGTTTGCGTGCGATGCGTGAATTAGAAACGTTGAACAAAACACCTGGAACAGCAACCAATGACATGTGTATGTTTTTGGCGATTAACACGGCGGGGTTTCAACTGATTCCAACGACAGCCATTGCATTTCTGGCAGCCGGTGGTGCAAGTCAGCCAACGGATATTATTCTGACTTCTCTGATTGCAACCGCGTGCGGTACCACAGCAGCGATTCTCTCTGCGAAAATTTTTCAGAGATTTTCGTTTAGACGTACGGCGTCTTCTGCAAGCATTACGGAGACTCCATGATGACGATACAAGCACTGAGTGCAACGCTGTCTAATATTATTTTCTTAATTATTGTCGCAGGCATTCCTGCCTACGCTTTTTTTCGCGGGGTAAAAGTTTATGATGTTTTTATCACGGGTGCTAAAGAAGGATTTCAAGTTGTGTTGCAAATTATTCCTTTTATTGTTGGCATGTTGGTTGCGATTGGCATGTTCCGTGCGTCGGGTGGGTTTGATTTGATTTCGCATTTATTAGCGCCTTTGCTCGATAAAATTGGCATGCCGTCAGATGTGTTGCCGTTAGTTCTTGTACGGCCTTTTTCTGGCAGTGCTGCGAAAGCTGCGTTAGCAGATATTATTCATCAACACGGTGGCAATGCTTATATTTCTCACTTGGCAGGAACGATTCTTGGAAGTACGGAGACAACGTTTTATGTGATTGCGGTTTATTTTGGTGCGGTGAGTATTCGACGGACTCGCTATGCAGTGGCGTCTGGGTTAATTGCTGATTTGACGGCAGTCGCGGCGGCGTTGTGGATATGTCGAATTTTATTATAGAGATTGCTGCACAATCGATTCTATTTTCGCCTGACTTAATTCAAGATGCGAGACACTCCCTGACTGTCGCGGCTCTGTTGCCAATTTATTTAATGCTGCTAAACTGGAACGCGTTAATAATTTATAAGGATAGCAAAAATGAAAAAAAGACTGATAGCAAGCCTTGCGACATTTCTCGCGGTGGGTGGTTTAAATGCCGCAACGTTACAACCTATCCCAGAAAATTCTGATTCACTCCAGTGGGTGGACAGCCCTAGTTTACCAGCAGGTGCCAAGGTTGCTGTGATTGTGGGTGATCCCAGCAAAAAAGTGCCTTTTGTTGCACGGATAAAACTGCCTGCAAATTATCGCATTCCTGCGCATGCTCATCCGATTAATGAATATGACACGGTGTTATCTGGCATGCTTTATATTGATGCGAATCATAAAACCATGGAAGTTTCGAAAGGTGCTTTTGTTTTAATTCCTGCGAAATTAATGCATTCGACATGGACTAAGGAAGAGACGGTTATTCAGATTTATGGCGTGGGTCCTTGGGGGATGTTGCATTCTAAACAGGGTTAAGTGAAAATTTTTTCTTCTACTCCCCTTTCCGTCATTGCGAGGAGCGTTTTTTGCGACGAAGCAATCCAGTTTTAGACTTAATCTAAAACTGGATTGCTTCGTCGCAAAAAACGCTCCTCGCAATGACGGTGCGTGAATTACGCAACAAAGCCCTTTGGAAAAGGGGGAACAAAGGGATTTGTATAAAAAGCTACATACATTCTGGGAAAATAGAAAATACAGTAAATAGCTGCTATTCTTTAATAATGACCGATTGCAAACGAGCTTATTATGAATAGTAAAATCAAAGAGTTTTTTAATTCTCCTGCCTTTGCAGTCATTGGCGCTTCTAGCAATCGCACCAAATTCGGTAATAAAGTTTTGCGCGCATATTTGCAAAATAACTTGATTGTTTATCCTGTTAATCCTCACGAACAAGAAATTGAAGGACTCATCTGTATTCCGTCTGTTAATCATTTGCCGACCGCCGTAAAAAGCATTTCAATCGTGACGCCTCCGGCTGTGACAGAACAAGTGGTTGATCAAGCGATTCAACAAGGTATCCTAAATATTTGGTTGCAGCCGGGTGCGGAAAGTGAAATCGCAATTCGTCATTGCAAGCTCTATAAAGTGAATGTGATCGCGAAGGGACCTTGTGTTTTGGTTGCGTTGAATTTTAGAGAAGATTAGGTGATTAAGAAAAAGTTGTCATCCTGAGTGCTTCGCTCCGAAGCAACTGTCTTGAAAATTTTATAGCAGTTATCCGCTTCGAGAAGTCTCTCCCTTTGAAAAAGGGAGGTCGGGAGGGATTTTTATAAAATTTAATTTTTTTACAAATCCCCCTCAATCCCCCTTTTTCAAAGGGGGAAGCCCTTGTCTTAAGCAGCTCCCGCAAAAGAAAGGGCTGTCATCCTGAGTGCTTTTCGCTCCGAAGGATCTCCCGCAAATTTTTCAGGACGACGCATGGGTGGAATTTGCGTCGATCCGTCAGCCAGCAGGGCTTAGGTATTCCTCCGCTGTGTCGTCCTGAAAAATCTTACGCCCAAGTCATTTGACCGCAGTTATCGCAGTAGCGCGTAAGATTTATTCAGGATCCACGAACGGAGAACTCATTCCTGAATTTATAGGGATCGATGATACTCAAGTGGATCCTGAATAAATATTCCGTGCGAGTACCGTCGCTACGGTTAAAATACGTTGACGTCATATTTTTCAGGACGACGCATGGGTGGAATTTGCGGGAGATCCGTCAGCCAGCAGGGCTTAGGTATTCCTCCGCTGTGTCGTCCTGAAAAATCTTACGCCTAAATAATTTGACCGCAGTTATCGCAGTAGCGCGTAAGATTTATTCAGGATCCACGAACGAAGAACTCATTCCTGAATTTATAGGGATCGATGATACTCAAGTGGATCCTGAATAAATATTCCGTGCGAGTACCCTCGCTACGGTTAAAATACGTTGACGTCATATTTTTCAGGACGACGCATGGGTAGAATTTGCGGGAGATCCGTCAGCCAGCAGGGCTTAGGTATTCCTCCGCTGTGTCGTCCTGAAAAATCTTACGCCCAAGTCATTTGACCGCAGTTATCGCAGTAGCGCGTAAGATTTATTCAGGATCCACGAACGAAGAACTCATTCCTGAATTTATAGGGATCGATGATACTCAAGTGGATCCTGAATAAATATTCCGTGCGAGTACCCTCGCTACGGTTAAAATACGTTAACGTCATATTTTTCAGGACGACGCATGGGTGGAATTTGCGGGAGATCCTTCGGAGCGAAAAGCACTCAGGATGACAGCCTTTTTTTTAGCGCACTCAGCATGACAGCTCTTTTTTAAGTGCTCACGATAACAGCTTTTTTTAAGCGTTTAGGATAACAGCTTTTTCTTAGGTGCTTACGATGACAGCTCTTTTTTAAGCGAGCTTCTAGCGTAGGAGTTATTCAATCACCTGCAACCCACCCATATACGGCTGCAATACGTCTGGAATATGAATCCTACCCTGCTCATCTTGATAATTTTCTATGACGGCCACCAACGTCCGGCCAACAGCCAATGCAGAACCATTTAAGGTGTGGACTAATTCTGGTTTGCCTGTTTGTGGATCACGAAAACGGGCTTTCATTCGGCGGGCTTGGAAACTTTCTGTGTTGGAGCAAGAGGAAATTTCTCGGTATTTTTGTTGGCCGGGTAGCCACACTTCTAAATCATAGGTTTTTGCCGCAGCAAAACCAATGTCGGCAGTACACAATGCCATGACGCGATATGGCAATTTTAATTTCTGTAAAATAGTTTCTGCATGCTGGGTTAATTCTTCTAAGGCAGCATACGATTTTTCTGGATGGACAACTTGCACCAGTTCTACTTTTTCAAATTGATGCTGTCGAATCATGCCGCGCGTGTCTTTGCCATACGATCCGGCTTCACTGCGAAAACACGGTGAATAGCAGGTGTATTTCAAGGGTAATTGCTCGGCTTCTAAAATCTCATCGCGAATGGTATTCGTCACAGAAACTTCAGACGTTGGAATTAAATAATAGCCACTGTCACCGGCAATTGCGAATAAATCTTCTTTCATCTTTGGTAATTGGCCCGTTCCATACAGAGAATCACTGTTCACTAAATTAGGAACATAAATTTCAGTATAGCCATGTTCATTTGTATGCACATCTAACATAAATTGTGCGAGTGCACGTTGTAACCGTGCTAATTTATCGCGTAACACAACAAAACGGGCGCCTGATATTTTTGCGGCGGTTGAAAAATCCATGCCAAAAGGCTGGCCTAAATCTAAATGATCTTTTGGGGTAAAATTAAATTTTGTCGGTTCGCCCCATGTTCGTACGACTTGATTGTCTGCTTCGCTTTTGCCAACGGGAACGGATTTGTGGGTGATGTTTGGAATGGCTGCCAGAATTTGTTGTAATTGATCTTGTACGGCTGCAAATTGTTCTTCGGTAAATTTTAATGTGTCGCCTAATTCTTTTACTTCTTGTAATAAGCGATCGACATTTTCGCCTTTTGCTTTTGCTTGACCCACAGATTTTGCATGGACATTACGTTCGTTTTGTAATTCTTGGACTTTAACTTGTAGTGCTTTGCGTTGTTCTTCTAATGCCAAGATGTTTTTGGTATCTAAAACAATGCCACGTTCTGCCATTTTTTTAGCAACAAAATCTAGATCGTTTCGAATTAATTTGGGGTCTAGCATAGTGTTCCTTTTTATTTCTGGGTGGGTGTTGGGTTTGTCCCTGAAATTTAAGTTATTTAAAATCCCCGGGTTTCACCTGGGTTACTTTGCTTAGCGCTTAAGAAAGAGCTGTCATCCTGTTCTTAAGCATCTCTCTGCTTTATAGGGAGATCCTTCGGAGCGAAAAGCGCTCAGGATGACAGCCCGTTCTTAAGCATCTCTCTGCTTTATAGGGAGATCCTTCGGAGCGAAAAGCGCTCAGGATGACAGCTTGTTCTTAAGCATCTCTCTGCTTTATAGGGAGATCCTTCGGAGCGAAAAGCATTCAGGATAACAGCCTGTTCTTAAGCAACCTCTGAGCGCTTAAGAAAGAACTGTCTCCTGGCAAATACCTAAACTTTCGTGGACGCTGTTTGCAACACCTTCGCAACCATCTTGCCCATTTCAGCTGGTGAGCGAACGGTATGAACGCCAGCGGCTTCGAGGATTGCAAATTTTTCTGCAGCAGTGCCTTTGCCACCCGCAATAATCGCGCCAGCATGGCCCATGCGTTTGCCTTCCGGTGCCGTTACACCAGCAATATAAGAAACAACAGGCTTGGTCACATGCTTCTTGATGTATTCAGCCGCTTCATCTTCACCGGTGCCACCGATTTCGCCAACCATGATGATAATTTCAGTTTGCGGATCTTTTTCAAACATCGCTAATACATCAATGAAATTGGTGCCTGGAATCGGATCGCCGCCAATACCTACGCAAGTACTTTGGCCTAAACCCAGTTCAGTTGTTTGCTTCACCGCTTCATAGGTTAATGTGCCTGAGCGCGAAACAATACCCACTTTACCTGGCATGTGAATGTGACCTGGCATAATCCCAATTTTGCATTCGCCTGGTGTGATGACACCTGGGCAATTAGGACCAATCAAGCGTGCATGCGGATGATTTTGCATATACGCTTTTACTTGCAACATATCTAAGGTAGGAATTCCTTCGGTGATACAAATCACTAATTTAATTCCAGCTTCAATCGCTTCAATAATCGAATCTTTACAAAACGGTGCAGGAACATAAATCACAGAAGCATCTGCTTTTGTCGCTTTGTAGGCTTCTTTGACTGTGTTAAACACAGGTAATCCCAAGTGAGTTTGACCGCCTTTTTCAGGTGTCACACCGCCCACCATTTTTGTGCCATAAGCAATCGCTTGCTCAGAGTGAAATGTCCCCTGCTTGCCCGTAAAACCTTGGCAAATTACTTTCGTGTTTTTGTTAATTAAAATACTCATGTTTATGCACCTGCAACTTGAACAACTTTTTTGGCAGCATCAGTAAAACTTTGTGCTGCAATAATGTTTAAACCACTTTGACTTAATTTTTGCGCGCCTAATTCTGCATTGTTCCCTTCGAGGCGAACAACCACTGGAAGAGTCGTGCCGACTTCTTCGACTGCACCGATGATACCATCTGCAATTAAATCGCAACGAACGATGCCGCCGAAAATATTGACTAAAATGGCTTTGACATTCGTGTCAGATAAAATAATTTTGAATGCTTCGGTCACGCGTTCTTTGGTTGCGCCGCCGCCAACATCCAAGAAGTTCGCCGGATTGCCACCTTGCAATTTGACTAAATCCATCGTTGCCATCGCAAGACCCGCACCATTTACCATGCAACCAATGTTGCCATCGAGTGCAATATAATTTAATTCCCAATCACGTGCGCGATTTTCACGTTCGTCTTCTTGCGCGGTATCACGCATGCCGCGTAATTCAGGTTGACGATATAATGCATTATCATCAATGTTAATTTTGCAATCCAAACAGACTAAATTGCCTTGCTGGGTGACAACGAGCGGGTTAATTTCTAATAAACTTAAATCGCTTTCTTCAAATAGTTTGCCAAGCCCCATCAACAATTTGGTAAATTGTTTGATTTGATCACCGACCAGTCCCAATCCAAAACTTAATTCGCGTGCTTGGTAAGGTTGGACACCGAGGATAGGATCAACGGTGACAGTGAGAATTTTTTCAGGTGTTTCATGCGCTACTTTTTCAATTTCAACACCGCCTTCTGTGGATGCCATGAAAACAATGCGTTGCTTGGAACGATCAATCACCGCACCCAAATATAATTCACGCGCAATGTCACTGGGTTCTTCGATCATGACTTGATTGACCGGTTGACCTTCTGCGGTCGTTTGATACGTCACTAAGCGTGTACCGATTAATTCGTTTGTCACTTTTGCGACATCTTCTTTACTCGAAACAATTTTGACGCCGCCCGCTTTACCGCGTCCACCCGCATGTACTTGTGCTTTGACTACCCATTTTTTGGTATTCATGTTGTTGGCAATCTTCACAGCCTCATCCGCTGTGTGCGCGACGTCAAATTGCGGCACGGGCAAGCCGTATCGAGCGAGTAATTGCTTAGCTTGGTATTCATGTAAATTCATTTGTTTTTCCTGCTTTGTATAGGTTAAAAAAAATTAAACTTCCAGCAACAGACGGGTTGGGTCTTCCAGTAATTCTTTAATGGCCACTAAGAAAGTTACCGAGTCTTTGCCATCAATAATGCGATGATCATAAGACATTGCTAAATACATCATAGGCCGTATCACAATTTGCCCATTTTCAACCACTGGACGCTGATCAATCTTATGCATTCCTAAGATTGCGCTTTGTGGTGAATTTAAAATCGGCGTTGATAATAAGGAACCAAAAACTCCGCCATTGGTAATGGTGAATGTGCCACCTTGCATTTCTTCCATGGATAATTTGCCGCTACGTGCTTTACCGGCATATTCTGCAATTTTATTTTCGATTTCAGCCATGCTCATCTGATCAGCATCACGTAACACAGGCACAACCAAACCGCGTTCGGTCGAAACCGCTACCCCGATATCGTAATAACCGTGATAGACAATATCATTGCCATCAATGGAAGCATTCACAACGGGTGATCGCTTCAATGCTTCGACAGCAGCTTTGACGAAAAATGACATAAAACCTAAACGCGCATTATGAACTTTCTCGAATTTTTCTTTGTAGCGATTACGCATCTCAATGACTTGTTGTAAATTCACTTCGTTGAAAGTCGTTAACATCGCGGTATTTTGCGTGACTTCTAATAAACGCTCAGCAATCCGAGTTCGCATACGGGTCATCGGAACGCGTTTTTCTGGACGTTCACCTTCTAGCATCGGGGCAGATGTTTTAGCAGAAGTCTCAGGAGATTTTCCAGCAACGGCCATTACATTTTCTTTGGTAATGCGTCCGCCTTTACCTGTACCTGCAACTTGGGTTAAATCAATTTCACGTTCCATTGCAGCACGACGCACAGATGGACTGGATGCCGCATCGGTTTTTGCACTGGCTGCAACAGTTTTTTCTGCGGGTTTCGCTGTTTCTTTTTGTGCGGCTGCAGGTTGTGCGGTGGCACCGTTACCCGTTTCAATAATGGCAATCACTTGATTGGCTTGCACGATATCTCCGCTGGGTTTCAAAATTTCTTTTAAAATGCCATCGGCGGGTGCAGGTACTTCAAGCATTACTTTATCTGTTTCTAAGTCCATGAGATTTTCATCACGCGTCACGTGATCTCCTGCTTTTTTATGCCAGGTTGCAATGGTTGCATCCGCAACGGATTCAGGCAACATTGGAACTTTAACTTCGATCGTCATGAGTGTTTCCTTCATAATTATATAATCAGATAAATTATTTTAATGCTTGTTGTACTAACGCTTGTTGTTCTTGCAAGTGCACCGACAGATAACCTACCGCAGGTGATGCTGAAGCTTGGCGTCCTGCATACGTTAATTTTTGTTTATCGTCCAACGCGTTGATTAAGCTGTGTTGGATGTGGAACCATGCGCCTTGATTTTCTGGCTCTTCTTGACACCAAACCAATGCGTTAGCGTTTGGATAGGTTGCAAGAACGGCTTTTAATTCGTCTTGTGGAAATGGATACAATTGTTCGATACGAATAATCGCGATGGTATCGCGTTTCAATTCGCGGCGTTTATCCAGTAAATCATAATAAACTTTACCCGAACACATCACGACGCGTTCAACTTTTTTCGGATCGAGGGAGTCGACTTCAGGAATCACATTTTGAAATTCACCGTTGGCTAAATCATCTAATGAGGACACGGCTTGGGGATGACGCAACAAGCTTTTGGGTGTCATGACAATTAAAGGTTTGCGATAGGGACGAATCATTTGACGACGCAACATATGAAACGTTTGTGCGGGTGTCGTTGGGACACACACTTGCATATTATTTTGTGCACATAATTGTAAATAACGCTCTAGTCGTGCGGAGGAATGCTCTGGTCCTTGACCTTCATAACCGTGCGGTAAAAACACGACTAAACCACATAATCGTTTCCATTTTTGTTCGCCAGAACTAATGAATTGATCAAACACTACTTGTGCACCATTGGCGAAATCACCAAATTGCGCTTCCCAAATCACTAAATTATTGGGCTCAGCGGATGCGTAACCGTATTCAAATGCCAGCACCGCTTCTTCGGATAACAAGGAATCCACAATATTAATTTGTGCTTGATTTGCTGAAACATGGCTAAGCGGGATATAAATTTCATCGGTGTTTTGATCATGTAAAATAGAATGACGATGCGCAAAAGTACCTCTTGCTGCATCTTGGCCGCAGAGACGAATGGGATAGCCTTCTTCTAACAAGCTAGCATATGCCATGATTTCTGCGTAACCCCAATTAAGTGGTAACTCACCGTCTGTCATTTTTTGGCGGGCTTCCAACATTTTTTTCACTTGGGGTTGCAAAACAAAACCGGCAGGCACGGTATCTAATTTTTGACCGAGCTCAAGTAATTTTTTCCGTGAAAGAGCTGTTTTTGCGTTGGCTGTCCATTCTGTGCCGATAAAGGGTTTCCATGCATTGGCATATTCATACTGCGCTTCATCCCCTTTTTTCACATCAACAACACTGTTGCCAACATCTAATTTATTGCGGTAAGCATCAGCTAATAACTTCTCTGTGTCGGACGTAATGACACCTTGCTCAACTAATTTGGCAGCATAAATAGCCGCTGGCACGGGCATATTTTTAATGATTTTATACATCAATGGCTGAGTGGCTGAGGGTTCATCGGCTTCATTGTGACCGTGACGACGATAACAGACTAAATCAATCACGATATCTTTTTTAAATTTTTCGCGATAATCCACCGCTAAATTAGCAGCAAATACCACTGCCTCAGGATCATTTGCATTGACATGTAAAATAGGTGCTTCAATCATTTTTGCAACATCGGTGCAATATAAACCGGAACGTGCATCGGCGGGATTACTGATCGTGAAACCGACTTGGTTATTAATCACGATGTGAATGGAGCCACCCACAGTAAACCAACGGGCTTGAGACATGTTGAAGGTTTCCATCACAACACCTTGACCGGCAAATGCTGCATCGCCATGAATTTGAATCGGCATAACCATTTCTTTCAAGGTATCTTTGCGACGACGTTGACGTGAGCGGACGGAACCTTGCACCACGGGTGAAACAATTTCTAAGTGCGAGGGGTTAAACGCCAGTGCTAAATGCACAGGGCCAAATTTGGTATTCACATCGGAGGAATAACCCATGTGATACTTGACGTCGCCGGAATAATTTTTTTCAACACTCTTGCCTTCAAAACCCGCAAAAACTTGGCTGGGTTCTTTGCCTAAGACATTGACTAAGACATTTAAGCGACCGCGATGCGCCATACCAATCACGATTTCTTTTGTTTGGTTTTCTGCGCCGCGGACTACCATGCTATTCAGCATTGGAATTAAACTATCACCGCCTTCGAGTGAAAATCGTTTTTGACCGACATATTTGAAACCAATATATTTTTCTAATCCATCCGCCACGATTAAGCGGTCTAGAATGCTTAGCTTTTCTTCTTTGCTCAAAGAGAAGTGATACCACTGTTCTTCTATCTTTTTTTGCAGCCATTCCACTTCAGCCAATTGCGAAATGTGCATGTATTCAAAACCAATGGAGCCACAATAAATACTGCGCAAATTGTCGAGAATTTCACGTAGTGTGGCGGAGGATTTTTTTAAACTGATCAATGAGCCTGTGTCGAAGACGGTATTTAAATCCGCATCGGTAAAGTGATAGTAACGTAAATCCAATGTTGGATTTTCACGCGATTCAAATATTCCCAGCGGATCAATTTTCGCGCGCAAATGGCCAAAACTACGGTATGCCGAAATTAAATCGATGACACGTTCTTGCATGTGTTCATGCATCGAATTATTGCCTGCTGCATATCGTTTTGCAGGTGCGCGTGCTAATTCCGCAAAATAGTGACGAATATCTTCGTGTGACACATCCTGACTGGATGCAGCCAGCTTCGCAAAATACGCTTGCCATTCGGGTGCAACTTCTTCCGGCGTTTTTAAATATGTTTCGTATAAACTTTCGAGATAAGCATCATTACCGCCAGAAAGATAAGAATCTTTCTGCAATTCTTGCATCGAGCGTTGTGGCTTTGTTTTCATTGGCTAACCATCGTTAAAATTTTAAATTCGATTTAATTACACACCCTCATTCAACATCAAATCTTTGATGTGATTAATTGCCTTGGTTGGATTCAATCCTTTCGGACAAACATCCACGCAATTCATGATGCCGCGGCAACGAAATACACTAAACGGATCTGTTAAATCGGCTAATCGTGCACTGCGTTCTGTGTCGCGACTGTCAATGATGAAGCGATACGCTTGCAACAATCCTGCTGGACCAATAAATTTATCCGGGTTCCACCAGAAGGATGGACACGCGGTTGAGCAGCATGCACACAAAATACATTCATAAAGACCATCTAATTTCGCGCGTTCTTCTTGCGATTGTAAACGTTCTTTTGCCGGTGCCGGTTCGTTATTTTGCAGATACGGTTTTACTTTTTCGAATTGTTGATAAAACTGCGTCATGTCAATCACTAAGTCGCGAACGACGGGCATACCGGGTAATGGGCGAATGACAATCGGTTCTTTTAACGAAGATAAATGAGTTGTGCAAGCCAACCCATTTTTACCATTCATATTCATCCCATCGGAACCACAGACCCCTTCGCGGCATGAACGACGGAATGTCAGCGTGTCATCTTGGGTATTTTTGATAGCAAGTAAAGCATCTAACACCATGTGGCAGTTATTGGCTTCTGCATCCAAATCAAATTCCTGCATATAAGGTTTTTTATCGGTTTCTGGATTGTAACGATAAATAGCGAAACGCATGTGAAAACCCCTTATTGTTCTCTTGCTTGAAGTGGGATCGGCTTCACTTCAAGCGGTTTCATGTTAATAGGACGAAAACCAATGTGACCATCACCAAAATACAATGAATGTTTCAACCAATGTTTGTCATCCCGTTCTGGATAATCAAAACGTGCATGCGCCCCACGGCTTTCTGTTCGTTCATTTGCAAGATAGGCAGTTGCCAATGCGGTTTCCATTAAATTATCTAACTCCAATGCTTCAATCCGTGTGGTGTTGAAGATATTGCTTTTATCTTTAATTGAGGCATGTTTTAAACGTTCTTGTAACGCTTCTAATTTTTTGAAACCGAGACTCATATTTTCAGCCGTACGGAAAACACCAAAATCATCTTGCATCACTTTTTGTAATTCTTCACGAATCGTTTCAACACTTTCACCATTTTTATTGGTATTCCAACGATTTAAGCGAACTAATGCAGCATCCATTTCATCTTGATTGGGTTCACGGAAGCTTAATCCTTCACGGAGACTTTGTTGAATATGAATACCCGCAGCGCGACCGAAAACAACCAAATCAAGCAAGGAGTTTGCACCTAAGCGATTTGCACCATGCACAGAGACACAGGCGCATTCACCGATGGCATATAACCCTTCTACCACGTGGTCATGATTTTTTTGTACGGTTAACGCTTGGCCATGAATATTGGTTGGAATGCCGCCCATGATGTAGTGACAGGTTGGCGTGACTGGAATAGGATCTTTAACAGGATCCACACCGGCAAACGTAATAGCAAGATCACGAATACCGGGTAACCGTGTATTAATCACTTCTTCCCCTAAGTGATCCAATTTTAATAAGGCGTGATCCCCTTTGGGACCGGCACCGCGGCCTTCGCGTATTTCGATCACGGTTGAACGCGAAACGATATCACGGCACGCTAAATCTTTTAAGTGCGGCGCATACCGTTCCATATACCGCTCGCCGTCTTTATTAATCAAGTAACCACCTTCACCACGACTCCCTTCTGTCACCAATACACCGGCGCCATAAATACCGGTTGGGTGAAATTGCCAAAATTCCATATCTTGTAAAGGCAAGCCAGCGCGTAACGCCATGCCGAAACCATCGCCTGTATTGATATGGGCATTGGTGGTCGATTGGTAAATTCGACCCGCACCGCCTGTTGCTAAAATCGTGGCGCGTGCTTGAACGAACACCACTTCACCGGTTTCAATCGACATCGCCATGACACCTGCGATACCGCTAGCGGTTTTGACTAAATCAATGGCAAACCATTCATTATAAAATTTTGCATTGGCTTTTAAATTACGTTGATAAAGCGCATGTAACATCGCATGACCGGTACGATCTGCTGCACAACAGGTGCGATGTGCTTGCTCTTGACCATAATTGCGTGTTGCGCCACCGAATGCGCGTTGATAAATTCTGCCGTCTTTATTCCGAGAGAAAGGCAATCCCATGTGTTCTAATTCATAAATATTTTGCGGTGCCACTTTACACATGTATTCAATCGCATCTTGGTCACCTAAAAAATCAGAACCGATGACCGTGTCATACATGTGCCAGCGCCAATCATCAAAGCCATCGGTGTTACCCAATGCGGCATTGATTCCGCCTTGCGCTGACACCGTGTGTGAACGGGTTGGAAATACTTTTGAAATAACCGCGACATTTAAACCCGATTGGGCAAGCTCAATGGACGCTCGGAGTCCTGCACCACCGCCGCCGATAATAACGGCATCAAACATTTGTGTTGCTACATTCATTGCTTAGATACCCCATAAAATCAAGAGCGCGGCAAAAAAGAAACCCACCAACGCCAATATCACAATACTGTTTAAAAAGAGTCGTCCGATTGGGCATTTCACATAATCGGTAAACACAGTCCACATACCAACCCAAGCATGAAACAACAATGATAAAAGAAATAAGATGGTCGCTATTTTAACCCAAGAATGGGTAAAAAGGCCTAGCCAATTATAATACGATAAATTGGAGTGCATGATGAGGAAACCCATCAAGCCAATGAAATAAATTGTCATGACTACCGCAGAGACCCTCTGGATGAGCCAATCACTGAATCCTTGATGCTTTACACCTAATACTGTTTTTACCATAGCCAAATACCCGCTAAAAGAATGAAAATCCCTGCAACAATGAAGGTTAAAATTGCGGAAAACTTGCCACTGCGCAATTCATCGCCTATCCCAATATCCATCAACAAGTGTCGGATGCCTGCAAAAAAATGATAAATAAACGCAGATAAACAACTCCAAATAATCAATTTCATGTAGGGTGTTGTTAAAAATTGCTGTAATTCATCAAAACTTTGTTGGGACGATAAGGATAAACTCAAACCCCATAAAATAAGTGGGATAGCGAGAAATAAAATCACTCCTGAGACGCGATGGAGGATTGAGACGATAGCCGGTAGTGGAAAACGAATCGTAAAAAGATTCAAATTCTTAGGTCGTTGTGTATTCACAGTCAAAAAAATCCCTCTTAAAAAGTGTTGATAGGCGCCACCCATGTTTTTTTGAACTAATTTTGAGCAAAACGAGCTCGAAAACCCGATAATTATATCCAGCTAAATAGGTCAAAGTAAACATTAAGCTAAGGCCACAAATAAATCTCGATCTCAGAACTCTCTCGGCGCTATAATCCAAGCTTCGGCAGTTACCACACGCACCGTTTAATTGTATTGTAAAAATGGTTTTAAGGCATCTTATTATATGCTTCCCATAGAGAATACTGCTAATACAGTCATCTGAAGGAGTTCATTTTATGGCAGATAAAAAAGCAACGTTGAGCATTGGCAATGACACGATTGAGTTTGATGTGATGAAGGGAACACTGGGGCCCGAAGCAATTGATGTCAGTTTGTTGATTAAATATGGCTATCTCACGTATGACCCAGGCTTTTTTTCCACCGCTTCTTGTGAATCCAAAATTACGTTTATTGATGGTGATGAGGGAATTCTACTCTATCGGGGTTACCCGATTGACCAATTAGCCATGAACTCGAATTTTACTGAAGTGTGCTACCTCTTATTAAATGGTGAATTACCCACTGCGCCAGAGCTCGCTGAATTTCGTAAAGCGATTAACCGTCACACGATGGTGCATGAACAAATTCGTAACTTTTTTAATGGTTTTCGCCGCGATGCGCATCCGATGGCTGTCATGGTCGGTGTTGTGGGTGCGTTATCGGCTTTTTATCACGATACGTTAGATATCAAAAATCCCGAACACCGTACGATTTCAGCGCTGCGCTTAATTGCAAAAATGCCTACGATTGCTGCGATGTGTTACAAATATTCGGTGGGACAACCTTTTATGCCGCCGCAAAATCGCATGTCTTACGCCGAAAATTTTCTCCACATGATGTTTGCTACGCCGTGTGAAGAGACGTCACCCGATCCTGTTTTAGTGCGCGCATTAGATCGAATTTTTATTTTGCATGCGGATCATGAACAAAATGCGTCAACATCGACGGTGCGTTTAGCCGGTTCAACCGGTGCGAACCCGTTTGCTTGTATTTCATCGGGAATTGCAGCACTTTGGGGGCCTGCTCATGGGGGTGCTAATGAAGCGGCATTGAATATGTTGCATGAAATTGGCAGTGTAGATCGTATTCCGCAATACATTGCGCGTGCAAAAGATCCAAATGATAAATTTCGGTTAATGGGTTTTGGTCATCGGGTTTATAAAAATTATGATCCTCGTGCAAAAGTAATGCGCGAAACGTGTCATGAAGTCTTAGATGCGGTTGGTGCGCACAATGATCCTTTCTTTAAAATTGCGCTTGAGCTAGAGCGAATCGCATTGGAAGATGCGTATTTTGTCGAACGTAAGCTATATCCCAATGTTGATTTTTATTCTGGTATCACATTAAGTGCGATTGGGATTCCAAGCAACATGTTTACCGTTGTTTTTGCCCTCGCCCGCACGATTGGCTGGATTTCTCATTGGAGTGAAATGATTAGCAGTCCTTATCGGTTGAGTCGTCCTAGACAGTTGTATACGGGGTTGAAAGAGAGGGATTTTGTTGATATTAAAAAGAGATAAACAGATTTTACGGTATGCAGACAAATTTGATTTACAGTTCGATTAGAACGTCTTCATCCGCAGGGCTGACGGATCGACACGAATTTCTGATTAGAACGCCTTCACCCACACTTAAGTATCTACATAAGCGTCCGCTGTGTCGTCCTGAAAAATATGACGTCAACGTGTTTTAACTGTAGCAACGGTACTCGCACGGAATATTTATTCAGGATCCACTTGAGTATCATCGATCCATATACATTCAGAAATGAGTTCTTCGTTCGTGGATCCTGAATAAATCTTACGCGCTACTACGATAACTGCGGTCAAATGATTTGGGCGTAAGATTTTTCAGGACGACGCAGCGGAGGCTTATGTAGATACTTAAGTTCACCCACAGGGGGAAGCATTCAAAGCAAAATTTCCTAACGCTGCGGGAAAGCATTCTAATCAACCCATTGCTAACCTTTATAAGTCGCCGCTGGTTGCGCAGGCTCGCCGCCAAGTAAGAAAGAAATTCCGAGTGTCAGCATCAGATCATTTTTCCCACCGGATAAAGTATAAAGATCTCTCGCATCCGCGCCAATTGAAATAGAATCCGTCATAAAATATTGCACACCTGCACCAACATTCACATTACCTTGACTGGTTGGATCATTATTATTTGGTTTTAAACTGACGATGCCCAGTCCGCCCAAGAGATAAGGCTCGATGCGACCAAATTGTTGGAAATTATAAACACCATCGAGTGTGTAAATCATGCCATGCACATGATCACCGCCATAAGCTCCTTTCAAATTCGTATTCACAAAAGCCGCAGCGACTTGAAGGCCCCAATTGTCAGTGATGTCATAACCCAATGCTAAATTCGGAATAGATGAGTTATCCATGTTTCGTTTCGAGGTAAAATAATAATAACCATCCCCCAGTCGAATCGAAAAAGCCCCTGCTCTATCATTCGCAAACACACTGCTGTTCGCCATGAAGGTACCCATTGCAGCAAGCAACGTCACTAACCTTGTTATTTTCATATGTCTTCCTTAAAGATAAATTAGGAATTATTTTAAGAGGATGATGGAGTGGAAGCAAGATAAAATCTCAGCGTGCTTTTTTTTCTTCTAAAAAAGATAGAGAAGATTTTATATAAATTATTTTATACAAACCCCTGCTCCTGACGAATCGACGCAAATTCCACCCATGCGTCGATCCGTCAGCCCGCAGGACTTAGGTATTCCGCCGCTGTGTCGTCCTGAAAAATCTTACGCCCAAATTATTTGACCGCAGTTATCGCAGTAGCGCGTAAGATTTATTCAGGATCCACGAACGAAGAACTCATTCCTGAATTTATAGGGATCGATGATACTCAAGTGGAATTTGCGTCGATCCGTCAGCCCCTGCTCCCTCTTTTTCAAGGCGTTGTTGCATAATTTAACGTGACTTCATCAATACTTTTTCAACTGCACTCAGCCAGCCATGATATAGCGCATCACGTTGAGTAGGTTCCATCATCGGATTAAATTGCGCATTGCATTGCCATAAATTAGCAATCTCGTCGAGCGAAGAATACAGGCCCACTCGCAAACCAGCTAAATAGGCAGCGCCTAATGCACTTGTCTCAATACAATTCGGACGTTCAACGCGTAAATTCAATTGATCCGCTAAAAATTGTAATAACCAATTATTCGCAGCCATTCCGCCATCCACACGTAAAGAAGTCAATGCATCTACACCGTCTTTCTGCATGGCAGCTAATAAATCGCGTGCTTGATAACACACTGCTTCAAGTCCTGCGCGAACAATATGCGCGCTACTACTATTACGAGACAGTCCCAAAATAGCGCCACGTGCATCAGGCGCCCAATAAGGTGCACCTAATCCCGTAAAAGCAGGTACAAGATAAACACCTCCATTATCGGCTACGCTATTTGCTAATCCTTCCGTATCACTTGCCGCGTGAAATAATTTTAACGAATCACGTAACCACTTCACTGTGACGCCGGCTGCAAAAATACTGCCTTCCAATCCATAAGTCACCGTGTTTTCTAAACGATAAGCAATGGTAGTTAACAACCGATTATTGGAATGGATAATTTGCTGACCTGTGTTTAATAACATGAAACAGCCTGTGCCTAACGTGGCTTTCATCATGCCTGCTGAAAAACACGCTTGACCCACTGTTGCAGCTTGCTGGTCGCCCGCTACACCGCAAATTGGAATCGCAGCACCCAACAACGCTTTGTCCGTTACTCCAAAATCAGCGCTGCAATCTTTTACAACTGGCAAAATACTGGCAGGAATTTGCAATGCTTGCAAAATTTCATCATCCCATTGTTGCGTTTGAATATTGAATAACATCGTGCGTGAGGCATTCGTTGCATCCGTCACATGCACTTGGCCATTGGTTAAATGCCATAGCAAAAAAGTATCGACGGTGCCAAATGCAATTTCACCTTTTAACGCACGTTCACGCGCGTAAGGTACATGATCTAATATCCATGCAATTTTTGTCGCCGAAAAATAAGGATCAATTATCAAACCTGTTTTAGATTGAAGTTGCTTAGCAATGGGATGCGTCATTAATTTTTTACAGTGTGCAGCGGTTCGGCGATCTTGCCAAACAATGGCGGGATAAATAGGTACACCGGTATTTTTATCCCATAAAATAGTGGTTTCACGTTGATTTGAAATGCCTATGGCAGCAATTTGTTTAGCAGAGAGATTTATTTTTTTGAGCGCTTGACGCATACACTCCAGCGTATTTTGCCATATTTCTATTGGGTTTTGTTCAACCCAACCTTCTTTGGGATACGATTGGACTAAATCAATTTGATGCATACTCAATGCATCACTTGCACGCGAAAAAATAATGACGCGACTGCTAGACGTTCCTTGATCAATTGCGAGTAAATAATCAGGCATGAAATTTCCTTATCTGTAATAGCGAAGTATATCGAAATTTGGTGAATAAGTGGTATAGCCTTTCGCATTTTAAGGCAAGATTGGTATATACTCGTAGCTGGCAAAATAATGTGATAAGAGAAACGCATGACTTCAACAGATGTGTTTATCATTGGTGGTGGGATTAATGGCACCGCGATTGCAGCAGATGCAGCCGGGCGTGGTTTATCGGTGACTCTCTGTGAAAAAGGTGATTTAGCCAGCGGCACTTCTTCAGCCAGCACCAAATTAATTCATGGCGGGTTGCGCTATTTGGAACAATATGAATTTGGTTTAGTCAGGCATGCCTTGCAAGAACGCGAAATACTCTTAAATCGTGCACCGCATTTAATTCAACCGATGCAATTTATTTTGCCGTATGAAGCACATCTAAGACCGGCATGGATGATTCGGTTGGGACTTTTTCTCTACGATCATTTAGCAAAACGAAAAAAAATTCCTAGTTCCTCTACGCTCAATTTGTCTAACAGCACCGAATTAAAATCCGGTTTTAAACGCGGATTTTCTTATTACGATTGTTTTGCAGACGATGCGCGCTTAACCATTGCAAATGCACTATCGGCTAAAAACAATCACGCGATTATTTTACCGTATCACGAACTTATTTCTGCAGAAAGAACAGAACATCATTGGCAAATCCAATTGCAACATCGCGCAACCGGCGAATTAATTTCACACCAAGCTAAACTGCTGGTGAATGCGGCTGGCCCTTGGATCAACCACGTGCAAAAAAAGCTGGCTGAACCTGCCATGAGCATCAAATTATCCAAAGGCAGTCATATTGTAGTTCCCGCGTTATATTCAGAAAATCACGCGTATCTTTTACAAAACCAAGATAACCGTGTCATTTTTACTATTCCTTATCAACAGCACTTCACCTTAATCGGCACAACCGATGTGTCTGAGTCAGATGATTTTTCCGAGTACGCTATTTCATCCGATGAAAAAAATTATTTGTGCACGATCGTTAATCAATATTTTCAACGCAACATCACAGAAGCTGATATTCGTTGGAAGTATGCAGGCATCCGTTGTTTACAAGCCGATTCAACCGACAATTTAGCGGCACTCTCTCGCGAACATAAAATTGTGGTCAGTGAAAAAAATAATCTACCGTTGTTAACGATCATCGGTGGCAAAATCACGACGCATCGCACCTTAGCTGAACACGTTGTCGATGGTTTTAAAAAATATTTTCCAACGTTAAAACCTGCTTGGACAGCTGCAACTCCTTTACCCGGTGGTGATTTTGTGGATCAAGATTTTGCACTTTTTCAAAAAACATTTTCAAACGATTATCCTTGGCTGCCACCCGAATTAGCCACCCACTACGCTAAAAATTATGGCACGCTTGCTTATCAGCTTCTAACAAATTGCCATACCTTAGACGATTTAGGCCAGCGCATCACCTCCCAGTTATATCAAAAAGAAGTTGACTATCTCATCCAACATGAATGGGCGCGCACGGCTGAGGATATTTTGTGGCGTAGAACAAAATTCGGCTTGTTTTGCAATAACGATGAACAACTTTTTTTATCAAACCAACTTATTGTTTCAAGCTAAACCTTCTTGTACACTCTCGTCCCTAATTCCAAGTCTTAGGGTGACCCATGAAAATCAGCCAACAAATTGCCACCGAACTCAACGCCAACATCAAACAAATTGATGCCGCTATCGGACTGTTGGATGATGGCGCAACGGTGCCCTTTATTTCCCGTTATCGCAAAGAAGTCACGGGTGGCTTAGATGATACGCAATTACGCACCCTGGAAGAACGCTTAGGCTATTTGCGTGAACTTGAGGACAGACGCGGCACCATTTTAAAAAGCATTGCTGAACAAGATAAGCTAACACCTGAATTAGAAAAATCCATTTTAGCTGCTGATAACAAATCAACCTTAGAAGATTTATATTTACCCTACAAACCAAAACGTCGCACCAAAGCGCAAATTGCTAGAGAAGCCGGACTTGAGCCATTGGCGTTATTGATTTTACAACATCCTAACGAGTTGCCTGAGAAGCACGCCAGTGCTTTTCTCAATCCGGAGGCTGCGATTCTCACTGTGTCTGATGCACTCGATGGCGCAAAGCAAATCGTCATGGAAATGCTTGCTGAGAATGCCAACTTATTAAGTGAATTACGTGAATATCTCTGGGAAAATGGTATTTTAAAAAGTGAAGTCGTCAAAGGCAAAGAACAAGAAGGTAATAAATTTTCAGATTATTTTACCTATGAAGAAGCCATCAAACAAATTCCATCGCACCGAGCGCTTGCGGTACTGCGTGGTCAACGCGAAGAAGTTTTGTGCCTGACATTGACACTGAGTGAAGAACAAGAATCCTCTTGTCGTTATAAAATTAGCAAACAATTTAATTTAATCCAATGCAGCAAATGGTTATCGGATGTGATTGCGTTGACGTGGAAAGTGAAATTATTTTTGAAGCTTGAAATTGAATTGATGGTTAAAATCCGAGAAGCATCAGAAGAAGATGCCATCAATGTATTTGCCAATAACTTAAAACATTTGTTGATGGCCGCACCGGCGGGTTCACGGGTGACGATGGGATTGGATCCTGGGTTACGTACCGGTGTCAAAGTAGTTGTTGTGGATGAAACGGGCAAATTACTGGGAAATACGACGATATTTCCGCATGCACCACGCAATGCCTGGGATGAGTCGCTGGCGGTTCTTGCGAAAATTTGTCAACAATTACACGTTGAATTAATCAGCATTGGGAATGGTACGGCTTCACGGGAGACTGACAAATTGGTCAGTGAGTTGAAGAAGCGTCATCCTGAATTATCATTAACTAGCATTGTGGTCTCAGAAGCAGGCGCTTCCGTTTATTCGGCATCCGAATTAGCGGCTAAAGAATTTCCGACATTGGATGTTACGTATCGTGGTGCCGTGTCGATTGCACGCCGCTTGCAAGATCCCTTGGCAGAGTTAGTGAAAATCGAGCCAAAGTCAATTGGTGTGGGTCAGTATCAACATGATGTGAATCAAATAAAATTATCACGCACCTTGCATGCGGTGATGGAAGATTGCGTCAATGCCGTGGGAGTGGATGTGAATACTGCGTCAGCCCCTCTACTCGCTTGCGTGGCTGGATTAAATGAAACAGTGGCCAAAAATATTGTGTTGTACCGTGATGAGAATGGCAAATTTAATTTGCGTTCTGATTTAAAGAAAGTTGCGCGCTTAGGGGAAAAAGCATTTGAACAAGCGGCTGGGTTTTTGCGCATTGTCGATGGTGGGAATCCGTTGGATGCATCTGCTGTGCATCCAGAAACGTATTCTATTGTTGAACGTATTTTAGCGAAACAAAAAAAATCGTTAAAAGAAATCATGGGTAATACGTCTCTGTTACGCAGCATGAATGCAGCTGAGTTCACTGACCAACAGTTTGGTATTCCGACGGTAACAGATATTCTACACGAATTAGAAAAACCGGGCCGCGATCCTCGTCCTGAATTTAAAACGGCAACTTTCAGTGAAGGAATTGAAGCGCTAACGGATTTACGCGTTGGTATGGTATTGGAAGGTGTTGTGACGAATGTTGCAAATTTCGGTGCATTTGTAGATATTGGCGTACATCAAGACGGCTTGGTTCATGTCTCTGCTTTGGCGAATCATTTTGTGAAGAATCCTAATGAGGTAGTGAAAGTTGGTGATGTGGTGAAAGTTAAAGTGGTAGATGTGGATATTCCGCGTAAGAGAATTCAATTGAGTATGCGGTTGAATGAAACGGGTGTGCCTGTTAAACCGAGCGGGATGAGTGGTCAAGCGAAGCCAAAAAATATGTCTACGAAACCGCAAGTGATGGAAACTGCGTTGGGTAGTGCATTGTTGAATGCGATGAAAACTAAGTGAAGGGGTTGCTTTGGAAAGGTGTCATGCTGAGCGACTTAATCCTTTCAAGGCTAAACATCGAATAAGAACTTCTTCTTTTTATACAAATCCCCCTTGTTCCCCCTTTTTCAAAGTGGGAGACGTTCTAAACAGCTTTCACTGTTAAAACGCAGAGTTGTTTAGAAAGTCTCCCACTTTGAAAAGGCGTTGTTGCGTAATTCACGCGCCGTCATTGCGAGGAGCGTTTTTTGCGACGAAGCAATCCAGTTTTAGACTTAAGAATCAAAAACTGGATTGCTTCGTCGCAAAAAACGCTCCTCGCAATGACGGAAGTGAGAATTACGCAACAACGCCCTTTGAAAAAGGGGGATTTGTATAAAACAACTAAATTCCTCATGCCAACAAGATTAATACGCAATCCCCAGCATTTCACGAAACTTTTTTCGAATTTTACGCACGATTTCCAAATGCGCGGCCATTGCATTTTTACCCTTGCGATCGACACAATGAAACATGACTTGCGACACAAAATCCGCTTTCTCTAACTTGCCACGCCAATGATGCAATCGACTGCCATAATAAATTAAACCATCACCGGGATTGAGCGAAATACGTTGGGTATTTTCATTGTAATCCACCAACCATAAATCCCAAGGCTCACCTTGCTGGCCTAAATTAATCGTTGCCGAAATTTCTGCGCGCGTACTGTCTTTATGCATACGCAAGACAGCACCGGTACGATAAATCCGGTTATAACAAAATACATTTTTTAAGGTTAATTGCAGTGCATTTTCGACGTGAGGTAATAACGTTTGTTGTAATTTAACCACTTCTGGATCTTGATAAAAAGAAGGTGAGCCAGCGACTTGGCCATCATCCATATTCCCTTTCTCAGCACGCGCAAGGGTATAATCATAAAGTCTTGTCACTTCATTGGCGTCGACTAAATTTCTGAAGACAACAAACCCCTGTTGCTGAAAATCCTTTGCTAAATCCATCAATGAAATCCTCCCAAAAAAAAAGCAGGCATGATCGAAGGCCTGAATATATTAAGTGGAGGTCTCAGTGATGCTTTAGGCTTTCTCTCATCATGAGAGACATGCACACCACACCAACTATCTGACTTCCTCAGGCTATGATTGTAGGGCTTCGATTCAATACCTGCTTTCCGCGAATCAGTATACTGATATTTGTCTTTTGCGCAACTCAAAATTAACCCGTAAGATACTATACCTATTACCCTTCCGAATGCGAGTTTTGGAAGTACGATTAGTATAACTTTTATCTTCAGGAGATAATATATGCTACAAATTTATGGAACAGCTCTTTCTTCCCCCACCAATAAAGTCCGTTATCTTGCTAATTATTTAAATATTCCTTATGAATTTCAGTCAATGAATTTAGGCGCGGGTGATCAACGGAAGCCAGAATTTTTAAAAATGAATCCATTAGGTAAAACGCCCGCCATGGATGACAATGGTTTCACGTTAGGTGAGAGCAACGCCATTATTCGTTATTTGGCAGATAAACAAAAATCGGATATCTATCCTCATGATTTAAAACAACGCGCTGTGATTGATCAGTGGATGGATTACGCATCATTGCATGTCAGTATTGCAACCGCAAAAATCATGTTTAATATGTATTATTACAACTATTTTAACGTTGAACAGGATCAGCGATCGCTGCAAGACGGTAAATATTTTCTTTCTCTCTATTTGCCTGTACTGGAAAAACAATTAAGCCAATCCCCTTTTATTGCTGGACAAACTTTATCGTTGGCCGATTTTTCTTTGTTAGCGGCACTGGATGTGATCGAGTTGTGTGACATTGATTTTTCAACCTATACACATTTGATTGCATGGCGGAAAAAATTAATGAATGAATTGTTTTATACAAAATGCCATGTGAGTTATGTGGAAGTCTTTAACAAAAAATTTGGGGAACCTGAAAAGATTTAAAAAAATTCTTCGTGTCATGCCAGCATGCTTTTACTTAGATATCTGCACAAACCACCGCTGTGTCGTGCCAGCGTGCTTTTAGCTGGCATCCAAGTTTTTCTATGTATAAATTTTATTAAGAGCAAACCTGGATGCCAGCTAAAAGCACGCTGGCACGACACAGCGGTGGTTTGTATAGATATCAAAGCAAAAGCATACTGATATGACTCGCCGTGAATTACGCAACAACACCAATACTCAGAGGGATGATTATCGAGGAAGCGGTGCTTCGGCTGTAGGCTGTTGGTAGTAAAATTGCGTTCGCTGGCCGCTGTGAAAAAAACGTGGCTTAACAGAATAAGGCAAGTCCAGCTCAAACTCCTGCGGTTTTTTCTCGTCAGTCATTAAGACCGTATCGCAGTGTCTCAGAATTTTTTTTGCATCCTGTTCGCTCGATACTGAATTCGATCTCGATTTATCACGAAAAAATCCCAAATCAACAGGACTAGACGATTGAGAAGGTAACTCTAAATGGATCGAAGACGATGCTTCATTCGCTGACAATATCGGCGCAAGTTGCACTGCCTGGCTAGGGACTAGCGACAATTTACTCTCACCTTGTGACAGTTTTCTTTTTTGTAAACGTAACCCAAGCGGACAACGTGCATCTTCCACTTTTTGTTCGGTCATTTTTAAAATGGCATTACGCACGCCTAATGCTTTGTTTGCTTCAATCCGCTGGATATTTTTTTGTTTGCAAACACCAAATGCGTAACCAAATGCAATACCCACAACAAGGCAGGCTAATCCAAATAAAATCCAGCCAACCACAGGAATGGTGGCGGCTATAGCACCACTGATGGCCAACGAACCAAATCCCCAGCCGCTGCCCAGGCAAATCCCTGCTGCATTCAGCCCCATGGTAATACCCCATGCAATCGCAGTTCGTCGTTTTATCACGGCAGGCATCGAAATGGCTAAAAAATGCTGATGAATATCGGTCTCTTTCTCTGGATCATGATTTTTTATCTCATCGATCAATAATGCAATCACACTTTTTGTTTGATAATCATTATTTTTCAAAATATCAATAAACGATTCTGACGAACACTCTGATTTTTCGAGCAGTGGACTATTTGTTTTTTGAGAAAATGTTAACGAATAATTCATTTTTGACAGTGAATGATAGACATCATTGAGTTGATGAATCAAATTCGCGACGTCGATGGCTTGTAGGCTTTCTTGTAAAAGAACGTAGATATCACGGCTAAATGCATCATCATTTTCAGATAAACAACGTAATCGCAATAATTGATAAAATAACGCTTCTTGCAGTCGAATACGTTCTCGCTCGTCTGTTTCAAATTGCTGACGCAAGGCTCGCGCTTCTGTGATCATTTCATGATAGGTAATGAAAGCGATAGGAATCGCAGCGAATAGCGAAACACTGGTCGCAACGATGATAGAAGATGTTGCCGCGGCGCCTGTGATTGCCACACCGATACCACCTGATTCAATGTCCGTTGTTAAAAACCACAAACCTTCTAACAAGAGACCTAAGGTGGTACCAAATGCTGCTATACCGGCATTTGCACCAATGAAGAGTTTTTCTTTGGGCGTAATCTGTAAATTACTGTCGAGCGCAGAGCCTGGTTTTTTGAATTCACCAGCGGAATGATCAAGTCGTTGAAACATCTCACGCAATCCTCCTACCAACAGCCAAAAGGGACGTGATTCTAACATAATAATTTAAGAAGTGAACAGGAATTTGTCATTTTTTTTGGGGGCAATGAATGGTTGTTTAAACTGCTTAGAAAGTTCGTTTTTATACAAATCCCCCTTGTTCCCCCTTTTTCAAAGTGGGAGACCTTCTAAGCAGCTTTCACTGCTAAAACGCAGAGTTGCTTAGAAGGTCTCCCACTTTGAAAAAGGGGGAACAAGGGGGATTTGTATTAATTTTTTTAGGCGCTTAAACTACGTATTCTTAAGAAATGCCGTCTCCGCATCCGTCGATTGACGACCTAAAATCTTATTGCGTTGCGGAAAGCGACCAAACTCTTTAATCACGCGGAAATGCGCATAGGCATAGGCTAAAAATAATTGATAAACTTGCGTTGTCTCTGTCATCGAAAGAGTCACTAAATTTTGGAATAATCGAATGGATTGTTCTTGCCGTTCGGAATTTTCTGCATGTACCAATGGCATATAAAAAAAGACACGTTCAATTAATGTTAAGGATTGATCCATTTTCTGTTCCAATCCATCCAAGCACAACTGTTGGGCTTGTGCATCATACGCAAATGCATCGGGTGAATTGCGATATAAACTACGGGAAAACTGATCCAACAACAGGATTAATGCCAAACGCCCACGGGGTGATTCTGCCCATGTATCTAATGAACCTTGCGTCGCGTTTTCATATTCTTTTTTATACGCTTCTAACAACCCTTTTTTGAGCTGCTCATTTTCGCCAAACCACAAATTGGTGCGATCACTCGACGGCAAATCGGCATGACCTAAATCGCCAAACCAAAAACTTAATAAATCATGCACTTTTTCATGTTCAATATGTTCAGCCATGGCTGCTCCATTCTCTGCGCTTCTTATTTCTCATGCTCAAACTGAAACAAAACGCTCCCCTGCTAAAAAAATCATAACATAAAACAAAGCGGGATAACGCTTAGGGTTTTTCCGGATAAAAAATAACTAATTGATTATTCGATATAAATCGGTGTTAAAGGTATCACCATTTCAAACAACTCAATCACATCCGAATTTCGCATCCGAATGCAACCTTTTGAACCCGGTATACCCATTTTCACATCATCGGGTGTGCCATGAATGTAAATATAGCGTTGCATTGTATCAACATTGCCCAGTCTGTTTTTGCCCACTTCCAAACCGCTTAACCATAAAATTCGGGTCAACATCCAATCGCGTTCAGGAAACTGTTCTCTGAGGGGTAGAGAATAAATTTCCCCAGTCGGTCGTCGTCCGACAAAAACTGTATTCGCAGGCGCTCCGCTGCCAATTTTAGCGCGGATGATATGTTGACCTCGCGGGGTTTGGCCGCTGCCATTCACTTCGCCCGCGCCATTTTTACCGGTGGATATGCTGTATCGTTTGACGAATACAGCCTTCTCTAACACACATAATTCTTGACGTTCAATGGATACGTTTAACGAGATCATCATGACTTTCCTAATACGATGGCTTTTACTAAATCCGTGACAATTTTCTCTGTTTTTTGTGCTTTATCACGACTCGGATCAAATTCCACTATTTCAAATCCAATCAGCGCAGGATCATCTGCAAATTGGCGCAACACCGGTAAAATATCTTTCGCGAAGATGCCATCCGGTTCAGGTACCCCTGTCCCTGGCGCATCGGTTGGATCTAAGCCATCCACATCGATGCTCAAACCATAGCCAGATGTTCCTCGTGTAACAATTTTTTTAGCATCCGCAACGACGGCAGCCAAGCCGCGCTGTTTAACTTCTTCCATATAAAATATATTAACATTCAATCGCTTAAGTAGATCTTCTTCACCGGATTCATAACTTCGGATACCAATTAAACAAAGTCGGCTAGGATCAATTTTTGGCTCACGGTCTAAAATCTGGGTTAATGCAGCAACCCCATGACCTAACAAGCTCGCCACGGGCATGCCATGCAAGTTACCTGTTTGAGATGTCTCAGGCGTGTGACTATCCATATGCGCGTCTATCCAAATTAATCCAATCGGTCCTTCTGCGCGTTTTGCATGGGCCACGCCACTCCAGGTGCCAATTCCACTGGTATGGTCACCGCCAAACACGGCAAATAATTTATTCTGCTGAGTGCATTGCTGAGTTTGCTTGGCCAATTCAGTACACAGTGCGGCAACCGTTGTCAGTTTTGACGGGGATGCATTCTGTTCCGGCTGCAGGGTCGCTTGCCACTCAAAATCCAATTCATTTTTTAATTGATTAAAATAAGCGGATTGTTGTAAAACCAATGGACCCTCTTTGCTACCGGCATGCGCACCGGCGACACCGGATGCATACGCCAGGAATTGGATGGTTTTTTTTAATGACATAAAATATCCCTCATCAAACAGACAGTCTCTCGGTTATAATTCACTGCCATTAAAAGTCAATCAAAAAATATGATCCTAACTGAATTATCGACACCTGCTGATCTCTCTGCTGCACTGCCAGCGCATCCTCTATTGCTGGATAAAGTGAATGGTTTTCGCGATGTCATTCAAAAAAGTTTGTTGGGACAAGCGAAAAAATTGATTGTCATTGCGGGGCCTTGTTCCATTCACGATGTGGATGCAGCGCTCGAATATGCCGAACACATTCGAGCCGCTAATCAACAATTTGGCGATCAATTGTTGATTGTGATGCGAGTCTATTTAACCAAGCCAAGGACGACGATTGGTTGGAAAGGATTAATCAGTGATCCCGAGTTAGATGGCAGCATGAATTTTAATTTAGGCTTGCACACGGCGAGACAATTATTAATTCGCTTAGCGGAATTATCCGTGCCAGCCGCTACCGAATTTTTAGATCCTATTCTTCCGCATTATTTCAGTGAATTGATTTCATGGTGCGCGGTGGGTGCCAGAACCGCGGAAAGTCAACTTCACCGAGAGCTTGCTTCCAGTCTCACCATGCCAGTTGGATTTAAAAATAATACCGATGGCAACATTCAAATTGCAATGGATGCAGTCAAAACAGCACAATACCCGCATCATTATGTCAGCATGACCCAAGCGGGCAAACCGTGTGTCATAGCGACTCGCGGTAATCCATTGAGTCACATTGTTCTGCGTGGCGGTCATGACAAAACCAACTATGCCGCCGACATTATTCAAAAAACATCCGCCCTGCTCTGCCATGAAAATTTAATTCCACGCCTGATGGTGGATTGCAGTCATGGCAATAGTTTGAAAAATGCCAACAACCAACTGATTGCGGCGAATGCCATCATTCAGCAAATTTCACACGGCGAAAAAGCGATTTTTGGCATCATGCTTGAAAGTCATTTAGTGGCGGGCAAGCAAACATTAACAACCAAAAAATCGCTGCGTTACGGACAGAGCATTACAGATGAGTGTATAGGATGGCCAGCAACTTTTGTTTTACTGGAGAAAATGGCAGAGGCTGTGTCACAAAATTTTAAAGGAAATCATCATGGATAGAGAAAAAAACAAATCTTACGTTCACCAACGCTGGGATCAGTCCATCATACCCACGTTAGTGGATTACATTCGCATTCCTAATAAATCACCGCTATTTGACCCTGCATGGCAACAACATGGATTTATGCAAAAAGCCGTTGATTTGCTGGCCAAGTGGTGTGAAGACAATGCTCTGCCTGAGATGAAAATGGAAGTTATTCAACATGACAATCGCACACCGTTGCTCTTCATTGAAATTCCTGGCAATTCAGAAGAAACTATTTTGTTGTACGGCCATTTTGATAAACAACCTGAAATGACAGGTTGGGATGCAGATTTAGGTCCATGGCAGCCTGTTTTACGCGGCGATAAATTATATGGACGAGGCGGTGCAGACGATGGTTATTCTACCTTTGCCGCACTCACGGCGATCAAGGCATTACACGAACAAAATATTCCTCATGCACGGTGTGTCATTTTGATTGAAGGATGTGAAGAAAGTGGCAGCTATGATTTGCCTTTTTATATCGATGCATTAGAAAAACGAATCGGCAAACCCAGCTTGATCATTTGCTTAGATTCAGGCTGCGGCAACTACGAACAATTATGGATGACAACATCGCTACGCGGCATGGTGACCGGTAATTTATATATTGACGTATTAAAACAAGGCATTCATTCCGGCACAGGTAGCGGTGTTGTGCCTTCGTGTTTTTTAATTTTTCGTCAATTACTCAGTCGCATTGAGCGAGAAAGCAATGGCGAAATTCTGTTAACGGATTTATTTGTCGACATTCCAACTGAACGACGTCAACAAGCCGACATCACAGCGCAGGTCTTAGGATCTCATCTTTTTGCCGATTATCCATTTTGTTCGGGCGTAAAACCTGTCACAACCGATTTAACAGAGTTACTCTTAAATCGCACTTGGCGCCCTGCTCTCTCTGTCATTGGCGCAAATGGTTTACCTTCTGCAGAGAATGCTGGCAGTGTCACGTTACCCAAATTAACGTTTACGTTATCACTGCGGATACCGCCGACATGCGATCCCGAAAAAGCAACGCAGCTTTTGAAAAAGACGTTAGAGAAAGACCCTCCGTTCGGTGCATACGTTGTATTTGAAGCTGATAAATCCTCTGCTGGTTGGAATGCCCCGCGCGAAGCGGCGTGGCTCAGCAACGCGGCTCAAACAGCGTCGCTGCATTATTTTGGCAAAGAAGCCGTTTACATGGGTGAAGGCGGCACGATTCCCTTTATGGGCATGTTAGGAAAAAAGTTTCCGCAGGCGCAGTTTATGATTACGGGCGTTTTAGGCCCTGAAGCCAATGCCCATGGACCGAATGAATTTTTACATATTCCGACGGCCAAACAGTTGACGTGTTGCGTGGCTGAGGTGATTGAAGAACATTTTAAACAGTCGTCCTGACGCTGAAGGTTTTAATCTGAGCCGCGACCGTCAGGGAGCGATCACCGAAAATTCAATTTTCACCTGATGCGCGACACTCCCTGACGGTCGTGGCTCAGATCAAAAGCTGTTTATTGCGAGGAAGGCTTTAATCTGAGCCGCGACCGTCAGGGAGCGATCACCGAAAATCCAATTTTCACCTGATGCGCGACACTCCCTGACGGTCGTGGCTCGGTTTAAAGCTGTCTTAAGTTTCACTTAAGCTAATTCGATTATGATTGACAGATTAAACACGATACTAGGGATTTATGACGCAAATTCGAAAAGCACTGATTGCTGCCAATGACAGAATACGAGAACAGGCAAACCTTTCCCAAGAAGTGAAAGAATTAGACAGCGGAGCCAATGCAGTTGCCTCTCGCAGATCACTTGTTTTGGATATCAAAGGGCGTCATGATCAATCGTTCAAACGGGATGCTAAACAACAAGGTCCTAAAAAAACACCTATTGTCATATTAGAACAAGTTAACCCAAGCCAAAGCCAATTAGAAAGAATCCAAACCACGCATAACACCACTCTTAACGTGTCATCTGACTTTGATGAATTTCCACAAGCTATTGATGAAAAAGGCAATAAGTTTTTTATTACGCATTTAGCCATATCTTCGTTGAGGGTATTTACGGATGGTAATCGCGGACGCTTCTCTCTCTCCCAAGTCAATGAATTAGCAAGAGACCTTATTTTAGCAGTAGAGGCATTGCATCAAGATGACTTGGTTTCATGCGATATCAAAGATCAAAACATTTTAATCTATCAAGATGCTAATAAAAACTATTATCTAAAACTCATTGATTTTGATTTAATGAAAAAAACCGTTGCTGACAGATTCACAGCAAAACACAGCATCCAAGGTACATGGGGATATTTACCACCTGAATTAAAAGAACTTTGTGATGTGTTTTCAGATTATTCTTTTTGGATTAAGAATGAAAATTTAACGAAACTTCCTAACATCAACGCTAAGAAAGCGGATGTCTATGCACTCGGTGTTGTACTCTGCAACGAGTTGGCTTTGTTGATAGATGATAAAAATGATAAGCAACGATTTATCGCTCAGTTTGATCAATTACTGAATCCATTGCCTGCTTATCGTCCTCAAATTAATGCGCTATTGAATAATCCTTATTTCTTGGGTGGCAAACGTGAATTTGATAAGAGAAGAAAGCTTGCTCGGCAACATGAAACAGAAATAAAAATTAACGGTGAGCAACCCAAACGAAAAAAAATGGGTGACTTATCTATTTTGCAACCCAAAAGTATTCGAGAGCCTTATAGCGAAGCCATTGCACTTGAAGAAGCAATGCAAGAGCCGATTAGAACACGCGCCAATCTAGCTGCCATTGTCGCAAAAAGTCGGCAGTTAATAAAAACAGTTGATAAATACAACATGGTATATGAAGCTCCAGAGCTGGCGCTGCAATTTAAAGAAGCGGCAGCGCTTTCTATTGAAGAAGCCCAAGCGGAGTTCGCCGTCTTGGAGCATCCCGAGCGATTCAAACACCCTTCGACAAAACGGTGGTTTGGCGCTGGTTTGATTCTCGGTGCAAAAATTATTGCGGGTATCATTACCAGTGCAATTCTGTTTACAACGGTTGCTTCACCCCCTGTTGCATTGATTATCTTGAGTGCCACCCTGTTAACCTTCGCTACGATTGGAGCTGCTTATCTACTCAACAGAGCGACTGGTCTCTATCGAATTGGCAAATTTCTTGAGCGCTGTTTTAATAATTTTAATTTCAAAGATGCCTCTCTCTTGCGCAAACAAGATGTGCATATGCGACAGCAAAAAGTGCCTAGCTCGACTCGAAAAATATTGGCACTCAGAGGAATTGTTGTGAGAGAAGAGAAAAGACAAGGAGCAGTGAATGAAATCAGTCCATGCATTGTGTTGCGCGCACAAACTCAACCACCGCTGTTTTTTAATCATCGAACAAACGAAATAAGTGTAACAACCAAGGAAGGCTTTACTTGTCGCCAGACGAGTAAAAATAATTTTAACGGTGAATTAGATGAGCGGATTCAGTTTATGAACCCGCACGCTAGATTTTGATAAAAGGTGCGCAGTCGTAAACTGCGCACTTTGCAAGTTATGCTGATAATTTTTTTGCTGCCATCGCAGACATCATATAAGCAATGCCGCAGAAGACCAGATCAATTCCCACAAAAAGCCCAATGATAAATAAGCTAGACGATGGCCAGCTTGCAATAATCATTAATCCTAGCAATAAAGTAATGACACCGTTTAACCAACCCCAACCCCAATTAGGCGCACGTAAAGTAGGTGAAAATGCTAAGCGAAAAATGCCGAGAATAATGTAAAAAATACCTAAGAAAAAAGTTAATGAAACAGATCCTGCAATGGGATTAAAAATAAATATCAAACCTGCTGCAATATACAATAGCGCAAAAAGCAAATGCAGAAAAAACCCACTCCCTTTTTGGTGCCAGAATGTAAATGCATCGTATGCCAAGATGACACCGCCAAATAACAGTAGAAAACCTAAGAAAATCACAGAGAGTAAGGTTGTAAACGTAGCGGCACTGATAGCTAATAATCCTAAAATGAATAAAACAACTCCAAAAACAAAGAATCGTTTCCAATTATTGCCAAACGCGCGTAAATGTTGGGTATCAAATCCTAATAGTAGGCTCATAGTTCTTCCTTGTAATGAATGAGTGACGGGGAATTATAGCAGGTAGTGTGACGATGAAGAAAGCCTCTGCTAAAAAGGGAGATCCTTCGGAGCGAAAAGCACTCAGGATGACAGCCCTTTCTTTTGCAGGAGCTGCTTAAGACAAGGGCTTCCCCCTTTGAAAAAGGGGGATTGAGGGGGATTTTGTAAAAAAAATAAATTTTATAAAAATCCCTCCTGACCTCAATGGAACTAGCTTAAGAACTGTCGTCCCGGAATTTAGTAGCTCTTAACGAGCGCCTTTTGCTCGTTTAGAGCTACTTAATGTCCGGGATCCATCTTCAATTTATCGCCCTCTTGCTTTTAACTTATATGCTTTAAGCAAAATGGATCCCGGACATTAACTGGCGCTAAATTCGCAAAAAGCGCTCATTAAGCGCCAGTAAATTCCGGGACGACAGTTCTTAAGCTAGTGCCATTGCCTCCTGACCTCCCTTTTTCAAAGGGAGAGACTTCTCTAAGCAGATAACTGCTATATAATTTTCAAGACAGTTGCTTCGGAGCGAAAAACACTCAGGATGACAACCTTTTCTTAAGCGCTCAGGATGACAAGCCTTTTCTTAAGCATTTTATCTTTTGACATACATGGAAGAACGTATCGACTGATTCGCAGCAGATTGCTCGGGATTTGATGTTACTGTAATAGAAGCACTTTGAAATTGCGCTGAACTCTTACCCGTTTCTTTAACCTTCATGGCTGCTTTGTTTTTATGTTCCAAAAGTAATGCCTGATGCAATAAATCACACTGAGTCTCACCTAATAAATTTCTTAATCGCAACATTTGACTCCAATATTTTTCAGATGGACTGGATTTTGCTATCCTCAATGCGCGTTGTGCCATCCAAATGTAATAACCAATGTCACTGGCCTGAGGGCCTGTTGCAAAGTCCTGAGGAGTTTTAGCCTCTTTACTTTCTACAGTAGAATGAGCAGATGTTGTTGCCGAGACAGTCTGTCGATTATTCGCAAGAGTGAAAGAGATTGGTTTCATGGTTGATAAACCGGAAGGAGCTGGATTTGGTTTTGTCTTGGTGCGAGCCAACATTTTATTATTGCTTAGATCAATGTCTTTCGAGTCAAATTTGAATACATTAGGCTTACGTTTATTATTTACAGGAGTATCAGAGCGTTCTTTGGGTGATCGAGAGTCTGCCATAGCGATTTCTCCTTTCTCTATTCTGTTTCTTCCTTGAACCCCTGGGCTTCTTGCCCAGGAGTATAACCCAACGTTATCTTGGACAGCTCGTACAATAATCAATTAACAACGTCACATTTTGCAACTGTTGCGGTGAAAATTTTTCACTGCTGTCAATTTTCGTCACCGTGTAAGTTAACGTTTTTTCTTTGTCATCATAGCTAGGATTGGTTAACACCACTAAAATATTCGTGAGATCGTGATTCGCTGGATTGACACCACTTAAATTACCGTTCGGCGCATCTTTTTTAAAGCTATCCGTCTCGGTCGCTGCAGGTTCGTTCCAATCACGAATAAATTTCTTAACGGGGACAACGCCAATCACTCGGCTCGGACGATCTGAGAAACAAGTCATTTGAGGATGCACGTCTTTTAACGTTAACGTATATGAATTAGGCGTATTCTGAATCGGTTTTAAATCCGCCGCTTTCGCTGTTTGAACATAGAGATATTGAATATCTTTTGCTTTACTGTCAGTCGCATAGCTATTGATCGTGAAGCCCAAACACAGTGCCAACATACCGCAAATACTAAGAATCTTTTTCAACATAAATACCTCGTTCTAAAAATGTCTATTTTAGCTCAATATATGAACAAGTTGCAAGCGATAGATCTCTTTCTAAAAATAAAAGCAAAAAGTGTTTAAAAAATCCCCTGTTGGGTATATAATATACAATTTAGACAGGGTATTAATTAATGCTTTCAAATTCAGCACCGAATCCAAAAAAGTCACGCTTAAATGAGCTAGGGCAAGCTTTACTCGATAAAGCGTCAGATATTGCTGAAAATGTTGCAGAGCGCAAAAAACATGTTAAGCAAACAGTGCGTCGTTACAATAATCATTATAATCAAGTCGTAAAACCTAAAGCCGATTTTGTTGTTTTAGGGCCTCTTGGAGCAGCATTAAACTCGGAAATATTTAGCGATCGAATTGCTCAGTTTATGATGGGATATCCCGAAGTCGCAAACGATTTTAAATACGTTTATCATTTTGTCAGATTAGGTCTCATCGTTGTAACAGGCGCTGCAGGTGTTTATTTTCTTACTTGCAAAGATGACAATCGCACTTGGGAAATTCGTTATAAAAAGGGCTTAGATGCGGCAAGAACTTTTTCGTTTTTGTTAATGTTGATACTCCAGGTCTACAATAAATTTGCGCCCACCGATGAAAAAGGTGATACCTATCTCGATGATAAATTATTTTGGCCTTTGGTTGTGACTTCCTGTCTTGCTGCAGGTGCTTTCAAAGTTTATCGGTTTAACGATGCAAATAAAGATGGACTTCGAACCATTTGCAGCATTGGCAAATCACGTGCTGCTTTACTTGTGTTAGACATGCTTAGTCGAGGAGTCATCTATGGATCAATCGCTGCTCCCTTATTAAATTGGGTTAGCGAGAAAATTGGTTCAGGAGCGCTGGACACGCAAACGATGTATATAAACGCTGCGATCTCTGCCGGATCAGTTTCAGCAATTCAAACATTATTTGATAATGCAGAACCAGGAAATTATGCGATTAAAGAAATCATAGGACTACTCTTTTCGTTGCCTGACTTCGTGGAAAAATTACTTTTTTCTGATCTGTGGCACGATAATCAGTTAGTGATGCTGCAGGGAGCGGAGGTTTTGGCATGGTTGGTATTTTTTCAGTTAACTGTTATGTTGGCGTGTAGTGCTTCTTATGAAAATCTTGCAGATGCCCATTTAGAGTTTGATCCGAATGATTATGATATGGGGGGTGTTGCTAATTTATTTCCAGAGAGCGATGAAGATGAAAAAGCGTTTGACGAAGAGCGAGCTGATGGCCAACCGCTTTCATCATATAATGCAGCTGCCGCTGATGAAAAATCTAGTGTCGTTTTACATGATCAAACCAAGCCGCCAGCGCCAGACTATGATGCATCGAATGCTGCTGCATCTGTTCCAAAGAGTTTTGGTCACTACAACAGTCAACGTGCAACATTTAAACCGGCTCCAACGTCGGAAGTTGCAATCGAAATCCCAACGACACCGCAACGTAAAAAACAGAACCCTAGTACTTAAGAGAGGGCTGTTATCTTGAGTGCTTCAGCTCCTGAGAAAAGAAGGGTAAACATCGAATAAGAACTTCTTCTTTTTATACAAATCCCCCTTGTTTCCAATGGCACTAGCTTAAGAACTGTCGTCCCGGAATTTAGTAGCTCTTAACGAGCGCCTTTTGCTCGTTTAGAGCTACTTAATGTCCGGGATCCATCTTCAATTTATCGCCCTCTTGCTTTTAACTTATATGCTTTAAGCAAAATGGATCCCGGACATTAACTGGCGCTAAATTCGCAAAAAGCGCTCATTAAGCGCCAGTAAATTCCGGGACGACAGTTCTTAAGCTAGTGCCATTGCCCCTTGTTCCCCCTTTTTCAAAGTGGGAGACCTTCTAAGCAGCTTTCACCGTTAAAACACAAAGCTGCTTAGAAGGTCTCCCACTTTGAAAAAGGGGGAACAAGGGGGATTTGTATAAAAAAAAATTAAATTTCTTTCTGTAGATAGAAATCAAGGGTTCTTAAGCAGCTTAAAAACCCCTGATTTCATCCAGGCTACAAAAAATTACAACGCCATCGTTTTAGAAGGAATTACAATTCCTTGCATGTTCATGGTTTGCTGAATTTTGTGAGAAATTTTTGTCGCTGCCGTCGCTTTCAATTCAGGTCCAATGTAAACACGCGTATTGGTTTTGCCTGACGCGTATTTAATGTCACGAATAAATGCTTTATAACCCGCCGCATGCAATTTATCCGCTAACCGTTTTGCATTGGCTTTATTGGTAAAGCTGCCCATTTGAATCACCCATGATCCGGATGGCAAATGGCTGGTTTTAGCTTTGGCCGTGACAGCTGCTTTCATTTTCACTTTTGCTTTGGCTGAATGACTATGTGAAACAGATGTTTTGGGTTTAGCTGTGATTGGCGTGGGTGTATCCAGGATAGCCGATTTTTCTGTGCTGCTTGTTTGTTGTGTCGCAGCCGGCACAGTCGCAACTTGATTACTATCAATTACAAAAGAATCAGTGACTGAATCAGGCGTAGGTGCAGCAGTTGTCGGTGCAGGTGCTGTAGGTGCTGTATTTTCCGTAAGTGTTGCTTTCGCTTTAGGTGTGACACGGGCTGTTACTTTAGATTTTACTTTAACAGTTTTATCCGTCTTTCCTGCTTTTTGAATATCATCTAACGTAGGTGTAGGTAATACCGTGGTATTTTCAGACATATCACCTTTGCTGGGTGCAGCAGCAGCCGGTGGTGTCGGTGCAGTATTGGGTGTTGGCATCTGCGCGTCAGGTGTTGGTGCAACCGCTGTGGCTTCAGGCCCTTGTGCATTATTACTCATCGGTGTTGGATTATTTTGATTCGCAGAATTTGATGCATTCGCTGAATCAGCAGGATTCGAAGGCAGTGGCTGTCCCGGTGTCGCGCTTGGGGTTGGCATTGCATTCGGATCAACATTGTTTGGGTTTCCTCCCGTATTCATCGCAGAAGAAGGTTCTGGCATATTTTGTGACGTCGTATCCGTCGGCTGCAGGGATGAATCCATCGAAGGATCTTGATTAGCTGCTGCCATTTCATCGGTTTTCACATCATTAGTTGAATTGGCTGCAATCGTTGTATTTTGATCAGGAACAGGAATTTCTTTTGAATTGCTGGCTTCTTGCGTAGGAAAATCATTTCTGCCAAACACCAACGGCATCACAATAATAACTAATGCAAAAATAACTAAAATTCCCACTATCCTTTGCACATTTTTCTTTTCCATAATTCACCTCAAGTTTAGTTAAATCAATTACGCATTTCTTTCATTCAAAACAATGGGACGTTGCTGAGTTAATTTAGCCAGCATCCGCGCAACATATTCCCGCATTTGGTTACGACTGACGATAATATCAATTGCACCATGTTCTAGTAAAAATTCACTTCGCTGAAATCCTTCCGGTAATTTTTCTCGTACCGTTTGTTCAATCACGCGTGGGCCTGCAAAACCGATTAACGCTTTGGGTTCAGCAATAATAATGTCACCTAATGTCGCAAGACTGGCAGAAACACCGCCCATGGTGGGATCCGTTAAAATAGAAATATAAGGCAAACCACGTTCAGATAATTTTGCTAATGCCGCACTGACTTTTGCCATTTGCATTAATGAGACTAACGCTTCTTGCATACGAGCGCCGCCACTGGCAGAAAAACAAATAAAAGGAATATTTAATTCTATCGCTGTATTGACACCACGGACAAAACGCTCACCGACTGCAGCGCCCATCGAACCACCAATAAAGCCATAATCAAATGCAGCGGCCACTAATGCTATGCCATGCACATGACCACGAATCACTATCAGCGCTTCTTTTTCACCGGTATCTTTCTGCGCGGTCGCTAATCGATCTTTATATTTTTTTAAATCTTTAAATTTTAAGCGGTCAACTGGCAGCACATCTGCGCCGATTTCAATTTGCGAACCCGCATCTAAGAAATAGTCTAATCGCTTTCTACCATACACACGCATATGGTGGTCGCACTTGGGACACACTTCTAAATTGCGTTCGAGCTCGGAGCGGTAAAGAATGGCATTGCATTTTTCGCATTTTGACCATAATCCTTCTGGCACGCCTTTTTTGGTAATGGCTTCAGTACGGATGCGCGACGGTAATAATTTTTTAAACCAACTCATGAATACCTCGTCGAAAAATTAGTGCAATTATAAGTGCAAATTAATCAAAATTATAGGGATTTTGTAATTTATTAAAGGGGGTGGTTAGGTATCTGGTATATACCTATTCACCTAAAAATGCGAAATTCTCGGTATCGCTTCGGTGTCGTGCCAGCGTGCTCTTAGCTGGCACGACACCGAAGCGATACTGAGGATTTCGCATTTTGAAGCGCGATGGGTATATTTAGTAATAATTCTCGTTTTTTCAATTAGTTACAAATGAATCCTCAGAAAAAGAATAAACTATTCCTCGATGCAGGTAATAAATACTTTTCTGGATAAATCACCCGTTCCAGATAAAGACCATCCGGTGAAGCCGTCTCCGCGGCATTGCGTCTATCCTTTGCATGCAAGACTTCTTCCATCCATTCTACCGAATGAAAACCTGCACCGATTCGCAACAAGACACCCACTATATTTCGAACCATATGGTGCAAAAACGCATTGGCCTGGATGCTAACAATCACGAATTGTTCATTGCGTTGCACATCCAGAGAATGCACATTGCGCATGGGTGAATGCGATTGACACTCAGATGAACGGAAGGAGCTGAAATCTTGCTCGCCTAATAAAAACTGTCCGGCTGTTTTCATTTTGTGACTATCTAACGGAGGATAATGCCAAGTGGCACGTTTCGCCAGATGAGCTGAGCGAATAGACTGATTATAAATAATATAGCGATAACAACGCGCAATGGCGGAAAAACGGGCGTGAAATTCATCGTCAACCGCTTCCGCCCAGCTGACGGATATAGAAGACGGTAAATGTGTGTTAACACCCAGCGTCCATGCGCGAGTGTTTCGTTCAGCGTTCGTATCAAAATGCACAACTTGACCGGTGGCATGTACACCAGCATCTGTTCGACCCGCGCAAAATAATTTAACCGGCTCATTCGCAATTTGACTAACCGCTGATTCTAAACACCCTTGCACCGTGACTAAATTTTCTTGAGCTTGCCAACCAAAAAAATCTTGGCCATTGTATTCAACACCCAATGCTATTCGCATAATAAAATTTTAGCTGCTTGTTTTTGTGCAGCATTGCCTTTTTTAGCAACGTGCGACAAGATTTTTTGTGCCATGGGTTTCTGCCCCATTTCAATGTAAGCACGTGCTAAATCCAGTTGCGTTGTCATTTCATCGTCGCCAGCAATGGCTTGAATATCTGCTTGAGAAGCAAAATGAGCTGAGTTCACGGCTTTTTTAGGGTCGGATTTTTTTTTGCCTTGAGGTCTTTGTAGTTTCATGACAAACAAAATCATTAAAAAAATAATAGCAACAGCAATACAACCAGACGGTGTTAGCTGATGGTTAATGTCAATTAACAGTGTTTGCAATAATTGGATAAATGGGTTCATGAAAATTCCTCTTAAATTTTTATGATTTCTTCCGCAATTTGCACAGCATTTAACGCAGCCCCTTTACGCAAATTGTCAGCAACAACCCACATGGCTAAGCCTTTTTTATGCGAAAGATCTTCTCTAATTCGACCAACAAACACAGCATCGTTACCCGTCGCATCTTGCACGGGTGTTGAGTAAGGATATTTTCCTAGGTTTAATTCGACACCGGGTGCTTTCTTTAATAACGCAATGGCTTGTTCGACAGTGATTTTGTCATTTGTCTCAATTGTCACAGCCGCTGAATGACCATAAAAAACCGGCACGCGCACGGCGGTTGCGTGAATGGCAATTTTAGTATCGCCCAGAATTTTTTGGGTTTCCCAAAGGACTTTCATTTCTTCTTTGGTATACCCATTTTCTAAAAAATCATCACAATGCGGCAATACGTTAAACGCAATTTGTTGCGCATAAACTTTTGGCTTAACCGGAATACCATTTAGTAAACTTGCTGTTTGATTAGCTAATTCAGAAATACCCTCTTTACCGCTGCCAGAAACAGATTGGTAAGTTGCCACATTAATTCGCTTAATTCCGACTGCATCGTAAATAGGTTTTAGTGCAACAACCAGTGGGATGGTATTGCAATTTGGACTAGCAATAATATTTTTTTTCTTAAGCTTTTTTAAGGCACTCGCATTCACTTCAGGCACAATGAGTGGAACATCATCATCGTAACGAAAATGCGAACTCTTATCGATGACGATATTACCTAATGCTGCCGCTTTTGGTGCATATTCTGCTGAAATTGCATTGGCCGTACAGAAAAAACAAATCTCAGTTTGACTAAAATCAAACGTTGCCAATTCTTCTACGCGATAGGACTTATCTTTAAAAGATAAAATTTCTCCCGCGGAACGTTCACTGCCTAACACAAAAAGCTTATCAATCGGGAAATTGCGCTCGGCTAAAATTTCTAATGCTGTTTTGCCGACAACACCTGTTGCACCGACAATAGCGATATTATATTTTTTCACTATACTCTACTCCACTTCTCATAAATTACTTTGCAGCCACACACTAATCGTTTCACCCATCAATGCAGGATTGCTTTCTTGGATATAATGTAAGTCTTCACCTATATCAACCATTTCTAACTGTTGCAAATGTTCTTTTGCCCATTTGATTGTTCCAACCGTGGTAATAAATCCTGGTATGGAATAAAGCAGCAATTTCGGCAATTTGGATGCCATTAACCGGGCAGAATACGCCGCAATGATTTTATCAACGCTCGTTTGATTGCCAAGTCCTGGTAAATCACGTAAATATTGATGAATTGGCTTTTCTGAACCGGATTGCTGAAAGGGTTCACGATAATAATTCATTTCTTTTTCACTTAATTTTCGGACTGTTCCTTGCAATAAAGCATCATCGACAAATTGTACGCCATTGGCGAGTAATTCAGAGATATTATCTTTTCCCTGCCATTTGAGAATTTGTTCTTGATAAGGCAAAGAAACCTCTTCCCCATTCTGGGGTCGCAAATAACTTTCGTAAAAAACAAGACCTTTGCATTTATTTTCATGCTTCATCGCATAATCAAGACCGACAATAGATCCCCAGCCATGTAATACAAACGTAATATGATTTAAATTTAATGCCTCAATAAATTTTTCAATATAGCGAATATGATCTGTAATCGTATATTGAATAGCCGGTTTATCGGATTTACCAAAGCCAATTAAATCGGGGGCGATGCAACGGCCTAATGTTGATAAATGCGGAATAACATTTCGCCACAAATAGGAGCTCGCTGGTATGCCATGTAAAAAAACAATGGGATTCCCTGTTCCTTGCTCAATATAATGCAGCTTTGATCCATCGATATCGACATAGTGTGATTGATAGGGGAAATCGACTGAGATCGCTGTGTTGGTCATGTTGTTTTATTCCTTTAAAAATTTTTTTTATCCATAGATAGCGCTGTCATCCTGAGCGCTTAAGAACAGGCTGTCTCCGAGGTGCTTAAGAACAGGCTGTCATCCTGAGTGCTTTTCGCTCCGAAGGATCTCCCGCAAATTTCTGATGTTTGCTAAAAGATGTTCTTAAGCATCTCTCTACTTTATAGGGAGATCCTTCGGAGCGAAAAGCACTCAGGATGACAGCCTGTTCTTAAGCACCTCGGAGACAGCCTGTTCTTAAGCACCTCGGTGACAGCCTGTTCTTAAGCACCTCGGTGACAGCCTGTTCTTAAGCACCTCGGTGACAGCCTGTTCTTAAGCACCTCGGTGACAGCCTGTTCTTAAGCACCTCGGTGACAGCCTGTTCTTAAGCACCTCAGAGACAGCCTGTTCTTAAGCACCCAAGATGACAGGCTCACCCAACCTGCGCAAAATCAAATAATTCCCGCAACACCACCGAATACGTTACCAAACTAATATTCATACTCGAGCGCATTTCAGCTAATAAATTATGCCAGCGGTGAATCGAAATCTCATGCTGATCCAACCAGGTTTGAATTCGCTGCTCCGTGGATTTTGCTTCTTTACTTTCTTTTGCTTTTTTACTTTTATGCTTTAACACACTCACGCTTAATTTCTTTTGCACACGATCAAAGTCGTCTCTATACCCAGAGCGGGCTAATTCATCCCACGGCGTATCCAGCGAATACGTATTCATTTGATCACGCAACCAATTTAATTCTAACAAAGAACCTAATGAATAATACGTTTGCGCCACATCTTCAATGGGCAATTCATATTTAATCGCCGCTTGTACAATATCCAATGAAGTAAAGAGAATATTACAACTCGCCACCCGCTTTGCTAATAACTCAGGCACACCTTGTTCGGTATATTCACTGATGGATTGCATCCATAATTCGTGATCAGACTCGGTTAATAATTTCGGCAATTGCTGAATTAATTGATTAATGGGTTCAATAAATTGTTGAATCGTGCTTTCGATATTGATATCGCCCGGGTAATTCCGTACAAACCAACGCGTTGCCCGACGGATCAACGAATAAATTTGCAACATCATCTTTTGTTGAATCGCCGTATTCACTTTAAAGTCTAAACTTTCAATTTGTCGCCATAACTCTTCTGATGCAAAAATCGTTTCAGCAATAATGTATGACCGAATGATAAATGCAACAGATGCAGCTGTTTCACGTTGCAATCGTTCAATGAAATTAATGCCCATGTGATCGGTAATCGTCTTACCTAATTGCGTTGCAATAATTTCACGGCGCAAACTATGTTCTTTCATATGCGGTAAAAAATGCTCTCTTAATGAAGCAGGAAATGCCATCATTAAATGACGAACAAAATACGGATCTTCCGGTAAGTCAGAATTGAGAATGTCTTGTTTTAAAAACATTTTGCAATATGAAATTAACACCGCAATTTCAGGACGCGTTAAACCTTGTGCATTCGCTTTACGTTCCAGCAATGTTTTTTCATCGGGCAAAAATTCTAAGCGTCGATTTAATCGTTCTTTCTTCTCTAATTCATCCATGTAACGGCGGAATAAATCCGTTGTTTCTAATGAAATGGAAGCTTCTAAACTGAGAATTTGCGTTTGTTCATAATTGTCACGTAAAACCAATTCTGCAACTTCATCTGTCATTTTTTCTAATAACTTATTCCGTTGCTCAAGGGTCATGCGATTATCAGCAACCGATTTATTTAAAAGAATTTTAATATTCACTTCGTGGTCAGAACAATCGACACCGCCTGAATTATCGATAAAATCGGTATATAACACGCCACCATTCAATGAATATTCAATCCGAGCTAATTGGGTCATACCCAAATTGCCGCCTTCGCCAATCACGCGTGAACGAAGTTCATTACCGTCAATTCGGATCGCATCATTGGTCCGATCACCTACTTCTGCATGCGTTTCATAGCTGGCTTTGACAAATGTTCCAATGCCACCATTCCAAATTAAATCCACCGAGGATTTTAAAATGGCGCGAATCAAATCATTTGGAACCAAGTGATCCGCTTCAATACCAAATACCACTTTCATTTCAGGAGAAATCTTGATGGATTTTGCCGACCGGTTAAATACACCACCACCCGCTGAAATTAATTCAGGGTTATAATCCGTCCACATTGAGCGCGGTAAATTAAATAAACGTTGGCGCTCTGCAAAACTTTTTGCGGCATCTGGATTTGGATCGACAAAAATATGCATATGATTGTAAGCAGCCACTAATTTAATGTGCTTTGACATCAACATACCATTACCGAACACATCTCCCGCCATATCACCAATACCCACCACGGTAAAATCCGTGGCAGCGGGATCAATTCCTAATTCGCGAAAATGACGTTTAACGGATTCCCATGCACCCCGTGCGGTAATCGCCATTTTTTTATGGTCATACCCTGCCGAGCCACCCGATGCAAATGCATCGCCTAACCAAAATCCATATTCTGTTGAGATGGCATTCGCAATGTCAGAAAAGGTGGCTGTGCCTTTATCCGCTGCAACAACTAAATAGGTATCATCTTCGTCATAGCGCACAACATCAATTGGCGGAACCGTTTGGTTATCCTTGATATTGTCAGTCACATCTAACAAACCGCGGATAAAGGTAGAGTAGCAATAAATGCCTTCTTTTAAAATTTCGTCGCGATCACCGGAGGTGGGTAATTGTTTCGGAAAAAATCCACCTTTTGCACCCACTGGCACAATCACAGAATTTTTGACTTGTTGCGCTTTCATTAAACCCAATATTTCGGTGCGAAAATCTTCGCGTCGATCTGACCAACGCAAACCGCCGCGCGCCACTTTTCCACCGCGTAAATGCACGCCTTCAACCCGAGGTGAATAGACAAAAATTTCAAACATCGGTCTTGGCAACGGTAAATCTGAAATTAAAGCAGGATTAAACTTTAATGAAATGTAAGATTTAAAACTGCCATCTGCCATGGTTTGGAAATAATTGGTTCGTATGGTCGCCATGATCACTTCCAGAATCCGACGAATGATACGGTCTTCATCTAAACTGGTGACTACATCGAGGGCTGCTTCGATTTTATTAACGAGTGGCGTGACATCTTGATGCTTATTTTCAGCATATTCGGGTGAGAAACGTAATTCAAACAATTCCACTAAATTTTTAGCGATACTTGAATTATGAATTAATGCTTTTTCGATATACGTTTGGCTGAAGTTAAATCCTGTTTGGCGCAAATATTTTGTGTAAGCGCGCAGAACCGCAGTTTCATGCCAGGTTAATTGTGCATCCAGAATGAGGCGATTAAATCCATCATCCTCTGCATTTTTAAACCAAACATTATTAAACGCATCTTGAAAATTTAACTTCATTGCATTGACATCAATTTCTACGCCATCAACATGCACCACATCGAAATCATTGATCCAAATAATGGTGCCGTCACGGAAAATGATTTCATGCGGTCGCTCGCCGATAATACGTAATCCCATATTTTCCAAGGTGGGCAAGACATCGGATAAAGCAATCGTGTGTTCAGAATGAAATAATTTTAAACGCAGCGCCAATCTGCCCGCGGGATAAAATAACATTTCCAGAGGATTTTCAGTGGAAAGTGATTCAATCTTTTTAATATCATCAATGGCTGTCGTCGGTAAATAATATTCCGTGTAACTGGAAGGAAAGGCTTTGCGGTATTTTGTGTAAAAACGCAAGCCGTCCGCTTCACCGAACTCCAGTAATAATTGAGTTTTTAATTCATCCACCCATGAGCGGGCAACCATCGCCAAACGGCGTTCCGTTTCCATCAAGTTAAAATCAACCGGCGTTTTGGGATTGACACGAATAATATAGTGAATTCGTGCCAAGACAGAATCGGAAAAATAAGTGGTAAATGATGCTTCTAACCCATTAAATGTTTCCATTAACACTTCTTGCATCGCAGTGGATAATTCGGTATTAAAAATTTCACGAGGCACATAGACGAAGCAGGAAAAATAACGACCGTAAGAATCTTTGCGAACAAATAAACGAATTCGTTTGCGCTCTTGTAGATGTAAAATACCTTGCGTTAATTCAACTAATTCTTCATTCGTTGCTTGGAATAAATCATCGCGCGGCAAGGTTTCTAAAATATGCACTAACTCTTTGCCATTATGGCTATCCGACGGATAATGAAACTCTTGAATCACTTTTGCGACTTTGTGCCGTAAAAATGGAATGTAACGCGGACTTGAATGATAGGCAGTTGATGTATATAAACCAATAAATCGACGTTCACCAATTAACTCGCCTTTCGCATTGAACCGTTTCACACCAATATAATCTGTATAAGCATCGCGATGTACTGTGCATCGGGTATTGGTTTTAGCGATAATTAAAATATTTTTTGATAAAGCGAGTCTGCGGGCTTGCGGCGGTAAATCGGCATAACTTTTTGAGACAGGCCCTAAATTCTCATCGCGTAAAACACCTAAACCAGAACCTGGAATCGCTTGCAACGCACGATTGGTTTCATTGCCAATTAAGCGATAATCGCGACAGCCTAAAAAAGTGAAATGATTACCAATTAACCAGCGTAAAAAATCTTTGGATTCAGCAATTTCGGCAGGATCTAACGGCGGCGGTGACTGTTCCAATTCCATTAACGCTTCTTCAACGCGATTGATCATTTTACGCCAATCAATGACAGATACGCGCACATCCGCTAAAACACTTTCAATGTTTAAGCGTAAGGTTTCCATCACCTCTGGATCAACTTGACGGTCTATTTCAATATAAATAGGTGCTTCAGAAAGGGCTTTTGGTGTTATTTCACCGATAGGTAAAATAGTTTTGATCTGGTTCTCTTCGTCGCGCAGAACTTTTAAACCACCAAAGTGAATGGCGTAATGAATTTGAAAACCGCTTCGATCAACCTCCATCCGAATGGAGTCGACTAAAAATGGAATATCATCATGCGAAACTTCAATAATGGTATGGGTGGATTGCCAACCATCTTTTTCTTGAGTCGGGTTAAAAACTCTCACTTTTGACTCATCAGGACCTCTTTGGTAGATAAAATTCCAATGAGATAATAATGCGCCAAATAAATCCTCAATCGATCGTTCCGTCAAATCCTCGAGGGAACACGATGCATAGTAGCGCTGAGCAAACGTTTCCAACAATGGAACTTGGGATTCTGGAACGCGATCTTTCAAATATTGGCGTAATTTATTTATAATTTCTTGTCGCCCGGTGTCTTGTTGACCAGCCATATTAAACCTCTAGCCTCCTGGTTTGTGTCTAGCCGAAATTCTATACTTTATTGGGGGGAAGGTCTATCACTAGAATGAAAGAGCTGTCATCCTGAGTGCTTAAGAAAGGGCTGTCATCCTGAGTGCTTTTCGCTCCGAAGGATCTCCCGCAAATTTCTGAGGCTTAGCTAAAAAATTTCCTAAGCATCTCTCTACTATAAAGGGAGATCCTTCGGAGCGAAAAGCACTCAGGATGACAGCCCTTTCTTAAGCACTCAGGATGACAGCCCTTTCTTAAGCACTCAGGATGACAGCCCTTTCTTAAGCACTCAGGATGACAGCCCTTTCTTAAGCACTCAAGATGACAGCCCTTTCTTAAGCACTCAAGATGACAGCCCTTTCTTAAGCACTCAAGATGACAGTTCTTTTCCTCAATAAACCTCGCGCAAATAATGAAATATCCCTCGCAACGCCATCGCTTCCCCACCCTGCGGTCGTCCTGGTCGGCTTTTCAAATTCCATGCCATTAAATCAAAATGCGCCCAAACTACCTCATCCGGAACAAATTCTTTGAGAAATAAAGCCGCCGTGATCGCACCGCCATACGCATCTGCCCCTGCATTATTGATATCAGCAATCGGACTATTTAATGATTCCCGATACGCAGCAAACAATGGCAAACGCCAAATAGGGTCAGATTTTTGCGTCGCATGCTGCAGCAAATGATCCGCCAACCGATCGTTATTCGTAAACAAAGCAGGCAAGTCAGTTCCGAGCGCAACTCTCGCAGCCCCTGTCAATGTTGCTATATCAATTAACAAATCGGGTTTTTCACTCACCGCTTCTGTCAACGCATCCGCTAACACTAAACGTCCTTCCGCATCCGTATTACCAATTTCAACCGTCAGTCCTTTGCGACTTTTAATCACATCGCCAGGCCGATATGCATTTCCCGATACTGCATTTTCAACCGCAGGAATCAATACGCGTAATTGAATCGGCAATTTGGCTTGCATAATCATTCTCGCCAATCCAAGCACATGCGCAGCACCGCCCATGTCTTTTTTCATCAGCGCCATTCCCGACGCATTTTTTAAATCCAATCCACCGGTGTCAAAACACACGCCTTTGCCCACCAATGTTACTTTGGGATGTTTTTTATTCCCCCAACGAATATCAATTAAACGGGGCGCATCATCACTGGCTCGACCGACGGTATAAATAAGTGGGAAATTTTTAGTAAGCAATTCTTCGCCGATAATTTGTTTTATTTTGGCATCATATGTTTTCGCAAGTGCGCTGGCTGCGCGACCTAATTCACTCGGCCCCATATCATCGGTTGGAATATTGATGAGATCACGAACCAAATAAATAGATTCTACGGTATTAAAAATATATTGCAGATCATACTGTTTTGGCAAAACGAGTTGCGCGACTTTCTTATTATTTTTTTTATAATGAGAAAATTGATAAGCACCTAATCCCCACGCGATGGCAAAATCCGAGTAATAAGCGCTTTCCTCTGAATCTATATCGGATACATCTAAATTAAAAATATATTGACCCTCTGGCAACATCAGCGGCAACTGTCCTGCTTGCCAAAAATTTTTCATATCTGAGATGCAACAAATCACGTGAGCCAATTTGCCCGCTGAATCGGGTAGTAAGCAGAGAGCACCCGCTTCTGCTTTAAATCCCGATGTCGACAACCAATTTTTGGTGAAGTGATTTTGCTTGGCTAACCAAGCAGAGAAATCTTTCACGGTCAGCAATAAAATTGGAATTGCTTTTTTACTGTATTGCGTGGCAAAGCAATTTAACATGATGTTCTCCCATTAATTTAACACCGCATCTGCAGGTATGTAATTTTGATGTAACGCATTAGCGACCGCTTGATGCGTTAACTGACCTTTAAAGACATTCAACCCATTTAATAAATGCGGATCTTGTTGCATGGCTTTACGATAACCGAGATTGGCTAATGCTAAAATAAATGGCAATGTTGCATTATTTAAAGCAAACGTTGATGTACGAGGCACGGCGCCTGGCATATTGGAAACACAATAATGCACAACACCGTCAATCTTGTAGGTTGGATTTTGATGCGTAGTCGGACGACTGGTTTCAAAACATCCGCCTTGATCAATGGACACATCGACCATGACAGAGCCAGGATGCATTCGGCTAAGCATTTCTTTGCGAACTAAGCGTGGCGCTGATGCACCTGGTACTAACACTGCACCAATGACTAAATCAGCGCGCGTGACATGATGCTCAATGGCATCTGTCGTCGAATAAACGGTTGTAATTTTTGAGCCAAATTGCAGATCCAATTGATATAACCGCTCGATGGTTCTGTCAATGACGATCACATGCGCCCCCATTCCAATGGCAACGCGCACTGAGTTGGTGCCGACAACGCCACCGCCTAACACGACGACTTTTGCAGGCGGCACACCGGGTACACCGCCCAATAAAATGCCGCTGCCACCGTGGGTGATTTCTAAACTGGTTGCACCGGCTTGAATAGCCATTCGCCCTGCGACTTCGCTCATGGGAGCTAGCAAGGGTAAGCCTCCCATTTTATTGGTGACGGTTTCATAGGCAATGGCAATACAACCTGACTGTTGTAATAAACGAGCTTGTTCAGGATCGGGTGCTAAATGCAGATAGGTAAATAACACTTGGCCTTCGCGCAGCATTTTACATTCTTCTGCTTGCGGTTCTTTGACTTTGATAATCATGTCAGCTGTTTGAAAAATTTCTGCGGCCGTCTCTACCATCCGAGCACCGACTTGTTCAAATGCCGCATCATCAATACCAATGCCTACACCCGCATTGCGTTGTACAATCACTTGATGCCCATTCGCAGTCAACTCTCTCACGCTGCTGGGTACGAGACCTAATCTGAATTCGTTATTTTTAATTTCCTTTGGTACACCGATTAACATACTGACTCCCTTGGTTTTTTTGTGAGGGTATTATAAGTAGAAGAGGTGATGAATGGAAATGAAAAATGGGAGTGAGATTTTTAATTGGATAGGTTGCTTGGAACGTTCTTAAGAAAGGGCTTTCATTCTGAGTGCTTTAGAAAGGGTGTCATCCTGAGTGCTTTAGAAATTGCTGCAGCTTGGTGGATTACGACGCAAAAGGCGCGTCTAATCCACCCTACAACTCCCTTTGGAAAAGGAGAAACAAGAGAGATTCGTATAAAAATAAATTTCAAGCATGAAAGACTTTATGCTTGCACCAAAATCTACAGCCTCACCTGCGGTGAGTGAGCGCAGGCTCGGCTTTTTGCTCTTTTTGCTCGTTTGGTGCTTTCTGTTCAAGATAAGGAGCCGTCTCTAACAATTGATTAATCGCTTTTGCTTTCTCGGCAGGTTGACTGTCAAGCGCAAACAAATCAGCTGCTTTTTTCTTTAATTCTTCTCTAACCGAAGGATGCTCTGTTAAAAGCGGCGCAATGGCTTGTAAAAATTTCTCTACAACGCTGGGATGAAAAAACTTTTTAAGCACTATTGGATGAGAAGCCTTCTTACTAATCCCTTGTAACTCAAGATTATTATTATTGAGACCGCATTTTACCCACTCCACCAAACAATGCAGAACGTATTGCTCTCGCAGCGCATAGGGTATGCCTAATGAAGACTGTCTTTCTAAATACGTCACGAGACACGATAAATTTAATGTTGCATCCTGATAAATCACAGCATGACTGTTTAATTTTTTGTGCAACAGCATGGCTTGAGAGGGAGTGAAAACTTGATTAGGTAAATATTGTTTAATTTTATCGAGATCACAATGATCTAATATAACTTGAAAAAAATCCTCGCGTTGCAATAACGTAGGGTTAATTCCTTTAACCCAATTATACATTGTTTCATCTACAGCATAATAACGCTGATTCTTAATTAACATAATTAACGTATCGCGTTGCTCATCAAGCGAAATGTCGAGATAGTGAGTCATGCTTAGATAATGATAAACTAAATTACTTTCTGTATTTATTGTCGTTAAATACGGTGTAATAAATTTTCTAACATTAAGTAAAGACAATCTCTGAATTTCAGGTGAACAAATCTCGTGAGTGTGAAAAATTTCAAATAATTCACTTAGGGTCCTAACATTGTAACAACCCAAATCTTTAGCCTCTAGCCAACGTTGCAAATGTTTTTCCATCAAAGCAATGAGCAAATCTTTCACCTCCGGCCATATTGCAAATAATTTCGCTGCTTCCAGGCAACTCTCAACACGATTTTTATCAGTCCATGGATATTCTGCGGACAGTTGAAATTTTTGCATATACGGCAGGAATGCCGCTCTTATATCATCTTGAATACGTTGCGCAATCAGCGAATCATTTGATTTGGCTAATAAATAAAGACGATATAATATTGCATTATTACGGAAATCACACCAGCGTCCTGTCATTAACTGATTAAATCCCGTTTCACAATTCAAATGATTCATTTGAGCCGCAAGCTCAGTCTTTATTTTGTTTTGAATGGCAGGAATTTTTTGTAAATGCGGCCTGATCATGAGCCAATTAAATATCGTTGAATTTGTTAAGATGACACACTCTTTTTTTTCTGCTTCAAGACAAGCGCGGTTGTCAAACGCAACGTAACCTCTTTCTCTGGCAGCGATGAGCGCTATATCAATTTTTTCTTTAAGAGCGTCGGGATAGCTGTCATCGGGAGAAAATAATATTGTGGGGTATAACTTATTACCTTTTCCCATTATTGTTATAGATGTTACTAGACTAGTTTGTTTTAACAAAGTAAGTGGGGTAACTTGGAAAAGGCTAAATACCAACCCGCCATGCTCCCAGTCAACTACTAATTCCTTACGAATACAGGCCTCAGCAACCTCCTCCCACATCGCAATAATGGCATTTTCTGCAAATGTTCCAATGACTTTGTATTGCGATTTATAGTTAGAAATTTCAACGATAGGTAGCATGCTGCCATGCTTACGAAAATATTCAAATTGTGCATACACCGCTTTCAACGCCACAATAGACCTTGTGTGGCTCTTTAATGGATCATGATTCGATAGCGCATTGGGGTCTGTTGAAAAATAAAAGCCGCCGCAAACCAATGAAGATTTTTCTCTTTTTGCATCGGTTTCTTGACCAAAGCGGATGGTTGCTTTGACTTCATTATTTAAACAACTTTTCTCTTGATTATGTTCAGGTGGAAATTTGGTTTTTTGAAAGAGTGTGTTTCGATCTATTTGTCTTGCTTTAACTGTTTTGAAATGTTGTTGTTTGCCAAATCCAAATTCTGCATCGCGATCAAAGCAAGCTTCCAATGGCGTCTCGGGCGGCGCAATGTAAAAAGTACCGACACACCCTGGCACCGCACTCGCTCCACTGATTAAAGAAAGTGAACGACCTGGATTGTCTTCTTTTTCAAAACGATCGGGTTTATCGGATGTTCCTCTGCCAAGGCGTCGGTTTCCCTTTTCAAATTCACGAGCAGCAACCGATTGGGTGTACAGCTTACCGTTTGCCAGCCATTTCTTCTTTGGATCAATAGCAAAGGGTTCGCCTATCAGCGGAACAGCGCGTAAAAAAAGAAGACCCTCTTGATATGCTGCTTTTAAATTTTCGTCAGTGAGACCTAATTTAGAGTCATACGTATAACGGCGAAATAAAGTGGTTTCTTGCAACGGCAGCAATCTTCCATCGGCATAGAGTGTGGGTAATATTTCAAAGTCGCTGAATTGTTTTAATGCGTGAACATGTGCGGTATAAGCGCTTTTTGATTCGTAGGGATTTTCACTTCTTTTATCACACTGATAAGGATAAAGAACATTCTCATGCAAAAGTAAACCGCAATATTCCGTATAGAGTTTTGTTAAAGCGGACAATGCTGCTTCATTATGTCGGGCGAAGTGGGTAAAAAAATGTAAATAGTCGAATTTAAGTAATTTAACCCGAGAGAGTTCGAGACAATTAACTTCTCGTAGCCAATTGATGATGAGCAGTTGCAACGGATTATCCGGCGGATTTTTTTGCGCTACAAAAGTCACCTCACCGGTGTCGCGCAGAACTAATCGTTTGAAAGGCTGTTGGCCAAGACGCATCAGTGCAACGCAGTTATTAGCAAACTCTTTATTGGCAACAATTTCCGCCCAAATAGCCGCTTTTTCATGAGTGAGACTTAATACGCGGGTCAAATAAAAATAGAGAATAAGTGCGCTGTCGCTATCCCAAATATCTTCACCATGATCATTTTCACGGCCTGTGTCGTTAAAGACGCCTGTTAATTGCGCCATCTTGACGATCGCTTCAGTGACGTCTGGCCAAACTGTATTTTGCGGATCAAAAACACGGTATAAATTGATAACGACACGAATCAAAAATGCATTTCTGCTGGCATGCCCGACATCATGATAACCTCGTCCATCTGCTTTTCTCTGTCTCCAATGAGACTTCGCATCCTCGGGATAGGGAACACGAAAAATATGCTCATGCGCCCACTCAATATGTTTCTCGATGGGATCGTCTAAAGACATTTGGGTGGCAAAGACTTCTGGACGAAACCCTTTACGTGAGGCAAGGTTTTCCAAACAGCCCATTTTTTGTGTTAAATCATGACGTTGCATAACAGTAATAAGCTCTTTTCTTTCGTGTGAAAACGCAAGTTTATCAGTGCATTCTTAAGAGAGGATTAAGTATAAATTACAAAGAGGTATACTGTCCTGAGTGCTTTTCGCTCCGAAGGATCTCCCGCAAATTTCTGAGGCTTAGCTAAAGAATTTCCTAAGCATCTCTTTACTTTATAGGGCGTTGTTGCGTAATTCACAAAGTCAGCTTAGTGTCGTGCCAGCGTGCTTTTAGCTGGCATCCAGGTTTGCTCTATTTATGACTATATAAATTTTATTAAGAGCAAACCTGGATGCCAGCTAAAAGCACGCTGGCACGACACTAAGCCGACACCGTGAATTACGCAACAACGCCACTTTATAGGGGGATCCTTCGGAGCGAAAAGCACTCAGGATGACAGCCCTTTTTTAAGCGCTCAAGATGACAGCCCTTTTTTAAGCACCCAGGATGACAAGCCCTCTCTTATTTCTAAAATTCTTACAACTCCAACAACAATTTATTCATCCGATTCACAAACGCCGCCGGGTCTTTTAACATCCCACCCTCTGCTAAAATCGCTTGGTCAAATAAAATTTGCATCCATTCTTTAAAGCGCTCACTATCCGATTCCTGCTTTAAACGAGCAATTAATTTATGCTCAGGATTTAATTCAAAAATAGGTTTCACATCACCAATTTCTTGCCCCGCGGCTTTTAACAACCGTTGCAATTGCGAACCCATATCGTTTTGATCCACAACCAAACAAGCGGGTGAATTGGTCAAGCGATGCGACAAACGCACTTCTTTCACTTGATCACCTAGCACCGTCTTCACCTGCTTCATTAACGCATCAAATTCAGTTTTAAATTGCTCATCCTTTTTTTGCAATTCTTCTTTCTCAGTTTTATTTTCGGTTGCCAGCTCATCCAGATTTAAATCACCTTTCGCAACAGATTGCAGCATTTTACCTTCATACTCCGATAAATGCCCAACCAGCCATTCATCAATACGATCATGCATCAATAACACTTCAATATTATTTTTGCGGAATATTTCTAAGTGCGGACTGTACTTCGCCGTATTAAAATTTTCAGCCGTCACATAAAAAATTCGTTGCTGACCATCCTTCATGCGTTTTATGTAATCATCTAACGACACTGTTTGCTCGGGCAAATCTGAATGCGTCGATGAAAAACGCAATAATTTGGCAATACGCGCACGATTCGCAAAATCTTCTGCCGGGCCCTCTTTTAAAATCGAGCCAAACTGAGTCCAAAACGTGGCATATTTAGCGGGTTCATCTGTCGCCAATTTATCTAATACATCTAAAATGCGTTTGACAATCGCTGCACGTAATTTAGGAATGATGGGATTATCTTGCAAAATTTCTCGGGAAATATTCAACGGTAATGCATTAGTATCGACAATCCCGCGGACAAAACGTAAATAATGCGGAATAAATTGCTCGACTTGATCCATGATAAATACACGTTGGACATACAATTTTAAACCGCGTTGTTTATCATGCCGCCAAATATCCATCGGCGCGTGCGCTGGAATATACAACAAACTAATGTAATCTAAATTACCGCCTTCGACTTGATTGTGCGCCCAGGTCAGCGGCTCTTCAAAATCATGGGCAATGTGTTTGTAATGTTCTTTATACTGCTCTTCTGTAATGGCATTGCGCGGCAATGTCCAAATCGCTGTTGCGCGATTGGCGACTTCCCACTCAGGCGTGCTCGCCTTCTCTTCTGGTTTATCGGCCGTCACCATTTTATGCATCATGATAGGCAAATTAATATGATCAGAATATTTTGTAATGATCGAACGTAACCGCCAATCATTTAAAAAATCGTCTTCGCCGTCACGTAAGTGTAAAATCACTTCCGTGCCACGCGTTGCTTTTTCAACATTTTCGATCGTGTATTCACCCTCACCACTGGATTCCCAGCGCACACCGTGTTCCGCGGTTAATCCTGCTCGACGCGTTAAGACCGTGACTTTATCGGCAACAATATAAGCAGAATAAAAACCCACACCAAATTGTCCAATCAAATGCGCATCATTTTTTTGATCGCCGGTTAAATTCGCTAAAAATTCTTTGGTACCCGATTTTGCAATTGTGCCGAGATTCTCAATCACTTCTTCACGACGCATACCAATGCCATTGTCTCGGATCGTAATGGTGCGAGCTGTCGGATCGAAGCTCACTTGGACATTTAATTCCGCATCGGTTTCATAGAGCGCGGCATCTTGCAATGCTTCAAAGCGTAATTTATCGGCTGCATCCGATGCATTGGAAATCAATTCGCGTAAGAAAATTTCTTTATTGCTATAGAGCGAATGGATAACAATATTCAATAATTGTTTAACTTCCGTTTGAAAACCAAGTTTTTCTTGTTGAGGTTTGATGGTCATGGATACAAGACTCCGCTGGGTGATAAAAGATATGAATAATATAGGGGTGATGAATGGAATTTCAAGGGTGTTTTTGAGTTAAATGAGTTGGTTTTTTTTATACAAATTTCCCTCAATCCCCCTTTTTCAAAGGGTGTTGCGTAATTCACAGAAGTGCTTCGAACGCCTTCCCCTTCAGGGGGAAGGTGGCCGACAAGCCGGATGGGGGGATAAAAAATATAAAAAATCTTAACAAAAAAATGAGAACTACATAAAAAAACCATCGTTGAGTGTTATTTTGATCCCCCTATCCGGCCTGTCGGCCACCTTCCCCCTGAAGGGGAAGGCGTTCTAAGCAATATTTTGAATTACGCAACAACCCTCTTTGAAAAAGGGGGATTTATATAAAAACAAAGAGCAACACAATCCATAACCTTTCCCAAACTACACTTTATTCAACCGCAAATCCTTCACCGTCGCCGACACTGTTTTCGTCCCAAACACCGGCACGTTCACCTCTACTAATACAACACCTTTCAAGTGAGCCAATGTAGCTGCATCATTCACCGTGCCAGACAAATCCACGTTATCGCTATGCAATACAATATTGCCATCGCTACTACACGTACCCGTGAGATTAATCGGTTTAGGGGGAGGACAATTGCCGCTATTATTTTTAGGTGTCATCTCGACATGCATGAGAAAGGATGAAGGGGTGGAGCCAGCTGTGATCATACCCTGCCCGAGGTAAGTACAGTTGACAAGCCCATTCAATGCTTCAATCTCACCTTCGCCTGACCAGTTACCCGGTAAGTTACGACACGTATTCGGCGCAGTTAATGTCACAAAAATATCCGCATAAGCGGCTGTATGAAGCAAGCTGAGGGTTGCTAAAGTCAATAAATATCTTTTTAAACGCATAAGTATTTCTTCCTGAAAAAAATGATTCGTAGGCAGCGTAATCGTACAAGAGTGTGTCGTCAAGAAAAACTCAGTTTGAAAAGCCAAATTGTATGGTGTACTTTATCGCCACTCACTCTGAATAATAATCGAGAACAAATGAAAAATAATAACCGCTTAAGCCATGCGAACAGTCCTTACCTAAAACAGCATGCGAACAATCCCGTGGAATGGTACCCCTGGTGTGATGATGCTTTTCTAAAAGCCCGCCAGGAAAACAAACCGATTTTGCTCTCAATTGGTTATTCCGCTTGTCATTGGTGTCATGTGATGGCACATGAGTCCTTTGAAGATCAAGCCACAGCAGATATCATGAATCAATTCTTTGTCAATATAAAAGTCGATCGAGAAGAGCACCCCGATCTCGATAAAGTCTATCAAACAGCGCATTATTTTTTAACGCGACGTAATGGTGGCTGGCCACTCACGCTTTTTTTAACACCGGATGATTTAACGCCTTTTTTCAGCGGCACGTATTTTCCACGAGAAGCAAAATATCAACTCCCCGCTTTCAAAGAAATTTTGCAGACTATTCATGATATTCATCATAAAAATTTATCGGATATTAAAGAGCAAAACCAAGCGTTACTGAGTGCCTTAAACACACCCGTCCCCAGCTCAAGCATCGCATTAACAGAAAATGCTCTGCAAACAGGCATCCAGATGTTGCGCGAAGACTTTGACGAAATCCATGGTGGGTTTGGTGACGCACCAAAATTTCCCAATCCCTCCAAGTTAGAGTACTTACTCTATTCATCTCTACAGATCAGCCAAAAAACGCTAACCCGTATGGCAGAAGGCGGCATCTATGATCAATTGGGCGGTGGATTTTATCGCTATTCCGTTGATGCAGCCTGGCGCATCCCACATTTTGAAAAAATGTTATATGACAATGCGCAATTGTTAATGCTCTATGCGTTAGCGGGTAAGCAGTCTAACGAACCGTTATTTTTACAATGTGCCAACGAAACAGCTGAGTGGCTCATCACAACCATGCAAGCACCGGATGGCGGATTTTATTCGAGCATTGATGCGGATTCAGAAGGACAAGAAGGTAAATTTTATTTATGGCAAAAATCCGTCGTCGAATCATTGCTGACGAATGAAGAATATGACGTCATCGAATTATATTATGGCTTCGATCAGCCGGCTAACTTTGAACAGCAATGGCATTTGTATATCGCAAATTCGTTAGATTCTATTGCTAAACAGTTAAAAATAAAACGCGAGGATGCGTTAACTCTGTTCTTGTCTGCCAAACAAAAATTAGCCGCTGCGCGAGAACAACATTGTCATCCTGAGGTGGATCGTAAAATTTTAACCGCGTGGAATAGCTTAGCGATCAAAGCACTAGCGCTTGCAAGTGATGTATTAGCTGAGCCGCGTTATTTGCAAGCCGCACAGCATGCACTGGCATCTTTACGCAAATTTGCCTGGCGTGAAGGTCAATTGTATGTGTGCACTCGTTCAAATATTACAGGTTATTTAGATGATTATGCATTTTTACTCGATGCGCTTCTGACCTTGTTGCAAATTGAGTGGCGCACAGATTTGCTCCATTTTGCCCAAGAAATTGCGGATACACTGATTGCTCAATTTACCGATCATGCAACCGGTGGATTTTATTTTACGGCAGAGAATCAAGAGAAAGTTATTTTTCGGCCGAAATCGTTGATGGATGAAGCCATACCGTCGGGCAATGGCGTTGCAACCCACGCCTTACTGGTACTCGGGCACTTGTTAGGTGAAAGTCGTTATTTAACTGCTGCTGAAAACAGCTTAAAATCCGCTGCGATTGCGCTGAATAAATACCCTGCGGAACATTGCAGTTTGTTACTGACATTAAAAGAATATTTTCGCCCGAGTGAACAAATTGTTATTCGCGGTAAATTAGCAGACATGTCAGAATGGATTGCTTACTGCAAAAAAGAACCTGGTCGATATGTGTTTGCCATTCCTGATTTTGAAACAAATTTACCGGCGTTGCTGGCAACCCGTTCATCGCAAGACAATACGTGTGCGTATATTTGCAAAGGATTTGAGTGTCGCTCGGTGGTTCGTAGTTTTGCGGAGTTGCAAGAGAGTTTGTCTGGGACTTGATCTCCAAATGAGAGAAATTCACCCCTTCCTGGCCTTCCCCCACAAGGGCGTTGTTGCGTAATTCACGGTATCAGCTTAGTGTCGTGCCAGCGTGCTTTTAGCTGGCATCCAGGTTTATCTCTGTATTAATTTTATTAAGAGCAAACCTGGATGCCAGCTAAAAGCATGCTGGCACGACACTAAGCTGATACCGTGAATTACGCAACAACGCCCTTGTGGGGGAAGGACAGGAAGGGGGGTGCTTGTTTTGCAAAGATCCCATCCATAGATGACACCCTAGAGCACGACAAGGTATAATCCATCCTTCATTCAATTGACTAACCCTTTATGCCATCACTTAATCTAACCGATTTCTCCTACCGTGAATTATTTCACGCCGAAGGACTACGTCGTTTAGATACCGAATTTTTAAAACAACTCCCACCCTCACTTCGAACACACTTATTAGCTTATCGAGAACACGCTTTAGCAGAGCAAGACATCAGCGAACTCTTAATTCAATGCGCCCAACAATTAGAAGCTTTCATCAGCGAACTATTTAACATCGAAGAAGAAACCGCGCTAACTCAAGCCAGAACGCTCGCGCAAAATCCCATTTCTGCTTTTAAAAAATATTTCGTGCTGCGACGTGCGAAAAAAAATCTCGTTAACAGTGACTCGCTACCTTCTTTTGCCGAATTAAATGCCTGGCTCAGCACTGCGTTACAAAATGCACCGTTACACACCGCAGATCGTGAATTAGCCATCGCGTTATTAGCCAATCAATACATTGCTGAACCTGAAAAATACCACAGTGACATTGAAAAATTAACAAACTGGTGCGTCCAAGCCATGGCAACCCAAGAAGGTCAGGCGCATATTGCCGAATGGGTCAGTTTTCATTTACCTGAACGGATCGATTATCAACACTTAATCAAGCACACCACTCACGATTCACATCATCGGATCAAAGGTCAGCCTGAGTATTTTAATTTGCGAGATGGATTTAAACTTACCGATCCACGCATGAATGCACGACAAGTCCAAGACGAAGTAAATTACTGCATTTATTGTCATGATAACGACGGTGATTTTTGTTCGAGCGGATTTCCGGTGAAAAAAAGCAATCCTGAGCAAGGCTTGAAAAAAAATCCACTGGATGTCACGTTAACAGGTTGTCCGCTGGATGAAAAAATTTCTGAGATGAATGTGTTAAAGCGTGATGGTTTTACGATCGCCGCATTGGCAATGATCATGGTCGATAATCCCATGTGCCCTGCCACCGGTCATCGCATTTGCAATGACTGCATGAAAGCTTGCGTTTATCAAAAACAAGATCCCGTGAATATTCCACAAATTGAAACGCGCTGCTTGACGGATGTGTTGCATTTGCCGTGGGGTGTTGAGATATATGATTTGCTCACTCGATGGAATCCACTGCGACAAACACAATGGTGCATGAAACCTTACAATGGTTTGAAAGTCATGATTGCTGGCATGGGCCCTGCCGGTTTTACGCTCGCCCATCATTTACTCTTGGAAGGTTTCGCGGTCGTGGGTTTTGACGGTTTGAAAATCGAACCGCTCCCCTCCGAACTGATTCATGAACCCATTTACGCATATGAAAGCTTTACCGAGGCACTCGATGAACGCCTCATGGCGGGGTTTGGTGGCGTAGCAGAATATGGCATCACCGTGCGCTGGGATAAAAATTTTCTGAAATTAATTTATTTAACCTTAATGCGCAGACCGCATTTTCAAGTGTTTGGTAATACGCGGTTGGGTGGCACGGTCACCGTTGAAGATGCTTGGGAAATGGGTTTTGATCATTTTGTCTTAGCAGTGGGCGCAGGCTTACCGAAAGCATTACCCATTCCAGGCAGCTTGGCACCCGGCATGCGTCAAGCGAATGATTTTTTAATGGCATTGCAATTAGGTAATGCGGCGAAAGCAACGAGCTTGACGAATTTGCAAGTGCGATTACCCGCTGTCATTATCGGTGGCGGTTTGACCGGTGTGGATACCGCAACAGAAGTCGCGGCTTATTACATCACCCAAGTTGAAAAAACTTTAACGCGATATGAAACACTGAATGAGCATGATATTGCGACACTTGCTCTGGATGCGGCAGAGCAAGAAATGTTATTGGAATTTTTAGCGCATGGCCAAGCCGTTCGCAAAGAACGGGAGCGCGCTCATGCCCTGCAGCAAAAACCCAATTTCATTAAACTGATTCAGCAATGGGGCGGCGTCACCATTGTCTATCGTCGCACACTGCAAGAGTCTCCGGCGTATATTAATAATCATGAAGAATTACAAAAAGCATTTGAAGAAGGTATTTATTATCTTGAATGCTTGGAGCCTGCCGCTGCTGAATTAAATCAATTTGGTTTTGTTGAAACGTTAATTTGTCATCAAAGAGTGCGCAATGCCATGGGTGAATGGGAATCATTGCAGAATGAAACGGCCATTCCTGCACGCGCTATTTTTGTGGCAACCGGCACACAACCTAACACCGCTTATGCATTCGAACATCGCGGTACGTTTACGCGCGTTGGTTTGCAGTATCAACATTACGAAGATCGTCAGGGTGAATTAGTGGTTGCGCACGGTGTAGAACATTGCAAGGATACTGAATTTGGTCCCTTCACTTCTTATCACAAAAATAACCGCCGCGTCAGTTTGATTGGCGATACCCATCCTGTTTTCCATGGCAGCGTTGTCAAAGCGATTGCATCGGGGATGAAAACCTATCCTAAAATTTTGCAGGTGTTGCGTGATCAACTCGATCAAGTGGGTGATACAGAAGAGTATCGACGTTTTGCTGATAAAGTTGCGCATCTATTCACAACCAAAATGGTGTCGGTAAAACGATGCGCGCCGAATATTATCGAATTAATCATTCAAGCGCCGTTGGCTGCCAAACATTTCCAAGCCGGACAATTTTTCCGGCTGCAAAATTATGAAACCTATGCGCCTCGTATTCAGGAGACATCACTCCTGATGGAGCCGTTGGCATTAACTGCTGCAGGTGTAGATCATGCTCACGGCACGTTACGATTTTTTGTCATTGAAAAAGGAGCTAGTACAAAAATTTGTGCGCTCTTGCAAGAAAACGAACCTGTCTCATTGATGGGGCCGACGGGCGTGCGCGCTAAAATTTCACATGAGCAAGAAACTGTGTTGATCATTGGTGGGCAAGAGAGTATTGCTTTTCTTTTCAGTTATGGTCACGCATTAAGACAGTCAGGTAACCGTGTGATTTATTTAGGTGTCTTTAGCCATGAGAACGAGATATTTCATCAATCTGACATTGAGCAATATGCGGATGTCATTCTTTGGAATATTGGATCTGATGTAAAATCGCTTACACTAAGACCCCAAGACAAGATTGTGACAGGACATTATATTGATGTCTTAACAAACCATGCGGAACACATTTCGCTAGGTGATGTCGATCGCATTTATTTAATTGGCAACACGCAATTGTTAAAAGATTTTCAAGCTGCACGGAACAAATCATTGAAACCTTATTTATTGAAAGATCCGCGCGTATTTGGTTCGGTTTACAGCACGATGCAATGTATGTTGAAAGGCGTTTGCGCGCAGTGTTTGCAGTGGCAAATTGATCCTGAGACGGGTCAACGCACCAAAGCGGTGTTTGCTTGTTCCTGGCCTGAGCAGCCGTTAGAGTTGATTGATATTGCTAATATCGATGAGCGACTCGTGCAAAATCGATTGCAGGAAAAATTAACGGATCGTTGGGTCACGACATTACTTTCTTTGTCAGGAGATGCGCTGTGTCAGACAAAACCTTAAACCTCACCCCTGCTCTCTATGATTATTTAAAAAAAGTGTCGCTGCGTGAACATCCTGTTCTGACTGAATTACGGTTACAAACGCATAAAATGAGCATGAGTCAAATGCAAATTTCGCCTGAGCAAGGGCAATTTATGCGTTTGCTCATCGAATTAATGCGCGCCAAAAAAACGTTAGAGATAGGTACTTTTACAGGGTATAGTGCGTTATGTGTTGCACTCTCTCTTCCTGATGATGGAAAAGTAATTGCCTGCGACATCAATATTGAGTGGACTAAAATCGCTAAAAAATATTGGCAGTTAGCCAATGTGTCTCACAAAATTGATTTAATCCTTGCGCCTGCTTTGGTGACATTACAAAAATTGATTGATCAAGGTGAAGAAAATTCGTTTGATCTTGTTTTTATTGATGCGGATAAAAAAAATTATCGTGCGTATTATGAATTTGCTTTGCGATTGGTTCGCCGAGGTGGATTAATTGTGATTGATAATGTGTTGTGGGATGGTGCTGTGGCGGAGTCTGAGAGACAAGATGACAATACCGTTGCCTTACGTGAATTAAATGCATTTATCCGCACAGATGAACGGGTTAGCTTGAGCTTGTTACCCGTAGGTGATGGATTGAGTTTATTGATGAAGCGCTGATCTGAGCCGCGACCGTCAGGGAGCGATCGCCGGCGATGCCATTTTTGCCTCTCTCCATTCAAGATGCGCGACACTCCCTGACGGTCGCGGCTCAGATCTAAAGCCGCTCATTGCGAGGAATGTTTTAATCTGAGCCGCGACCGTCAGGGAGTGATCACCGGCGTTACAATTTTCGCCTCTCTCCATTCAAGATGCGTGACGCTCCCTGACGGTCGCGGCTCAGAAAGTTAACTGCCTGCTTTTAACCTAGGCGAATCACTCATTCCCAAATACTTATCAACAATATTGGTAGCCAATTTGCCGCCTTGCACAACATCAAATAGTTTATTTTTCAACAACGCCTCAAAATCGGATTCGCCTTTACGAACAAAACTATCATAATGCAATAAGTCTGTGACCGGCTTCATTCTATCACGATCTAAATTATATAATTGATTCACACACTCGGTCCATGCAGAAACACAATTCACGCCTATTCGATTCATGGCCTTCATGCCATTCATAAAAGATCGTTCTATTTTTTTATATGAGTCATCTTTTTTATTTCCAGTGTAATTAGCCAGCTCTTTTAACGTATTTAGCAAGGATTTAAAAACTTCTCGAACAATTTCGAGCTGAACTTTTTGCGGTAACTCATCGACGGCACTCAATACAACTGAATCTGTCCTGCTTTTTAAAGCCTTCGACTCTCCCAAACTCAAAATGTTTTTTGGATCATTCACAGCGCTCTTTTCTTTCCCGCCTTTTTTATTCATTCCCGAGGCCCATTTAATCGCTTTTTGAAATGCCTCGAAATAGTCTTCGCCCGGTTGTTCTATGTAAGCAATATATGCCTTAACATAAAATTTCACCAATCTTATTTGGAATGTTTCTACAACTTCCTGTGAATTAATTCTATTTTTTGAATCTGCTTTATGATCCTTACCCGGAAGAATCGCTTGTAGATCATGCAATAACTGCTTAATCTCGCCTTTTTGCTCTTCTGTAAATGGCTTATCTAAGAAGCCTAACTTTTTATTTAAAATTCTTAAATCAAATTGCCCCTTGAGATCGTCTAGGAATTTTTTACAATCCGCAACTTGATTAACAGCCGAAATTGCAAATGATTGCCTCGGGTATTTGTCGGGTTCTAAATAAGCATTTAACAAGTACTCTACGCTTTTATCTTTACCAAAATCCTTGAGAATATCCTTTAATAATGGCTTATAATCATCCTCACCTTTTTTTTGACCGACAAAATTATCATAATGCAATCTTTTAGCAAAGGTGAGTATCGAAGGATCAGGATTTCTCAATATTAAATTACGGACACACTCACTCCATATTCCAACACTATTCAGGCCAAAACGATTCAGTGCTTTTGCGCAATTCAAAAAAGTTCGTTGATCACTGTCGTTTATTTTACCACTTTGCAGAATTTTTCTTAATACAGCCATCATGGTGACAAACACTTTATTGACAGCTTCTTTTTGCAACGTTTGATCCAATTTATCCAGTGTTCCTAAGATACGTGAATCATTTTCTTCTTTTTTCTTTTCCAATGTTCTTGAGTGACCGATATCCAATAAGTCTTTTCTGTTTCCTTTAAGTTCCTCGGCGTCATCATTTTCTGAAAACTGTATGCCTGACGCACTCAAAATAGCGCTTTCTACCTTATCCAGAAATTTTTCGGATGAAGAACCTTGCTTGTTATGATTAAGATAAGACTCAAGATAAAATTGGTATGCAGCTGTTTGCACGGACGTTATAAACTGAGTGGGATCAACGCTAGCCATAAAACGGGTTGTTGTTTCGCTTGATTGATTGAGTGTCTTCGCTTCTTCAAGTTGCGCTTTTTCATGTTCTGCAAGCTGAGTTTGTTTTGCTTGATTCATGTCTAATTCTTGTTTTACACCATTTACTCTGGCATTTAACCTAGCAATTCTTTGTTCTATTTTTCCGGTTAATACAGTTACTTTTGATCTTAGTCCCTCTAGGGTATTTTTTCCGACAACAGCTTCACGCTTCCTTTCTGGCGTTTGCACTGGATCATGGTTCTCTACTGTTTCATCCCTGTAACCATGTTTCTTCTCAATGCTGCGGCTTTTATAGCTAACGCATCTTGTGTTATTTTCTCTGGTTCAGCTGAATTTCCTTTAGCTTCTTGCTCTTTTCTCTCGACCTCTGCAAGACCAGCCTCAAGTGCTTGTATTTTTTTTTCTGTTTCAGCCAAAATGCTTTCAACGCCTGATTGAATTCCATTATTCTCTGCCCGTTTCAAACTTTCTAGAATGTCTCCCATTTCTCTTTTTAACTTTTCTTGTTCAGATACAGAGGATTCTAAAAGACTTTTTAAATGACTTGTTAATTTCTCTGCTTCACTCGTCAATTTTTCACTTCTTTCTTTAATTTGCGCAGGGGCTAAAGGCGGTAAAGGCATCAAGAGTGACATGGAGGGCGCTGCCTGACGCGTAACAACAACATCCATCGCGACATCACGCTTAACATCTGCAGAGGAGGAGTCAGGTAAGAGAGTTTTTTTCCTAACTACATCTTCTCTTTGAGCAATGGTTGCTGATTTGCCGCGAGACGCCAAGACAAGACCCACTTGCTCAATCGCCATCGCATCTAATTGGTCGATAAAATTGCTGCCTAGCGTGAGATACGATTTATCTAATTCTTCAGGGCTAACAATGTCATCCCGCACCGCATCATATAAATCCTGTGCAAATCGTCGTGCAGTCTCATAATTTTCAGATATTCTTCGTGGAGCGGACATGTTAACCCCCTGATGACTTTAATTACCACATTAAATATAGTATAAAACACATCCTTTGCAATTAACCGGCAGGTGTTATAATAAAATTACTTTTAAATTTGAAGGAGTTAATAACCCCATGAGCATCGGTAAACTGATTCTTATTCTAGCCATCGTCGCCGCTATCTTTATTGTCTTTACTTACAATAGCTTAATACGCTTAATTGAAGCGGTTCGCAACAATCAAAAACAGATTGATATTCAATTAGATAGACGTTTTAAGGTATTTGAATCGTTAATCAATGTCGTCAAAAAATACATGGATTATGAGCAAACCACTTTAAAAGACGTTGTCGCACTGCGCTCTCAAGCTGAAAAAGCGAAAGCCTCTGGCGACCAACAAAGCCGCATTGACGCGGAAAATAAAATTTCCGGTATTGCCTCTAATTTAAATTTGGTTTTTGAACAATACCCGCAATTAAAAGCCAATGAAAATTGCATGCAATTGCAAGAAGAAATTGTCAGCACAGAAAATAAATTAGCTTATGCAAAGCAATCCTATAACGATAGCATTGAACGTTATAATGCCACCAAAAAATCATTTTTTACTGCGATGGTCGTTGCTATATTTAAAGGCAAATTGGATTTTGATTATCCCTATTGGCAATTAAGTGAAGCAAAAGTGGCTGAGCAAGAGAGCTATACTGTTAAATTGTAAAAGGTAACTGTTTATGACCCAAACCACCACAGATTGGCGGCAAACCATTGCACAAAATAACCGCCGAACGTATACCGTTATTGGTATTTTCTTTTTGATTTATTTTGCACTGGGCATGTTAGTGGATATGTACATTTCCACAATGAAGTATCCGCAAGCTAATTTGCCCGACATTTTTCATGCTTTAATTACCCTGCAACTTTTTCCCTTGGCGACAACCGTCATGCTGGGTGTGGCAGCTTTCTCTTTATTTATCACGTTTACTTTTTACGATAAATTAATGCTGCTCGGCACGGAATATCATGAAATTACACCTAGCACAGCACAATCACCCGCAGAACAACAACTGTATAACGTCATTGAAGAAATGAAAATTGCCGCTGGATTACAATTTATGCCACGTGTTTTTATCATCGATGCCGATTATATGAATGCGTTTGCCAGTGGCTACAGTGAAAAGTCTGCCATGGTCGCCATCACACGCGGCTTGATGGAAAAATTAAATCGCAGTGAATTACAAGCGGTGATGGCGCATGAGCTGTCGCACATTCGTCATATGGATATCAAATTAACCCTGATGGCTTCAGTGTTAGCGAATTTAATTGTCATGGTGCTGGATATCTTTTTTTATAATGCGATATTCTCTTCCCGACGCAGTAATTCAGAAAATAAAAATGGCAACGCATTGCTCGTGATTATCATTGTGTTGCGCTATCTCTTACCCGTTATCAATATTTTACTCTTGCTCTATCTCAGCCGAACACGCGAGTACATGGCTGATGCGGGATGCGTGGAGTTAATGCGGGACAATCAACCGCTCGCCTCTGCCTTACTGAAAATCAATGATGATCATGAAGCAAAACAATCGGTTTATAACCAACAATATCATCAAACACCGCATGAAAATGTGCGCAGAGAAGCCTATATTTTTGATCCTATTCAAGCGGGCATTGAAAGCTCTAGCTCTCTTTCCGATTTATTTTCAACGCATCCCAACTTAAAAGAGCGCTTAAAAGCCATCGGTGTTGCATATGACAACCCATAAAAAAGGTGTTTTGATTACCAATGTGGGCACACCCGACGCGCCGACGCCATCGGCTGTGCGACGTTACTTGCGAGAATTTCTCTCGGATCGTCGCGTGGTGGAAATTCCGCGGTTAATTTGGTGGCCAATTTTATATGGTGTTATTTTACCCTTACGACCCAAGCAATCCGCTAAACTCTACCAAAAAATTTGGACAGAGACAGGTTCGCCGCTCTTAGTATTTTCTCAGCAGATCAAAAAAGCGCTGCACGAGCAATTAGCATTACCTGTTGCCTTGGGGATGCATTATGGTAATCCGTCAATAGAAACTGCATTAGATGAATTACGCCAACAATCGGTGACTGAAATAATTGTTTTACCGCTTTTTCCGCAATACTCTGCGACAACAACGGGTGCTTCATTTGATTTAATTGCCGCCACATTAAAAAAATGGCGCAATTTGCCGACGTTACATTTTATCCGACAATATGCGTTAAATTCTGATTACATAACAGCATTGAAAGAATCCGTGTTAGCCGCTTGGCAAACACAAGGTCGTGCAGAACATTTATTATTTTCATTTCACGGCATCCCCAAGCGATTTGTCGATTTAGGTGATACTTATCCACTTGCTTGTTATGCCACAGCAGGTGCGTTAGCCAATGCACTCGGATTGCAAGAGACCGAATGGTCTTTGTCTTTTCAATCTCGTTTGGGACGAGCAGAATGGCTCACGCCTTACACGGACAAAACATTGCAAGCCTTAGCACAAAGAGGCGTGAAAAAATTACAAGTTATTTGCCCAGGATTTGCAGCAGATTGCTTGGAAACGCTTGAAGAAATTGCCATCCAAGGCAAGAAAATTTTTCTATCGCACGGCGGCGATCAATTTCACTATATTCCCGCATTAAATGATTCTGCGCGGCATATTGATGCGTTATGTAAAATTATTTACTCACACCACGACAAAGTTTTATAAAAATCCTCCTTGTTCCCAATGGCACTAGCTTAAGAACTGTCGTCCCGGAATTTAGTAGCTCTTAACGAGCGCCTTTTGCTCGTTTAGAGCTACTTAATGTCCGGGATCCATCTTCAATTTATCGCCCTCTTGCTTTTAACTTATATGCTTTAAGCAAAATGGATCCCGGACATTAACTGGCGCTAAATTCGCAAAAAGCGCTCATTAAGCGCCAGTAAATTCCGGGACGACAGTTCTTAAGCTAGTGCCATTGCTCCTTGTTCCCCCTTTGCAAAAGCGTTGTTGCGTAATTCACGCACCGTCATTGCGAGGAGCGTTTTTTGCGACGAAGCAATCCAGTTTTAGATTTAAGAATCAAAAACTGGATTGCTTCGTCGCAAAAAACGCTCCTCGCAATGACGGAAGTGGGAATTACGCAACAACGCCCTTTGAAAAGGGGGAACAAGAGGGATTTTTATAAAATTTTTGTCGCGCACAGAAAAAATGACTAACAACTAAGTGTCGAGTTTTAACGCGGCTATTTTTACCCGATAAAAATCTAAATAATAAAGCATTAAACACAGAGCGATCAGTGTCATCAATACACAAATAAAAGAAATCTCCGTGTTTAATTTAATGAACGTTCCCAACCCTGAAATAATCGCTGCAATAAAAAATGCGGATGAGTTATAAAGTGCATTTGCACTAGCCGATGCATTCCGGAAAAGTAACACACACCGGATAAAATAACTTGGATACAACATGCCGTTGAAAAAAAACAACAGGCTCATGGGAATGACAATATTATAAATTATGATCGGATAATTAATTGCAACCATAAACATCATCAGTGACACGATCAACATGAGCGATAAGCCTATCTTGGCTTTTACCGCAAGTGGGATATGCAGCAAAAAACGATTTGCCATCGCACCTAGAAACCAAGCGAACCCCATGAGTAATGTAATATGGCCAAATTGATTCGCCGTATAATGCAACACTGTTTGAATTAAAAAAGGCCCTGCAATTCCAAACAACGTAATGATAGAAAACAACAAACCTCCCACGAGAATGCTATTCAAATACTCTTGATGAATTAACATAGTACGATAACGCTCAAATGCCTTGCGAAGTTGAAGAGGATGGTGTTGTGAGCTCGTTTCAAAAAGAAATAAGCACGCCAGAATCAACATAATAAAACTATATATCCCCAAGAAATAAAAATTTGCTTTCCAGCCTACATAAAACTGCAAATACCCGCCGATCGCTGGCGCAAGAATGGGACCCAGTGACCATGCCATCGTCATGTAAGTCATCATTTTTTGCAATTCTGTTCCTTCAAACAAATCCGAAATAACCGACCGCATAGGCACAACTGTTACCGCTAACGCGGCACCTTGCATCAAGCGTAAAAAAAGTAATTGATAAATCGTAGTTGTATAAGTCATTAAAAACGTCACCATAATATAAAGCACGAATGCAATCATAAACGGTTTTTTGCGACCCATGCTATCTGAAAGGCTGCCCGCAAATAGCTGCATCACACTTAATCCAATCAAATAAGCCGTGATGGAAAGCTGCGATAGATTTTTTGTCACATGAAAGTATTCAGTGACCGCCGGTAGCGAAGGTACATAGATATCAATGCTCATGCCTGAAAGCGGCACGATGAAAAGAACCAACGCCGCTATCACATATTTATTTTTACAGGGGAAAAAATTTATTCGCATTGTCAGATGCCTTTATTCAATCAACATGCCATCGCCATAGGCTAAAAATCGATAATTTTCTTCGATCGCAATTTTATAAGCGCGCTTGATATGTTGATAACCGGCTAAGGCAGAAATCAATATCATCAGTGTTGAGCGCGGGAGATGTAAATTTGTAAATAAACCATCAACACATTGAAAAGGATGTCCCGGTCGGATAAAAATATCCGTGTAACCCGAATAAGGATTTATTTGCCCTCCTTGTGAGGCTGTTTCAAGTGCTCGCAAACTGGTGGTGTCAGGCTTACTGCACCGGTTGATTGGGGCACCCGTTATTTGCCACCGATTATTCATGAATTTTCTAAGCACTATCCTAATTTAAACATTGTGCTCTCATTTACCAATGTCTACGAAAATTTAACTGAAAATAATTTTGATCTGGGAATACGGATTGCGAATAGCTTAGCTGATTCCGATTTTCGCGCGAAGATATTAAAAAAATTTAACCGTATTATTTTCGCTTCGCCCAAGCTGTTTGGAAAAAAAATACCGGAACATCCGAACGAGTTGAGAAATTTTCATTGCATCACTAGCGTGCTGCATCATACTGAAAATATTTATCCGCAATGGCACTTTCGGATAAAAAACAAAATGACCCGTTTTACCTTAGAGAAAAATATTCAGGTAGACAGTGCGTTTGCCCAAATTGCGCTTGTTAAATCCTGCGCGGGAATTGGCAGAGTGCCGGAGTTTTACATAGAGGATGAAATTAAATCCGGTGAATTAATTGAATTGTTTCCAACATTTGAAAAACCTATTACTCATTTATATTTGTTATATGCAAACAAAGCTGTTTTACCTAAAAAAACGCAGGCGCTGATTGAGTTTATTTCAGAGAGAGTGACGTAAGAAAGGGATGTCATCCTGAGTGCTCCAACTCCTGAAAAAAGGGGGAACAAGGGCTGATGGATCGACGCAAATTCCACCCATGCGTCGTCCTGAAAAATCTTACGCCAAAATCATTTGACCGTAGTTATCGCAGTAGCGCGTAAGATTTATTCAGGATCCACGAACGAAGAACTCATTCCTGAATTTATATAGATCGAGGATACTCAAGTGGATCCTGAATAAATATTCCGTGCGAGTACCCTCGCTACGGTTAAAATACGTTGACGTCATATTTTTCAGGACGACGCATGGGTGGAATTTGCGTCGATCCGTCAGGAACAAAGGGGATTTGTATAAAAATACTTAAATTTTTCTCTGTAGATATCTATCCCCATGTTATGATTTCCTCGAAAAAAAGTGTTAAGGAAAACACCATGCAACGAACTCGATTAGGGATAATCGCAGCACTTATACTTTGTGCATCATCAACAGTTTATGCCGCCCCCGTCCCCACCTGGGGTGTCTCCGTCTCAGCACCTGTGATTGATAAAGATCCACCCCATTTACATGCTTATCGCGGCTCTGTCTGGTATCAGCCACAATCACTCGTCTGGTCGCATTTTCATATTTATTTCGACGCCAGCGCAGCACATTGGTGGGTTGCGGATACAAGCCGACATCGCAGTTTGAATATTCTTGCCCTGGCGCCTATCGTCCGTTATTACTTCACGACCAACTCGTATTTTTCACCGTATCTTAATGCCAGTATCGGCGTATCGTATTTATCACAGACAAAAATAGCCGACCAAAATTTGGGAATGCATTTTGCATTTCAAGATCAATTAGGACTCGGTGCGACACTGGGCAAGACCCAGCAACTTTCTGTCACCTTGACCGCTATGCATTATTCAAATTGCTCATTAGCACGCTGGAATGCAGGCATTACTGTCCCAATGATGGTGGAGGTCGATTATGGATTTGGTTAACAAATCAGGGTAAACTCAGCAAAACCTATTGCAGTAAACACGATGCCAAGACGAATCACCATTAAAAACCATCAAGAAGAAATTCAGCTCATTAGCCAGCGCTGCATTGCTGTGCTAGTGATTATGGTTCTCTTGATTGCCGTGCTGATTATACGGTTAGGTTTTTTACAATTAGCCAACAATGAGCTCTACGCAACGCTGTCAAAAAAAAATTGGCTGGATTTGGTTCCGCTCGAACCCACCCGCGGGCTCATTTATGATCGTAATGGCGTGCTGCTCGCCGAAAATGTTCCGGTTTTCAGCTTAGATGTCTTTCCCTATAAAGTCGATAATTTACCCCGTACCTTGGCCAATTTAACCAAAATCATTCCCTTATCAGACAATGATATTGCGCAATTTCACAAACAATTAAAAGAACATCGCCGCTTCGATGAAATCACCCTCAAACTTCGTTTATCAGAGGAAGAAGTCGCTCGCTTTTACGAAAATCAATATCGCTTTCCGGGCATATTTGTCAAAGCACGCTTGTTGCGTCATTACCCGTTTGCCACCAGTTTAAGTCATGTTCTAGGCTATGTCGGTCGGATTAACTTAGATGAAATAGAAGATATTGACACAATCAATTACAGCGCAACTAACTATATCGGTAAACTCGGTATTGAAAAATATTATGAGGATGATTTGCATGGCACCGTAGGTTATGAACAAGCTGAGAATGATGCCAGTGGTGCGTCGGTTCGCATCTTAAATAGTATCAAACCTGTACCGGGTCATACGCTTTACCTCACGATTGATACACGGTTGCAAACCGCTGCTGAGCAAGCACTTTCGGGTCATCGTGGTGCCATCGTTGCCATTCAACCGGGCACGGGACAAATACTGGCACTCGTCAGTGAACCCACCTACGACCCCAATGTTTTTGTCGATGGCATCAGCAATAAAGATTATCAAACGTTGCAACAATCCACTGACCGTCCTCTCTATAATCGTGCGTTGCGTGGACAATATCCATTTGCCTCGACCATTAAACCGTTTGTTGCACTGGCAGGAATTGATTCCGGTGTCACCTCGCTGGATGATACGATTTTTGATCCCGGTTGGTATCAATTACCCAACAGCTCGCATATTTTCCATGATTGGCGGCGGCATGGTCACGGCACGGTGAATTTTAATAAAGCGGTTGCTCAATCCTGTGACACGTATTTTTTTAATCTCGCTCACAAGATGGGAATCCGGCGAATCGATGCCATGTTAACCCAATTTGGTTTTGGTCAACTCACAGGTGTTGATATCGATGAAGAATTACCCGGCGTTGTCGCATCCCCCGAATGGAAACGAAAAAATAAAGGCTTGTCGTGGTATGAAGGCGACACATTAATTTCTGCCATCGGTCAAGGTTACATGCAAGTCACTCCTCTGCAATTGGCGACGGCTGTGACAATCATTGCAAATCACGGACAAAAATTGACACCGCATTTATTATTGAGCGAACAAGCGCCTGGCCAAGCACCGATTCTGCAACCGGCGGCTAGCACGGGTATTGTTAAATTAAATGATCCTGCTAATTGGCAAATTATTATTAGAGCCATGCAAGATGTGATTACGATGCCGGGTGGTACCGGTTACCATTTTGGTAAAATAGGTCCTTACACGATTGCCGCCAAGACCGGGACTGCACAAAATCACTCGATCAAACATTACAATGCGAATGAAGATCATGAAGATCAAAGTAATTTACCCGAAAAATTACGCGATAATTCACTGTTTATTGCTTTTGCACCCGTGGAAAAACCCGAAATTGCGATTGCAGTGATCATCGAAAATGATAATCAAGCCTCCGGCATTGCGCGCAAAGTATTAGATTATTATTTATTGGGAATTCCAGTCGCATGCAATCCGAATGTGCATGATGGAACACCGCCCTGCCCTCAACCCACCGCACCTGTTCCGACAACTCAGTCGACTGCATTAAATAAGGGAAATGCCGCCAATGTCACTCACTAACCTGTTAAGAAGCCGATTACGAAAACCGGAATCCGGTGGTTCGGGTTACCATACTTTTTGGCAATATATCCATATTGATTTACCCTTATTAATGGGTATTTTGTTTCTGACGGCAATTGGTTTAGTGATTCTTTACAGTGCAAGCAGTCAAAATCTCGTCGCCGTGCAACAACAAGTTTTTCGTATTTGTCTGTCGCTAGGCATCATGTTTGTCTTTGCGCAAATCCCGCCGACAACTTATCAGCGCTGGGCTGTGTGGCTTTATGTCATGGGCATTGTCTTACTAATTGCGGTGTTATTTGTAGGTAAAGTGGGCAAAGGTGCTGAACGTTGGCTCAACTTAGGGTTTGTGCGTTTTCAACCCTCCGAATTAATGAAATTAGCGATCCCCATGTTTCTGGCGTGGTATTGTCATCGTGTTCATTTGCCATTAACCAAAAAAACAATTTTCTTTTCCGGCATTTTTATTTTGATTCCAGTGATATTAACTGCTAAACAACCCGATTTGAGTACAGCCATTTTGTTATTAATTGCTGGCGCAACCGTGTTATTTCTCGCGGGCATCAGTTGGTATTTAATTACTGCGCTGCTGGCATTATTTGCGATGGGTGCACCTGTCATTTGGTATTTTATGCATGATTATCAGCGGCAACGCGTACTCACTTTCTTTGATCCAGAGCGCGATCCGCTTGGCGCAGGTTATCACATCATTCAATCAAAAATTGCTATTGGCTCGGGTGGCTTATTCGGTAAAGGGTGGATGAATGGTACGCAATCGCATTTGCATTTTCTACCAGAGCATTCTACGGATTTTATTTTTGCTGTTTGCGGTGAAGAATTTGGCTTTGTCGGCAGTGTCGTTTTAGTAATTGCCTTTATGATTGTTATTTTTCGCGGGCTTTATATCACCATTAATGCGCAAGATACGTTCTCTCGTTTATTAGCCGGTAGCTTAACACTGACTTTTTTTGTATCCTTTTTTATAAATATGGGTATGGTAACGGGTATATTACCTGTTATGGGTATTCCATTACCGCTGGTCAGTTACGGTGGTTCATCGATGGTAACCCTGATGGCGGGATTTGGAATTTTGATGTCTATCCAAACTCATCGAAAATTATTGACGACTTAAATGGATGTACTATGCGCTTTCGATTTTTATGTTTAATCATGCTATTTTTTGCGGTAAATGCTCATGCAAAATCAACCGGATTTGCAGAGCGTCCAGACGTCAAAAAATTTATTGCCCACATGGTACAAAAATATCATTATAATAAAGCGCAATTAATTGCGGCGTTTAACACGGTCAAACCAAAACCGTCTGTCCTTCACAGCGTCAGCGCACCGCTTGAGCAAAAACCTTGGTATACCTATCAATTTGCTTTTGTCACTGAAACTCGAATTCGCGAGGGAGTTGCATTTTGGCAAAAATATCAAGCGACGTTGGCTCGTGCTGAGAGACTGTATGGTGTTCCACCTGAAATTATTATTGCAACGATTGGTGTTGAAACAAAATATGGCAAAAATCTCGGTAAATACCGTGTGATTGATTCCTTATCGAATATTGCATTTAGTCATTCCAGCCGCGCAACATTTTTCCGCAGTGAATTGGAGCAATTTTTCTTACTGACTCGCGAACAGCATTTAAATCCTCTGAGTATGATGGGTTCTTATGCGGGGGCGATTGGTCAACCACAATTTATGCCGAGCAGTTATCGCCATTATGCGGTGGATTTTTCTGGCCATAAAAAAATTGATTTAATTCACAATGAGGCAGATATCATCGGCAGCATTGCCAATTATTACCATCAGCATGGCTGGTCATATCGCGCTCCTGTGGCATTAAAAACGACATTGAGTGGTTCCGGGTATGAATGGATGTCGCAGCGGGAACAAGCTAATTTAATTGGTCAGTTTGATTTGAACAAATATGGCTTGGAAGATTATCAACATCAAAAAATTCGGCTGATTCCGCTCAAAAAATATATAGGGTATGAGTATTGGCTGGGTTTTCATAATTTTGAAGTCATTAAGCGGTATAATCCGAGCAACTTATACGCAATGGCGGTATTTCAATTGGGGTATTATATTTCGCAATTGAAAGAGGGGCAGTTGAAAACTATGTGATCCTGAGTGCTTAAAAAAGAGCGCTCAGGATGACAACCCTTTCTTAAGCGCTCCCAAAGAACTTCGATAGAGAAAAATTTAATCTTTTTATACAAATCCCCCTTTTTCAAAGTGGGAGACCTTCTAAGCAGCTTTCACCGTTAAAGCACAGAGCTGTTTAGAAGGTCTCCCACTTTGAAAAAGGGGGAACAAGGGGCAATGGCACTAGCTTAAGAACTGTCGTCCCGGAATTTAGTAGCTCTTAACGAGCGCCTTTTGCTCGTTTAGAGCTACTTAATGTCCGGGATCCATCTTCAATTTATCGCCCTCTTGCTTTTAACTTATATGCTTTAAGCAAAATGGATCCCGGACATTAACTGGCGCTAAATTCGCAAAAAGCGCTCATTAAGCGCCAGTAAATTCCGGGACGACAGTTCTTAAGCTAGTGCCATTGGGAACAAGGGGGATTTGTATAAAAATAAGAAGTTCTTCTTAGATGTTTACCCCTCTTTTTTCGAGAGTTGGAGCACTCAGGATGACAGCTCTTTACTTTCAATCTCAGCCATTTCGCGTTAGAATAAGCTTCCCTAAGCAGGAAGCTTATTTTTTACACAGGATTGATTTATTTTTTTAACCTTCTATTTCGCTCATTTAATCGTGACTTTTTCTCGAGAGCGAAGTACATCAAAACGGAATTAATACCATGCAACTTAATTCGCTGACGTATTTATTACGCTTTATTGTTATTGGTTTAATTTTAGTGTTAAGTGCTTGCTCCACTGTCCGTAGAGATGGGCCGCCCTCTTATAATGTAGATGTGTCCAAAATACCCGATGCAACGCCAAAATCTGAAAAACTAAGTCGAATCGGCAATAAATCCTATCAAGTATTTGGCCGTCATTATAACGTGATGTCATCGAGCAAAAACTATCATGAAGTGGGTGTAGCCTCATGGTATGGAACAAAATTCCATTCACAGCGCACCTCCAGCGGTGAACGTTACAATATGTTAGCCATGACCGCCGCGCATAAAACACTGCCGTTACCCACCTACGTACAAGTCACTAATTTAAAAAATGGCAAAAAAATTATTGTCAAAGTAAATGATCGAGGCCCATTCGAATCAAATCGCATTATCGATTTATCCTATGTCGCAGCAAAAAAACTTGGCATGCTAGGTCATGGCACCGCATTAGTGGATGTGAAAGCAATCGATCCTTTACATTATGATCGCAACATTTCGCCGCGTAATACAATGGGCAATAATTTTCAACTGGCTAAAAATAAAATTAAAAATAATATTAATCACTTTGATCAACAGCAACCGGCGACTTATTTCCAAGTGGGTGCATTTAAAAATCGTATTTATGCCGAGCGGTTAAAGAAACATTTGCATCAATATGGCACTTATCCGATTAGCATTGCTAACACAAAAAATTTATATAAAGTGCAAATTGGACCGATACGCGATGTAGCCGCCGCACAATCGATTTCCAAACGCTTAAAAGCAGAAGGATTGCACACCGAAAAGTTTACGGAGGCTTAACCTTTGTTGAATGTGCTGCTTTCCATCCTTGGGATTCTGATTACGCTTTTAATTATTATTGGCTTTCACGAGTTTGGCCATTTTATTGTGGCCAGGCTTGCAGGCGTGAAGGTGCTACGTTTTTCCATTGGTTTCGGCAAAGCGCTCTTTCGTTGGCATGATAAAAAAGGAACTGAGTATGTCTTTGCTGCCATCCCATTGGGTGGCTATGTCAAAATGTTAGATGAAAATGAAGAGAACGTATCACCCGATGAAAAACATCTTGCCTTTAATCGACAATCATTATTCAAAAAATTTCTTATTGTTGCAGCAGGGCCTGTCGCAAATTTAGTGTTAGCCTTTTTTTTATATTGGTTATTGTTTGTTATTGGTTTTAATAGCATTGTTCCTGTCATTGGCGAAGTGACCCCACATTCCATTGCAGCCAATGCGGGTTTAAAACCGCAACAAAAAATTATCAGTGTGGATGAGATACCTACATTCAGTTGGATGGGTGTTTCAATTCGTATTCTGTCACATGTCGGTAACAATGATACGCTAGTGATTAACACTCAAACTCTCACAAACCCATCTATCCAAAATCATTTATTGAATTTATCTGACTGGCATCTTGATAATTTAAAACCGGATCCGCTGGCGAGTTTAGGCTTTACACCGTATGAACCCAACATTCCTGCCATCATTGGTACCATTCAAGTCAAATCACCCGCAGAAACAATGGGGTTGAAAATAGGCGATAAAATTATCGCCATTAACAATAAAAAAATGACTAATTGGCTGGATATGCTTGATGTCATTCACTCGCATCCAAATGAAACATTGCAATTTACGTTGTTGCGTCAGAATAAAATTGAAAAAAAATCTATTTTAATTGGCAGCGAAGGAAATTGGTTTGGGCAAAAACATGGATTCCTCGGTATTTCACCACAATTCAATTGGCCGACTGATTTAATCCATAAAAATAAATACAATGTTCTGACAGCGATTCCCCATGCTTGGCGTAATGTAGCCGATTTTACTACTTTGAATTTAATGTTTATTGGCAAGTTACTCACGGGCAAAGCATCGATGCAGAGTTTAGGCGGGCCCATTGCGATTTTTCAAGGTGCAGGCTCTGCATTTCAAGAAGGCATTGCGCCTTTTCTTGGTTTTTTAGCGTTTTTAAGTATTTCAATTGGCATCATCAATATTTTCCCCATTCCGGGTTTGGATGGCGGCCATGTATTATTTCAATTAATTGAATTGATTATTCGACGCCCCATCCCAGAACGCGTGATGAATATCTGTTATCGTCTAGGTCTTATCCTCTTGTTGTTACTCATTTCGCAAGCCATTGTGAATGATATTCATCGACTGAGTTAGACTTTTTTGCACTCTTAAGAGGATCCACTATGTTACCTTTGATCGCCGTATTATTACTGGCTGCGCTTATTATCCTATTTTTCGTTTTCATTTGGCGTCAACAAACAAAACAAAATGATTTGCAAACACTTAAAATTTTGCAAGATACGCTTTTGCAAGGTTTTCAAGAAACGCGACTGCAAGTGAAAGAAGCCTTGAAAGATTACTCTAGCGATTTAACTAAACGCGTTGATAGCTTAACAAATACAACCGACTCACGATTAAAAGAAATTAATTTGCAAGTTGAAAAGCGATTAACGGCGGGTTTTGAAAAAAGCACGGAAACATTTAGTGATGTGATTAAGCGTCTAGCGTTAATTGATGCCGCACAAAAGAAAATTACGGAACTTTCTAGTAGCGTGGTAAGTTTGCAAGAAATTTTAACCGACAAACGCTCGCGTGGAACATTTGGTGAAGTCCAATTGTCTGCATTAATTCGCAATGTTTTACCCGAGCAAAATTTCGCATTTCAACATACATTGAGTAATGGAAAACGCGCGGATTGTATTTTGTTTTTGCCCGAGCCAACAGGTAATATCAATATTGATGCAAAATTCCCCTTAGAAAATTTTCGCTTAGTGATTGACAATGGACTGTCTGAATCCGATCGTAAAACAGCTGAGCAAGCTTTTAAAATTGATATTCGTAAGCATATTCATGACATTGCTGATAAATATATTATTCCGGGTGAAACAGCGGATGGTGCGATCATGTTTGTTCCTGCTGAAGCCGTTTTTGCTGAAATTCATAATCGGTTTTCTGACTTAGTAGACTATGCCCATCGAGCAAAAGTTTGGATTGTCTCACCGACGACGATGATGGCTATTCTAACAACGGCTAGAGCGGTGTTAAAAGATGCCGCAACGCGTGAACAGCTTCATGCTATTCAAAAGCATTTAAATTTACTTTCTACTGATTTTGAGCGTTTTCAAAAACGCATGGATAACTTAGCGAGACACATTGAACAAGCGCACAGTGATGTGAGCGAAGTTCATACCTCCGCTAAAAAAATTACGCAGCGATTTGTTCAGATTGAAAAAGTAGAATTAGATAGTTCTAATAAGGTGACTCCACTGCTTGAGAAGAATGAGGAGTAATACTAATCGAAAAAAACCTTAAAAAGCTGTCATCCTGAGTGCTTAAGAAAGGGCTGTCATCCTGAGTGCTTAAGAAAGGGCTGTCATCCTGAGTGCTTTGTCATCCTGAGCGCTTTTCGCTCCGAAGGATCCCCCTATATAGCAGAGAGATGCTTAGGAAGTTTTTCAGCTAAGTCTCAGAAATTTGCGGGAGATCCTTGTATCTTGAAATCATGATATAAAAAGAGAGTTCTTTATTATCGTTGTACGGTAATAAAAAAGGGAAGTGATAGATCGTGAGATCCTAGGGCTACGAGCCCGTGACGAAGCTTGATCGTCACTTCCCACCCTTAACTTAACTCGTACAGTTGCCTGGGACTATGATCCCGTATCAACAAGGCTGAGTGCCAAAGGAATAATATTATGACAATTCAAGATGGAAAATGCTATATCGGTATTGATGTTTCTAAAGCAATTTTAGATGTATATGTTTTGCCTTACGAAAAATATATGCAATTTAAAAATGATGCCAAAGGAATAAAGAAATTAACTGAAAAATTGAAATCATTTCCCCAGACTTCTATTGCAATGGAAGCCACTGGAGGTTACGAAAAACCTATAGCTCAGTCATTGCAAAAAGTCGGGCTTAGCGTTTCTATTGTTAACCCCAGGCTCATTAGAGATTTTGCAAAAGCACTTGGAAAACTGGCTAAAACAGACCGAATTGATGCTAAAGTCATTGCCTTATTTGCAGAGAAAATGCAACCTCAGGCAAATGTGCTACACAATGAAGATCAGCAAAAATTGGCGGGGCTTAATGTGCGCAGACGCCAGATTATCGACATGATTACGATGGAAAAAAATCGTCTAGATAAGGTAAGCAATGACCTAAAAAAATCAATTCAGCGAATCATAAAAGCATTGGAAAAAGAATTACAAACAATTAATGAAGCATTAGCAAAGTCTATCCAAAATGATGAGACCTTTGCGCAAAAAAACGCCTTGTTAAAAAGCATTAAAGGGGTGGGTTCTGTTGTTGCTGCTGGACTCATTTCAGACTTGCCCGAATTAGGAAGTCTAGGCTCAAAGCAAATTAGTGCCCTTGCTGGTTTAGCGCCTTACAATCGTGACAGCGGCACATTACGAGGTAAACGGACCATTTGGGGAGGAAGATCTTCTGTGCGTACCATGCTATATATGGCCACTTTAGTTGCAATAAGACATAATCCACAAATAAAAAACTTTTACGAGCGTTTATGTAATGCAGGAAAACTGAAGAAAGTGGCCATAATTGCTTGTATGCATAAGTTATTAATTATCATAAACGCCATGATTAAACATAATGAAGCATGGCGAGTAGCTTCTATTGAAGTTTAATTTTCAAGACAGTTGCTTCGGAGCGAAAAGCACTCAGGATGACAGCCCTTTCTTAAGCACTCAAGATGACAAGTCCTTTCTTAAGCACTTAGGAGGCAGCTCTTTCTTAAGAAAGGGCTTGTCATCCTGAGCGCTTTTCGCTCCGAAGGATCCCCCTATATAGCAGAGAGATGCTTAGGAAGTTTTTCAGCTAAGTCTCAGAAATTTGCGGGAGATCCTTCGGAGCGAAAAGCACTCAGGATGACAGCCCTTTCTTAAGCACTCAAGATGACAGCCCTTTCTTAAGCACTCAGGATGACAGCCCTTTCTTAAGCACTCAAGATGACAAGCCCTTTCTTAATCACTCAAGATGACAACTCTTTCTTAAACACTTCTTTCTCTGGTACCATCGAAGTTTTTGATCTTATTATATATTCTATCCTAACCGCTAAATCTGATCACAATTTAACCACCAAAACCTGCTTTATGTTAAAACCATTTTGCATTTTGTGTATTTTTAGTATAATGGCCCTAGTTTTACTACTTAACTCTGAGGGAGAGTAAGCATGAGGAAAATTGTACTTTTTTCGATAGCGTTACTTGTCAGTTTAAATACCTTTGCGGCAAGCCATCTTGGTGACTCCATCGCAAAAACGATGAACAAACAAGATAATGCTCGTAAAGATTCCCAAAGCTCGTCGATATTCTACGGCGGAAAAGATATTTCGCATCCTATGGTTGCAGCGGCGACGGAAACAAATTCGTTTGCACATATCATCGCAAGTTAAACCACTGCTTAATTGAATCTTACCAAGCCTCTTTTAGAGGCTTGGTTTTCATATGTCAAACTGAGCCGCGACCGTTAGGGAGCGATCACCAATGATTCTATTTTCGTATCTATTTATTCGCAGCTCATGTGACGCTCCCTGACGGTCGCGGCTCTGTCTGAAATTTGGAGCTACAAATTGGTATCGTTAGATTGATTTACTGCGACCTCTCGGATGTTTATTACTCAGTCCAGATTCATCACTTGGCGCTACACTATCAGATTTTTTATCTGCTGATTTCGCAAATCCTAATGTGATATTAGCAGTTTCATTTTTGCGATCAAAAAGGCTGCCTTTTTTGTCAAGCTCAGCTAAAAATTCACTTAAAAAAGTTTTTTCCTTTTTTTGCCTCTCAACTATATCGTTATATGATTCATCTTTTTTTGCTTCATTCTCATAAATAGCAAGTGTTGATGTTTGAGTGACTAGATTTTTTTGAACCTCTTTTACCATCTCTTGTTCCCATTTTTTGAGATCCGTAAAAACTTCTGGCTTGTTACTGAATAACTGTAATTTACCACTCTCTGCAAGATGTCTTAGTGCAAACAAACTATCACCAGCAGAATCAAATGCCAAACCATATCGCTCTCGTTCTCCACGATATCGCCATTCTCGATAATTAATTCCTTTCTTATCCAACTCTTTTTTGAGTTTCTCAAACATCTCCCTTCCTGCACTAGCACCTTCCGCTAAGTTTTCAATAGCAAATTTGGCTTCCGCAAAATGAGTGGAGGAAAATTGTTTTGTGCTATCACCAAACGATAAGTGAGTAAATCCAATTTCTCTGGAACTTTTTTGGGTAAATAGTTGTGGCATGACCATCACTCCTGAAAATATGATTTATATGATCTATACCAATTGCACTTTGAAATACAAAATTCTCGGTATCATCCTACGCGCGATCACACCGAATTTCAAAGGTGTATCTTTATAGTATATTATAGCAGTAAATAATTAGTAAAATTAACCATCATTAAGTGGCTAATTCTAAATAACTTTAAAAACGTCAGTTATATTGAAGCAGTATTCCCTTTAGTCTGTCGTTTATTTTCCTTCATAACCATTTCGTGAAGTTTAGAAAGTGTCTTGTTTTCATCTTTAATATCATTCGCCAAGCTGCTAGATTGATATTTATTATAATCAATAATTGTTTTAAAAAAATTCGTCAATACATCGCCAAGATTCTTATCTTCCGGTGGATCACCAAATAATCCGCAACAATAACTATGATTAATTGTATAATTAAAAGAATACTCAAGTGGGACGACTTGTTTTTCATCAGCATTATCATCACGAAACCGATGCTCAGTCAGTGAACTATAAGCATCTTCACAAACACTGACGATGGCCGCTAATTTTTCTTTTTGGTCTAAACTTTTAAAATGCAAGATTTGATTCATCAATCGCACACATTCTTGTACCGATTTGCTAAGCTTATTATTTTTTTGCAATGCTTCTAAATATAAAATTGATTTCTTTAACTGAGAAACAATAGAACCAAAATTTTCCACATCTCGGTTCCAACCCGCCGCTCGATATTGATAAGGCTCAGATTTAAATTGTGGACGAGGCCTTGATAATTCTTTCTCATCTACCAATGCCTTGACGTCAGGGTTATTAACAAGCGCGTGCCAGCATTCTGGTAAAAAATTTCTAAATACATTGATGTAATATCCAAACTGATCACTCTCTTGACGTATCGATACAAATGAATTTACTCTCAAATCAGTTTGATTTAACGACGTTGGAAATGCACCATGCGCTTTCAATTCTGTTTCAATTTCTTTCGCCATCGCCAGTAAGTTCGTTGTATCAACTTTTCCATTCTCATCTTTATAAATATAATCAGTAATAGGTGCTGATTCCAAAAAGCGCTTTCGTTCCGCTGCAAAATACTGCTTCGTACACTCAAGATTTTCTAATACAAATTTTTGCTCATCAGGATCAGAAATTTTTTTGGCTTCTATCTCATCTAATGCTACCTGCATTTCAGAACCAACAGTTGTTTTTATTAGTAATGCTGGATCGATTAATTTTAAACAACCAAAAATATTGGCGTACTTTAAAAAAATAGGAGAAACAATGCTCCAACCCTTCGCTATTTCAAGCGTGCCAAAATTGACATGCAGCTTAATCGGCGCCTGCAATTGCTCCGCAAGATTTGTTTTCTCTACGAATATAAAATCCTCTTTAATATAAGCTTTGACCTCAAGTTTTCCTTCCTTTGAATCATATTGAATAGATTCATGAGAATTATCAGTAGCCAATTTCTGAAATTGATCAAATAAAATGAGTGGGCTAGCTAATTGACGTTGCATGATAGATGCGCCTCCTAGTTAATATAGTTTAGCATTCTTTTCAAGTTTATTTTGGAGCCTAACCTTTAAAAATGTGATGGTAAGTAACTAGACGGGCAGATTAAAACCCCAGATTGCATCCGGGCTACTACAACTCGAAAGGATGAAATGAAGTGAAGATATGGGAAATAAAGGATTATTGATTTTCTAACACAATTTTTGCATTCGTCATCAACGATTTTTTATATAACTCGTACTCTAGACCACCTTGTGAACCTTGAATTTGATCGGCATAAGCCTGGTACTGATCTTTGGAATTAGTCGCTAGATTCGGTTCTTTGAGTGCAGTGAGTGCAACAATCGCATAACCATTCGCAGATTTACTAAAATCAAATGTTGTTTGATTCGTCTGCGGTTTTGGCATTGCAAATGCCGTATCCAAAATTGCTTGGTCAATTTTACTGGCATGGCGACCAGTAAAACCAACGTTTGTTTCTACTAAATTGTATTTCGCTTTCGCTTGATCCAACGTTAATTGACCCGCATTCAACGCAGCCGTTGTTGTGCTCGCAAATTGCTGTAATTTTTCTTCAATGGCATTCGCTGCCAATTTACCTTCAATTTGTTTTTTGACTGCTTCCAAGGATAGCAGTGCAGCAGGCACATGGTTTTTAACCCGTAACACAACGAGTGTGTCAGAATTCAGCTGAATCACATCGCTATTATTTTGCAAATTCAATACATCATTACTAAATGCCGTCTCACGAACCTTTTCATGATTCGTGATATCTTTGCCGCCTTTATCTTTAGTAAATAAGCTCGACGTTTGAATCGGTAGATTTAATACTTTTGCGGCAGTGGCTAACGATTCTGGATGCTCATAGGTTGAGCTTGCTAATTTTTCGCGTAAATCACCAAATTCGACTTCAGCTTGTTGGTGCGCATAAACTTCACTGACTTTATTTTTAACTGTTTCAAATGGCTGCACTGCGGCTTCTTTATAGCTGAGCACTTTTAGCAATACGAATCCTTTGTTTGTTCTCAGGGGTTCGGAAACCTGCCCTACTTTGGTTAAACCCGAAATAGTCTTTTGTAATTCAGTCGGAAACTGTTCTAGCGCGAGTGATTTTTTTAATTTATCATCACCTGCTGTTACAGAAGATGTCTTAATCATTTCAGCAAAGCTTTTGCCTGAATTTGCTAATTTAGCTAACTCAGTCATTTTAGTCAGCGCTTGCTTCACATCGTCATCGGTTGCAGTGGGCATTAGCGGTAAAATAATTTCATCGATTTGCCATTGCGCGGGTAATGCAAATTGATTTGAATTTTCATTATAGGAATTTTTCAATGCGCTATCCGTAGGATGAATAGTATTCGCTAAATCACTGGTTGAAAGAACAATATAGTCAATGCTGACTTGTTCAGGTGTTTTGAAATCGTCTTGATGTTGTTTGTAATAGGCTGCAATCGCTTCATCGGAAATCATTACCGGCTGTTTGGCAAATAAGTCTTGGGGAATTGTTAAATATTGAATATCACGCATTTGTTCAACCAATGAAATGCTATTGTCAATTTCATTGGGTAATGCAAACGATGAAAAAATCATGCCTAAACGTGGTTGATCTATTAATAGCGCTGTTTTAAGCACTTCTAAAAATTCACCTGGATTAAATAACGTTGCCGCTAACACTTGCTGAAAACGATTAAATGAAAATTCACCGTTCACTTGAAATTCAGGTATGCCCTGTAAAAAATTATCAACTTGGTCTTGAGTAATACGAAAATCAGCTTGTTCTGAGGCTTGTTTTAATACTTGAATTTCAATCAGTGAGTTCAGTGATCGTCGCTTTAAACTGGCTTCTTCGCTCATTGGCAATTGATTGCCTGCATACTGCGTTTGCATCTGACGTCGTAGACGCTCATAGGATTCAGCGAGCGCGCTTTTTGAAATTTCCACGCCATTTACTTTTGCCACGTTATCATTATTGGTGGCAGTGATCAAATAGCTATGAATGCCCCACAATGCAAATGATAGGATAAGAAGTGAAATAATAATTCCGGCTATCCAGCCATGGGTATAATCACGAATAGTCTGCAGCATACTTGCTACGTCTCGCTTATTTTGGGATGTTTGAAATAACTCTTTTTTTTATTAGCAAAATCCCTTTTCCAGTCTTAATAAAATTCAGCAATTTTATACTCGTACGCTAAGAGTATATACTGAACATTCCATAAAAAAGGCGTATCTCTCAATGAGGACACGCCTTGTCAAAACTTGGCGGAGTGGACGGGACTCGAACCCGCGACCCCCGGCGTGACAGGCCGGTATTCTAACCAACTGAACTACCACTCCAAAATCTTTCTAATATATAACTTAAAAATGGTGGGTGCTGAGGGGTTCGAACCCACGACCCTCGCCTTGTAAGGGCGATGCTCTCCCAGCTGAGCTAAGCACCCGACATCAAAGTTTCTATTTGAACACTTTATTGTCTTTTTTATAACCTTTGCTATATAAATAAGAAACGGGAATTTAACCGAAAACTCTGATAGTTACAATGACTAAATGAGCTTTTTTCTTATTTTTATTCTTTCTCTTTGCCTTTAACAGCGTCTTTTAATGCCTTACCCGGTTTAAAGCCAACGACTTTTGCTGCATTAATATTAATTTCTTGTCCGGTTTGTGGATTACGGCCTTTTCTAGCCGCTCGTTGTCGCACCACAAAGGTACCAAAATTAACTAATACAACAGGTTCATCTTTTTTTAATGATGCAGTAATAGCATCGATTAATGCGCCTAAGGCGCGTTCTGCAGACGCTTTGGTGACTTCAGCATTTTCTGCGATTAATTCTACCAGCTCAGCTCTATTCATTATGTCCTCTACTCTCAACTGTCCTAAATTAACTTGCTTCGCCTTCCACTCATGCTTTTTTACAGCTCCGATTGGAGTGTGATTTATACCAATTGGGAGAAATGTGTGTCAAGCGAAGTATTTAAAAAATCTGTTTTATTTTTTGGTTTGTCGTTCTTGTGCTTATGAAAAGAGCTGTCAACTTGAGTGCTTAAGATGACAGCTCTTTCTTAATGCGCCCGCGCACGCTCTCCTTTACGCCCTTTTTTGTGTGCAGCTGTCAAAACAGCCGCTTTAGATTTTTTTTTATGCTTACGCACTTGGGCTGTATATCCTTTTAACGCATAACTTAATACATCTTCAATCCAACGCACGGGTTTGATATCTAAATCCTTCTTGATGTTATCTGGAATTTCACTTAAATCTTTAATATTCTCGATCGGAATAATAACGCTCTTAATTCCACCGCGATGCGCAGCCAACAGTTTTTCTTTGATACCACCCACTGCAAGCACTTCACCACGTAAAGTAATTTCACCCGTCATGGCATATTCAGAATGAACAGGCAACTGTGTGATGACGGACATTAATGCTGTCACCATACTAATACCCGCGCTAGGACCATCTTTCGGTGTTGCACCTTCGGGTACGTGGATGTGAATATCATGTCGGTCAAAAAAGTTTTTCGGCACACCCAATACCGGCGCTCTGCCTCTAACCACGGTTAACGCAGCTTGAATAGATTCCTGCATCACTTCGCCCAAATGGCCAGTATAGGTCGTCTTACCTTTACCCGGTAACGTAACGGCTTCAATTTCAAGTAATTCACCACCGACTTCCGTCCATGCTAACCCTTTCACTTGACCGATTTGATCTTTTTCACCGGCCATATCGTGACGATAGCGTCTTACACCTAAATAATGTTCTAAGTCAGCAATATCGATACGCTTCTTTTTCTTTGCTTTGATTTTTAAGATAACTTCTTTCACCACTTTACGACAAATTTTTGAAATTTCTCTTTCTAAATTACGCACACCGGCTTCGCGCGTGTAGTGTTGAATCACATAACGCACCGTCTCAAGTGGAATTTCAATTTCAGTCGCCTTTAAACCATTTGCTTCAATTTGTTTTGGAATCAAATGGCGTAACGCAATGTGGATTTTTTCATCTTCGGTATAACCTGGAATCCGAATAACTTCCATCCGATCACGTAATGCAGGTGGAATTTCTAAGGTATTTGCCGTCGCCACAAACATGACATCGGATAAATCATAATCCACTTCTAGGTAATGATCATTGAATGAATGATTTTGTTCGGGATCTAACACTTCTAATAAAGCAGATGCTGGATCACCGCGGAAATCCATCGCCATTTTGTCAATTTCATCTAACAAGAAAAATGGATTGCACACGTCTGTTTTTGCAATTTTTTGAATGATCTTGCCAGGCATCGCACCGATGTATGTACGGCGATGACCGCGAATTTCAGCTTCATCCCGTACGCCACCTAATGACATGCGCACAAATTTACGTCCTGTTGCTTTGGCAATTGATTGGCCGAGTGATGTTTTGCCAACGCCGGGTGGGCCCACTAAACATAAGATAGGACCTTTCAACTTTTTCACGCGCTTATTCACCGCGAGATATTCTAAAATGCGCTCTTTCACTTCTTTCAAGCCATAATGTTCATCTTCCAAAATCTTTTCAGCTTCTGCTAAGCTAATTTGTAACTTTGTTCGCTTTTTCCAGGGTAACGCTAACATCCAATCTAAATAGTTACGTGAGACTGTCGCTTCAGCTGACATGGGCGACATCATTTTCAATTTATTTAATTCAATTTGGCATTTTTCAGTTGCTTCTTTGGTCATGCCTGACTCTACGATTTTTTTGGCCAATGATTCTATTTCATTAGGCACTTCATCTAGTTCACCTAATTCTTTTTGAATCGCTTTCATTTGTTCATTCAAATAATATTCGCGTTGCGTTTTTTCCATCTGGCGTTTCACGCGGCCACGAATTTTCTTTTCAACTTGTAGTAAGTCGATTTCAGATTCCATCAAGCCGACTAATTTTTCTAGCCGTTTCGATAAATTTAACACTTCAAGAATTTTTTGTTTTTCATCTAACTTCAAAGATAAATGCGCAGCAATGGTATCTGATAAACGTCCGCCGTCTTCGATCGCTAAAACGGATGCGAGAATTTCGGTTGGAATTTTGCGATTTAATTTTACGTATTGTTCGAATTGTGATTTTAAGGAACGAATTAAAATTTCAATTTCACGCGTTCCACCACTTTCATCTTCAATGGGTTCAATATCCGCTAAAAAATAATCTTTGTGGGTAACAAAGCGAGAAATCTTTGCGCGCTTCACGCCTTCAATTAAAACTTTTACGGTACCGTCTGGTAATTTTAATAATTGTAGAACGGTGGCTAACGTTCCCATGCGATAAATATCATCTTCTGCGGGCTGGTCTTCTGCTGCGCTTTTTTGAGTCGCAACAAGTATTTGCTTATCGGCTGCCATTGCAACTTCGAGTGCTTTAATCGAACGTTCGCGGCCTACAAAAAGCGGCACAACCATAAACGGATAAACAACCACGTCTCGTAATGGGAGAACAGGTACGCCTAACAGATTTTTTTCATTCTTGGCTGATGTCATATAAGGATTCCTATGCAATGACTATTAAACGGCTGCTACTTTATTTAAGTATAGCAAACCGTTTTTAGATATAGTTTATTAATTTAAAGTCGATTCTCATTCAGACGCTGCAAGAGCTTGTTCATTGTTTTCATACATAATAATCGGCGCGGACTCACCTGCAATGCAGGATTCATCGACAATGACTTTTGCAACATGATTTAATGAGGGAAGCTCGTACATGGTATCTAATAGAGCTTTCTCTAGAATAGAGCGCAAACCGCGTGCTCCTGTTTTCTTTTCAACACAACGCTCGGCAATGGCTTGTAATGCGGAATCACGAAATTCTAAACTGGCGTCTTCCATTTCAAACAATTTGCGATATTGCTTTACGAGTGCATTTTTTGGTTCAGTTAAAATTCTCACTAACGCTTCCTTGTCTAACTCTTCTAATGTAGCGACAACAGGTAAACGGCCAATTAATTCTGGAATCAAGCCAAATTTTACCAAATCGCCGGGTTCCGCTTCTGATAGTAGCTGATTAATCGATTTTGAATCATCTTTGCCACGAATTTCAGCTGAAAAACCAATGCCTGATTTTTCAGACCGTTCGCGAATCGTTTTTTCTAAGCCAGCAAACGCGCCGCCACAGATGAATAAAATATTTTTGGTATCGACTTGAATAAACTCTTGTTGTGGATGCTTACGGCCACCTTGGGGCGGAACCGATGCTACCGTACCTTCAATTAATTTCAATAAAGCTTGTTGCACGCCTTCGCCGGACACATCCCGGGTAATTGACGGATTTTCTGATTTGCGGGAAATTTTGTCGATTTCATCAATATAAACAATGCCTGTTTGGGCTTTTGTGACATCGTAATCGCATTTTTGCAATAATTTTTGAATGATGTTTTCAACATCTTCACCGACATAACCCGCCTCAGTTAACGTGGTTGCATCTGCCATCACAAATGGCACATTCAACAACCGTGCTAATGTTTCAGCTAACAACGTTTTGCCAGATCCTGTGGGGCCAATCAGTAAAATATTACTCTTTGCAATTTCAATATCATTGTTCTTATCTTTTTGGCGAGTACGTAACCGTTTGTAATGGTTGTAAACGGCAACAGACAAGGTCTTTTTTGCCTGAGCCTGACCAATCACATATTCATCCAGTGTTTGGCGAATTTCCATCGGCGTTGGTAGCTTAGGAATGACTTCCTCGCTAGGTTGCGTACTTTGTACTTCTTCATGAATGATTTCGGTGCATAACGCTACGCATTCATCGCACACATAAACGGAGGGGCCTGCGATCAATTTGCGTACTTCATGTTGGCTCTTTCCGCAAAATGAACAATGCAGCACTTTATCTTTACTCCCATTACCACCCATATTGTTACCTCAATAAATATAAATATCTCAACTTATTAGATAGTGTCAAATTTTAAAAATTCAAGAGACGTCATCCACTAAGATGTTTTCTCTTTTTGTTTAACAATGCTACGTTGAGTTAAAATCTTGTCAATTATATGATATTCCATTGCACGCTCAGGACTCATGAAATTATCACGATCCGTATCTTTTCCAATGGTTTCTTCCGGTTGACCTGTGTGATGCGCCAAAATTTTGTTTAAGCGCGTACGAATTTTTAATGTTTCTTCCGCATGAATGGCAATATCGGATGCCTGACCTTGCACACCACCTAATGGTTGGTGAATCATCACGCGCGCATTCGGTAAGCAATAACGTTTACCCGCAGCACCACCCGCTAATAACAGTGCACCCATACTGGCAGCTTGGCCTAAACACATAGTACTCACATCCGGTTTAATAAATTGCATGGTGTCATAAATTGCTAAACCTGAGGTGACAACACCGCCGGGTGAATTAATGTAAATAGAAATATCTTTATCCGGATTTTCGGATTCTAAAAACAATAACTGAGCAACCACTAAATTTGAAACATAATCATCAATAGGGCCAACAATAAAAATGACTCGATCTTTTAACAGGCGCGAAAAAATATCAAACGATCTTTCGCCTCGCGCAGTTTGTTCAACAACAATGGGTACTAAATTAGACGCTGTTAAATTGTCAAAGTTATTTTGGCTCATTGAGTATCTTCCTTTATAATGGATTAATGTTAGTGCTTAACTAATTCTTGATAACTTAACGTTTTTTCAGTCAATGTAACTTGTTCTAACAGTTTCTCAACCACTTGTTCTTCTAACACTTGCATTTCAATTTCAGCTAATGCTTGCTTATTCGATTGATACCAAGCGGCTACGTCTTGTGGTTTTTCATATGCTGACGAAAGATTCGTAATAAAGTTTTGCACGCGTTCTTTATCAATTGCAATTTTACGGTCTTTAATAATTTCCGCGACCAACAAACCTAATGCGACATTTCGTTTTGCCGCTTCATTAAATTGCGCCATTTCTGCGTCAGTGTGCTGATGTTCATGACCATGATTTGGATGCACTTCATCATGAATACGTTGCGCTTCACGTTCAATTAATGCTTTTGGAATGTCAAACGCATTTTGTTCAAGCAATTTATCGAATACTTGATTTTTTAATTTCAATTTGACAACACGGTCTAATTCACGTTCGAGATTTTTTTGAATTTCAGCGCGTAAGTCATTTACGTTAGCACTTTTCACACCAAGGCGTTTGATAAAAGCTTCATTCATCTCAGGTAAATTTGCCTCAGAAACGCTAATGACTTTGATAGCAAACTCAGCTTGTTTGGCTGCAAATTCTTTCGCAAAATAATTTTCTGGGAAAGTAACTTGAATGGTTTTTTCTGCACCCGCTTGCATACCCATAATCCCTTCTTCAAATCCAGGAATCATCGCTTTGCTACCTAATACAATCGGATAATCGTGTGCTTGGCCGCCATCGAATGCAACGCCATCGATGCTGCCACGAAAATCAATCATGACTCGGTCTTTTTCTTGCGCGGGACGCTCTACTTTGACCCAACTGGTATGTTGTGATCGCAAGTGTTGAATCACGCTATCCACATCAGCTTCCGCAATGCTGGAAACGTGTTTTTCTAATGTGCTCAATTCAAATTTGACGGCTTCAATAACCGGCAATATTTCAAAGGTTGCGATAAATTCCAAGGGTTGGTCTGGTAAAACCACTTTGGGTTCTACGGTGGGTACACCGACTGGGCTTAATTTTTCTTGATGAATCGCAGCATACAGTGAGGATTGAATCACTTCGCTCAATGCTTCTTGGCGGGCGGTGTCGCCATATCGTTTTTCAACGACATTCATCGGCGCTTTGCCTGGACGAAAGCCATCAATCTTAGCTTTTTTCGCTAAGTTCGAAATACGTTTGTTATACGCTTCATTTAATTTTTCAGGTGGAACAACCACGGTAATACGACGTTCAAGTTTGCTTGGCGCTTCAACAGATACTTGCATAACAACCCTCAATCCACAATTTAATAAAAAATCCGATCAATAAGAACAGTAAGCTGCTATTATATAAAAAAATGCAACTTAATGAAACTATTAAAATTTATTTGCGTCAGAAACCCTTCAGAAAAAGGCACAGGAAAATAGTATAAGTCTTTGAGTTTTATGCGAAAGGAGAGACTCGAACTCTCACGGGTTACCCCACTGGAACCTAAATCCAGCGCGTCTACCAGTTCCGCCACTTTCGCAAGTTATCGCGCTGCAAGAATATAGAGGTTGCTACAGACTGTCAATTTGTCATTTAAATCTGCCAATGACTACTAATACCAGCCCGGCAACAATCGATAAACCGGCCGCAATGGGAGGCACTGTAATTGTTTTTTGGGTTTGTGCGGTGATATTGACACCCCCTATTTGCGCTACCTTATCTTGGGTATTATATGAAATACCGTGATAGGTATATAAAAAAATACCGGCGATCACTAAAACGATTCCAACGATGCTAAGTAGCGTTCTCATAAAAATTTCCTTTTTATTAATACGATAAGGTTTTATTTTAGCATGAAATAATAGGCTAAAAAATTCCTTCTCTTTCAATTAATAATTGCTGCTGGTTATTTATTTAAATAGAATGGCGCACAAATGGACCGATGAGACTCTTCATGAACCGAACTTTATATAGTTTAATGAGCGGCTTATTGGCAATACCTTGTATCGCTTTTGCGGATAAGCCACTTGCCGATTTGCCTGGCCACCCGCCTACTCCACAATACGTCATCGCAGGATTGAATGTCAGTGGTTATATCGCAGGCTCTTATAACTATCTGTCACAGAGCCAATTTTTCACGAGTGGTGTACTCGATAGGCAATATGATCTTAATCCGAATGGCTTTACCTTACAGCAAGCCAATTTAACCATTGCAAAGCAACCTGAGCAAGGTTGGGGAGCTTTATTGGATGTCATATTGGGACGTGATGCGTATAAAAACCAAAGTTATGGCATGGATCCCGCATTGGATAGTCAAAATGCTGGCTTGGGAATTGATCAACTCTTTTTGCAATACGCATTTCATTCTGTCACTGTGATTGCTGGAAAGTATTTTTCACTTGCCGGTTATGAGTCGTCTCTGGTACCGCAAGATCCTGATTTTTCAGGTTCCCTCATTGCAACATTTTCTGAGCCTACAACTGTCACCGGTATTCGTACGACTTATGCCGTTGATGAAAAATTAAGTGTCATCGCGGGGCTAAATAATGGCTGGGATAGCATAAGAGATTGGAGTCGACGGAAAACACTGGAACTCGGAACTATTTACACTGTTGATAAATATACCTTATCAACCAGCTGGTACAATGGACAAGAACGCGCAAATGGTGATTTCACTAACACTGGCCCCACAGGAATTCGCAACTTAGTCGACCTCATCGCAACACTGCATGTGACTGATAAATTATCGTTAACGGCCAATTATGATTTTGTGTCACAAAATAATGCGTTATTGCCAAATGGTAATTATGGCAGTGCGGTATGGCAAGGGATTGCAGGCTATATAGAATATCAATGGAATGAAAAATGGCGGACAACATTACGCGGTGAATATTTTAATGATCGCAATGGTTTTGCAACCGGCGTACCGCAAAGCTTGAAAGAAGCCACTGTGACAGTTGGTTATTTAGTGATGAAACACTTTGAATTACGGGCTGAAACACGGCGAGATGTGTCAAACACCAATTCATTTCAAGGCAAAAACGGTGAATCGACGAGTAATAATATGCAGTCGGTTGCGCTGGAAGGGGTTGTGACTTTTTGACAACCCTACTAAATTTAATTTAAAAGCAATTAATTGTTGATATCTTAATCTGTCTATTTTAGTATCCAGAATTAACCCAAAAAATAAACATTTTCATTAATATAACTCTATGATAAATAGGCGTTGTTAATGAATTAAGCAATAATGACAATACATAATTTAGTCTGTCTCAAGGAAATCTGTATTAACTCAATGGAATCAGGTGACTGTATTGTCATCAAGCGTTAAGAATTACTTAAGAATTTTGGCGTAGGATGAACTAAAACCCAACCTATTTTTGTATGGTGGTAACGATTATGGCAAATGATACAGAGCAAAAAGGCTTTCAATACGATCAAGAAAATGAAGAAGTCATACCCCTTCTTTCCGAAGAGAAAGGCATACGTAACCGTAAAGTTAATCCTAAAGCAATTAAAAGCGCCAATCCTGCTAAGCCTAAAAAACGCTTATTCAAGCAGCCCACCATCGGCTTTAAAATGCCTAAATTCGTTGTTTTACAATCTGGTGAAATTGTTGACCTTGAGGTACGCTTATTGGGATCTGTTGATTGCCCTATTACTTATGGAGTTCGTTATTTAGACGTCGCAGCAATTCTCTGTGGCTGGGGTAATGCTCAGGCAATCGGTGCCAGTCCACTCGTTGAATACACGTCACAAAATCCTTGGGCATCTGTTCTTCTCTATCTAGGGTTTATTGGTTTTGCAGGTTATAGAACTCATGACCTCTATCAACAAAAAAAAGCAGCCTTTACAAACAGACAAGCAACTCATACGCGGCTTAATAAAGCACTCACGACAACAAAATGGGATCAGGAGCAAGCAGACGCTAAGGTCGATGAAGAACAAAAACATGTCGCCAAGAAAAATGCAGCCCAGAAAGCAATTGAAGAGACTGACACAATTGGAGAGGCTGTCTTTCGATTAGCTAACGAAAACATGATCCACTACATTGACGCAATCAATCGAGCACTCAAAGAAATATTGGTAAATGATACGTTAACGCCTAAAATTTATAAAGAATTTAAACTTGAATGTTATGACAAAAAGCGTGACAAAACACGCCTTATCAATTTTGATGACCTCAAAATTAATTGCACTTTCAAAGATCCAAATGACGAGAACCTCACTCAACTTGAAAAATTGCAATTAGAAAAATTTAGACGACCGAACCCCATCGTTTATGCTTTCACGACCCTCTATGACTTTGTCGCTACATCTTCCTTCACCTACTGGATCATGTGGATATTGGCTGTCATTGCAATAGGCGCTTATGCTTCAGTGGCAATTGCTGGCATGCCTTTTGAGCTGGCATTTGGTTTATCATTTGCTGCTGGTTTAATCCCATTGGCAGTAAAACTATATAACTGGAATCACTTTCGTGAAGGTAAATCAGCAGAGCACGCTCATTTGCGAGAACGAGCTGAATTAGATGCACCCGATCTCATTTGCAGAGCGGTACGCAAAGCAGAGCTTGATCAATTGAAATCAGAATTAGAGCAAACAGCAGGTTCTCCTTCTGTTACTCAGGACAAACCTATTTATGACAATTCTTTTTATGCAAACAAAACTGCAAATGTCGCTGTTGCAGGTGCAGTCTCACTGATCACTAACTTGGTACTGATACAATATGTCGCATGGATTTTATCCGATGTTGCAAAATCTTTTTTTAGCGCTGCTTTTAATGCATTTATTGGCGGATGGGTTATGTCACCCATCATGACTGTCATTGCAATCGGCTTCGCAATAAGAGAGATGGTAAATACGAATCGTAATATTAAAATTCAAACCTTGGCGTATCTTGGAGAAAATCAGCCAGCGCAAACAATCAGTTCGCCTGAAAATAATGCTGCGCCTGTACCCTTCGCAACAAAATTTGTAAACGTCTTAAAAAATCTACGCAAAAAATATAATGAAGAACCCGCGTTGGTCGTAGCATACGGGACAATGAAAGCAAATTTAGAAGCCAAGATAGCAGCTCTCGATCCAGAAGCATCTAAGAGAAGACCTCTTCTCAAGACCTTGCTCAATGGTGTACCAAAATTAGATGAGAAAATAAGCAAATGGAGCACGGGTTACAATCTATTTGATTGGGCAACGACGGGTATATTTTTAGGTCGATTATTGTTAACTACAGCAGCAATTTATATTATGCCTATTCTCGTCACAACCGCATTCTTCTCTGCGGGCGCCACAATTGGATTGTTAGTGCTATGTGGTGTTGTCATGGCTACTGCGCAATTGATTAAATCAAAACAGCAATTTCATTTAAGACGACAAATGACAGCTGCAAATGGTATTAAAACAATGAAGCCTCTTCTTGAGGTGGTTGAGTTAGCTGCTAAAGAGTCTGCTACATTAAAGCTGAGAAATAGACAGCAAGCAGGACTAGACGGAGTCCGACCTCCAGCAATTGTTGTTGAAAGACTAAATCCAATTATCGAAAACAATCTGCGATCAGATTCGATCTCGGCAGCAGCTTCTGCATCGTCATCAATAGATTCAGCTTCACCACTGACTCCAACAGAAGTGGATACAGAAATTGAACTTGCTCCTCTGCTTCCAAATAAGAAAGCTGTCGTACTTAGTATGTTCGGTAAAAATGGCAATGAATTGCCATCCAGAAATGATGAGTCAAACACTGAAGATCAACCTCAAAAAACAGCAGTTGCTTCTTGCAGCCGTGGAAATAATTCATAATTCAAAAAACTGAAACATTATGCCGTCCCGTGGACACGCCTCGGGACGGCAGATGGCCTTGAAAGGTGCAAAAATTTTCGTGCACTGATACAAAGCCGAATAAACACCTACCCGCATTTAGGGTAATCCCCAATCCCTATTTCTCTCAATTTTTCATACACTAGAGAAGACCATTTAAATTAGGACACTATCCTAAACTTCCAGGGGAATTAGCCATGAAACAACTTATTAGCAAAGTAGCAATTGTTGCTGTTATTGCAAGCATGACAGCATGTTCAACCAATACACAAAATGAAAATACAGCCGTCGGTGCAGGTACGGGCGCGGTTGCAGGTGGCTTACTCGGAACTCTCGCATCCGGTGCAGGCAGTGGCTGGGTTATTGCGGCAGGCGCGGTTGTAGGTGCGTTAATCGGTGGCACCATTGGTCACTCAATGGATCATACCGACACCGACAATACCAATGCAGCGATGAATAACAATGCCATGAATCAACCATCCAATTGGTCAAATGAAAAAGCCGGTACTTGGTACAAGATTGTACCCACAAGCAAAGTTTATACGTATGGTGGTAATCCAAATTGCCGTAATTATGTTGCTTATGGCAAATACCATGGCAAAACGACCAAAACCAAAGGTATTGCTTGCCGTATGAAAGATGGAATGTGGCAACAAGTTAAATAGCAAGTGTTCTTAAAAGGGGCTCGAAGTATGGATACTTTGGGCCCTTTTTACTTTTCCCTCAGCTCTAATTACCTGAAATAACTGTAAAAAACCAAGCCGCGCGCGGCTCGGAACTGCATTTAACGGACGATAATTATTTGAAATAACTAATATTCCCTTAAGAATGGGCTAATACTTTCTTAAGCTTTTTTCTAGATAATAGATACATGTTTTATAAAAGAATGACTCCGAGGATTTATACAATGCCAGAATTAAGTATCTTTCGAAAAAACAAAACGACTGAAAATCGATTAACTAGAATATACAACGGATTTGCAGGCTTAACGATTGCTCCAGGTGTTGCGAATGAAGTAATCCTCGGAGTCGCAACCGCAGCTGCAGCATCAACCCCATTTGGCGTCTTACTCTTAATGTTAGGACTTGTCGGTTTAGCAGGAGGAATATATAACGCCAAAAAAGGAGTTGAGGAAACTGAAAAATTACTGGAAAAAATGCGTCGTGAATTTTTTATTGTGTTGAATTTGTCTGTCGAAATGTTCGATACATATGGAATTAATTTGGCTGACCCGGGTGAAAACAAGTTGGTGGAAGACTTTCAAAACGCAAATGATTTCTTTAAGATGCAAAATAAAGAAGGAATTGAAGGACACTTATATCGATTCTATGAGACCTTTGCAACAGAGAATAAAGGGTTTACCACTGACAGAGCAAACCTGATCAAAATTATTCGCAAATTTCAACAATTCAGGAGAGATAATAAAAATCAGGAATATAAAACGCTTTGGGATGCATGGAGACAACAACAAAATCCACGAGACCCAAAATCTGGATATGCTTTTGATAACGGAATGAATACTTATTTTGTTGAGTCTCAATCAACTGCTGAGATAGATAACTGCTTTGATAAAGATATGAATATGGAAGTAGAGCTCTTATTAGCAGAAATTTCAAAAATAAAAAAACTGCTAGAGAAGGAAAATCAGCAAGATGCTTTATTTCTAGAGAATTTAAAAGAAATAGAAAAAATACAAAAAGTTAAAACTTTTCAAGAGATTTCCGATATATTAAATATACACTCATGTTTTAATTTAACAACAATATCTTACAACGCCGCTGAAGAAGGAGATAAAAAATTAAAATTAAGAAAAAATATTCAAACTCATAGTAAAAAAATTCTTGATATTTATGAAAAAAAGAAAGAATGGGATAGCAATAAAACAAAACTTGGAGAGTCAGGGTCTCTATTCAAAGAAGGTAAGGCTTTGGATACCTTTTTAATAGAACACTGTGAAGAATACATTATTCACAGAGGCAAATCGATAAGCAAATCAAAATATTTGCTTGCCGGAATAGCATTGTTAGGTGCACTGGGCTCAACCAATTATTTACTCGCCACCACTTTTATCGCATGGGGTGCCATGTCTGTTGGCACACTTGGCGTTGGTTTTATTGCTGGCGGTATTGCTTTAGCAATGACTGTCATTGGAATGTATTGCTATTACAAGCTGTCACAAAATAATAGTCAGCGCTTACATGCGAGTGAGGAATTAACAAAATTAAGAACGCGTTCGGTTTCCGCAGCAGCAAGGGCTGTTGATGAAATTGCGCGAGAAAAAAGAGGCATAGCAACACCGCCCAGCCAAACCAGAACTTTATCTCCGATGGATATTTCTGCTTCATCTGCTGCTGTTGTTTTACAATCGGATGAAAAATCATTTCCTGCCCCAAATCAACAAAGCGAATTATCTGCAAATAGCGGTGTAGTTGCCGGAGGTCTTTTTAGTGCATCCGCTCGTTCTCCATCCCCTACCAACGCTTCGATGGTGTCATCCGATCCAACGAACGAAGAGCAGGATCAAAACATAACTTTTCACTTCGATGACGAAGAAGCATCAAGTACAAAACTTAAAAAGACAGCATAAGAACATGTCCCTGAGTTCTAACTCAGGGATATTTACTATAAGTTGTCAGCTTTTTTCAAGATGTCAAGAGATGAAACCCAGGTGTCAACTTGACAGCCTTTTCTTAAGCGCTCAAAAAAAACTTCAATGCAAGCGTTTAATTTTTTGTTAGACCCCACCTAAATATCTACAGAGAAAAATTTAATTATTTTTATACAAATCCCCCTTGTTCCCAATGGCACTAGCTTAAGAACTGTCGTCCCGGAATTTACTGGCGCTTAATGAGCGCTTTTTGCGAATTTAGCGCCAGTTAATGTCCGGGATCCATTTTGCTTAAAGCATATAAGTTAAAAGCAAGAGGGCGATAAATTGAAGATGGATCCCGGACATTAAGTAGCTCTAAACTAGCAAAAGGCGCTCGTTAAGAGCTACTAAATTCCGGGACGACAGTTCTTAAGCTAGTGCCATTGCCCCTTGTTCCCCCTTTTTCAAAGTGGGAGACCTACTAAGCAGCTTTCGCAATTAAGACGCAGAGCTGCTTAGTAGGTCTCCCACTTTGAAAAAGGGGGAACAAGGGGGATTTGTCTAAAAAAGAAAAGTTTCTTCTTCGATGATGCTTATCAAACCTTTGGCTCAACTGAACAACCCATCATAAGCATCTTTATATCCACTCCACGCAATAACAGAACACGTCTCAATTATCTTGTCATCCCCCACCCATCCCATGTATCATCCGTGTTCAATTTTAAATTTCTTACGCCGTGACCACCATGCCCATCTCACATATTCTGTTAGCCGTAGCTGTTGCAGCCATCTGGGGATTCAATTTCATTGCCGTCAAATTCGCCTTAATCGATTTTAATCCGCTATTTCTCTGCGCATTCCGATTTTTTCTCGCGAGCATCCCAGCCGTTTTTTTTATTAAACGACCGGCAGCGCCATTTAAATGGATCATCTTATATGGCCTCATTGTATTTGGCTTACAATTCTCATTCGTTTTTCTCGGCATAAAAGTCGGCATGCCCGCAGGTCTTGCATCTATCCTCATGCAAACCCAGGTCTTTTTTAGCTTATTTTTTGCAATGCTATTTCTAGCCGAATTCCCAAAAATTTGGCAAATCGTCGGCGCAATCGTATCGTTTTCTGGAATTGGTTTAGTCGGTTTGCATCTCGATCAATCCACTACCCTCGCGGGCTTTCTCTGCATCTTAGCGGCAGCCAGCTCCTGGGGAATCGGTAATCTCATTACCAAACGGATTGGACGTGTGAATATGATGTCATTGGTGGTGTGGGGAAGTTTCACCGCATTCTTTCCATTACTTATCACTTCTTTTGCAATTGAAGGCAGTGCGTCCATCGTCCACAGCTTAACGCACTTCACCTGGAAGAGTATGTCATCCGTGTGCTTCATTGCCTACATTTCCACATGGATGGGTTATGGCATCTGGAATTGGTTAATCAGCCGTCATCCCGTGACCGTTGTTGTACCCTTTAGTTTATTAATACCTGTTTTTGGTATGCTCTGCGCCGTCATTATTTTGCATGAACCTTATCAAGTCTGGAAATTAATTTCCGGCATATTGGTTGTTTCAGGCTTATGCATTAATTTACTGGGCCCACGTCTGCTCACACTCATGAAATTGTTGCCCAAAAAAATGAGTTATAAAACAGATTAAAATCCTAATTTTCGCTTCTTTTGTGGATTAACCTTCAACATGAATACGCCGCCCGTCATTTCGCTAGCGGCTTGATCACTCTCTTCCTGGCTCTTCGGTTTAACAGCCTTATGTACGACTGGTTTATCCATTAGTATATGCACAGTTAGCAATACGCAAAATGCGGCATCATATTTAGTCGATTTGAATTTGACAAACAAACACTCGCGCAATTGATCTCTTGTCCAAGTCGTGCCAGCAAATGGATTGGTACCAGGCTGCATTTGCTGAATTCTAGCGGTCAAACTCGGATCCAATTCTTTTGCAAGCGTTAACAATGCTCTTGAAAAATTAACTTGCTGATTCAGATCAAGATACCTGATCAATGGATAATACTCTTCTTCCACCAATCGGCAAAGAGTGAATCGGTTGCTTTCCTCACACGGTGTTTGATTAGCATCATAATATTGCGCAGCGATTTGTTTTTCCTCATTGTACGTTGAAGATATTAATTCTCTCAGACTATCATTTGAAAAAATAAGTTTTTGATAATCTGAGTTTCGATGACGATTCAGAAACAAATGATATTCATCGAGTATCGGAGGTTTAGATTGAAATAAACCGACTTGAGCTGTCCTAATTTTATTAATTTCTGCATTCAACGTTTCATCATTCAATATATTTGCTAACTCTTGATCAGAAAGATATTGAATTTTTTTATTTCCAATGAATTTGTCTAAAATTATTTTTAGACCTGGCAATTGCAACATGAAATTTAATAATTTCAGCCGCATTTCCCGTTCGATCTGCAAAATAACGCAAGCGAATGCAGAATCATTATGCATCCTATGGAAAATATCAATCGCAAGCGTTTCAGACGTTAGTAGGTTTTCTTTAATTTTCGGGTGCTCAGAATTTTTTTGCAAAATTGCATACCAATCCTCTAACGTCATCCGACATAAAATTTGTCGAGAAGGCTCATATTGCTTCTCATCTTGATGATAATCTCCATTAAAACACGTCGGAACGACTTGACCCTGTTCGCAATAATTTTTAACTTCATACCCAAGGTCTCCTACTTTACGATGATAAAGCCCTTTTCCATACTTCATGCCTTCCAATAAGCGTGCTTCTACTTTATTGCCTGCATATTCAGCTAATAAATGAATATCTTTCTCTTCAGGTGACATTAATTCAATGTTTGATTTTCTGCTAATTTTTATCGGGGGTCTTGAGGAATCAGCAATCCCAACCTCGCTTGCGCCAAATAAGTTTTTAGCAAAAACATCAAAAAATATTTCCAGAGATTCCACAAAAGAAACAGGGCGAGCAGATCCTAATACTTGTACTTTTTCAATGTCTTTCAGTTCACCCACACCGTGATGTTCAGTTCGAATATCGGTTTTAAGTGCCGTGCCATCGTCCTTCACTTCCGGAGAAACAGGTTCTTTTCGATCTAAATAAGAATCTCGACTAAACCAACCATTCAAAAAAATGTGTTGTCCTTGCTTAAATTTAACGGTGTAAAGGTTTCCAGCCAAATCTTCAAACTGTTTACCAATTAAAGCACCTTCGTTATTAAATAAATACATCCAACTAAACGTTCGCTCTTTATCACCATAATATGCGGGTAACGTTGCACGTTTGAATTCTTCAATTTCAATTGCAATCGATCGCTTACTCCAATTTAAATAAATAGTCCATTGACGGCGATTATTGACCATCTTTTCTTCTGCGCGATCATAAACACATGTTTGCATTCGCTGGGAAAAAGGTTGGTCGCGACAATCCATTGTAAGCTGCATGAATTCTTCGTAAGAAATTTGATGATTAGGCGCACTTCCTTTTAATGAGTCTGTTTTTTGTTTTTTTGTCGCAGGTTCTTTTACCTCTATAAATTCATCAGGTTTTTGTTCGTAATTCATTTGCTTACTGGCAAAAATAGTTTTGAATGAATCAGCTATTCTCCTAACAGATTCTATTGAAATAATTTTTCGATATGCTCTGCCCTGCTCTTTTGCAACAACATCTAAAAGTGCATCTGATACCGTCATCTCTAGCAATATTTGATTGGAATATCGAAGACGGATTAATGGATTTGTCTTTAGATTGGAAACTTGCAAAGTCATCGGCAAAGAAACATCATTGATAGAAATTTTTATTTCCGTAGAAAATATTTCTCCTGAGAGCGAATTACCAGTCGGTTTAAAAATTCTCTTTCCATTTTCATCTTTCAAATTAACCAATTTGGAAAAAATATCAGAAATATTTTTTGCTTCACGCGCAGCTTCATCATAAAACGTTTTAAATTGATCCAACCCTTCTTCTATCGTATAAGGTGGAATAAAGTCGGTTGTCGCTTGCGCACGACGTGTCACAGGTTGTGAAACGGTTTTTCTAGATTTTCTATTTCGCTGCGGCCTTTCTTTCTTTTCATCCTTTGCATCACCGGCCGACGCAAACTTTTTGGATTTCATTTGTTTTTTATTAACAGGCGCAAATAAACTTTTTGAAAGCAATGACAAAGTAGAAGATGGCGCGAAAGAAAACAGTGAATCATGAGAAGATGATGCAGACGATGATGAAGAAGACGATGAGGAAGAGGAAGATGATGATGAAGGTGCAAACGGAGTTTCCATCAAGAAATCAGAAAAGTTTGTAGACAAAAATGAAGGCGAGAATGAAGTATCATTTTCTAACTTAACAAATGACTTAGCATCTAATTGATCATCTGTCATCGGCACCAAAGAAAACCCTTCACTCGGTGAAGATGACGATGACGTTAACGGAGGCAACAAACTCAATCGGGTTGCGATAGAAGCAGGCGTTAAACTAATCTCATTCGAATTGGATGAAGAAAGTGGCTCTTCATCCGTCATGAAGACAGGTTGACTAGAAGACGAATTCGACGCCGAATCATTGGCTGTCTGAGCAACCCCCAAATTTCTTGCGTGATAAGGGATTGGCGTTGCAGCCTGCTCTAAGACAATCGCTTGAGCCACCATCTCAGGCACAACCTGTGCCACATACAGATTTGGAACAGGTGCCAACCTGGGTTTTTTTCTAGCGTCCAGCTTTTCATCTGCAAGCTTGTTTTTTCTCGTGCCAGTACGTCGACTCCTCATTTCCCACCCTCTCGTCTATATATTCGATAGTTATGCTTTAAAAGCGCATATAATACACAGATAGGCTTAACATTTTCTTAAGCTTGCTTTAAATCTGGAATACTTTTATCCATTGGACGATTTATATAAAATCCCTCAATTCACCCCCTTCAAAGGCAAATGAGAAGCTTTAAAACCGAGCCACGACCGTCAGGGAGTGTCACGCATCCAGAATTGATATAAGCGAAAAATGAATGCCCGGTGAACGCTCCCTAACGGTCGCGGCTCAGTTTAAAACATTGCTGATTAGCAGGTCTCGCTCGTTGAATAAGCGCTTTTCGCTTAAGAAAGAGCTGTCATCCTGAGCATTTTTCGCTAAAGGAAGAGCTGTCATCCTGAGCGCTTTTCGCTAAAGGAAAAGCTGTCATCCTGAGCGCTTTTCGCTCCGAAGGATCCCCCGCAAATTTCTGAGATTAGCTAAAAAAAATCCCCCTTTGAAAAAGGGCGTTCTTGCGTAATTCACGCACCGTCATTGCGAGGAGCGTTTTTTGCGACGAAGCAATCCAGTTTTAGACTTAAGTATCAAAAACTGGATTGCTTCGTCGCAAAAAACGCTCCTCGCAATGACGGAAGTGGGAAATACGCAACAATCCCTTGAAAAAGGAGGATCGAGAAGGATTTATAAGAAATTTACAAAAAATTGCTAGCATAAAACACACAAGCATCATCCCGCGCAGTTTTTAGCGCCGGATCCACCACTTCAAGATAGACTCGGCCAAAAACACAGACACCGTACTAAAAGTTACGCGAAATGACACACCAGTGACAAAGCTCGTTATCTTACAAAATTCATTCAAAACGATAGCATATAAAAAGTCATACCACTCGCAATGACATGCCTAATGCTTACTAGTCAACCCTTGAATTTCATTTTGCAATTTATCAACTTCAGCTTGCAAAGTTTTCTGCAACTGATTGATTTGTCCTTGAACTGCAGCAATATTCGTCGCATTTTCTTTTTGAACTTGTTGAATTTGTTGTTGCAATTGCACAGCTTCCGTCGAAGAATTCTTAGTAATTTGTTGCTGTAAGTCATTTATCTTTTGATTCGCATCCGCTTGAACTTGAGTAATTTGAGATTGCAATTGATTAATAGTTTGTTGCGTATTACTCGTTTCGGCAAACACACTAGATCCCGCTGCCAGTGAAATTAAAAGAACCGCAATACTGTGTTTCATCATGATAAATAACTCCCTTAATAAATAAAATTGTGAATTAACATTTAGCCAATTGATTAGTGTGCAACAAGGAAGATTAAAAAACAATAAAGAAAATTATGCCCCCCTTAAGTGGGAAATAATTTACTATTTTTCTTTTCAGATTTTTTTTCCTTCTTTGACGAAGACTTCGTGCGGCGGGAGAAAAAATTTTTTCCTTTTAGTGGAGGTAATGTATTAGCAGATGTATTTTCATTTGGTACAAAATGCAAATAAGGTCCAAATGTGCGAGGTTCATGATAGAATTTCAATGTATTCGATGGTATACCGACTAGCTCCAATACTTTTTTCATAGAACGTTGACACTTTAAAACATAAAGACCTACTTCACTTTGATTCAGTTTACGTTTTTCTTGTACTTCAATTAAATAAATATTATTTAAAGGATTGAAGCCACCCGATTGATCTACAATCTGCACCACTTTACCGTCTTTGAATAAAACATCGCCGCAAAGAAAAACTTTGGGCTGCAGACGATTTTTACTGGGACGAACTTCATTATTGGCATTCACGTCAAATTGAACGCCAGCAACAAACGCATGATTTTTTTTGTCAATCACAATTTCAATAGCTGTATTTTCTATATTTGGCTTGATTGCAATTTGATAGGTATCATCTGGAATAGTTTCAACCTTACCATTTCGAAATTTTCTTTTCCAAACATCCTTTTCAAGAAAAATTCGAAAATTAACTGACCCTTTTGCCAATAACTTATTAAACATAACAAGAGCCCCATGGCTAATATTGCAGGCTTCCGTGGTAAATTTTCCATCCTTTTCAGCTAAAAATTCAAAAAGAATCAATCCCTTTTCTTTAATCAAGAGATTAAATTGTTCCTGAGCAAGACTTCCCTGGGGTTCAACTTTGTGATCGCTTTTCATCCTATAAGTATAGCAACTGAATGAACTTTGATCGGTTTGTTTTTTAATTTCTAGTCATCTGAGAGATTGGCCTGCAGCCGCGTCATTTCTGTAAAAGAGCTCCAATCTTTCTGCCCCATGTTATACGCCAATGCAGAAATAAATTTAGCTTGAATCACATTCGCCATATCTGGCACAACATGCACATCAGCAAATGCTTTTTGAAATAAATTAATATCTTTAAATCCACCTTTCAAATCAAAATTAACATCGTCAAAATTCCGCGATTTTATTTTATCGACATACAGTTGAAATGCAGGGTGCGCAAAAATCGAATGAAACAATGCCTGCAATATATCAAGATCTACACCGCTTTTTTCACCAAAGGTATATAATTCGCCTAACGTTTCAATCACTGTCACAAGAAAATAATTCATGCAAATCTTTACGACATTTGCTTGATACGCTTCCGTTCCAACATTTATCATCTTGGCAGAATAAGCTGAAAAAATTGGTTTGCATTGTTCAATCGCATCAGGATCACCTGCAACGATGGTTGTTAACTGCCCGTCTTTAGCTGCTTTTGGCACACCGAGCACATTCCCTGCCAAATAAATGCTGCCATGTGTTTTATGCAATTGTGTTAATTTTTGCGACGTTGCTGGTAAAATAGTTGAAGTACCTAGATGAATCGCATTCGGTTTCATTGCAGAGATAAAACCATTTTCGCCTGCAACAGATTCTAAAACAGCTTCATCATCTAGCAAACAAGTGATAACAACATCGGAATTATTAACAGAATCTTTTAAGATATCAGCGCCTTTTGCACCCGCCTCAATCAGAGGCTGCATTTTCGCATGCGTGCGGTTAAAAACAGTTAAATCAAAATTTGCAAAAAGTAATCGAGTGGCTAACACAGAACCCATTTTACCGAGACCGACCAGCGTGATTTTCATGGCTGCACTCCTTTACAAAATTCCAATATAATTAGTCGAGTGTAGCAATTGACTCACAGGAAAGAAAGCGTGTTTACTTGCATTTTATTTTTTTTATGTTAAAATTTTTTTCAAGTCATTTCGAGGTCATCTAACAATGCGCTATTAATGTTTCCCTAAGCAACTTTCGTTATTTGAAAGTTGATTTTTAGACTTTCATTAGGAAACTTAATATGTCGCAATCTGCATCGATCGTTATTCAAGAATTATCATTTACTTTACCGACAGGCCATTCGTTACTAAGCAATGTGACGCTAGCTTTTCATACGCAAAAAGTAGGTTTAATTGGCCGAAATGGTATAGGAAAATCTGTCTTACTCAAATTAATCGCCAAAGAATTTCTGCCGACGTTGGGATTCATTCGCACCGAGGGGAGCTTAATCTATGTTCCACAAAATCATATTTTTTCAGCAGACGAAACCATAGCAAATTTTTTAGGATTTGAAAAAAAAATTGCTGCGTTTAGAAGAATTACTGAAGGTAGCCTGGATGAAAATGATTTTGCTGTATTGCAAGATGAATGGGACATTTTTGAAAAATTTCAGTATTCTTTAAAAAAATTTGGTTTAGAGTATTTATGCTGGAATCAACCGGCTTCATATTTAAGTGGTGGAGAAAAAACACGACTAGCGCTTACCAAAGCATTTTTATCCGAGGCAAATTTTATCTTGCTCGACGAACCTTCTAATCATTTAGATTCGACTGGTAGGCAACTGCTTTACGAAGCCATTCAGGCATGGTCAGGCGGAATGATTGTGGCGAGCCATGATCGCGCTCTACTCAATTTGATGGAGCAAATTGTTGAACTATCGCAACTTGGCGTAACCCTTTATGGTGGAAATTACACAGCTTATTCTGAGCAAAAACAAATTGAAACAGAAGCTGCGCACAATTTACTGCAAGCTCGTCGTGAACTCGTAAAGAATGCTAAGCAGTTAGCGCAAACACGCCGTGAGCGTCACGAACAAAATGAAGCGAAAGGCAAACGTGCAAAGCAAGCGCAAATTAGAGCAAAAGGTTGTTATGACAAAATTGAATTTAAATCTGCTCAAGGAAAAAGTGAAAATACCAACCGCAGAATTCGATTACAAGCTGATAGAAAGATTTCAGCCGTAGAAGCGCAATTAGAAACAGCAAGAGAAAAAATTGAAATTCTTGATTCAATCCATGTCACATTGCCGATGACGCATGTTCCGAATGGTAAAATAATTTTAAAGATGACTGATTTATCTTTTACATTTTTGTCTTTTGATCAAGCAATCATTCAGGATTTTAATTTATTACTAACAGGCCCTGAACGAATTGCTTTAGTGGGTGGCAATGGCAGTGGCAAAACAGCGTTAGTCAAATTAATTTTACAAGAACTAATGCCTCAATCGGGTGAAATCTATTTAGGTACAAAAAGAATTTGTTATGTTGATCAAGCAATGGGTCAATTAAATCCAGAGATTTCGATTTTAGAAAATTTTCTCCATTTCAATCCAGAATGCTCTATGAATGAAGCCTATTTATCGTTAGCAAAATTTATGTTTAAGAATATAGCTTCGCATAAATTAATTAAGCAATTAAGTGGCGGCGAAAAATTACGAGTATTGTTAGCGTGTATGTTACTATCTAGCGAACCACCTCAATTACTTATTTTAGATGAACCCACAAATCATCTTGATTTGCAGAGTGTAGAGAACATTGAGAGGATATTAAAACAATTTGAAGGCGCGATGATTGTGATTTCACACGACCAGCACTTTTTAGAAAAAATTGGTATTGGTAGAAGAATTGCTGCGCCGTTTGTTGATTATTAAATTTTGTAAAGACCGGGGAAAATGAGTAGCCTGGTCTTTGCTGAATGCTCTAATAAAATAGACTCAAAATAGCACTCTTTATAGACATCATTCATACCAATCTTTACGCATCCAAAACCCTAATTATCACAATAAAACCACCCTACTCAGCCTAACTCATCTTAATGATCACTAGATGACCAATAACCTCTTAATTTATTTAAATAAATATTGCAGATTTCCCAACTTTCCCCTAATATCCCGAGCTTATTCCCCCAAGCCGACGTAGCTCAGTTGGTAGAGCAACTGATTCGTAATCAGTAGGTCATGAGTTCGACTCTCGTCGTCGGCAGTAATAAAATCAAGAGCTTAGACGGCTTAAAAGAAAAAATAAGCTTGGATATAACCAAGCATAGCCAAAAATGGGACACTTTTAAAAACGAGATCACGAAGTTGCTATATCGATAAGCCTGCTGCTTACGAACATGTTGTTATTAGCAACCTGGAGTAAGGAGCGTGATAAATGGCTACAATAGAAAAGCGTGCTGGTTTAAACGGTTCAATTAATTACCGAGTTAGAGTCCGATTAAGAGGCTTCCCAGCCCAAACGGCATCATTTCAACGCCTCACCGATGCAAAAAAATGGGTTCAACAAACTGAGTCTGCGATTCGCGAGGGTCGCCATTTCAAAACTGTTGAATCGAGAAAGCACATTTTAAAAGAAGCAGTCGAGCGATATATTCAATTTGTACTACCTACGAAGAAACCAAATTCCCAAAGAGATCAAAAGAAGCAATTAGAATGGTGGTCTGATGCTATTGGCTATTTGAGCCTGGCAGATGTAACGCCTGCAATTATTGCTGAACAGAGAGATAAATTATCGCATGGTAAAACCTCACGAGGTGATCGCACCAATGCGACCGTAAATCGGTATCTCGCAATTTTAAGCCATTTATTCACTGTTTCCGTCAAAGAATGGGGCTGGGCGCACGAAAATCCTGTATTAAAAGTAACGCGTCTACGCGAGCCGCGTGGTCGCGTTCGATTCTTATCAGATGAAGAGCGGAAGAACTTGCTAAATGCGTGCAAGCAAAGCGAAAGTGCTTATTTATATACTGTTGTAGTACTAGCTTTATCAACTGGCGCAAGGAAAATGGAAATTCTTGGTTTGAAATGGGAAGACATTGATTTAACACGCGGCATTATCACCTTGCACGAAACAAAAAATGGTGAGCGACGAGTACTTATCTTGACTTCACTTGCTCTTGAACTAATAAAACAACATGCCAAGATTCGAATTTTAAAATGTGCTTATGTTTTTCCTGCTAAATCTATTGATAAACCGATTGATCTCACTACACCTTGGGAAACTGCTTTGCTGCGCGCTGAAATTAAAGATTTTCGATTTCACGACCTAAGACATTCAGCGGCATCTTATCTCGCTATGAACGGAGCGAGCCTTGCTGAAATTGCAGAAATTCTCGGTCATAAAACATTGCAAATGGTTAAGCGATATGCACATTTGTCAGATGCGCACACAAGTAAAGTAGTGGAGAAAATGAACAAAAAAATTTTTGAGGCTTGCAATGACTGATAAAAAAATTAAATCTCTTTTAGAAAAATTTATTTTAGCAAATGGAAAAGATATTTGGGTATTAAAGGAAATTTATGAAACTGAAATTTTGAATCTTTTAAATTTATTACTAGGTAAAGCTAATTGGTCAATCGAAGACTATTTGACATTAATTGCAGGATGTCTTTTTTGGCAACTTTTAATGAATAAGAAACGTGAAAATAAAGCAACAGAGCTAACAATATGCATTCAATTGGTCAAAGAAGAATTGTTAAAACTTTATTCTGAAAAAATGGCGATTATTTTAGGCAGCGAAGATGAAGCAGAAATTATTACTAAACCAACACCTATAAGATGGCTAGAATTATCAGTCAAATATCAATTAGAACTAAATTTGAAAATTCAGCGTCGAATATTACTCGTCCATTTTGGTTTAGACTGGCATAAAGCTGAAAATAATTTGGATCGCGGAATTACTTTTAATGAAAATCAAGCGGCTACATTTCTCAGCAAGCATTTGGGATGGAAAGTTAGCACGAAGAACATTTTAGAATTTTGCGTCCAATCACTCCCATATAGTTTTGGCGCCTATCTTGATCGTAAAAAGTATTGCCATGATCAAAGTGAAAGCCTATCAATAATGTCACCAAACGACATTCAATTGGCGATTAGTACTGGCGTCATTGATAGTAGTTATACGTACAACTATGACGGATTGATAAGACTAGTTAAAGAAAATAAACAAGATGTTTTTAGCGATTATTTATCCAGTCATACTGTAAAGCATCTTCGAGACGGAGGGATAATTGAAATAAGTAGCAATTCACCAATTCTACCTGTGCAGCGTTCATTTAGCGATTTCATATTAGGAAGCAGCCAGTTCATCTCTGTTAAAAAATCCATCACTTTATTTAAAATAAAGAGCAAGAACTTGATATTTAGAAAGGAAGAATTAATTAGATTTTGCGAGCTTCATAAAAATGACGAGGAAAATTTGGAGCAATTGTTGAGCCGTCCCGCAATTAAAAAAATTTATTCTAGTCTAACGGAAAATCAATGGAATAAATTTTTTAACAATGAAAATGAAAACGCTTTAATTAAAGCCAAAATTGCTGGGCAAAAAACACGCGATGATAGATATGTTCAATATATCTTGCACGGATGGTTAATAGAAAATGGTCATTACACACCAAAAGACCTAGCAAAATTAACAAACGATACAGAAATTGTAACCAAGAGTTTCTACTTTAATGATTTAATTCAACAGGTCAAATAACTGAATCGTGTCATGAAATATTCATCAGTGACATATGACATAGTGTTTTGCGCCCAATTTTTTCCTTTATCACACTCAAAATTATGCCATTTGAGTGCCATTTAATTGCCATTTCATGGTCGATTTATCGCCGAACCAAAAAGTTGTTATTACTGTTTCTCACAATGCTGAACCAATATCAGCATTATTTAATCAAGGAGAGCAGTTATGCATGAGCAACAGCCTAAAAGGTTAGCTTCACCAAAGAAAATTCCAGAAATTTATCCTGGTGTTTTTTCTGAATCTTCAATTCGATGGCTAATCTTCAACGAAAAGCAAAATGGACTGTCATGTTGCTTAAGACGAATTGGACGAAAAATTTTAATTGATCTAGATCAGTTTGAATCATGGATTGATTCACAAGGAGGTGTCTAATGAACAAAAAAATAAAATGCCCAGTCGGCAAACTGGGCAATACAAAAAAACATAAACATTACTATGATAATTCTGCATCAACCCAGCGCGCAAGAATTTTAGAACATTTTTCTAAATCACCTCGCCTAACTACCATGCAAGCGCGTAATGTACTGGGCATTTTGCACCCCTGTGGTCGCATCATGGAACTGCGAAGATTGGGTTATAAAATTGATACTGTCAGGGTTCATGCTGAAGATAGCAACGGCGTAAATCATCGCATTGGAATGTACATTTTTCACGGTCTTGATTGGGCAATCTTCGAAAAAAGGCTTTTAATTACACATGGCCTTTCATCTTTAACACTGGATCAACGCTATGAATTGCTTAAAGCTGATATAGCTAGCAGACATCTAACCCCCAAGCAGTATGAGAGGGCAATCAAATCCCTAACTAAATTTTTAAACTGTTAACAAGGAGTAAAAATTTATGTCTAGGATAAGAACAATTAAACCAGATTTTTGGACAAGTGAGCAGGTAATCTCCTGCTCACCGCTTGCCCGATTAATATTTATTGGTTTGTGGAATTTTTGTGATGATAACGGTGTACATCCGGCATCATATGTTCGATTGAAAGCCGAAGTTTTCCCCGTAGATAATTTATCAAACGATGAAGTTAAAAAATTGGTTTCAGAGCTCATTTGTAATGACTTATTGCGTGAATATAGCGTTGAAGAAAAATCTTACTGGATTGTTACTGGTTGGAAAAAACACCAAAGGATAGATAAGCCAACCTACCGCCATCCGCTTCCATTATCTGACGTCAAAAAAATCGGCGACTATTCTGCGAATGGTAGCAGAGAACTCTGCGACTATTCGACGAGCAATCATCGAATAGCAAATGAGATATCGACTACGGAATGGAAAGGAATGGAAGGGAGTGGAAAGGAAGAAAAGAAATGTGAAGTTGAAACTTCACCTGTTTCTTCTTTCGGTTCTTTTGACGTGAAGGAAATATTTAGTCATTGGCAAACAGTCATGAATCATCCCAAAGCTAAGATTGATAAGAAAAGAGCAAACAAGATTGTCCAATCACTAAAACTCGGTTACTCACTGGCAGAACTTAAGGAAGCAATTGACGGATGTGCCAAGACCCCTTTCAACATGGGGCAGAACGATAAAGGGCAACGTTATGATGACATAGAGCTTATTTTGCGTGATGCCTCACACATCGACCGCTTTATAGGTAATGCTCGTCAGCAGCCAGTCAACTCCAATAAAGCAGACTTAATGGCAGGGGTGATCTAATGAGCACAGCAAAAGAAATTTCAAGACAACTTACGCAGCGCGCTGAAGATATTGCCAGATATTTATTACCAAATGGCAAGAAAGAAAGCAACGAATGGCGTGTTGGCTCGGTTTATGGCGAAGAAGGCAAATCGTTGGGTGTGCATTTGAGCGGAGAAAAAGCCGGTATATGGTGTGACTTTGCTTCCGGTGATAAAGGCGATTTACTTGATTTATGGATGGCAGTAAGAAAAATTTCACTCAGAGAAGCCATCAAAGAAGCAGCCCGCCATCTAGGTATTAACGAGCAGAGATTTGAGGCACACAAGCCTAGAGCTCACGTTAAACCAAAGAAGGATTATTCGCTTGTCACTTCTACTTCACCTGTTATGACTTATCTTGTTTACGACAGAAAACTTTCACCCGAGATAATAACAGCATTTAGAATCGGAGAACTCAATCAAGCGATTATCTTTCCATATTTACGAGACGATGAGCCTATTTTTATTAAGCAGCTTAGCCTAAAACGCATTAATGGGAAAAAGCAAATGTCAGTAGAGGCTAATTGCGAACCCTGCTTATTTGGATGGCACTTGATTTCTGATTCAGTGCGCTCAGTAGTAATCTGCGAAGGTGAAATTGATTGTATGTCGCTCCATCAATATGGTTTTTCTGCCCTATCCGTTCCTTTTGGCGGGGGAGCTGGCGATAAACAAAAATGGATTGAGTATGAATTTGACCGACTGGCGATTTTTGATGAGATTTACTTATGCTTTGACGACGATGCAGAAGGTAATGCGGCGCAGTGTGAACTTATTAAACGATTAGGTAGGCATCGTTGTCGCGTAGTAAAGCTCCCAAAAAAAGACGCCAATGAATGTTTGCAGGCAGGGTTCACTAAAGAAAAAATTCAACTGTGTTTTGATGAATCAAAAACCTTAGACCCAGAAGAACTAAAACGAGCATCAGATTTTGTTGATGATGTTATTGAATTATTTTATCCCGCCGAAAATACAATTAAGGGTTACTTACCACCTTGGCAAAAAACAAAAGAGAAAATTTTATTTCGACCAGAAGAGTTATCAATTTGGACTGGTATTAATGGGCACGGTAAAAGCCAATTTTTAGGTCACATCATGTTATCTATGATGACGCAAGGTGCTCGTATTTGCATTGCAAGTCTTGAGCTTAAACCAAAACGTTTATTGACACGATTAACACGACAAGCAGCCGGATTAATAACCCCAACAGTTGATTATATTCACGCAATCCATGAATGGTATGGAGACAAGTTGTGGCTATTTGATCTTGTAGGCACAGCAAAATTTAAGCGATTATTAGAAGTGTTTCTTTATGCGCGTCAACGTTATGGAATTGACGTGTTTGTGATTGATTCATTCATGAAGCTAGATATTGCCGAGGATGATTATAAATCACAAAAAGAATTTATGGAGCAGTTGTGTGATTTCAAAAATCAGCATAACTGTCACATAAATATAGTTGTACATCCCAGAAAAAGCCAGGATGAATCTCAGCCACCCGGAAAGCTCGACAATAAGGGAACTGGTGCCATTTCAGATTTAGCAGACAATTGTTTTACTGTATGGAGGAATAAAGAAAAAGAACGTTTATTGCAAATTAAGAATGGCGGCAAGATATTAACTGATAAAGAACAAGAGAAGCTTAACAGTGCCGATTGTTTTTGGTGTTGCGATAAGCAACGTAATGGTGATTGGGAAGGACGATTTGGTTTTTGGTTTCATCAGCCGTCTTTGCAGTACCTAAGCCAAGCTAATGAGAAGCCAAGTCAATTTGTTAGTTACAGCTCTCTTGATTGATTTTTTTATAAGGAAATAAAAATATGAAAATGAATATTGTAGAAGATTCGCAAAAAGAAAGCGGCGATGCAACATTTGCAAAAAGCTATATCGACCCAGTAATTGGTGCGGCATATGCTGGATTTTCTCTTCACCGAGCAAGGATTGATCTTAAAACTGTTGTAGAAGAAATGCGTGTTTATGATGAAAAAATTAAAAGAGGAGATTTAAATAGAATTGAATCGTTTCTGCTAGCGCAATCACAGCTTCTTAATATGATTTTTAATCGAATGGTTGTACTCGGTAGCGGATCAGATCAAGTTGATGTTATGCGAAACTTTTTTGAGATTGCCCTTAAAGCGCAAAATCAATCTCGTAAAACACTTTCAGCATTAGCAGACTTAAAAAACCCTCAATCACCAACATTTGTTAAACAGCAAAACGTAGCAGTCAACCAGCAAGTAAATAACGCTGCTCAGGTTGAAGATTCTAAAAAATTTTTAAATTCAGCAAACGAACAATTAAGCGAGACAATTCATGAGAAATTGGACATTGGAAGAACGACAGAAACAATCCAAATTAATCCGAAATTGGAAGCCATGGCAGAAGTCAACTGGAGCAAAAACACAAACAGGAAAGGAAGTTAGTAAAATGAACGCCTATAAACATGGTTTACGTGGCGAGGAGATAAGATTAATGCAACAATTTATCGCGAATCATAAAAAAATATTATCGAGAATATTAAAATAGCATCGGTCTTTTTACAGCCATTTTTAAGGACGCATAGATTTAAGTTTTTTGTAACATATTCCTTTAGCAAGACACACGATTGCATTTATTGGTCAATCATGTATCATATCGCTGAATTTCAGGATAAATAATAACCAATTCATGGAGGTAAAAGACAAATACTAACTTCTGCATAGGTAACAATATGAAAAAAGGTGGTTCTAATATCAAATCAAATTATTTTATTCACTTAATTTATGCAGGTTCATTTTTATTATCTGTATTTGTGGTGATAAGTTATTTAATATGGAACAAACACGATACTGTTTTACAGAATAAAATTGAAACAGAGCAACAGCTTGCGTTGAAAACAGAGCAAGAGCAAGCTAAAAAAGTAAAAATTTTAAATTGTCTTATTCAAGCACGAAATATTTATTCAGAAAACTGGGCTACCGCTTGCAAAGAACATGCCAAATCAATTCATGTTGCGCTGGATAATTGCATTAAAGGTTCTGAAAAAAGCGCCAGATTTATATCAGGTGATGGTTCGCTTGTAGATTATAATGCCCTCTATCAAAGCTATGTGGCGCAATGTAAAAGTTATTATGGCGTTCCAAATTTTAATTCAAATTGTTCGTTACCAAACTCTATGGCAAAAAGTATAGATGAAAGACTCCAAAAGGATGAAAAACTTTGTATGATCTTAAGTTGAGATCATTTTCAAAAAATCTATATTGATTCCTCAGCTAATTTCATTTTAAGAATTTACAGAACTGATGCATAACAAGGCTAGTCCCAACAAGCAGTAAGTTGCATTTTTTCTGAAAAAAAGAATATATTGCTCTGATTGGAAAGAAAGAATTTAAACTTCAATGAGGACTCTTAAGTTGCTTAAGAGGTGGTAATAGTTCAGCAATCTCAACACGAAGAGTTAAAGCAATTTTTATTAAATTCTGTATAGAAATATTCTGCTCTCCCCTTTCAAGTCGCCCGAAATACGTGCGACCTAATTGAGCTTCCGCAGCAAAATCCTCTTGCGAAAAACCTTTTAGCTTTCGCAATTCTCTGATTTTTTTGCCTATTTTTACTAAGTTTGGGTGCCGTTTCTCCATTTTCTAAGTAAAACTTATCACGCCCTATCAGGCCACACCCAATAAGAGGCATTTAGTTGTTGTCTTTTGTGCTTATTTGAGTATCATACTTTACCAGGATGAACAGATATCAAACATGAACTTCAGGGAGGATTTAACAAAACTAAACAGAGAGCATGAGAAATGAGCACAATAACCCAACACGAAATTGCAATACTTGGATATATACTGCATAAAGAAGCCGCTTTTGGCACTCCCGTCTTAAAACACGCAATTGTTTCTGATCTAAATAATACCGAAGGCTTTTCCCCTGCAATCACCGCTATAAAGCTTATTGAATTAGAAAAAAGTAAGAAATTTATATCCAAATTTCCAACTGATACAACTTATGAAGGATATAAACTTACTGAAGAAGGTGAGCGATTTGTAATAGACAATGTTACTTTGTTTAATACGGATGAAAAAGAAATTCGCCGTAACCGTTCGCAGAAGCACACCAAGTTTAACGAAAGATAAAATACACTGCGCCTATCATGCATAGTCCTGCCCATAAGAAATTCCATGATATTTCCTGGCGCATATAAAGAACTGCAAATGGTACAAATACTGAAAGTGTTATTACTTCTTGTAATATCTTCAGTTGTGCCAAGGTGATTTCACCGCTGTTATATCCAATTCGATTTGCTGGCACTTGAAACAGATACTCAAAAAATGCAATTCCCCAACTAATCAAGATAGCAATCCATAAAGCTTTATGATTAAGATTTTTTAGATGGGCATACCATGCAAATGTCATGAATGTATTAGAACAAATGAGTAGCAATATTGTATAGGCGTATGTAGATATCATTGATTAACTCTTTCTGTCAGTATAAATAAATAATTATATGAGGATTACTTAGTGGTGAACAGTATTCTTTGTTCATCATAAATGTACGCTTAAACGCATTTTCGCTTATAAGGCTATAAACTGTGGCAATAGATCTCGATAATTCTCTTCAGTAACGCACTCACGAATGCGATGTAGCATAGTGCATAAATATTTATATGGCTCGATATTATTAGCTTTGCATGTTTCTATCAAAGAATAAAATATAGCACCGGCCTTTGCGCCGCCTGGGCTGCCATTGAAAAGCCAGTTCTTGCGACCGAGCGCGAATGGTCTGATTGCATTTTCTATCAAATTATTATCTATTTCGAGATGCCCAGCTTTAAGATAATTATTTAAATATTCCCAATTAGATAATGTATAACGGATCGCTTCACCAATTTTGCTCTGCATTGGTGTTTTAGTTAGATTAACATTAAGCCATGCTTTAAAAGCATCCAAAATTGGTGCTGATTTTTCTTCGCGTAATAAAAACCGATCAAATGTCGATAAATTTTTTTCACGCGCTTCTTTTTCAATTTTATATAAGGCCTTAAAGAATCTAATTGCCTCATGCGCCAACCCGTTTGACTTGGTAATTTTAATAATATCCGCAAATTTCCTGCGGGCATGCGCCATGCAGCCCATCCTTGTGATAGCATTATCTTTATCAGCAAATGAGTAGCCCGAATATGCATCTGATTGCAAATATCCTTTGAATCCGGTCAAAAAACTCTTGGCATGATGGCCGCCACGCGTTGGCTGATATTCATAAACAATGCTTGGTTTATCACCTCCGCCACGATAACACCACATATACGATTTTGTTTTATTGCTACGACCAACTTCATCAAGCACTTGCACGGTTGTCTCATCTGCTTGCACATAGTCGTCAGCAACAATCAATTTCTGTTTAAGCTGAATCAAGGGCTCGCATAGCTCTGATACTTTGAGCAGCCACCCACACAAACTGCTGCGCGGCATATCAATACCTACACGCTCCCAAATCGCTTGCTGCCTATATAGCGGGATATGATCACAATATTTTGCAATGATTGTATAAGCGACCAGCTCTGGTGATGCGATACTTTTTGGCAATAAAAAAGTGGGTAAAGGTGCGATTTTTATATTTTCCTGACAAGGTTTGCAGGCATACTTAGGGCGCACATATTGGATCACGCTCAGTTTTGCTGGGATATATTTCAATTTCTCAGTGATTTCTTCGCCGATGCGAACAAGATGAGCACCGCAGCCACACATCTTTTCATTTTCAGCGATATCATGAATCACTATTTCTCGTGAAATATCTTTTGGTATTGGTTTGCGTACAGGATGTTTTTTACGAGTATAGTTTTGAACATCAATTGTGCAATCCATCTGGTCTTTCAATTCACCCTCAATTCCAACACCTGCTTCATCAAATAGATCTGATTGGTATATATTTTTTTCTGAGGATGGTGCAAATCGTCGTGATTTTTCTAATTTGAATTCTTCCAGTAGGCGAATATATCGTTCTTTGTGTGTAACGATTTCAAGTTGCTGTGATTGAATTTTAATTTTGTGCTTTGCTAATTCTTGCTGTTGCAACAAGATAATTTTTTCTAACTCTTCATGTGTTTTTGGCAGCTTTTTAATATTAATTTTCATGCGTCAATTTTAATAAATTGGCGCATGAAATACGAGTTTTATTTAAAAGAAACAACTAATTTCTCCCGTAAAGCCAGCGTCGCTTCGTGAGTATTTGTCGCTGGCCAAAAGCCAGCGAAAGTGCTCTTTGCTCATTTCAATCTGACCCTGCAAATTACGCTGAAACACATATCTGCCTTTCTCAAGGCGACGATACCATATAGTAAAGCAATTTGTTTCGTAATATATTGCCTTAAGTTTATTTCCGGAACGGTTTCGAAATAAGAAGAGAGATCCATCCATCGGATTTCGCTTTAACGTTTCAGTGATAAGCACGCATAGTGTATTAACTGATTTACGCATATCAATTGGTTGGCTATAAAACAGAATATCCATCTCATCAAGAGTTAACATGATAGCATAATTCCTAGTAATTTTTTTAAATGCTCTGGTGATACTTCATTAGGCACATAACAACGAAATCCATTGGGTAATTCAATTTTTATATTATTTATTTGTAAGGTTGACGGTTGATTAAGAACAACGGGGGAAAATTCCTTAGTAGTGACAAATGAATCATCAGTTTGTTGTTTATATTGCTTACGGTAATATCCGAAACGGCATTGAATCAAATTGCGCTGTTTACAAAATTCCGTTTGAGAAAGACCACTAGATTCGTAATCCCTGATTTGTTCATACCATTCTGCGCGTGACTTTGGTTGATTGCTGGAATTCATATGCTGCTCCTTAAAAAGCAACATCATGCTAGATTTTTATTGTGTTATGAAGATGGGGTTAGCTGAACGGTTACAATTCGCCTCTAATATCGACACAAGGTATGGCTTGGTCTAGATGGAAATACACAAGCCTACCACCATCTTGGAGACATCTATTCTTAATCTATTTCAATATTCTGATCTATCCACTTTTTTGCGTATTTAATAAATACTGAATCAGCTTCCTCCTCTGTAAGATGCAACCATTCTTCCTTAGATACACTTAATAAGTCTTCAGGAACATTGCGAATAAATTCTTTGGTATCATATTGAATAACACCATGTACAGAATATTTATATTCGCCTTGATCCAGTACATTATGAGGTGTTGATATTATTTTGCATTTATTATAAATTTCAGTTTGCATGATTGGCGCCTCAATTTTTATCCTCTATATTAAATTTAAAGTTTATCAGCTAATTTTTTTGTTTCAACAAGCTGCCTTTAGAGTTTTTTGCAATGGCTTCTGCAATCAGGTATGGTATGTGTGCATCATTTTTCCTCCCTTGATTGCCGTAGGTTCTTTAGATATTACATTTAATATGACAATTTCTTCCTCCTGCTTTAGTCCAGTTATCGCAAATTATTATTCGTTGTTGATCATTATTAGATATTGGAGAACTTAAGTAGTAGAAATTTATATTTTTGTCAGCGAGAATTTTTACTATCCCATCTGAAATATCTTTTTTCACTCTCGATCCGAAATAGATAGATGCGTTTGGCTTGCAAGCCAAGTTCAGAATAGTTTTGTGATTCATTTGGAGCATAAAAAATTCGATATTCATTTTGATAAGCCCACTCTTCAAATTTGAAGCGTAATGGACTGATAACTTTGTCATTAATTTCTAGATGTTTCGGGTACTCTTTGGGGATTATGTTATTTAGAATGTCCGCATAATTAAAGTACTTATATTTCGGCGAGTAATTAACTTTTTTCAGTATTTCAGGCTTGCTACATTGATACTCAATTACTATACCTGAATGTCGATTTGAATAGTGTGTAAGCATTAAAGGGCTTAGTTGAGGCAGTTGGCATATATGGCAAATATCATGCTGTGAAAAGCAGCTAATGCCGATATATTTTTTAAGAGCATCTTCCAGTTGGTCGCAAACTCGCACCAGTGTAAGCATTGGTTCTTGTTCTGGTGCATCATTTATATATTTCACTTTCATAAAGTCATATAATTTCTTTACATTTTCAGGCGAAAGATTTTTACTATCAACGGCCTTCCCGCCAGTTAAAATTCTGAAGGCAGCATCAGTTGGATCGTCAAAATTACTGACAGTGTTAAAATAAATAATCTCGTTTATCAGATTAGATATAGTATTAGTGTCGAGTGGGGCATATTTGTAAATGATGCAATTATTAGTATCACGTGCAGTGATTAAGCCAGTTGTTTTTTTAATCAAGCGTAATAATTCCATAATGCACCCAATTAATCTTTAATGTAGACACTGTGATACCACCATTATTTATGTCGGCTTTACTGTATTTCTACGTGCAAATTCAACTAACAGTCTGTGACAATGTGATTCAGTGATAATTGGAATATGTCGGGTCTGATTGAGCTTGTCATTATGTGCCTGAACTTTTTTGGCATTATTGCCATGCTCTTTTTTTTCTCCAGCGTGAGTTATCCCGCTATCCGCTAGTACAAGATAATCAGTATCGCGGAGTGTTAAATGAGGTTGGTGATTGGGCTCACCCCTGATGCCGCTAAAAGTTGCGCCAGCTTCCTCGAGTTTCTTCCCGAAATCTTTTTTTGGTGATGAGAAATCGCCAGATAAATGAAATCTTTTGTTTTTAAAATCTATAGAATCTGGCTCCTCAATGTTGACTCTTTGGACTTGCTTGAATAGTGGCATGACACATCACCTCGTAATGATGTAATTTTGCTCTATCGTTATATTATACCCCTTTTGTTGATTATCTATTGTCCACATTGATCATATAGTTCGAATATCAAGCGTGAAGTTTATTGGTTTAATTAATATTTATATTATTTTGGTAAATAGTTGATTTGGTACGATATAAAAGAATGGCAGAGGGTATTGTCTAGTGTGCCTGTAGCCAAATTTGGGACACTCGCAGATAATGCATCATCAAAACCCACAATACATCACCATGTTCTTTTCCGCATAAACACTGACTTTAATTGTTGTCGATTATTGCAACTTATTGCTATAATTTGTTCCGTTATGTTTCGTAATCAGTAGGTCATGAGTTCGACTCTCGTCGTCGGCAGTAATAAAATCAGGCTCTTTCCCACTTTAGGGGCAGGCGCATTCTAGCTCCAAATGCGACAATCATTTTTGTACTGCTGTATAAACACTTCGTTGGGCGTTTTGTACCCTAAACATTTTCGAGGGCATCGGTTCATTTGAGCAGCCAGTTGATCTAGCTCCTCTTGAGTCATTTTGGCAATTTCTGTTTCCCTGGGCAAGTAACGTCTCAATCGACCATTCATATTTTCATTACTACCTTTCTGCCAGGGAGAATGTGTTTCACAGTAATAAACTTTACATTTTATTTCTTGCTCAAGCGTTCGATAATCAGCAAACTCACAACCTTGATCAAAGGTAATAGTCTTACACATTTTTGCAGGTAGATTTTTAAATTTTATTTTTATTTTATCCATCACTCCATGCGAATGTTTGCTGTTATTTTTTATTAAAAAAACTACTCGCGATTTTCGCTCAACAAGTGTTGTTACTACTTTTTCTTTTGTACCTTTAAATTCAATTGTGTCGCCTTCCCAGTGACCAAATTTTTTTCGTGTAGCAATTTCTTCAGGACGTTGCGTAATTAAGCGTATTTTTCCATATCTACAAGGGCTTTTTTGCCTGCTATAACGTTTTTTCCTCTTTGGTTTCTTGTAGGGTAAACAATGATACAGTTCTTTGTTTTTTGATTGATAGACAAATTGATATATTGTTTCAGGACACACATAAATTGTTAATTTATGAAATTTCATTCGCCCTGAAATTTGTTCAGGACTCCAACCTTTCTGTAAACTTCTCACAACATAGTCTCGCAGATAAGCATCTTTTTCGGTTTTACTTAATCGTTTCTGCTTCGCTCGCTCTTCTGTCTTTAACTGAGCTGTCCTGGGTAAGTATCCTTCTGCTTCACTATTCCGATCGAGTTCTCGATACAGCGTTGACCTATGCTTGTCTAATTTTTTAGCAATCTCAGATATTGATAATTTCATTTCAAGAAAAGTGTAAAAACGACGTCGATCTGTAATCGACAAATGCGTATACTTGCCCATGCGACAGTCTCCTTTGCTATTCAAGTTCCCCAAGAACATGAATATACAGCATTTTTAGACTGTCGCACTTCTACTTAGAATTTGCCGCCTTCCCTGAAATACTAAAATAAAAACTGGAGTGCAGCTGGAGTGCAAAATAAAAATAAAGCCGGCTTGTGTTATGAATAAAGAAATACTGGCCGAAATACTACCGCGGCATGCAGCAGGCTCTTTTGAGTTAAAAGAAGGCACCGGAGGAATAACAGGAATGTGCCCTTGCGGTCAGTTTTTAGAAATATATAAAATTGACAAAACTTTTCGTATTCAGTCACCGGAAAGCATTGACCCTGAACAGACAAATCCCAATGCATTATGGGTGACCACACCAGTAAGTGATATTGGTTCCAAAAACCCTATAATCTCACGTCTATTATTACAAGGACATGAAATTCTTAAAGCTGCATTGTTTGATCGTGAAATTGATAAAGAAGTAGTTCTCCTCTTGCTTCATACATGCAAAGAAAATCTCTTGGCATGTGACAAAGTTGCTAAAAAAGTAGCGGTTGAAGTAGACAAAATAATTTTAAAAATACAAACCGAGGGAGTTGCAACAGAAAAAAATGCTCGCGGGCTTAATCCATTCCCACATATTTCCGATTTGACAACAGAATGTGATACTTTCCTAACAAAAGCAAAACGTGCTATTAAATCAATATGCGAGCTACCAAAAGTTTTTTTTGCACTTCCTACAGAGGATAATAATTTTGACAGCCTTGCTACTAGTTTAGCCCCTATTTTAGAGCATGATGATCCATTGCTTAAATTTGTTACTTCACAGACTACTTCAATCAAACAGATAATTGAACTGAGAAACTGTCAAGAACATCCCAAGAAACATAGGAAAACAGTAATTGAAAATTTTCGCCTCACCCCAGATACAAAAATTATGGTACCTCAATGGTATATAACTGGGGATAAAGCAACACCAATAAAGGAAGAGATGGGGGAGATTGTTAGCTATTTACTAGAAATTGCTGAAACAATGCTAATACTTCTTGTAATGGCCTCAGTTAAAAAAGAATTACCTTTCGTGATAGAAAAAATTGAAGACTCTAATATAAATCCAGATGCGCCAATAAAATATAGACTATCCATGTCACTTAAGCTTCCATAACCATTTAACTAGCTCAACCATTACGAATGTATCTTTTTTGCAATACTCTATCATCGCGGTTTTTAGCATTGTTTTTCTATCAGGAGTGGTGCTCTGCGATACAATTTCTTCAAAAGCACGCTGTGCATCGGTACCATTGGCAATAAGCATCCCGTCATAGCTATGCAATTCGCCAAGTAATGCAGGAGCGACACTTTTTAAGCTGAAGCTGCCAGCAAACGCATTGTCATATACAAAATCGCGTATAATAGGAAGTGGATCAACAATTCTGTCAATTATCTTCATTAGTGCGCCATAGTTTTGAGGTGAATAATTAGCTAGCGCTTGAATTCTTTCAGATTCAAATCTGCCAAAGTAAGCCACTATTGAACCTTGCTCTCCACATGCTTTTAGTAACGCTGGAATTAATGTTTCTCGTGGATCATCGGCAGTTTCATGTAAAAATTCATTATGAGTAATTTCAGCATCGGGTGTTTGCCATGTGTGAACACTAAACTGGAATGGCACATGCTCAAAAAACAAAGGGGTCAAGTATTCATTTGACACTTGGAAATGTTAAATGAATACCTGACCCCTTGCTCTCCTCGTGTGATATAATGGTTATTTAGACAAGCTTAGTGAGAGGTGTTAAATGTCTAACGATAGACCGAAGAGTCCAAATACAAGTTCTATAGGTTTATATAGCTCCAGTGATAACAAAAATGAGTCCAAATTATCTGATAATGATATTGAGAATGTTATTAATTATTTAAATGATCGTAGGGAAAAATATAATAAGGGAATGGGCGGAATAACTGGTCAACATAACTTTGAGAATTCGGATGATTCTGAATTTCCGCTTGCGAAATATTTGACAAACGATGAAAAATCTATGATGTTTTTGTTAAACGGTTTTTGTGAATTTAATAAAAATCAATTCAGACAATCTAATGAAAATGTAGAAGTTACAGTGCAATCAAGGTATAAAACTAGAAAACCCGAAAGTTTTAAAAATAAGGAAGTTACTTTCAAAAATGGTTATTGCATCGCTATTATAAAAATACCAATTGAAGAATTTAAAAAATACATTGAAAAAGGTCGAGCTCTTAAATCTGGGCGGGAACTTGGAAGTTAAAAATAAGTCACTAAAATTTTAGCAAGCCCGGGTGCAACCCGGAACAAAGGGGTCAAGTATTCATTTGACATTTAGAAATATCAAATGAATACTTAACCCCTTTCTCTCTGACCCCTTTCTCTCTCAATTTTTAGGACAAAGCAAACGTGATCACATCCTATTTATATCGCGTTATCCCAATAACATCAGAATAATTTACTATCTCTAAGCCGTTATCCTTGGTATACAAGGCCAACAATCTGTCATTAGATGCAAGCACATATCCAATCATATTTTTAGAAACCTTGCGAATTTTTATTACCAACAATCCACTTTCTGATAAATCCATCTTATGATCGATCTTAGAAAAATTTTTCAAATATTCTTGCTTCAAATTATTACCCAGTACCTTACCTTTTTTAGCAGCATCATCAATTATCCAAATAAAAGTGCCCATGACACAATAAAAAACAAATACAATTATCAGAACAACTAAACATGATTTTAAAAAACTTGCATTCTTATTCAATATTTTCCAATCGGATTTAGCATTAAGCTTTTTCTCAAGCGATATGACAATATTTAGCGATTGCAATTTGTAAAAAATCCACGAATATAAAATTACAACAAATGAAATAGCACCTACAATAAAACAAAAATAATCTAGATATTTTATTGTCGTCATCGCCACAACTTCACCGCCAAAAAATAATGTGTCGTGAAAGTTTATCTCAAATAAACCATATGAAATTCCAAATACGTGCAAACAGGCATGATGATAAGTTAGACCAGCCACATAAAACAGACACGCTAAAATCGGTAAGCTTACTGCCACGCCACTAAATAAATACGATACATGTTGTTTCTTCATAAAACCCTTAATAAATTTTAGAAACTAATGGTAGACCCCGTTGCTTGTTGAGAAATAGGTATCCGCTAGTTTTACCACCCACTAACAAATTTTCTTTAATTTATTACACTTCAATTTTTAAAAAACGGGAGGCATTATTGCTAATAAATGTCAGATCACTCGAACTTCGGCGAGCCGTTTAACGGCGAACTCGTCGTCCCAGCAGACGGCAGCTTCCCATGCGGCTGATGCTTGTGCGGCAATGTCGAGAGCGACGTCGTCGAGACCAGCAGCATTATGGGGTAAGACCAGGTCGAGGTCAGGGACGTCAGCGTGTGCTTCGTCCCAGTCGATCAGCCCAACCCAATCTCTGGTCATGCGGATGTTGCTAGGGTTATGGTCGCCGTGGACGATACATGTCTTCCGTCCAGCCAACCGTGCCCACGCTGCTCGGCATCGAGCAACACCTTCGGGCGGCATCGCGCGGAGGTCGATCCTCGTACCAGCCTCAGTGTGTAGGAGATCAGTCGATGATCGCCAACCCGGACGCTGCGGCCAGCCCTGCGTCAAATGGTGCAACTGTCGGAGCGTGTCGGCCACGCGACGCCAGTCAGCTTGCGATTCTGGGGGCCCGCCTTCCACGTAAGTCATTACTACTAGACCTTCAGTAAACAGCCGTCCGTCCGTGGTCGGGATGGGAAGCGGTACGGTCAGGCCTTCACGACCAAGGTATTGGAGAAGCTCAGTCTCCCACGCGAGATCAGCGTCACTCCTGGTACCGAGTCGAGCAACCGCAAGTTGTCCATTGACGCGCACACTCCACACGTCGTTGGCGACTCCTCCCGCGAGCCGTTCGATGCGAGCGACATTATCACCCCACTGCTTGAGAGCCTCCAAACCTGGTCTGGTAGCTGGCGTAAGTTCGGTATCTTCCACTCTGTCTCCTTAAAAGCTGATGAAACGGGGTCAGGCTTGCACAATTGCACATTCCTACACCTGATTGAAAGTGCAATTGTGCACCGTTTCATATGTGGACTTATTCCTAGTCGTTATTTAATAACTAGGTGGACTGGTTTAAGCGGGGAGCGTTACAATATGTATAGTCGAAAACCATACGGATTATTTGCAGCATTACGTTGTCAGGCATTTCTATAGGTTAATGTCGTACATTAAACCTCAACTTAAAATTAAAGGTTACTAAAATGCAAAACAAAAGAGATACAGCCTATTCCGCTGAAAGTAATGAAGATAAAGCGAAAAATTCTATTGCGCTATCGGAAAGTAAATCACCTGCTAATACAACTTCCACGGGTGTTATTCATTCTTCATTATCTGCTCCTGCTCATCAATCAATGGAAAATGACTCGAATTCTCCAGAACATTTTCCATCACCAAAAAGTGGACTAGCTGGGTGTGTATTGGCAATCGATTCTTGTGCTGTGGTTGAAGATGTTTATCCAGGCGGTAGATGTTGCGTACCAGCACAGCCATTTTTATTACCTGTTAGGCATGTTGCGTCATGGAGTCAGCGGGTGATTAACACCGTTTCTCCTTATAACCAAGATGGAGATATGAATTCCAAATACGAATGTAATTCAAATTGCTGGTTGGATTGGATGTGTTGTTTTGGCTTGCAATTATGCTGCCTCCCCTGCAATATGGCTAGCTGCTGCATGTGTGGTGCCAACAAAGTTTGTGGTTGTGTCAATAAGACAGACGGGTTAACTACAATGCGTATGCTGAGATTAGTGGGTTCTGGTACATATCCTGAGATAGAATATCCGCTTCAGAACACTCATTTTGTTAGTTTTATTCAAAATCTAATCAAGAGCGGCAATCTTCCTGATATTATTAAATTAACGAACGCCAGTGAAAAAATATGCAGAAACGTCTTGCTTTCACTCTGTCCGGATGTTCCCACATTTCATGCCAGACAAATTCCTGCTCTCCTTGTTACTTATGATAACAATGATCGAACAGTTACTTTTGAAGAGCGGACAAATCTATTAAAAAAATGCTGGAAGCTTGGAGTAGAGCGGCAAGGTTCTTATACTTCTGGGCTAATGCACCAAGCAATTCAAAGTAATTATTCTGAAGTGATCGAAATGTGTCGCTTTTTATGGAAACATGAAGTTGAATCTCTTCCTCCACGTAAACGTGCCCAAATGAAAATTCATTTTTTAAATACCGCAGCGAATAACTTAGCATCAGCTTTTGTAGACAATAAACTTTCTTTGAGTAAAATTCGCGAACGAATAAAGTTATTGAATGAATTTGGTCTTTCGCCTAATTATTTTGAAAAGACACAAAATAATCCAAAAGTGCAAGCTTTGAATGAAGCTCTGCATCCGCCATTGTTTAATTTTTTACTCGGAACGTGTAATGAATCTGGAAAAAATTCTACTGTTTACACGATGAGTCAGAATAGTATATGGGATCGAAACATACTTAGAGAAATTAAAGAATTCATACATGGAGAAAAACCTAGAATATCTTCTCTAAATGCCCCTGCAGTCTCTGCTAGCCAGGATGAAGACAAAGAAAATCATCAGCATGTGCTTCCATCTAGCCTATGCATCAGAAGGAATAGTAACAGTGGATGAGTAGACCGACGGAACTACACCATCGGCCGCTTTTAAAACCACACGTAAACCTCTCGATTCATGCGGCTTCCGTTAGACAAACGCTTGTGTTACAACTTGCCTCCAGTGTACAAACAGTTGCGACTCTTTCCTTGCAATGTTTTTTATAAACTTGTTTACTTCCGTTCTGCGACCTTTTAACTTCTTGCACTTCTTCATAGTCCAAGTGAAACGTGAAACGGAAACGAAACGGGGTCAGGCTTGCACAATTGCACATTCCTACACCTGATTAAAAGTGCAATTGTGCAAGCCTGACCCCGTTTCATACACGAGAGTAAGCTTATCTGTTTTGCCATCAATTTTGTAGCGGTAAATCCAAGTTTTTATACCATTTGGTGTGATTCTTATACCAAATCCACCACCTTCATATTCTTCGTACCGTGTTGTTTTGGGTTTTAAGGACTTGATATACGTGTCTGTGAAGTTACTCATTATTATTCTCATTAGCTAGCAATGATGAAAGTGACGATTGTTACGTTCTAAAAAAACATTTTATTTTTTTGTGCTCACAATCGCTATTTTTACTTTTTCTAAAACCTTGGCTGTGACCTTGCTTTGAGCTTCAATTTTGCTGATATAAGCCTGGGTCACATTCATGCGCTTTGCCAATTCCTCTTGGATTATGCCAGCGTTAATACGGGCAAGAGCAACAGGGTTGTCTACGTAATCAGTCAATTCAAAAAGCGCATAGTCATTGCTAATTGTCATAATAGTTCCCATAAATTATTGAGTTGTTACCAAAATATTTTTAACCTTGAGTGCTGATATCTTCTAATCGTTTTAGCGTATCAGGATATTTTCTTACCATTAGAATAAGAGCGGCAGCTTGGTCATTAGGTGAGATTTTTCCTTGCTCCCATTTCTCTAAGGTGCGTACAGAAACCCCCAATTTAATAGCAAAAACCGCACGTGACATGTGAAGTTTTTCGCGAGTATCAAGAATTACCGCGGGGCTTACTGTTGGACGCGGTCTTTTTTCAACTTTATGCGTGCGCAAAGTAATTTTTCCCGCTTTGTGGTCATTAATTTCTTGGATACCTTGCTTTAGCTCTTCAAATAAATTGCGTTTTTTTGTGGTAGTCATTGCCAATCCTCCAACATTTTCTTTAGTGCTTTCTTTTCATCACTAGATAAATCCGACATTTCGTTTTTTGCGTAAAGGGTAAATAGATAAATGTGGTCTTCTGAAACTTGCCAATAATAAATAACCCTAATTCCTCCGCGCTTGCCTTTATTATCCAGGCTCCAGCGTAGTTTGCGTAATCCTCCTGTGCCTTGAATGATGTCGCCAGCTTCGGGTTGCTCGATTAGAAAGTTCTGAAGCTCTCGATACTCGTCATCATTTAAATAATCCTGTAAGTATTTGGTAAATGAAACAGCTTCTATAAAAACCATAAATGTCCTTTATATTTATTATACCCTAAAAGGGTATATTTTCAAGTAAACAGGTAACATAATTGCGGGGTACACTTCGGGGTACACTTTTTTATGTTCTTGTATGAATTCAATTGATACTAAGTGATAGCGGTGATATTTATAAAATTACTATTTATCAATAGGTAATATGACATTTTGAATCTAATTGATATTATTTGATAACTCTATGAAATAGTTTCGTAATCAGTAGGTCATGAGTTAGACTCTCGTCGTCGGCAGTAATAAAATCAGGCTCTTTCCCACTTTAGGGGCACTTCGCCTATGAGCACAGCACTCTAACTCGTAATTTTTAATAATAAAACTAGCTTACATGAAGTTAAACTTGCTCCAGCTACTTTAAAAGAATATCCCGTTATACAAAATATGGGGCGTTTTTATGTATATGACATGAGCGAATATATGGGAAAAGAAGATGGCTGGGAAATTCCCGAAGACGGCTTGTATGAGTGCATTGATTTTAAAAAGTATTGGGAAGATAAAAATAGTTTTCCATTTATAGTTCGATACAAAAATGAAATTGCTGGTTTTTTTATTGTTGATAAAAAAGGTAGTAATCCTGAGATTGATTTCAATATGGCGCAATTTTTTATTTTGCGAAAATTTAAAAATAAAGGTATTGGAAGATATGTAGCTCAGGAATGTTTTAAAAAATATCCTGGCATCTGGGAAGTAATGGTTATTCCTGGTAATGAAGGTGCCTATCGGTTTTGGCGAGCAACTATTAAAAGTTACACTAATAATAATTTCACTGAATATACGTGCGATATTGCTCATTTTAATAATAGTCGTAAAAACATTTTAAAATTTGATAGTTGGATAGCCCCATGAGTAAAGTATTTATTCGCGAACCAAAAATCGAGGATAAAGAAAAGTTTATTTCTGCAATGCAGCGGAGTCGGTCATTGCATCATCCTTGGGTAAAAGCACCCACTAACCCTAAAGAATTTGATGAATATTTTCAGCGTTATCAGCAAGCTAACCAAGAAAGCTTTCTTGTATGTAATGAAGAAGAAAATATCGTTGGCGTTTTTAATGTTAGCGAAATTGTTCGCGGGCTTTTTCAAAATGCTTACCTGGGCTTTTATGCGGTTTCTGATTTTTCTGGCAAAGGCTATATGAGTGCTGGTTTGAAATTAGTTTTAGCCAGGATATTTAATGAGCTAAAGCTGCATCGCATAGAGGCAAATATACAACCTGATAATGTGCAATCTATCCAGCTAATCAAAAAGAATGGTTTTCGTTATGAAGGTTTCTCCCCGCGCTATTTAAAAATTGATAATGAATGGCGCGGTCATGAGCATTGGGCTATGACTACTGTATGATTCTCCTATCATTATAAAAATGTGAAGCACGCATTTATACCATTCGCTTGAGCAAGAGCACGGCATGCAGAATGGTTTCCAACTGCTTTCGCTTTATTCTAACGTCACATTTTCTCAATAAAAATGTTTAAGTCAATGGTGGTTGAATCGATCCGCTGGGTCACTCCAGCGAATCGACTCAACCACCGTTCTTTCGTATAGTTTACTTTCCTACTGCGATGTAATATTATTATCCAAACTTTTTTATTAAGGAAATTGTCATGCGATTATTCCTACTGATTTTATTGTTAGTTGCCTCTGTTTCTAGCGCAGCTTCTGCTGCCTCACGCATGGAGGGTTATCTCAAGTGTGAGAAATTCGCAGGCGTTGGTGCTAACGAATTCGAAGGACAAATAAGTTTTGACGGGCCACGAGAACCCGGAACAAAAGGCTCTAACACCTTCATTCTAGATGCAGAAAAAGTTACAGCCAATTGGACTATGATAGAAAATTGCATGGAGAATAGAGGCCGACGACAATGTTCCGATCCTTATGAAATATTAATAACGTTTAGTCCTCGTGCGGGCGGTGCTGCCTTCAAAAACGGTGATATAGCGTTCTTTACTGATGGACATATTCGAGCTAGGCTCGATAATCACCGCGCATTTTATCAATGTTCTTGGATTAATTAAAAAATTAAGGGTTCAAGTATTCATTTGACAGTTAGCAAATTCCAAATGAATACTTGAACCCTTTATCTTTTTCAAGGATAAATCATCATTAAAGGAGCCCATATGAGCGAAAATGCAATTAGATTATCTATCCCTGAGACAATGAAGGCGTCGTGGGAAAAAGTCAGCGGTTCAAAAAGCACTATTTGGAGTGTTTTAATCTGTATCATCATCGTTCGATTGATTGTGGCTGGCATTAATAAACTGGTGTATGCGTCCAATGGCGAACCCATTGTAGCAGCCGGCCCCCTCTTGCTTGGATCGATAGCTATATTACTCCTGACTTTTTTAGCAATTATTTTACAATGGGGCTTAGCTTATATCGCGGTACAGCGAGCCATGGATGTACCTATTCAATTCAATATGCTTAAACAGGTATTTAATTTTAGAATTATTTTAAGAATGATAGGAGTAACAATAGTAGGTTTCATTATAATGTTGCCTGCGGCGATTTTTCTCTTCTTACCTAGTTATCTCAATTCATTAACTGATCCGAATTTAATGCAGCTTATTAAATTAGTGTCTGCTTTATCGAACATTGCCGGTTTTATTTTTTCCATCTGGGGTGTTTATCTTAATTTTCGCTTGCTGTTAGTGGCTGCATTGATTCTTGTGAAAAGAGTCCCTCTCTGGAGGGCCATCAAGCTTTCATTTAAAGCTACTAAATCAAATGTATGGCGAATGCTCGGATTGGTGATTGTGAATGTGCTCCTTCTGCTCGTAAGTGCTATTCCTCTGGGCATTGGATTAATATGGTCTCTTCCTTATAGCTTGATTGCTTATGGTATGATTTATAAAAATTTATTTATTGCAAGAACGGATTTAGCTAGTTAACTTTCAAAGTGTCAATAGTGTCATGTCAATGGTGGTTGAGTAGATCCGCTGAGGCGACTTAGCGGATCTACTCAACCATTGCTATAATGGTATAGATAATGCAAGAAAGAGGGTCAGGCTTTAATGGCACTAACTTAAGAAATAACATTGTAGTTATTACAATGCGTGTATGTGATTTAAATCCTTTTCTATCGCTGTGAACCTCAGCTTCCCTGATGAGAATTTCACTAGGAAATTGCGCATAATCATCAAGAGACATCCACTCAGGTTGTTTTGGTTTTTTAGTCGAAACAAAACATACACTAAGTCGAAGCGTTTTTCATTATCATCTTATTGTTTTATATAGAATTTTTTCTTAAGTTAGTGCCATTAGGGCCAGGGGTAGGAGGGAGAAGTTAAGAACGTTTTTTTTATTTTTATATTTTAAAACCAACCCCCTACCCCTGGCCCCTTCCTCCTACTCAACGCGTAGGAGGAAGGGGAAATGACTTGGCTAAATTCATGTCAATTCGTCAAGATTACGGGATTTGCCTAAACACTTATCTGATAAACGTATCGCTAACGCATCAAAAATAAAATGACCACCTCATTGAAATGCAATGGATCAATGATTCAATGATTTAATGATTTAATGAATAAATTGGGCAGTCGATAATGTATTTCCTGGGATTTTGTGTCTGGTACGATACATGTAAATCATGGAAAATTAGACTTATCAAAGTCTTGCTTCCGATATTTTTTTACTTGAAAATAGGGCTATAATTAAAGGATCTCTTTTCATAAAGAACCTATCATGGCTCTCCTGACAAAACAACAAGTTGCGCACAGACTGGGTATCGTGCAACAAAAGAAAAAAACTGAAATCCTCTGTCAAAGACGGGGGCCTGCGCGCTTAAATAAATGGTTAAGCGTCGAAAGAGGTAAAGAAAATGCATTTGAAAAAAGAAGCGTCAGCCAAGCCGGAAATCAACCCGAGAAAGAAAAACATATTTTCGTTAATCATCAAAAATCATCCATTTATGAAACTACTACGAACGATCTCAAAATCGAAGAACAAGTTAGATTTATTTCAAGCTGGATAGAACACTATGATGTCTTTGTTTTGCAAGCCAATGGATTATCCGAAAAAGTCAACTCGCTAGACGAGTTTGAAAAATTGATGCGATCCTCTGCTACCGTTTCCGCAGGTGAGCAAGAGGTTACAGCAACGTTAGCAACCACACCCAATATTGATCCCAAAGAATTCCTTACCGTAGATTATTGTACTTTCAATAATTTTGATGGCTTTATCATCAATCCTCTGCTGACAAAAATCAATGTATTGCGCTTACGCGGCGAGCCGCCATCTGCTTGGGAAGTGTTGTTAAAAGATATCTTTCCCAAAAAAATAAAAACACTCGCCTTAGATTTAACTAGCCATTTAGGCGACACTGAAACTGAAGCACTGCTTGAGAATGTAGAGTGGATAATAAAACACTTTCCTGCGCTAGATACGTTGCTTGTCCCAGATAATTCAAATACCAAGCAATTACTCTCCCTCATTCAGCAACGTCTGCCAAAAAATATCAAACTTGAGATCATGGCTTCTTACTCTTTTGATGTAATAATGTCCCGGAAAACTTTTTTTTATTCTTCAGCGCCTCAAGAAAAGCTTGAACCTCGACATACCATTACCACTAACGAACTAAAATCCGCACACTCATTTGCTGACAAAACGAATGTTCGCATTGAGGGTGCAACCGTAACCAGGCCACTTGATTTAAGCAAATCTTCTGTCGTTAGCTTAGTGCTGCTGACCCTCAAAAGTGATTCACTAGTAACAATTTGCAATGCTTCGACATTAAGAAATCTGGAGGTATGGGGCTCTCATAAAGAGAAAACAACCTACAACTTTAAAAATTTAGCTTCCGTTGAAAAATTAACTCTCTGGGATGTGCATCAGGAATTAGATTTATCAGTTTTTCCGAATTTGAGATACTTGCAAATATTTACTAATGAGAAACTATCAAACCTCGATCTCTCTAAATGCCCCTATCTGGAAGAATTACACATTAGCCGCTGCTCCATTAAAGAAATCGATATAAGAAAATGCCCGCTGATAAAAATCCTGCAAATACCCAAAAGTCTATCCTGCAAAATGAATGGCGTACCGCCTATTTTTCATAGTGATTATAAGCACAGAGGATGGCTCACGTATCCAGCGCGTCCAACATCCGACTCCATGTATAACGCCAGCACGACAAAAATAACAACTGCCATTTATTCCAGTGAGGACAATGAAAGAGATATGACGGTGGCAACGTCATCAACAGTAAAACACTTAGCAAGTGGAGGTATCTCTGTCTCCTTGCTCGCAAAAAAATTGCTCCCAGCAAGTGAGCACAGAGCTTTTTTTAAAGACGGCATACGCTTTAATGCGAATATAAATGAAATATCTTTCACTTCAACAGAAGCAAAAACAAACCCTACCACGATAACCGTCAGCGAATTAAAAGACAAAGATATACAAACATTAACCGATGCGGCAAACGATCCAGCCAGTCATTTTGCCTTTGGATTATTGGAAGGAACGTTAAAAAAAGGAAAAAAATTTCCACTTCCAGCCAGCTGCCCACTTTCATGGGATGAAAAAAGTGATACACCGACGATCCATGTTAGATGTTCGCCCGCCGATGCGGTTAAAATAGAATATGATCCTGTGATGGAAATTTTTTATATCCGATCACAAACGAATGATCCTATCAAAGTAGGCTATGATTTTATCCACGATCCGACTTACGATGCGCCTCTTGCTCATCCTTTAAAAACAGGTGCAGTTCTCCCAGAGGATCTTAAACAACACATTGAACTCTCTTTAAAAAGTCATCCCCCTTTAGCATTTTTATTTGGCAATTTACCGCTGCCTGATAAATTAGAACAATTAAAAGCATATTGCTCTGCCAATATTCTTAACGAAGACTATTTGCAAGAAAAATCCTCTTTTAAACGATTGATGGCAATTCTCAAAAGCCCAAGAGAAACTGAAGAATGCAACACAAAAATAGCATGCCAGTTTCGCAGTCAATTATACATGCTGCTGTCACATTATTTAGGTGTGCCCGCACAAATATGTTGGAATGAAACACATGCACGCGTTGAATTACCCTGCTTAACACCGAATGGAAAAACTTTCTTTGTAAAAAAAGACTTAGGGGGTGTAGACTGGGTGGATATAACCCCGCCAGAGTTACGCAAAAATACTTTACAAACCACAACAAAAGCAACGAATGTAACAAAAAAATCCGATGAGATAAAAACTGCAACAGAGCCATCTTCTGCGAGATTATTTGCGCCTAAAAAAATCAAAGAATCAACCAAACAATATCAAGCCATTTTTGATGAATTAATTAAACCTTGTGAACTCCATTCCGTCGCTGAATTGCTTCTGAAAAAAACCACGCTTGCTCCCATTATTAATTTAACGGCACAACAATCCGCTTTTGCAGTTGATGCACAATTTGTTAAACAGTTGCAACTACGTGGCTTTAATACCCGCGAAAAATATCTTTACATCCACAATGCGGATGATCTCGAACATCATCTCGGTTCTTATAAAATTGATGACAAAGGTGATCGTGTTTTTGTTGCAGGCCCACTCGTGCATTTACTAACGGATCCCAGCGCCATTGTTGTTGTGAATTGGGCGAATTTTAACGCCAATGAAATGGGAACGTACAAAAGTTTGATGGATGCAGAACCTTATATCAATACATCGGATGAGAAAGAAAGCATTAAACCCATCGCAGTTAAATCACGCATTATTGGTCTAAATACCCAACAATCCAATGCGTGTTCGGCTGCATTATCACGTTGCCAACCCTTTGAGCTAGCCGCCGATTTCTTTCAAGAATTTAAGCAGGAGCCGCCGCAAGAAAGCAAGCGTGACCCCATCAGGATTGATTTGCATCGGGGCTTAAACTGGCGTGATGTGCTGTTTGGAGATATTCACTTCAAAGATGGCAAGGTGATACCCAAATCAGGTGCATTGTTCAAAGCCATGCAGGAAGGTCGTGCGCTTATTATATATAATCCACCCGACGATGAAGCTTTCCGCTTACTAGATCATCGCTTAAAAATCCACAATCAATTTTATTTGGCAGCTGAATTTAAAACATCTCATTCTGGTTTTTCTCATCGGGTTGAATCAATGGCCTATACAGAAAAATCAAATCCTGCCGCCTTAATTATTTCTGGCGAAAAAGAAGAAAAACGCACGCCTATTTTTATCAATGCCAATAATTGGTACGATTTATTTGAGCAAGATATTTCTGGCGTTGATCAGAAAGCTGAAACTATCCCGGGACGACTTGCTACGGATGATCCCACTAAAATAGTTTATTACTTGACAGAAGCAATTCCCCTAGACGATATGATCGCTTTAAATGAATTTTACGAAGAAAAATTTCCTGGAAGACAAAAATTTGATTTTCGTTACGCTCCAACCGTGTCGTTAGAATTTGCCAACCAGGTGGCGCCCACCGAGTTAGCGAAACTGATTCACCATCAAGCTCTGCTACCTGTTATCACACTCAGCAATGATCCTGATTTTGCCGCTGAAGAATTAATGAAAAAATTAGAGGCTTCTGAAAATAAGAACGCCACTGAAATCGTTTATTTGACGCCGGAGAAAGACTTTACTGATTTAGTATTCTCCCAAGAAGTGAAAGGTCAACAATTACTTTATCAGCAAAAAGCCATTTTAAAAGCATTACTCGCTGGGAAAAATGTCATTCTTCAAGGCGACATGTCACCCGAATTGTATCAGCAATTAATGCCATTACTCTATGGCGACCCCCCGTATATCGCTTGCAATGGCAGCGATCTGCCAGTCACTGGAAAATTATTTGTTGTCATGCCTAAAAACCAACGTACTCAGTATCCTTTGCTGCAAGCTGCAGAAGAAAAAATATATCAATTAAAAGATTATTTTCCTGACGAAAAACAGATGGGGACTCTTCAACAATTTTTTTATTTTCTGGATAAATTACCCCGTACGGGTAATGAACCTGTCATCACTAAACGTTCTATTCAAAATATGCTTCTGGCGTTGAAAGAGGAGAAGCCTTTGCATCCCCATAACCCAATCAAAGGCTTAGCGTTATTTAATTACCAAAAACCGAGTGAAGCGTTTTTTTATTTTAATGTCATGGGTAAGCTATTTTTTAGACCCCTGGATGATTCACCCAGCCGCTTGGCAAAATTTGAAAAATTAACTCTGCTATCCCTAGACGACTATCAGAAGCACGCATTTCAAATTTTGAATTGTCATCATGGCAAATGGTTAAAAACATTTTTTTCCCCGACTATTGAAGCAAAAATTGATTTTTCTCAGACACCGCCCACCTTGAAACCAGATGCCATCAAAGCGCTCTATGACTTAACTCAGAAATGGTTAACGGAAGAAAAATTTGCACGCTCTGCTGAGCCTGAAAAAAAATTACATCCTGTCAAGCGTTCGCAACAGCTGTACTCCTTACTGCGTAGAAAAGACACCTCCATGATTCTTATTCAAGGCAATACTGGAGTTGGCAAATCCACAGAAATGGATAAATTAATGAAAGACCCTGATTTTTTTGTGACAACCCAATACCAAGAATGGCTGCAAGATAATAGTCATCGCCCGAAAATTTTATATGTCAATCGTGCAACAAAAAAAGTGCCTGGTACCTGGGATTTTCTCACAGGATTGAGTCAAGATAAAAAACGCATTGTCGATGAGGATGGCACCGTTCACGTATTAACTGATCTGCACAAGATTATTTTTATTGGCGACCAAAAAGCAGCAAAACATGCTTTATTTCGTCAAGCTGCCGATAAATTAGTGTTTAAATTACCTGAGTTAAACTATTTAGAGACTGAGATATTAAATCCTATTTTGCGCAACCTGCCTGAGCAAAAACAATTGCATGAGGTATTTATTAATGCTTTTACCGCGGCACAAAAATTGAATCCAACTTATTGTTACTCAATGCGTGATTTATCCAATGCCGCTAAACGTTTTCATGTTCACGGTCAAAAATATAAGACCTATTCCCGCCAAGATGCGCTGGCAGCTTGTTGCCGTGAATTTTCAGGCAGCATACATAGCATTTCTGAGCGGGAGAAATTTAAAGAAGACTTAATGCAACACGTTAAAATTGATATTCATGAAGCACAACGACGAAGCATCATTGCATATGGCCCAAAAGATAATCGCCTTTATACGACACCTGAGAAAAAATATCTCCTTGACGGCATCCATGAATTAATTGATTTGTATCAAACAGAAACGAAAATGGTTGATAAAAAAGGCTATTTCAAACCCGGCATACTGCTTGAAGGAGATGCTGGAATTGGCAAATCTACTCTTTTTGAAGCCATATTACAGGAGCGACAAATTCCTTATGTTAAAATTGCTGTGGGTAATAAGACCCATGCAATACGCGATTTAAAAAGAGCGGTTGCAGAACGTATTTCAGTTGTCTTAGAGGAGACAAATTTAGACCCTGAGATGCAAACTTTATTAGAAGAATTGTGCCGCAATGGCCAAAGCATGATTTTTGCCTCTCAAAATGAAACATCTGTGGCAGGACGATTTATCACTTCCCCTACGCTGCGAAATAGCTTGCACACTGAGTATATGCCAAATTACACGCATGCTGAGTTAGCCGCGCTCGCCAAACACCATCGGGTGAGCGATCCTGAAGAATGGGTAACTATTTTTGAATCGCAACGTCAAGCACATCCAAATACCGTTACGATGCGAACATTTTTTCAAGCGTTAAAGAATTATTCAGCAGGAACGTCCACGCTGATAAATACGCCTGCTTCTTAACGAGCAAATCACGATCGCGGCCACATCATTATAAGAAATTGGAAGATTAATTTTTTTTGCTAAAAATTAATTATTAAAATACAAATCCCCCTTGTTCCACCTTTTTCAAAGTGGGAGACCTGCTAAACAGCAGCGCGTTTAATTGCGAGACTGCTTAGTAGGTCTCCCACTTTGAAAAAGGGGGAACAAGGGGCAATGACACTAGCTTAAGAACTGTCGTCCCGGAATTTACTGGCGCTTAATGAGCGCTTTTTGCGAATTTAGCGCCAGTTAATGTCCGGGATCCATTTTGCTTAAAGCATATAAGTTAAAAGCAAGAGGGCGATAAATTGAAGATGGATCCCGGACATTAAGTAGCTCTAAACGAGCAAAAGGCGCTCGTTAAGAGCTACTAAATTCCGGGACGACAGTTCTTAAGCTAGTGCCATTGGGAACAAGGGGGATTTGTATAAAAAGAAAGAAAGAGAGAAGAAAGAGGGTCAGGCTTGTATATTTGCATTTTAAAAAAGTTTAAATAGGCAAAAATACAAGCCTGACCCTCTCATTTTTTACCAAAAACCTCTAGAGACTATCAAGCGAAGAATATGATAAAAGTTATTTAAGTTTCGGGCTTTTAAATGATTGCTGAGAATTCATTTTCAAACTGTCAATATCATCTGCTGTATAACCTAATGTTTTTAAATAATCAACAAGCACTTTTCCTGATGTTGCCGATAGTTTAAATTCTTTTGTTGGTTTTGATGTTTCATACGTATGATAAAGAATATAAATCTTATTAGGATCATTGTAACCGTTCCGCAATCCACACCAATCAGCTAAAGCTGTATAAACTGCGGCAACAACTTGCGGTAATCATCTTCGGTAACGCATCCACGGATTCGAGTTAACATAGCGCATAAATATCGATAAGGTTCGATATTGTTTGCTTTGCAAGTTTCAATGAGCGAATAGAAGATAGCACCTGCTTTTGCTCCACTCGGACTTGCATTGAATAACCAGTTTTTGCGACCAATCGCAAATGGGCGTATGGCATTTTCAACTAGGTTATTATCTATTTCGACACGACCATTAATTAAATAATTATTCAATTCTGTCCAGTTACCGACACAGTAACGAATAGCTTTACCAATAGCGCCTTGTTCTGAGGTTTTAGGTGTGTGATGATCAAGCCATTTTTTAAATGCTGCAAGTACAGGAACAGATTTTTCTTGGCGTAATTTATATCGCTCTTCTGGCGTTAATTGGTTATCTCGTGCTTCGCTTTCAACCGCATAAAGCTTTCGATAAAACTTTATAGCTTCATGCGCAAGACCAGATGTTTTTTGTGTTTTTGCTAACTCAGCAAATGGTCTTCTTGCATGAGCGTGACATCCAACACGTAAAATTTCTTCTTTATCATTCGCCCAGTTATAACCGGAGAATGCATCACTTTGTAAATAGCCTTCAAACCCCAACAAAAATTGTTGCGCGTGGTAACCACCGCGAGTTTCTTGATATTCATAAACAATACAAGGATTACTTCCTCCGCCGCGATAAACCCACATATAAGATTTGGTGCGATTATCACGTCCAACTTCATTTAAAACTTGTACGCTTGTTTCATCGACTTGAACATAATCGTTAGAAATAATAATTTTTTGTAATAACCTAACAAGAGGTACAGCAAATTCTGCAGTTTTTAACACCCAACCACATAAACTGCTGCGTGGCATATCTATTTCCATGCGCTTCCACATTTCTTCTTGTCGATAAAGCGGAAGATGATCACAATATTTTGAGACGACAACATGAGCAACTAATTCGGGTGTCGCGATGCTTTTTGGTAAAAGCAATACGGGCATTGGTGCAATTTTTACATTCTCTTGACAAGGCTTACATGCATACTTCGGTCTCACATGCTGGATTACACTGACTTTCGCAGGGATGTATTTGAGTTGTTCGCTAATTTCATTACCTATATGCATTAGAGGCGTGCCACAACCACAGATTTTTTCCATTTCAGATATATCGTGCATTATAACTTCACGTGGAAGATAGGCTGGTAACGGCTTGCGTATTGGGTGTTTTTTACGAACATGCGACTGAACTTTTATTTCTTCATCTTCAATATGCTCTTTGACTTCATCTGGCAAGTCAATGCCAGCTTCATCGAACATGTCTGGCTGTAAAATATTTTTTTCTGATGATGGCGAAAAATATCGTTGCTTTGATAAGCGAATCTCTTCAAGAAGATTCGCATATTTTATTTTGTATTCTGCAAATTCATTTTGATTTTTATGCAGAGCTTCTTGCAGATGAAGAATGATGTTTTTTAATTCTTCTTCTGATTTTGGTAAGTTTTCAATATTAAATTTCATGCGCTCAATATAGCAAAGAATAGCTATATTTTCGAGTATTTTAGCAAAAACTTTCTATCTGGCTTGACCTCATATTATTGATTCGAGAATATTTGTCGCTTGCTAGCAACCATTTTAAATGCTCTCTGCTCATCTCAATACAACCTTCCGCATCACGAGCAAAAACAAACCTGCCTCTCTCTAATCGACGGTACCACAAAGTAAAACAATTCATCTCATAATAAAGAGCTTTTAATTTGTTACCACTTTTCCCGCGAAATAGAAATAAACTTCCGTCAATTGGATTCATTTTCATGATTTCAGAAATCAAAATATTAAGAGTATCAATTGACTTTCTCATATCAACCGGCTGAGTATAAAAATAAATTTTCACATCATCAGGTATTAACATGCCAATAATACCTCTACTAGTTTTTTAATGTGCAATGCATCTACAGCAGAAGAAAACACGCATTGAAATCCATTTGGTAAATTCAAACGTATTTCTTTTTCGTTTGATTGTTGATTGATTTTAACCGAAGCAAAGTAACCGTTCAGCTAACCCCATCTTCATAACACAATAAAAATCTAGCATGATGTTGCTTTTTAAGGAGCAGCATATGAATTCCAGCAATCAACCAAAGTCACGCGCAGAATGGTATGAACAAATCAGGGATTACGAATCTAGTGGTCTTTCTCAAACGGAATTTTGTAAACAGCGCAATTTGATTCAATGCCGTTTCGGATATTACCGTAAGCAATATAAACAACAAACTGATGATTCATTTGTCACTACTAAGGAATTTTCCCCCGTTGTTCTTAATCAACCGTCAACCTTACAAATAAATAATATAAAAATTGAATTACCCAATGGATTTCGTTGTTATGTGCCTAATGAAGTATCACCAGAGCATTTAAAAAAATTACTAGGAATTATGCTATCATGTTAACTCTTGATGAGATGGATATTCTGTTTTATAGCCAACCAATTGATATGCGTAAATCAGTTAATACACTATGCGTGCTTATCACTGAAACGTTAAAGCGAAATCCGATGGATGGATCTCTCTTCTTATTTCGAAACCGTTCCGGAAATAAACTTAAGGCAATATATTACGAAACAAATTGCTTTACTATATGGTATCGTCGCCTTGAGAAAGGCAGATATGTGTTTCAGCGTAATTTGCAGGGTCAGATTGAAATGAGCAAAGAGCACTTTCGCTGGCTTTTGGCCAGCGACAAATACTCACGAAGCGACGCTGGCTTTACGGGAGAAATTAGTTGTTTCTTTTAAATAAAACTCGTATTTCATGCGCCAATTTATTAAAATTGACGCATGAAAATTAATATTAAAAAGCTGCCAAAAACACATGAAGAGTTAGAAAAAATTATCTTGTTGCAACAGCAAGAATTAGCAAAGCACAAAATTAAAATTCAATCACAGCAACTTGAAATCGTTACACACAAAGAACGATATATTCGCCTACTGGAAGAATTCAAATTAGAAAAATCACGACGATTTGCACCATCCTCAGAAAAAAATATATACCAATCAGATCTATTTGATGAAGCAGGTGTTGGAATTGAGGGTGAATTGAAAGACCAGATGGATTGCACAATTGATGTTCAAAACTATACTCGTAAAAAACATCCTGTACGCAAACCAATACCAAAAGATATTTCACGAGAAATAGTGATTCATGATATCGCTGAAAATGAAAAGATGTGTGGCTGCGGTGCTCATCTTGTTCGCATCGGCGAAGAAATCACTGAGAAATTGAAATATATCCCAGCAAAACTGAGCGTGATCCAATATGTGCGCCCTAAGTATGCCTGCAAACCTTGTCAGGAAAATATAAAAATCGCACCTTTACCCACTTTTTTATTGCCAAAAAGTATCGCATCACCAGAGCTGGTCGCTTATACAATCATTGCAAAATATTGTGATCATATCCCGCTATATAGGCAGCAAGCGATTTGGGAGCGTGTAGGTATTGATATGCCGCGCAGCAGTTTGTGTGGGTGGCTGCTCAAAGTATCAGAGCTATGCGAGCCCTTGATTCAGCTTAAACAGAAATTGATTGTTGCTGACGACTATGTGCAAGCAGATGAGACAACCGTGCAAGTGCTTGATGAAGTTGGTCGTAGCAATAAAACAAAATCGTATATGTGGTGTTATCGTGGCGGAGGTGATAAACCAAGCATTGTTTATGAATATCAGCCAACGCGTGGCGGCCATCATGCCAAGAGTTTTTTGACCGGATTCAAAGGATATTTGCAATCAGATGCATATTCGGGCTACTCATTTGCTGATAAAGATAATGCTATCACAAGGATGGGCTGCATGGCGCATGCCCGCAGGAAATTTGCGGATATTATTAAAATTACCAAGTCAAACGGGTTGGCGCATGAGGCAATTAGATTCTTTAAGGCCTTATATAAAATTGAAAAAGAAGCGCGTGAAAAAAATTTATCGACATTTGATCGGTTTTTATTACGCGAAGAAAAATCAGCACCAATTTTGGATGCTTTTAAAGCATGGCTTAATGTTAATCTAACTAAAACACCAATGCAGAGCAAAATTGGTGAAGCGATCCGTTATACATTATCTAATTGGGAATATTTAAATAATTATCTTAAAGCTGGGCATCTCGAAATAGATAATAATTTGATAGAAAATGCAATCAGACCATTCGCGCTCGGTCGCAAGAACTGGCTTTTCAATGGCAGCCCAGGCGGCGCAAAGGCCGGTGCTATATTTTATTCTTTGATAGAAACATGCAAAGCTAATAATATCGAGCCATATAAATATTTATGCACTATGCTACATCGCATTCGTGAGTGCGTTACTGAAGAGAATTATCGAGATCTATTGCCACAGTTTATAGCCTTATAAGCGAAAATGCGTTTAAGCGTACATTTATGATGAACAAAGAATACTGTTCACCACTAAGTAATCCTCATATAATTATTTATTTATACTGACAGAAAGAGTTAATCAATGATATCTACATACGCCTATACAATATTGCTACTCATTTGTTCTAATACATTCATGACATTTGCATGGTATGCCCATCTAAAAAATCTTAATCATAAAGCTTTATGGATTGCTATCTTGATTAGTTGGGGAATTGCATTTTTTGAGTATCTGTTTCAAGTGCCAGCAAATCGAATTGGATATAACAGCGGTGAAATCACCTTGGCACAACTGAAGATATTACAAGAAGTAATAACACTTTCAGTATTTGTACCATTTGCAGTTCTTTATATGCGCCAGGAAATATCATGGAATTTCTTATGGGCAGGACTATGCATGATAGGCGCAGTGTATTTTATCTTTCGTTAAACTTGGTGTGCTTCTGCGAACGGTTACGAAGCAAACGATCCGACTGGTTTTAGATCTTTCAAAGGTTTTGGCTTTAAAATACCGCGATAATATCCAAATTGTGCTGAGGATAAATTTTTTTGTTTGCAAAAATTAATTTGGGACAGGCCACTTTGTTCTTGCTCTTCGATTAAGATTTTCCACTTTTCTCGTTGCTCGACTTTATCCATTTATTTGCTCCTTGATTATTGAAGGAAATAGGATGGAGTAATTTTAGGGGGTTGAGAAGATGGGGTTGGCTAAACGCTTACGGATCATTTATATCCATGATTGGATGCCCATGGTAAAAATCATCCTCAGAAACTTTCTCAGCATAACCGTCAAAAAGAACCGATGGAATTTCACTTTTAGCTCTTTCTTCTACAATTGACTTGGCAACAGACTCTGACTTTGCCTCATCTTCACTAAAAGAGCAGGTAATAGATAATTTTGATTCGTCTGTTTTAAACCGAAGATCGCCAACCTGCCTATATGAAGAACCTAAATCAAGATATTTTATGACATCCGCTACTGAAACCGTATTATTTGGATGACTAAGATTATTTAATACGATGTATTGGCCATCTGGCATGAAAAGAATATTTCGATTAGCTACCCAATTAGCTCCATGCTCAAAGTGTTTGCACTCACCAGAGCAAATATCTTTATAGCTGCTTTGACTTTCTTCTCTATATTTTTTGCCAAAAGCATACCCTATGTCAAAAAATCTATTTGATGGAGATTGCCTTATTTCTCTTAGATATTCTTCTTTCCATTTATTTAAGTTGATAAATATGAATTCATTTTCAGATGTCACTTCAAATGATCTTCCAAATTCTGAAACACGTGATAATTCTTCACGAAACTTGTTGAAGTTATTAACTTTATTTATTGGAACCTTTATATAATCTGAAGAAAATTCAAATGTATTAATCCCAAATTCTTTTAATTTATTTAATAAAGCACTGGAATCTGTCGAACCGATTTTTGTTGCTAATTTTTCTAACAGACTTTTCACAAATAATCACCCTCATGTAATGAGTTTATATGAATAATTATAGCACGCCATGTTAATTTATTGATTATTATAATGAATTGTATTTAAAATTTAGACTTTTTCCAGATAAATTTGACTTCTTACCTGCGCTTAACCGACCAGCTAACTATTGTCTCGCCATCCCAATACAAATTCGAAATTGTTGGTACGAAATGCCGAGAATATTCGCTCTTGCACGAAATGAGCCATTACCAAAAAATTGCAATCTTAGTGATTTAAATGTATATGATGGGGTCAGGCTTGCATAATTGTATTATTGACATCCGTTATGGAATACATTGAAGCAAGCGAACGGTTTAACGATTCGGCTGCTCCTACGGTTTTAGTTAACATGAAAAACAATCTTGGAAAGGTATAATAATTATGTTTAAGAAAATTGCTTTCACTATGTATCCAGTTCTAGATATCAATCGCGCCAGAAATTTTTATGAAAAAACCTTAGGTTTGACTTTTAGCAAAGAATCAGCGGGAGGTTCATGGATCGAATATGACTTAGTTGGCGGTGGTTGCTTTGCAATTACGACATTAGCAGAAGGAGTTAAGCCAAGCTCTAATTCGGGCGGCTGTGTGGCCTTTGAAGTTGAAGACTTAGACGCTTTAGTTTCTAAACTTAAATCAGATGGCGTTAAATTTAAACTTGATATTTTCCCATCTCCTGTATGTCGAATGGCAATTATTCTAGACTCAGAAGGTAATGCGATCACATTACATCAATTACAAAAAAATTAATGCCACTAATTTAAAAATCTCAAGGAGTTGCGCATGTTCCTAAATTGCATGCAAGCAGAAAATGAATTTGAAAAATGTTGGAATAATCCAAGATACACGGCTATTCAATTAGACGATGTTGACGTCAATCATGTTCTTTCCTATTACGCAGCACAAAGATCTATTTATTTTACAAAAACTATGCTGTGGGACATGGAAACCAAGAAAGCATGGAATCCAGAAAACTACATTTCTTATGTTATGAAAGCAGGCTCAGCTCAATCATGGCACAAGCATCCATGCTCAAAAACAGGCGGGGAAATTTTCGTAAGATGCTCCGCACAAAAAAAATGGCTTGAACCGTCCATTTATGAAAACGTTTACGAAGAAGTTTACGTAAATAAAAATTCTAAACTTATTACTTTATTTTTCAGTAAAATTGCTGAACCTTACCAAACTTCACTAAATGGACGAACTTCAATTTCAAATGACCATGCTGATGGGGCTTGCTGCGTCAACCAAAAAACATTATCAGCAACATCCTCTGGCTTAACAAAATAATTGTCAGGTTTATCCGGCATCCGTTCACGTGTTTTAGGTAAATCAACAATACCATCGATGATTACCAAAGTTACATGAATTCCAAAAGGCCCTAAATATTTTGCCATTGATTCTGCGAGGCTGCGTTGAGCAGCTTTAGCAGGAGCAAAAGCGGCAGTTTTAATACCTCCTCGTCTCGAAGCAGTTGCGCCAATAATGACAATGCTTCCACCACTCTTCTTTTTCATTAATGGAATGACATGTTGACTCACTAACATTAAGCCTAATGCATTCACCCGCCAATTCGATTCAAAATCTTCTGGTTTAATTTCTTCAATATTCCCCCATGAACCAGAGCCAGCATTATAGATGACTACATCAATTTCGCCTAAATCCTGCTGAATTCTATTAAACGTTTTATTGATAGACGCATGATTACTGACATCACACTCATACGCGATGGCATTGCCAAGTGCTTCGGCCATTCTATTAATAATGGTACCTGATCTTGCTAAGAGCGCTAAATGATACCCTTCTTTTGAGAAACGATAAGCAAAAGCCGCACCGTTTCCTGGTCCCACACCGACTATAACGCATATTTTCTTTTTCATTGTAAAAGTCCCTTTATTTTAATATGACTCTAATTATTTGACGCCTCAAAAAAATATTCTTTAAATACCTGAACAGTGTTTTAAATGTGATACTACATTTCATTTACACTCCATTCATACTTTTTTCCACGTTACAGCCAATTCAGGTATTACAATAAGATCATGACGGGCATTCTATAACTTTATTGATTTGAAAATTCTTCAAATGCACTTAAAGCATCGGCTGCATACATTAACGAAGGACCGCCACCCATGTAAATTGCCATACTTAACATTTCAAGAAACTCTTCTCTCGTTACACCTAATTTAATTAAGGTCTGCACATGAAAACCAATACAGCCATCACAATGTCCGGCAATACCTAAAGCAAGGGCAATCAGTTCTTTTGTCTTTTTATCAAGTGCGCCATCCTTAGTTGCCGATTGCGCTAATGAACTAAATGCATTCATTACATCAGGAATTTCTTTACGTAATTTAGCTAATGAAGAAGAAATGCTGCCGGTAATTTCCATATATTGTTTTGTCATATCTCTATCCTTGAAAAAATTTAAAATTTATTTACGACTATTTCAATAGTATAGTCGGCATAAGGACACTTATCTATAGCTACCTTAAATGATTTGAATTTACTAACAGCGTACATGTAAACCTAACTCAGGCTTTTGAAAAAACTGTGAATGGTGTAAGCTACGCACTAAATTTTCAAAAAGGAATGCACTAGTGACAAAATTTTTACTACCTATTTGCTATCTTTTTTTCCTATTTGCAAGCCTGTCTGTCCAAGCACAATCTTGGCAACCTTCCTCGGGTCAAACACAAATACAACTATGGCCAAAAGACAAAATGCCAGATGCAATAACTATAACCAAGCCTGAGTCAGTTATTTTAGGCGGTCTTGTCGCTGGAAAAAAAGTGACTACTGTATGGAATGTCACCCAACCGACAATAACTATTTATTCGCCGAAAGTAAAAAATACGGGGATCGCTGTTGTTGTATTTCCAGGCGGTGGCTTTCATGGCTTAGCAATTGATTTAGAAGGCACAGAAATTTGCGAGTGGCTGGCATCTCAAGGAATTACTGGCATATTACTAAAATATCGTGTCCCTGATTCTGGACCTAATTGGAATGATGAATGCAAATGTCACGTTCAACCTAAAGCACCCACTGCGCTAGAAGATGCGCAAAGAACGCTTGGCCTAGTCCGATTAAATGCTGCAAAATGGCATATTAACCCCAACAAAATTGGCGTCATCGGATTTTCAGCAGGCGGGTATATGGTGGCTGATATTAGCACGCATTTTAAAAAACGCGCATATTCTCCAGTTGATGCTGCTGATAAAGAAAGTTGTCGTCCTAATTTTGCAATTGCCCTCTATCCAGGGCATATGCGGATGGGAGAAAAAGGATTTGTTTTAAATCCGACTATTCGTTTTACAAAAGAAACACCGCCTACGTTTTTATTACAAGCAGAAAATGATCCAATAGACACCATCGACTATTCTCTTTTGTATTATATCGGTCTGAAAAATGCGGGTGTTCCTGTTGAGATGCACTTATATGCAGAAGGTGGTCATGGATTTGGATTACGACAAACCAAACTTCCTATTACAGCATGGCCTCAATTAGTAGAAACCTGGTTAAAGACAATTGGAATGTTATAAATTTTTTCTAGTTTAAATTTTAAATAGCGATGTGGTCAGGCCTAATTTTTTGACTTAGTAAATTAGGACTTGCCCCCAATGGCACTAGCTTAAGAACTGTCGTCCCGGAATTTACTGGCGCTTAATGAGCGCTTTTTGCGAATTTAGCGCCAGTTAATGTCCGGGATCCATTTTGCTTAAAGCATATAAGTTAAAAGCAAGAGGGCGATAAATTGAAGATGGATCCCGGACATTAAGTAGCTCTAAACGAGCAAAAGGCGCTCGTTAAGAGCTACTAAATTCCGGGACGACAGTTCTTAAGCTAGTGCCATTGGGACTTGCCCCCCTGCTCCCGATGAGCGCCTAGGTGCCTGGTTTCCTTTGTTCTGCTAATACGTACAAAAGTGCTATAATGCTATAATGTCTATAGATAAAGTCCTAGTAGTAAATATATCGATGGAAATAATATGGCTACACACACTCCCCCAAAAAAACCAATTGAATCACTGCCACCAATGGCGCGTGTACCTGAGCAATATTATGAGTCTTTGAGTGATGTACAATTTGATAAATTATCCTTATATTATTTCTATAGGGCTCACTTTAAGCAAAGATTTGTTATTCTTTGTTTCGCTATTGATAACCAAATGATTGTGCGTTTGCAGCCAGGTTATGATGAAAAGATAACCCAAAAAAAATTAAGTGAAGAAAAAGAGTTTTATGCCGATGCGAAACAAGAAGAATTAGGAAGATTTTTTAGACCAGAAGAAAGTTTCAATGCTGATTCAATACGTTTCTCTGTTGCCGTTTTTGGATCGCCAGGTGTTGTTCATCAACAATTGCTAGATCGAATTGAAGAATTTGAAACACCATTGTTTGCTAAAACAACCGACCATGCACCTATAGGATTATCTTTTTATAAATATTTTCAAGATGCTAATACTACTGCCACAATATCAACAAACAGATCTGGTTGGAATAAAAAAGTCAAAAGGGTCAAGTCTATGATTGACACTAGTCTAAAAATTTAATTTATTTCGAATTTCATTTATTGTTTTTTCCAACTTCTTATCCTTCTTAATTTTACCTTCAACTTGCTTCACAATGTTACTAATACTTGAATGATTGCGACAACAATAAAGATCGGCTATTTTTGATAATTTTTCTGAAGCCCATACTCGACTGCCGTATATCGCAATTTTTCTTGGCACATTAACTTTTCCTCTATTAGCTCGATATAAATTGGTTACTTTAGTATTAAAGAATTTAGCACACAAATAGCTGATTTTCTCCAATGAGGGAAGGTTCTGTGTTAACTTATAATCTGGTAATGATGCTCTCATTTTTTTTTCATTAACCATACTTAATATCGCTTTCTTTTTTTCAGTATTACTAAAAATAGTTGGGGTGTTAGCGCGGCAATAAAAATCTTTTGTTTCATCATCCAGACCTGCTTCTATAAAAAAACGATAATGCTTATTTTCCTTTTTAAGGCTAATCATTGACAGGATTTCATCTACTTTTATCCAAGATTTTTTATTTTTTGGCTGCAAATAATCACGATAGCTTGACCATTGGTACCTTTCCGCTTTCATTACTATCTTTGCTGCAACAGGATTAAGATGAATATAGCGATTTACTTGCAGCAAATAGCTATTTCCATCAACTATAATTGCCTTATACCTTCCTCTAAAAAGTGAGCCGTCTGTCTTCTTGTCCAAATTATAATATTGGGTATACACTCCATTAATATGTCGCATTGCTCGCGATAAATTTCCTCGTGGAGTTTTAATTAACATGTGGTAGTGATTATTCATCAAACAATAAGCATGTATTTCTATTCCAAAGAGCTTTACAGCTTGCGCTACTATTTCTAAAAACTTTATTCGATCATTATCAGTTTTGAAAATGTTTCGTTTACCAGCTCCTCTATTCATCACATGATACCAAGCATTTGCAAATTCCAATCTCAAGGGCCTCGGCATTATATTTCCTTTTTTATTAAGTTGTTAAAAGCGTGAGCCTAATGCCATTTTAAACTTGTGTCAATCATAGACTTGACCCCTTTGACACGTAACATAATATGGCCTGAGTAAGGTTTTTGAGGTGACCTTTTTGCTTTTTTGCAGGATAGTTCGAGCACCCACTGTAGTAAATAACGACTCAATGCGCCGCCATTCAAGATTGGCTGAAACGGGCTTCCGAAAGATAGCTTCAAGGCGATTCGATTTACGTTTTAAATCCTGCGCTTAATTGGCGAAGAATGCAAGTTTGTATTCATCAACACAGCATTCGCTCTTTTTTTACTGTCACTTGCTAAAAAGCGAATTCCATTCCAATGGCCTCGCAAAACAAGGTCATCTGGCGCACTCCAACCTGAAGCAATCGCAGCAACAGTTGAATGTTTTAAATCAGTTTCAATATTTTGAGGATTTGTTTGGTAACGAGAGGTACAGAGTTTGATACCACCTAATTCTTGTAAAATTTTAAACGTAGTACTATCACTCAGAAATTTTTGGCCATCGTCTGGTGTTCTATCTAAAGGAAAAGCTTTTAGCAATTTATTAAACCCTGCATCAGCTGCCCTACCAATTTGTTCGGTATTCTCAACACATGGAATATAAGGAAAATGACATCCATTCGCATAATTCAGCAGTGTTTCACGGTATAAAGGACTTGCTGCAAATTGCGCACCTGCATTTTTAGCGTCACGAAATTGCGATTCGGTTATCACAGTTGCCGCACCTAAAGTCACCTGTTCTTCAGAGAAATTTTTTCTAATCAGCTCAATTGCATGAAGTGAGCAGGGAGTTCTCAATGCAATTTCAATTACATTCAATCCACCATCAATTAATGCCTGTACTAGTGGTATAGCAACTTCTGTTTTTGGAATAGATAAAACAGGAATAATAGAAGCTAGCTTGAATCGTCTAGCTAATATTTCAGCAGTCAACGGTTTTGCAATGATTTGAGATGAAAAAAATTTTTTTGTACGTGTATGCGTGAATTGGTGAGACAATTTAAAAGCTCTAGATAAACTCATTACTATGCTCCTCTTTTGAAGGATGAAGTTTGTTTCGGTTGTTCATCTGAATGATTTTCTTGCTGCAGTGCAAGACGACGCTTTCCCCATGACATCACTCCTAATGCAGCAGCATGTTGTATGGCTGCACCAGGTGTTTTAATTAAATAGCCTCGGAAAAACCCTTTAAATCCCTCTGTTTTATAAATAAAACGAGCAGCATCCAGTGCATTACTTTTATCTGGAAGTTTTTTAAATTGCAGTACGTTTCTCACACTCTCAAGTGGATAAACAGGAAGAATAATTGTTGCAGCTTGTGGATATGCCTTAATTGCAATTCCCAACAACCCATAGGGATCGAAACCATTTTCTTTCAACCAGGGATCATAGAGCATATTGTTATAATTGACGCTAAGCCAAACGATATATTGTCTGATACCATTAACTAATGCACCTTTATAAAATCGCGACACGTTTAACGGATCGCCTGATTGTCGGGCAATGCGTCGATTATCAAAAGGCGTTGCAATTAGCATTTCAGCAGAGGCTAATCCAATTGCACTCAATTGGGCAGCTTGATGTGGTGCAAAATGGGCTTGCAGCGATGGCATTACACACGCCAATCCGGGTCCTTTATATAATGAGCGAACAATTTCTTTGGAATAATGTGCGGGTAATCCTGCTAAAAAGTTATGAATGCCGGGTTTAATTTGTTTAGCTGTTTTGTTCAATTCACCTGCATGAATTTTCTTAAATAAACCCGAGTAGGTCAGACCAGAATATTGCATTTTACTGACCGCACCAAAATTGCATACATTGATGACAGGAGCAGTTATCGTTGTTGCCGCTACGCTTAATTGCAATGAATTAAAAATAGTTGCCAATGAAAAATTATCCTTTGAATTATTTCGAGCTGTACCCATTATTTCCTCGTTCTTGTTTACAAATTTTGAGTGGGCATTATACTGACTTCTAATTTGCGCACAACAGTTATTTGGCTAAATAAAGCGCTGGCATACATCTACAAAGTGGCAAGAATTATGCTTATATCTGTTCTTATTGCCAATTAAAATAATTATCATCCAAGTTATTATTGCATCAATTTTTCTTTTAAATGAAGAAATTATAATAAATTTTGTGCCAAAATAGACAATAATTTTGTTTTACTATTTGGAAATTAACAATGCCTTTTAAGCAAATAATTGAGTGGATTGAAAAAGAAAAAAAACTCGGCTCAGCCAATCCAGACCGACTTGTTTTAGCGACATCTAGCAAAAATGGCATTCCTCATTGCCGTATTGTTGCCATTAAAGAAATGACAGACCACTCGATTTTGTTCTTTACTCAATTAGGCACAAGAAAGGTGCAAGAAATCAAAGAGAACCCCATCGCATCAGCCACTCTCTGGCTGCCATTGCAGCAAAGAGAAGTGATGATAGATGGTATGATTGAAACCTTAAGCCACGACCAAAATGAATATTATTGGAAAAATATGCCGCGCGAAAACCAGCTACGTTTTTCTAGCTATGCTTCAACATCGGGACAACCCATTGATTCAATCAGCGTGATAAACAATAAATTGATCGGTTTAAAACAACGATATCTCAATTCAGAGATTCCTTTAGAAAATTGTTATTGCGGTTATCGTTTAATTCCTAACACATTATATTTTTATACGTTGAAAAGTGAATCGTTTTCAGAATACATTAAATTTGAGTTACATAATGGGGCATGGTATCAACAATTACTATCACCATAAATTTATGCCGTTTTAATGAACTCTTTCAAACCATCAATTAATCTTCCGCGCCGATTTAATAATTTGAATTTCAATGGATCAGAACTCATCTGCAAGCGATATTCTCCCAATGATGCGTAAAGACCAGAAGCACAAGCCGCGCCACTTCTTAGGCACACACCAACAACATATATATTTTTTTCCATTGTTAAATTTCTTTCAATCAATTTTTTTTGAGTAAATGTGATTTTGTATCATCATTTTCAAATCATCGGCAAATCCAGGTGGTTGATTGGATTCAATAGCTAGTACAGCCCCTGTATCTAGAGAAACAGATAAAAATGCATTTGATGATGCTATACCACCACCATGTGCAACAGTGTTAGTTTCAGGATGATAAAATTCCTGCCCATACTTTTCTATCAAATGCTTGAACATTGGATCAGTAGATGATTTTTGATATATCCATTGACCATGGAATGAGGGTCAGGCTTGTATATTTGTATTTTAAAAAAATATAAATAGGCAAATATACAAGCCTGACCCTCTCCTCTCTCAAGCCTGACCCTCTCCAATGGCACTAGCTTAAGAACTGTCGTCCCGGAATTTACTGGCGCTTAATGAGCGCTTTTTGCGAATTTAGCGCCAGTTAATGTCCGGGATCCATTTTGCTTAAAGCATATAAGTTAAAAGCAAGAGGGCGATAAATTGAAGATGGATCCCGGACATTAAGTAGCTCTAAACGAGCAAAAGGCGCTCGTTAAGAGCTACTAAATTCCGGGACGACAGTTCTTAAGCTAGTGCCATTGCTGACCCTCTCCTCTCTCCTTGTAGGCGTCAAGCTAAAGAAATTTTGCTAACAACTCCGTCATTGCGAGCCCCGTAGGGACGCGGCAATCCAGTTTTTTGCTTTATGTTTCTGCAAAATTTTTGCAAATTCAAAAACTGGATTGCATCAAAGCAAAAAACGCTCCTCGCAATGACGGAGTTGTTAGCAAAATTTCCTTAGCTTGACGCCTATGGGGTTGCACCCGGGCTCGCTAATATATATTATTGCAATGCTTTCTTTAGTTCGTCAGCGGATTGTGCCAGCATAGCTTGTGTTCCAGGCGCTTGACTAATGGCATTCAATAATCCGAAATCATGAATCATACCTAGATAGCGTACGGATGTAACCTTGACACCTGCAGCATTCAGCTTGCCTGCATAGGCTTCACCTTCATCACGTAAAACATCATTTTCTGCGGTTACAACAAAGGCTGCTGGCAATCCGGTTAATTGTGTAGTGGTAGCCTGTAATGGAGATGCATAAATCTGCTGACGTTGTTTGGGATCTTTTGTGTAGTTATCCCAAAACCATTTCATCATGTTTTTTGACAGAAAATATCCTTTAGCAAACTGATTATAAGAAGCATCATTGAAATTGGCATTCGTCACCGGCCATAACAATAACTGAAACTTGATTTTCGGTGTGCCTTTATCTTTTGCCATGAGACTGACGACCGCTGCCATGTTTCCACCCACACTATTACCAACCACGGCAAGACGACTTCCGTCTACGTTAATTTCATTACCATGTTCAGCAACCCACTGGGTGGCTGCATAAGCTTGATTAATTGCAACAGGATAATGTGCTTCAGGTGATGGTGTATAGTTAACAAATACGGCAACTGCACCTGAACCAACAACTAGGTCATGTACAAGACGCGAGTGAGTTTCATAATCACCGAGCACCCAACCGCCACCATGGAAAAACATAAATACGGGAAGCGTGCCTGACTTGTCAGCAGGACGGACAATAGTCAACGAGATTGGTTTATTATCCACTGTAATTGTTTTTTGTTGAACATCAATACCTGACATATCAGTTTGAACACTCTTTTGTGCTTGTACAAGTACATTGCGAGCATCTTTGGGAGATAACTGTTCCATTGGTTTGCCACTTCCTGCATTGATTGCATTCAGAAAATGTTGCACATCTGTGTCTACCCATGCCATTGCATTTTGGGCAGCAAGACTGATGATCGCGCTAGAGATAATACAGAAGACTTTTTTCATTTTCTCATTCCTTATGTAAAATTAATTCCATTAATACTCATAAGTATTGTACCAAAAAATATCCGCGTTCATAGATTTCTCTCACCTCATCTGATATCTAGAAACGGCTTGGTCTCTTTGTAATGCTTGATGTAGTGGGGAGTGCGTATCATTATCTGCAAAATGAATAGTGACAACAGAACTTTCTTGTCCAATATCGAGTAAAAGATTTGTATTAGTACCGCCGACTTCTTTTAACTTGGCGTGTGAGCCGATAAATGGTGAGAAGGCTTCTGTATGCACTTCAGTTTGAGTGGGTTGTAGTTTTGTAACGTTGTTTTGATTGGATGTGAAGCAGCATCTAAACAACTGATATAGAAAATTTAATATGCCTGACGGTTGATTACGGACAATAGGCTTGGCTGACTCAAACCTAGCCCTTAATTCCTTTGTTTTTTTCCAAATCATTTTCTCACGTTCGAAGCTTTCTTCACAATATCTATCTTCTTTAGGATTTTTGATTGCAGGTGTCATGTAATTACTGGGGTCACGAAGTCTTGGCTTAAGAGTTGCAGCAAGTGGAAAAAGTCTCTCAATATCTCTGGCCATCAAAACAGCCTCTGCATAGCTGACTTGTCGTTCTTGTTTAATGGGCAGTTTCAATTCAAGAATATCCCAAGTTGCATCCAGTATAAGATTGCGTAACCCGTTGTCACGGGTTGCATACCAGGCATCGCAAAGCTCGAAAATATTTATTAAAGCTTCAGTATCTTGATTATTATGTTTTAAGCGCGTTAGGTTATCTGAAAAAACGGCATACATTTTTCTGCTCCAGTAACCTTTTTCTGCTGCGCGCATTCTAATGTACGTATTATTAACTTCGTCTAATATTTTTATAGATTCTACGATATCTGTCATTTCAGCTTCTCCCATTCATAAAGTTATATTATAACATTTGGCGAATTGTTACATTATAACATTTATGTGTCAAGTGATCGGTAAACAAATACAGCCTTTTCTTAAAGTTAGGCCTGACCCTAATGGCACTAACTTAAGAACTGTCATCCCGGAATTTACTGGCGCTTAATGAGCGCATTTTGCGAATTTAGCGCCAGTTAATGTCCGGGATCCATTTTGCTTGAAGCACAGTAAGTTAAAAAGCAAGAGGGGGATAAATTGAAGATGGATCCCGGACATTAAGTAGCTCTAAACGAGCAAAAGGCGCTCGTTAAGAGCTACTAAATTCTGGGATGACAGTTCTTAAGTTAGTGCCATTAAGGCCTGACCCTATAGGTCCCTCTCTAACGCTTATTCTTCATCACGGTGCTAAGAATTACTTATTTTTTTGATCCCAACGTTATTCCTGCAAATTCGAAAATATTTTCGCAAATCACATGGCGTGCTGTGTTAGGAGCTGCTCCTCCTCCTCCTAAACCATTAAAAAGAGTACGAACACTCGCATGCATCCCGTAACAAATGTGCAAACTCCTGTCATCCATGCTAAAAAAAAGAGGAAGACTTTTAAATTAACATTACGATCAAACCCACCAGGCTCTTTATCACAAAAATAGGAGCTAACCACTAAACATGTTAGAAAAAATAATGTTAGCAAAATATAGTTTCTTCCGTGCCTATGCCCTGCCGCCATTGCTTCCTGGAAGTCAGATTGAGCTGCAGAAATTCGTCTAATTTGAGAATCAAGCATTGTGGGTCTTGAGCTGCATGACATAGGCTGTGACTTTATTTCATCGTAAGCTTCAGATGGAGATGAAGTGACATCAATCATCACATCGGAGCTAGGAAATGGCACTGATGGATCTAAAGCAAGAGGTGATAATTGAATGGATCGTGAATCTGTTGAATCACAGTACTCTAAGGGTATTAATTTTTCATCTCTAAAAGCCATAACAACTCCACCAATCTTGGTAAGAGCCTATATTAATTATGAATGCTTAAGAATTTATTAAGACATTGGGGTTATGTGCCATCATTCATATGTTTTAAAATAACTCGACACAAAATAATGGCGCATTTTTAAATGATAAAAAAGCATATAGCGAGCCCGCGTGCAACCCCATGCGCGTCAAGCTAAGGAAAATTTGCCGAAAAAACCGTCATTGCGAGGAGCGTTTTTTGCTTTGATGCAATCCAGTTTTTGAATTTGCAAAAAATTTGCAGAAACATAAAGCAAAAAACTGGATTGCCGCGCCCCTGCGGGGCTCGCAATGACGGAGTTGTTAGCAAATTTTCATTAGCGTGTAAAAAGATAAATTAAGAAGAGATTGCTGAAGCAGAAAGGCGTGGTTTCATTTCCTGATCTCCATCAGGATCTATGTCAACAGGTAAATACTTAACTAATTTAAAAAGTCGGGGTGATTTTTCTAGATTTTGCAATCTACGTTTTCCACCTTGTATTTCCATTTTTGTTTTAACTAATGCGCGAGCTTGCAGTATATGGCCATGCTCTAAAATGCAGCGAGGTGTTAACTGATCATTGTCAGTGTATTTCTCAATGAACTCTTCAAAAACTTGCTTGGGTAAATAAGGACAAGCTAATTGTAATGCATGTGTTAATTCATCCGGCGTAAAACGTTCTATTGAACCATAAGCAAAACGGTTAATAAATGCAGAAGATAATTTAAAACGGCCTGGATAATGAGGTCCGTTAAATGTGCAATCGAAACCAAACCCTGGGAAAATCGCAGCTTCCATTTTTGCTAAGATAGCATGAAGATATTTTTTGAATGGAAATAAATCAACTTCATCAAAAATAACATACCAACCTAGCATCACTGCTCTTTCTGCAACTGTCATCAAAAATTCAAAATCATTTAATTTTAAAATACAAACGGCTTTTTTGTATTCTCGATGATCTTCAGTCGATCGCAGAATATCAAAAAGTTCTGCGTTCGATAATTCATGCTCGCATTTTTTCATTTTCAATCGGGTAATCAGCGAGCTTGTCGCAAAAGCAGCTAAAGCAGCTTCGTTTTTAAATGTACAGAGTAGACGTTTCCTTGAGAGTTTATTGGCTATATATAATTTTTCTTCTCGCTCATTCCAAATATATACTTTCTTGCTGGCTATACTAGAGAGCTCGGATAGATTTAATTTTTCTTCATCTAATACAATAGAAATTTTTTCACCTGGGTTCACTAAATGATATCCTTGTGATTGCCAAAAAAGAGATAACAATGTACTTTTCCCAACGCCAGCGGGGCCGCCTAGCAAGAAACCTTTGATACCCCCAGCAGAAAGGGCTGGATAAGGCGTACAAAACTGCCTATTTTTAGCAATCAACGTTAAACGTTGCAATGCACGCTGGTGATCTTGATTTAAGGCAAAACCTTTTTGGGTGAAAAATCGAAATAACTCAGGGGATAAATTGATTTGCTTTTCTTCACGCGTGCCATCGCTCAGCAAGAGATCCTGTTCAACAATGCGAGCTGCTTTTACAATGGCATCTTGAAGCCGCATACGATTTGATAAGAATTCACCTAGGTAACATGCCATCATTTCTAAATTGCGATCTGTCATTTTTCTAGCGCTTTGATCGAGATTTTTTATTTTAGTTTCTAATTCCTCCATTACCACATAAACTTGTTCCATCTCAGAAGATGAGTGCAAAAATAATTTCAAGATCGGACGGATTCTTTCATTAAATCGTTCGTCAAAAGATAATATGCCAAAATGCATAGGCAGGCACAAATCATAAACAGGTTGATTCTCAGAGTCTGTATTCTCTTCAAGAAAATTATCAATACAAATGATCCGGTGTCCTCGAATGAGAGCGCGTCTCTCGTGTAGCCCATTTATTATGTGACGTTGCGATTGATTAAAAGCGGATTTTAAACTGTTAAGCAATGTTGTTGAGCTCGCCTCATCTACGATCATAATATGATAAGCATTTTGCAGGCAAGGTGAAGACCATTCATCGATTTGATCTTCAGTATACATGTTAACGGGTTGACCTGATCGTTTTTCAAGAGCTTCTTTTACTTTCGAGACTGTCGTCGTTTTTCCTGAGCTAGTTTCTCCTAGCACGAGAAGATTAAACTCAGTGGTATGGATTTCCTCTGCTAACGCCAAAGGACGGTTTTGAAACGAGATCGGAGGATCTGATTGAAAACTTTCTGGGTGGTCGAAAGGATGATATTGTCGGATGAACTTTTTAGGATCCCGCAAAAAACCATTCCACAACGCGCGTAAATGCTCAAACTGAAAATCATTAGAAAAATTTTGCTGCAAAATTATTTTTTCAAATACGTCAAATTGATTATTTTTAACAATTGAGCGGAGCAATTTGAGTTGATCAGCTAATTTAATTTCGATATAGGGTTTTTCGATATAGGGAAAATCTTCTTGATGCTGAGTGAGAAAGATAGCTTTTCCTTTATTGATTAACTTAAAGCTGCCTTCATACCAAAGACCTGGGTGCGGGAAAAAAAGCGCCGCGACCAAATTTTGTAGTTTTGTGTCTGCGCCTTGGCAGAGTGCCGTATCTCCATTTGATATCGTTTTCAAGAAAGCGCCTTTCTCTAAGGAGAAAGTGACTGCGGTGACATCATCATGTGTTTTTCTTTTTTTTGTGGTTTTCTCAATCAACATATCAGACGTTGTTGTATCATTTAAATCAAAGAGGACAATGTTTTTTTCTTCATGACAAAGTTTCGCTGCAATAAAACTCGGGTCATTGGTTACCATGACACAGAATTGATTTTGAATGGCCTTACGTATGTTTTTTTCAACCGGAGATTCTTTATCCTCTTCTGTTGTCATTTCCTGATCGTCATCTATTTTTGTTTGAGTCGGCTCAAAATTTTTGACGTGCTTCTTTAACGCATCAGGTAGTGTCACATTGTCAGTTTTAGTAAAATAGAATTTTTTATTCACTTCACTGACGCAGTGGAATATAAAAGCCCATTGTATTGCTGATAAGTCTGATGTGATAATGATTTGCGTGCCATTCTCAAGAGAAGCCAGCACGCTTGGGAGAATAATAGGACAATTATTTTCTCGAAATTGAACGTGCGGTTTCAAATAACGCAGTAGTTTTTTATGGAGTATAAAAGGTTTTAGCCTCGTATTAGGCTCATCGAGGCAGCAAATTAGATTGAATTTGCATTCTTCTTCTATGGCTTGAATGTTGCCTGTATAACGATGCCATTCCTCACCGCGCTCATAAAAACCCGTTTCGGCAAAGAGTTTTGCTTCATCACTCTGTGGAATTGCGCTGAGTAAAATATCATGATGTTCTTTTTCATCCAAGCTTCCACTCGATGTTATTTTTAATTGGCCTTCTTCTGTTGTCATTCGGTCAAATAAATTTTTAAATTCAGAATGACGATTGTATAATCGATACACTTTAGGTTCAGTTAATTTGGGTTTGATGACCGGCCATGCAGGCAAGGTTGTGATACCTTGATCTAACCGAGGAAAACGAGATAACAAATCAATCTCAAAAGAGTGAAAGCGACCAAGTGAAGCCATAGCAATAATGTGAACATAGCCAGGAATAGTGAGATCACCATAGATTCGCTCGAACAGTGATGTGATACCGTTTTGTTCTCGCTCCATTTTTTCTAACGAAACCAATAATACGGATCCTGGCTTGGCTTGTTTTACCCAAGCACGAAAACTACCTCCGATGCGTGATTGCTCTTGTAAATCATATAAAAAATAAATATCTTCAAAATAAGGTATTAAGTGTCGGCAAAAATTATTTTGATCATTTGCCTCGGGTAAAATAACTAACATTTTAATCGGGGTATTTTTAGATTTTTCTTTGACAGCGGTTGCAAATTCAAGCGGTGTTCTACCTGGAAAGCATTCACTTAATTGCGTGACAGAGATGGATGAAGTATTGCTTCTGGTGGATTTTTTTTCGTCTTTTTCATCACTTGATAAATCCATATCAGCTATGCGTCTCAATTCAGAGACTTCATTTAGCGTACGTGTTTCTATCGGTCGCCATTTGCCCTTTTGAAATCCTTGCAAGAGTGCATGACAATTATTATAGATACCCCGAAATTCTTTGTTATATGGATGGCCTAATTTTGCAAAAATCTCTAGTGCGAGCACCGTTCTTGTTTGGCAGTTACCTTTTTTATATTTCATAACAAGTTGACGGCATTCTGCCTCTGATGTTGGTTCTTTCATCAACCTTCCGGCCGTAAAGCTGCGTATGAAACGAAAAACCATTGCTTCCACCGTACTGCGAGGAAGTTTTTGAATGCGCTGATGGATATTGACTTGACCTCGTGAATCGATAAAATCGGATACCACTAGCTCTTCTTCTTGATCGATATCTTTCAATTGATATTGGATATCATCATAGAGATAAAGGATTTTCGTCGTAACAGTGATGGGCTTATCATTGACATCAATTGATTCCAGACCATGACGATTTTGAACGAATAAAACGACATAGGAGTCTAGTTTTTCAGAATACCATAATTCTAGCGGGTGCGAAGTTGCGATATCTAGTAATGCACCATTCGGTGATATTAATGCATAAGGTCTATTGGGGTAAATAAAGAGGTCGCGGTCATATAAAACGAGCGGAGTTTCTGATTCCATCTTCTCATCAAATTTCTTGCCGATCGCGGTAAATTTTTCTTCATCACCCGATGTATTTGCGTTGATGACGACATATCCCAATAGAGGTAAGTCTGTATTAGTGACTGGAAGATCAGGCAAGAAATGGCAATCAATAATGTGTTCTCTGCACTGTTCGGGAATAAATGTTTCTGCAGCAGCCGGGTTAGGTCTAAATCCAGCGGGTGGTTCAGGCGGGAGAGCGGGATCGTACGTATATGAATCTAATGATAAGCCACTGGAAGGGTGCGCATAGATTGATAATGCTTCGGATTCTTTTTTTACTTCGATGTCTCGTGAATTTTCACATAAACTTTTTGATACGATTAAGTTTGGAAACTTATTTTTTAAGAATAACCGCAAACTCTTATTGATATGCAATAAATTTTCTTCGCTTTTTTCTTGAGTGAATTCGATTGAGACAAGAATTCTTCTCAATCTTGACGGAAATATTGTGAGGAATGAAAACAAAGATTCAATATTTTTCAAGCGTAAGGTTAGCTCTAGCTCTGCTAAATTGGGACACAATATGTCAGTTTTTTTGAATTCCACCTCATTAAGGACTCCTGCTAGTCTTAAAGTGATTAGCTCCGGCGTTTTTCTCAAAAGATCAGCAGTAGAAATTAAATTGAATGGTCTATTAAACGTATCATAGAGCTGGAGATACAGAAGTGGCATCAATTTTTCTGTAGGCAAGCTATTAAATGTATCGATGAGTGCAGTTGCAGTTTCGCAGTAATAGTTTTCGATTTCTACTTTGATTAAATTAGGAAATGCATTAAATAATGACTCTAAAGCGTTTTTAGTAAAATGACAACTATCGAGTTTTAACGTTTGTATTGCATTATTTTTCTGATAATTAAATGTTGAGAAGTTTAATCTTGTAAAATCTAATGATTCAATATCCGCATAGGCTCTTGTTATTTCATCCATTAATTGGATATCAAAAGTTTCTTCATAAATTGAATGTAGTGTTAATCCACTCGAACGGGCGTATATGCTGATACCAGTAGACTTTATCCACGCTTCCAATAAGGTTGCTTTGTTTGCATCATAAAGAGGCTCTATAGAATAATCACCCGATATGGGTCGCTCCTCATCAAGACTTTCAAAGGCATTCGAATTCAATTTATTTTTTTTGAATCCAGAAAAAAATTTTTCATTTGTATCATGCGCATAATGGATTGTGACTTTATTTTTATCCAGTAAAGCAAGTGCTGCACCGATTTTTTCAGAAGTTATTGTAGGATGAGCCTTGTGGTCACGTTTCAGTGAATTCATAAAAACAGCTTCAATTTTTTCGAGCGCAGCTTTTGGGATATAAGGTAAATAGAGCGCAAACTCAGCTGGATCAGCAAGCGCCAATCCATTGATATACGTTAATTTGCCAAATAGCTGCTTGAATAAAACAATTTTTTCTTCCGCGGTTACCACTTCTAAAACGTGTGTATCGCGTGCTGAGATTGACAATTCAACCACTCGATATTGATGAGGATCCAGTGTTGCCAATACTTTTTCGCGCTGATCGGGGTCTTTTACACTGAATAAATCACGTGCAAGAAAGAGATGAGAAAATGTAGTTACGGGATAGATATAATTCTCTGCATGAGGGTCGTCGGTTTCATATAGCGCTACATCGGGGGGATAGAGAGAGGGAGAAAATTGAATCCTTATTGCGGCGTTATGTCCAAATTCCTGGGTCGTACTCGTTGTTTTTGGACAGCGCTTGAGGGCTTCTTTCATTTCTTTAGGGGTTGGAAGTTGTGTGTTAGGTAAGCGGCAAATGAGCTCTTGCGTACTTTTCATTTCTTTCAATTCAGAGCCTACTAACATAAACACCGGTACTTGATGAAACATTCTGTGTATATGGTCTTCGAGCTCCTCTTGAATATCTTCACTTAAATAAAGATATAACCAATAATTCCAAACCAGGGGATTAATAATCAGGCGGTGTCCATACTGCACATGACGAAAAGGCGGTCTGTTTGTCAGTAACCGCCGAGGATCAATCGTTCCTGACGGCGTGTAGGAGTATTCAACTTTTGGGGTTGATACTTTGGTGAGTGCATGAATTCGTTGTAAATTTTCTATATCGGCTTCATCTAATCGTCGGCCAAATCGATCTCTTGTCATGGGGCTCTTCGTTTTATCTGTCTATTTCTATTATGGTGTAATGAGCGCGTATTATAGTTGAGATTTCTTAAGTATTTCTTAAGAAATGGAACAGGGGGTCATTAATGACACACCGAAGAGTACGAATACGCTAAAGTGAAGCGGTGTATTTTGGGTGCCTGTTCACCATGAACATTGGCTAGGTAAAATGTCATAGTAGATGATATTGCCACTGCCATCGCGACCGACAGCTTTAAGACCTGTGCATATTGCAAAATACGTATTTGGATTTTTCGTTCCGTTTACGCCTTGTGACCAGAAATAAGGATTCAAATTAGAGATTAATACATCAGAATCAGTATCAGGTTGAATTTCTAAATTGACTATTTGCTTCGTACCTATCGTATAGGAACAAATGCCAAGTTTAACGATTGTTTTATCCGTATAAACAGAAACATCACGAGATAATACGGCTTTAAATCTTACATTAGTCGAATCTGGTTTAAAATAAGCACTTGGCGCCTCGGTAATATGCCAACCTTTAGGAATATTAACTTGTGTTTGACTGCCTAATGTAACATTAATTTCATCAATATTAGGACATTGATGTGCAGCTAACAGAGGGAAGCTGATGACGCAACCTACTATTGTTAAAATTGATTTTTTTAATTTGTTGCGCAGCATGTTACCTCCGGTTTGGTAAATTAGTTAACTTATTAGTAAATTGTAACACGCTTCAACCTGTTTTTTCTTAAAGTAACCTTAAGCAATTTTCAATCTATTTTTAAAAAAGTTGCTTCAGCAGCCACATCTTCTGCGAATAAAACTGATGCTAAAAGCAAGCGTCGTTAGTCTGGGTATCCTGAGCGCTTAAGAAAGAGCTGCCATCCTGAGTGCTTTTCGCTCCGATCTCCCTATATAGCAGAGAGATGCTTTGGAAATTTTTTAGATCAGCCTTAGAAATTTGCGGGAGATCCTTCGGAGCGAAAAGCACTCAGGATGACAGCTCTTTCTTAAGCACTCAGGATGACAGCTCTTTCTTAAGCACTCAGGATGACAGCTCTTTCTTAAGCACTCAGGATGACAGCTCTTTCTTAAGCACTCAGGATGACAGCTCTTTCTTAAGCACTCAGGATGATAGCCCTTTCTTAAGCACTCAGAATGACAAGCCCTTTCTTGAGCTAATACCATTGGCGTTGCACACGAGCTTGCTGAACTACGTAGTGAGTAGCCCGGGTAAATTTTTTCACCTGGGCTATAGCAGATTTTTTACATTTACTTGCTGAAGACCAAACAATTCCTTGTAACCGCTAGCGCATGTAAATAATCGTGCGATTACCAGGCATAATAATACCAATACAAGTTCACGAACACACCACAACACCTCCTGGCGGCGATGCTTCCACTCTTCGAATAGATATTGCTTGTAATGCTCGACATAAATTTTGATAGACATCTTGCTTACCGAATAATTGCCGAATTTCAAATGCTTCTTTTAAGCTATATTTTTTATCAAATCGCGTTGTTAGAAGTGTCTGCAAATCAATTTTGTTATTTTTTTCAAAAGATTGTTTTGCACGCTGCCAAGCCGTTCCAATATCTTTGAATTTGTCTGAAACATAGAACCTATTTTTATATTGATTTTGGAATTGTTTTATTATTTTTTCAATTTCGATAATATTTAAAAGTTCTTCTTTCGATTCTCGCTTATCTGGCTGCTTGAACATCGCTGCATACACATTTAGTAAATAAGCTTGCTCTTCCTTCTTGGCATCTGTACTGGGCTTAAGAGTCGCAGAATTTGCTTCATTCTTAGTAAGAAGAAGATGACTACGAGCACTTTGCAAAAGCTCCGATTCACTCGGCGGCGAAGTCCAAGGACCTTGTACAATGTCTTGCTTAGCATCTGCCATGAGTGATTGATATGAACCATAATCAACATCATCCGTTTCAAGCGCTAACTTTGCAGCACGATCACGTATTTGTTGTTTAGTGGGCGCTCCACCCCATGAATAATCTCCCTCATCGAGCAGCTCTTGGCGAGCTTGTTCATAATAATACTCGAAGTCTTTTTCTGAATAGTATTCATCACGTGTCCACGTCATAATTGTTATCTCTCATTTAGTTATAAAATTAAATAATAGACAACAAGGGTATATTTATGAAATCAATTGTTTAAATTACTATGATTAATAATTTCTATTGAGCGTAAATTATCACAAATTAAATTCGATAGTTGCACCGTTTTCTGGGATTAAAAATGCAAGTGGAGATACGCCCCATTTTTTTAAGCTTTTTTGCAATTCTATCGTCGGCTCATCTACTCCTTCATCTGTTAATTGAAAAGTTAAATGATGACTTGCAATGCTGAGATGTGCATTTAGATCAAGATGCGCTAATACAGCTTCTTCTGGATTAATATGTTGTTCCTTCATAAACCAACGTGGTTCATACGCACCAATAGGTAAAATACTTACGTGTATTTTACCAAAATAGTTATGAATTTTTTTAAAATGCGTGCCATAGCCGGTATCACCCGAAAAATAAACTTTTAAATCATCCGCCTCAATGACAAAACCACCCCAGAGTGCCTTATTTGCATCCCACAATGAACGCGCTGACCAGTGTTGTGCGGGAACCAGCGTTATCTTTTGTTGAGGAGTGATTTGCAGTGATTCCCACCAATCTAATTCAATAATTTGTTTTGCATTCATTTTTTGAATTATTTTTTTATTCCCTAAAGGAACTACAATAATGGGTTGATACATTTCGCATAGTGATTTTAAAGAATGTAAATCTAAATGATCATAATGATTATGACTAATCACAATAAAATCAATTTTGGGTAAATCTTTTATAGCAATACCGGGAGCACGAAAACGTTTTGGACCGACTCGTTTAAATGGACTCACACAATTTGAAAAAACAGGATCTGTGAGGATGTTTAATTGATGCAGTTGAATTAAATGTGTTGCATGATTTACATAAGTAGTCGATAGATGGTTAATATTGACCTGCTGAGCCATTGATGGCGTTGCATTCTCTCCATCGAAAATAGCCCATGATTTTTTCTTATTCTCTAAAAACTTCCAACGGAGTAACTGCCATATGTTTTTTTTAATTTTTATCCCAGGTACAAAAAATTTTTCTCCGTCAAAATGATCTGATTTTTTGGCCTGTAATTTGCCCATGTGATTGCCTTTAATAAAGTAGGTTTTTATCTGTATTGAGAGAGCTTAAAGCGAGAAGGCCAGTTGATGCAATACCTATTAAGCCGTCCAGATTTAAGTATAACAATTGCTCAAACAATTAAACTTGATTACTATAGGTAACGACTGTAAACATAAGGTGACAACAAATGACCTCTAGTTCAAATGCAACTATTCGCAAAAGGATGAGACGTGAAGAAGCAGAAGCAATACGCGCGGGTTTAGTTGCATTCAGTGAGTCACTGAATGAGCAAGTGACGGAGTTACGCAACACAATTTCAACAGTTGTCGCAAAATCTGATTTAACTGACCAAGATACGGAACGTTGTGCTAGTCTGATTAATTCACTGATGTCTTCTTTAGAATTAAGCAAATCTCTTTTGGCACGGCCAACTCCATCCACCCTACACCGGACTAGCTCATCCAGCACATCTCATTTACCTGAAATCGCAGCGTCACACAGAATTAAATCGCCACCTTCCTCTCTCAATCAACGTTCTCTGAGCGTACCTTCTGATCGAATCGAAGTTTCTTCGTTACAAAGAGAGGTTCATCCGCTACCCAATTCACTGACTGCTTCTCCCTCTTCTCGTTTTAACACCGCTAGTCGAATGCATGACGAAAAATATCCTTATTTGCAAAGTCAAATTGCCAGTCCCGAAGGACGAAATCGTTTACTTTATCCCAATCGACTTCCAGCAAATAGACGACCGCAAAGAACACCATCCACATTGGCTAGCCTAGAGGAAGCCTCTATGCCTGCCGCACCACAAAATTTTTTGAACACATCTGTTTTATCGCCATCCAGAAAAAAGACACTACTAACCACACCGTCAACAGCTGTTGCCGCAGATTCATCGACTGCTCCTGTTGAAAGAACATTTCATTTTAATCTTAACTTTCCAGCAGGAGGGTTTGCTGAAAGCTTCGGTGATGACACACCGAAGAGTACGAATAAGCTAAAGTGAAGCGATGGCATAGAGACACTACAATCAATTCAAAGAGAGTCAGGCTTGTATATTTGCATTTTAAAAAATATAAATAGGCAAAAATACAAGCCTGACCCCAATGGCACTAGCTTAAGAACTGTCATCCCGGAATTTAGTAGCTCTTAACGAGCGCCTTTTGCTCGTTTAGAGCTACTTAATGTCCGGGATCCATTTTCAATTTACCGCCCTCTTGCTTTTAACTTAATGTGCTTTAAGCAAAATCGATCCCGGACATTAACTGGCGCTAAATTCGCAAAAAGCGCTCATTAAGCGCCAGTAAATTCCGGGATGACAGTTCTTAAGTAAGTGCCATTGAAGCCTGACCCTCTCCTCTTTGGTCTTGCTGCTATCACATTAAAAAGAGCAGCGTATTTAATTTAAAAAGCTAATTTGAAAAATCACATCGAAAAAAGTGTTCACTTTTTTTGAGCTGACCCAAGCCAAGATTTGCCCCTTTTTGTTTGTGTCGATCCCTCAGCCCCACACCGTTCACCGCCGTTCCCACAGTTCCTAAGCAAAATTGAACACTAATTGATTTTTTGTGGTAATTTTGGTATAAAAGTTCGTCATACTAAAGGTGAGGAAATGTGAAATGACACGAACACGCGATATAGAAGTAGGTTTGGGAAAAGCGTCTAGTCCCGAAGAAAAGTCTAAAAAAGCGGGTGAGGTTAAAAATGAGATAGACACTATTGCCGAGGCAAACGACGCTGCCATACATGAAAGATTGAATAAATATCTATTGGAATTAAAAGCAAGGGGATATTTGCTAACAAATGCCGATCGGAAAGAAGATCCCAGTCATAAAGATAGGATAAGCAAGGCATTACGGCAATATCAAGATGATAAAAATATAAATGAACAAACATTCCAAAAATTAATGCAAGAGTGGATCGATAAAAAATTATTAAATGAATCTCAGATAAAAATGCTGTTTGAATTAGTAAAAGATAAAGATTTTGAGATGTCTGTTTGTAATTTCCTGCTAACCACAATATGGCTAGGTGATCCTTCATTGCTTTCTTCTGAGCACACTCCACCGGCCAATATGGCTATTGAATGTATTCATCACCTTAAGGCTTCTCTTAAAAAGGCTAATTTTTTAGGTCACATAAGTTACTTTAACGCAGGGAAATCAAATCAACGGCCTTTATTACGATTTACCGGAGGGCATACTCTTGAGGATGCAAAAACGGGTATCAAGTATTACTACTATCGCAACCTTATGCTTACCATGTCGGAGGAAAACCAAACACAGTTGTTAGTGTTTCAAGATGGAGCGATAAAATTAGAACCTTTATTGAATGATGAACGTTTAAGGCATCGTACTAGAAATGGGCCATGTAAAGAAGCTGTTATTCGCTCAGAAATCTGCGGAGAGCTAGAGAAATGGCAACTTGAGTGGAATCAAAAACAAAAAAGTGGAATTAAAACAAGTTACTCCTGTAGATAAAATGACTTTTAATAGTTATACGAATGGTTATTACTCTCATTGCCTGGATGACGTTATTGAAAGGCATTAGTATTATTTTTTATCCGAAATTTATTGATCAAGTATCGATTCAATTTGTGCAAAATATAAATATGGCTTACACAACAGCCGTAATTGATTTAATCCTGGGTTTGATCCTGGTTTATTTTGGATTTAAAAAAAATAAATAGCACATAGGTATTCAATAATACATTGGCCTGGAAAAATTAGATTTTATACGAAATGTGCTGGGCCAGCACTTTTCCGATAGCACTCTTAGCTACTAGCAGAATTGGCGCTTTTGTAGCGCACTCCTCTTAAGCGCCAGACCTTTCTTAATTGACTTAAAACCAATGGGGTCAAGTATTCACTCCCGTCACACTTTGTGCGCCGACCTCTCCCACAAGCTTTCTTGAATAATTAAAAAGCTAAACAAGAACACTGTTATGCCAGCAAAGGCTGGCATGGCAACATCCTTGTTATTATTGAATTTTTCATTTCATTTCTCCTGGTTGGATCGATTCTAGACAGATATTGGTTTATTAATCAGTTTTTAATCTATATAATCGTGCCACATAATAAAAAAACGAGAGTGGATTATGCAACGTAATAATAATGGCTCGGCAACCTTGCCTAAAGCCATAACAAGTAATTTAGTTGAAAAAGATTTCAAAGTAACAGATGTTCCTACTACAAGTTCGATAGACAGCTTTTTTCAAGCTATTTCAACCGAACAAGGATTAGTTGTGAGTCTTTGTAAATTTGAGCACTCTGGATGTCACATCTTTGCCCGCAAGTTTGATTATATGAGAATCAATTCCGCCAGAGTAGCCGTGAAAAAAAATGAGAACGTCCAGACTTTCCATTCTGAATCATCTAGAAATGAGCAGTTCAAATATGTCATGGTGACAGGCTGTGTTTGCGATGCGACCCTTGTGAAGGCATTAGGATCACAATATGATTTTACACAAGTCGCTAAACTTTTTTATTTACCACCGCCGCATTACGCTCGATTTTACTTAGATGATTTTAATTATGAAGAAGCTTTACTACAAAAAACTTACAACAGTCTAGGTTGTCAAACACATTTGATCATTTCAGGCGTCAATTTCAAATTGCCGAATTGTATAGGACTACCAAATTTAATTTCACCGTCTTTATCAGAATCTAATTACGTTATTCCAGAAAATTGCCTTGGCTTAATGTATATCAGCCGTATAGATAGAGCATTGAAATCAGAAATCGGTAATGCATATTTAGCAAATTACATTGCAACCATCACCCGATTAGCCGCCGCAAAAAAATTAAATTTTGTCACTGTCATAGCAATTGGTGTTGAAGAAAGTATTCAAAGCAAATTTTCTGCAAAAATGATGCAAGCTGGAATCAACATTCAATTTGAAAAAATATTACCCGCAGCTGATTACTTGAAAGCTGTTAAGCAAGTTATTCAAAACGATGGCATGTTTGCTTTCGATGGCACAATGGCATTAAAAGAAGTATTGTTATTAGGCGGGAAAGTGCTTGTATATGCATTCGAAAACAATGTGGGCATTTATAATGAAATGATTGACATGCTTGAGAGCTCAAATCGTGATACTGCTAGAGTCATTTTGGGTCTCAAACAAAATGATCAATCACCAGAAGATAGCAAAAGTCACGCCGAAGTTTATCAAGAGATGCAAAAAATAATACGAGCAGATGTTGAAAAATGCCAACGTCTCTATACCGAAAGGGTTGCTAAAAGTTCGAATGCAACTGTGTTACGTCAAATAGGCGGATTAGTTGTCTCACATGTTGCAGTACAAACAAATCCTCGTGTGGAGTCTCGCGATGAACATCAAAAGAGTGGTTTAATAGCATGCTCTGCTGTTGTTAACATCAGTGATAACACCAACGTTCGTAGATTGGGTTAAACAACTGGGTCAAGTATTCATTTGACATTTAAAAGTGTCAAATGAATACTTGACCCCTTACTCTCTTACTAAAAATAATTAAATTTTTTCCCAAGAAAAAACGCTGGCAATGTTTTTTCAATTAAGCCAAGAGCATCGATAAAATGCGCGGTGATCATCGAGCTTAGCTTGAATATGGCCATCATTATAGAACTCTATATCACCGTTTTTAAACGCAGCACCGCCCTCACGAGGACTAAACGTTACTAATATTTCATATGGATCAGAACATACTCGTCGGTTCCTATTCTCCATACAATTTTCGATAAGAGTCCAGTTGGCTATAACTTTTTGTCCATCTAAAATGAAGGTGTTAGAGCCTTTTGCTCCAGGTTCTCGTGGCCCGTCAAAAATTATTTGTCCTTCGAATTCATTAGCACCCATACCTACGAATTTCTCACATTTAAGATAACCTTCCATGCGCGAGGCAGCAGAAGCTACGCCAGAAACAGAGACAACTAACAATAAAATCAGTAAGAATATTCGCATGACAATTTCCTCAATAAAAAGGTTGCTAAATTTTGATAATATTGCATTGCAGTTAAAAAGTAGAATAGAAGAAAAAAAGCATTGTACTTTCAAACTGATCCCATTATTTTTATACAAATCCTCTTTTTTTAAAGCATTAACCAAGCCGCGCGCCTCAGCAAGCGGTCACGGAAGCAGTGTTAACTTTAATCGCTGATTCCGTGACCGCTTGCTCTAAAAAAACCTTAAATTCAGGCTTGATTATTCAGATGTAATTGTGTACTATAATTGATCAATTTAATCAGTAGAGTTTATAATAATGACAGCCGTAAGAGCAACCAAATCCAGCAAATCGACAGACAAAAAACCCCTTACTACTCAACCACTCGATACCGTTTGCATTTCTTTCACCGGCAATCTGGTTGGCAAAGAAAGCAAAGATCAAAAGCAAATTGAAATTTATCAAGTCAATGAAACGTATTCGCTGGTGCGAGTCGGCAAGTTAGATAAAATAGCAGACGATATTATTGGTGTCTGTGGCATTCCTCAGTCACCCCTGTTTGCAACAATTAGTTCGAAAGGAATTATTTGTCTTCGAGGAGTTGTTGCAAAAGAAAATGGTTCAGGTACGTTGATAACTCACAAAACGTATCCTGGGATCGTCAATCCGACAGAGACCATTCACGAATTAGTGCATTTTAGTGCGAATTCAACTTCGACTTTTGCAGTGGCGCTTGGAGTGATTAATCCCAACTCTTACATTCAGGATGCAGTATTGAGTGGATACTTTTTTTATATGTGTGAAAATTTTGATATAGAGAAGCATCTATTAAATTGTTCAGAAAAACAGGTTAATTCAAGCCGACCATCTTCTTTAAGATTTAAGGAAAAAAATAAATTTTTCTCGCCAACAATTCATCTAGCAAGTACTGCTTTTACAACGTCACATAAAGAGATCGGCAAATTTAAATCACTTCAGAATAAAACTTTTTTAGTGACTAATCCTCACCATGTTTCACTCAATAGCATTTATGATTTTGTTAGCTCTCGTGACGACGTTGTTTTAGATCACTCTGAGATTCTTAACACCAGAGAAAAATCATTACTGGCTGTTAAATACCGTCGGCAACAAACTGCGTATGTTGGTATTTTTAGCGAAGCTTATCATCCGCCAAACGACAAAAAAGATGAACCTTTCATGTATTTCCAACAAGATGCTCTTGTTCGGTTACCGTCTGTCGATACGAATTTTAATATCGTCCACGATAAGCTCATGTATGTTGACCCCAAGCAACAACCTTGTCAGGTTTTTGTGTTTCATCCACAAACTCAGATAAATAAAATGGTCTGCACGATAGAGGGTCAGGTTACAAAAATATTTCCGCTAGGCGATAGAATTGGCGTTTGTGATGAAAAAAATGCGACAATTCCTTGCGCTGAATTAATTGCTAACGTAGTCGTTCGTGAGACTGTCAGCGCTGCACTAACGGCCAGAAGACTACCAAAACCTCTCATCAGTCTCATAGAAGAGTATGCTGAAGAATCACAATCGATAGAATTACGCATTCAGGATTTAATTCCGTTTTACCAAGCCACCTTAGAACAAGTGACCGCTAGAAAAGATAAACATTCTAAAACAGTGCTCGTTGCAAAGTCTCTCTTCAGTAAATTAAACTCGAGCGTTCCTCTTGCGGATCAAATTAACTTTTTAGGTCAATTAGTCAGTGCATTAATACAATTGCAGAAACAGCCTGCTAATGACGATCGCGTAAAAATTGCTATGCAACTCGAAACATTATTAAACGAGCCAAAAAATTCGGATAAATTCGTTTTATTTTTTGGTAAAAAAACAGAATTAATCCACCTTGCACAAGACATCATCATCAAAAATCTTGCGTTATTGCCTTGGGAGATGAGACAAAATAACAGTTGATGAAATGGATCGCAAAAACCAAAGGGGTCTAGTACTGAGGAATCCCCACAAATCTAGGTAATAACATTGTTCTGAAAAATTTTACAACTGCTTAGAACGCCTTCCCCGCAGGGGGAAGGTGGCCGACAGGCAGGATGGGGGGATAAAAAACAATACTCCAAAATATTTTGTAATATTTTCTTAACATTATTTAAAACTTCGATATTCCAATAGTGAAAAATTTTATATTCCCCCCATCCGGCCTGTCGGCCACCTTCCCCCTGCGGGGAAGACGTTCTAAGCAGTTGTAAAATTTTTCAGAACAATGTTATTACCTAGATTTGTGGGGATCCTTCAGGATCACCCCGGAATTTCTTAAGGAATACTTAACGGACTGTTAAATTATTATCCAATAAAATATTGAGTGAATGACTGGAATTAGAGATAATAGTGCAAATTAATTTCTCGACGAGGAAACGAAAGATGACGAAAGCACGCATGGCAATTATAACAATTCCGACAGGTACGCCTAAGCCTGCAAATAGGAGCACGCGGATAAAAAATTGTACCCAGATAAGAGTGCTCCTGAAGAATGATCGAGAAGTTTTTTTCCCTAAAAGAAAAATAGAGCATAAATCTGATGATAGGCTTACACAAGAATTTAATAGATTTAATCAAGAGATGACTGAACAAATTATTGAGGAACTCAGTAAAATCCTCCAACAGGCAGTGAAAAAAAATACATTATCCTTAATGCAGCGTTATTTTATTCTTGTCGTTGGATTATATATTCCAAGCGTTCAATCAGTGCTTAAAAGTTTATTAGATAACTTAGCAACAACAACACCCTTAAGTCGCGCATCAAATACCAATGAAGCGTTTGAAAAAAGTTTGATAATTTCGAATGAAAAAAAACTGGGTCTTTTAGCGCAGTTCATGTTGTTAACCGTGCCTGAGAAGGTTGAATTGCCTGATGCAATCAAGAAAAAGAATTTATTTCAATCTGGAAAAGTAATTCCACAATTGATTGCTAGCGCACCTCCCTTGTTCCATGCAATTTATGCAAATGATGCGGCTGTAGCAGCCTGGGAAAAACAATTTATCGCTGAGAAAAAGAAACGCGCGCAATCACAAGGGCCTTCTGAGCAGATAAAGAAAATTGTCATAGCGCCTCAACAAAAAGCTTCAGAGCCGCCAGAAGAAAAAACATCTACAGGTTGTTTTGCTGCGATATGGCGATGCCTTGCAAAATTGTTTACTGCTTGTATTGCGTGTTTTTGTTCGAATAAAAATAAAGAAAGTGATGTGATACATGAAGCGCAAGCGCCTACCGAGGTGAAGAGATCAGCGAGTGCTGTGTCTCATTCAGGTGATGGTCGTGGAAGTAGTACTTATCGTCATCATTTAGGGGCGGTTGGTAGTTCGAAAACGCAGTTTGATACTTCTGTGGATACTGCAAATACGTCATCAGATCTTGAATCAAATACAGTGTATCATCCGCCAGTTGAATCAAAAAGAAATACTGCATCTTATGCTCGTCGCTCCCTCTCTTCCAGGTGATTCGATATTGGAAATTTAGATATCTACACAACCGCCGATGTGTCGTCTGCGCAGGACAACACATCGGCGGTTTGTGTGGATATCTATGCTTGAAAAAGGAAGATTAAGGGTAATGACACTTCTAAGTTAAAAAGTTAGTTTTACTTTTCAGGTAACGGAATAAATTCCTTATCATCTCCTGGAATTTTTCAAAATTTACCTGATTGCCAGTCTAGCTTTGCCTGTTCGATTCTCTCTTTTGAACTCGCCACAAAATTCCACCACAAATAACGAGGTTCTGTTAGCGGTGATCCGCCAAGAATAATAAGATGAACGGCCGTTTCTGCCTGAATTTTAATTTCTTGTCCGGGCTGTAAAATCAGCATATTTGTAGTGTGATATTGCTTGTGATCGATCGTGACAGTGCCATTTAAAATATGCACTGCTCGCTCTTCGAGTGTGGTGGGAATAATAAGTGTTGTGCTAGGAGCAAGATGGCATTCAACAAATAATGCATCTGTTTGTGTCACAACAGGTGATTTCACACCGCACCATTCGCCAGTCACTACTTGCAAACGCACTCCGTCTTCTTTTAGGATTGGAATGGAGGATTTGTCATAGTGTGTGAAGGTTGGCATCATTTCTTCTTTTTCAAGCGGTAACGCAAGCCAGCTTTGTATGCCAAAGAATGCACTTGGCTCCGCTCGATCAACAGGCGGTGTGCGTTCTGAGTGGGCGATACCACATCCCGCTGTCATTAAATTTACAGCGCCGGGTTCGATAATTTGATCACTGCCCAACGTGTCACGATGCAAAAGTCTGCCGCTGAAAAGATACGTCATGGTGGATAAGCAGATATGTGGATGCGGCCTGACATCCAGACCTTTTCCCGTTAAAAACTCACCGGGCCCTGCCTGATCCCAAAAAACAAATGGTCCAACGGTGCGTTTGGCGCTAGAAGGCAACACTCGTCTCACTTCAAATCCGCCTAAATCCACTGAACGCGGCACAATTTCCAGCATGATTTGTTTAGGACAATTCTGACGTTCGCAGGTGGGATCAGGAGTTTCAAAGTAGGTCATGAGATGTTTTCATTCAGAATAAACTGTTAGCTTGCCACATTTTTGCAAGAGCTGCCAACTCACTAATTGATTTTGTTAATAAAGGGATTGATATCTGGGTGAAAAACCGGCCCATTATTATCAGTAGAGTTTTCTATGGCTTGCGCAACAACCGCACCTGGGAGACTCACAGGAATACTGCTGTGGCTAGCTGTTCCACCGAGTCCTTTTTCTTCTAATTTCCGATTCGTAGAAGTGCTATTTCTTCTTGACGAGACAGTCGTTGGATCAGCAATAGCCCTGCTTGTTTCTGCCGACGCTGCACTGGCAGATGTTTTATTTGTAGCGATAGGGTTTTCATTTTCCTCTTGGGCACTGGAGCAACAGCATAAGCAACGTATACAGGCGATGAATAATCTGCCCGTTGCTTTTAGAAAACGAATGAACATGTTGCTTTTAGCGCGAGAGCCTTCTTGGGTAGAAGCACTAAGAGCAACAGGTGCGAGGGTTGCCGTCTGTTTATTTGTAGGCGCAGGCGATCTCTGTTTTTCTTCAGATGTTGATTGAGAAATAGTTGGTTCTGCTTGCCGAGATTCGTCAACTACTCGCTGATGGTTTTCTGGTTCATTTATAGCGATGACTTTTTGTTTTTGTGCCGTGTCTGGTTTTTTTATTTTTTTGTTTCGCATGCTAATAAGGCCTTCTGCCCAGTCTTCGATATATTGTTGCGTTGCATGCGTAAACATATATTGTTCTAATTGAGCAAGCTGCCATAGCTCTTTTGGTTGAAAGTCAAATGGTTGATCCTGAGCGGTGGATGTAATATACAACTGAGTGAATTTTACATAAAGAAGAAGCCGCTTATTTTGTTTTTCATCCTCAATAGGAACAGCTGTTTTCATTTTTTTATTTGCAGTCTCTTTTAAAACATGGTGAGTCAATTTTTCTTGTTTATCATTTCCTACCAAGAGAAAACTAAATGTTTGCAGAAGCTCTAATTCAATAGGGGAGCATGATTTATTATCTCTTACCTGTGCCAAAATAGTCGTAACCGTTTGAATAATTTTTTTTGAGGTATTATTGCAGAATTGATCTGCTTCTTTTGCACGATCTGAAAACGTCAGGGAGTTTTTAGCGCGAAGCTTGTTAATTTTGGCATCATAAGTAGCCCGTGTGTTTTCTAGAAAAGTGATTGCTTTAGCTATTTCTTCCAGATCAACTGGAGGCGTCGTTGTATTCGATGCTGTCTTGGCCGGAGGAGAGGATTTTATTATTATTTTTGGACGAGTCACTAATTTGTGTCCTTGTCCAAGGTTTCTCGGTGAACTCATATTTTATTCCCTCATGAAAATGAAAACTCTTATACCATGACAAGTTTTATAAAGTAAATAATTTCTCAGACCTGATAAATTAAATGCATTATTAAGGAAATATTAATAATATACTTTATGAGTCTTGGGGAAAAAAATGAAAAAACACAAACTTGTCTTTTTGAATTTTACTTGTGTTTTCCGCAAGTCAAAATTTTTGAAATACCCACGACTTCCTCTCTAACAACCATGTTGACGACAAAAAAAGCCGAAAAATTTCACGGTTCAGATACAAATACTACAACCATCTGAATTTAAGAGAAATTTATCGAATCATCCTGTGTTTATTTTTACCAGTAATGGACTATACTGAAAGAAAATAGACAAAGAGGGGGTCGTATGAAAAGTCAACGAATTCGCGCCATTCAAGAAGATATTTTTTTAGCTGAACAAGATTTTGCGTTACAACATCCTGTTGTTGTTGAAGAGCTCATTCAGCAATATAAAAACAATTATACATTTATTCTGCTAAAAGCAACGCCTGGTAAATTAGGATCCGGTTTACAATTTGCTGCTGAAACACTCGCAACTCATATATTAAATGTAGCAAAGATTCAAATTAATTGTTCTAAATTGCTGGTGGGGCTGCCTAGCGCGTTAGACTATCTTACTCAACATATGATTTCACCTTCAAGTAATCCGAAAGAGGCAGATCACAAAAGGAAGGAGTCAGAGGCTGAGGCCAAAAAGAAAGAGTTAATTAGAATTGGGGGTAAAATATCGGTTGCTTTGCAACACCATCAATTTGAAAAAGCTGCCACATATCTCGAGAGAATAAAAAAAATTGTTAGAAAATATTTTCTTATACAAGCAGTACCTAATTTTACAAAAGAATTCCCACTTGTTGCAGATCATATCTTTACAAAACATCCGTCGACAGATTTTGTTGATTTTATCAGGCTACGATTAAATGAAATGAGTGTAAAAGCAAAAGATCAATCAAGATCGGAATATATTTTTCCTTATACGCAATACTATTCCCTGGTAAAAAAGAATAAAAATGCAATCTTAATGGCGTTGATCGATGAGGCAGAAAAAGAAGTTAACGTTGGAACCAATTTAGAAGAGTATGCAGAACTTATTTTTGAACATGTTACGTTGCTTAAAGATACCACGCCAGCGGATCAAATAAATACTGTTGTAGAACGCATATTGAACTACATCACAGCAAAACAAAATGGAGAAATGGCTGTCTTTGATATTCCGTTTGATATTGATGTTGTCGAGCTTAGCAAATTTGTTCCAATGCCAGATATCGGTTTTTCAGTCAAAGGGGATCAAAAAGTCGCTAAAATGGAACAAAAAATTCCTGTTTTTGAAACAGCCGATAAGGCATTCACATTTGCATTTCATAAAGCGCAAATCTTGACAAATGAACTCAATGAGTATCGTAACAATAAACAAGTACAACAATCTGATGTACCTCACATCGAGGCGGGGTTTGCCGCAGGTCGTCGGGCTGCTATCCTTGCAGCAGAAAAAGAAGCCGCGGCAAAACAGAGAATCAGCTCGGGTGATAGAGGAGATTACAAACAAGAAACCAAAAGAGACAACACAGCCATTCAAAAAGAAGCTGTAGCAGCTTGGCGAGAATATAATGGACTTAAAAAACCGACGCGACCAAAAACGGCAGGCATTTTTCAAGAGCCCCAGTCTGCATCTGCAGCGACCGCTGCTTCATCGCCAGCTGACAAATATGCTTTGCCAGGACAAGTTACTCCTGAAGAGTCTGCTGAGAATCCGAATGAAAGAGGGTCTAGCTTAAGGCGTAAATCAGCATCATAAATGTAAGTTAAAGGATAAAACAGAAATGGAATTTATAAAGCACATACGCAAACCTGTTATTGAATGTTATGAGTATTTAAAAACATTTTCCTCAATTACTGGTGTTTTTTATTGAAGCCATGAAAGTATTTGCTGAGCAGGAGTTATCATGAGATTATCCCCGCTAAACGAATTTAGAGTCATTTGGGTATAAGGATCGAAGATGAGTATCAAAAGGATTATTGCCTATATTTTATTACCGCTATTCTCGAACGCCGCCATCGCAACGACTATGCCATCCACTTCCGTTTGGAAAGGAATGTATCTTGGTGGTTTTGCCGGTGAAGCGTTAGCCACTTCAATAACTTCAACTGAACCACTAAGACTCGACAATAATGCTTACTGGTATCGCCCATTTCATAATTCATTTAACACCAACACCCGTTCTTCTGTGTTAGGTGGAATCACAATTGGCTATAACTGGCTAATAGGCAAAACTCCATACGTCGTAGGTCTGGAAGGAGAATATGGTTACATCAATTTGCATGGCAGCAGCGTCGATCCCAACCAGTCTCTCTATGCAGCGCAGCCAGGCGATAATCTTATCAATACGAGTCAGAACATCGTTAGAATTGGCAATTCTTATACCCTGCTTAGTGGACGTATAGGCTATGCATTCAATCATGCATTCGTTTACGTCAAATCGGGGGTTGTTCTTACCACAATAGTAAACAAGTATAACAGTACAAAAACAGAAGACATGGCGCCTGCTTACTTAAATATCTATGGATCAAACACAATCACGCGTTATGGAGTGGGTGGCGGTATTGAATACGCTCTTCCATTCTTATCTAATTTATCCGCAAAGATAGAATATATGTATCTTGATATTGATAAAACCCAATATGTCTATGGACATTGCTCTTGCCATTTTTTATGGCGCACAACTGAAAATTTTAATGGCATTCATACATTAAAAATAGGCTTAAACTACCATTTCAATTGAGTCGTTAGAAAAATATGGTTTTCATGTTTTGATAATTTTCCATCCGCTTTTGGGCTATAATCAAAACTTCCACTAGGATGTCGATGCAGGCAATCATAAGACGCGCACTCGGGTCGAGGTCACTCACTCTCACCCTCCTAAAGCTATCCACGAAATTTTTCTTCTGCAATGAGTTGTGCGAACAATTCATTAGAAAATTTATTTTCTTTTGCTAATTTCTCTAAACGTACGCGTGCTTCTTTGTGATGACCTTTCGCTGCGAGGAAATATGATTCTGCTGCTTTTGGTAAATCTCGCCATTCCTCTGGACCCATTTGATAAAATAATCCCAACATAAAAAAAGATTCGATGTCCCCTGCCCTGCTTGCTTTTTCATACCAATCAATTGAATTAAATAGATCATTACGGTCTCGATAAATTTGTCCCAGCATACGCTGTGCTGCAACAATGTTTTCTGCTGATTTTAAAAATAAAGCTTCTGCTTTTTTTTCATCCTTCTCAGTCCCTTCACCGTGTAAAAACTGGCAAGCTAAGTGATATTGTGCCTCATGATTATTATCGCAAGCTGCTTTTTCATACCAATAGAAAGATTTTTCTAAATCAGGTTTAATCAACTTGCCCTCGCGAAAAAGCGTCGCTAAATTAAATTGAGCCTGCTGATGATTTTGTTCAGCCGCCAAGAGATAATAACGCGCTGATTTTTTTCCATCGATGGCAACCGATTTTCCTTCCGCATACATTAATCCTAAATGATACTGCGCAGAAGCGTGGCCTAACTCTGTTGCACGAAAATAATATTCAAACGCTTTATGAAAGTCTTGTTCAACGCCTGTACCCGTAAAATATAAATCACCCAATTCATTGATGGCCTCTACATCATGTTGTTTTGCTAGGCTTTGCAAGTATTTTAGATCGCGAGACATAGGCTATCCTTCTGATTCATTGTCTATACCAAAGTTTACAGTGTCAGTCACCAACATTTCAAAGCTTATTTTATATCTTCGAAATAACAAGTACTCAAAAATCAATGGGGTCAAAACCAATTTTGTCTGATTATAATCTGTTGCACTCGCTCTGATTTTAATGTCACTCAAATTATTGGGATTTATTTTCTATTAAAATAACAGCTATTCCACCTGCAATGACGAATACAACACCCATGAGAAGATAAAAAGTCAGTTGCGTATTTTCCAAGAGGACGGAAGCAAACAACGCCAAAATAATTTCAGAATAAAATAATATTGAAATTAGCTGAGAAGAGATATATTGCGCCGCATAAATCACACTAAATTGTACGAAGAAAAATAAAGTGCCGATGACAATTCCAAGAGGTAGGTATAACAGTGGAATATGAAACCCTTGTTGCCATAATAAAATAGCAGCCGTTATCAAACTGCTGTAAATGAAATAATACAATAGCGATAAGTTAGGATCAGTGTTTTTTGCGCCTTCTAATAGTAACAGCGAAAATGCCATGCACAACATACTAATCAGAATGATGAATACTGGCGCCTCGATAATGTGCCGGTCTGGCATCAAGATTAATATAACGCCTGAAAAAGCTAATGCAATAAACGGTAATATTAAAATTTTAATTTTCTTTTTAAAAAATAGCTTGTGTAGAAAAGGTATAATGAGAGGCGATAAATTTAAAATCACTAACGCATTAAAAACACTCACATACTGTAAACCATAAATTAACGCATAAATTGACCCTAAACTCATCGCAATACGTGCTAAATAAACTGGCTTATGTTGTTGCCATAATGGCTGCCATTTATATTTTTTAAATTTTATGAAACAACTTGCGAATATAAGCCCAGAAAAACTTTGCAAAAACATAATTTGATTCAGCGGAAGATGTTTACCAATTACCTTGACGAGTATACCCATGACGACATAAGCAAGCGATCCTGCTAACGTGATCATTATTCCTAACACAATATGTCGATTTAACTTAAGCATGATCAATATCAATCACTGTTTCATTTGCTGATGCAGCTGACCCCGCCATAATGCCGCCATCTAATATGAGCTCAGCACCTGTCATGAATGAGGATTCATCAGACGCTAAATACAATGCTGCATATGCTACATCTAAGGGAACACCCATCCGTCTCAGTGGAATATTTTTGCTAAATTCAGCTATTCTCTGCTCACGTAAATCATCATGGCCTAATTCTTTGTCCCACATCTTCGTTAGAATTGCTGCGGGGTGAATGATATTACAGCGGATGGAATAGTGCTTTGCTGCGCAGTGCATGGCAACCGTTTTCGTGTAATTGCGAATGGCTGCTTTACTGGATGAATAGGCTGCTGATGAGGGGACGCCTACCAAACCCGAACGCGAACCAATATTGACGATTGAGCAGTTAACACTATTTTTCATCAAACCAATCGCATATTTACAGCCTAAAAAGACACCGTCTAAATTTGTTTGATGCACTGCTCGCCAGTCATTCAAAGAACAATCCTCTGGATTTTGTAACGCCGTTGTATTCGGTGGATATTCAATACCTGCATTATTCACCAAAATATCTAATCGACCATATTTTTTTTTAATATAGTCCATCGCAACTTGCCAATCAGACTCTTTGGTGACATCGAGCTTTAAATAGCTCACATTAACTCCCAATTCTTGTGCGATTTGCAAACCTTCTTCATGTGATTTCCTACCCGTAATGATAACTTGCGCGCCCTCTTCACTGAATAACCTAGCGATAGCCTCACCAATTGATTGAGTTCCAGCAGTGATAAGGGAAATTTTGGAGGGTAGTCGTTGCATTGTTTTACTCGCATGATAAATGTTGATATAGGTTTAGTAGCTACCCAAAACATTACCTGATCGCACCGTTGTTGGCAATCATAAGACGTGCACTCGGGCCGGGGTCATGCTTGTAACAGAGAGAGATAGTCCCTTTCTATGCTTAGGCTTGCATTGGGATGATATTCGTATAATATTCGCAATTTATGGAAATCGCGATTAAAAGGTCCTAAGTAATATTGTTTTCGCTCTCGGTATGTTACGTTTCGGTATTCTTTTAAATTTTCTGCTACGTCTTTTGCGAGATAAATTTTTCCCAAAAGTGCGTCGCCAACCAAGGCAAATTCTCCCCATTTTGTAGGACGATTGGGGTCCGCATTAGGCGCGCGATCAACCACATTAAATACATGGTCTCCATTGATGAGATGAACCATGTCGCAGGAAGCATTGATAGAATTATTTTTAAAATAAGCGTACACAATGCTCGACATTTCTAAACAATTGGCGACTTGCTTTCTTTTGGCGAGATCAGCAACGAGGTCTGGAGTATCTCGCGAGGAGAAAAAATTTATTGCTTGAACCAAGCTTCGCATAGATAAAATTTCATCGCAAATTTTCCGCATTTCTTCGGACTTTTCTGTTGAATAAGCTGCATTGACAGCATGATGAACGAATGATTTTTTGATCGCTGTTCGCGCTTCATTCATGGCCGCTACCGTTGCTTTTAAATTACTAATAAAACGCGGGTCTTTGATATGAGAAAACTGCTTCGCATATATTTCATCAGCATCCAGTAAAACAAATAATTCAGGCAAGGGAGGATTTCTTGTCAATGAAAACAAGGTCAATGCAGCTTGGTCTCGTCTTTCATCTGACAGGTGATGAGGATTTTTCTCGAATAATTCGACAGGAGGATTGCCCTCATGATTTGCTTGCACCGCCAATGCACAAGCATCTTCCTTAAGAATATTAGTCAACTCAAGAATGACGTCAGCCGTATTATGCAATGCGGCAAGGTGCAAAGGATTATTGCCTTGGCACGTTGTGGCTCGCATTAATTCTTTAAATTCAGCTTCCTGATATTCTTCGCAAAGTTCTTGCAAATCGGCAACTTGACCCTGAGCAAAAACTTGAAAAGGTAACGGTAACTTCTTTATTTTAAGTGGAGATTCCGACGTTGCTTCATTCTTGTTTGCGTCCATGCTCTTTCGCAACATCCAAAGCGTTGCTGCAGTGCCTGTTATAGACTTCCCTGAAATAAGAGTCCGATTGGCTAACTTCCATTGAGCTGTCATTTTTTCAGAATTTTTATTGAGAAATGCTTTGAGATTATTCGCAATTCTAGACGGTCTGATACCCCTGAACATTTTAAAAACCTCATCAATCTAGTTATTATATTGTCATTTTTTGGTATAAAAAGAGCTTATAATGCCATTTTATGCGCATTTTGTAAACATTTAATGCCTCTCTCTTTGTAGATCAAAATGAGTTGCAAACCTCTCTCATTAACGATACATTTTTGCACTCATGTTTTTCGCGGTCAGGAGCACTCAGAATGTGGACACGGAACACCTCATTACAATTATTAAGCCTATTTGTTTTACTGTGTCATTTCAAAGTTTGCGTAGCAGAACCTATTAATACAACTAGCACCCAACAAGCAACACAGCCCTCTGGATCAGCGAAAAATCCAATTGTGCAGCAAACAATAAACGAAGAAAAAATCCCACCCAATTATTTTGCCATCGCATTTTATAAACCAACGTATATTTTGCCCTATTATTTTACGGGCTCACCTGACAATGTTGTTTATCGAAATAACACACCGAATGATGAATCACTCAAGCATTCCGAAGTGAAATATCAATTTAGCGTTAAAGTACCCATCTGGAAAAATATTCTTGACCACCCCTCATCTTTGTTTTTTGCTTACACTCAGCTTTCTTATTGGCAATTATATAATAAGAGTGCTTTTTTTAGAGAAACTGATTATGAGCCAGAAGCCTTTCTAGCGAATGAAACCAATTGGCATTTAGGCAAAAATTGGCAACTTAGTTTTCTCAATGTCGGTGCAACGCACCAATCGAATGGATTTGGTAACTCTCTGGAAAGAAGCTGGAACCGTCTTTATTTAGAAGCCATTGCATCAACTGACAACTGGGTAGTCAGCTTCAAACCCTGGTATGTCATTTCGACAAATAGTAATAACAACAACATTGCTGAATATTTAGGTTATGGCAGAATATTGGTGGCATACAAATTTCATCGCCAAGTCTTTTCAATAAGAGCACACAATTTAATTGAGGGCGGCGCAAGACACGCAACAGCCGAGGTATCCTGGAGCTTTCCAATCACACCTTATATTAAAGGCTATGTCCAAATATTCAGTGGTTATGGCCAAAGCTTGATTGAGTATAATCACCGTACGAATAGCGTGGGTGTCGGTGTTGCGCTCAGCGACTGGGTGTAAATGTGAAAGAGGGTTTTTTAGCATACTGTGATTGTCTAACCATACATGTGTCAATGTCTGTCAATTTAATTTGAGCTAATTTAAGCATTCCTTAAGATTCTATATTTATACTAATCCTTTTTGATCTAATTGTATTAAGAGGCATGAATATGATAGGTAGACGTGCAAGGTTTTTTGCTTTTTTTGACGATGTCCAAGTCAATCGATTAAATATGCTCGGTGGAGTCATTTTTCAAATGATGGGAGTAGCTTTTCATAATGTGGTTGATGCAGTACAGGAAACTAACAGAGGATCTCATACCGCTGGCGAAGTCTTAAAATTTGGCTTTCTCTGCATGATCGCTTTAGGCGGTAATATGATAAAAAATTCCGTGACTTATCATCATAGACCGATACTTCCATTTTAAAATAAATCACAATAAGAAATATAACATGATCCTGGTTTGCTATAATAAATAGTATTAATCAGGGGAATATTCATGTCTGCTTCACATCAAATTTTAACTAACATAATTCTAGCTCACACCTCAGAAGAACCCTTAAAGCTGGCTGACAAATTGCGCGAAGCAAAACAAGAGCTACTCATTGATGGATTTAATTTTTTTGAATTAGGCCCTACCTTGCGAGGTATCGATTTCTCAGGAGTGACGATTAAAAATTCCAGCTTTGAAGCCATGATGGTGTCGGAATGTGATTTCTCCAACTCAACCTGCGAGCAGAATAATTATGTAAATACTGAATTTTCATCTTCAACCAGACCAAACGATTATCACCCAAGTGATAAAAAAGTCGAAGCGAGTTATCCAACACCCTGGGAAACTCTGATGCTGCAAGATAAATACCGTAAGAATTTTTTTGATTTTACGAAATTACCTCATTACGCTACAACTACCGATCAAAAAGCAGTTTGTACCGTACATGAAAGCGGAGCATTTTATAATTTAGAAAATCCAAAATATGCCGATTCAGATACGTTTTCACATAAAGGTTGTAAGCTGCATCTACGCATTGAACCATCACAGATCAAAGCAGCATTGGAATTGATTGGACAAGAAGTATTTGATCTTGGATTATTCAAAGTACTTAATCTCGAAGTGTATCAAGAAAGTTTAATCAAACTCGAAAAACGTGAGGCAAAACTCGATGCAAGTGATGCAAAAAGAGACCCCGATGCAAAAGTCGCATTCGATAACATTCAAAAACTCGTGTTGCGAACACCTGCTATTACCCAATATTTAAGAGAAAATGAAGCAGAAGTACCAGAATATGACGATGCTACTCTTAAAAAACGCTTAAGGTCTATAGCCAATAAATTACGTGCTGAAACTATCCGTCCTGGACAAAAACTCGATTCAGATGCGGAACTTTCCGACCCTGATCTCGCCGAATATTTTTCTTTTCGTATCGATATAGATTTAGCAAAAAAATATCATGCTGCTAAAATGGTTGGTAACAATTATAATCCGGCTAACTTAAAACATTCCTATGGTGGGTTGCTAAAACCAACGCCAAAACCATCCGGTGGTTTGTTTAGCAAAAAAAGTGATTTGCAAATTTGTAAATTAGATGCGAGAAAACATTTTTCAACGCTTCCTCAATCAGCCGATACATTTAAAAACACTGTCAGCTTAACCTTGCAGGCGTGTATTGGTGAATTTTTAACATCAAATAAATTTGAAATTCAATCTCCAGAAGAGACCAAAGAAGAGGATGAAAAGAAAGAATCGAAAGATAATTTATTGAGACTATACCCACTGTCAAGAAGTTATGTAACAGACGCTTGCCATCACTCGTTTGAACAGCAACTTACACTGTTGTTATTATGTTGTTTCTATTTATCTAACGAAAAAAATCGATATCCAAGTTTAATGTCGTTTGATGCAGTTGAATGCCCCGCCTTCATTAAGCTCGCGGAACTATTTGAGCAAACTCGCAGACAGGTATTTAGACTAACCCATGTAAAATTAACGGATATTCCTCAAATGATTAAAACACTCGGTTCGATGTGTTTTGATTTAATAAGTGAAAAAGAGCCTGATATAAATCAGATGAAGGCTATTGTTTTTGAGTTATTACGTATATTTCTCGCCATTCAACTGTTGCCAGCGCCTCATGCAAGACATGAGCATGAATTACATGATGAGATTCATGCACAGATAACAGCATTTGATTCGGAATATGGTTCATTACTTTTGCAAATCGATCCGCTTGAATTACAATATCACGCTTTTTACTCTCAGTTACCGTCTCTCATGTTGAGTACCCTCCAAAAAAAATCTGATCGTCCGTCCGATGAAGACAAGATGGATATTAATTCAGGAGTACTTCATTACTTAGTCGAATACATTCAACACACGCTACCCTATTCACCTTTTAATCCATTGGATATAGAAAGTCCTCATGGCAAGAAAGTTATTGAGAGGATTGAAAACATTATTAAAGTTATCAACAAAAAAACGCCTTATGGGCAAAAAGCATTGAAAGAAATTGTCGAGCATTTGGATCAAGCGCTAAGAGTACATCCTAAGATGTATTTAAAATTTATGGAACAAATTGCAAAAAAAGACAATCCAGAAGCACACCATGTGTTAGCAAAATTTTATGAAGTCGTTGATAAAAATGCAGCTGGACATTTCGACCATGAGCGCGATAAACCACTTAAAGAATTTGCAGCCAAAATGCAAAAAGCCAAAAAGGCACAGGGTTATCGAGACAATGCAATCAAATTCTTTATGCTCCGCGGTGGAAAGCGTGCCGTTCCCAGTGAATTGCAAACGTTCGTTAATCCAGCAGGAAGCAAAGGGGATCACAAGATGTGATTATAAGTATTCGCTAAAACTTTCTTTTTCAAACACATAACGATCAAGTTAGGCAAACATCTTGCTAAATAATGCACGATTTGCTACATTCGGCCAAATTTTAACCTAATCGAGGTCGTTTTAAATGACTAACCAAAGATCCCTTAACGGAACGCCACCGGAATCAAAAGGAGCCAATACCTTCAATGCCATCTTAGATAAGCTCACACAAACTATCAAAGATGGCGCTGATCCAAAAAAGCGTGACAAAGTCGTTACATTTTTAAAATGCTTTGGCGCGACTCACGGCAGAGAAGAACCTAAAAAAAGCGTCCTAGTGGGAATGAGTAAAATAAATCAAACAAAAGATGACGTTCTCAAATATCTTGCCACGCAATTGATAAATCAACATGAAGAAAAAAATACCGCTCAAGAAGGCGCTATACAATCTGCTTGGAGTGAATTAGCAAACATAGATTTTGACGCTTCGCCGGCGTCACAGCCAACATTACCCACCACACTCCGCGGACCTGATGTCATAGCAGTGCTCAATGAATTAAAGTCAATGTCTACTGAAAATCCGTTGGCACAGCAGGTTCACACTCAGTTTCTCAAATTTAGAGAATGCGTTGAACATAAAGATTCAACAAAAACTAACCTAGAGATAACTAATTCAATTTTTGAGCAGGGACAAAATACACTGAAATGTTCTGATTCCATGTCGAAACACTCTCTTGAACACTTAAATTTTGAGATTGAAAATCCATTTCATTTCCTCAACTTTCTTATAGCAATGACGTTAAGTGGTATGCAGTATAACTTATACCCCTCACAAACCGATTATCATAAACTTGCACGAAGTTGCCGTGAATTTGTCAATAAAGCACATCTTTCTTTTGCTGACGACGGCACAAAAATGAGGCGAAGCTTTAGAGACAACCATGATTATGTTGGAATAAAGAATTTTAAGGATAACTATCGAAAAAAAGTTGGCTATGTGCCAGGCACTTTAATTGAAGATGTGGATACTTTTAAAAATCTTTTTTCAGATAGTTGCACTGAATGGTTCATGCTCCATGAGAACACACAGAAAAGCAAACTACATCAATCCAAAAAATTGGAATTAGAATCCATTCAAGAAGTGGTTGAATTGTGTTGCGATGCAGGTTCAGGAATTGTTCAACAGTATTGTTCTTTTGGCTTAGAGAGAGACATGATCACCAATATTCTCGGCTCTCTCATCTATTATTATCTGCAACAAAAGGAATTTCTAGATAAGACAATTATTGGAAGAGGTAACAAACCCTCCCCTGGTATGCTAGAAAATATAAAAGAGTTAGTTGGTTTACTACTGAAATTCACATCAGCACTTGGATTTTATTTTACTCTGACGCTTGTCACTGATAACCAGATGCTGAGGAATCTTTTCTATAAGGTTTTTGATGCCGATACAGATTGTTTCAATTTTTTTGAACGCACGACAAAATTGTATCTTGATCTCTGCACCAAATTAAAAATTGCCATGAAGCCCGTTGCTCTTTCTCCAGAAACATTAGCCATTCTAAAGCAAGCGGATAATGACTTCATGGCTTCCCAAGAGAAATGGCTTATTGAAGAAGACAAATTGCGTAAAGAATTCCTCGAACAGAAAGCAGGACGCGAACAATCCATCCGGGAAGAAAAACTTAAAAAAGAAGAGCGACGCAGACACGTTCAGAAAGAAGCTCGTGATAAACAAAATAAAGAGACTGCTCAGGAAAAAATCGCCAATGTTTCATCCACTCATAATGAAGAGAAAATATCTGAATTAGAAAAAGAATATCGTGAGATAGGAATAAAATACGTTATAGCCGGTGAATACCAACAAGCATTAGAGAAATACCAAGCGCTTGAAAAACGAGCACGCGCGGCGAACGATCCGATGATGGTCGTACAGGCAATGACTGAACAAGCAGAATGTTACGAACGGATCGCAACGCTTGAATATGAAAATATCATGGCTCAGTGCCATGGCATTGGCGTATCCAACCACGCGCGATCCGATTTAAGAAAAATTTATCAAGACGCTTATACCATGGGAAAAGAAGCAATCGCTTATTGCTTGCTGCACTTTCCAAGCCAACTTGAGGAAGATGAAAAAGATACAATCAACCAACTGAATAAGAGCAGCCATGACAGCGAAAAATTGAAAGATATTGTCACGGGCTTAAGAAGCCTGACGACAGTTGAAAAATATCTCATTCATTTTTATCTCGAACTCATAGGGTCTGTCCTTAATAAAATTAAAATAAACAGACATGCTATTAAATGTGTCGATGATTATTTAGCACGAAAAAAAGCGCAAGCAATGGAGATGCTATCCAATCGAGACAAAGCTATAACAAAAATGACACCCGCAGTTTACTTCTCTGAGCGAAAAGATGCGACGCACATCAAAGCAGGAGAACTTGAACAATTACAAGCACAAATCAAAAAAGCGGAAAAAATGGCTGCTTATTTAAAAGAATGTAACAAAATGTTAGTCCCTCTTTTACCTGTATTACAGGATTTTCGAGCGATGTATCCTAGCATCGAACAACCGACTGACGTGTCTTTAGCCTTTACATTAGACGAAAGCATTGAAAAATTGAATGCTGCCAGACAGAAAAGAGCCACTCAAGCGGCATTGTCTCTAGTTCCACGACTGGCTTTGATGCCACCACCGGTTGCTTCTTTAGCGGAGACTGTGAACCCTTCAGCGAGATTGGAGGCAAAAAAATAAAACAATAAAATCAAAATTTCAAATGACAACTGAGCCGCGACCGTCAGGGAGTGTCGCCTGCCATGAATTGACAATAAGCGAAGTTTGCATCGCCGGTGATCGCTACCTGACGGTCGCGGCTCGGATTTAATGCATTCGCGTTTGCGGTTAGAAATATCAAAAATGGCTTTGGATTACACAGAGAAATTTTGAATTTAGAAGATCCTAATGAGTGTCATCGCACCAAATTAGCCGTCCTCCATTCTGCACGTTACGCGCTGAGCAGGCGTCTCCCACCGCAAAAAATTAGAGCAGCGATGCATCTTGGTCTATTTGATAAGACAAAACAAATCACTCATCTAAAATACATCATTCTATTCGGCGTTAACAAAGATGAATTTAAGCGATTGTATATTGCTTCTACCTTAGAAGAGCAGCAAGCACTGATCAAATATGTCAAACATACTGATTCAAACAGAGAGGTAGTCGAGAGAACGTATGATGCAAATGCAACTGAGAAAGAGCGTAGAGAATTTGATTTTGCAGAGGTAGAAAAATGGATTAAAAAAATTCCTGATAATCATCCTGTTGTGCAGACATTAACAAAAGAAATTATTCCGGTGAAGACTGTTAAAAAAGAGGATGAACAGAAAACGGTGCGCAACGATAAAAAATCAGGAAAGCCTAAGAAATCTGAAAAGCCTGCTAAATCTAAGAAATCTAAAAAAGCCGACTCTAGCGAGGAAAAGGGGAATAACGATGACGATCTGCGTCAGCAGTTCAGCCTTAGACCTATCAAGAAAATAAATTACAAAGAAAAACACTCTGAAGACGAAGAAGATAGCGAGGAATCAGAGCATTCTGATAGTTCGGATCATGAAGAAGCGACCGTTAAAAAAGTAAAAAAGAGTCAATCAGCCGCAGCGGATGATGACGTTGAAATGAGCGATGCGAAAATGATTCCGAATCGATTTTCATCCTCAAGCTCTTCTTCATCCTCGAGCTCTTCTTCGTCCTCAAGTTCTTCATCGAGTGGACACAGATCCCAACCAGCGAGTTCAAATCTTGGTGTGGCTAAAAGCCGCAATACTTTATTTAGTCGCTCAGCAAGTCAAGCTGTCTTGAAGAGTGGCAAAAAGGAAACACAAACTGTTCAGGTTAAAAGGGGTAGCAATAAGAGAAGCTAAGTTACTGCCAAATAGACAGTGTTCAAACCGAGCCGCGACCGTTAGGGTATGTCTTTATACATAAGTTTAAACTGCTGCTTAGAACACCTTCCTCGCAACGTTGCGTAATTCGCGGTGTCAATTCAGTGTCGTACCAGCGTGCTTAAGTATCTACATAATGCCTCCGCTGTGTCGTCCTGAAAAATCTTACGTCCAAATCATTTAACCGCCGTTATCTTAGTAGCGCGTAAGATTTATTCAGGATCCACGAACGAAGAACTCATTCCTGAATGTATATGGATCGATGATATTCAAGTGGATCCTGAATAAATATTCCGTGCGAGTACCGTCGCTACGGTTAAAACACGTTGACGTCATATTTTCCAGGACGACACAGCGGAGGCTTATGTAGATACTTAAGGTGCTTTTAGCTGGCACGACACAGCGGTGGTTTGTATAGGCGTTCTAAGCAGCAGTGTTAAAGTTATGTATAAAGGCATGACCGTTAGGGAGCCTCACACGCTATGAATTAATAGAATCGCCGGTGATCACTCCCTGACGGTCGCGGCTCAGTTTAATCATATCATTCCCTACTGTAAGCCAAGCAAATAACACGGTATACTTTAGCAAACTTTTTTTAAAGGGACGTATTTAAATGAAATTAGTGAAGCGCGTAATTTTATTATTATTTTTGACGGTAAACGCACAGGCTGGAACCAACTTAGATCACTTGCAACAAGTACAAATCCAAAAATCCTTAGATCATTGGCGGGCTCGTGCAGGGATCCCATCTGCCACGCTCAGTATTTTGCTGCCCAGCAACAGTCGACCAATTACGTTTACGAGCGGCACAACGGCTTATGTCAAAGGTGAACGACCCAAGACCGATACATTGTTTCAAGCTGGCAGTATTACGAAATCATTTACATCAACGATTATTTTGCGTCTTGAAGCAGAAGGAAAGTTAAAAATTGACGATCCCATTACAAACTACTTACCGCAATATCCGCGCTGGCACAATGTCACCATTCGAGAATTATTGAATCATACGAGTGGAATTTTTAATTACACAGAAGCGGGCGCGTTTAATAGCACGCATAAACATCAACCGCAAAAGAACTACACACCCGAAGAAATTGTCGGAATCGCCAGTCAACATAGAAACTATTTTCCACCGGGGCACGGTTGGAAATATTCAAACACCAATTATGTCTTAGCCGGTATGATTATTCAAAAAGTCATGCGTGAACCTATTGAAATCGTCATGAATCATTATTTGCATGGCAGTTCAAAATTGAATTTAGCGCATACGTTTTATCTCGCGCGTATGTACACCACCGCATTCATTTCAAAAATGGCACATGGCTACAGCTCTGACGGTCACGATGTCACAGCGGACAATATGTCATGGGCTAACACAGCCGGTGCAATCGTGACGACTTCGGAAGATTTATTAACCTGGTGGCACGGTTTATTCAAAAATAATATTTTACCGCCGCAACAATTGGCTGAAATGATGAATCTTGTCTGCGAAGGATCTTCGCAATCTTGTCGACCTGGCAAGTACATGCCGCATCTCTCGGGTAATAGTGTTGGAAAAGGTTATGGCTTAGGTATCATTCAAAGTGCTTATGGCTCTAGTCGAATCGGTACTGTGTGGTGGCATAATGGTAGTACGAAAGGTTACAAAGCCATTGTGATGTGGTATCCAAAAAGTAATATTTATATGGCGTTGGAAATTAATCGCGATCCTGGTTATTTACTCAAACCGAATTTGCCAACAATTCAGCATATTTTGAATGTGTTATTGGTTACCGGGTGAGAGTGACTGGGCTTAAGAAAGGGCTGACAGCATGAGTGCTTAAGAAAGAGCTGTCAGCATAAGTGCTTAAGAAAGGGCTGTCAGCATAAGTGCTTAAGAAAGGGCTGTCATCCTGAGTGCTTTTCGCTCCGAAGGATCTCCCGTAAATTTCTGATGTTTGCTAAAAAAATATTCTTAAGCATCTCTCTACTTTATAGGGGGATCCTTCGGAGCGAAAAGCACTCAGGATGACAGCCCTTCGGTGTCATGCTGGCATGACACCGAATTACCATTGAATGAACTTTACTGTCCTACACTATCTTGAAACACGTGAATATTGACCCGCCTGAAGATCCGGATGAAGATGTGAACTCCGCGAACCCCGTTCATAACGCATAGAAAATAGCGTGCTCGAAGGCGTCACTGGTTGAAACAAGCGGCCAATTTTCCAACCGGTACGGCGATCCATAATGGCCTTATACCGATCAAAATCCTCTGGATTTAACATAACTTTAGTACCTTCGCAGTATGGCGCAATCGAATTAGTCAAAGCCATCTTAGCGGCGTGAGCCATCTCTTTGTATTTTGATAAATTCAGGATAGACGATAGACCCAGGTTACGCATCTCATTTGCCATCGTCATTGTGTTTGCCAATTCATACAAATGTTTTAAATCAAATCGTTGAATACCACTTTGAAAATATAAGAACTTGGCATGATCATTGCTCATATCGCGTATTAGATAAAGGAATTTCAGCACCTCCACTTTTGCTGAAGCGGATTCTTTTCCGTCACGCAACTCATTTTTTGTCTGCTGCTGATCCTTATTTTCTGCATTATTTAGCTTTTCTAGTAACTCTACTCTCTTTTTTTGGTCTTGCTCCATTTGCTTGTGAAGTGTTTTTGCAGCACTGACCATTTCTTTATAATGAGGCGAATAAACAATTGATGCAAAACCACGGTCACGCATCTCATATCTATCATCCATTAAATCAGCTAAAGCACGTGATTCTTGTTCTGCTAAATCACATAAATCATCTTCTGTTAACTCACGCGATTCTTTTCTTGCTAAAACACGCGCTTTCTCTCCTGATTGAATCTTTAGGATGCCATTATAGAAGTAGGAAAGGCTAACTTTTCCATTCTCTATCTCTTGCACGCCATCAAGAAAATTTATCACTTTCTCTTTCACTGAGCCTGGCTTGGCTTTGACACGAAACGTTAGCCCAACATTGTTTGGTTGAGACTTAGGCTCTGTTCTTACATACTCCATCTGAGATCGTTCACTTGCTGCATAAGCTTGAGCGTTTGGTCTTTCTGCTCGAGCGACTTTCTCTGCGAGAGTTTCTTCTCGTTTAACTTCATTTTTTTTCTCTGGCGCAATTTCTTCTTTTGCTGCTATTTTAATTTCTGGAGCTGCTTGTTTTGCTTCTGCTTTAACTGCTTGAGCCGCTTGCTCTGCTTCTGCTGCTTTAATTGCTTGAGCTGCTTGCTCTGCTGCTTCTCTAGTTATTTTTACTTGCCGACCTTTTTTTGGTTTTCGCTGCGGCCACGCGGCCACTACTACCGCTACTGAATCGCTTAAAACAGATGAAGATGAATCATTTTCTGCTATCGATGCTGTTTCTTTAACTTTTTCTTCCTCAGATTTTTCCGTAGAAAGCCGTCGCGCTTCCTCTGAAAATCTTCCTAAATCGAATGAAGGACTTTGAAAAAGACCACGACCATTTGCTTTAAACTCATCCTTGTATGTCATTGGAGGAGGAGGAAGTAGAGGTTCGTCATCATCATCTCTGGACCCTATTGATGAATGAGTGAGGGAAGTAAAACCTGAGCTTGCTGAGTGACTTGCTGAACGGGAAGAAGATAAATCAGTCTCCACTTGCCCAGGTAAATCTGTCTGTGAAGCAATTTCTACTTCAAGCGGTCTCTTATTATTGCTTCCTAGTAATAATGCGTCATCCTCATCAGAATGAACCTGCTGCAATTGCTTCAGGTTAGACGAAGTCAAAGATCGGTTTAATGGAGCAGGTTTATCATTAGAAGCTGTTTCTATTGATTGCTCTGAAGTTTCTGCTGGCCTTTGAGCGTCATCAATTTGTGCCATCAGTTCTTCAATTCTCGCCTGTTCCTCATCTATTTCGGCCTGAAGGGTCATCACGTTTGGATCTTGAACGGGGGCAGTTCTTGTTTGCATTTAACAATCTCCTTATTTTATATGATAAAAAATTTAACAAATCTACCTATTTAAAAAACCTGGGGGACAATATAGCCTAAATAACCTAGGCTTCACCAGTCCTTCGTACCATAATCTGACGTCACGGCTTAACCCATTTTCTTTTCACCACCAACCCATTATACTTCTGCAACACTTTCTGCCATTAAACGAATAGGAATAGATATGAATCGCAAACCACTCGCCTTACCAAATGGGCAAAACAACGTATTACTGCATTCATGCTGCGCACCCTGTTCCGGTGAAGTGATGGAAGCCATGTTAGCCTCAGGTATTGATTTAACAATTTTTTTCTATAACCCGAATATCCATCCCAAAAAAGAATACGAATTACGCAAAGAGGAAAATATTCGCTTTGCCGAAAAATTTAACATTCCTTTTATTGATGCCGATTACGATTTAGATAATTGGTTTGCTCGCGCGAAAGGCATGGAAAAAGAACCTGAACGCGGTATACGCTGCACCATGTGTTTTGACATGCGCTTTGAGCGCACTGCGCTTTATGCTCATGAACATGGATTCCCTGTCATCACCAGTTCTCTAGGCATTTCACGCTGGAAAAACATGGAACAAATTAATGAGAGCGGTATTCGCGCTGCCGCGAAATATCCTGGCTTACTCTACTGGGATTACAATTGGCGCAAAGAAGGTGGCTCGGCCAGAATGATTGAAATCAGCAAACGCGAGCAATTTTATCAACAAGAATATTGCGGTTGCGCTTACTCCTTACGCGATACCAATCAACACCGCCGTGACACAGGGCGTGAATCTATTCGCTTAGGAGTTAAATATTATGGGCGTGATGAGAGTGGCGAAAAAAGTGAATAGTTATTCTTTTGGGTAGAATGCCGTCACCCTGCTGGGCTGATGGATCGACACGAATTCCACCCATGCGTCGTCCTGAAAAATCTTACGCCCAAATTATTTGACCGTAGTTATTGCAGTAGCGCGTAAGATTTATTCAGGATCCACGAACGAAGAACTCATTCCTGAATTTATAGGGATCGATGATACTCAAGTGGATCCTGAATAAATATTCCGTGCGAGTACCGTCGCTACGGTTAAAATACGTTGACGTCATATTTTTCAGGACGACGCATGGGTGGAATTTTTGTCGATCCGTCAGCCTGCCGGGGGAAGGCGTGCTAAGCAAAGCTTCCTTTGCTTAGCACGCCTATACCCAAAGATCATGGTTCGCTTAAGACAAATTAACCCGCAATCCACCAATCGCACTGTATGATCGACCGCGACCGTTATAGTAAATTTGTTCTGACAGCGTGCCAAACAGAGAAAGCTCTCTGGTCAATTCCGCCGTCATACCTAAATCACCTTCGCCCCATGAACCCGTCACCGTCGAATGAAATGCAACAGGCCCTGCTGCAGAAGAAAAAGTATCTGTCGAATTACCACGCGAATCATGCCAGGTGCTCGCCGTAAACCACACATTGATTTTGCGCGGCTGTGATGCAGAAGGATTCATAAACCAATCCCATGCAAAACGTATGCCTAAACGACTCGCCAGTGATTGTGCAGAATTAAAATGCACTGTCGCTGCTGTATCAGATGCCGTCATCGGTGTGAGCGATTGATAAATCACTTGTGCTTCTGGCTCGATTTTAAAAGCGGGTGTGAGCTTGATTGGATAGCCCCCTTCCAACGAAGCAACATAATCAGTCGTGCTCCCTTCAAATGCTTCCGCTGCGGAATTATCTTCAATCTTGAACCAATTCGTTTGCACGACACCATCAATATACCAATCATTTGGCCCAAAGTGCGTCCAATACGCGCCGAAACCGTATGAATGAAAACCGGCTGTGCCCGCATTGATACCCGTGTAATGTTCAACGTCACCACTGCCATCACCCATGGATACATAAATACCCGAAAAATCACGATGACCGCTGGTGTATTCTCGGTGATAAATATCCGTGCCTAATTGCAACGCTAAAAAGTGATAATTAAAATCGGGCCCGTTATTAAAAATATTGCCATTATCAATATTACCGCCTTGATTAATGATACGTGACCATGCACCTTTAAAATGCTGAGTGCCTACCGGATCAACGGTTTCTTCTGCACCTACCCGTTGATGAAACGAATCCACCATCGAGCGACCATATAACAGCATCATTGAAGGTGTTGCAGTATAGAGCGACACTTCAGGACGATAATTCGGTACAAATGCGCCCGTGCTCGGATTATAAGTACTCGAACGCAAATAAAAATCGTCTGAGGCAGTCGGATCAGTGTATGTGCCTTGATGCAGTGTATATTCATAAGGTCCAGCAATCGCACCTTCATTCGCTAAGACAAATGCACTAGCAGGAATCGTGCCGCCACTCGCAGCATTCACCACCAAGATACCGTTGCCCGTTGTCAGTGCACCACCACCCATCGCATTTCTCACATGCAACGTGGTTGTGCCACTCGCTGTGCCGCCATTAATAATAATTAAATCAGACGGCGAACCATTTCCTTGCAAAAAAGTATTAATAATCATTGAGCCATTTTGACCCACGTAACTCCCATCGATGGTCAATGTTTTAAACACGGTACCACTCGGGACAAAATTAACCGTACCTGCATTGGTAAAATCATCCACAATCGAACTGGCTGTCAAGTTCCACGTACTACTTGCATCCAATACCACACTCGCAGGATCAATACTGCCGGTAAATTGCGAATTATTTGCAAACGTGACAACAGCGCTACTTCCATCGGCCACATTAATATCGCCGGACAAAACAGAATTATTCGCCACAAACGTTAAAGCAGCCGTCGACGTCGAACCCACTGTCACAAAATTTTGTCCGCTCGCTGCATTTCCCGACACATTGTTAAGTTGGATCGACGAATTCCCTTGCGTCACATTAATCAGCGGCGCTTGATCCGCCGTTAAATTGCTATTGGAAACATTCAAAATAGACGTATCCGAAATAGCTGACGTTTGCAGTGCTGAGGAATTGATTCCACTGGTTGCAATATTACTATTATTGATCACGACCGTTGCGCCATTGGTAAGAGCAATACCCGCGGAATTTGTATTACTTGTTTTAATAGAACTACTATCAACCCATGCAACAGAACCATTCGTACTGCCATCAATGAATACACCATGTGCATTCGTGCCATCTGTCACAATTGCGGATTGACTAATTATTAAATTTGAACCGCTTTGCACCGAAGCGCCATAGGAGGAATCGCCCGTGGTTTGAACACTAGATTGTAGCAATGTCGCCGAAGAAGTGTTTCGCAACACAATGCCTGATGTATTATTACCTGTCGTCAAAACTTGTGAATTATTCGCAATATTGATCGCTCCACCATTCGTCGCAAGCGCACCGGCGCCTGTTCCACCTTGGCCATTCACCGTTGTGCTGGTATTCGTCAAATCAATTGTCGATCCCGTCATGGCAAAAACACCCGACGCATTGGCACCCGTTACAACAATATCGCTATTTGCAACATGTACTGCATTCGTCGGCTCAGTTGTCGTGCTGAAGGCAGCTCCACCTGTATGAGCAAACACACCAATCGCTTGACTCGCTAAATTGCTGCTGCTAGTTGTTCTAACTTGCACCGTATCGATATCCAACAATCCACCATTAATGGCTTCAATGCCATTTGTGTACATGCCATTACTGGTGACAGTGCCACCTGTCATTGAAATATGCGCACCGAAAAGAGCCGACAAGCCATTACCATTTGCCGCATGAATACCAACATTATTGAGATGAATGTGTGATTGATTGCCATCTGCATATACGCCATTTGACAAGTAACCTGAGGTCTTGATGGTGCTATCTTTTAATTCAATGGTACCGGAATGCGATGTAACGCCATGCGTAAATGAATCAGTCGTCGTGATATGACAGTCACTCGCTGACATAGATTGGCCGTTTATTGATAAGGCACTCCCGGACGCAGGACAATCTGCCATGGCTACCGTGGTTAGAAGAAAATTCAATCCAATGAATGAACAGAGTAAAGGCAATCTCATTTGTTAAACCCTTCTTAGGTTAATTTTTTATAAGGGGAGATAGAATAAAGAGTTATTGGAATTTTGTAAATTTTTGTTTTAATGAAAGAGACGGTAAATTGATTGCAAAATCTCTTTCCTCCGCTACTCTATTGAAAATACAGCTTATTTATTTTAACAAGCTTAAGGTTCTACCATTTGAATAGGAATATACTAATAGTAGAGAGATACGGAATTTATAGGAGGGTAATTTTATGATGTGTTGTAAAGGTAATGGTGGTGGAAAGGCTAAAAAACTCTGCCCAGTTTCATTTGGTTTAGCCGTGGGTATGGTTGCCTTTTTTGCTGTATTAATTTGGACATTCTGGGTAATGAGTTATGGAATGCCACCGATGATGGTTGCGATGCATATTGCAACACCGACACTGAGTGGCGGATTTGTGCATGCCTTATTGGCTTTATTAAAAGGATTTCTCTTTGGTTTCTTTATCGCACTTTTTTATGATTTATTTTCATGCTGTATGCCTGGCAAAAAATGCGGTGAAAAATGTGGATGTGGTTGTTGTTCGACGGAACCGAAGAAACAATAAGTTACTTCTGAATGAGAATGATGCAGCCTTTTGAGTGAAATGAATTTTCACCGTGTTTTTTTGCCACTCACGTAATGAAATATAGTAGGTAACCTAGCTTAGGTTACCTATTATATTACCAAAGAACTTCATCCATGAGGCTTGCTAGTCATGAACCCTTACCAGGCGAATTCATATGCGTCACTTCTTGCTTGAGAAATTCAACAATTCGCAAAAATTCTGAATCAGCCCTTAAATTTTTTCCAAAATCATCAGGAATTGTTGCGCCACTCACTAACAAAAACTTTACCATGACTAGTTGCACATCAGGGCAGTAATCTAAATAGTAATCAATCGAATTAGCGAAACAAACCTTCACTTCATTCTGTATGACTAAATCTGGATAACGTGCATGAAGCCAATTTAATCGATAAATATCATTTTTACGAAGCGTCGTCTTTAATGCAATAGACTGGTCATCCCTGCTTAACTCAACTTTTTGCGTCAACAAAAAATCTACTTTCTGAAATTCACCTCTCGTACAAGCTAATGTCATTAATGCTGATTTTTGCGACGCAAAAGAGATAGACTTAAAGAGATAAGCGTATACCGCCATTTCATTTCTAAGAATTATATTTAAACAAGCAGGATAGACGCTTACCTTCTCATATTCACACAGATATCGAACAACATCTAGGCGTCCCAGTACTGCTGCATATTGCAATAAATCTTCTTGGATAGAATTGAAATGTTGATTAGTTTTCTTAGCAGCCGATTTGCGAGATTCCTTAAAAAAATGAATACTGACAATCAATGGCGCAAATCGGATCGAGGCTAACGCACGATCTTTCAGAGTAGGCTCCGTCTTACCCGCGCAACATGTCTCAATCCATGCATTAAAATGGTCAACAATTTTTGCATTTTTACACGATACGGGTAAAACAGCCGATGCAGAGTAGAAATCCTTAAACTCTTTCGTCTGCAATCCAGAAGAAAGAATATCGCGTATAACTTGCGGCATTTCTATGAGCCCATTTAAATCGTTGCCCTTTTCAAAGTAATCTCTAGCAGTACAATTATCATTTCGCAAAGGATCTATTTTTCCACTCCTTCTTTCTGCAAAAACCCGATAACATTCACGCCAGCGAATAGAACCTTCTTTCGGCTTTTCTAACCCCAGCAAACTTCCCAATTCATCAGAAGTCAGTGTTGGAGGGATAGAAAAATTAAAATCATTTCGCAAACGATTCAACCACTGCGCATTCGCTTTTGCGGAATTAGAGAATGTCGCAAATTGCCTATTGAGACTTGTCACACGTGCTGCCGTTTGAGAATCCAAATAGCCGAACATTTCCTGCATCACGACGGGAGGCAATTTAGGAAGTTGCGTTTCAACAGGTGTGACACTACTACTCTTAGGAAGCTCTCTTACCGATTTTTTCTCAACCGTTGATGGTTGATGATCCATTGCTTTGCGATCCGCTAAGTTATCCTTTTTTGCTTCACGCATCGGTTGATAATCCACTGCTTTACGATCCGCAGGATTGCCCAATTCTTCCAACCTCACATGAGTGCGTTCGACAAATGCTTCAGCTTGTTTTTGATAATCATCTTGTTTGAAATTTCTTGCGTCATTGACATGATTGATAGCCAGTTCAAAACTTAAGATAATATCTTCAATTGACCCAAGATTGATGACTCTTGCATACATTATTCTGCGCTCTAAAAGTTGAGTTGCAGTGACTTTTGAAGCATGCGGATAAATAGAAAAACTCTTTTTCATTTTCTCAATTGTTTCTTCTGCATCACGTATGACAAGATTTCTGAAAAATGCTAACTTCTCAGCACGCGAAAGAGCCATAAAAAACCTCGTTATATCATTATCTTTAGATACTATTTCTTATTATAACAGAGTATCTGGATTAATTTTTTCGTGTGGTTTTTCCAGGTTTTTTCAACGTGTTAAGAAAGATGATAAGCAAAAACCCACTAAACGCCCCACTGCCATTAAGTTAAGGATTTTAAACAAGAGCTCTGTCATTGCGAGGAGCGTTTTTTGCGACGAAGCAATCCAGTTTTAGACTTAAGAATCAAAAACTGGATTGCTTCGTCGCAAAAAACGCTCCTCGCAATGACGGAGCAGTCCTTAACTTAATGGCAGTGACTAAACGCCCAACCCCGGTTTATCCGTCAGTCGCATCATGCCTTTTTCCAAGATAAATCCGTCCGTCACAATATCCTCTGCTAAATCAAGACTGCCATCTAAATCCAGGTATTTCGTATTTTCAGACGCTAACGCTACATGAAGTGCAGCGGCAATACTGACGATACTTTCATCCATACAGCCCCACATTAAATCAATGTTCGCACATTTCGCTAACTGTGCAATTTTCTGGGCACCGTAAATACCACCACTCTTCATGAGCTTAATATTAAAAATCCCACACAGACGCGGTGATTGAATTAAGTGAAATGCATCTGCATCGTTTTGCAAACTTTCATCGGCAGCAATGCAGGAACGTTCATGCTCTGGTAATTGGCGCAACGCATGAAACTGAGAAACGGCTAAGGGTTGTTCAATCAGCTCTATATCCGAGCCGTTTGTTTCTTTCATAAAGCGCAACAACTGAGGCAACTGATAACCTTGATTGGCATCCACACGTAACTTAATCGGTTTGGGAAACGATTCTCTTAATCGATGCACTAACTCAATGTCTTTTTCAACATCCTCACCTAACTTGATTTTGAAAATGCTAAAACCGCGTCCCGCATATTCTTTGCCTTCTTTAATTGAATCTTCAATGCTTTTTATGCCAATCGTAATCGACGTCGGCAACGCAACATGTGCGCGCCCCAAAATATCAATCAACGGTAATTTACATGCTTTTGCAAACGCATCATGCAACGCAATGTCAACAGCGGCTCGTGCCGCCGGTGTCGCTGACAAAATGGTTTCAAGATATCGACAATGTGCCGGAAGTTGATAAATGGATTGATTCAACAACCCTTGCAAATTGTCAGGTGCTAACACTTTTTCACACTCATCCATCGTCTCTTGTGTCATTGAATTCGCAACAGACGCAACCCCTAAACCCACTATGCCATTTGCTAATTTTATTTCAAGAATACAATTTTCAATTTGATCGAACGTGCGATTAAAAATTTTGTAAGGTCTGGTTAAATTAAAATTTTTACGGGTGACCGCGATATCAACTATTTTCATCGTGAATCCTTTTGAATAATATCTTTTAATAAAGGCAATAAAGCAGTAAGCCCTTCTTCTCTTGGAAAAACAACAGGAAGTCGAGTGAGCTCTGACAATTGCTTTTTGATCAGAGGAAGTTCTGCAGCGTTTAAACCTTTGCTGTTGAGCGTCAATGCAATGACATCCGCGCCATACATTTTTATCAATTTAATTTCATCTTCTATCGAAGGTAATGGGTAAATCTTATTTTTATCGCAACCAAAATACTGTTGTGCGGGCGTGTGTTGCAAAATAACATAGTTTGCACCCGCCGAACAAATAAGCTCGGCTCCGCAAGGACCCGATGGATTTCGTAAAGCAGATTGCCCCTCGATAAAAATAACATCCGGATTCGCTTCAGCGACACAATTTAAAATGGCTTGCTCCATCTCGCCTGACACAAAATCATTGAGCGTCGAATCTAAAATAAAACCATAGCGCATACCTTGTAACCAACCTGTTTGACCGGTAAAAATCATTTCTGCCGAGATATGATGTTGTTTGCACAACGCAAGCAACATGCCTGCTGTGGTACGTTTACCAATCGCACAATCGGTGCCGAGCACTGCAATACGCGGGGTAGCAACGTTAGCAATCGCACCATTCCACACGTGCATGGCCGTTGCTTTTTTAGCTTTTCGAATATCAATTAGTTCAACGTTATATTCTTTTGCTAAGGGTGCAATCGCTGGATGCTCACTGAGCAGGGTATGTAAACCATTGACAATATCCATCCCCGCTTTAATCGCTGCTTCAATGGTTTGGGTTAAGCCCGGTGTCAACGCGCCGCCAACCGGTGCAATGCCGATGACACCATAATCTGGTTTTGCCTGTAATTGCTGTAACGCCTGTGCGATATCGGCAAAAACAGGAATTTGTTTGGCTTGTTGATTAATGACGCTGCCCGCATCTTGATTTGCAAATTGTTTGTCAATCACTCCGACAATGTGATATCGGCTAGCGCCCAAAATAAGCCCATGTGCTGTTTTGGCCGAGACGGTATCTAACATTCCGTCCGTGAAAAGAAGCGCTGTTTTAGTCATTTTGATTTTTTCATCCTCTGGTTAAGTGTAAAATGTTGTCCTACACAAAAAGAATCGAGTATAACAAATAATCCGTTAAGAATTCATTAAGCTTTGACCTGTAAAATAATCTCCTAACTTTTTGAATCATCGGAGAATATTTCATGAAGAAATTTGTCTTAGCCATTGTCGCTGTTCTTTTCACTCTTTGCTCACTGGCCACCTATGCCAACCAGTATACAATCATTATCGATGCAGGCAGTAGCGGTTCGCGTCTGCATCTTTTTCAATATCAAAAAGACTCGCACATTCCTGTGATTCACGATATTTTTTCAGAAAGCATCAAACCCGGTTTATCCTCTTTCGAAAACAATCCAGCGGAGGCAGGCAAATCACTGAAGACTTTATTAGACGATGTCATGCGAGAAGTGCGAGCGAGACAACTGAATCCCACTGAAATTGATATAAACGTGTTAGCAACAGCGGGCATGCGATTATTACCAGTCGAAAAACAACAAGCCATTTATACCAGTGTTAAAAATTTCATCCTTGAAAATAATGATGGTTTTTATCTCGGTCACATCGAAACCATTTCCGGACAAATGGAAGCATTATATGGTTGGTTAGATATCAATTACTTGGCGAATCGTTTTCAATTTGCCACACCCACCCTGGGCAGTATCGATATGGGCGGCGCCTCGACACAAATTGCTTTTAATACCTCGCCTGCACAGCATTCAAATGATGTGATATCAGTTAACGTGGGCAATCAACTCTACACCGTTTTTGCAAAAAGTTTTTTAGGCTTAGGTCAAGATCAAGCAAGAGAAGCCTTGTTGAAATCAACGGATTCCATGGTTTGTTTTCCAGCAGGTTATCATTTCAATCAAAATAGCATCGGTCATTTTAATTTAGCCAACTGTGAACAACAGTTGACAAATTTGATTGAACAGTATCATGTCAACGAACAAATCATTCCAACGAAAATCCAAGAATTTGTGGCTTATTCTGGTATTTTTTATAATTTTCAATTTTTTAATATAGATAAAGCACCGAATCAAATTGCCTTGGAAAAACAACTTCAATCCGTTTGCACAAAACCGTGGGCCGAATTGCAAGCGGACTATCCGCAAATCAGCGAAAAATATCTTTCTACTTACTGTGCGCACGGTGTCTATTTTGATGAATTGTTATATAACACGTATCAATTGCAACATTCACAATTAACCGTGGTCACTCAAATAGGCCAGCATGATATTGATTGGACGTTAGGCGCAATGCTTTTTAGTTTATTGCCCGGAAAACACTAGATCAGTATAATAACCGAACTCACCCAACCGCTTCGAGAATACGATGGCCACTCAGAAAATATCAAAACCAAGCTTATCGTTCTTAGATGTAGTGCGCTTTGCTGCAGGCTATTGGGTGCAGCAACCCAAAAAATTAGCCATCATTCTTTTTGGGCTGTTAACGGCCGCCTTGTTTGAAACCTATTTACCCACGGCGCTCTCTGCATTTTTAGCCGCCATCCGAGAACATGCCGATAAAACAATTATTCTCTATCGATTGGGTATTTTCTTAGGGACTTATTTCATTCAAGCCACACTCTGTGGTGTCATGTATCTCGTTTATAATTCGTTTGAAACAGCGTTATTTACATCGCTAGTCAATGATGTCTTTGCTCACATTTATCGCTTACCCGAAAAATTTTTCGCAAACACCTTCACCGGCAGCATCATTTCCAAAGTGAATCGTGCACGGCAAAAAATTGAAGTCTTTGAAGATCAAATTCTCGTCCGCATTTTTCCAACCGCAATTATTTTACTCGGCAGTTTATTTTTCCTCGCTTTACAATTTCCATGGTTAGCCGCTCTCATGCTCGGCTATCTCGTCATTTTTGTCATTGTCAGTTCACTGTTGGTATTTAAATTTTCAGGGCCTGCACAAGGAAGATATGCTGATGCACAAGATCATTTCAATGCGCATTTGGCAGATAGCATCAGCGGCGTTGCTCCCACTAAATCCTATGCGCAAGAAAATTATGAATTAGCCCGTTTTTTTGCCGTCACAGATGATTTATGCCAAAAAAATCGCTACGCATATTATCTCGGCAATACGGCGGGCATTATTCAACGTCTCTTATTAACGGGTATGCTCGTGATTTTGATGGGCGGTGGAACTTGGTATTATTTTCAGGGCTTAGCAACGGTTGAAAACATGGCTTATCTCGCCTTCGCCTATACCATTATGCAATCTTATATTCGTGATGTGGGAGAAAATATTAAAAATTTATTAACGTCTTCTTATGATTTACATGGTGTCATTCATCTTTTGGATGAACAACCTGAAGTCGCGAACAATGCCTCACTCTCTGACTTAAAAATTCAGCGCGGTGAAATTATTTTCGATCACGTTGAGTTTACTTATCCGGATAAGCGCGCGCCTATTTTTAACAATTTATCTGTCGAAATAAATGCGGGGGAACGGATTGCATTAGTGGGACATTCCGGCGGTGGCAAAACCAGTTTTATTCGCTTGTTGCAATGTTTGTATCCGATGCAAAAAGGGCACATTTTAATTGATGGTCAAGACATTACGCACGGCACGCGCGATTCTCTGCGCCGCTCAATTGCCTTAGTGCCACAAGATCCGATTTTATTTCATCGAACGTTGCGCGAAAACATCGCTTATGCGAAACCCTCTGCGAGTGCAGAAGAGGTTCGTTTGGCTGCAAAAAAAGCCCATATTGAGGAGTTTATTTTAAGTTTGCCCGATCAATATGAAACGTTAGTGGGTGAGCGCGGCGTTAAATTATCGGGCGGTGAACGGCAACGTATTGCGATCGCCAGAGCCATTCTAGCAGACCGCCCTATTCTCATTTTAGATGAAGCAACCAGTTCATTGGATTCAGAAAGTGAACGCGCCATCCAAGATGCACTGCATACGCTGACCCACGGGCGAACATCAATCATGATCGCTCATCGTCTCTCAACCATTTTAGATGCTGATCGCATTTTAGTGTTTGAGGCAGGCAATATTGTTGAATCCGGTTCACATACTGAATTGATTGAACAGGCAAATGGGATTTATGCGAATTTATTTAAGTTGCAATCGGGTGGATTTATTGCGGAGTGACATTGGTAAATTTAGGGTATTCTCATAAGATTTTGTTAATATTTGGCTGTTAAACTTGATTTAAATATATCGATAAATGAGGCACTTAAATGAGCTACAGTAGAACACCAACGGTCGCACTACTTGGTCATAGAGGATCAGGTAAGTCAACATTGTTCGAAGCAGCTAAGGGCGAGTCGTCGGTTGATTTTGAAGAGCGAAGAGACGTTTTTCATACCACGGCTATCCATTTCACGAAAAAAGAACCGAATTCTGACAGCAGCCCTGCTTCTAAAGCGATTATTTATACGCGTACGCTGAGTATATGGGATATCCCAGGAAGAATAGCCAGTGATGAAACACATAGAACGCTTTTCGAATCGTATATTGTGGATAAAGCACCTGTTTTTGTGGTTAATTTACGCGAATCGTTAGCCGATGGCAGCCCACAAAGACAAACATTACGCGCACTAAATCAGTTAACTCGCGAGACACAAAAAGCAAGAGGTGATACAACTTATCCGTGCTTCATCATTGCAACAATCAGTGATCCCAAAAACCACATAGCCACTGAAGACGAGTTAACATCATTAGTCGATGAATTCAAAGCCGAACAATTTTGGTCAGGTGGGCATTTTGCGACATTTTCAAACGCAGAAACAGATCCCTGTTCCAATGCGCATGACATTTTTAACGCTATTTCTAAGGCATACGCACTATACATTGATAGGCAAAAAGAATTGGAGAGTCATCAAGCAGCAGACCAAAAAGAAAATGCAGTTGTTGCTGACAGTCCAGCTCAAGTCGTATTGAATCAACCAGCTAAGTCATCTAACACTTTTTGGCGAAATGCATTCATCGCTGTTTTAGCGGTTAGTATTTTGATTACCCTCTCCGTGCTCACCTACGGTGCATTCACTTTCGGTATGGCTGCTATATTTGCCAGCGCAGCGGGTTCTGCATCAACCGCTGGAAGTTTTGTGACCGCAGGTGTTTTAGATGTTTTTGGCGGCAGTATGCTGATGGGGCTTGGTGTGATGTTTTGTGCTTATATAGGTGCTAAATGTTGCCGAAAAAAGCCGACGCCGCAATCGGTTGTTCAAGTCAGTGCACCCGCGCAAGCGGCATCGGCTGAGCGACGCAATTCCAATTCTACCAGCTCAACTTATTCTTCCACTTTTGAGAGCTTGATAGTTGAAGCTGAAAATACGTCGGGTCAAGATTCATCTGCTAGCGCCGCTTCAAACAGAGTGTTTCGAAGTCCATTTCAAGCGAGAAATGTTAGAGATTCTCAAAAAATGGAATTACAACCTCTACTGAGGAAATCAGCGAGAAGCATGTCTTAGTCACAAGGTGATGAGGGATAGACACAAATTCCACCCATGCGTCGTCCTGAAAAATATGACGTCAACGTATTTTAACCGTAGCGATGGTACTCGCACGGAATATTTATTCAGGATCCACTTGAGTATCAACGATCCATATAAATTCAGGAATGAGTTCTCCGTTCGTGGATCCTGAATAAATCTTACGCGCAACTGCAATAACTACGGTCAAATGATTTGGGCGTAAGATTTTTCAGGACGACGCATGGGTGGAATTCATGTCGATCCGTCAGCCTGCAGGGCTTAGGTATTCCTCTGCTGCGTCGTCCTGAAAAATATGACGTCAACGTATTTTAACCGTAGCGACGGTACTCGCACGGAATATTTATTCAGGATCCACTTGAGTATCATCGATCCCTATAAATTCCAGAATCAGTTCTTCGTTCGTGGATCCTGAATAAATCTTACGCGCTACTGCAATAACTACGGTCAAATAATTTGGGCGTAAGATTTTTCAGGACGACGCATGGGTGGAATTCATGTCGATCCGTCAGCCTGCAGAGCTTAGGTATTCCTCTGCTGCGTCGTCCTGAAAAATATGACGCCAACGTATTTTAACCGTAGCGATGGTACTCGCACGGAATATTTATTCAGGATCCACTTGAGTATCAACGATCCATATAAATTCAGGAATGAGTTCTCCGTTCGTGGATCCTGAATAAATCTTACGCGCTACTGCAATAACTACGGTCAAATGATTTGGGCGTAAGATTTTTCAGGACGACGCATGGGTGGAATTCATGTCGATCCGTCAGCCTGCAGGGCTTAGGTATTCCTCTGCTGCGTCGTCCTGAAAAATATGACGTCAACGTATTTTAACCGTAGCGACGGTACTCGCACGGAATATTTATTCAGGATCCACTTGAGTATCAACGATCCATATAAATTCAGGAATGAGTTCTCCGTTCGTGGATCCTGAATAAATCTTACGCGCTACTGCAATAACTACGGTCAAATGATTTGGGCGTAAGATTTTTCAGGACGACACAGCGGAGGAATACCTAAGCCCTGCGGGCTGACGGATCGGCACGAATTCCACCCATGCATCGTCCTGAAAAATATGACGTCAACGTATTTTAACCGTAGCGACGGCGCTACCGCACACCCACTTGATGACAAGCCATGCACCCATACCCTGAATTAAACAAAATATTTTTATTCGCAGAATCCATTTTATTTTCATGCTGAAAATTTTTCACATTCTCTCTTGCATGCAAAATCCGATTTTCTAACATTTTTCGATAAGGCCATTGCGGATAATTTTTAGCGAGTTTTGCATTTTGATAAATTTGAATACCCGTCTGCCAATCACCTGATTTCACCAACATATCACCCATATTCATAAAAAATCCTGAGAAATTATGCGGCGCAATGACTGAGTTCCAACAAGCACGATTATCCCCTTCTTGTGTTTCATAGTTAAGATACGCTGAAAAATCAGGATGCAATCGATTGATTTTTTGCTTGGCGCATAAATCCAGCGTTTTCCATTGCCATTCAACAGCCTCTTTAAATTGTTTCGAATCAGCAGGCAACGTACTCATCACATACCCCGCCGTAAAATAATTAAATTGCGGCCACGCGCGAATCGCCCGTTTAAGGGTGAAATAACCACGAACTTGTTCACGCTCATCATGAAAAATACTACCCGTCGCAATTTGACTGTCACCATAAAATCCTAAATAGCGAGCATCTTGTGGATTTAATTCAACCGCATCTTGAAAATATTGTTTTGATAAAATAATTTCATTGGTAATGGTGGGAGGAATATTTTTCATTCGTTGACGCTCAGTGATTTTCCAAATGTGCAAAAATCCTAAATGCGCAGCCAGTTGAGGGTCATTTGGATTTTCTAAATAAGCTGCCATGAGCAAACGATCCGTATCAGGAATTTGATCAAAGCGACCGGCATGCAGCGTGTACCAAAAATTTGTTTCTGCAAGTTTTGCTAATTGACTGGTTGATTGGATGGGTTGTTTTTTCGGAGTGGTCATCAAGGCAACATCTTCGCACGCCGTTAAAAAGAAAACGAATGCGATTAACGCAAGATATCCTTTTACCATGTTAAGCTCCTTTTAATAAGGAACTAGCATACAAAAGATAAAAGAATAATTAAACAAATTTTAATGACTGTAGATACCTATTATCTGAGCCTGCTTTAAAACATGCCCCTTCATTTCTTTGACAATTTTTTCTGTCTCTTCTCCATCTTCTAGATTTAACATCGTATCTAGCGCATAAATTGTATAAATATAATGATGAAGAAGCTCATCCGGTGGACAGGGACCGTGATAATTTGTTTCGTCATAATAAAAATTTTGGCCTTCTAACGCGCCCATAGGTAATTCATTACTGCTTCCTTTCGGCAGCTCGTTGATGCTGGCCGGAATATTGAATACTACCCACAAATAAATTGACTCTTGCAGATAATCAGGCGATGTAATCGTTAGGACAAATGATTGGGTCTTGGCCGGTGAATTTGTCCACCGCAATTCAGGCGAGACATTCCCTTTATCACACGTATACTGCGACGGGATTCGACCATTGTTAGCAAATGAAGTGGAGGTGAGGACAAAATCATCTGCATGCGCCGCCGTGATGTACAGAAATGCCAGGGTGATGAAAATGCTATAATTTCGCATTACACAGCCTCAAGAAAGTTTCTTTACAATCAGTTTGATACAACTTTTTATTCATAAAATGAAACGCTGTATTTTACAATTATAACATGAATGGATTGAAGAAATTGTTGGGTTGAATTAATCTGAGCCGCGACCGTCAGGGCATATCTTTATACATAACTTTAGACTGCTGCTTAGAACGCCTTCCCCACAAGGCTGACGGATCGACAAAAATTCCACCCATGTGTCGTCCTGGAAAATATGACGTCAACGTATTTTAACCGCAGCGACGATACTCGCACGGAATATTTATTCAGGATCCACTTTAGCATCATCGATCCATACAAATTCAGGAATGAGCTCTTCGTTCGTGGATCCTGAATAAATCTTACGCGCTACTACGATAGCTGCGGTCAAATGATTTGGGCGTAAGATTTTTCAGGACGACACATGGGTGGAATTTTTGTCGATCCGTCAGCCTTGCGGGGAAGGCATTCTAAGCAGCAGTCATTAAAGTTATGTATAAAGAGATGACCGTCAGGGAGCGATCGCCGAAGGTTCTCTTTTTGCTTGTATCAATTCGAGATGCGTGACACTCCCTGACGGTCGTGGCTCAGATTGAGCTGCTATTGCGAGGAATGTTTTAATCTGAACCCATAAAAAACAACATTCACATTGTATTTTTATCCCCATATGCTAGTATTTTCCACCTAACCCCATTGCTCACCCAATTCAACTTATGATAAAAACATCACTCAATCAGCCACTGCTAAAAAAACTCATTGTGCTTGCAACAGGATTATTCGTCACCGCCTTTTTCTTTCGAATTCAATTACTCTCTCATGGTCAGCAACTTTTTAGCGATTTTTATGACGGCTTAATTGCCTTCAGCATCATCCACCATTGGTATAATTTTTTTCATGGATTAGAACCCTGGCGGACTGCCGGTTATTTTTTTCCCTATCCCGGGACATTAGGATATAACGATGGCTATTTTCTCTATGGTGTTATTTATTCAGCGTTCCGTTTCATCACCACCCAAGTATTTTCAGCATTAGAATTAACAAACGCACTGATCCGCTTAATAGGCTTCTATAGTTTTTTCTATTTATGTCACAGACAATTAAAATTAAAATTCTGGATATGCTTGCTAACGGCAACTCTCTTTACCTTAAGTAATGCGGTGTATGAACAATCTGTTCACGCACAAATTTTCAGTATTTCATTCGCACCACTGCTCACTGTTTTTTTGCTGAATTATGTTCAGCAATTATTTATTTACCGATCAACGCAGAAGGCAATTTTCTGGGGCAGCCTGGCCGGTATTTTCTACGCATCTTGGCTGTTATCCACTTACTATATGGCTTGGTTTTATGCTTTTTTCGCATGTATTTGGTTAGGCTTTACGATCGTATTACAGATACAACATCAACAATTTTTTCTAAAGAAACCGCCTATTCTTGCAATCGTTATTCCCCTGCTCGTCACCCTATTGTCACTCCTCCCCTTTTTAATGACTTATTTACCCACTGCACAGCAAACGGGGATGCACATCTATGGTGAAGCACTTTATTACATGCCCAGGCTGTTAGATCTACTCAATGTAGGTAACCAAAATTTACTCTGGGGCAAATTGATTAGCTATCTTGATCTCCGTGACGGTGAATTTTCTGTCGGATTTCCGTTAGTATTTTTAATCGTGTTAATCCTTGCGCTGAAAACGAGTATCAAAGAAACAGGACGCGCTGCAATCACTCTTTATCGCCCGCTTTCATATGCCATCCTGCTGTCAATCATCGTATCACTGATCCTGTTTAAATCGTCATTATGGCTACTGATTTGGCATGCGTTTCCAGGTGCAAAAGGATTACGAACAGTGTGCCGCTTGTGGATATTTTTAGTGTTCCCCATGTGCATCTTACTGACATATTATTTATCTGAAAAAATGAATTGGCGCGCCTCGTTATTTGCATCACTGCTACCCTTTCTGCTGATCTTAGAACAAATTAATCTGGCACACGTAACCAATTTATCCGGAAAATCTGAACAAGATTTTTTTAATGCGGCAAAGAATATTCCCAGCCAATGCCAAACTTTTTTTGTCATCGGCACACGCCATGAAGAAAATCACTCGATGGGAAAAATTATCAATAACGTAGATGCCATGGTGATCGCTGAAACGATTCACATCAAAACAATCAATGGAACGTCTACCTTTGCACCGCCCGACTGGGATTTTAATTATTTTCCTAAAGAAACTTACTTAAACCGCATGAAAACGTATGAAAACAATCATCATATTAAAAATCTTTGCTCACTTGATCTCACCGACATGAAGTGGCAAATTTCTCTTTAAAAGGATACTCACATGGAATTAAATTTTGCGAAGAATGATATTGCTGTCATGATTCCTTGTTTTAATGAACAACAAACCATTCATCAAGTCGTGACGGATTTTAAAAAATATTTACCGAACGCGACGATTTATGTCTATGACAATAACTCAACAGATCAGACGGTGAATGAAGCCTTACAGGCGAACGCCATTGTGCGTCACGAAGGTTTGCAGGGAAAAGGCAATGTCGTGCGCAGAATGTTTTCTGACATCGATGCAGACGTCTACGTCTTAGTCGATGGCGATGCAACCTATGATGCGGCTAGCGCGCTCACGCTAATTCATTCATTGTTGACCAATCATCTTGACATGATTAACGCAGCTCGCGTCAACGAATCAAAAGAAGCATATCGAATGGGGCATACGTTTGGTAACAAACTATTAACCAGCTTAGTCAAGATTATCTTTGGCAATCAAATCAGTGATATGCTCTCTGGCTATCGTGTTTTTTCACGTCGGTTTGTCAAATCATTTCCCATTTTATCAACCGGCTTTGAAATCGAAACAGAATTGACGGTACATGCATTAAGCTTGAGAATGCCCATCGCTGAAATCAAAACGCCTTATTATCAAAGACCGCTAGGTTCATTTAGCAAACTGTCGACGTTTAAAGATGGTTGGCGCATTTTATCAATGATCATTGGTTTATTAAGAAATGAACGTCCACTCGCATTTTTTAGCTTGATCGGTGTTTTCTTATTTATTACGTCGCTGATACTGGCTGAACCATTATTTGTAACTTATTGGCAAACCGGATTAGTTCCGCGCATCCCTACCGCTATTCTTTGCACGTCATTAACCATTCTTGCTTTTTTAAATTTTGCCTGCGGACTTATTTTAGATACTGTCACACGCGGCAGGAAGGAAGCGAAGCTGTTAAGCTATCTCAGTTATCAAAAAAATCATTTGCCTGTTTCCATGGGTTTTCTGCAGATCGAGGAAGTATCATAACTTATAAAACCTCGTTTATGACTACCAGACTTGAATTCTTCCGGATTATCTTATATCGTAACTTGAAATCAAGGGAATATAGCGTAAAAACAAGGAAATAAGCATGACGTACGTTTCAGGAAATCAACTTTCTCAACTAACCCGTATTTTATTTTCCGCCGGATTAATCCTACTAACACTGTTTTTACAAAGCTGCGCAAGCACGAAATCTTATAATGCCTTGCCTGAAAATCTTGAAGATCAAGTAGAAGTACCCGGATTTCATGACATTCGGTCATGGGGTGACAAGCCCAGCAAGGTGATGATGAAAAGTGCTCTCCTTTCTGTTCAACAAGAAAAAGCGAGCAATCATGGCCGCATCGAATCGGTCGTGAATGTCCTGGCATTATCAGGAGGCGGCGAAGACGGTGCATTTGGTGCGGGACTTCTCTGTGGTTGGACAAAAGCAGGAACTCGCCCATCCTTCAAACTCGTAACAGGCATCAGCACAGGTGCGTTAATGGCACCCTTTGCATTCCTCGGCTCAACTTATGATGAGCGGCTAAAGATTGCGTATACGACTATCAGTGACAAAGATATTTTTGTGCCGCACAGTGCCTTTCAAATTTTACTATCACTCGCCAATATTCAGCCTATCCCATCACTTGCTAATAATGAAAAGTTAACTCAAATGGTTAAAAGACTAGTTGATGCAACTATGTTGAGAAAAATTGCGAAAGAGCATTCGAAAGGACGACGCTTATTTATTGGCACATCACAAATGAATGCTGAGCGATTGGTGATTTGGGACATGGGCGCCATCGCGAGTAATGGCACACAGCAAGCACTCGATTTATTTCGAAAAATCATGATCGCATCTGCCTCACTTCCTGCGACGTTTCCGCCACAATATTTTGATGTCACCGCTGCTGGCAAACATTATCAAGAGATGCATGCGGATGGTGGCATTCAAACGCAAGTCATGGTGTTCTTCAACACCTTCGCTGCTTTTCGCAGCAACAGTACTGTCATCAATGGACAAACGCGGATAAAGAAAATCTATATTATTCGCAATGAACAAATCACCCCTGAATGGGAAAATGTCGGGCCTGATTTAACAGATATTGCTATCCGTGCCATCAGTACATTAACTAAATCTCAAGGCATTGGCGATCTTTTCCGCATCTACACGTTTGCACAACGCGACCAAGCCGATTATAATTTGGCCTTCATTCCTGCCGGGTTTAAAGTAAAATCAAAATCTTCATTTGATAAAGAGTACATGAATAAACTTTTTCAATATGCTTACGAATTAGGACGCGCAGGATATCAGTGGCAAAAAGTTCCACCGTTGTATACAGCGGCAAAAAATACGCCCTCCCCGGCTGCTGCACCTGGTGTTATGCAAAGCCGCTAACTTTAGAGGAAAGTTGGCTTAAACAGCTTCGTTAGTTGCTTAGACATTCTGCAAAATACTTATTAGGAATAAAACTAACAAACCCATTGTTTTGTCATTTGATTTTCTGAAAAACAATAATTACCAACGCAGACAAGAAAGTAAGACCAATCAATAATGAAAATGCCGCGGCAAAATTTCCGGTGAGACCCGATAATATACCCGTTAATAATGGCGCCAAAATGCCAGCGAGTGCAAACGCGCAATCCATTATCCCTAAACTCGTTGCGGCTCTATCGCGCGCTAAATCCGTGTTAATTGCATAAAACGCAGCATTTGGCATCATGCCAAAACCGACACCCAATGAAATACAAAGCAATGCAATCGTTAAAGACGGATGCCAAATGATGGGAATTAAACAAATCGCTGAGATAACCTGGCAAATCCAAATAACATGCGAACGTGCGATTCTGAGATTATGGGTTTTATTCCAAAGATAATCAGACAATATACCGCCTAATAACACTAAAATAGTCGCGAATAACCATGGGCCTATCAGAAACATGCCGACCTTATTAATATGGATGTGATACATTTGTTCGAGATAACCGGGCAACCACGTAATGGAAAAAAATAATAAATAGCCAAAAACAAAGAAGGCAAAATTATTCGCTAACAACGCCTGATTAAATAGCATAAAACGCCATGTGGTTTTTTGTTCTTTGAGCGAATGAACTTCTTGTGAAAGAGAATCCAAATTTTGTTGGATAAACGTTAATTCGTCAGCTGAGACATGTGCACTTTGTTCCGGATGATCACGATAAGCAATAAACCAAATCAATGCCCAGACAATTCCCAACAATCCCAGCACCACAAACATCATTCGCCAGCCAAGAGTAACAATCAGATGCGATATAAAAGGTGCGCCTAACACGGATGCGAATGGCACAGCTGCAAGACCAATGGCAAGCGTGCGTCCTCTTTCTGAAACAGGTAACCAATCTGCATTCATGCGTGTAAAAGCAGGAAAATTAGGCCCTTCTGCAACACCTAAGATAATTCTAAAAATAAAAAACCACCAAAAACCAGTTGATAAAGCCAACAGCGCGCAGGCAATAGACCATGCAATGGCTGAGCCAGACCACACTTTCCGAGCACCATAATGATCGACTAAAACGCCGCCGACGACTGTCATGATCAAATAGCCAATACCGAATCCTGACGCAATCAAACCAAAATCCGTATTGGTTAAACCATACGTTTCTCTTAAGGGTCCAATGGCATAAGACAACGCAGACCGATCTAAATAATTAATGATAATGGCGAAAAAACTGATTCCGACAATTAACCAACGGTAATGCTTCATTGAATGCTCCATTACTTTATTTTAGAGAAATAGTCTTCGAGCGGTTGACTCTGTTGTGAAACACTCGCATAGGCAATATAACCATCCGGTCTAATCAAATAAACAGCATTTTCTGCTAAGCCTGCTCTGCTGGCCATTTCATTCCAGTCAAATTCATGTAAGGTGAGCTTGAGAGATTGAATGGAATGTTTAAAATCAAGATTTGCTTTACCGTAAATGTGGATTTGCCAATCCAGTGATTCAAGTGATTTAAAATTATCAGTCTGTCCGTAGGTTACCCACGGCAATCGATCGCCACCTTTAATTTTTCCTGCTGCGCCTTGGCTTAAAGGACTCTGTTGATAGTTAATTTTAATTTGCGAAACCGTATTAAATAAGTAGTGTCTGATCGCTTTAAAGCGTATAAAAAATGGAAAGATAAAAGGAAAAAATAAATTTCGAACGAATTTACCTAAGATGCCTTCATTCGTGACCGCTTGAAACATTTTATCCGTGGTGAAAATCAATTTGTGTGCGAATCGAATCCGCTCGGCTTCAAAACTATCTAATATGACAGGAGATGCTTTATTTTGCATAACCGCCGCAATTTTCCAAGCGAGATTAATGGCATCACCGATACCCGTATTCATTCCCTGTCCGCCGACTGGACTGTGAATATGCCCCGCATCGCCTAATAAAAATATACGCCCTTTTCGAAAATGCTCAGCAACACGATGATGCGAATGATACGTGGAAAACCAATTCACTTTAGAGATTGAGATTTTTGTATCTCGGATAACGGCTGCAGCGACATCTGTAAATTCAATTGTTTTTTTGGTTTCCGCTGCGTTTGGCACGATGCCAATGAGTCGCACCGATCCACTGCTGCGAATGGGAAAAACCAAGCCAAATTCGCTGCGCGTTAAACAAAGTTGAAGATATCCATTAATGACATCCCCCGTTGCCATCACATCCGCAACATAAAATACGTTGGAGTAAGTGCCGCCTGGAAATCCTATTTCAGACTGTGTCCGCACCACACTGCGCGCACCGTCACAACCCAATAAAAAAGGGGTTGTCACTGTCTCGGTTTTTTCTGGGCTAGTTAAAACGGCCGTTACGCTGGAATCAGTTTGTGTAAAACTGACTAATTCAGTATTTCTTTCGACAAAAATTCCTGCTTTATTTAAATGCTCGATTAATAATTTTTCGTGATCATCTTGTGGGAATGAGAGAACGAATGGAAATGGGCTGACTTCTTTTCCTAACGGCCCTAATGCAACCGATGCAACAACATTGCCATTTTTCCGGATATTAATGTTTTCGACATTAATCCCTTTGGCGACAACTTCGGCTGCAATACCGATTTGCTGATAAAACTCAAGTGTGCGTGCATGAACGACCATTGCGCGTGATGTTTCGCCCGGACCACTATCTTTATCAATAATACGGACTGCAATGCCTAGCTTGCTGAGCCACAAGGCAAGGACTAAACCTGTTGGCCCCGCACCGACGATTAATACTTTTTCTTCCATTGAGTCATCTCCTGATTAGTCATTGTTATCATAATTGAAAAGAAAGCAAAGAAAAAGATATTCGGACGAACAATCTCCTCTTATTGCACTCCTTGATTTCTCTGAAATAAAAAAAGGCAATAAAAAAACTATTTACCTGACACATCCCGAAGCGGTAGCTGTTTGTCATCTAGAAACAAGACAACGATTGGTGAGCATAGGTCTTGAGTCAGTTAGATTATGGAATCCAAAGAAGTTTTCAACGAATGCAACAGAACCATCACAGCCCACAAGAATTTTTCCAATTGAGCACTTTACATCATCCGATGCACCGGACAACGAAGTTAAGAACTGGAGTGACGCACGCATTCATGTTTTATCCGATACCTATAAAAATTCAAGTGATCAAAAAGAAAATTTTGGTGAAAATAGATTAATTCAAGTTTTGCGTGATTTTTCGGGCAGATTAAAAATTATTAATCTTGAGAAGCAATCTAGTGAATGTCACACCCTCGGATTTGCCATTGCTGACTCTGAATTAATAAATGGTAATCAGTTAGCTTTGGTGCCTAACCGATTCGACGAACACAAACCTTCTAATCAAATTTTTCTCTACGATACAACAAAGGAAAATTTTCTCAGTCTCCCTCCAACCATCATCGAGATTGCAGATAAAAATATCAATATCAGTCGATTACGAGCTACACCGGATGGAAAAATTTGGATAATACAATCCACTAGAAATTGCGCTGCAGGCCAAAACATCTATGTATTAAATGTTAACGAAAAACAAAATCCACAAAAAGAACTTGAATGCATTCAGGTCATTCAGGGTCCACTTACTTCTATTAACCCTACGATAGACTCTGATGGGCAATTATATTTTTACAAAAGTGTTAACAAAAATTCTTCAACAGTTGCGCTTTCACGAGGCCTTTTGACACCATCTGCTGCTTTATTTTCTTGTAATCTGACAACACGTGCTCTCTTTTTAGAATATCAAACGCCACTTCCAAATCGATTGATAAGCACAGTGATGGGGATATGCATGCCTAACTATGCGTGGTTGAATTTTATAAAAAGCAGTGAACGACAAGCTCGCATCATCAGTGAGCTTCAAAGACATACTCTGTTTAGTCCTGTTATAGCAACACTTATTGGAGAATATACAGGCGGCACAATCGATGAAGTTGAGCTTCCAGACAGAGGCGACATGCTTAACGAATTAGAGAGTCTTTCACGTAAAGTTGCTTTTGAAAGGTGTTATTCTTCTCAAGAACAAAAAAAAGATATCGAGGAATCAGCTGCAGCATTACAACAGCTTAAGCAAAACATTGAATCCAAATCATTGGACTATCCTACTTATGCTGCTTGCATAAATACGTGTCCAACCTTAGCCAACTTGTTGAAACAGGATGACAAATCAGTTCCAAGCAAAACGCATAAAATGATTAAACAATTCTTAACTCAATTAACTAAGTTAGACCCGCCTATGCCGACATTATTTGCGACGCTTGGAAAAGCTTGAGGAATGATGTGATTTTTTTATGCGTCTAATTTAGTCTCTCCTACCAGTAATCAATGTGTCTCTACGAGCCTGACGGATCGACACAAATTCCACCCATGCGTCGTCCTGAAAAATATATACGTCAACGTATTTTAACCGTAGCGACGGTACTCGCACGGAATATTTATTCAGGATCCACTTAAGTATCATTGATCCATATAAATTCAGGAATCAGCTCTTTGTTCGTGGATCCTGAATAAATCTTACACGCTACTGCGATAACTGCGGTCATGGGCGTAAGATTTTTCAGGACGACGCATGGGGGGAATTTGTGTCGATCCCTCAGTCTACAAGCTGCCACCACTGCGTCGTCCTGAAAAAATTCCGCCCACAATTTTGAGCTGAGCATATATCTATATGCGGAATTTTGTTCAGGATCTACGATCGAAAGCAATAATTCTGTATTTAATCATTAATGTGTTATTTCAAAAATTTTTTTTTAAAAATTTATAACGACTTCAACAAATATCAACATATAAATCCCTCCACAAAGGGTTATGTTTATTAATAAGTGACACCTTCCATTCTCGTCGCCAATTTTTATAACGTTTTTCATGCTCACCTGCTGTGATTATATTTTCGTGCTGTTCGAAATAAACTAGCTTATTGAGATTATATTTAGCAGTAAATCCAGACATTACCTTGTTTTTATGTTCCCAAATTCGTTTTATTAAATCGGTGGTAGAACCAATGTACAAAGTTCCATTTTTCTTATTAGACATGATATAAACATATGCTGCACACATTGAACAATCCTTATTTGTAATTATTTGGCATTGTTATGGGGAAATAGCAATAACTTTTTGCTCTGATGATGGATCCTGAATAAAATTCCGCGTATAGAACTATGCTACGTTCAAAACCGAGGGCGGAATTTTTTCAGGACGACGCAGTGGGGTTACTTGCAGCGACGCAGTGGGGTTACTTGCAGCGACGCAGTGGGGTTACTTGCAGCGACGCAGTGGGGTTACTTGCAGCGACGCAGTGGGGTTGCTTGCAGCGACGCAGTGGGGTTGCTTGCAGCGACGCAGTGGGGTTGCTTGCAGCGACGCAGTGGGGTTGCTTGCAGCGACGCAGTGGGGTTGCTTGCAGCGACGCAATAAGGTTACAGACATTTATTTAAAAGCACTCCCAATCCTAAGGATTGATGCAAATTCCACCCATGTGTCGTCCTGAAAAATCTTACGCACAAATTATTTGACCGCAGTTATCGCAGTAGCGCGTAAGATTTATTCAGGATCCACGAACGAAGAACTCATTCCTGAATTTATATAGATCGAGGATACTCAAGTGGATCCTGAATAAATATTCCGTGCGAGTACCGTCGCTGCGGTTAAAATACGTTGACGTCATATTTTTCAGGACGACGCATGGGTGGAATTTGTATCGATCCGTCAGCCCGCAGGGCCCAGGTACTCCTCCGCTGTGTCGTCCTGAAAAATCTTACGCACAAATTATTTGACCGCAGTTATCGCAGTAGCGCGTAAGATTTATTCAGGATCCACGAACGAAGAACTCATTCCTGAATTTATATAGATCGAGGATACTCAAGTGGATCCTGAATAAATATTCCGTGCGAGTACCGTCGCTGCGGTTAAAATACGTTGACGTCATATTTTTCAGGACGACGCATGGGTGGAATTTGTATCGATCCGTCAGCCCGCAGGGCCCAGGTACTCCTCCGCTGTGTCGTCCTGAAAAATCTTACGCACAAATTATTTGACCGCAGTTATCGCAGTAGCGCGTAAGATTTATTCAGGATCCACGAACGAAGAACTCATTCCTGAATTTATATAGATCGAGGATACTCAAGTGGATCCTGAATAAATATTCCGTGCGAGTACCGTCGCTGCGGTTAAAATACGTTGACGTCATATTTTTCAGGACGACGCATGGGTGGAATTTGTATCGATCCGTCAGCCCGCAGGGCCCAGGTACTCCTCCGCTGCGTTGTCCTGAAAAATCTTACGCCCATCAGCCCGCAGGGCCAAGGTACTCCTCCGCTGTGTCGTCCTGAAAAATCTTACGCCCAAATTATTTGACCGTAGTTATTGCAGTAGCGCGTAAGATTTATTCAGGATCCACGAACGGAGAACTCATTCCTGAATTTATAGGTATCGATGATGCAAAAGTATTTATTTTAAAAACCCGCCCAATCTCCCTCTATAAAACAATTCTTTATATGACCCACAATCAATAATCTTCCCATGATCCAACACATAAATTAAATCCGCATCCATAATCGTACTATACCGATGCGCTATCACAATTCTCGTCATATTAAGCGATTTCAAATTATCAAGTATCAGTGCTTGACTCGTATTATCCAACGCAGAAGTCGCTTCATCTAAAAATAAAATCTTGGGATGAGTTGCCAACGCTCTAGCAATTAATATTTTTTGTTTCTGCCCGCCTGAAATCAATTCGCCTGGATTGTCTGAAACATGGGTGTACATTCTCATAGGCATGACTTTAATGTCTTCATCTAATCCGACAAGCTTGGCCAACTGCCATGCATCATCCAGGGTAATATTCGTATTAACAGAGATGTTTGAAAAAATACTACCCGAAAAAATATTAGTACTTTGCAATACAACGCCAAAATTCTTTCTGAGTGAACGCATATCTACATTTTTTATCTCATTACCATCCACTTTGATGAGCCCGGAATAGTCCGTCTCTAACCCAAGCAAAACTTTAAAAATGCTTGATTTACCAGCACCTGACTTACCTACAATTGCAACAAAACTTCCTCGCTTAATATCCATAGAAATATCTTGTAAAATTGCAGAATCAGTTTGCGGACTTTTCAGCGAAACATTAAAAAGCTGAACATCACCTGAAATAGCAAAACTACTATCCATCTGAGTGGATATCTGCACATCTTCACTTAATATAGGTGCTAATCGCTTTAATCCCGGCAACAAGTGTGTCAGAGTAACAATATCAGTAGACAATTTTTCAAAATGAATTGATAACTGCCAAATACATAGCATAAATGGCAGCATTTTATGTATATCCATTATCATTGGATTAATATAAAAAAAACTATAAAAAATTAAGAACAGAGAGGCAGGTGCAATGGCTTCAATCAGCCAAAGCATGGTTTCTAATTTAAATGATTTTTCGAAATAGACCTTAGCCTTTAACAAATGATAAAGCCATCTGCGATGCATACTATATGCTACATTAGAAGATCTAATTTTTTCTATCTGCATTAACGATTCATTTAAAAAAGAAATAGTTTTACTTTGTTGTGAAAAATAAGCATTTATTTGCTTCGCATTTCTAGCCAGTGAAAATAATTTTATTATGAAAATAATGATATAAATTGTGAAATAAATAAAAGCAAGCAACAAACTGCAATATGCCATATAGACAAGCAAAAATATAAACGATAGCACGCCACAAACCACCATCAATACCGTTGCAAAAATGACTGACAAAGAAGCCTCATAGTCAGTAAGACGCTGAACAAAATCACTCGATGTAAATTTCTTAACTGCACCAAAAGGCAGACGCAACATATAACTCCATGCAGATGGCAAAACAACGGCTAAGACTCTGATACTCAGTACTTTTAAATATAAATCACTTAGATAACAGACTAGAGAAGAGCCAACTACCGCCATTAAAGAAATCAAAAATAAAATAAAATTGTGACCCTCCTTTAAATCATGAACATGATTAAAAATATAACCCGAGATCAGTGAAATCAGAAGCACTGAGAGTGACGATAAAAAACCAAGCCCGAAAGAAACAAGAAATCCTTTCTTAAAAAAACGAAAAACAAAAATAAGTAAACTTGATAAATTAACTGCAAAAAGTGAATGAGCTGGATAACATTGCCACGCCCCACTCAATTCATGACTACTGATACGTTCAGAATAGTGTTCAAACTGTTTCAGCTTGGGATTATATAAATTCAGTCTGCCAAATTGATTAGGAATAAGAACTTTATATTGATCTGATCCCTTAAATTTCAATATTATTGGATGCAAGAGTTTAGCAAATATATTTTCAAAGGATAACAATACTGGTTCAAAGATTAATCCAAATAACTCTTTACTTGAATTATCAAGATTAATAGTCAGTTTCTCTCTAGCAACTTCGTTCCAATCAATAGATACCTTTTGTTGCATCGCAACAAATTTAATGCAATTAATTAAGTCGCAATTCAAATGAGAAGAACGAGCGACTTTGTCAAATGCCTGCTGGAAAAATGATGCTGTTAATCGCATAGCATTGAATCACGCAATGTCGCTTCATTTGCAACTAAAGAATAATAATAACTTTGATTCTCTATCAACTCTTGATGCTTTCCTTGTTCGACAATGCTACCCTTGTTTAAAACATAAATTTGATCGCAATGTTGAATCGTTGAGAGGCGATGTGCAACAAATATTATTGTCTTATTGTTTTTACGTAAATTCTTTATGATAGCTTGTTCTGTATTTTCATCCATTGCAGATGTTGCCTCGTCAAGAATTAGTATCGGTGTATCCTGGATCAGTGCTCTTGCAAGATCAATCCTTTGCTTCTCACCACCACTAAAGTTACGTCCTTCTTCATCAACGACACCGCTCAACTTTCTATTTGCAATTAACTCTGATAAACAAGCATCGCTGATCGATTGCTCAAGAAGCACTTGGCTAGCATTCTCATTTGAAAACAGTAAATTTTGCAAAATTGTACCTGAAAAAAGTGAAACATCCTGAGAGACATAGGCATATAACGTTGCAAGTTCATCGGCGGAGTGATTTGATAATAGATTTTTATTAAATAAAATTTCTCCTTCGGTCGGGGGATAAAAACCACAAATTAATTTAGCAAGTGTTGATTTTCCCGATCCCGTTCCACCAACCAATGCAACATGATCACCTCGACTAATTTTTAAATTAATATCGTTCAATACAGGTGATGAATTTTTATTATAATAAAATGTGACCTGAGAAAGAGAAATTATTTCCTTTTCATTAGCAGCAAATTTTTTTATGACTTGTTTAGGCGTAAAACGGGGATCTTTGTCATAAGATAAAATATCGTCAAGCCTCGTATTATTCGCATATACCGCTTGAGAATCTTGTAATCCTTGAAATATCCGAGATATGCCATTTTGGAAAATCAACAGTAATGAGTAATATCCCATTAAATTACCGAGCGACAGTGAACCGCAAGCAACTTGATAAGCGCCCAAATAGACGATAGAGAGTGACGAAACCTGATTTTGCATTCTTCTTAGCGACAGCGCTGTAATTGCAAGGAAATCGTCATTACCTTGGACACGCATTTTATTGAAAAATAATGTTCTCCATTTTTTAAAAATGGACTCTTCTAAGCCGCACGCTTTGATTGTTTCAATGTTTCGAATACTTGAAATACTGTGAGAATACAATTTACCGACTAGGTGTGCATTTGATTTTTCAGAGGAGGATTTTATTCTTGAGAGGTAAACAAACAGGATGAGTGAAATAACGGTCAGCAAAAGTGATAGCAATGACAATACCCAGTCAATTTCTATCATGAATATGAAACAGACCGTGGATGTGATCATTCCAAGCATCAATACCAGTGCATTCTCAAAAATTAGATTGGTCACAAACTCGGCTCTATTCAACACTGAAACAATTTCGCTGCGTTGACGCAATGAAAAAAATAGCATTGGCAATTGAAAAATATGGCTTAAAATTTCTGATATCTTTTTTAAGGAGGCTTTCGAATGTAATTTGAACTGAATTCTCTTATAAATAAACGTTAGAAATATGAGAATAGTCGATGTTAAGAATGTTAGAAAAATAATATCTGGAATCAGGTTGTTATTTTTTGCAAGGATACCTTGATCGATAAATATCTTAAACAAGACTGAACTTAAATAGGGAATAGTGCCAATCAACGACAATAGTAACAGTAGATAACATAATTCTGAATGAAAACCTGAAAACCATTTTTGGATGAATTTTAGCAATGAGAAGGTTTTTTTGCTGACAGTGATGTGCTGCGTTGGTGTTATTTCAAGGATAACACCTGTAAATGCCTTGTCGAACGCAGCCATTGTGATTATCATTTCGCCATGAGCTGGATCATTGATTGAAACTTTATTTGCTTTGATGTTGTTGATGACAACATAATGATTGAAGTTCCAATACGCTATTACTGGAAGTGAGAATTCATTGAGACCATCGATATCAACTTTGTATGCTTCTGCGTTAAATCCATAGTGTTTAGCAACCGTTAAAAGTGTTTGTGCTTTGCATCCATCTCGTGAAACACCGCATTTTTCGCGTAATTTCTCTATGGAGAGATTCATTTTGTGATGGGCAAACACCATTGCGAGAGACGCTATGCCGCATTCTGTATCGGAAAATTGTAGAATGACTGGGACTTTCGTTTTCCAGACGAGGAATAAATTTTTTATTTTTAGGATTATTTTTTGCATTGGATAGTGAACTCCGATAAGGCTTTATCTCTCTGCTCCTTCTCACTCCGTAAGCGTCAAGCTAAGCAAAATTTCCTTAGCTTGATGTCCATGGCGAGGAGAGGAAGTTGATGGATGAAGTTCTTTTAAAACGCTTAAGAAAGCGCATCATCCTGAGCGCTCCAACTCCCGAAAAAGAGGGGGCAGCATTGAATAAGAACTTCTTCTTTTTATACAAATCCCCCTTGCTCCCCCTTTTTCAAAGTGGGAGACCTTCTAAACAGCTTTCACTGTTAAAACACAGAGCTGTTTAGAAGGTCTCCCACTTTGAAAAAGGGGGAACAAGGGGCAATGGCACTAGCTTAAGAACTGTTGTCCCGGAATTTAGTAGCTCTTAACGAGCGCCTTTTGCTCGTTTAGAGCTACTTAATGTCCGGGATCCATCTTCAATTTATCGCCCTCTTGCTTTTAACTTATATGCTTTAAGCAAAATGGATCCCGGACATTAACTGGCGCTAAATTCGCAAAAAGCGCTCATTAAGCGCCAGTAAATTCCGGGACGACAGTTCTTAAGCTAGTGCCATTGGGAACAAGGGGGATTTGTATAAAAAAAATAAATTTTTCTCTGTAGATACCCATGAAGGTGATTACAAAAAATCAAGAAACTCATTATGCGTCAGCACAAAAAGCGCATCCTTGACACGAGACTAGCGCTGAGCCATCAATCGCGCTGGCGAACTTTTTTTATAAATTATCTTAGCAGACACCATGGTCCCCGGCTCAATGCGATAAGACGAACCACGCTTTGTAGTCCATGCTAGCCCACTGTCCGTCGATTTATCTCTTTGTAAACGAATTTTGACAACAAAAGGAGCGCCTCCCATAAAAAAATCATCCACTAAATTCATATTGCCCAGATACGAATAGACCAATTGTTTTGAAATCGGATACGCAGAAATACTAATCACTTTTCCGACAATGTATCCATGCGCATACTGTGATATGTCATTAGATAATACATAAGCGTTCATCCCCACTACTATCTTTTTTCCATGCGTACGATCTGCAAAAACTAACGCGTCTAATTGCGTGTTTGAACTATTCATCTCAGTGTTTGATAACAAATTTGTTAAAGGAGAATAAGCATTTCCATTCGGACTAGATAATTCTTCTTTAGCGGCAATAAGCTCAGATTTTGTTTTTAGTAAGTCCTCTAGCGTGACATAATGATTCTCAAACATTTTCTTCTTCTTATTGTATAAGTCTTCTAACAAAACAATTTTTTCATTACGATCTTTCAACGCTTGACTAAAAAGAGTTTCAACTGCAATTAATTTTTCTTCCGGCAGAATCATGCCATTTGTATCAACACTCAATGTAATCGTTCCAAACAATCCCCACAGCAAAATACAAACGAGTATTAACGCCGCAAAAATCATCCAGAGCCACTCGCTGGGATTAATCACTTGGAGTGCTGGGTATATTTCATCTAATGAGTTCAAATTATCAAGAGCATTTTGACGAAATAAATTATTATCAAAAGAAGATTTCAACATCTAGTCAACACTATTCCTTTAGGCTAAAAATTTTCAGGAATTTTATGGATACTTTCAGCGTGTTTTTTTATCACCATCATTTCCTTTTCAAAATCAAACAAAGATACACGTCGAGAATTTATTTTTTCACAATGACCGCATCGGATCAAAAAATCAACGAAGCATTGAAGCATTTTAATTGTTGGGTTAACATCTTCAATCCACAAAAATTGACCTTGCTCGTTTATTTCTAAGAAATAATAGTCATCCTCTGGCGTAACAATAAAATCAAAACAGCCGAAAAGAATATTAAATTCACTCATCATTTTTTTACACAATCTATCTAGCTTATCTGGAATAGTCACTCTTTCCAATGAAAGCTCTTTGGTCGGCGCAGATCGCCAATCTATTATTGCTTTCTCATGTTCTTGAGAATTAATTTTGACTGCAACATAATCATCACCAAAATAGGTAATTCTCAATTCATATTTTTTCGCTATTTTTTCTTGAAAAATGCCAGGAATACTTTGTAATATCGCATCGCTTGGTAAATCAGACAGGGCTACTTGACTCGTATAACCCAACCGAGCTTCTTCTTTTTTTAGCCAAGCCATTGGATAAAGAGATTTATAGATCACATTTCCCGCGTGCATTTTAAGAAAGCGTTTAATGTCTTGGGGATTATTCGAGATGAGCGTTTTGGGAATTGTCATTCCAACGGCAGACGCTATTTTTAATTGGAGCAATTTTGAATTCACTCGCGTGACAGAATTGGGTGGATTGACCCAAACCGCATCCGGTTGGATCACTTGCCATAACGTTTGAAACAATATTCTATTTTCTTTTTTAGCATTCACTATATCGTCAGGATGCAAAATATCCGGCAATATTGGCTGTGCTGCTCTGCGATGCCAAACAATATCGTACTTTTTATCATGTCCGTCATAATCCACCCCTTTTAAATGCCATGAGATATTTTTACCCCTTATTTCGAATGAATGCGTTTGTTGCGATGGAAAATCTGCTGTATACCAAAGATCTGCTGCGTGACCCATTTTTTCAAGCGCTAATTTCACATAAATTGCGTGAGTGTCATCCGGTTTTGTTGGAATTAAAATTGTTAACACAGCTACCCTCTTTTCCTAAAATGATCGAAAACCCCTCTGATTCAGAGGGGTTGATACTTAAAAATCAACATTTACATCCATAGCCACATCTGATCCCCCTTGACGACCAAACGTTGTTGCGGTCGTCGCAACGGAGGTTCCACTGGCTGATACATTTTCAATTTCTGCCGCTGTTAATTTTTGGGATAGTTTGTGAGATAAGATTCTTTCATTTTTCATAATTTACTCCGAAATTTTATTGATATTGTGCTTGTGACATGACAAGCAAAACCATTATCAGAAACTTCCTTTTTTAACACAATATAGTGGAAATACAGTATTTCCAATTTTGACAACATCATTTTTGACTGTTAATGGAGATTTATGATCCGCACTTTAAGCGCAATAAAAATAATATGCGCTGCATTTTTAGCGCCTAATTTTTTTCTAATGTTTGCCATATAGGTTTCAATTGTTCTGTGCTCAAGCCCTGTGATCCGCGCAATTTCTTTGGCCGTCAAACCACATGCGGTATGTTTAATTATTTCAATTTCTCGACTGCTTAACTTTTGCATAAATATCCTTGTTGTTGATTAACCGATGCGTTTTTGTAACTGCTTTGTGGGGATGATTTGGCGATAGGGAAATCTGGTTGAAATGGAATGAAGTGTTTGACTCATTACAATTGTGTAAATAAGTAGATTATGTAAATAGGGATGCGATGACTTGAGAGGGTTTAATCGAGTAACAGCGTATCTTGCTGAAAATCGCGTGGATAATATCTTGGCCGCTCATCGCTGTCAAGCTCGTGACTTAACAACTTTTCAGTGATGTTGTTGAGTTTCGCTTGCGCTCAACCCAACGAGGTATAAAGCAGCGAGATGCTTAAGAAAGGGCTGTCATCCTGAGTGCTTTTCGCTCCGAAGGATCCCACGCAAATTTCTGATGTTTGCTAAAAAATATTCTTAAGCATCTCTCTACTTTATAGGGAGATCCTTCGGAGCGAAAAGCACTCAGGATGACAGCCCTTTCTTAAACATCTCTCTACTTTATAGGGAGATCTTCGGAGCGAAAAGCGCTCAGGATGACAGCCCCCTCTTAAGCATCTCGCTGCTTCATAGGGGGATCCTTCGGAGCGAAAAGCACTCAGGATGACAGCCCTTTTTTAAGCACTCAGGATGACAGCCATTTCTTTAAATCAAGGCTCTCTTAATAATTCGTTAAGGTAGATTCTATAAACTTTACAACTCACTAAGCCATTCATATAAGAGCAATGAACGATGGATTCAAAACGGCAACCTTCCGTCAAACAAGAGAAGCCTACTTTTCTCAATAGCCCTGCAGGCAAACTGATTAAGACGCTGCTGGATGCGATTCATGTTGCGCAAAAAGAACTTGATAAAATAGCTCATCCAACACCGACAGAGAAACATGAATTAAAAGAATTTCTTAAGTACCTAGAGGATACTGTTTCACGCGTTATTTCAATGTTGTCTCACTTTGATAATCAAAATATTCCCTGGTTATTGACCTTTGTCGATATTGTACTAGATGGATTTAAAATATATAAACAGTTCGATATAAAACGTCCTCTTTTTGAAGACAGCCGCATCATTGGACACCCGATCATTTCTCGCCTTGCCGCTGCAGTTTTACCAACAATAAAAGAATTTCCGCCCACTTTAAAAGAATTCATGCCTTTCTTAAATCCACAGGCTCTTCATGCTGTCGAAAGTGTATTAGATTATGATATGACAAAAAAAGCATTGGATCTTGATAACTCTCCTTCCTTTGAACAACATTCCGAGGGAATTACAAATACAGAAAGACCTTATCGCTATCTCTTTTGTGAGAACGAAAACCTTCCTGATGAAATGCTTATCTTAGCGGTTGCAGAACCAACACCGGAAGTCATCGCTTCACTGAGAGGAGACGTTGAATTAATATCGATTTCGGATGTAGTCACTGAAGAAAATCTCGCCGAATTAGAATTCAAATCTAACGCCGCCTATGTGCGCTGCAAAATGTTTTTGAGCAATGACATAATAACAGAGCGGCTTTACTATATAGACCATCATTTTAAGACATATGCACTATTAGAAATGTCTCAGGAAGAACTGCAAGAACTCGATCAAGAATTAAAATTAGAAACAGACAGTCGAAAAAAATTAACTACCGATCAATTAAAAAAAATAATGACAGTAACGCCTTATCATCTCCGCAGTTTTGATTTACCTTTCTTGCTCACTTGGGACAAAAAATTTTGGTTTTACGCCAACGGCAAAGAAGGAAAATGGTCATTCACAGCAGCGAATTCTGACGTATGTCAATGTTTACCTTTTACGCCGGGGAAAATGGTATTTTTAAAAACTAAAAATTTACCTACAAAACTGCTAGTAGCCGTCACACCACCAAAAACCAAAACCCTCGATGATGCAATGATGACTTCTATAAGAGGAAATTGCGAAATAGTGTGTCTGCCAAATATTGTGCGGGAAAGAGACGTTGAAAAATTAACATTCGAATCGAATGCCGCTTATATTCGTTGTAGAATGATTCTCAGCGATGAAAAAGCAGAAGAAACAGTTGTTACGGAACAACTCTATTATCGCGACAAACCACTTAAAACGTTTCAACGGTTCCAAGACTTAGATGATGAAGCACTACACGCTTTCGATAAAGCGTTAGAACTCACGACCAAGACACGGCGAATTTTACTGCCTATCGATTTAAGAATGATTGATAGAAGAACGCCCCCTCATGACAGAAGCGTTGACAACCATTGGCCGATATTGCTGAAACATGAGAAAGAATTCAGTCTCTATGAATACGATTCTAAAAGCCAGCGTGGTGAATTTACTCCAGTGAATGCCCTTGTTTGTAAAAAAATTAGTTTTCCTGCTGTCAATAAGATGGCAATGTTAGACTACACCGACAGTCAATCGCCGCCGTTATTTCCTGTGTTTCAAGAAATTCATGCGAAAAAAATTCATAATTACGTTCCTATAATTATCGATGCAGATGCGCATTATGAAGGTTTTGGGCAAAGCCTGATGCATTATTTGCAAGATTTTCGTAGTATGAGCAACTCACCCCATCAAACTATTCTTGAGCAAATAAACACGTGGCTTAAATCATTTATTAAACCCGATGATCAAGCAATCATTGAAGATGAATTCAAACAAATGCCAGATTTTATGCCACATAATTTGATGGTTGTGCCCAACGAATTTCATTTAGATAAACATTTGTTATCCACTATCTCTTGCACCAGTTTTATTCGTCATCGTGATGGAATTTATTTATATGATTGTGACAGCCAGCGACTTCATGAGATGAAGATGTCGGTTTCTCTGCAAGCTTTTGACGAACAATTTAAAACAAAAAACACTTCTCAACCGAATCCCATGATATCCATTACGCTTCCTTTGGATAAGCCATTAACATCGGAACTCCTTGAAAAATACTCCACCCTGGCTCCACCCTATAGGATTTATCCGATGAAGACTCAATTTACACAGGATTATAAATCCATTGGAGATATTCCCGACTATAAAAAATTAGAAACTGCTGGACTACTCTCTTTTAAGAGTACTCCTTTTTATTTACGTTTTTTACTCGGAAAAGGAAAGAAAAAAGACACCCTCATCTACCGTGTTTTTTCTCGTCAAAAAGAACCTATCGAGGGAGAAATTTCACTAACGGATTTAAAACAGCAATTAAAAGAAAAATATTCGAATTTTGCGCCACTGTTGGCTAATTTTCCCATCCCAAATAAATCGATGCCTAATCAATTTAATCGCCAATTCTCGCCTTATTTAGCCGATTTTATTGAAATAGCTGCCAAGAGAGGTCATGTCTCTCCTCTGCAAAAACCTGTCATTGTACGACAAATCGATGAAGGCCCAGATCCTCACCCAGATTCGACCATCATTTCAGTCTTTGACTACTCTCCTGAAGAAAAAACATGGCGCGTCAAAAAGCTTGGTCTACACGAATTGCCCGAAAAAATGACAGCACCATCCTATCAAGGTCTATTTGTTTATGGTGTAGATGAAGCAGTTCGCCGAGAGATTGCACTTTGTGGTGCACACAGAGAAAACTTACCCTCATTAAAAGAAACAACACCCAATATCGCCTATAGAAGACTTGCTGATAGCGAGATCAATGAATTGCAACAAATGATGCAGTTTTCAGCCAAAACAAATAAGCCGTTTGATCTCATTTATAGATGGTATGAAGCTTACCTTAACGTTTTTTCGCAAAACAACATCACTCTTCTTTATCAACCATTTTTGAAAAATCCACAGGGTTGGCTGGAGAAAGTAAAAAAAATGAATCACTCTCAGCGCCAAGTTGAAATGAAAGCAGTTGCTGCGCCTGATGCACCTCTGCAAGCAACTATTACAAAAGGAAATGATGCAAAGGAAGAAGTCAAAGCAGCTCCTGCCTCTTCGTTACCTGCTGAAATTTTCCTAGCAGTACCGGCAACAGAGGCTGTAAACATACTGGATGCTAATATGGAAAAGAAGCAAGAAGCTACTCTATCGGAGAGTGCTTATGAACAATCTTCTGCATCCTATTGTACAGATGACGATGTGGATAAAATGTTTGCGGAAATCCATGCAGCGCTTGCTGAAGAACAGCGTTCACAAGAATCCCCATCTTCACAAACAGAAAAGGCGACTTCTTTAAGCAGCGACTTAACACCGTCTCTTCTTCCACAAGTGAGAAAAGAACTGAGTGAGGAAGACTTCACTCGGTTGATGAAAGAAAATGAAAACAGACCTACTCTTATAGAGACAACACCCCAAGAAGCTTCGTCACCCGCTCAAATTGAATTAAACGAAGCGAAAAGAGGAGAAGAAAAAGCCTCTTCATCGAACGGCATTTCCGGCTCTTCTGCAACGTTAGTATTGAAAACCCCGCATTTCCCCAGCACGATGGGATTGTCAAAGCAATTAAATTTTAAGCAAGAGACAAACTTTCACGGCAAAAATTCGAATGGATTTTTTTCAGGCACGTTTGGTGGATTCTGCTGCGGATATGGATTGATTAGCTCTGTTGTCATTTATGCGCTGGCTTCTGCTGTAGCCAGCGCACTGACGTTGGGGATAGCGATAGGATTAATATTATTTGGCACGGCTATTATCTTGACGCTTCGCGCACGACATCTGGAAAAAAGACCTTTAATCACGGCGAAATCTTCTTCGCCATCTTCTTTCACTCAAGGCAGATGTACTTCGAGAATGTGGCGCGCGCTTGGCTGCACGCGTCAACAACTTATGTGTGTCACTGCGCAAAGTGATGCAACTGTTGCAGAGCAGACTTCTCTTGCTAAAGATCGACAGGAAAATCTCCCTAGAGAAGAGATCAGAGAAGAAGCGTATTCATCTGCTAATTTTCGTCGAATAAAAACGTAGTGAGATACAGGACTGCTTAGCCCCCCTTTTCTCATGCAGCTTGATTGGCTGTAAATTCAGATATGAATATATAGTCAAAAAAATGTTAAAATTAGAAATAGCTACCACAAAATAAAGAGGCTCCTCATGACATCATCATCTAATCAACGTCAAGCTATCACTGACGCCATCAATGAGCATATCCGCGAAACAATTACCTCGAGCGATCCCAAAATCACGCGATTAGCCGAACAAAAAGACCTTCAAAAAGGTGCTGTCAGATTTTGTTTTTTTGAATTTCATGATAATGAATGGTCGTTTCAGCTTGCTAATGAATTAGTGAAAAAATTTGATATTGGTGTCATTGGGTTAGAGCATCCTATCCAGCGAACCGGCTATTTTGAACAAGATAATTATGGAGGCGATTTAGAAACAGGCATAGATTATGATGCGCTTGATGACGAGAAAATGAGTGATGATGAAATAGAGCTCAACGTGGCATATTCACGTGCATTAACAACATTTGCTAAATCACTTAAAAAAACAGCACCGCTTGTTTGCATAGATCTTGCGACGGAAGAGGAAGAGATACTCTGTAGCAAGCCTGCGATAAAAAGCTATATAACAGATACTGCTAAAAAATTGCCGCCCAATACTTATGATAAGTATGGTGCTGTCAGCATTCTCAGAGATTCATTGCGTAATCAATTTATGGCGCATACTATTTCTTATTTTACGTCGGCGCCGATGTCATTAACGATTACTGGCGCAGCTCATAAAAAAATTGTTGATGCATTATATGCGATTGAAAATAATGTGATTCCTATTCTCATTAAATTTACCCTTTCAGAGTTAACGAATGCCATTGGCATTACTGTCGAAAATTACACTCCAGAAAAAAATGCAAATTTCTTACAAATAGTGTTGTCGGTACCCGCTTTTGATGAATGCGATCCTCAACTTTTTAAAATGCTGATTGATGAGATAGCGAGTCCAATTACTCGATATCTTCAGCGGAGAAAAGAGGGAGTTCTTGAACCGGAAATCTCATTTCGCAAAATGATTTGCTTACCTGCACCTAAACCAAAAACATCTGGACATGCAGGAGATACAAAAAGTTCAGCAAGCTCATCGAGCTCTTCTTCAAGTTCTTCTTCGAGCTTTTCTTTGAACTCTTCTTTGAACTCTTCTTTGAGCTCTTCTTCGAGCTCTTCTTCAAGCGCGGCTCATGCAGCTTCAGATAATTCTGCAGCCCCAGGTGCTTCTTCTTCAGAAACATTGAAAATTGTATCAAAATCTACATTGCCTTTGGGCTTTGCTAAAAAACAAGAAAAATCTTCGAGTTCTTCAGAAGACGCATCAGATAATAAAAAAATATCTGGGCACAAGAGAAAAGAACATCCTGAAGCAGATCGAGATAATCAGAAACACACTAAGCCCGGGTACAACCCATACGCGTCAAGCTAAGGAAATTTTCTTAGCACACTTTCACCCACAGAGCTTAGGTATTCCTCCGCTGTGTCGTCCTGAAAAATCTTACGCCCGAATTATTTGACCGTAGTTATTGTAGTAGCGCGTAAGATTTATTCAGGATCCACGAACGAAGAACTGATTCTGGAATTTTTATGGATCAATGATACTCAAGTGGATCCTGAATAAATATTCCGTGCGAGTACTATCGCTACGGTTAAAGTACGTTGACGTCATATTTTTCAGGACGACGCATGGGTGGAATTTGCGTCGATCCGTCAGCCCTGTGGGCATAGGCGTCAAGCTGCTGTGTCGTCCCGCGCTAAAAGCCGCGCGGGACGACATAGCGGAGGCTTGTGTAGATCCTTAGCTTGTGACGCGTATGGCCCTTGCGGGGGAAGACATTCGAAGCAAAATTTCCTTAGCTTGAGGCTCATGGGATACAACCATAACCTTACCTATAAGTACAGTTGCAATACTTGTGACTCTGCAAAATTTGACCCCATACAAAACCTGGTTTACTTTGTCTATAATATTGCCCATGATGTAAAGATATGCTAAATATATAGCCAATTTTAAATTATTATTTCGCAAGAATCACACAGAGGCTCAATCATAGATTCAAGACCTAAAAAAAACTTAATGCCCAGTAAAAAACATCCCCGCGACGAGGAATTGAAAGATGGGAATGAGCTCCCCACTAAACGTACAAAACGAGCAACGTATCAAGGTTCTTATAAAGAAAACTCTGGTTCTGGTTCTGATGTTGAGATGGATGATAGCGACAGTGAAGAAAAAAAAAGACGCTGTGACAACGCCTAAAAAAGTAAAAAGCAAAAAAAGAAAGAGGCATGCTTTCAGCACAACTGCTTTAGAAACCCCCGCTCCGGGTTTTAAAGCAACACTCCACTCAGAAGCCGCGTGGCCTACTGAGGGTGAAAAAAATGAAACTATTATAAAATTAACGGTCGGAAGCTCCTTCGACAGAAACAAATATGACAAGGCACTTATTGCGGCTAGACAAGCATATATCGATGCCAATCAAGTACCGCCGTTACCGGAAATTGAGGAAGAATATAAAACCGGAATTTACAAACTTGCAATTTTTAACACAAGAAATAATAAGTTCTGCAAATATTCTTTCGCCGATAGAAATCTGCTGGGCTATATTAGGGCCACTGTCAAAAGAAAGAATAGTAGTAACTTGTTTGAAGCGAAAGGTAAACCCACTGAGAAACTAAAAGCTAAAATTATGCAGTTATTGAAAGGAGAGGCGCTGGGTACTAAAAAAGGCTCGAAGAAAAAAGAATTGGCTGCAGAAGTTGACACATTGCAGGGAGAAGAAAAAGAACAATATTTGCGTGCAATTCGATTTGCTGAGGTATGGGTTAATGAATTTTCATCGTTAAGAAATGCCGGTAATGCGCCGAAGAAAAAATCTAAATCTAAATCTGACTTTGTTGCAAAAGATTCTACAACATTAAGTTCTTCTAGTTCTTCTAGTTCTTCTAGTTCTTCTAGTTCTTCTAGCTCTTCTAACTCTTCTAGCTCTTCATCAGGTAAATTTGGGGGCAAAGTGTCGGCGCGCTCAAGCTACAAGACTAAATTCAACTCTCAACCTACCATTGGATTTGAAAATAACACGGATTCTGTTGCAGATGACTCTGCTAGATTAAGCTCCTCTAATTCCTCATCGAGTTCTTCGTCGAGTATGACAGCAGCAGCGCAACATCAGAAACAATCTAACCAAAGCCCGTTCGATTATTCAGACGGCGATACTGCAAATACCCCAAAAAGGTTCGGGTTTTTTAGTTCATCTAGCTCTTCTAGCTCTTCTAGTTCCTTATCTAACGCCATAGAGGAAGCTTTGCTGTTTGGAGAGATGGACTTTTACGAGGACAACACTAATAGTTCTTCGTCTAGTTCTTCGTCCATTGCGCCTCTTTTTCCATCTTCTCCGATAGATTCGTCTCATTCCTCGACAGCAGGCGTCATGCAAGCAATGTCAGCTAGTCCTGCTAGACCAGCACGCTCAAATAGTTTTTCTGATAATCCAGTTTATAACTCACTCAGTTCAGCATATTCATCTCACCCAGGATACTGCTTTTCTGATTCATCTCCTTACCCAATCGAGCCAATCGAACAACCCGAACCAAAATGGGAAAGGAGTCTTAGCGGCAATTCAGCCAATAACGATGAAATGCTAGAAGATAGCAAAGATGCAAAAGTTGATAAGACTTTCAGACCGTACTAGAAGATGCTATTGGGGTCATGCCTCAATGGCACTCGCTTAAGAACTGTCGTCCCGGAATTTACTGGCGCTTAATGAGCGCCTTTTGCGAATTTAGCGCCAGTTAATATCCGGGATCCATTTTGCTTAAAGCACATAAGACGTAGGTTGGGTTAAGCGTCAGCGAAACCCAACATTTCCTCCCTGTATCCGCTTAAAAAAGACAATTACAGACTTTTTTATCATCAAATGACTTATTTAGCACATTTATTGCAGATTGCAAATGAGTGAGCTTTCATATATAATTATCTTAATTAGGACAATTAAATTATATTAATTCATTAAATGCTCTAAAGGAGTCAATTATGAATACAATCTCCACCCCGCAAGAACTGGAGTTACAGCTAGGAGAACACATAAAAACCCTGCGCCTACAGAAGAACATCAATCGACAAACACTCTGCTATCAAGCTGGGATTAGCGAAAATGCACTGAGACATCTTGAGGGAGGACAAGGAGCAACCATCAAGACACTCGTGCGAGTGATTAAGGCACTGGGCCAAGAAAATTGGCTAGCCAGTTTAGCACCACGCGTCAGCATCAACCCTCTACACATGGTTCGAGAAAAACATCCCCGACAACGAGCAAGCAGAAGGTCGCATGAAAAAAACAAAGAAACCTGACCCCTATAAAAAAGTCGACCGAATTGAAGTTTTTCTTTGGGGAAAATTTGTGGGCGCCCTCGCCCTTGATCCAACATTAAATTACTACGTATTTGCCTACGATAAACAATTTGCTAAAAGCGGTATTGAACTTTCTCCTTTGCATATGCCACTCAACGAAACAGAGCAACCCTATGTTTTTACCGATTTACCAGAAGCAACTTACAAACGACTGCCCGCGATGCTAGCCGATGCATTACCCGATGATTTTGGTAATGCAATCATCAATCGCTATATGGCAGAGAAAGGTATTTCTCTCACGCAAGTCACACAATTAGATCGACTGGCTTACATGAGCAAACGCGCGATGGGCGCACTTGAATTCAAGCCCGGACGCGGCCCCAAAACACAAAAACCCTCTGTTTTAAAGATGGGTAGTCTTGTAACTGAAGCAAGAAAAATGCTAACAGGAAATATCCAAGATGATGATCAAACTGACGCAGCCTTAAGAAGCATTATCGAAGTCGGAACATCAGCAGGCGGTGCACGCGCAAAAGCAGTCATTGCCTGGAATCCTGAGACAAAAGAAATACGCTCTGGGCAAGTCGACACAGAAGAAGGCTTTGAACATTGGCTGTTAAAATTTGACGGCATGGGAGTTGATCGGGAACTGGGTTCAACCCAAGATTATGGACGAATCGAATATGCCTATTATTTGATGGCTATCGAAGCAGGCATCACCATGATGCCCTCCAGTTTGTTGATAGAAAATGGCCGCGCACATTTCATGACGAAGCGATTTGACCGCGAAAAATCGACGATTAAACATCATATTCAAACTTTGTGCGCGCTAAATCATTTGGACTACAAAAAAAAATCCACCCATAGTTATGAACAATTATTTATGACGATTCATCAATTATCACTCGGCCACGCAACCCATGTTGAAGCATTTCGGCGCATGGTCTTTAATGTGATGGCACGAAATTGCGATGACCACACGAAAAATTTTTCTTTCCTCTTACAACAAGGGGGGCATTGGCAATTCGCACCGGCTTACGATGTAACGTTTGCGCACAATCCGAATGGAGAATGGACAAGTCAGCATTTAATGTCAGCAAATGGAAAATTTAAAAATTTTACCCTGAATGATATGCTAACAGTTGCAGATCGTTTCGGTGTGGGTGAAGCACTGCCTGTCATAGCAAACATAAAAAAAATTATTCAAGCATGGCCTATTTTTGCTAAAAAAGCTGGCGTGACGCAAAAAGAAATAAACCGTATTGGAAAATTGCATCTTATATTGAAATAAATCTTAATTCATTCATGCCGTTAGAAAATTTTTTAACTATCCGAAAAGAGTTAAGGTGGAGTTAAGATTTTATCAGTAAAATAGCTTCTTTCGCCTTAATGAGAGAATAACAAATGTTTGGAAAAAGCCCTTCTAGTGATGCAAAACGTGGTGATGCAAATCGTGGTGATGCAAAACAAAATGACGCAAAACGTGATAATGCACCCGTTGTGTTAGCTCAAGAACGTAAATTTGAACCATTAAGGCTGCCTAAATGGCCATCGAGTAGGGGTGCGGATAATCCTTTTTATCTGCAAGCATTAGATCACCTCGAAAATGAAATCACGAAAAAAATTGCAATAAAACCTCTTGTAAAGATAGTGATAAACTATGTTATTTATTGCGATGAGCCTGCTGCCCGCTCCTATGCCTGGACGGCATTTCCTGGGGAAGATTACAGTATAGTGCCGTGGTTTAACTTATTGGATGGTAATTCCAATATACATTGCACTATAGATCAGCTTGTTGCGTACCGATTTCCAGGTCAAATAGCTGTCAATGCGATTGTCGATGAAGGAAGGAATATGGTTCAGTTGGACGTTGTACCGAATACTCCACAAAAAAGAGTATTGGATAATACAGTCAATCTTCATGTGTATGCGGATAGTAATCTGCCTCTTTTTTTGGCAATGGATAGTCCGCATATCTTTAAACGTGTTGAAAACATCAATGAATTAATTATGTATCATCCCTTCAGTGAGTTTTACGGTCACGTGATGGCAGCTCCGAACCACAAAAAAATTGGCGGCGCAGGGATGACATCATTTGCATCTTTCATAGCGCACTGTGAGGAAAGCCTCATTCGCTTTCCCGATAAATCTTTATCTATCATTCTCTGCGAACCGAATTTTTCAGCACAAGAGCTTGAACATTTTGAGTCTTATAATAAAAAAATAGGAGCTGCCGTAAAGCGCGCCGGGTTAAGAATGCTGCAAAATGCGCTAAGCGATGAAAAAGACAAAGCGGCTGTGAGTTGCTACGATGTCTCTAATTCTGGCGAAATTGGCTTAGCCGTCCCGGTTAATTTTCATGAAGAGGATGACGAAGTTATATTCCACGCAGTCAGTGAAGATGCTGAAAGCGTACTTGCAACTTATGTCGCAAAATTATCCGATGCGATGTTACGGGATAAAATTTCTCAAATGCTCACGGATGATCAACGTCAAAGACCAGAAATAATGCTCTTAGCTTGTAATGAGCAGGTTGCAAACAGATATCACGTTATTTTGTCAATGGGTAATCCACAGAGCAACACTTATATTGCTCTGCGCGGAATTAAAGATTGGTTTGTTAAATTTTTTGATAGCCAAGTAACTTCAAATAAAGTTCCGGTCTCTATCGCTCAGATGCATCCTAATACGGAATCGGAGTGGACGCAGTTGTCTTGCCGTCCTTATTTTGGCACGAATGAACAAAACACGATTTCTTTACCAATCATTGCTTCATCGCGAGATAAATCGGTGACCTATCGATTGACAGTAGATTCATTTGCCGTAGAAGTAAATGTGCCTTTGCGGTCTTTAGTTAAACCCCCTACAGAGCTGCCATTTAATGCCGCTGGATTGACTGCCTTTAACGCAATGAAAAAATGGCTCGTGGAAACAAAAGAGATTTATCCGTATCAAGAAGATGGGTTGAGTTTAACTGAACTCGTATCACGGGGAGAAGCACAACAAACAATGCCGCACTATGCTCATTTTGTCAGGCAAGTTGACTGCATTTTTTTTATGGCTAAATATCTAAGGAAATTGAACATTGACTCTTTTTATACTTTATTTTTGCTCAATTTTTCCTTATTGACTACCTATGATAGAAACTGTCCTAGCAAAGAATTTAATAACTTGCTGAAAAATTTTATTGATAACTTTGTGGCTCAGGTGGTCATTCTCAATGAAACTGACCAGTATGTTTTTTTTAAAGAGAACGAATTGATGCGTATCGTAACAATTGATAAAAAACAAAAAAAAACCTGGTTACATTCTTATGCTATAGATGCTTATAGAAATTTTAGAGAGCAAGCTGAGAAACAACAGAAAGCCCATGTTGCCAAAGAAGTATTTACTTCTTTTATCACTTATTTTCATAACGCAGCGAAGGCTCCTAAACATCATATTGAAAGTTTCCTGCGTGAAATTTTTTATCTATTCTATGATAAAAATATGTTCTGTGATAAAAATAATTTCTACTATGATAAAAATAAGTTAGCCAGATCTTTGGTAAATTTGCCGAATGAAGTCAGGCCATTTGTTAACGATTTATTGTTGTATCTGGACGCACGCATTAAAGTGAATTACTTTAAACTTTTGCATCGCTGTATTTTAGAGCGCGGGCATTCAGAGCTGACGAATTTATTAACCAAAATCGTCAAAAAACTTGATGATAAATTTCCCCACTCTGTTGAGAATATTTATCGTGAACTCCTTGTGACTCTGGAATCAGACATTAAAAATAAAAAAACAAGAATGTGCTACCATCTGGCACAAGCGTGTTTACAGGCGAATGAAGCAGGCAAGAATTCATTGGTGCACCTTTTACAAGAAATTTTGCTGGAAGACTTCGGCGTACCCCTAACATTTGATACACCTGTTTCATTGCGAGAATTGCGTGGTGCAGATGATAAAGCGGATGCGATCAACTTACTCGGGGATTTAGGTGTGCAAGGTTATGAGTTAATGCGTGAGGCAAAAGACAGCAGCTTTGCATCGATTGCTGAGAGATTGATTGCTAATGTCCAGCAGCAAAGAGAAGGGTCTAGCTTATTAAATAGAACGAAACACGCAGCAGCGAATTGCGTAGTGGATGTGTTGAGGAAATATGATATTCATATTCCAAAGAAATGTGCGACGGGTCAGTTGAAAGTTTATATTTTTGGGGCGCCAGAAGCTAAAGCAGAGGCTGCATCCTCTGTGCGACGAGTAAAAGTAAACTGATTTGTTGCTGGTGTAGCAAGCTGGGGTTTTTGCGCAGCTTCAAAGCGCAGGGTGCAATCGGAGCTGTTGCGTAATTCACGGTGTCAATTCAGTGTCGTGCCAGCGTGCTTTTACTGGCACGACACTGAATTGGCACCGTGAATTACGCAACAACGCCGGTTGCACCCAGGTTACATACTAAGAAAATTTTACTTAGATCGTTTTTCCCGTTCATTCGCATTCTGAATTGATAGAGGCGTAAATAGAATCGCCGGTGATCGCTCCCTGACGGTCGCGGCTCAGTTGTCTTTTTCTTAAGGTTTTATTAAGGATACATCGGTAGAATGGCAGCAACAAATTATACGTCGAGAAAATCATGTCATTAGATCGCGTCAATCCTGCGGATTCAAAACAAATTGACTCTAAAAATCTTATACCACTCTGTTCGCTTAGCCATCAACCGATTCGCAAGGTGGGTATGACGTCATGCCAGTGTGTTTTTGAGCTTGAAGTCATTCAACAATGGTTCTCTAAAGGAGGAAAAACATGCCCTTCTTGTAAGAAAAACATTCCAACCATCACGGTCCCAAACCCCAAATTACAAGAAACCATTGACTCCATTGTCAAGTTAAACTCAATTCATCAAGCAGCCGTGTTGCAACATGAAACGATAATTGCTGACTTAAAACGACAAAATCAGGAATTAGCAGCCGATGTAAAACAGCAAGTAGAAGAGTTAGCTAAAACGAATTCTCTGTTAGAAATCTTGCGCTCCCATGAGGGGCCCAACGTATCTTTATCAAAAACAGCCAAACAAATTGCTAAAGCAGCTCAAATTGAAAATGCCCGTTTTCAAGAAATTAAAAAAGGCATGCCTTATTTCATTGCCTGGCATTGCTGTCATATAATCTTGTTAACCTATGACAATAAACATCGAGCAATACTGCGACAACTATGGGTTGCCAGAAAAAAATATCGCACTGATCAAGCAGCTTTTCAAGCTAACATGGTAAGCTTAGTCGAGGCGATTGATGCAATCAAGATAAGTGAAGTAAAAGATGAAAAACAAAGCCCATTTAAACAAGTAAAACAATGTCAGCAAACTTTTCGTCAGGTCATCAAAAATCGACAACGTGAAATGCACGATTTAAAACATGTATTTGATCATCTAAAAGAAGATATTCGACATTTGCATGCTATGTTGCGATCATTAAGTAACAAGAGTGAATATCATCTTCAAAACATAGCAAAATTAGAACTGGAATTGGCTCGTTCATTGAGAAAGGCCCAAACAGTATTTACAGATTCTTTAGTTTTTCCTCAGACAGCATCCCACGATATTGGAGAACCCTTTGATGCCGAATTGGAACAAAAAATGCCGGACAATCTTCAAGACGCTCTTGCTCAATTAGAAAAAAGTCGACTTGAGCAATCGTCGCTTAAAAATAAGCTGAACAAAGCAAAACTCAAGTTTGGCATCTTTCTTGTCGATCTAGCGCAACGCCTAAATGCTGTTACTGATTCAACATCTACCACTAGCACATCATCTCTTATCCCCGAGGAAGACAAAACACCCTCCGAATTAAAACAACCCGTTCACGAAGTAAAAGAATCAAAAAGCTCTGTCGTGCCAGCTGAAAAACAAGCAGCTTTTGTAAAAGCAATCACTGATAGCAAAATGGCAAACCGTTTTGATGTGATTAGTCAACTTGTTAGAGAATTTCCTTCATTATTAGAAATGCAGCTATTTTCAGGATTTAGTCAAGGTGCGCTTTTGACATCGCTTTTTACATCGATATGTGATCGAGACGCAAATTTAGTTAAATTATTATTAGAGTTGGGTGCTGATCCAAATCAAACCTATACAACTATTCACCCTACTGATCCTTCTAAAAATACATCAAAAAACACTATGTTAATAGGTGTTACTGGCTCACTTATAAATTCTCATTCTGATGATGACCGCACCCAATTTAGAGAAATTTTTAAAATTCTTTTAGCATCTCCTTGCATAGAGGTGAATCGTGCAAACGAATACAAAGTCACCGCACTGCATTATGCGGCATCCGATGATAGACAACTCGATCATGTATTCTTATTGCTACAACAAGGCGCAAATTTGTATCTTAAAGATAACACAGGCCATACTGCTTTAGATTATGCAGGAAAAAATAAACTAGCTATTTTGAAATTCTATCAACTTATACAAGAAAAAAGAGCTCAAACGATTGTTGACAATGAAAAAATGTTTCACGCCAATCATGAACAATGGCGTCATCTCAAAGTACGTCATACTCAATGGCTGCATGAACATGCCGATCATTTAAATCGCTTGCAATTACTGAGAGAACACTTACCTCAACATGATTCAATGTTACGCGCACATCGCAAGGAATTGTTGCAGCGAATCAACGGCTGTCGATCTGAACAGGATTTAAATTCTTTAGCATGGGAATTTAAAACATATGAACAAGAGCGACGAGATAATTTACGCATGCAGCAAGATAGGCAACAACTCACTGAATTAGTTGATCCCGTACTAAAAGATTATACGAGCAACCAAAAAAAATATGCTGTCCTTCTTCCTGATGGCCTAGACAATCAGAAGCTCGTGATTCAAAGACGTTGGTTTTTAAATTGGAAAAAAAATAAAGTCACTCTCACGGCAAAAGAATGGTCATTATTATTGAAACCCGCCTCTTGGGAAGAAGTTGCAAAAATAGTTGTTAATTTGCCACTTGACAGAAAACATCTGACTGCTTTGTTATTAAAAAACTATCAACATGAAAATTTATTGGGAAACGATCCAGCAGGCTTAAAGCTGTTATTTCATTACTATACTCGAATCATTCATGATATAGAATTTCGTCAATTATTTCGCTTGATTGGAGATGCCTTTGAATTACTGCCCTCTCAATATAAACTGAGAATAGCCGTCATTTATCAACAATTAATTATTTTAAGCAATATGAATCAATCACTGGAAGTGCGCATTGATTGCATCAAAGCTTATCTTGCCAGTCAATACTTAGATTTACGCGTGGAGAGTAAAAAAAGTGAAAATTCGCCATTGACACATACATTAAATGATATTCTGGTTAAACACTTTAATCTAACGTTACCTCGCATTTTTGATACCCCTATTACTGCACGCATGCCTCATCAATCTTTTGCTGAAAGGCAAGAGGAATGTCGGAATTTAAGGCAAGCTCTCGTTAAAATTTATGATAAAGAAGTTCCAAGCCAAAATACAGAGGAAAAATCAATACTTGATTTAGTTAAAAATTCTTTTGATCAGTTAGTCGAATTTGCTATTCAAAAAATTAAGCAGCATAAAGAAGAAATGACAAGATTAGGATTTTTTGAAAAGAAACCGTTCCGCAATAAAATTAATGCGCTTAAAAAAATATTAAGAGAAGTAGATGTCTATATCCCAGATTCGTTGATGGATTATACAAAACGAAGCCATGATGTATGGTCATCCAATTTACCCCCGGCTTATAGAAGTCGGCCTTAATCTCTCTTTTTCAGATCGCTTAGGATCATGTACTGATGCATCGACACGAATTTAATTTAACACTCTGATTAAAATGCTCTCCCTCCTGCAAAGATATCTTCACAAGCCACCCATGTGTCGTCCCGCGCTAAAAGCCGCGCGGGACGACACACACTATAAAGCAGCGAGATGCTTAGAAATATAGTTAGCAAAGCCTCAGAAATTTGCGCGATTTTTAAAAATGCATCCTGAGATAAGTCTATATCTAAAATTGACGGGGGAAAAATTAAATTTGCTCGAACAGAAAATTGATGTTGCCATCCGCCTTACCCATACACCACCACTCAATTAATCGCGTTTACTGGAAATAATAAGCCTAAACGTAAACAACTATCCAATCTTGTCGACTAATTTCATCTCTAAAAATGCCAAATCTGATTTATAATATCATCACATCCAGTAAGATTTATCCAAATTATACTCAAGACGATGAATTGTTATTATCGTCTAACAACTAATCCCCAATTTTGATCCCATATCTTTTGAGCTTGATGATTACCAGCTAGTTTTGCAACATCAAGTTCACTTTGAAATTCCTTCAGAGATGGACCAAAAATTGAAAAAGGTATGACACTAACACATAGGTTATCATCACTTAATGTAGTCTTTGTATTGCCTAGACTAGAGATGATCAACTCTAATCTATCTATCCTATGTAATTCTTCATCATCTATCTCTTCAGCTAATCTACCATATGATTTTTCGCCACCTATCATTTCAAATAGTGATTTCTGTGTAACAGTAATGCAATTTACTTTAGGCAAATGCGACAATGATTCAGGAGATAATATGGCTTTTGCTAAATTCTGATATTGAGCTTCTAATTTTCGATAAAAATTAGCGAATTCTCCTAATGCTATCTTTTTACCAACAATATCTAATTCTAATTTATAATCGACAACATCATCTATTCTTAAACCGTTTATCATTTTATAAATTTGGTCTAAAAGAATAATGGTTTTTGTAGCTGTTAAGATTTCACCACCTGGTTTATATTGATAAGATTCGGGAGCACCTTTTGGTGCTTCTTCAAGATGCATCAATTCATGATAGGCAACGACATGAGGCGGTAAAAAACCGTCATATTTTTCATTATGAATCCCGTTGTCCGCTTCTACTGCAACATGCAGTCTCCATGTATTAAATTCATTTTCCAAATCAGACAACCATGTTTTATTGCTCTCTTCTCCTGGATATCCCGACTTTTTCCACGATACGCAGTTTTCTTCTGTTACACCATAGGTTTTATATTTTTCAATATAATCAAGAAAAATTTGTCTTGCAAATTTATTAGCTGCGTCACGTTGGTGATTAGGAATGATATATAAATATCTTGACTGGTAAATAGCTTTTTCAAAATTATGCAGGACATAATAGTCTGGCAAATTCATTGCTGTAATAATGTCGGTTAATTCCTCAGAACGTGTACCTACCACGGGACTCTGACGGGAGTGAAAACCTGGTGTATTAAGATAATTTAATTTTCTTTCGAGAGTTTGCTGGTGTTGTATATCTTTATGTTCGGCATTATTCATTTGAGGTTTAAATTCTACTAAAGCTGAATTTAAAATCCTAACAGGGGTAATACCAATGTTAACGATGCTTAAATTTTTTATTTTCACAAAAATTACTCCGATAATATCAGAAAAGGGGTCAGGTACTGAGCATATCGTTACCCACAAGTCTAAAAAGCCCTACGGCTCCAGCTTAAAAGTAGGCTGTCGTCCCGGAATTTACTGGCGCTTAATGAGCGCATTTTGCGAATTTAGCGCCAGTTAATGTCCGGGATCCATTTTGCTTAGGAACTGTGGGATACGCGACCCCTTTACTTTTACATAGGTATCTACACAGCTATACATAAGTAGAAAAAAGTGTTTTTTTGGTAGGGTGGCACGATGCAAAAAGCGCGTCGTGCCACCCTACAAATTTTCAAAAAAACACTTGTGTAGATACCTATGTTACTTTTATAGGGAAAAATTATTTTTTACAGGATGCGGGGGTGGATCGCTACGATCGAGTTCAGCGCTATCATTTTTTGCATCAGGAATACACCCATCATCCTTAGCAATCGGAGTGGGTAGTACTGAGTCATTACCCTCAGTCACTGAATTCTCAGAAGCAGCACGTTGTTCGACTGGTCGACTAGCAGGTGCAAGCGGTGCTCCTTGTTTCATTAATTGCTGATAGGTTGGTTGCATCGGTGAATTAGGGGTTTTATCAAGCATAACTGAAGGTCTGTTGCCTTGCACCAAAGGAGTAGTCAGCGGTCCAGATACAGGCGTAAAATGGCTCCAATGCACGTTATCTGCAGCTGCATAATGCATATTGGTTTTTTGCGCATCTAGATAGAAGCTGTAAGCGAGTGAAGCTATAAAGACACCAAGCGGAATAAATAACATTGCTTGGCCTACCACTGGAATGAGGCTCAACACGAGTCCGCAGATACCCGATAGCGCGGCAAGACCTAACACGTAATTTCGTTTTTGGGCGACTTTTGCTTCTTTGGATTGATTAAACACTTCCGCATAGCCTCTGGATCGAATGAAAGAACCTTCACCGTGAGAAAACTGAGAGACGCTTTTCGAATTGATTAGCCTTTCCAGTTCTTTTGTATGAGCGTCTGAATCTGCTTCCACGGTCATGTCTGTCAACACTAGATTTTGCGATGATTGATTTACTGAATAAGTCGTCGTGCACCGACCGTCAATTTCAAAAATTGGTGCCTCAAAAAATCTAACACGATATCCTACAAAATAACCATCTTCGATATTTGTTACGCGGTTCTCGCCAAGATGAAGCGTCGTTATAACCTTCTTGGGAACTACACGCACTGATGAGCAATCAATATCACGACGAAGCTGTTTCCAATGATATGGTGGTTCAGGATTTTCGGCTGCCTTTAGCGAAAAGACGGAAGAAAGTGCTTCTGCAGAAAAATGACAATCTGCTTGTGTTAATCGCTCTTCAAAGAAAGCGAGATCTCGGATTGCGCTTGATTCTGCTGCCTTTTCATCGACTTCAAGGTTTGCTTGCTGCTGCTTTTGAACAGTTATCGCTTTAATCGCTGCGATCAATTGCTCACGCGATTGTCCTTCATATTTAATAAAGTCACTGCCCACTTCCAAAAAAATTTCATGGCGGGTGGGATTTACTGAATCGGGTTTATTGGGAATAAAAATAGTTTCTTTTGAATCAAGTGCTACTGCACGCGTTTCTAGATTATGGCTAGCCCGTTCAATCACATAGCGATTTTTTGAATTAGCCAGACTGCTAACAGAGGAAAGTACTTCTTTAAGAGTTGCCATTTATTTACCTTTTTTAGGGAGTTAAAATTATTGCAGGGCTTGTTATTCTTACAAGAATACCATGGGTTATTCGTACAAAATATACAAAAATCTGAGCGATAGTAGATGTAATATAGCAGAGAAAAATTAACAAATTCTTAAGAAGTCAGTTTTTTTGTAGCATTTTGCAAATCATGATCCAGCGTGTAAAAACGTTTTGCACCATTATTTTGTGCGATGGCTAAATGTAATTCATCGCCTGCGCGTAATCCCGTGTTGGGATGTTGGAGCAATGATGTTGCTAAATTATAATCGGCAAGTATGAATCGGGGTCAGGCTTGCACAATTGCACATTCCTACGCCTGATTAAAAGTGCAATTGTGCAAGCCCCGTTTTGACCCCGTTTCGCGCCTAAGTCTAAAAGGCCCTACACCTCTAGCTTAAAAGTAGGCTGTCATCCCGGAATTTAGTAGCTCTAAACGAGCGCTTTTGCTCGTTTAGAGCTACTTAATGTCCGGGATCCATTTTCAATTTACCGCCTTCTTGCTTTTTAACTTGCGTGCTTTAAGCAAAATGGATCCCGGACATTAACTGGCGCTAAATTCGCAAAAAGCGCTCATTAAGCGCCAGTAAATTCCGGGACGACAGCCTACTTTTAAGCTAGAGGTGTAGGGCTTTTTAGACTTGTGGGTAACGATATGAGTGCAACCATATCATTACCCATAAATTTTTTGTGCTTATGTACGAACAATCATATGCAATTTTTTATATCCCCCTTTTTTTCAAAAGGCAAAGTTGCATAATTCAACTCGTAACGTAAGTTTCAGATTTTAATAGCGTTTTTTATGTTAAAAACAGCAATAATTAATACATGTTATAATTAGAGGATATCAACTTTTTGCGTGGATGGTTTTTATGTCTATCCCAAGAAAAGGCGAGCCCCAACCATATACTTTTGCACAATTGAAAAATTTTGCAAAACCTAATAAAGATAAGAAAATTCCTAAATCTCATGACTTGTATTGTACTAAAGATAATAAGAGTGTTTGGATTTTTACGAGAAGTGAAGAGTATGTCAAATATCCAGAACGCTTCGAATATTCCGGCTGCAAAATACATTTCAATATTCAAAATCCTACGGATATTGCTAAATCTTATGATGCAATTGCAAAGATTAGATTGAAATATAAAAAATTTTTCCCAGTCTCAAAAGTGCTCGATTTTGAAATGTTACGAGTTGATTACAAAACTCAAAAAAAACTTGCAGATGGACATCCACTTTTTCCAAACGCATTATCGTATGATGCTATTGATGGTAAGATTTATCTACGTGAAAATGCAGAGAAAGTTAGTAAGCGTCAATATATCCACATCCTTTAGCTTTCCCGCGCACGTGAATATGCTATCCAAATCACAACCTTGATAAGGATACGCCACCATGATCACGCCAAATCAGCATCAATCAAATAAATCTGAATCTATACCACCAGATACAAATATCGATTGGGTCAATATAATCAAGCAATGGAAAACAAGCGGTCTACCTCAAGCAGCCTATTGTGAGGCAAATAAAATTAACTACAATCAATTTACTTATCAAAAAGCAAAGCTATCACTTCATATCAAGACTAGTTCGAAATTGTTACCCGTAAAAGTCACTCAACACGAGTCAACTTCAACTGTAGGAAACAATTTTATTTTACATTATTCAAACGGATTGAAAGTGCATATACCAGTTAACGCTCACCCAGAAGCAATTAAGGTATTAATCAATTGCCTGGAGAAGCATTAATGTTAACCGTATCTTCTGAGGCGAAAATATATGTTTATACCGAACATACTGATATGCGTCGATCCATAGATGGTCTGGTCGTGATGCTCGCAGATATTTACAAGTTAAATCCTCAAACGGGAGATTTGTTTATATTCACGAATAAATCAAAAAATAAAATCAAGCTTCTGTTCTGGGATAAAAATGGTTTTGTGCTTTATTATAAAAAACTAGATCGCGGGCGATTTAATTACTCGCGATATATACAGAACCAAACCATTATAATTTCAACAAAGCAGCTGCAAGCATTATTGATGGGGTTGGATTTTCATTTAATTGGGCAATATCAACACGAAATATGTCATGATTTTTTTTAATTAATTTAAAAAAATTCGATAATTATGCTGTAAATTGATATTATCGTCGCATGAATAAATTAGAACAAATCGTTACAAATGCAGACCCGGAAACCAGAAAAATTCTGGAAGAATTTGTTCATACATTTGCTGGTGCCATCAGGGAAATTAATACGCTCAAGCAAAAGATCGATTATATTGCTCATGACAATCGCTTACTAAGAAAGCGATTATTTAGAAGCTCCTCTGAAAAATTAGCTCTGGAAGAGCCGACCACACAAGATGAATTGTATTTATTTAACGAGTTTGAATTAATTGGCCAGCAAGTGGAGCTAGAGGAAATTGAGCCACTAGATATTCCCATTACCACTCCTGTTACCAAGAAAATATCTGGTCGAAAAGCGCTACCGAATCATCTTCCACGGAATATTATTTGCCATGATTTAACCCTCGAAGAAAAGCTCTGTGCGTGTGGAAATGAAATGGAGTGCATTGGAGCGCAAGTCAGTGAAGAGCTGGAATATGTACCTGCCAAGGTTGAAGTAACGCAGCATCGATGCATGAAGTACATCTGCGATTGTTGCGCAAAGAAAAAGGAAAGTAACGAAACTATACAAGTTACTTCCAGAACTGCTAAAAAACCAGCGCAATTGATCGAAAGAAGTATCGCGAGTCCAGGTCTATTAGCAAATATTGCAGTATCTAAATTCTGCGATCATTTACCACTTTATCGCCAAGAATATATTTTTAAACGTTTATTGATAGATCTATCTCGCCAAACAATGAGTGTATGGATGTTAAAAACTGGTAACTCTATCACTCCATTGATCAATCTCATGCAAGATAATATCTTGAGTTACGATATTGCTTTTGCTGATGAAACGACTGTTCAAGTGCTGAATGAGCCTGGTCGGCGAGCACAAGCTAAATCATATATGTGGTGTTTCATCGGAGGGTCACCTGAGAAGCGGGTTGTTTTTTATCAATATCATCAAACACGTGAAGCTGATGTTGCCAATCAATTCTTTGCTGAATACGAAGGCGGCCTTCATTGCGATGGGTACAGCGGATATAACGCTTTATTTAAAACCAAAGGTATTATCGGCATTAATTGCTGGGCACATGTGCGCCGTAAATTTATCGAAGCACTTCCTCAGGGAAAAGAAAAAGGTGTGTCTGGACATATTGTTCGGATGATTCGCGCGCTTTACAAAATAGAAGAGAAATTAAAGGCTGAACATGCAGATGATGATATGGTCAAGAGTATCAGGCATCAGCAAGCAAAGCCTATTCTGGATGACCTTAAAAAATATCTGGATGAAAAATCCCCTTCAGTATTGCATTCCAGTAAATTAGGAACAGCCATTGAGTACGCACGAAAACGCTGGCCATATTTGCTGACATACCTGCAAGACGGTCGTTATGAAATCGACAATAACCGTAGCGAAAGGACTGTTAAGCCGTTCGTTTGTGGTCGAAAAAATTGGCTCTTCTCTAATAGCGTGGATGGCGCACATGCCAGCGCTAATCTGTTTAGCTTAATCGAGAGTGCTAAGCTGCATGATCTCGACCCTGTTAAGTATCTTACCCATGTTTTTAAAGAGCTACCAAACTGCAAGATTGTTGCTGATTATGAAGCATTACTACCTTATGCTATTTGTGATGAGAAATTTAAAATTAGCAAGAATGATGGAATGGGGAAATAACGTTGTTGATTTGACGCTTACGTTGGAATTAAGTAATACCGATGAAGCAGATCAAAAAACAGAAAATGAAAATGATGAAATACGAGAAGCACAATTCAAGAAAATAAATGATTTAATCACTCAAGCAAATTCCCTATTGGCAGATGATAAATTTGCAGCTGGAAGTGATAAAATCCACGAATTATTCGCAGCAGTTACTCAATTTAAATCATCATTTGATCGAGCGTATGGCTATTGTGGCATGCTTAGCATGTTACTCGAAAATGCCTATCGTTTATTTAGTGATCCTCTTCCCTCACAGCCAGATCATTTTGATGGGAATCATTTCGCAATTCTTAATCAATTTTTGACAGATGGATTAGAAAACTTATTTGCAAATCAATTTCAATTTGAAAAAACGAAAGAAGAAAACGCGGAGCGAGTAGAATTAATCCTAGTTGTCAGCTCATTACTAGCGATACTGGGAGTCCTTCTTTATAACCAGAAAAATATCCAAGATGGCTTTGAAAAAATCGATCAAGCTTTGAAAATGCTGAATCTCATTGCTGATGAATGTAGAGAAAACGTATTTTTTTTCAAAAGAAGAGCCGAAATCGAAGCTTACAATCAAACCATGCAGACAGATGCCTATAATAAAATAAAAAACATTCAAAACCATATGATCAATAATTTGTCTGCATTACAAGAAAAAATAAAGTTAATCCCGCATACTGCAGAACAGAAAAACATTTTGTCAAATGCAGAGTACACTGACTTTTATACAATATTTGATGATTTAGAACTCTGTTTTGATTTTTACAGCCAAATACCGAAAAATTTTCAACTTGCAAATAAAGCTATTTTTCTTAATCAATTTTTAGCCTATCTTAACGAAGCTTATGATTTTTATAGTGAAAAAGATTTCGATAGCTTCATGCAATATCTTGAGTATGCAATCAGCTTTGCAATACATGAATCGCGAGATAGCTTTGATCAAGCTGTAAACTTGAATGATGAAATTTGTGAATATTTTGAAAATCAACATTATGGAAAAGCAAACAAAAAAATCGAATATCAAATTTCAGCAATTGATTATCTTTCAAATGATGCCGAGAAAAATTTGGTTGTTTGTAATTTAAATAAATTAATTGCGGTTTATATTTCTTCAGTGACTGAAACGCCGCACTTTGATCGTATGTATATCCTCTTTAATGAAGCAATTGAAAAATTTATGGCAATATCTTTCAATCCTGAACAAGATAACGTTGAAATCCTAGACTTTATCGATGCCACCCTAACAATAGCGGAAGGATTAAAAGAATTAGCTAAATACTTTAAACAAAATAATCTCTTGGATTCTGCAAAAAAATGTAGCGAGAGAGCGCTCAACATTCTCAAAAAAATTCCTGCCGATGCTTTGCAGGGTAACTTAAAAGAGCGATATGAAGCCATTTTCGAACACCCTAGTTTCAATAAGGCTCACATAACTAAACACAAAACCAACGATGGTAAAAAATCTGATGCTGAGTTTGTATTCCCGGAAAATAATTTATTATCGAGTAATAGTAAATTTAAAAATAATTCCAGCAATCAATCGTCGCCTTCTCAACACAGAACTTTACGATTACCGTCTCATAGTAATTTATAACTCTATTGATTTTGACAACGAAAACAGATCCCATAAATATTTAAACTATAATATGAAATAACTTTTTTACCTTTTTGTGAGCCATTAGAAATTCGATAATTAATCGAGTAACTCTGGTGCTGCCTCATGTCGTCACTCACTGTATCAGTCGAGAGATAACAATTTTCCGCATCATACTCAATCAAACTTGATCGTTCAACAATCGGGGTCAGGCTTTCACAATTGCACATTCCTACACCTGATTGAAAGTGCAATTGTGCAAGCCAGACCACGTTTCTTGAAATCCAAGATAGGTCAACATTTGTTAAATTTTCGCTTAAGCAATATATTATTTCTATTTTTTAAATCAATAGCTTACTTACATTGAAGACACAGGCCCCTCATTTTCAACAGAATAGCTTATAACTAAACGAGAGACAGCATTGGACGCTCCTATTTTGCTGAAAAAGGATGTCAAATAATGTCGTTTGATTGCTTCTGCGTGACGATCAATATACTTTTTTGCTGGAATATTTGCACCCTGAGCGATAGTAGCCGCTTTTTTTAAATGCGGAATAGCTTCCTCGTATGAACAAGTCTCATCTGATTCCGCTAACTTGAATAAGCTAGAACCCAAATTGAATTCGCAGGTTAGCAAAGAGGAAAATTTAGTTGGAGTCGATTCTGGAGTGGCTTGCCAAAAACTGACTTCTCTTACGAAGCCAGTGACCGCTCTTTGATATTCACCTGCTTTATAACACTTCACAGCTTCCGCATGTTGCAATTCCAATCTTCTCCGCTCATCAGCATTATTAAATCCCTCACAGGAATCAATGCATTTAGTTAAAATTATTTGATGACGGTACATTGTCTCAATAAGCTCAACAAATCCTGCTGCATGCGCACTGCCAAAAATAAGTACCACTTGCTTTTTTCCACTTTTTTTGGCTGCGACAAGAACAAATTCTAAAGCTTCTTTTTCTCTATGATAAAACATGTCTGGATTTTTTTGACGAACTTCTTTTTTAAATTTTTCATATTCTTCTATTTCGTCTAAAGTATCTAAATTTTTTAAAGATAAGCTTCCATTTTGAAGAGCCTTGACAGCAAGTATTGGGTAATTCTTTAAACATTCTCGATAAGAATCAGCGTAAGCTGTAGTTAGTCTACGCATGTCCAATTTTGTTTTCGCTGTTTGATAAATACATGGAGTAATTCCCATATGTAATAAAATTTGGACACCTAGATTGTTAGTTAAAACTGTTATTTGATTTTCCGTCAATTTATCAAATTTCATCTCATGAAGATTTTTATATTCAGGAAAAATCAGTCTGAAAATAGTGCCACTCTCACCTTTTACATGGCTCGGAGTGACATCGCAGTGATTTCCTTCTGTTAACACAGCAGCATCAGGATATCTCTGCACTATTTTCATCGTATTAAATTGCGAATAAATAGTTTCAGTTTTCTCATCATCCAATGTGAAATCGCCACTGACATTCTTTGCATCCACTGGATGCTTCTGTAGAACTAAGATTAATTCAATCTTTTCTTCCTTATGTAAATCATCAGGAATGGATACAGAAGCTGAAAACATAAATTCCTCTTTAAAAATATTTTATAAAGTTTATAGGTTGAGTTGAGCACAAGCGAAACCCAACAACATTACTCAGAACTCACGCCCTTCTACCAAGCAGCCGATGAATGGTGGGAAATATTGGGTTTTGCGATTGCTCAACCCAACCTAAGTGACTCCCCTTAATTATTAATAGCTTATCAGATAAGCTAAGACTCTGTCTTTGCCTACTAAGCAGCAATTATGCGTATTTTAACTTACAAAACTTAAGCAATTCTTAAGTGTTACAAATAAGGATGCCTGCATGAACGGTTAGCTAGCCCGTAAAAAACCGGGTCAGGCTTGCACAATTGCACTTTCAATATAGCACCTAATAACCTCAAGCTCGACATCATCAGATAACGACATCCCGCTCAAGCCTCGTGAAAATGTAGAAATATCACGACTAAAGTAAGTAGCTATCTCCGTCAAGTTCGCAACCTTGAATTGAACAACAAGTCTCGCGCTCATAAGTCTTATTTTTGAAAATCGGGGTCAGGCTTGCACAATTGCACATTCCTACACCTGATTGAATGTGCAATTGTGCAAGCCTGATAATCATCTAGCCGAACTCCTCCCACAACGATTAATCTAACGTTGTTACGGACGTTAATTTAATTAGGAGGAATTCATATGCAACTATATGCAGGAATTGATTTACATTCAAATAATAGTTTTTTAGTAGTTATGCAATCAGACAATAAGATTGTCTATGAAAAGCGCTTACCAAATATTATTGATCGAATCGTAAATGAATTAGATCCTTTTAAGGAAGATTTAGTAGGTGTTGTAGTTGAATCTACATATAACTGGTATTGGTTAGTAGATGGTTTAAAAGCTGAGGGGCACAAGGTATCTTTGGCAAATACGACCGCCATCCAGCAATACAATGGATTAAAGCAAACTAATGACAAGACGGATGCTCGTTGGTTAGCGAAGTTATTGCAGTTAAATATTCTTCCTACAGGATATATTTATCCTAAAGAGAAACGAGGTGTAAGAGATTTGTTACGTAAACGTATGCAAATGGTGCAACAACGAACGTTACATCTCCTGAGCTTACAAACATTGATTGAACGTAATACGAGCATACAACTTAAAGCAAATGAAATAAAAAAACTAACTGAAGAAGACTTGAAAAAATATTTTTCCGATGAAACAATTATTCTTGCAGCAAAAAGTAATTTACTTGTCATGCAGTGTATTGACGAACAAGTTAATGCAACGGAAAAAGAAGTATTAAAACGAGCACGATTGAGCGAAGTATATGAAAAATTATTAACAGTCGATGGAATAGGAAAAATACTTGCTTTAACCATTATGATGGAAACCGGTGAAATAAATAGATTTCGTCAAGTTGGAAATTATGCTTCTTACTGCCGATGCGTAAACAGCAAGAAAATCAGTAATGGGAAAAAGAAAGGTGAAAATAATCGAAAGAACGGTAACCGATATCTCGCATGGGCTTATGTTGAAGCAGCAAATTTTGCAATTCGATTTAATCCCATTATAAAAAAGTATTATCAAAAGAAAAAAGCTAAAACAAGTAACGTTGTTGCGATTAAAACAATAGCGCACAAGCTTGCTCGTGCTTGTTTTTATATTTTAAAAGACGGAGTAAATTTTGATGTAAATAAAAGTTTTTGATAGGGATATCCAGGTTGGCTGGGGCAGCATAACCAGTATTGGGGTTGGTAAAACCATTTGGTCTGATTGGCTGCTGTCTCATCCATTTAATTGAAGATGAAGTTTAAAAGCTGTTAAACTGAGATGCCTATACCGTGAGCCTATAAGAGGTATGGAACTGGAAACAGTAGCCAATATGCCTGTGATATTGCATCACTTGGACACGGTATGGCACTTAAGATTTTCTGGGGCATTTTATAATGCCAGGGGTTTGCCATAAGCTTTAGGCTTGGGCTTATACCTTGATCCTGATGGGTGACTGTTGCAACTCGGTGGCGAGTTGACAACTTAAGACGAAAATTTGGGTGCATGTCCTTTACAGCTATATAAAACTTTTAAAAATATCTTCAATAAAAATGCGAAATTAAAAATATTTCGTAGCGGGGCCATTTTTTCTATTGACCGGAGTTCGGCTAATGGGTGACCCCGTTTCTCGTTTCTTTTCTAGTCAAAACAGACGGGGTCTAGTATTCATTTGACATTTGTTAAATGCCAAATGAATACTTGAACATCCCTCATTAAATTTCTTTTGAAATTAAACTTTTGCTTTCGTCATATCGACTTGAATATCAGCAGGATAATCATAAGCTGCGCCATCCGCCATATCTACGCCTGCACCAATGACGCCACCAAAAAGGATATTACCGAACGCCATACCCTTTGTAGATGAAGCAATGCTTTTCTCACCATGATAATACCCATTTTTGTCACAAGTTATGTGCAAATCATGATAACTTCGTTGCACTGTTACACTACCCGGTGTGTTACTTACAAACCACTTACCTTTATTATTTTCTAATGCGCAGGTCGCCCCTTTTGCCATTGGTGTATTGACTGAAACAGACTGATTTTGACCATTGACAATAGAAGCACAGCTCATTAATTCTATTACTAATAGGCTCAACGTAAGAACTTGGCTAATTTTTTTTAATAATTGTAAAATCACAGCCTAACTCCTCTCTTGGTGTAAAAAAGAGGCTATCGTGCCACTATCTGAATATTATGTAAACATTTTATTAGACTGAGTTACATTGAGCATGTCCGCCCTTCATTCTCAACACTGACGTTGGGTTGAGCGTCACCTATGTAGCCGGTCTATACACGTCAGCGAAACCCAACATTCCCCTTATCATCTTGCTATGCTGAAGCTTCATGCGGGATGGTGATACTATTGGGTTACACTTGCATGTAACCCAATGAACTTTGATAATTTAATAAAACAGATTGAACAACTAAATCAGTTGCTCTTAGAATGATTGAAACCAGAGGAAATCATGCATGAATCTCAAAAATACTAACCGCTACTGCGTCCCAACCGATGAAGACTTTGAACCAGACTCAAACAACGAAGTCCTAAAAAATTATCTCGGCATTAAATCCGCAAATACCATGGGGGAAGTAGAGGAACAAGAACTCGAACGAACTGAAGAAGAGCTGTCCAATATATTCGATAACAATCATCAATTCACTGCTGAAGATATTTGTAATATTCATGACTTATGGCTTGGAGATATTTACCCCAGCGCCGGCAAATATCGCACTGTTACCATGTCAAAAGATAACTTCCCTTTTGCCGCACCTCAACGCATTGAATCATCCATGCAAGAATTTGAAAAAAATTATCTTGCCAAATATACTCCCTGCCATCATTCCAACTTAGAGGAGCTCGCTTTTGCCTTAGGTATTGTCCATGTTGAATTGATTGTGATTCACCCATTCCGCGAAGGAAATGGTAGAACAGCACGCTTATTGGCAGACTTAATGGTTATGCAGGTTAATATGCCACCATTAAATTTTTACTTGATAGATCAAACAGAAAATACAGAAGGCTTCAAGCAATATGTATTAGCCATTCACGCAGGAGTAAACGGAGATTATGAGCCTATTCAAAAGATTTTTCGGACGTTGCTAACACAGTCTGCTATTTAGAGACCTTGTAAATCTTCTTATCTCGTCTACGGGGAATTTCGAAACGAACAACATTGACAGGGGCTTTAATTCCTTCTACACCGCACGATGTCCTTACTGACCGCGAAATTAATTTCTTTCGCATATCTGCATCTCTCAAATAAGGATTTGTTTCAATAAGTGGTTTATTTTTCATGCTTATATTTTAACAGAATAATAAATATTTTTCATCGCAAGATGAAACTAATACAACGTAGGGCTTATGGTTTTCGGAACTTTGAAAATTATAGATTACGAGTTAGAGTGCTGTGCTCATAGGCGAAGTGCCCCCTAAAGTGGGAAAGAGCCAAAAGAGCCGCTAGAATGCGCCGGGGGGCGCATTCTAGCTCCAAATGCGACAATCATTTTTGTACTGCTGTATAAACACTTCGTTGGGCGTTTTGTACCCTAAACATTTTCGAGGGCATCGGTTCATTTGAGCAGCCAGTTGATCTAGCTCCTCTTGAGTCATTTTGGCAATTTCTGTTTCCCTGGGCAAGTAACGTCTCAATCGACCATTCATATTTTCATTACTACCTTTCTGCCAGGGAGAATGTGTTTCACAGTAATAAACTTTACATTTTATTTCTTGCTCAAGCGTTCGATAATCAGCAAACTCACAACCTTGATCAAAGGTAATAGTCTTACACATTTTTGCAGGTAGATTTTTAAATTTTATTTTTATTTTATCCATCACTCCATGCGAATGTTTGCTGTTATTTTTTATTAAAAAAACTACTCGCGATTTTCGCTCAACAAGTGTTGTTACTACTTTTTCTTTTGTACCTTTAAATTCAATTGTGTCGCCTTCCCAGTGACCAAATTTTTTTCGTGTAGCAATTTCTTCAGGACGTTGCGTAATTAAGCGTATTTTTCCATATCTACAAGGGCTTTTTTGCCTGCTATAACGTTTTTTCCTCTTTGGTTTCTTGTAGGGTAAACAATGATACAGTTCTTTGTTTTTTGATTGATAGACAAATTGATATATTGTTTCAGGACACACATAAATTGTTAATTTATGAAATTTCATTCGCCCTGAAATTTGTTCAGGACTCCAACCTTTCTGTAAACTTCTCACAACATAGTCTCGCAGATAAGCATCTTTTTCGGTTTTACTTAATCGTTTCTGCTTCGCTCGCTCTTCTGTCTTTAACTGAGCTGTCCTGGGTAAGTATCCTTCTGCTTCACTATTCCGATCGAGTTCTCGATACAGCGTTGACCTATGCTTGTCTAATTTTTTAGCAATCTCAGATATTGATAATTTCATTTCAAGAAAAGTGTAAAAACGACGTCGATCTGTAATCGACAAATGCGTATACTTGCCCATGCGACAGTCTCCTTTGCTATTCAAGTTCCCCAAGAACATGAATATACAGCATTTTTAGACTGTCGCACTTCTACTTAGAATTTGCCCCCAAAAACGTATTACAACCTGTTGATTTTACTGGTGGGCCGTGTTGGGATCGAACCAACGACCTATTGATTAAGAGACCTATTCAAACTATATTCTGCAATACATCACAATCAATAATAACAATTAAATCAATCAGTTAGTGAAATTTTAGTGTCGTCATTTATTGGGCGATCTTGCTATTTATTATCTCTGAGTGCCCCGCCAGTGCCCCATAAATTTCATTTAATTCCATCCAGCAATTTTGCAATTAACTCTGGCGCAGGTAGTTGCTTTTGCAATTCTTTGGGTAACTGATTAAAAAGCTTATATTCCGCCACTCCAATAGGCTTGCTGGCATCATGAAGCGAGTACTCGACAATTGTTTTACTTTTGCTCTTACAAAGAATAATACCAATTGAGAAATTTTCATCATTCAACCGCACAGTCTCATCAAGCGCACGCAAATAAAATTGCATCTTACCCACATACTCAGGCTTAAACTCACCTACCTTTAATTCGATTGCAACCAAACATTTCATGTGCCGGTGGTATAACATAATGTCGATAAAAAACTCTTTGCCATCGACTTCTAAACGATACTGACTACCGAGGAAAGTAAAAAGACCACCCATTTCTCGCAGGAAAGGCTCTATTTTTAAGAGAATGGCTTCCTCTAGTTGCTTTTCGCTATGTTCCTCACCCAGCTCCAGAAAATCAAAGGTATATTCATCTTTTACAGCTAATTTGGCTTGCTGAAGTAATGTGTCAGGGAGAGTTTTATCAAAATTTGTTTGATTTAATAGCGTCTTTTCATATGATTGATTCTCGATCTGATGAATTAGAACGTTCTTTGTCCAGCCATGTTTTCGGGTCATTCTAATATAAAATTCCCGCTCCAAATCGTCCTTACACTTCTCCATGATAATAATGTTATGGCTCCATCCAATTTCTCGCACCATTGGTGCGAGTTTTTGATTAGCTCCATAAACGTCGAAAAATAGCCTCATTCGCCATAGGCTAGCTGCTGAGAAGCCACGAACCCCAGGATAGGATAACTGCAAGTCATGCGCCAATTGTTCTACGATGCTATTCCCCCACCCTTCGGTTTGCTGTCGTTCGACAACAGCTCGGCCTATATCCCAATACAATGCGATTAATTCTTTGTTAACAGCTTTTAAAGCCTCATACTGCGCTCCCGCAATCCGAGCTTTAATTGCTCCTAGCAGCTCTGTATATGCAGCATCTTTGACATTCGTTACCATTATCATTCCTAAAATTTTAGTCACCATTTATTTCAAATTGTCAGGTACGATATAGCTATGACAATCTATGGTCAAGTACTGCAAGCACCTAAATTGACTATGATCAACTCTCATAGGAGAAATTTTATGAAGACTATCCCTTATAAGAACTGCGAGATAAGATCGACTCCTTTCAATGTGGTCAAAGGTCCGTATAAATATTCAGTAAATGGTGTCATTCAGATTAATAGCAAAAAATTTATTTATGATATTCCAGCAGATTTATTAGGTGTGTCTAATGAAGAATGGTTACATGCTACAGAGGATGAAGCTGATGCGATCTTTATTAAATATGCAAAAATTTGGATAAAACAATATCGAAATAGATTAAGAGAAAACTCTGAGAGACCGAACTAACAAAAGGAGATATTTATGAACTTTACGCCAGATCAAAAAGTAAGAATAGTCTCCGCTTGGTTTAATGAAATCGAAGGAACTATTAACGAGCTGGAAAACATATCAACGAACAAATATTATAAAAAAATAGCTGCGCCAACTCTTTATAGTCTTCTCGAACGAATGGCCTGGTTTCGTTATCGTCAAGAATATTCTGAGTCAAGTAAACGATTTAAAAAACTTCTTTTTACCTATTCTAATCTCAATTCTGCACTTGAAAAAATCGATCTAGCTTTTTTGTATCACTGGGATGATTCTGAGCATAGAGAAACACCAAAATATAAAAAAGCTATCGAAAAAATTCACAAAAAAATTAAAATAGCGCTGAGCGAATTATATGGCACAATCGATACCCATATGGTAAATCGCTTTATTGATCCGAACACTCTTTATCAAGATTTGATAAGAAAAAATACTCTCCCTGATTGTCTTACACTAGAAAATTTACAGTTATTTAGTGCTTGCGAGGTTATATATAGATTCGGCAGATGTAAAATGGTTCATCAAGGAGAATTTGTTTCTACTGGCTTTATCGATATTGACCTTCTAATACACCTTACAAAAAACATTGCCAACAATTTAAAAAGTATTTGCATAGAAAATAAGAAATTTGCCGATGAACTGGAATAAACTAAGATAAATAAATTAAACGTGCCTAGGCCATAGCCCTTCAATATGAAATATTATGATTTGTTTGATAGGAGTCCTGGGCTATCCGCCCAGGCTACGCGCTAAGTTGCATTTGAATTTATTCGGAATAATATAGTCTTAATCTCAGAAACGCAACTTACTGCTTTCTAAGGGGTGGCTACATTCATAAAGAAACTTATTTATGAGAAATGAATACATATAAAATTAGTACGCTTAAATTTATGGAGATTACATGTTTAAAAATAAAACCTTATTTATACTGGGCGCTGGAGCAAGTCATCCATTTGGCTATCCTTTAGGAAGGCAATTAATTAAGGATATTATAAAAGATATAAAAACTGACTCAGTTTATGTACCTATGAGTCCAGAAAAAATAAGGCAATTTCAATTAAATACATATTCAACTTCGATTATCAAATTCAAACTAGATGATTTTATAAGTGAACTAAAAATAATTATTCAAAGTGATTTCAATAAAGACGGTCAGCAAGCTCTCGTAAATCTAATTTCATTCAAAGGTAAAACATACGCTAAAATCCCTCTTAGACAAATAGAAGAGCTTATTAATTTGATGAGTGCACTGGAGCAATTTGATCCTGTTTCAATCGATTCATTTCTTAATAATCACAAATCACATTCTCTCGCTGGAAAAATAATGATTGTTTATACATTGTTAAAATGTGAAGACAAATCAGAATTCGAGCTTTATGCTAAAAGTAATGACAATTGGTATAGTTACCTTATAGGCGATATTTTATCCGGTTGTAACGAAGCAAAAGATATATTAGGGAACAACCTTGATTTTATCTCATTCAACTATGATTTAAGCCTAGATTACTGTCTTTTAAAAAAACTTTCCAATGTTGAAATCCTCAAGGATGATCGAGACGCACAAGGTTATATTAATCAACTTGTAACACAAAAAATAAAACATGTTTACGGGAAATTGTATGATGATAAATTAATTGATAGATATAGCATGTACCAATCAACTCCATCGAATCAGACCACCTCAATGCAAACGGAACGTTTTTTGAAAGCAATTGAATCAAGAGATTTAATTAAATTAATTAATGAAGAAAGGTTAAGTGGCGATACAGAAGTATATGCTTCTCTGATTAAAGAAGCCGAAAAGGTTATAATCATTGGATTTGGTTTTGATAGAGACAACCTAAATATATTGGGTTTCCCCAGCCAATTATCAGACTATGCTAATGTTTTACACTCCAAAAAAATACTTTACATGGATTACGAAGGAAAAATGAAATCTCTTTCAGCGCAGTTTGAAGAGCTAAATATAAGATGCAACGCTTATGTAACGCGATCTGTCTCAACATCAATTATTGACGCATATCAAAACGATTTCAAAATTTACTTATATTAGTAAAAACCAAAAGAAAAGGTTATCTTGAAAAATGTAAAAATGGTGACTTACATATTTTCGCCTATATACCAAGCCAGACCTTGCTCAATGATGCGCATCATCGAACGGTAACCGTTCCGCAATCCACACCAATCAGCTAAAGCTGTATAAACTGCGGCAACAACTTGCGGTAATCATCTTCGGTAACGCATCCACGGATTCGAGTTAACATAGCGCATAAATATCGATAAGGTTCGATATTGTTTGCTTTGCAAGTTTCAATGAGCGAATAGAAGATAGCACCTGCTTTTGCTCCACTCGGACTTGCATTGAATAACCAGTTTTTGCGACCAATCGCAAATGGGCGTATGGCATTTTCAACTAGGTTATTATCTATTTCGACACGACCATTAATTAAATAATTATTCAATTCTGTCCAGTTACCGACACAGTAACGAATAGCTTTACCAATAGCGCCTTGTTCTGAGGTTTTAGGTGTGTGATGATCAAGCCATTTTTTAAATGCTGCAAGTACAGGAACAGATTTTTCTTGGCGTAATTTATATCGCTCTTCTGGCGTTAATTGGTTATCTCGTGCTTCGCTTTCAACCGCATAAAGCTTTCGATAAAACTTTATAGCTTCATGCGCAAGACCAGATGTTTTTTGTGTTTTTGCTAACTCAGCAAATGGTCTTCTTGCATGAGCGTGACATCCAACACGTAAAATTTCTTCTTTATCATTCGCCCAGTTATAACCGGAGAATGCATCACTTTGTAAATAGCCTTCAAACCCCAACAAAAATTGTTGCGCGTGGTAACCACCGCGAGTTTCTTGATATTCATAAACAATACAAGGATTACTTCCTCCGCCGCGATAAACCCACATATAAGATTTGGTGCGATTATCACGTCCAACTTCATTTAAAACTTGTACGCTTGTTTCATCGACTTGAACATAATCGTTAGAAATAATAATTTTTTGTAATAACCTAACAAGAGGTACAGCAAATTCTGCAGTTTTTAACACCCAACCACATAAACTGCTGCGTGGCATATCTATTTCCATGCGCTTCCACATTTCTTCTTGTCGATAAAGCGGAAGATGATCACAATATTTTGAGACGACAACATGAGCAACTAATTCGGGTGTCGCGATGCTTTTTGGTAAAAGCAATACGGGCATTGGTGCAATTTTTACATTCTCTTGACAAGGCTTACATGCATACTTCGGTCTCACATGCTGGATTACACTGACTTTCGCAGGGATGTATTTGAGTTGTTCGCTAATTTCATTACCTATATGCATTAGAGGCGTGCCACAACCACAGATTTTTTCCATTTCAGATATATCGTGCATTATAACTTCACGTGGAAGATAGGCTGGTAACGGCTTGCGTATTGGGTGTTTTTTACGAACATGCGACTGAACTTTTATTTCTTCATCTTCAATATGCTCTTTGACTTCATCTGGCAAGTCAATGCCAGCTTCATCGAACATGTCTGGCTGTAAAATATTTTTTTCTGATGATGGCGAAAAATATCGTTGCTTTGATAAGCGAATCTCTTCAAGAAGATTCGCATATTTTATTTTGTATTCTGCAAATTCATTTTGATTTTTATGCAGAGCTTCTTGCAGATGAAGAATGATGTTTTTTAATTCTTCTTCTGATTTTGGTAAGTTTTCAATATTAAATTTCATGCGCTCAATATAGCAAAGAATAGCTATATTTTCGAGTATTTTAGCAAAAACTTTCTATCTGGCTTGACCTCATATTATTGATTCGAGAATATTTGTCGCTTGCTAGCAACCATTTTAAATGCTCTCTGCTCATCTCAATACAACCTTCCGCATCACGAGCAAAAACAAACCTGCCTCTCTCTAATCGACGGTACCACAAAGTAAAACAATTCATCTCATAATAAAGAGCTTTTAATTTGTTACCACTTTTCCCGCGAAATAGAAATAAACTTCCGTCAATTGGATTCATTTTCATGATTTCAGAAATCAAAATATTAAGAGTATCAATTGACTTTCTCATATCAACCGGCTGAGTATAAAAATAAATTTTCACATCATCAGGTATTAACATGCCAATAATACCTCTACTAGTTTTTTAATGTGCAATGCATCTACAGCAGAAGAAAACACGCATTGAAATCCATTTGGTAAATTCAAACGTATTTCTTTTTCGTTTGATTGTTGATTGATTTTAACCGAAGCAAACGATCCGACTGGTTTTAGATCTTTCAAAGGTTTTGGCTTTAAAATACCGCGATAATATCCAAATTGTGCTGAGGATAAATTTTTTTGTTTGCAAAAATTAATTTGGGACAGGCCACTTTGTTCTTGCTCTTCGATTAAGATTTTCCACTTTTCTCGTTGCTCGACTTTATCCATTTATTTGCTCCTTGATTATTGAAGGAAATAGGATGGAGTAATTTTAGGGGGTTGAGAAGATGGGGTTGGCTAAACGCTTACGTCGAAATAAATCCGCGGATGCGTACAAAAATATCAGCTCCTTTTGCTGATCGAAATCCACCTGATATTTTTTGTTTACACTTCATCATACGAATATCTCGTTCAGCTTGGTTATTTGTAAATGGAACAAGTGGATTCATCAAAAACCTTAACACATCATCGCGATAGTTTTTTAGCCTTAAAAGTAAATTGTGGCCTGCGCGGCGTGCTTTTCGCCCGCGATTCTCTTTATCTGAGAATAAAGGTAAATTTTCATGATAAAAAACACCTTCATCCACAATGGCATTGTATAAATGAGTTAGTCGATTTAATTTATCATCCGGAATAAATTGGTCTCCATAAGCATGTCGATAGCGCAATCCAAATTGCAAAAATCGCCGCATTTTCCTCGCCCATGGTTCTTTGTCATATTCAATCAGCGCTTTTAGTTCACGCATATGATGCTGATTACATAACGCATGTAACACATCAGATAATTGATAATAAGGTTTCCAATGATCGTGCACTACGATGCCTTTCAACTTTTCTAAAAGAGATTTTCGTTTTTTTGAAACATGGTAATACGTTAGATGCTTCGTTGATGCAACATGCAGCCATTGTGTACAGCCTGTTACTCGAAACCCTGTTTCATCCAAATGTTTTACCGGTGCCGCTTGAATGTTTGACAACACTGCCTTATCAAAATCGTCTAATTTGTTATATGCCGATTCACTAAAATGATTGAGCGTTGCTGTTGCTAGATTGACATTGAATAAATCGCGAAATGTTTCTTGCAAGCGATCTTCTGGAATAAGCTGTTGGTGCTGAAAATAGAGGCTATAACTCTGAATAACTTTTCCATATTGAACAGGTGCATTGATGCCTTCAGGAAAAACAGCCATGACACGTCGATGGCAGCACGAGCACATTTTTATTTCTGCTTGATGTTCAGTGACTTCAAGCGTTGGTAGTGGAATATCAAAAACTTGTCGTTTTAAAATGCCTAACACTTCCACTTTTGTCAACGATGTCAAGCAATGAGGGCATGTTGATAGTGCATGACGTTCAAATCTATTCGGTGCTTGAACTTGCTTCAGTGTTTCGCCTTTATGACCCACTTGACCACCGCTTTTCTGTTTGCTTTTTTGTCGCAATGAGCTTGTTCGGGGTGGCTTTGATAAACCGTCACTTGAGGGTGGTTTTGAGCTATTGCTGCTATTCTTATCCAAGCGTTTTTCTAACTCAGCAATTCTGGCTGCCTGTTGTTTGACGATCTGCTCAAACACAGCAATTTTGTCCATGAGCTTTTGAATAAGTAAGTCTTTTTCGTCCATGCGCGTATTTCAACACATTTGCGTTGAATCTGCAAAAAGGAAAGGTATCATGGTGTTATTGTATTAATCGGATGAATACGCTTGAAATCCATTGGCAAACAACATCGCTGGCACTTTGCAGATATGCTGGATACAGGGCGTCGATTGTTTGCAAAAATTCATAAACGAAAACATTCTGCTAATTATAACCACGAAATCCATTTTTTAGCACGCGAACTCAATGACTGGCTGCCAAAAGGCATTCAATCCATGATTGATGGCAATTACACGCCGCGACATTTGAAACGTTATTATTTTGTAGATGAGATGGTGGATCAGCTGTATGTATCAGACCGTATTTTCCAGCATGTTTTGCTGAAACAATTAAAACCGACATTCAAGTATGTAATGAATCCCAATTGCTTGCATCTCTATGGCCCATCGGGTGTGAAGCGTGCAACGCAACGAATTCGTGAGGTATTGGAAAAAGAAAAGCCGGAATACATTATTCGTGCAGACATCAAATCATTCTACAAATCCATCCCACATCATAAATTAACTCAAAATGGGCACGTTGGTGGGCAATGACTTCAGCTGCGTGGAGTCACGAAGAATTACTCCACGCATTTATTCAAACGTGTTGGGATTATCGTCTTGCTGCAGTTGCAGTAGGGCTGCTTGAAAGCCCATCATTAGCAAGCGCTACCTCTTGCGATACTCGGGTTGCTGCGTAAGCGCGCGTTTTTGCTGCTGTCTTTGTTTGACGAAAGTTTTGCAATGTGCGCGGCGCGACGTGCTCCCGGGCCCACGGCACCCCCCCGCCCGCCGCCCCGAGCCCCGCGTATTTTGTACCAGAGAAAAAACCATAAACCTCGGATACGCCTATGTCTGCCAATCTCTTTAAAGCATCATTAGATCGCATGTCAAAACGACTTGGTCTTTTATTGCCGTCAGCAACCTGCCCGGCACCTGCATCCAATACTTCAAGATCACAGAGTTGAGCGAAACGGTGTACGGCAAGGTAGACCGCTACATCTACGATCCATGCTTTTCTTTCAGTATATCGCCCTAGTGTGGGTTGCGTCGGGTCGTCTCTGGTGGTATCCGGTATCATGTCTTGTTCGTCAATGAACTGATTGAATAAATCAATAAAGTCGCCAAGAAACCGCCAAACATCAAGTGCCACCAGACCAAACTCCCCATTATCAAACTCCTCCTCCTTCTCAGCGTCATTTAGCTGAAAGGCAGTCTGAATGAAATCCTGTACGAGCTTTGTCTTAAGATCGCTATCAAAGTCTCTTTGAGTCTCAGGGTCGTTTGAAATTTCATTGCATTGGATGACGTCTACAATAAATTTTCTGGTTCTAGCCACTTTACGTTGATGACGTTTTTCAGTTGCGAGCTGATGTTCCTGACTGGATGCTTTTGCAATTTGTTTGACTATTTTTTCTTGAACAGGAGGTTTACCAGGAAACAATGCTTGCATGCTTGGAATGATTGCGCAGGGTTCTGTCTTAGCATCTGGCGTTGTCACATCATACTCACCCAGCGCATCAAGTCCGCTGATAAGGCAATCTCGGTTTGCGGCTATCTGTCCGCCACGACCTCTCACTATTAGCTTAAATGGAAACTGAAGCTCGTCTAAAATATCGGGTCCACTTTTTATGGCGGCGAATGTGTCTTTAACATCAAGACGGCTCACTAAATTAAAAAGGGCTTGTTGTGCTCTTGCAGGCTGATAGAATTTATCATGCTTCTCGCGAAGTTGCTTGCTCACACGAAGGAAGGTAAGCGTTTCACTAGGCGTTAAAAAAGGCATGCAAGCCTGCTGTAGCGGATTAGGAAGCTGCTCAAAAGAGAACTGCTTCGCCGCTCCGCGAATAACGGCTTTTTCATCGGAAGACGCCGGTTTTTTTGGTTCAGGTGACGCAGATGATGTAGCTGTCGCTGATTTGGATTGCTGCGACCCAAACCACTTTTTAAAGGCGGATCTAATTGAAGCCATTATTTTATCCTCGTTGTGTGAAAATATATGGCGACATTATAGCAGGCGCACCCTTAAGGCTTGATTAAATTTGCTTAAAATAAGCTAACTTGCAGATTTGACAGATTTTTTTTTGATATCTAAATAGCAAAATTTTCGAAAAATCAGAGGAAGTAGCTGGGGAGTTACAATATTTTTTGGAAAAATGCCGATAAGAATTTTCGGTTTTCAGGGGTATCATCCATCTGGCAAGGGTTAAAACCCGTTGGTATACCAGGTTTGATGTTTTCATAAATACCGCGCATCGCTCTGACTAAAATTTCTAAGCCTCGGTCTTTATCAAAAATGATCCGTTTGCCACCGAATTTCATACTTTGTAGGATGAGGAAGCCGATCAATACTGTTTTACCAATGCCCATTGCACCAAATATCAAGAAGTTTCCAACATCCTTATAGTGAAAATTGAAGTAGTAAGGGCTTCCTGACAACGTTTCAAATACAGTGACCGCATCTCCCCAATGATTGCCGCTTCGGTTCCCAGAGGTGAAATTATGTAAGCTAGCGAATGAAGCCATGTTCTTTGTTGAAATATCCGCTGCACGAAGGATAAAACCGAAATTGCCAGGAAGCTGCGCCCAGAAACCGCATTCAGCCGCTATATCTTCTTTTACACATGCAATATCAATATCGGAAAACTTTGCTGTGATTTTTGCGACGTGTTTATTAAGCTCATCTTGTGAATCTGCATAGCAAACCAGAGTTAGATGATGACGGCCATATCCCACTTCACCGCTTGCCGTATCGTCGAACGCTTCATCGATTTGCTCAGTTTGAGTAATTGATTCATCCTTGGATTGCAGCATTTCTTTCTGCTGATCACGCAATTTTTGCTTTGCAATTTGTCTATCATAAAATCGGAAGGATTGCGTAATAACGTATTCAACTTTGAGCAGACCCAATTCGTCTAAGATGCCTGGATAAGTAACAGGCTGGTATGCCTTGATAGATAAAACCGCAGCAAATTTCTTGCTGCCATCACCTGAGCGCATTTCAACGGCACCCGATTTAGCATTGAAAAAAAAGCGCTTTCTAGGTAAAGCAACCGATGAATCCATCAGGTGAGCTGGCACAGAGCTTTTGTCAAAGTTCACAATCTGCGATAACAGCTCAAGAGGTTCTGAATATTTAACATTATTTTTTTCATAAAAAGACAGTAGTCTTGGTTGATAATCTATTAATGAGCTTAATACCTTTTGAGTAACATCACCGAGCTCTTTATGTCGATCAATCAAATACTGCTGTTTTAAATGCTTGTCCGTAGCAATCTGTAATTGTTTTAAAAAATTAAATCCTTTATTGATAAAACCTTCCGCTGGCTTGGTAATAATTGCTAGATAAAGTTCTTTGTGGAACATTTCTGCCAGTTGAATTTTACCTCTATATTTTTTGTTTACGTCCGCTGCGAATCCATCGGAAAAATCACCGTTGGGATACTCAATTGATTTTCTTCTGACTTCCCAAAAATACATGGCAAATTCAGAGGAGAAATTTTTAAATAAATTATTCCGATTATTTTTATAAGAATTCAAAACCTGACTGCTTTCAGATATGGAATCAATTCCTGCTAGATGTATGATCTTAATTAACTTTCCACTTTTATCTAACAACGTCCCATCGTCATAATGCCTTAAGACATTTATAAATTTTGAAACGGGTTCTTCTCTCTGTATTTTTTTATTAACATTGTTCATGATTGTTTACCAAGGTATATAGCTGTTTGTCTTGCCCCAAAAACTGTAATTCAATATAGGTGGCGTCTTAAAAAATGACTTAGCCCAGAGATTAAAGAAATTAGGTTCTTTGATAGAAAGCTTGACCATCACTAGATGGTTAAGAACTAGTAATGGAATTCCCCAAAAGGTATGAGCATCAATACAAACCAAAGCGAAAACTGCTACGTTTGCAAAAAATAGTCGTATATTGATACCCATAAACATAGGAGATTTTGTCAATCCAACGGCGAGATGATCGACTTCTAATAAATTTTCATTTGTCATATTTTTTTGACTAAAAGCCGTGTGAAACAAGGGATGTGATACCGGATACGATTGAGCCAGCGCCAAAAATAATTGAAATGCCAATGATGGTGTAGCCGAGTGCTGACCACTTCAACACATGGCCTAAGCAAAGCAATCCGACAATCATCACTGCAATAGTTGAGATTGCAATACCAGTGGCGCCATACATTGCACTGGTGATGTAACGCAATCCATCACTCACTGGTGTATCACCAGCAGCAAAGGTAATAGAAGGTGTGGCAACTAACATCAGCGCTATCAGTTTTTCAGAAATGGATTTAACCTTTTTACAAATTTTTTGCATGAAAATCCCCCGACTCATTTAAGAGCCTGATTGTTTAAAATGATTGATGGAAGAGAAAACGAAAAAAGCCAAACCTGTGTCCAAGTTTGGCTTTTGGTGTCCAGAAATAAAAAAACCCGCATTTTGGCGGGTTTTTCTTACAACTATTTCAGTATGGTGTATTTTTACCAAAACCCTATAGCAGTGTCAAGCGCCCTCTTGCTTCTTAACTTATGTGCTTTAAGCAACATGGATCCCGGCCAATCAATTAACCTCTATATCCAGGTAAAATGTATTTATCAGGATCAGAATCTACTTTATTTGCAGTGGCGAAAGCCGATTTTGTCAGTCCATCATTTTTATCTAAACCGGTATAACCTAATGCAGTTGCTTCAGTGAAGGTAATTACTTTGTCTCGAACCGCTTTTTGTAAAAATTCGGTATGGGTAAAAAATACAGTATTTCTTGATTCGTTAAGTGCTTTAGCAAGCCAATCCTCCGTAGAACCACCTGAGGCAATATGACTTAATATGGCTTCTCTTTCTTTAAATGGATTTTTTTTATATTTCATAGCAAGTTGTAAAAAAATAAAATACTCTCGCGTTGAAAATTTTTCGCAGGAGACAATCTTGCTCACAGGGAAAAGGTTATGAACACCATTCACTTTGATAGCCATACAATCTTTTAAATCACCAAAGTCACTGCTAATAACCGCCAGTCGTTTTGGATCGGAAGCAGCTTTGCTCTTCAGTGCATCAATAAAGCTCTCCCCAGTTTCAACACTGTAAGCAATCTTCGATTCCTTAAGCGCACCTTCCATTTTTTTTAATTCATCCTTAGATGAAAGAAAAAGACGGAAATTGGGATTGTTTCCTTCAGGATTGATATAAAAAGCTTTATATTCTTTTGAATTCAATTTGTTTCTTATAAATGTAGCTGGCATAAAATGACTCCTCTTTGTCGTTTTTTAAAAACCTGGTGAAAATAATAGCAAAAAAAGCTTTTAAATAACACATTTTTTTGTGTAAAAATTGTATCTAGTATTGCTACTCTCTATTTTTACACAACGTTAAATGAAGACGACGCCACTGAGTCTAAAGATTCATTAAATGATAGCAAGCAAACCGTTTTTTTTTGTAAATTCTGACAATGATGTTATAGACATAACCTCTGCTAATAAAGAAAAATAACAAATCAACAGCCCAACGTTGAAGCTCAGCCTTTGCTTGAATTAGTTATTCACGATCCCGCTCCTTCTTCTTATAGATTACAATCTGCATGTCGCGAACAACCTATTGGATTGCTATCACAATAGCTATCAGGAGCCATCGCTAAACCCGTGACGCCTCAAGTTCCCATCCTAGATGAAAAGTGCGAACCTGTATTAGAAAAACGTTTTGTTTAATTTATATCGAATAATATAATACAAAACATGTATCGTTACTGTAAAAATAATGTATGCATGATAAAGTAAGGTTTTTATTTGAGGCAATGCGGTGCACAAATTTATTTATAATTTATCTCGAAAACCGCTATTTCTTATTGCTCGTAATTTTATAAATGTCTATTGCTGTCAGATATTCAACGATAGCGTAATTTTTATGGCTAAATGCATCTTTAAAAGCTTTATCATTTTCAGCATGGATATCTACACCATGATCGACTAGAAACCGAACTGCATCAATATAGCCATTCGCGCATGCATCTAATAATTTTTTCTCAAATCCCGTTTTAAAATTTACACCTAATGACTTTAAACATTTAAAATTATATAGGAGATGATTTTGAAGGGTTTTAGAAAACTTATGTTTGTCATTACATTTTGTAAAAAATAGCTTGGTATTGTTATGCTTAATAAAAATATCGGTATGATCTTGTTTAATTGTTGAAAAAAAGTAATCTGTGAACTCGCATGCTCTTATTAGCATCGCATCATCAATATTATTAAAATGAAAAATGCTTTTTATAAATCTTAAGCATTCTTTCAGATTTTCAGCTCTCTCTTTTGTTAAGGTCGAATTACTATTAATATCTTTTAAAAAGACTACAAGCCTGGCAAGTTTTTTCTTCTTATTTTTCTTAGCATCTCCAGTTAAAAATGTTACATTATTCAGATCCCAATAAGGACATCCAAATTCCAAATAGACACCGCCAGCGGAAATTTCAAATAATTTTTCTCTCAGCTTACTAAGCCAATTGAAATCGTCAAAGATAACAGCCACCTCATCGAATGATATTTTTCCAGTATTCATAGTATTTGCTCTATCAAATTAATCATTCTGTCTTTCTTTTCTATATACAATTTCATCAAAGTAAGGTCTAAAATATAAGGTTTTAATGAAATCGTAAGCCCTAAATCGTCGCGAATCGTCTGGAGAATCAATAATCGTATTTACCAACTCTAGACATGCCTCAATTTTTTCTTTTGCTATACCACTCAGTTCATTTTTGTTAGAAAATTTTTCATCTCTTAGATACAAAATAAATTCGGCAAGCTCTGAAATGACTCCATTAATTTTTTTTCTATCTTCTTTTAGCATAAACCTTTCGATCTTAATACAACGATAAGGAGAACCAAATGACAAATAGACATAACCATCAATTATTTTTTTTAAAGATGAACAGAGATATTTTAACCAAGCATTCTCATTATCGTTATCGTTATCGTTTTGTGAAACGAGAACAATCAGATGATCATTTTTTCGATTATAATTGAATTTGGAATTTATACTATTGTTCATGTAAAAACCCTCGAAATCTATAGTCTCTTATTATTAATTTTTGACTTTGAATAATAAGTAAGTTTTAAATTAGATCAAGTATTGCTTTTGTTTTCTATCGATACCCCTTTGATTAGCTCAAAAAGAACTGGTATGTCGCTCTTGTTAAGCACAAGTTGATTATTTACTAATTCTAAATTAGCAAGTTCTTCGAACATCGGCATGTATTTGGTGAGGAATATTTTTTGCTTCGCTTCTAAAATAGCTTCTCTTTCCTGATGCTCTTTATTAATTATGGCAAATTGGAGTGACATCTTATCCAATTCATTATATATTTTTTTATTCTCCTCAATAAAATTCAGGATGATTTGTATTTTAAATATTTCCTCAGAAATTTTCTCTACTGATTTTTTTGTTAAATCAATATCGTGAATATTTTTTATCGCATTTTTTTTGGAATGTGAACCAGCTTTTTTTTTCACCATACACCTCCAATAATCATTAGGACTTTGTCTTAACTATAAAGGAGAATATTTAAATTTACCCTTATTGTGGCTTTAATTCATGCCTTAATAATTTGTCAAGCAACTCAGAAACACGCGATGCAAACTCGCCTGGAATTATTACTTTGTCACTTTCCAGAATTATTAAATTGGATAATTCAAAGATAATACATTTTATTTCCATCTCTACCTGTTCATAATGGTTTAACAAAGAATCGCTGCTTAATTTCATTTTTTCGCTTGATACACGAATTTCTTTTAATAATTGAGCTTTTTTTAACAATTCTTTCTGTAATTCACGATTGCTCGTGGTGAGACTAGTAACTTCATCATCAATATCTTTTAATGTGATATTGCCGTTTGCCAAATCACTGAGGGATGACTGTAATTTTCTAATACCAGCGTTGAACTGTCTAATTGTAGAATCTAATTTCAACTTTGCCATATGATTCATTTGACTATCCTCGTAATTTTTTTTTCACCAGATAGTTAATATTGAGCATCAACTTATTTTTATTTTGGGTGTGGTAATTCATGTGACACTTCACTTTCATCTTCTTCATCATCGTCATCATCATTTTTATTGAGCAAATCTTGAAAACTTGCAGTTTTCACTTTTTCATTTTCGTAGATTTCCTTTGGTAAGCTCTCAAGTTTATCTGCAAATTGTAACAATTCATCCATTTCAGTTAAGTGGCCATCTATATCGCTGTCAACTGCATCATAGTGATCTACAGCTTTGTATACTTTGCTCACATCCAGTCTTCCTGCATCATATTCCTCTCGCATGATCTTTGCATTATTAAGCACTTCATCTCCTCTTGTTTTACAATTTAATAAAGCGTCATGTTTCTCAATAATACGTTCTTGTACTGTTAATAGTGTTGAATCATGCTTAAGCTTTTCTGCCATTTGAGTTGCTGCATCAAAAATTGATTCCAGTGTTTTATCAGGCGACGTTCTACCTTTAAATTCTTTTGCGTCAACAACAACACTTTCAACCGATTTATTTTTGTAGGATTGTATTGTTTCAGAAACTCTTTCAAAATACATTGATGACCTAATTTCTCCTTCTATCAACTGAGCGCCTAATTGATTTATATTTTTTATGAATGATTTTTTTGAATTCAAATTTTCTGCACCAAAACATTCGAGGTGCATATCGGCAACATGATTATTCATTCGATCAACTATTTTTTTGGAATTTTCTTTTCGCGATTTTTTGATTAGATTAATACGTGGCTCAATCTTCTTAATATAGCTTTTTAACTCATCCATCGCTTTATGAAATATTTTCAGATGTTCTTCAAAATTTTTATACTTTTTTTCCAATTCAAGGCGGATTTGCAAGTCAAGTTGACTTTTTTTATATTTTTCAGCGTCTTGACGTTGGGCATCGTTGTATTTCTCATTGAAAGTCTTTTCACTTTCGAAAAGTTTTTTAACCTTATCTTCTTCTTCCGATCTGCTTTCTTCTTTTCCAATATATGCTTTGCGAAACATAATTATTAAATATGCATTATCTCTAGCTGAATATTGTATTTGAGCATACAATATATCTTCATCTTCTTTTTTACGTTGATAAAATGAATCTGCATCAGTTTTATTATTATAATTTTCTTGTTTAAATTTTGCATTCATGTAGTATCTCCTATATCGAGAAACTTCAATAAAATCACCCCTACATATAGTAATTATACGCCTATTAATCAGTGTATTTTTTAGCTGATTTAATTTATAATACTCAACTGTTATTTTATATATTCAAATTAATTATTTGATTAAAAAGGGGAATATATGTCCGCCGTACGTCCTAGACTTGCCGCCACATCACCAAGTGATGATAAAAGTGCTAATAAAACTATGAGTTTAGAATCACAATTAGTTTTAATACAAAACACCATAATAAGTACAGTTGCCTCTCGTTCTAATGAATTGGCTCGATTTGAAAAAGAATTCAAAACATGTTTGAGTGGTGATTATGTTAAAATGGCGAAAAATATCAAGCGGTTGAGAAAAATAGTATCAAATTTGAAAACATTTGAAGTGAGCCTTGAAGGCCATGTCACCGACTTAACACTAATGACTAGCTCACCGGAAAATGCTGAAAAATTATCCGATATAAATGGGTTAATTCAGGGCTGCAAAAAGGCTATTGCGAATGGTAAACGTGGCATTGAAACATCAGAACGCTGCGCTAACACTGCATATACTAAAGCATCTGAAATTTTTGAGGCCAGGATGAATAATTCTGTAAATCAGAATGCGGGTAAAGAAAATGCCGCAATTCATTCTGCTGCTAGTCAAACAGCTAATGCTGGAGCCGCTGTTGCCGCAGGTAATGATAATAAAGTTTCTCCTCTCACTAGCGCTAGTGTTGCAGGTGCTAGAGAAGAACGCAGGCCTGGGCCTGGTCTAGCTGCGCGATAGTTTAATCAACCATGGGCATATATGGCAATAATCACATATGCCCATGACCTACATCTAATTAAATATTCCTCACTTCTACATATAAGCACTTAGCCTACCAGCCAGCCATTGGCGAGCCATTCCTACATAAACTCTAAACTGCGGATAAGAAACTCCAAGCTTTTGCGCACGCTTGACGATAGACCCGCGACCAAAATACTGTAAACGTAACGCCGAAGCCAACTTTCTACCCTGGCCTTCCAATTCGACAACCAACGCTTCAATCTGTTCAGCGCTTTCGTTACTGGGCAGCGTATTTTGAACTGTTGATGGAATTAAATCAGCCTTCATAATTTTATATTCCTGAGTACATGTGGGATAACCCAAGCCGTACCAATTACCTTTGGCATACCAATTTGCCCATTCTTCTAAACGTTGATCAACGTAATTTAGAAAATCACTTTTCGTAGCCGAATTCATGCGCCATACCTCATTAATGTTTCAAGCTCATGTTCTAATAGCAATATCTGCATTCTTAGATTTTTTAATGTTGAGTGATAACGCTCATCATCTTCTGCTTTACGCTTTATAAACGCAGCCCTATCACAGTAATCACCACCTTTAATTGTTAAGCGTCCCTCAGCATAGCCATGCAACAATTCTATGCTTTCCTGATACGAATTTAAATCAACTTTGATTTCATCAATACGATTTCGAGTTATTTGCGATTTTTTTACATATGAGATTTTCATTTTTATTTTTCACCTTATGATTTTTCCGCTGCCTCTAAAGCAGCAATAGCCTTTTGAGGATCGTTTGCAGCTTTCCAATGAGCTGAACATATCCACATAACATTTTGTCGAATTGAGGTACAAATTGTGCCTTTTGCAGGGCATCGTCTTTTCTCGTAGACAAATTCACATCGATAATCTCGAACAGTCACCACTTGAATTTCAGCACGCCATCCACATGGGCAATACTTAGTATTGCTACTCAGCCCACATCCACATTCAGGACAGCAATTAATTTTTACCATCTTTTTTACCCTCCTCATTCAGCCTCACTAATTCACCAATGTAAGACTCAAATTTCCTAGGATTGAATAGCGTTTCAGGTCTGACAAATTTTGCCATATTGGGATTATCCTTCCATTCACGATATTTTTTAGCAATGATTTGTCGACAGTCTGCAACTGATGCGCCTGTTTTTAAACGTGCAATGACAAGATTGATGTTTGTGTCTGTTAAGCGATACATACGATCAGTTTTTTCATTCAAGAAGTTTAAAACCTCAATCGCTTTTGATCTCAGCGTGGGTTCAACTGAGCGCATTTCCTCAGCAATATGTTTTGTATCCTGATCCTGATTCTGTTCCTGATCCTGTTCCTTATCTGCAACACATTCCTCGGAAAGAGTTTCAGAAGTTTTTTGCAGGGTTTGTAAACGGTCAACAAACCCTTTATTTAGAAATTTACCATACGTTAACAAACCCTTTATTAACGGTTCCATAACAGTTAATTCTCTTGGTACAAATTCAAATATTTTTTCTATACCGACACCTTGCCGTGGATTTTGAATTGGATTCCATTTCAAAAAATGATGAATAACTACCCAAGAAGAAATTTGATCTCTTGTTAAGAAATCAATTTTAGATAGCTCAGAAAACGCCTCCTGAGTGCTTTGGCTATCCCATTTCAAATCCTCCACAATATAACCATCAGGCAATCGAAAACACCCTAGCATGTTGCTATGCGGCGCTGTTAACAAATAAAGAGCAAGCAATTTTGATCGGTCTGATAAATTCTGAATATCATTATTTTCCCAGAATGAAACCTGGATAGAGCCATAAATTCGCATTTTAGAATTTCCTTAAAAATTTTACATAACGATGCCTTACGTTTAGCACCTAGAATGCCAAACACAGGAAATAAGAAATTAAATACGACTATGGTTTAACCTGAACAAAAATCCTGGCTCATTGCCGAGTCATTTAATAACGAAAAATCAAGAGATTTACGAAATTTTTTGATGCGTTTTTCAAACTTTTCTAGTCTATTAAGCAAAAAAATCTTTGAATTATCCGCAGAGGGTAAGCATTTGATGTGTTGCTCATAAACTTCTAATCTATCAGTTATTGGTGCATCAATACCAATGCTAACAATACCGCTTTCATTTTTTAGAACTTTAACAATAATTTCTGCCCGCTTGCCAATTATGATGGATTGGCCACTCATTCGATGTAACACTAACATAATAATGTTCTCACATATTTTTTTCTCTAGTCCTCCTAAATTGGAATATACCCAACTATCCTAAACGCAAAATTCGCATATTAAAAAAACTCTGTCAACAATTTTTCATTTATTAACCTCTCTAAAAATTATATTGATGCTTTGTATATTGCGTATTTCAGTCGGAACGAACACTCATTTCAGTCTAAAAGCGAACACTAATTTCACTTTTACTCGAACAGTCATTTCACAATTTTTCGAACGGTCGAGTCAGTTCACGGGTTGCATTATCTGTTAAGATTTTTCTTCTTGTAAAGTTTTTTTATTTTTCCGTAGAGAATCCCCCTTTAACTCAAGACGTACAGCATTATGCAAAAGCCTGTCCAGAATGGCGTCTGCAAGAGTAGCGTCATTTAAATGTTCATGCCAATGTGTTGTGGGCAGCTGGCTCGTAATAATGGTAGACCGTTGCTGGTAGCGGTCATCCAGAATTTCAAGTAAATCACGATGCTGCTCATCGATAGGTGAAACAAGCCACCAATCATCCAGAATTAAAAGATCAATTTTGGCGAGTTGAGACAGCCATTGTGTATATGTGCCATCTGCTTTTGCAATTTTAAGCTCATGCCAAAGGCGAGGAAGTCGATAATAGCGAGAAGTGAATCCAATTAAGCATGCTTTATGCGCTATAGCACAGGCCAAGTAGGTTTTTCCACATCCGGTAGGTCCGGTAATTAATAAATTTAAATGCTGCCGAATCCATTGTCCATGCGCCAACTCTAAGATATTTGGTTTATTCAATCCACGTGAATGCTTAAAATCAATATCTTCCATACAAGCAGACTGTTGTAGTTTTGCTTGAGTCAGTCGTCTTTTTAGCCGCTTATTTTCTCTTAAATACCATTCTCGTTCGATCAATAATCCTAAACGCGATTCAAAATCTAGATCGGATAATGGATTTGTAAGCTGCTCTTGAAAAGCATCAGCCATGAAATGAGCGTTCGGGAGAAAGTGAAATCAGTGTTCGACTAGTAGTGAAATGGGCGTTCGATTTAGGGTGAAATACACACATCGTGCCTACGAGGCTCTAACTCTGCCAATGATCAGGTAAATTAGAAAAAGATGATTCAAAGTCTATGAGAACATCCACAGGCAATATTGTGTTCATAACTTCCTCTTTTTAAATAACTTGATTTCCAGCTTCAATATTAAAAAACAAATCCAATATTTTTACCTCAACATACATTAAGTTAATGAAGTGACAGGACGCGTAGTGAGATTAATAATAGTTGGATTAATAGCATTTAATAAAACATTATCATGAGATGCAGTAATAATAATTTTTTCCAGAGACATTTTCTGAATGATCTCTTGCAATAGCTTACTTGACGCATCATCCAAAGCATTTGTGGGTTCATCCATGATGATTAGCTGACTATCACCCATTGCAATAGTTGTGAGAAATATTTTTTTTTGAGTTCCTAACGACATATCTTTAAACTTTGTACCTAAGTGCGGAGTTAATTTAAATCCATCTATTAATGAGTCAATATAATCATTAGACTTCTTGCCTCGTTTAATCGATGAAATAAAGCTTAAAAAATCATTGCCCGTTGCGTCAGGAAAGAACGAAGGCCTTCCAGGTATGTATGTTAAGTTCTGCTTATAGTGCAGTGAGTGATTGTTACCTATCCCTCGCAAATAAATTTCTCCAACATCTTGTAAGGAAACGCCTGCTAGCATTTCAATTAACACAGTTTTTCCCATGCCATTTGCGCCAACAATTGCATAACTACCCATTTCAAATGAATATGAAATGTTATGATAAATTCTTTTTTTCTCAAATGCCTTAGAGGCATTTTTTATTTCTAATAAACATGACATATTATATTCCTGCAATTATATTAATAAATAGTCCACATATAAAAATACAAACATCAAACAGAATGAAACAAAAAATCCATACCTCCGAAACTTGATCTGAGGTAGATAACTAGCTGCTAAAAAGACGGTAGCCAACAAAAATGCTGTAGTAATTTTAGCTACAAGATCATTTCCCAATAAAAAAGCCGCCACAAAGATGATAATCAAGTTAAACAACATAGTAATGCTCAAGGCAATCATTAAAGTGTTTTTAAATACTAAAATTTTATTAATAGGAAGAGAAGCAAGATAACCAGAAAACTCCTGCCACTGCATATGAATACGCTTAAAAATATTACTGACTGATAATGAATTTAGTAGCATAATTATTGACAAAAAGAATGGTAGAAGTGGATTAGTTTTGCCGTACACCATTAGCATGATAGCTATTAGTAAAATAATGAACATGACCGAAAACATCATGATTAATTGTGATGAATGCTCAATTAAGTTTTTTATTTGTATTCTTAATATAGGTACGGATTGTTTATAATTAGCCCTGCTAATGCAAGCAGGAGGCTCTCTTTTTTCAACCACTGACTTCGGGGCTTGATTTTTATAGCAATTACTTATCATAACGTAAATAACAGCTATCAAAAGAATCATTATTATCAATTGCGATAAGTGACTGAAAGAGATGGAAGAAAAAATAATGCACGAGTTGATTAGTAAAAAAGTAATCCACATATAACGTTTTGACTTAATCAATAAAATTTGCGCCAGTAAAGTTACACCAATAAACATAATACACTTTGTTATGATTTGTAACGCTCCCCGCTTAAACCAGTCCACCTAGTTATTAAATAACGACTAGGAATAAGACTAGTAATATGACTATATCAAACACAGTAGAACCAATAGAAATCATCCACTCTACCCAACGCAGAAAGCGCTGGGCAGCCATAGAAAAGCAGCAAATTGTTCAAGAAACATATCAACCAGGAGCAACGGTCTCGTATATTGCGCGTAAACATGGTATACCCCCGAGTCAATTATTCTATTGGCGTAAGATGATGGAGAGCGGTGCATTGACCAGCATTAAATCAGAGGAAGAAGTCGTTCCAGTAAGCGAAGTAAATGAGCTGAAAAGACGTATCAAGCAGCTAGAGCGCGTACTCGGCCAGAAAACATTAGATATCGAAATTCTGCGTGAAGCAGTTAAAATTGGCCGCGAAAAAAAACTCATATCGCGACAACCATTGCCGGGCTTGGAAGACATGGACTGAGAGCTATTGCGCGCGCATTAAAAGTGGCGCGCTCTAACATCATGGAGAAATTCAAAAAAATGAAAAAGCGTATAACACGTTATAATCAGCAAGAAGATGAAGCGTTGTTGCCGTATATTCGTGAAATTGCGGATCAGCGTGGAAGTTATGGTTATCGTCGTATCACGACATTACTAAACCATAAGTTGCAAAAGGAAGGGAAAAACAAGGTAAATCATATACGTATTTATCGCATCATGAAATTAAACAGGTTACTTTTGCCAGCATATGGGGAAAAGTCAACTCGTTCACATGACGGTAAGATTATCACGCTTCGAAGCAACACACGCTGGTGCTCAGATGCATTTACGATCCAATGTCAGAATGGTGACAGAGTCTTTGTTGCCTTCGCGTTAGATACCTGTGATCATGAGATACTTGGCTACATTGCAACTACCGTTGGAATTGATGGCGCATCGATTCGCGACTTAATGGTTGAGTGTGTTGAAAAGCGATTTGGCAAAATTACAAAGCTGCCTCAAGCCATTCAATGGTTGACAGATAACGGACCCTGCTACGTATCTCATAAAACGGTGGCATTTGCACGAGGGCTAGGTTTTGATGTGTGCACCACACCTTCATATAGTCCTGAGAGTAATGGTATGGCAGAGGCATTTGTAAAGACCTTTAAACGAGATTATGCGTCATTGGATAAGCTTGAAAATATGCATGATGTGATGAGCAAACTTGCAAGCTGGTTTGAGGACTATAATGAAAACGCACCCCATCAAGGATTGAAAATGATGTCACCACGTCAATTTTTACGGGTTGCAAACGGGAAATAGGTGGTCCGGTTTAGCGGGGGGCAAGTCCATGATTAATAAAATTGAATAGAGTGAAAAAGACGATTCAAAAATTGATGCAATACTTGCCAGTAGTAATGGTATCCACATGATAATATCGACAAATAGTAGCAAGCTAACATCAATTAATTTTTTTTGACTACTTGATAATGGCAATGTAACTAAATATTTTTGCCATGGCTGCTTAAATAGGATTATATATAGCATAGATATCCAAATTACGGCAAAAACTTGATAGAAAAACAATGAACCGCACAAGGCCATCACATTTGTGACAGGATATAAAAAAAGAGATTTTAAAGGAAGAGTAAACAAATTAATTAAACTAGCTAATGTTGGGCATATCAATAAAATACAAAATAATGTTAGTATTTTGTAGCGAAATAATATATCTCGCATTGCTCTACCATACCATTGCAGATTAAATTTCAGCATAGTAATTACAACATTCATAACTTGGTATCCTTAAACCAGAAACGATAAAATAAACATGAATCATCTCGAGTAAATGCTGTTCTGCCATGAAGAATATTACTATTATCAAATAGGAATATCTGTCCGGGTTTTAATTTGATTCTCAGCTAATTATATCGAGAATGTGCATACTTTGTAATATAATCAAATAATTTAAACACCTCTTCACTACACCACATTTTATGTAAGGTAGCTGAATAGCTAATATCCAACTCAACAGAAAAGAAATCATTAATAAAAAATTTCATGCCATTACTTGGTAATCAATGAAATGCACCAGATACTCTGAAATTTCCATACAATCTACCTCATGAATCCGGTTATAAATAAACTCTTCTTCACTCTTAAATTCACCATGAAAACATTCCATTATCAACCGACACCCATCATCGATGTCACCACCAACATGAGAAAGTACTGCTGCATACAATTCAACCAACACTTTGATTAGCGCTGATCCAATTGAATGAGCAGCCATACCGACCGCTCGTTCCACAGCGCACTCACAAGATTCGGCTCGTTTTGAAATTATCTGTGAAATACGAACATGAAAGTTTTTTTAGGCAGAATCAATTTATATTTAATTTTGTATGGTTTTTTAGTAAGCGTTTAGCCAACCCCATCTTCTCAACCCCCTAAAATTACTCCATCCTATTTCCTTCAATAATCAAGGAGCAAATAAATGGATAAAGTCGAGCAACGAGAAAAGTGGAAAATCTTAATCGAAGAGCAAGAACAAAGTGGCCTGTCCCAAATTAATTTTTGCAAACAAAAAAATTTATCCTCAGCACAATTTGGATATTATCGCGGTATTTTAAAGCCAAAACCTTTGAAAGATCTAAAACCAGTCGGATCGTTTGCTTCGGTTAAAATCAATCAACAATCAAACGAAAAAGAAATACGTTTGAATTTACCAAATGGATTTCAATGCGTGTTTTCTTCTGCTGTAGATGCATTGCACATTAAAAAACTAGTAGAGGTATTATTGGCATGTTAATACCTGATGATGTGAAAATTTATTTTTATACTCAGCCGGTTGATATGAGAAAGTCAATTGATACTCTTAATATTTTGATTTCTGAAATCATGAAAATGAATCCAATTGACGGAAGTTTATTTCTATTTCGCGGGAAAAGTGGTAACAAATTAAAAGCTCTTTATTATGAGATGAATTGTTTTACTTTGTGGTACCGTCGATTAGAGAGAGGCAGGTTTGTTTTTGCTCGTGATGCGGAAGGTTGTATTGAGATGAGCAGAGAGCATTTAAAATGGTTGCTAGCAAGCGACAAATATTCTCGAATCAATAATATGAGGTCAAGCCAGATAGAAAGTTTTTGCTAAAATACTCGAAAATATAGCTATTCTTTGCTATATTGAGCGCATGAAATTTAATATTGAAAACTTACCAAAATCAGAAGAAGAATTAAAAAACATCATTCTTCATCTGCAAGAAGCTCTGCATAAAAATCAAAATGAATTTGCAGAATACAAAATAAAATATGCGAATCTTCTTGAAGAGATTCGCTTATCAAAGCAACGATATTTTTCGCCATCATCAGAAAAAAATATTTTACAGCCAGACATGTTCGATGAAGCTGGCATTGACTTGCCAGATGAAGTCAAAGAGCATATTGAAGATGAAGAAATAAAAGTTCAGTCGCATGTTCGTAAAAAACACCCAATACGCAAGCCGTTACCAGCCTATCTTCCACGTGAAGTTATAATGCACGATATATCTGAAATGGAAAAAATCTGTGGTTGTGGCACGCCTCTAATGCATATAGGTAATGAAATTAGCGAACAACTCAAATACATCCCTGCGAAAGTCAGTGTAATCCAGCATGTGAGACCGAAGTATGCATGTAAGCCTTGTCAAGAGAATGTAAAAATTGCACCAATGCCCGTATTGCTTTTACCAAAAAGCATCGCGACACCCGAATTAGTTGCTCATGTTGTCGTCTCAAAATATTGTGATCATCTTCCGCTTTATCGACAAGAAGAAATGTGGAAGCGCATGGAAATAGATATGCCACGCAGCAGTTTATGTGGTTGGGTGTTAAAAACTGCAGAATTTGCTGTACCTCTTGTTAGGTTATTACAAAAAATTATTATTTCTAACGATTATGTTCAAGTCGATGAAACAAGCGTACAAGTTTTAAATGAAGTTGGACGTGATAATCGCACCAAATCTTATATGTGGGTTTATCGCGGCGGAGGAAGTAATCCTTGTATTGTTTATGAATATCAAGAAACTCGCGGTGGTTACCACGCGCAACAATTTTTGTTGGGGTTTGAAGGCTATTTACAAAGTGATGCATTCTCCGGTTATAACTGGGCGAATGATAAAGAAGAAATTTTACGTGTTGGATGTCACGCTCATGCAAGAAGACCATTTGCTGAGTTAGCAAAAACACAAAAAACATCTGGTCTTGCGCATGAAGCTATAAAGTTTTATCGAAAGCTTTATGCGGTTGAAAGCGAAGCACGAGATAACCAATTAACGCCAGAAGAGCGATATAAATTACGCCAAGAAAAATCTGTTCCTGTACTTGCAGCATTTAAAAAATGGCTTGATCATCACACACCTAAAACCTCAGAACAAGGCGCTATTGGTAAAGCTATTCGTTACTGTGTCGGTAACTGGACAGAATTGAATAATTATTTAATTAATGGTCGTGTCGAAATAGATAATAACCTAGTTGAAAATGCCATACGCCCATTTGCGATTGGTCGCAAAAACTGGTTATTCAATGCAAGTCCGAGTGGAGCAAAAGCAGGTGCTATCTTCTATTCGCTCATTGAAACTTGCAAAGCAAACAATATCGAACCTTATCGATATTTATGCGCTATGTTAACTCGAATCCGTGGATGCGTTACCGAAGATGATTACCGCAAGTTGTTGCCGCAGTTTATACAGCTTTAGCTGATTGGTGTGGATTGCGGAACGGTTACAAAGATTCTGTGCCAGTGGCATCCTGCACACTTTTCTTAGACAAAGAATCCAAATCTGCAGGCATATATAATTGCGCTACTATTCCTGAAGCTAGAAATAACGGTGTTGTAACTGCATTAGCTCGAATAAGTCTCTTAACCGCATTTAATGCTGGTTATCAAACAGTTGTGTTGCAAGCGAGCCCTATGAGCAAAAATCTATTTGAAAAAATTGGGTTAGAATGCTGCTCGCCTTATAAAGTCTATTACATATAATTTTTTGCAGCCTGAAAAGTTAGGCACGTCGCTTAAAGTCATAACTGCATTTAAGAATGCGCCTATTTTTCGAAAGAAAAAATGCATAACGTCAATTTTTTCCTCTTTTAATTTATCCAAATAAATCAATTTATTTCGATATTTTATTCCATAAATATTTTCAGCATGAAAATCTCATTCGGTCATTCATCCGAAATAATTACAATTGATCTCCCATCTGTTAACGTTCGTGTAATATGTCCTTTACCTGTCAAATCAGATGCAAGAAAACATCACCAGATCTAAAAATGCGCTTTTCACCACTACTTGTTTCAACTTCCACTTCGCCTTCAAGATAAATAATATATTGCACACGAGGCGCAGTATGCCAATCAAAACTGGCGCCCTTTTTAAAATCTCGAAACATCATTCCTTTGACTGGAAAACTTTTAGAATATCTACCTAATGGTTGTTCAGATTCAAAACCAGCATCAATTTCCATGAAATAAGATTTATTATCTAATCCGCTATAGATTTTTGTAAACTTCATCTTACTCCTTTTTGCCTTGTAAGCTGTTTTTGATCACGAGATGACTGCATATTTATCTCATGATCTATATGTCACAACATTCTCAGTTAAAAATTCAATTTCAATCGACTCATTTTCTACACATTTGTCAAATGCCTCAATAATTTCTTCAAATGGCTTATTGCAGACTTGAGATACTAATTCTGAACTTGATCGGTAACCATCTGTTAGTAACTTTTTTTCTGATTTTCCGCGCAGTATAACATGATACTGCCCTTCAACTTTGACTTCACCTATTCCATCGCTTGCTAATAAAAAATCTTCCTGTATCTTCTCGGAAGTATACTCCAAATCGTTACCAAGTACCTGCATAAGACCCTTAGATATTATAGACCATAATCTAGTTGCCTCTTGATATGGCGCTCTAACCACCGAAGCAGATTCAATCGGTTTAAACCTAACATTCCTGTTATCACACTCATCACAAAGAAAAACACCATTTTTTGATAGCAATCCTAGTATGTTCTTAATAACTTCGACACGCTTTTTGCTGGGCAAATGCACCAACAACCATCGACAATATATTAGATCAAACGGCGCTTGTTTCCTAAGTGTTTCAAAATCATTTACGATATCTATTTGAACAACATGTGAATTAGGAAATCTCTTAAGTGCTTTGATGGAATGCTGTACTTGAGCAGGATCACGATCAATACCCAAGTATTCTACTTGATTGTCAGCCAAGCTGAGAACTTCAGCAGCTAGGGTACCTGAACCACACCCGAGTTCGAGAATTTTTTTCTTCCCAGTTAAGAAAGGAGAAAGAAATCTAATTGTACTCGGATTATATAATATATTTAGACCTGCTAATCGCTTTTCTTCTAATTCGTCTTTTGCGGTGCTGTACATGTATGTTGTTTGTGATTCGGTGCTGGCTGCATCAACTGCCGCTTGAGCCAAAATTTGATTCGTGTCAACAATCGATATTCTCAAATCATCTGTATTGAAAAGCAATGGCAATTCAGTACACGCTAAAATGATTCCATCACAATGAATTTCTTTAAGCCTATTAACAATATTGAAGACTAGCTGCCTTTTTTCTGATCTAAAAACAGCAAGTCTTTCACCAGATACAATAATTTCGTTTAGGAGTGATTGCTCTTCAATTGTTAAAGGCAAGACTTCAATATTGGCTTCTTTTAATTTATCCTGATAAATCGAACTTGTTACTGTAGTATTTGAACCAAAAATTGCAATCCTTTTGTAATTTCTTTTAATACACTCTTTGACAGATTCATTTACAATACTGATAAGCGTGATATCTGAATATTTCGTCTTGACACCTTCATCAATTATGCTGAATGCTCTATGAATACTATTAGCTGCTATGATTACAACTTTTGCTCCACGCTTCTGCAAATCGTCTATAGATTGCAGAACCAGGTTAGCGATTTTATTGAGATCATTCGTTGCTAATTTATATTTTTCTGCAGAACACCCATGTGTTAAAACTTCGGAGGAATCATACCCTCCAATTTTTTCAATATTTTTTTTACAAAGTTCGCCAGCTAACTGGCTGATTGCATATACGATGCCGATTTTTTTCATTATTTAACTCACTGTCGTTTATTTCTAGATACAATAAATAATACTTCTTTGTTATTCACAAACAAAGTAATTATAATACCAATCATAGCAACAAGAGGGATCATGATAAAAGCATAATAAAATACATTATGGCTAACACGGGCAATATTTTGAAACATGCTTATTCCATGCAATTTAAAACCATAAGCAATACACAGTGATGACAAAGCGACGCCTAAACTAATTGATATTTGTCTACCTGCATTAAATATTGCACTCGCGCGCCCAACATCGTTTTTGTTAAATCCAATAAGACTCATGGCTTGGATAGGCGTACCACATAAACCGCTAAAAATGCCTCGCAAAAAAAGTATAAAAGCACCTATAAAAATCATGTTTGGTTGATTGACAAATAATATGCATAAAGTGAAAAAAGCCACGCCTAAAAATCCGATAATAATTGGCTTGCTGGGGCCGTATTGACTAAATAGAGCAGATGAATAGCGAGAAGTACACATTGCGCCCAATGCCTGCATTCCCATAATAAATCCACTCACCATAGCAGACATACCAATACCCACCTGAAGGTACATACCTACCAAAAAAATAGAACCAAAATGACAAATTTGAAAAGCAAACTGAATCATATTCGCTTGTAAAAATAGTGCATTTTGAAAAAATTTAATGTCCATTAAAGGTGCTAATGTATGTTTTTCATGATACAAAAAATAATATCCGGCTAATAGCGAAATTATCAAAACAACAATTGATTGTATCGTTAATCCATATTTACCAAGCGCTGAAATGAAATAAAACATTAAAATTAAGCTTATTGAAGATAATAGAAAACCACCCAAATCAAGTGATGACGTGTCTTCAATTATTTGTTCTTTTAAGATGAGTAGTGATAATGTCACTGCAACAAAACAAATGGGAACTGCAAATAAAAATACCCACTTCCAGCTAGCCAAATGAATAATAATGCCACCTAAGAATGGAGCAATGGCAGGCGCAATTAACGTTGGAAGGAAAATAAAACTAGTAATACTTGCATACTCAGAGTGATCGAAAATTCGATAAACCATCGTCATTCCGACTGGAATAATAATTCCACCACCCAGACCTTGCAGAAATCTCAATATCACCATAGTCTTAAGGTTAGGAGAGAAAGCACATAACAATGAAGCAATACCAAATAATGCTGTTGCAAAAATAAATACTTTTTTTACCCCAAAACGATCACCTAGCCAACCACTCACTGGAATACTGATTGCCAATGCTAACAAGAAACTATTAGTAATCCATTCAGTTTGTGTAATTGGTACTTTAAAATAATCAGCAAGCGTAGGTAATGTAATGTTGACAATCGTTAAATCAAGTCTATCAAGGAACAAAACACAAGTATAAATTGCAACGACTATATATCGATACTCAATCTTTTGAAAAAAAAGATGCATCGGTTTAACAAAGCTACTCTTAATGAAGTTATCGAACATTTTAAATCATCCAATTTTCTTAACAAACCCATCCTAATAAAATAGCCATGAGTGTAATGCTAGCCATCATTATCCATAAAATAAATCCTTGAATAAATGGCTTGATTCCAACGCTGCTAAAAGTAGAACGAACAAATGTACTACCGATCAGAAATAACGTCAGTACTAACGTTCTTTTCGCCAACGTGCTGACAAAAATTCCTGCCGAATGCAAACTCGGTACCCATGTAACAAGTGCGGCTGCTAATAAGAAACCCACAATAAACAAAGGAATCTTGGGTTTTTTCACCACTCCATCGTTATCTCTGCGACTCCAAATAAGTCCTATAACTAATGCAACTGGCACAATCCATAATGCACGAGCCAATTTAACCGTTGTCGCAATTTCTACCGCATGCGATCCATACTGCAATGCAGAACCAATCACTGAACTCGTATCATGAATCGCTAGCGCACTCCAAAATCCAAATTGTGTCTGCGTCAAACCAAAGTAATGACCGAGCGGAGGAAATATAAATAAGGCTGATGCATTTAAGAGAAAAACGATTGCCAGCGAAACTGATATTTCATGCGATTTAGCATTAATAATTGGCGCTGTTGCAGCGATGGCACTTCCACCACAAATCGCTGTTCCAATAGTAGTAAGCAGAGAAATATTTTCGGTCATTTTTAAAAATCTGCCGATAACAAGCCCAATAATAATAGTAGTTACTATACCAATTACCGTATAGCCAATTCCATGCAAACCCTCGTGACCGATCACAGCTAAATTCATTCCGGCTCCTAATCCAATCACTGAAAGCTGAAGTAAACGCTGCGTCCAGCTTCGAGTTAAGCTAAGCCACGGATTACCAAATAACAATGAAAAAATAATTCCAATAAATAAAGCGGTTGTGGCAGAGATAAAAGAGCTCAGACATAATAATACTAGTATTACAAAAAGGATGCGTGACACGATTGAAAGACTTTCTTTATACATAAGTTTACCAGTTATCTGTCAAATTAAAGAGAATAATACTTAATATTGCATGCAAGCTTGTCAAAAACATACCTTACACGTGTTGTGAAAAAATTAACTCAATAAATCCAATAAAGGTTTACGCGCTTCTGGACCATAAGCAACGCTGCCAACAGGAACACTATGCTCTATGGCTTCAGAAACCTTTGAAATCCATAACGGACCAAATCCACCGCATAATTCAATCATCTGGGCACCATTTGCGATTGCTTCTTTTGCGACAATAATAACATCTTCCTTGCAAGAAAAGTCGATTCCAATTGCAGTAAATGTTAGATTTTCAGTTTTTATTACAGATTGATGCTGCTGAGGATTAAGCCCAGGGCCTAAGAAAATATAAGCAAAATTATTAAATCTCATAATTATGATCGCTCCAATATTAAATGACATGTCTGTTCGTAGATAAGTGCTCTTTGATTCATGATTCATTTAAAAGCTTTTTTGAAGCTAAGACCAATCTACGTCGTTGATATAAATTATTTAAAATAAGCGCACTCGCCGTAAATGCCACTCCTAAAATTTGGCCTGATGTTGGAACAACTCCTATCATAGTTGACACTATAAAAGCTGTTATCGGCACAACATCCATAAAAAGTACGCCATTAATTGGAGTAATAATTTTGTTACCTTGATTCCAACTTAAAACGCCCACGAATCCAGCAATTAGTGATGTATAAAGGAGATCTGGAAAAATATTTATTAGAGAAGATACAGTCGGTAATGAAATATTCCCGTGCATAATCAATATAACAGTTACAAAATAAATAGTTGGTAATCCATATAGTGTACTTAATGCTGTATATTTCACAGGTGACCATGTAGGAAAATAAGAAGCACCTATCGTATATATTACCCAACACAACGCACCAACAATCATTAGTAAATTTGCCACATAATTACCTGGCATCGTTAAGAGCAGCTCGATATTTCCTTTTGTAATAACGAGCAGCACACCAACTAATGACATCAAAATAAAACCAAACGAAAAACTGGCTGGTCTTATTCCTTTTAATATCCAATTAACAAGCAATCCTAATAACGGCATTGTTGCCATCATCATTGAGGCACTTAAAGCGCCTTCTTGTCCCGCTAGCTTCTGCCCTAAAAATACAAAAAAACCAAACCCTGCAAAACCTGCTGAGCCAAAAATCCAAAGTAAAAAAATATTTCCATCAACTTTATAAGATGATTTTCCTTCTTTGTAATAAAGGAATATTAGAAAGACTACGACTGCCAACGTGTAACGCAGTGCTGTAAAAGTAAATGGATCAATTATTTTTAATACATGACTCATTATGGGAAACATTGTGCCCCACGATAAAGTAGCTATTAAACAAAAAATGGCGCCTGTGAAATAATTGCTATTCTTTTGCATACCTTCCTCTTTTGAAAAGCTGCAGGTAGTGATAAATTTTGCTATCTAACACCCCAGCTATAAAATAACTAATCCATAACTTTCTGCGACCTTAATCTCCCCATCACATTTCCACAAAACTCCCAAAGTGATAAAATAAAGTAATAATATGCTGATGTCAATTACTAATAGTATTTTATTATTTCTTTAGTAATTACCATAAATCAAGGCTTTTTTTAAATCACAAAGGAATTAATCCATTTAATTCATTAAGTTATATGTAATAATCTTACAAATAGAACCTCACCTTGCATTAATACGGAAAAAATATGATAATTACTTAAGTAAATTAGAGGAAATCGAAAGTGGCACATGAAATGAATTTAGCTTCAACAATAGTGCTAAACGAAACCTTGGCATCGAATTTGCGTAGATTGATGCAAACTCATCGCATTAACGAATGCGCTCTTTCACGACAAACAACAATACCACAACCGACTTTGCATAAAATTCTATCGGGAAAAACCAATGATCCAAGAGCATCTACTCTCAAATCTCTAGCTGCCTATTTTAAAGTATCTATTGAAGAGCTTTTATATGGAACCCCCACTACGAAATCTCAAAACAGCTCCGTTCAAACCCAATTGATCGCTGTCATTTCATGGAGTGACTGCATTAATGTTCAAAAGTCTATTGATGAACATACACCAACACATTGGAATAAATGGATAGTTAGTGAATTCTTGTCAAATAAAGCTTTTGCTCTTACCAGCAAAGCATCGATGGATGCGCGATTTCCCAAGGGAACCATTTTTATAGTGGATCCCACTGGCACAGCTGAAGATGGAGATTTAGTGATTGTACATTTCCCTAATACCTCAGAAGCTACAATCAGAGAACTTTCAGTTGACGGACCATCAAAGTTTCTTCTTCCGATTTGCCCTAATTCATCAATATGCACGCTTGATGACAATATTAACATTTTAGGAATAGTGAGACAGACTAGATTCTTTTTTGAAAAGAAGATTTGAAAAATTTCGTATCATGTCTTGTTCTCTTTATTAAAACCAGCACATGCTAGATTTATTAAATACGGTTATCTATACTTTTGAAACATTAAGCTTGAATATACATCAAATACTCTTGTATAGAAAAAACAAGGAAGCAAAATGAATAATCAAGTATACCAGCATGCTGAAAGCTTTTTACCATGGAATCTGCAAGATAGCGTTTACAACAGCACAATATTCCCTTATTGGTCCTCGCAATCTTTATACTATTTTCAACAGTCAGAAACTGGAAAAGTATTAATAAAAATTGATAATCAATCAGGCCAAAAAGATGAAATTTTAGATTTTCAAATACTAGTTAACACACTTTCCTCTCAAATAAAACAAAATGTAGATCCCGGAAAGCTAACACTGGATAAATTTACCATTCAAGAAAATCCACTGCGTTTATGCTTCCCTTATGATAATTATAATTGGTACTTTAGTTTTGAAGATCGAAATTGTGTAAAAGATACGGAAATAAATACCGAATATCTTATATCTCCAGACAAGAATTGGATCTTATGGATAAAAAACCATAATCTTTTAATAAAAGATTTAATACATCATGAAGATTTTCATCTGACAACCGATGGCAAACACTACTATGATTATGCTTCTTCACCGGAAACAAACACACGAGCAGTTACTCAACGTTTAGAAAAAACAAAACTGCCTCCTATTGCTCTTTGGTCACCCGATTCGAACAAAATTATTACGCATAAACTAGATCAACGTAATGTTGAAGAACTTTTCCTTTTGCAAAACGCACCTGAAGGACGTCAGCGTCCTAAGCTACATAGTTATCGTATGTCGTTTTCTGGAGATGAAAACTTACCTCTAGCGGAATTAATAGTTGTTGATATCAACAATAAAACAATTACTCCACTCAAAACAGAAGCGCTTTTATCCCCATACTTAACTCCTCTGGAGTTCAAATGGGTATGGTGGAGCAAAGACAGCCAGAAAGTATATTTTTTGCGTGAAACTCGTGGCTCAAAAGAGTTAATACTCTGTGTTGCAGATGCAAATACAGGCGTCACTCAAACATTAATCACAGAAAAAGCGGAAACCTATGTTGAGCCTAGCCAACTTTTTTTATGGCCACATCAAATTATTGTTCTAGGTGAAAAAAAGGAAATCATTTGGTTATCAGAACAAAGTGGGCTATCACATTTATATCTATATAAAATGGGAAGCAACACTGCTGAATATGCCATAACACAAGGAGAATGGTGTGTCAGAGAAGTACATTTTTATGATGGAAAATCTGATTGGCTATATTTTACTGCTTGCGGCTATCACAAAAATATGGATCCCTACTATAAACAATTATTTCGCTGCCATCTTGATGGATCAAATTTCCAATGTCTCACTGAAGAAAATGCCTACCATGCAATTTCTATTTCGCCCAGCAATAATTGTTTTTTAGATACGTTCTCTACAATTGATACTGCGCCCATCAGTCTTTTAAAAGACATGAGTGGTAAATTGATATGCCACGTTGAAACAGCATATATAAAAGGACTTTCAGATTTAAACTGGGTGCCACCCGAGCGCATTTGTTTACAAGGAAGAGACGGCGCGACTTCTGTCTATGGAAATTTATATTTTCCTTCACATTTTGATCCAGAAAAAAAGTATCCACTGATTGATCACATTTACCCAGGACCTCAACTTTACCGAACTTCACCCTATTTTACTCTCTATGGAGCTATCTTTCGCTCTACCTGGACAGCACAAGCATTAGCTGAGCTTGGATTTATCGTGCTGCATATCGATGGATTTGGCACACCTGGCAGATCTAAAGCATTTCATCATGCGACATATCAAAATATGTCAGACTGCGGCATTCCAGATCATGTGGCTGCCATTAAACAACTTGCAAACAAATATAGCTTTATTGATCTTGAGAGAATTGGTATTACTGGATATTCAGGTGGTGGTTATGCAGCCACTCGCGCCATGTTGATGTTTCCAGAATTTTTTAAAGTTGCTGTTGCTGCAGCAGGAAACCATGATTTGCGTTGCTATCCGGCCAGTTACGGCGAAAAATATAATAGTTTAGATACTGCAACCTATGCAGACCAAAGTAATACCGCTCACGCAGAAAAACTGAAAGGAAAATTGTTACTGATTCATGGCGAAATGGATGATAATGTACATCCTTGTGCAACTATGCAATTGGTTGACGCACTCATCAAGCACAATAAAGATTTTGATATGTTAATTATGCCAAATCAAAATCATCGATCCACGTTCGATCATCCCTATTACTGGCGCAAACAATGGGATTATTTCGTTCAACATCTTTTGGAAGAAACACCACCTAAAAATTATCAAGTCAAGCCTCCGATGTTGGCCGGATTTCCACAATTGTATGACTGGTAAAACAAACTTTTCAATTTTTAAAAAGAATTTACCATCTGCAACAATTACAATTGGTCTTTCATCTGTTAACGTTTCTTATGGTATATCCTTTACCAGTTAAAACAGATGCAAACAGAAAATCAGGCTTTTCAAAAACATGTCTATTCATCAAGTCAGAACTTTCATGCTCAAAGTCAATATAGTGTTATAGTATTATTGGCCATACAGTGTTTCATCCAATCAAACTATGATGTTAGAATTGATGGTGATTATAAACATGACTTGAATTAGCTGTTTTCTGAATAAATATCAAAGAGTAGGTATCTCCATGCATTTAATACTATATAGCTTCCGAATCTGCCCATTTGTGGAAAGAACCAACATATTACTTAATGAAAAAAATATCCAATGCGAACGAGTTTATGTTGATATACGAAACAAGCCTGACTGGTTTTTAAAGCTCTCCCCTTTGGGGAAAGTCCCTGTCCTATGTGCGGATGATACAGTAATTTTTGAATCGACAGTTATTAATGAATTTCTTGATGAAACGTCATTGACTACATCTTTGCATCCTGGAAATCCAATTCAGAAAGCACACAATCGATCTTGGATAGAATGGGGCAGCGCTCTTGTTTTTGATGCTTACTACATGACATTATCGGCGAATAAAGATGAATTTGCTGAGAAACGAAAGATTGTAGACTCTAAACTTATACTTCTTGAAGAACAATTAAAAAATGCTCCATTTTTTAATGGAGAACAGTTTTCTATGATTGATCTTTCCTATGCGCCACTTTTTCGTCGATTTGATAGCTTAATGCGACAATATTCCATTCATATTCTTGAACAATATTCGAAATTACAGGCTTGGTCGAATCAGATATTGGAAAGATCAACTGTACAAAATGGATTTTCTCATAATTTTGATGAAGAGTTTTCTCAGCTATTAGAGCTTAAAAAAAGTTTTTTAGTAGCAAAATAGCTGCCGAGTTTTTCTATACATAGGCTTTCCTGTTATTTGTTGAATTATTTTAGTTAAATTTGAATTCGTTAAAATTTGCCGCATCGTCTAATATTTTTAATAATAATTATGACAAGATCAGTCTAAAGAACGTTTATAAAAAAATATTCTTTATCCTTTCAGCTTCACGCAATCCAGACAAATACGCGCCGTGCGTTGTAGCTAGATATTTAGAACACGTAGCTTCACCAGCAAAAAATAATCGATCAGAAATAGGCTTTGCCAGTACCTCACAATCATCTACGCTAGCCCCTGTTTTAATATACGAATAAGATCCATAACTATAAGAGTCTTGTGACCAACGTGTATTTATATAGGCTTCAGGTTCAGGAATTTGTTCTCCAAAAATCTTCTTAAAGTTAAGCATGACCTCATTTATCAGCTGATCATCTGAAAGCTCCTCTAATTGCCGCGCACTCTCTCCCCCTCTGTAGCCAACTAAAATTGCTTGATTAATAAAATGATGCAAATTATAAAACGTTGAAATTGATGGGATATTAAACTGAGTAAAATACATTGCATGCAACTGATTTGGCCAAAAAACTACTGGGAATTTAATTGCTGTAATATTAAATAAACCCATCCCTAATTTCTGAATCGAATTTTTTTTATCAGTGGGCAAAGGTGGATCGAATGTAATCGCATTTTTTTTAAGAACACCTAATGGCACGGTAATAATAACCGCATTCGCACGAAAAATTTCATTTTCAGTTACTACTTCAACTTCATTTGATTGTATGATGATTTTTACCACCGTGGTATTCAACTTTACTCGACAACCTTTTAAAAGACCATCAAGTATCGGTCTATAACTGCTAATTAAATAACAATGATCACCCGGCAAACTTTCTTCTGAATCCCAATATCGAGCGGATAGAGACTCACCACTGGCGCCAAGATACGCTTCCAAACTTGTGAGCTTTTTTCGATAAAGATCCCACTCGGTTATAGAAAAATTTTCGTGTTTTGCAACAACTGCTAATGCATCAGCTAACGAAATATCTTCTTTATTTTGTAAAGCAAATTCTTTAGCTTTGGATAATAGTGAACTGAATTTTTCTTCGAAGCTGAGAACAATATCACGGAGAATGATATGACCACCTTGGTCATATATAACTGATTTGCTTTGATCAAAGGCAGCATATTGTGCATGATACTGATCAGCTAGGGATGCAATAGGATTATTTTTATTTCCATGAATCCAACCTGCTCCTTTACCGAAAGGAATTCCTAACGTATCATCAGTCCAAATCCGTCCGCCACAACGCGATCGCGCTTCTAATATTGTTACGTCAAATCCATAGTCGTTTAGCCGATTGCATGCAGCAATCCCAGCAAGACCCGCCCCGATGATAAGAATCTTTTTTTTATCAGACTTAATGGGAAAGCCTCCTTCTAAAATACCAGACACGTCCAGATAAGGACCGTTATCCAGCCTTAATTTCTTTCAGCAAGTGAATACACTATGCAAAACCACTACCCCTCAATGACTCGAACCCTACATTCCATTAAAATCTCTTTAATAGCTACTGCCGATGACAGGTTTAACAAATAATCGATTGTTTGAACAATATCCTCTACTTGTATCATCTGGTGCTTATCCATATCAATATCTGAAGTCATGTCCGTTGCCACCCAGTTCGGGCATATCGCTGTCACATAAATTCCATAACTTGCTAATTCTTGGTAAAGCGCCTCGTTTAGACCTATCACACCAAATTTAGAAGCTGCATACCCGCCTAGTTGTTTTCTTGCAACTTTACCTGATCGAGATGCGATATTAATAATGCGTCCACTCATATTTTTTTTCATAAACGGTGAAACAATTTGAATGAAATTAAATGTACCAATTAAATTGGTATTAATCATTTTCATAAATTCATCTGGAGATAAATCACTGGTTCCTCGCTTAACATAACCTGCATTATTACAAAGAAAATCAATTGAGCCCGTCTGATCAATAAAATTCTCCACACTTTCCTTTACTTTGTCATAATCCGAGACGTCTATTGCAGAAATGACAGGAGGGATAATATTAGACCCTAGGTTCATTATATTTTCAGCAGCATTTTTTAAATTTTCATGATTTCTTGAAATTAACAGTAATCGATAACCTTTTGTGGCTAGGTATTTTGCAATAGCATAACCAATTCCTTGACTTGCACCAGTGACGACTGCAACTGGGTTAGATTTGATTGTCATTTAAATATTGTCCTTTGATTATAAAAATTGCACGACCTTAAACGGGCTAAATAAAAAATATGACAAATAATAATATATTTTTTATATCCTATTTCTTTCCAAAAATTTGTGTCATACGGCATTGACCAAGTAAGGAGTTTTTTTGATTGACCAGTTCCTTCTCTATTTGAGAAATCATTATATCCACTTCATTCTCACTTGCTAAACCAAGTGAAACATATTGTGGCTTGCAACTCTTCGCAGACATAGGTGCTGTTAATTGAAGTCTTTTATCAGTAATTGCAGGTTGAGAAAAATTAATATGGATATGAGAGAATCCAACTTCATTAAAAAGCTGATACATTTTGGAACCAAGATCAGGATCACAATTTCTTCTTTTCATAAATTCACAGAGTAAATGGATGTGCTTTTCAAATGCTTCAGATTTCGGGGTAGAAAAGCAAGAACTAATGTCAGGCTCCTCACATGCTACGAGTCCGTCGTCCTTTATCTGACTCAACATAAGTCGAAGTACTTTTTGTGGATCAACAACGTGTACTAATACCATTCTGCAATACACAACATCAAATTTTTCATTTAACACAGATAAATTTTCCGCTGCTAGTACTTTTAAAGTGACATTTTTATGTTTCTCATCATTCATTTTATCTTGTGAAATTGCAATTTGCTCTGGATTTACATCAATTGCAGTGACTTTACCATTAAAACCTACTTTTTTTGCAAACATCGCGGTCTCATCACCGCCCCCGCATCCCACTACTAAAACACTCATGCCCTCGATGATCTTAAGATGATTTATAAACTCTTCAGTTCCTTTTGCAAAGCATTCATGCTGTATTGACAATCTTTCCTTGTCACTGCCACCTACTGATGCCACATAATGCATGGAAGACATATTGTATCCCGATGATCTGCTAATGTTATTTTAGATTAATACTGATTTGTTATATGATACGCATATCCACTTCAAAAATCACTTAAGTCCAAAATCCTTTTGCTAAGTAGCCAACATCACAAACTTGGATATGGATCGGTTAAGTATATGAGTTGACTCAATAAAATGCGTCTTCTCTTAATAGAATACACATAAAACATAACTTTCTGGAGTTATAGCCATGTTACTAACAAATAAACATAATGAATCGCCAAACAATGCGATTTTAGGCATCGCACAAAAGTTTATCTTATCGCGTGTCTTGATGATGTTTGCAGAACTCCAATTAGGAAAAATCTTAGATAATGGCCCCATCAGCCTGGCGGAAATTGCAAAACTGTTAAATGTCCATCCTTTAGCATTAAAACGCTTTTTACGCTTATTAACTGCTCACGATATTGTTTTAGACTTAGGAAACGACAGATATGAATCTACTAATATGTCCTGCGATTTCTACAAAATACTCAATGCCAAACTTATTGACGATTACAATAGCTTAGATAACGCGCTCGATGCCTTAAAAAGTGATAAGAAAATTTTTTCGGAAGATTTTAATATTTCCTTATGTGAGTATTTGAATAAATACCTAACAGAGTCAACTAAAGATGGCCTTCTAAAAATGGCACATGAATTTATATTAGCAAAGACTGTCATGAACGCAGCTGAAATTGGATTAGATACGCTATTGAGACAAGAACCGCTGTCTTCAGATGAAATTGCATCAAAGCTAGGCATTTCTTCTCAAATTATTAAAACCTATCTACAAATTCTTAGTCAACAAGGAATCGTAGAAGAACCAACAGCTAACTTTTATAAATCTACCCCACTTTCAGACTGCTTTAATCGTATCTTAAGCCCTCATATACTTGATGGCTACAAAGTATTTAATGGCGCACTTCACACATTGCAAACAAATACTGGCGCCTGGGAGCGTGTTTTTGGCAAAAGCTTTTATGAATACTTAAACCAAAACAATGACAAATTACAAATGTTTAAAGAGTGGTGTATTTTGTCTGCCATTGATTGGTTGCCACCAATAGTTTCCTTTTGTAATTTTCCCTCTGCAAAAATTTTAGTTGATGTTGGCGGTGGAGGTGGACAATTTGCTGCATCTGTTTTGCAAAAAAATCCCCATATGAACGCTGTGTTATTTGATCAACCTAGCATTATAGCGGGCACTGACAAAAGTGAAGTCTTCAAAGTATTGCATGATCGTATTCACTTTGTCGGAGGAGATTTTTTTCAATCAATACCAACTGGTGGTGACATATACACTATCTGCAGAACACTATTAAATTGGGATGATGAAAGAGCAATACAAATAATTAATAATTGTCATACGGCTATGAACGGTAAAGGCAAATTGTGGATAATAGATTTCCTTGTTCCAAGCCCCGATCATCCCAAGTATCCACGAGCAGTCATTAATGATATTTCTTTATTTGTACTTCTTAATAGCGCTATCCGTACAGAGCAGGAATGGCGAACACTTCTGTCAAAAACTTTATTTACGGTTTCAAACATTACTATTACACAAGATGACATAAAGCCCGAACCCTATTATCCGATGTGTATTATTGAAGCTATTCCACGATAAAAGAATACTTAAAGTGTCTTACTATCCTAAGGAATTTGTCCTCACATTTTCGAGCGCGTTGCTTGCCAATGCTCAAAATAATATTAATCCATCATAAATTAGCTCAAGTAATTAAATTTAAGACTACGATGTCACGCAGCTCTGCCGCAAGCAATCAAACTTAGTACAAACTAATTATTTTATCAGCTTCACGAATACCTGATAAATAAGCTCCATGAGTAGTAGCAGGATATTTTGAACATGTTGCTTCACCAGCAAAAAAAATCCGATTTGAAATAGAACTAGCTATGCTTTCACAATCTTGATGACTAGCACCTATTGAAAAATAAGAATACGAGCCATAACTAAATGGATCCTGCATCCATCTGGTATTCATACAAAATTCCGGGTCAGGAATTTGTAATCCAAAAATTTTTCTCAGGTTCTCCATGGTTTTTCCAATTAACTCTGCATCAGAAAAACTTTCTATCGCTTGCCCTCTTTCACCACCGTAAGTACCAATTAAAATTGGTTGCCCATTAAAATGATGCAAATTAAAAAAGAATGAAATTGAAGAATGGTCGAATTGACCAAATCGAAAAGCATGACTTTCAGCAGGCCAAAAAGAGAAAGGAAACTTGAATGAAGCAATATTTAGTAAGCCCATTCCTAGTCTGTCAATTGCTTGCTGTTTATCGTGAGGCAAAGGTGGGTTAAAAGTGATTTTTCGTTTTTTTAACACTCCGAGAGGTACAGTGACAATGACATGATCTGCAAAAAAAACTTCATCTTCAGTTGCGATTTCAATGCCTTGTTCACGTATATTAATCGTATTAACTACTGAGTTTAACTGGATTGAACATTTTCTTTTAATGTCTTCAATGATTGGCTCAAAGCCATCAAGCAAATAACAGGTTTCTCCAGGCCAAATTTCTTCATCATCCCAGTATCGACCTGAAAGATGGTTATAAGTCGCCCCAAGATAGTCTTCAAATCTAAAAAGCCTTGCCTTAAGCATATCTTCTTCGGTTGATGAAAATTTTTTTTCTTTCAAAACAGTTGCTAATGCGAAAGACAATGAAATATCACATTTTTCACTGAAAGAGAAGTTTTTTGCTTCTAATAGCATTAAATCAAATTTTTTATTAAATTTTAGGACTTCATCATTCGCAATTGGAAAACCATTTCTGTCGTAATACAGAAATTTACCCATATCCATAACAACCATTTTTGCATCGTCTTTTTTGGCTAATTTCGCAATAGGATTATCATCGACTCCATGTATCCAGGAAGCGCCTCGATTAAACGGTAGACCTGATTGATACTCTGTCCAGATGCGGCCACCGCAGCGGTTACGAGCCTCTAAAATTTTTACATTAAAACCTTGCTCAACCAGGCGCACACACGCAGAAAGGCCAGCAATACCGCCACCCATGATAATTACATTCTTTTTAACATTTTCTTTAGTCATGACACTCGGAGGATCAATTTATTACTTTCATGCTACCTGATAGATTACGCCATCGCAAATTTATAGCCTCCCCCACCTTTAATCAGTACTCTTTTGAGCTATTGTAATATTAATGTAAAATGAGATTTATTTTCAAAAGATGGGCAAGACAAAATCATGAACGATTCCTGGAACGCTAAAGATTATAGCAAATTTCTAGATTTGAGAACTCGACCAGCACGAGATATGCTATCTACTATCCCAGATACATTTCAGCCTAGAACAGTATATGACCTTGGCTGCGGACCTGGCAACAGTACAATTTTATTAAAAAATCGCTGGCCTCATTCAAAAATAGTAGGGCTTGACTCCTCGCTTGAGATGTTACGTGAGGCAAAAGCTTCTTTTCCTACTATTAATTTTATTAAAGATGATATAGCACATTTCTCACCTACCGAAAAAATAGATTTAATTTTTGCAAATGCATCACTGCAATGGCTAGACGAGCATGAAGTCATCATCCCAAGACTCTTGCAACTCATGAATCCTGGCGGAACATTAGGAATTCAAATGCCGAATAATTTCCATTCTCCATCTCATCAAACAATTCTCAAGATTTTGCAAAAAGATACTACTTGGCAACCACTTCTAAATAAATTGCGTTATGGAATATTAACACAGCCTCTTTATAATCTATCTTGGTATTATGATTTGCTAACTAGGTCAGGTGTAAAATCCCTTCAATTGTGGGAAACTGAATATTTTCAAGAAATGCCAAATTATCAAGGGATTTTAAATTGGGTAAAGGGAACCGCGTTGCGACCCATTTTGTCAGCAATGGATGATAAAAATCAAAATCAATTTTCTAATGCCTATGTGCAGGCTATTGAAGCGGAATATCCTTTGCAAGAAAACAATAAAATTTTACTGCCATTTAGGAGAATATTTATGGTTGGATATAAATAATAATTGGCTATTGTTAGGAGATTTTATTATGAAAATTCTAGTCGTAGGTGGCACCGGAACAATTGGCCGCGCTGTAGTAAATGAACTCGCTCCTTATCATACATTGATAGTTGCTGGACATACACAGGGTGACTTGCAAGTCGACATCACAAAATCAGAATCAATTGTGCGAATGTATCAATCGATAGGAATGATCGATGCAGTTATCTCAACAACTGGCAAAGTTTATTTTGATTCCATTGCAAAAATGACCGATGAAACTTATCAAGTTGGAATAAAAAGCAAGTTAATGGGACAAGTTAATCTAGTGCTAATTGGCCTGAAATACATTAATAATAGTGGCTCCTTCACATTAACTAGCGGAATCCTAAATCATTACCCGATTACAAAAGGCTCATCTGCTTCTATGGTAAATGGCGCCCTAGATGGCTTTGTAAAAGCAGCAGCAATTGAATTACCTAACAATATTAGAATTAATATTGTTAGTCCAACCGTATTAACTGAATCATTGGATAAGTTCGGAGAATATTTTAAAGGATATCAACCGGTCTCTGCTAATGAAGTTGCACTTGCTTATAGAGAAAGCGTAGAAGGTTCACAGACTGGACAAGTTTATCGCGTAGGTTACGATCTTTAAAACTCATTACAAAATCTACATTTTATAAAGATTCGCATCCATTTCAGATTATGAAGTGGATGCGATAAATTAAGTCATTCATTCCAGCTAAGCAATAGACAACATTTCTAATCCAGAAGCCAGAAGCCAAAATCCTACAATCAAAATCAACTATTTGATACTCAACCACATCATTAACGACATAAGGGTCTTCTGCAACTATTTTATTTACGCAGTCCTATCGATTGATTTTGCGAGTATTGCACCACCTCGTTTGCTTTTTTTAGGCCCTGCAAATAAGAATAATTCTTTATCAATATATTTTTTTACCCAATCAGCATGCGATTTAACATAAGGAGTAATTTGCTCGGCAGGTTTTGAATAACTAACGATTAAAAATACATATAAATTCCTCAATGAAATAGTGTTAAATGTCTTGTGTATTGTTTAAACACAGCCAACGACATCTTTACTTGCTATCCTTTATTCCCTCAGAAGCATCAATAATTTTTTTACCGAAACCTCTTTGTATGCCGATCACTTGACGTATAAATATTATAATGTAGTACTCGAGAACAAAGAAAAAATTGCACATAAACATAAATTGCAAAAAAGCAATGATGATCTCAGAACCCCTGTTACCGCCGTGAAAAGATGACTATAGCATTATGAAAAAGCATATATAAAAAACTTTCGCAGAAAAGCTTTGGAATACGATAAACACATTGCAATTGACAAAAAATCATTACGCATCGAGAATGCACACCAGGATGTTGTTGATTAACTCAACAACCGGTAGGACTAATAAAAACTCAGCTTTGTGGATTTAAACATTATGAGTAAAGAAATACTTACCGAAAAAGAAGCAGCAATATACATCGGCATGAGCCGAAGTTTTTTAAGTCAAGATCGCATGAATGGCTATAGAGAAGGTCGAACACCAGGACCAACTTTCATAAAACTTGGTCGATCCGTGCGATACCACAAAAAGGATTTAGATGATTGGCTTAATATGCACCGCATGGTTCGTACTGCAGTTTAAAATAGAAGCCGTGGCAACACGGCTTTTCTTCCTGATCTCAAAAAAAATTAAATGCGAGCCGGAAAGAACCCGGAACCCAAAGAGCCCCCAAATCACAACTCGCCTTCATACACTCATTCTGCACTCCAGTTGCACTCCAGAAATAATTTAATTATTACGAAAAAGGCAGGCAAATTCTAAGTAGAAGTGCGACAGTCTAAAAATGCTGTATATTCATGTTCTTGGGGAACTTGAATAGCAAAGGAGACTGTCGCATGGGCAAGTATACGCATTTGTCGATTACAGATCGACGTCGTTTTTACACTTTTCTTGAAATGAAATTATCAATATCTGAGATTGCTAAAAAATTAGACAAGCATAGGTCAACGCTGTATCGAGAACTCGATCGGAATAGTGAAGCAGAAGGATACTTACCCAGGACAGCTCAGTTAAAGACAGAAGAGCGAGCGAAGCAGAAACGATTAAGTAAAACCGAAAAAGATGCTTATCTGCGAGACTATGTTGTGAGAAGTTTACAGAAAGGTTGGAGTCCTGAACAAATTTCAGGGCGAATGAAATTTCATAAATTAACAATTTATGTGTGTCCTGAAACAATATATCAATTTGTCTATCAATCAAAAAACAAAGAACTGTATCATTGTTTACCCTACAAGAAACCAAAGAGGAAAAAACGTTATAGCAGGCAAAAAAGCCCTTGTAGATATGGAAAAATACGCTTAATTACGCAACGTCCTGAAGAAATTGCTACACGAAAAAAATTTGGTCACTGGGAAGGCGACACAATTGAATTTAAAGGTACAAAAGAAAAAGTAGTAACAACACTTGTTGAGCGAAAATCGCGAGTAGTTTTTTTAATAAAAAATAACAGCAAACATTCGCATGGAGTGATGGATAAAATAAAAATAAAATTTAAAAATCTACCTGCAAAAATGTGTAAGACTATTACCTTTGATCAAGGTTGTGAGTTTGCTGATTATCGAACGCTTGAGCAAGAAATAAAATGTAAAGTTTATTACTGTGAAACACATTCTCCCTGGCAGAAAGGTAGTAATGAAAATATGAATGGTCGATTGAGACGTTACTTGCCCAGGGAAACAGAAATTGCCAAAATGACTCAAGAGGAGCTAGATCAACTGGCTGCTCAAATGAACCGATGCCCTCGAAAATGTTTAGGGTACAAAACGCCCAACGAAGTGTTTATACAGCAGTACAAAAATGATTGTCGCATTTGGAGCTAGAATGCGCC
>CAVRCT010000002.1:0-97697 GCA_963719645.1 uncultured Gammaproteobacteria bacterium
TTTTAATAAAGAGTATGGCTATTTGCAATTTATATTAGCGTTGCATAACGCCGTATTTTGATTTGATAGCGCCAGCTGAGTAAGCAGACACTGAGGACGGCACTGAGGACCATGGCGAGCCAAAGCCCTTTGGGCCCAAGGGGCGTATTGAAAATGAGCCAATAGCCTAAGGGCAATGCAATGAGCCAAAAGCTGATGATGGAGGTGAGGAGAGTAAAATTGGTATCTTTTAAACTACGCAATGAGCCAAAGAAAGCGACTCTCACCGCTTCAAATAGTTGAAAAAATGCAGCAATAAAAAGAAATTCTTTAATCATATTGATAATAGGAAAATTCACAGGATCGTGAATATTAAAATCCACTGCGATGAGCAGCGTTGGACAAAACCAATAAAAAATTGCTACCACTGACATAAAGGTAATTGAAATAATAATTCCAACCTGATGTGCGCGCTGGGCAGATTGAAATTCTTTTGCGCCAAGCAAATGTCCCATGCGGACAGTGATAGCCTGAGCGATCGAAAACATCGTTGACATTAAGAGACCTAAATATTGCAGCACAATTTGATTGGCTGCAAGAATCGTACTGTCAATTGAACCCATGATAAGTGTGAGAGCAAAGAAAAATCCCACTTCAAAACAATACATGATGCCCATCGGCAGGCCGATGCGAAACAATTCCAGCAAATAACTTTTCGTTTTAAAATTAAAAATGTGAGAAAAATATTTTCGGTAGGATGCTTTAGTCATCACAATGAAAATTAAAATAAACATAGTTAACCAATAGGTAAGCGTCATTCCCCATCCGGCGCCAGCAATGCCGAGCGCGGGAAATCCCCATTTACCAAAAATTAAAATATAACTGTTGAGAATAACCAGCGGTACTTCAAATGCGGTAAAGATCATGATGGTGCGGGTGTTACCTAAGCCTAAAATCATTTCTAAAATAGCCATGAGGATAAAGTTAGGCAACAAGCCCCACGCTAATGCATGCAAATAAGATTGCGCGAGAATGACAATGGATTGTGGTTGCCCAAATAATAAAAAAATCGGTGACATATTCCACAGCAATAAAAACGCAGGTATCAAAAGAATCAGCGCCATGACGATGCCATCCCGCACGATACCGGCAATGGCGACTTCATTTTTTGCGCCATGTTTATGAGCGATCAAGATATTAATCGATGAAAGCGTGCCAAATAATATGACGGCGATTGTGCCAAATAACCAGCCGACGAGTGCACTCGCCGCTAATGTTTTTTCATTCACGTGGGCAAAAAACAGTGTTTCAAAAAAATAAACACCGGATTGCACGATGCCGTTCACTGCGAGAGGAAGCGCAATTCTTAAAAGTGGCATGGCATCGTGTTTGAATGAAATTGTCATTGGGTTGCTCTTTTTTATTCAAAATTCATTAACGTATTTTCCAGCACCAATTGATTGGCAAATTTTATTTCTGGTGTTTTTAACATTTTTAATTGGAACGCAGCATCATGGCTTGGATTAAGCAGTTTGCTAGGTTGCACTGTGAAATAATCAAATGCATACGGTATCCCATTTGACGCTAAAAACGATGGGCCATCGATGACTTGAAAATGCAAATGTGGTTCGGAAGAATTGCCGGAATTACCGAGTTTTGCGATCACTTGACCGCGAATGACACGATCGCCTTTTTTAACTTGTAGAGAACCCGGGATTAAATGACCATAGCCCGCATATTTTCCTTCTGCTAATTTGAGAATAATATAATTGCCAGGCAGGGTTTTCTCAGTGAGTGGAACGGCTAATTTATTTGAGTTGGGAATATTTTCCGGGATTCCATCTTGAGTTTCGACCACTTCTCCATCACCCACGGCAAGTATATCTTGATGGTAACAATGATAACTGGAATTTTTTTGCGGATTGCCTGTAGAGGATTTTCCGTCAGATCCTAGCTGAATAAAATCGATCGCATAGCGCTGGGGATAATCAGGTGAGCCTGCAAAATAGAGATGTGCGCGACGATGGTCAGACGTATTCGAGGGGCCATTGGCAGCCAGCCAATGTTTGCCGCGTAACGGTGCATTGATAACTATCGGTGCAGTTCGCTCAAGAATGATGGGGTGCAAGTCTAAAGGAAACTCATACGTTTTATGCTGAAATTCACTTCTGACGGTGAGGTGATGAATTAATTGAGCAGGAAGATCGCTTAATTTTTTAAAAGCCAACCACATGTAAATCACCTTCGCTTCACCGGGCTCAAATGTCAACGGCGATTCGCTGTCCAGTGAGTGAATGGATTTAATTAATTGTTCACGACTTGGTCCAAAATGGTTTTTTTGATCAGTGACATCAAATCGTGTAAGGGTAGCGGGGGAATTCATATAACTGGTTAAGTAAATTTCATAGACCAAATAATAATTGTTGTCGGCAATCAGCGGCGTAGGCGGTTGGTAGATCATGGCTGTCATTTGAACTGGCAAGGGTGCTTCTGTTGCGTAGGCGACAGGTTGCAAAATGAATATAGCCATGAGTAGCAAAATAATGCGGCAAATTTGCATGATTATGTTCTCGCAAAAATAATCAGCAACGCGGGATGAAATGCATTCATATATAATTTCCTTGACGTTAACTTCAACGAGGTGCGAATGATACATTATAATATTTATGCTGCGTGAGTTGATAGTTTTTTTAATCAATGTTGTTGCAAAATGAATAGGTTAGAGCGTTTTATTCTTTGGAACGTAATTTAAATTTAATTTAATAATTTGATTAGAACGTCTTCCCTCTGCTGGGAAGGCGTTCTAATCAATACTTTTAATTATGCAACAAATCGACACGAATTTAGACAAGTAATTCCCCTTCCTCCTACGCTTTGAGTAGGAGGAAGGGGCCAGGGGTAGGAGGTTGGTTTTAAAATATAAAAATAAAAAACGCTTTCTTAACTTTTCCCTCCTACCCCTGGCCCCAATGGCACTAGCTTAAGAACTGTCGTCCCGGAATTTACTGGCGCTTAATGAGCGCTTTTTGCGAATTTAGCGCCAGTTAATGTCCGGGATCCATTTTGCTTAAAGCATATAAGTTAAAAGCAAGAGGGCGATAAATTGAAGATGGATCCCGGACATTAAGTAGCTCTAAACGAGCAAAAGGCGCTCGTTAAGAGCTACTAAATTCCGGGACGACAGTTCTTAAGCTAGTGCCATTGACCCCTGGCCCCTTCCTCCCATTTTAAAAGGCAAAATGGGAGGAAGGGGAATTACTTGTCTAAATTCGTGTCTATTTCTTAGAATCACCTTGCACCAAATGATCTGCTAATCTCCACAGCCGTTGTTTGATTCGCATTCTTTTGTTTCAGTAACGCGGCTTCCACCGTTGCAAGTACATTATTGTAATCTGCACTGACAACATATCCCTGAAAGTCTTCCGAACGTTTTTGCACCATTGCCGTTAGTACATCAACCGGAGCAGCATTATTTCCATTGGCTAATTGTAAAAGAGCCCAAACGATACCCCAAAGCGCATAGACTGGTTTATATAACACATAACGTTGCAATGCAGCTTCATCGGGTTGATCACCGAAGTAAGCAGCAAACATCACTTTCTCTTGTGCGGACGAAAATTCAGATTCGATTGCAAATCCCACCAAATCCCAGACAAAATCATTATTACCCGAGTATTCCCAATCAATTAAGATGATGTTGCCATTTGATTCGACAAAATTGCCGGGTGTAGGATCATTATGGCAAGGTACTTTTTTGATATCCAGTTGAGCAAATATTTTTTCTAATTTTTCGACTTCGGTAAGGATATTTTTAAATTCAGCAGCCAATGGTTTTTTTTGCTCCTCGAGCATTTGCAGAAAATCTTTATTACGTTTGAATACATCAATCGGGTTGCCAAACTGTTTTCCGCATTGATGAATTCTTTTCAGTGGCACAATGGATTTCTTAATATTATCTGGATGAGTCAATAACTCAGATGTCATCGTTATTGGGTTTGGCAGAAATTTAGAACGCTGTAAACCTTTTGCATCATCTTGCAAAATTTCCGGGCCAGCGCCATGTTCAAATGCTATTTGAACATTTTTGGCTTCTGCTGCGCGATTGAGAAATTTATCGGTATCTTTTCCTGGCACTCTGCCCACTTGTTCATTGTTTGCGAGTTGAATGTAAGTTGTTATGTTGGTTGCACCACCGCCTAAGCGTTTAACCCGCAAAGGATGCAGCTCAGGGAAATGTTGATGAATTAAATTGAAAGGAAAATCAGTATTCACAATTGTTCGCCACTTTTTCTGTGTCTCAGCAACTTTTGTTAAACTGACGACGGATAAAAAATCAAAAACCCGCCGAGTGACTTTCTCTGTCACTTCTTTTTTTACGACGATTTTACATCCAAATAATTTAGGCACTGGAAATCCTTAGTAGTAGTATTAAACAAACGCATCAAAACTGTTATAAATTAACCCACTATCATAGCAGCAATTTAATCTACGTCTATTTATATGTTTATAATAGAGAATAACCTCACATACATTGATGGAGTCAATTGTGAAGAAAAATTCGGATGCGGCTTACACAATCCATGCAGAAGAAACTATCTTCTCTAAACAATTGCAAATTCTCAATCGTAATTTACTCATTAGTCTGCCTACCAATTTAATTTGTGCCATCACTGTGACCATTGCTTTATATTACATTTCAAAACCCATGTATGTTTGGAATTGGTTTGCGTGTGCAGTCGTCATCAGTTTACTCAGAATACTTGCATTTTATTTCTATGATTCAAAGCCTCAGTATAAAAAACTCCATTACATTATTTTTATGGCAGGTATGATTTTATCTGCTTGCTTGTGGGGCTGGCTGGATTCGTTTGGCATGCCCAGGGGTACATTAGAGCAAATGGTTGTAATCATTGTCATTGCAGGTATTACGTCCGGCGGGTCGCAAACCTTGAATGCGAACTTGGTAGCAGGATTGCTTTATGTGACTGCCATTATTCTCCCACTCTGTATTTGGGTTTTTATGCAACCGGGTGTGAACTACCTGGCCATTGGTATTGCGATGTCTGCTTATCTCATATTTATGCTGGTCACTTGTGTGCGCGGTTATAAATTGCTTAAAACAACCTTGAATTTGGCTTATGAAAATTTATCACTGGTTGAAAGTTTATCTGAAGCAAATCAAAAATTAGTTGATTCGTATAAAATATTAGAAGAACACGATCACACCATGACGCTTATCACTAAAATGAATGATTTACTGCAAACGTGTAATCGACTCAGTGAGGCATATTCTATTATTATATTTACTGCAAAAAGTTTGTTTGCGGATTTTCAGGGTGGATTAGTTATCTCAGACCAGACAACAAAAACATTAAAAAAAATTGATGAGTGGGGAGATGAACCCGTTTTGAAATCTGAATTTTCTACCGATGCGTGTTGGGCGTTACGCAAGGGACACGCTTACTGTGTGAATAATACAGTTGATGAATTTATTTGTTATCATTTTACCAGAGTGCCAACGGCTTATATTTGCATACCTCTTTTGACACAAAGTGGCATTATTGGTTTGTTAGTACTTTACTCTGACCAACAAAATTCGCTGACGCTGTATCACTCACAATTACTTTCTTCCTTTTCTGAAGTGATTAAATTGACGCTGAGCAATATCAAATTACGCGAAGATTTATATGAAAAAGACGGTACTTGGACGCGCAATGAAAAACGCTAATCCTCATTAAAATGCTATAATAATCAGTGAGAAGATTTTTTTCCCATCTATTTTTGAATGTAAATTCAATGAATTAAAAGGTGGACGCGTGATGATTGGGGCGCCAGGTAAACGAGAATCCAGAATTTCGCCGAAAATACCTCCTATTTTTGAAGAGGTGTTATTGGACTTGGGCAAAGAACTCGGGGGAGTGTGTTTTGCTGTACGTGAAAATTCCTCAACACCTCTTTATGAAGATAGAGGTGCGCCAAAACCGCCGAATGTAAAAGGTAAAATAAGCAATCAACCTCCCGTCGAAGGTTACCTTATTGAAATAAATGCAAGCGCGATATTGGGGAAAGTTGTTGGTGATAAAATTCTTAAGCATGAAGAAAAAGATATTCCTAAAAATCTACAGACCACTCAGGGGAAACGTTCACTTAATTATTATCTGCAAGGTCTAAGCAGCACGCCACCGAAATTCGAATTAGTCGATAAACCTGGCGTCGATGGTGTTTTACGTGTACGTGCCATCAGTGATATCAAGTCAGTCAATCAAGTCATCCACAGTATTGATTTAAACGATGAGAAAGCCACGTCATCACTGGTGGATATGAAGGACTTGGGTAAGGTGAAGCGTAGTTCTCATATAAATGCAGATCAACCTGATTGGTGGCTTGAAAAGTTTGGCGAATTTTCTGAGAAGGTTAACAAACGTTTTCCAATGAGCTATCAAGAAAATTTTGAAGCACCGCTGAAACCCGTTATGGTTTATGCACTGTCAAGCAAAGTTGAATTGCCAAAAAATGACGATACATCATTGATTCCCATTGTGAGTGATCAAGATTTAGGATGGATCACAATGCCTAAGGAATTATTTTCAAGATTGAAAGAATTAAATAAATTATATGCGAATACACCCTTCGATACGCGTGAGGATGTAGATGGCGTACCTCGCGGGTACATGAATATGAAGAAAGCATTAATTCAGATCGGTCATGATCTTGCTGAGATACGTGATGCAAACGGTAATTTAATGGCGCCGGATCACGAGCCACTTTTTGGCAGTGACGATGATTTTTCAGATGCGGATAAAGTGAAAATTGCGCAGTTTGGTATTTTGACGCCTTTTGAAGCGTATATTGTCTTTAACATTAATAAAACCTTAGGTCTTAGCATTGATCACATTCTTGATCTCATTCAACATGGCGCTGAAAATCGAAATCCCTACAAATCAGAAGCGCTGAGTAACATTAATTTGATTGGTCAATTTAAAGATGAAAAGGGCAAGTGGCACGACATGTCTACTTTTGTTGAGACTGAAAAACAATTAGTGAATATGATACTGAATACTGGGTACTTAGAAAGAAATATTTTTACCGTGCATCCTAACTGGAACATGGAACTTTGGAGTAAAGTCATCGAGCGGCAAATTAAATTGGATCATCCTGTTTCAGATAAAACATTAGAAAAATACCATGAATATATGGCCTCGAGCCCCGATTTAAGCCAATCGTTTATTGTACAAACACCCACTCGAAAAAATTTAATGGCGTTTGTGACAGATGATACAATGCCAGCGCTGGAAAAACTGGCCGGTGAAAATAGTTGGCAACTTGAACAAAAAGGTGGAAATATATATATTCATATTGATCAATCGGTTTCTCCTTCGATTATAATTTCGGAAAAAGGGTTTGAATCGAGTCATTCCGGTGAGAAATATTTGAATGCATTAGCAAAATTATGTGATGAATTTAAATTACAAAGACAAGATTTATATATTGGGGATCGTGAAGTTGAGCGAAACTTAGCAAATTGCATGGCTGGTATGGATGATAAGCCGCAGATTAATTTAAACAGAGGGCGTTAAAATGAGTGAGAGCCGATCACAATTTGATCTATTGGTAAAAGCATTAATAGACGTGAATATATTAATTGACGATTATAAAAAAAATCATGTAGATAATTATACTGACAAGCTATGGAAACCTGGGCTGGCGGAAAGGCACTATCTAGATTTTTTAGCTGAATATCGCGCTAGTTTAGGCGATGTTATCGAAATTATTGAAGATAAGTTAGAGAAATCAAAGCAGAAAAAATTATTACATGCGCTAGAGATTCTGAAAACAGATATTGTTTTGTTTAAAAATGTGAAGGTGGATGAGGCGAAATCTAAGTTAGATATGCAGCAAATTGTTCCTAAAGAAGTGAAAGCGGAAGAAGAAAAATGTGAGTTAGCTATTCAGCAAATTACTCTTTATGAAAAAGAACATCCGATGACGGATGAAACGAAAGCGAGTACCACGGCCAATCTAAATAAACTTTAAAAAAATCGCCTGGATGCAAGCTGACTGTGAATGTAGTTTTTTATACAAATCCCTCTATGGTGTTGCATAATTAAAAGAATTGCTTAGAACGCCTTCCCCGCAGAGCTTAGGTACTCCTCCGCTGCGTCGTCCTGAAAAATCTTACGCCCAAATTATTTGACCGCAGTTATCGCAGTAGCGCGTAAGATTTATTCAGGATCCACGAACGAAGAACTCATTCCTGAATTTATATGGATCGATGATGCTAAAGTGGATCCTGAATAAATATTCCGTGCGAGTACCGTCGCTGCGGTTAAAATACGTTGACGTCATATTTTTCAGGACGACGCATCGGTGGAATTTGCGTCGATCCGTCAGGAACAAGGGGATTTGTACAAAAAGAAGAAGTTCTTATTCGATGTTTACCCCTCTTTTTTCGAGCGTCAGAGCGCTCAGAATGACAATACATTATTAAGTACCGAATTCCGTTACCATTTATTTTTTGCTAACCCCATCCTTTTTTTACCATCTGTGAATTCAATCGCTTGCCAACTGAATAAATCAAATTCGCAAAAACAATCATTTAGTTGTGAGCGTCAGCAAGAATTTTCTAATGGATTTATAATAGTTATGGTTGCAAAAAGAAGTAATTGATGATGAAGCAGAGGAGAATGTATATGTTAAAACATAAACTCATTGTCGCACTTGCTTTCATAGCCGTATCCATGTTGTCGTATTCAACATCGGCCAGTGCGTGGGTGGATCATCATTGCTGTTGTCATAGATGTTATGTACCGAGAGGGATGACTGCAGCGGATCTCGTTCGTGCAAGAATAAATGCAAATCCACAATTAGCGGGTCAACCGATCACAGTAGCATCCTATGAAGGCGATAGCAGAAAGGTAATTCTGAGTGGTTATGCTGATTCCGTTTGGCAAAAACATGCTGTTATTGACGTAGCTCGTTATACCTGTGGTGTTCATATGGTTATTGATGCAGTCATAGAACAATAATTTAAATGTAATGTGTTTGAGTCACCTTGATATCACCTCATCCTGTACTTGTTTGCGGGATGAGGTGATTTGCTTTATTTTTTCTCGATTAGATATTTATTTACAAGATATGTTATTTCTGTATTTTATTCGATCCAAAAATAGCAAAGCGAAGATGACGATGTAAAGACAAGTTAAAAATCCAAACGGTAATAACGACTTAAATGAAAATGCCAAAACATTGAGGGTTGTTGAGAAAGAATCCCAAAAATTTTCCAAATTTCTTGAGTTGTGTAAAAAAGCCAATGAAGCATGTGGCGAAGACAATAAATCGTTTTCAGTGTCATGCCAGCATGTTTTAAGCTGGGATAAAAGCATGCTGGCATGACACTGAATTGGTACCGAGAATTTCGCAACAACGTCTTCCACTTTGGAAAACATAGGTTTCTACACAAATCTCCACTGTGTCGTCCCGCGCTAAAAGCCGCGCGGGACGACACATGGGTGGTTTGTGTAGATACCTAAGCAAAAGCACGCTGGCACGACACTGAATTGATTCCAAGAATTACGCAACAACGCCGCGGGGAATCTTAAGAAAACCTTAAGGAAACCTTAAGATTCATATTTATTATCACTTTATCATCGCTGTGGATTCCTTCAGCCCAAACACAAAAAGCTAAATTGCTATAAACTGATAGAAAGCCTAACAAAAACGGGAGTTTTCTATGAGCTCTAATCGTGATGAAGGTCTAAAAAAGCTAGATCTGGCTTACCAAAATGAATTTTTAGTCTTATTAAATGCTTACGATACGATACGTCCTTTATATGAAAGAAAAGAAGTGGATGCAAAGGAATCTAAGTTGTTTCTCAGACACTTGGAGCGCATTGGCAAGATCATGGGTATTGTGGTCAGCTCTGAAGAGTCAAAAATCCTTCTTCCAGAGGGGATGCCAGATGACTCTCAGAAAATAACCAGTGAAAAATTGCTTAAAGAGTATATTGCAGGTTCTATATTAGATTTTTTGAAAAAAATCGTAACTAACTTGTCGAATATTCTGGATCCTGCTAAGAAAAATTTGAATAAGGAAGAACAAACGCGCTTTGTAAATAATATGAAAGCGCTGAATGAATTGGCGATCAAGTGTGGCTCTGATTATTGGAATAGTTTGGTGAAACTTCTTGAAAAAGAATTACCTCAGCAAAAAAAGCTGATTGATGAATTGCAGTTCAAACAAATATTGGTTCACCAAAGCCCAGCAGCACTTGAGGAGCTATACCAGCAATTTATCGCACCCAATAAAAATGCATTTACCCAATTTATTGCGGATTTTAATCAAAAATTAGAGCATCGTACCCCACATACTGATTCACTGCATCGCACCAGCGCATCGGAAAAGCAAAAGGAAGACATGCATGCGCTAATGAGTGAATTGAAAGACATCGCTAAGAAATCGGTGATGATGCAAAATACGCTGCAAGCCAAAAATGAAATCCAGTATTGTCTTATGAAATTTTATATTGATAAGTACATTCACTCTCATAATATAACGGGTCTACATCATGCGTTAGATCATATTGAGAATGCAATACATTATGCTTCAGGCCTAGATATGAAGGATAATAAAAAATTCGATAAGATGGATCTGTTCGCTTTATCACACATATCTGTTTCAGAAGATAAAGAGACAAAAGAGGATACGCGTTTATTAGCGGCGGTTGCACAACTTGATCCTGTTGTGAGAAATGACATTGTGCAACAAATTTTTCGATCTGTTTTGTCAGCGCTTTGCAATGCCTGCACGAGTAAAAAACCCGATGCATTCAAACAACCCTTTATCAATGGCATGCGCATCATGAATAGAGCCGGTAAAGCGTGTGTAGATGATTGGAAGAAATGCTGTAAAGTCCTCGATGAAAAAGGTATTCAGGGTGTGAACTTAATGGCTGACTATCTTGATAAAAATGATAAAGATTACGAAAAATTATTTCTCTCGCTGTATAGTAAGAAGAAAGATGATAATACTTTTGTTGGGAAAGCTGCGATGAGTTTTCGACTGAGCTAATTTGATTGTCCTAAAATTTAAAGAAAATATTTTAAATTATTAAAAACTACACCCAGTAATTATTACTATTGGTTTTTAGCAGCAGTTGAATTTTGAGGTATTTTAATTTTCTTAATCAGGAAAATAATTTATCTGAAACTGCTTTTATTGTCTTAGAAGGCAATCAATATCAAATTCGCTGGTTTAGCCCAAAAAAGGAAGTCGCTCTATGTGGGCATGCCACTCTAGCAAGTGCTTTCGTATTATTTGAATTATTAGACTATCCCCATGATGAAGTGATTTTTAATAGCCAAAGTGGATTACTTCGCGTTAAGAAAGAAGGGTGCTTGTTGCAAATGGACTTTCCAGCCCTACCATACAATGAAATAACCCCAGCACATGAATTATTAAATGCCGTGAATGTTGTTCCTCACGCGGTTTTTAATAGTACTTTTGATTTATTACTGATTTTTAATCATGAATATGAAGTGCAGCAAGCTAAACTCGATTTGAATGCGATTGCAAAGTTACCATATCGTGGCGTGATTTTATCAGCACCTGCAAGGCTTGCCGATATTTACTCTCGTTGTTTTTATCCTGGATGTGATGTTCCTGAAGATCCGGTGACGGGCTCGGCACATTGTGTGTTAGCGCCAGTTAATGTCCGGGATCCATTTTGCTTAAAGCACTTGAGTTAAAAAGCATGAGGAGGGATAAATTGAAGATGGATCCCGGACATTAAGTAGCTCTAAACGAGCAAAAGACGCTCGTTTAGAGCTACTAAATTCCGGGATGACAGTTCTTAAGTTAGTGCCATTAAAGCCTGACCCCGTTTTCCTGTTCGTTAACCAATACCCCCTGATTCTCCTCCTGGGCAGAATTCAACATTATAATTCACACCACTTTGACCCGCATTTTGTGGACAGGTAAATGTAGAGGATGGGTCATCAAAAGGATAAACATATGCCGAAAGGCAAGCATCTTTCAGGAAATTCAAGCCAGGCAATACGTCCGCAACCCAGTATGCTGTATTGGGTACCGTACACTGCTTGATGACAGATGTACTCGTCGGTACGCCGCTGAGTTGACTCCAGCTAGTACAGCCGCAGCAACTAGTTGCGCTTGCACCTTTAGTGAAACAACTGACGTCAGCGAGTCCTGAACAATTTAATAATTCAATTAATGTATTTCCACCTAATGATGCAGTTGTGCAGTCAACAATTTCAGTCTGTGGATTACCTGTTGGGTTGTAGGTACTATTTGCTGCGCAAATTTCATCTTGCGTCCAGTACCCTAACAAGGTTCCACAAGTTGTTTGAGCAGAGCCGCTGCTCGGGGATGCTCCCACTGCATTGGAAGTTAATCCACATTTATACGTTGGATGACCAGATGGGGTAAGCGGTGCGCAGGTTGTATCGCTAGCACAAACTGTTGCATTATCATTTGCTACCCATCGATAGCCAAGATTGACTGGGTTAAGCGTATTCAGAAATGAATTTTCAAAATTCCATGAACAACTACCCACTGTCGTACTCGCGCTGACAGGGTTCATGGTGGTTGCCTTGTTGCTTCCAGGGCTGCCGCAGCTATATGGGTTGCCGTATTTAGCTGGCGATGCAATGGCTGCTCCAGCGCCATCTGTCACCGGATACATGGTAACTGGAATGTTTGTTCCATTAATAATTGTAACGTCATACGTATCGGGTGTGAGACTCACTAGCGTGAATTCAGATAAAGTAACAGGATTTGCTCCGCCTGATGCCGTGGAGCTAGAGCCAAGACCCTGCCCCAAATAACATCCGCCATTCTGACTATCATCAACAGAACCGGATGGAGCTGTTCCCAAATTGCAGCCTCCCGTCAAACAAGAATTAGAACCTGTAAATGGAGCTACAGGTGACATTCCTGCGCCGCCGCATCCAGTGCGGCCGCCAATGCCACCGCTCCAGAGCAATGAGTATCCGTTCGTGCTGGAGTTACTTGTAAATGAAACCTGATCATTAGGCGCAGGCACTTGCCCAGTGTAAGCAGCAAGTTGGTAGTGCTTGGTAGAGGAATCTGCTGGAGAAGGAGTCTGCCAGTAACATTGATGATTATTGGAATTACAATAAGTGCCAGTAATACAATCACTGCTTGTATTACAGAAAGAGCAAATATTATTAGTGCAAGGCGAAGGATCTTTGGGAGGAGGTCCAGCATTTGGGTCTGTGTGTACAGCACAGTCAGTACTCGAGCTGGCTGGACCTGCATTGTTATTATTCTTACAGACACCGCCGCCACAATAACCGCTAACACAGCGAGAAAATAATTGTATTCCGCTGCAGTCAGAATCTTTTGTGCAGGCAGTATTTATATTTTGCACATTTAATGCAGGCCCTTTACCCGATGCAAGAGCAAAATAAACCGGAAACTTGCAATAGTTATAAAACGTCATTGTTCGGTTAGCAGTTACCGGGACAGTGATAGGAGTTTTAATCACAACTGGCGGCGAGGGTATTTTATGCGTACCACCACTGTTATCCATGGTAAAAGTTAGTGTCATATTTGCAGTACCCGCTGCGGCACCGGCGATGAGTGGAATGTTGACAAGAGCAGTTTTTGATTTTCCGCTAAAACCCACTCCATTGATACAACCGTTGGTAGTAGGATTAAATCCTGGAGCACTAATCACTGAATTATCGAATGTGAGCGAGCATTTGATAATAATGGCTGGGCCGCTTTGCGGCGGAGAAGGTACATTAATTGTGTAACTCAATTGTTGAGTACTGCTTGGCACCATATCTTGGATGACAGGTGTTTCGGCAGTGACATAAAATACAGGCTCTGCGCTTAATGCTTGTAAAGAATAGACTGCAAGCAGCGTGAAAAACCCAACTATAAACAAAATACTTCTCATGGACAATCTCCTTGCCGCAAGCATCAATTAAAATAATGTGTTAGCCCAATTAACCAGGTTTGTGAAGTCAGCGCCATTTTGACAGGTGCTGCCAATGGCACACTTGCCGCGCCAGATGTTTTTGCATTACCGAGATCAACATACAAATAGCGTAACGATAATTCTGAGCCGTGCAGCAATGGAATTTTAATACCTCCACCTACTGTATAAGCGAATTGAATTTGGCTTTGACTGCCAATAGTTAAACCTGTTGTACCTGGAAGAAGCGGTGAATCATAATAACTGGCTGTATTACGAGCAGCACCGATGCCGCCCTCAATAAATGGAAAAATATATTGGCCGATGGGATGCAAGGTTAATTCAACATCCGCCATCAATCGCAAACTGGTAACAGAAAGGTGATAATAGTAATTATTATAAGCAGGCTGTTGAAAAAGCCAAACATAACCTTTTTGGGTGTCTTTGAGATACATAAGATCCAGACCGATAGAAACATCATGCAATACTTTTTGCATATTGTCCGGCAACATAAAGCGATAAGCAGTCCCAAAACCCCATGTAAAATCATATTGTGAATGACTGTTGGGATTGAGCGAATCCGTTTCGGCAAAGCCTTGCAGATTTCCCGCATTAACAGAGGTATTAGATGTGCCGCCATATAGACTTGCTTTAAACCCTGAATGATCGTCGGACATGCCAGCAACACTCAGTCTGCATAGTAGCGATAACATGCAGAAAGAGAAAAATAAAAAAAATTTTTTCATTTCGAACATGGATAGATATCCTTATCTAGCTAAATGGAGATAAATAATTCTTTATTTCAATCAGGATGAATATAGAAAAATGTCTCTTACAAGATGATATTAAACAATTTAGTTTTTAAATAGATGCGAGCGTGTCAGTAGAAGTGAGCGGGTAGAGCGACGTTCTTCTTTCGTTGTTCGCCGCCCCCTCATCGAGTCCCATCGCGCACAATAATGGTACAGGAGCGGCCATGCCAATGTTAGTGATAGCATTATATGGGAGACAATGCAGGATTTGAGATTTATACTTCAAATTTAGATGCTCAATTATTAGAGGTCGCTACCATGAAGAAAATAATTGTTAATTTTGTCACTATTATTATAGCAATTTCAATGTTTAGTTTTGCTATTGCAGGATTAGATACTCAGAATTATAAAAAACCAGATGATCAACTACTAAAAGCACGTTTAACACCATTACAATATCGGGTTACCCAAGAAAAAGGCACAGAGCCTGCATTTGACAATGCTTACTGGAATAATGAAGAAGCTGGGATTTACGTAGATGTTGTTTCTGGTGAACCACTCTTTAGTTCATTAGACAAATACGATTCAAAAACAGGTTGGCCAAGTTTTACTAAACCGCTTGAGTCAAATAACATCGTGCTAAGACCTGACACGAGCATTTTGCCTGAACGGACAGAAGTTGTTTCAATGCATGCCCAGTCGCATTTAGGTCACGTTTTTGATGATGGTCCGCCGCCAACTTATAAACGATATTGCATGAACTCTGCGGCACTAGAATTTATTCCTGTTAAGGATTTGAAAAAACGTGGGTATGGAAAATATTTAAATTTATTTAAACAAAGCGGGAAAAAATAATTTGTATTTGTCTGGTTTTGTTTTGCAATTGAAAAATCAGATAAATATTATACCTAAGGAAATCTAAATGAAAAATTCACTGTTTGAGAATCCCATTTTAATTTTTTTGCAAAATTTGGTTGCTGCAATTATTGCATATTATATCGCTCTCCTATTACATGAGTGGGGTCATGGTGTAGTGGCCTGGCTGTATGGTCTGAAACATAGCCCATTTGATATTCAATATGGCGGTTGGTTTTTGCAAAATGCAGATGAGCATGTTGACTATGATATGTTGTTTAATATGGGTCGTAATTTTGCAGCTGGATTGATTGGTATTGCAGGTCCTATTGTTAGTGTTACTCTTGTTATTATCTGCTTAATTTTACTTAATCATAAAAGTTTTCAGCATAACTCTGTAAAATTTATTTTTATCTATTGGTTACTGGTTATAAATATGATTCCAACGATTCAGTATTTTACTGTATCTACTTTCTTGCCGGGTGGGGACACCGGGCATTTTGCAAATGGACTAAAAATTTCAGCTTGGTGGATATTTATTCCTGGAACTATTTTTAATATTTATTTAATAAGGAGAATTTTAAAACTTGAAATTATTCGTGCTTACGCATTTATCCCAATTAAAAGTATATTAGGGCAAAATATATTTTTGTTAGCAACGTTGAGTCTTATGTTTTTATTTATTTATACGCATGGCTATAATCCTCTGACGGACAAAGGATTAGATAAGTTTGGAAAAGTATTAATACTAATATCAATAGCTTTTGTGCCTATTTTGTTCATCATTTGTAATCCAATGCGAGAATGGGTACAACGCTTAATTTATCTTAAACGTTCAGCAATGTAGGTAGATTGGCAAACGTTTATAGAGAGATTACCCTCACTGAAGCGCTGGCTAAATATTTTTACAAAAAATCATTATCTCATTCCAACGCGAGGTAGATGCTTAGAATCAGCTCGACTGTGAGAAGACGCAGCTACTTGTTGCAATTGCGGTTTAAATTTTTCACGCTGTTTTGCCAAAAATTTTAGTTGCTCTGCGTTTTTCGTTGCATTCACACTAGGTAAATTCAGTAAAAATTCAAGACGTGCAGGTTGATATGGATAAGCATGTGCATAGCGGTCAAAAACTTGGACAACATACAAGTCCAACAAATCACCGCAAAATTCTCTTGCTTTCGAAAAATGTGCTTCAGTTTTTTTATAATCTTCTACTTCATATTTTGCAGCATCTTTTTTTAACCGATCATCTTTCAGATCAGCTGGTAATTGTTGCATTGCAAGCAAACATCTTTCAGCAGAATCTATTTCTTTTAATGCTTTAAACATATTTTTTAAATGATGAAAAAGTGGCTTTCTACACTCATCTGGGTTGAAAGGATTTTTATTTTCTTTTTCTTCACGCAAATAATTTTTAATTGTTGATGCGGGATGTAGCATAAGCTGCATGATGACACTTAAACTGATTGGAATATCAGCTTTTTCAGCTGGCGCAGAATATGAACCGCTTTTTTCACGACGAATCATGGTATCAAATGAAATACCTTTTTCAAGAGTCACTAAATCACGAGGATGATAGTCAAATTTAAAATCGGGGTGTTTTAGAAGCGTTTCAAAATGAGGCATCGTTGTTATATGTCTTCCATCTAAGGCAGTGATACGTTGAATAATTAAATCCAGTAAAACTAATACTTGCTGTGGTTGCAATTTTATATTTTTATTTTTAAGTAATTTAGTAAATAAATCACTTTCATCATCTCTAATTATATATTTCATTGTATGCAAATTTTCACCACAACGAAATAAATCAAGATCAGGTCGTGCCAAAAATGCATCGAATAAGTAATAGAGTTCTTGGAGACTCTGGTTCGCTGAGGATCTTACTCGTGGATCACTTGCCGCTTTGAAATAATAACAAATTGCCATGCATAAAGAGGTCAATGCAGTCATTCCATCATGTGTACCTTTCTCAGAAAGTGCATTTATACGTACTTCTTTACGTTGTAAAAGAACATTGACCGCATCAATTAATCGATTTTCCGTACAATGAAATAATAATTCATTTGGCGGATTGTCTCGTACACATACCTCAACATTTGGATCAAGCTTGCTTAGATTTAACAGAACAACAATAATTCTATTCTGGTAAGCTCTATCTAATTGGAAAATAGCTTGCATCAACGTTTTTGCATTCTCAATCAAGCAAGGCTGATTTAGTAACGTTGTTGGATGTGCTAATAATTCTTCAATTATTAATAGTATTCCTTGTGGACATGTAGAATAATCCACTTCCAAATCAAGATGGATACGTGGCAAATGTTTGATTAACAAATCAAGTGCAACATGGCCACTTTTATTTCGCATAGCAGGATCTGTTCCCCTTGCCAAAAGAAAAGCAGCAGTTGCCCATATTATTCCAGGATAATTCCACTCCATGTGTCGCCATTGTTTTTCTCCGTTATTGCACAATAAATGCAATACGCTATTTCCTTGCTTATCAGTATCATTTTCAGAGCCTTTATATTCTAAATGGCGCAATAGATGCGCTTGATAAAAATGACCTGCAAGTAAATAAGGCGTCTCCCCAGAATGAGTTCGCAGCGTTAACAGTTCTGGGAAAGAGGAATTCAAATGATCAACTACTCGATTAGCACCCTCCACATTTCTAAATTCCACATAATTAGCAACAACATGATGCAGTACTGTCCAGCCGTTGTGATCTTGTGCTAACATTTTTGAGCTATTTTCTATTTTTAATTCTGTTAGCAAACATACATTGTTCCAGCATCCATTCTGCGCTGCATGATGCATTGGCAGCATACCTAGTTCATCCTGCTGGGAAATCTGCCACGCAAAAAAATCTGGGTAGCGACGCTGAATTTCTGCCAGACACTTAGAGGGTAGTAAAACAATTATTTTAAATAACCTTTGCCTGATTTCTTGTTGTTCAGGGTCGGCAACTACCGTAAAAAAATTCTCATCAAGACCTGCGCGTAATAGAAGAAGAATCGCATCGTCAAATCCAGCATTTTGTCTTGCATATTTGAATGTATCTTTTTCCAATTCTAATAACCAAGGCATTCCAGCTTCATTTTGATATTGCTTTAGAGATTTTATTTGATTAATTAAAATATTGATTAATGGTAGATAAGATCCATTTAGTTCTCTGAGAATCGTAAAAATAAGATAGAGTGCAGCCGGTATTTTATTAAAACTTAGAGAAATTTTTGTATGCGTTTTAGCTGCATGACGAGCGAAGATTTCTACTAGATTGGTTAAAATAGCATATGGGATGTTTTTTCGCATAAGATTATTTAACATATCTAAAAATTCATGTTCTTGCTCTGGCGTAAAAAATTTCGCGCCATGATTTTCTAAAAGTTGACAAATTTCATCATTGCCGCATAGCTTGGCAAATACGAGTAACGGTAATTTAAAAATGGTTGTAAAAATTAAATCAAATCCAGGATTTCTTTCTAGGAATTCTGCAAGTTTTTGTTTATCCTGCGTTGCAATCCAAGTTTGAATTTCAAATTGATCTCGTACTAGTTGTTCAATATGAGAATCATTTGGAATCTCTATCAGGTTACCAAAATGTTCTTTGGCAACTTGCATAAAACACATTATGACTTCTTGCCTCGGGTTGTTTTTTAATGCTGATAATATAACTTTCATATACGCAGCCATTTTTGCAATGAATTTATTTTTTGCACTTAATTCTTCGCTATTTTGCAGCTGCTGAGCCATTTCGTCCGATTGTAACATTTTAAGCATGTCATCTATGGGAGAACTTTTTTCATCTGCTGAATTGCTTTTTTCTTCTAATGAGTTTATTACTTTAAATTCTTGTGTATTTGATGAATGTAAAGATTTAATTGATCGTGTTTTCATTCCATTGTCTAAAAAACCCTGAGGAGCTAAATGGTAAAAACAATTTGGCTGTGTCTTAACAAGAATAATGCCATTTTGGAAATTTTCACCCAATACGACATTTTGTGTGTTTGAGGTGTAAACTACTATTCTTACTTTTAAAAATTCACTTATCTGATTTAAGAGTTGAAATTCATCCAGTGGAATTCCAGGTACAGGTTGAGGTGCCTCTACCTTAGCGTCTCCTTTACTGTGCTTTCTTAAATCCATCAAACGGTTTTTTAGGATTTGTACTAATTCTTCAAACGTATTTCCATATATTTTTTTGCTAAATAATGCATGCCAAAACCGATAAATTTCTATTTCACTTGTTGATCCAAAAAGTTGAAAAGCAACTTCATTAAATTGTACTCGATTCTTTACGAGAGGTAGTAAGATGGCACAAATGATCGCTGGGAATAAATTACTTTCATCTGAAAATTCATGTTTATCCGTTAATACGGCGACCCAATTTATTTCTGCATAATCTGTTAATGCCCGCATCGTTTTTAATGGTCGGAAAAATGCCATGCTGAGTTAACCTCTTAATATTGATAAGGAACAAAATTGGGTATATTTTATACCATATTGAAAAATTTTACAATTTATTTGCCAAACTGTGGTATTCACAGAACCCCAATCAGAGGTTCTGCCCCCATTGTCTTAGAGCTTATTATTACTAGACGAAAGCCAATAGCTGTCAATCTAAGGAAGCGCTTGTTATTCCAAACGCTTTTCGATCCGAAGAATCTTCTGTAAATTACTGATGTTTAGCGAATGTAAGATATTCTAGCACCAAGATATTTATGCTAGTATCTCTATTAATCAAATAGATGCAGATTTTAGGAATCCTCATGAAAAAACTCATTGCAATAAGTCTTTATATTATCTCTTTTGCGGCTTTTGCCAGTTCATCCATCGACCAAACATTGCAATTTCCGCGCATTGGTGATGTTGCAATTTCACCTAACGGCAAACAAATTGCATTTACTACTTCAAAGATTATTTCTGTTCCCCACGGTAAAAAGCGTCAATTTTTTCTGCATTTAAAAGATGAAACGGGAAATGTTCTTTCTTTAGTGATCGATCAACATGTTTCTCTTCCTCTTTTTTCACCCAATGGTAAATCACTGGCTTATTTGATTTCCGATGACAAAAATCAGATGATTGAAATTTATGATTTGCAAAATCAACACACTAAAAATTTAATTTCATTATCAGATCGCAATCTTTCCGCTTTTAAATGGTCTCCGGATAGTCAATATATTGTTTTTGTGGCAAATAGTGAGGCTCCAAAAAAAGGTAAGTTGTTGGAGCCAATTAATGTTGCTAACGATTATCAAAATAGCGCTCTCTATTTGATTTCAGTTCCTGCCAAACAAATTCAACCGATGCGTTTGACTCCAACAACAGTCAGTATTACTCAATCTTATATTCCAGCATTAGACGGTGGTTTCGATTGGTCACCCGATGGAAAAACAATTGCTTTTGCATATCAACCTCGCGAAGGGGCTGATTATGAATTACAAAGCAAAATTGCATTACTTGATTTAACTCACCACAAAGTCATCAGATTACCTTACATGCAACAAAATGCGGGTATGCAACCTATTTACTCGCCAGACGGTCAGTGGCTTGCCTTTCGCTCGAATTTATCACAGAAGGAAAAGCTTTTTTATACCGATCCCATTAATAATTCCCGAATTTGTGTGATGCAAACAAGTAATTTCGCAACACATTGTTTAGCTAATACGCCGAATGAAGGCCCTTCATTAGTAGGATGGGCAGCCGATAGCCAATCAATTTATGTTTTGGATTGGTATAAAGCAGTCGGCTCACAAATATATCAATTAAGTTTAACAGCAAAGTTGCCCATCAAAACGATTACAAAGGAGGACGGTTTTATTGAGCCACTAGCACTTGCATACAATACATCTCTTGGAATTTTTGCCTATGGCTTTGAAACGCCTCAAACAGCGCCCGAAATTTATCAACTTAATACAAATCCCTATCAACAAAAACAAATAACACATTTGCAGTCAGCGCAATCCAATATAATAGGGCATGCAGATATTGTGCATTGGTCTTCACAAGATAAATTAGAGATGGAAGGTGTCCTTTACACGCCAGCCAATTTTACCCAATCCAAAAAATATCCTTTATTAGTAGTGGTTCATGGCGGTCCTGCGGGCGCTTTTGCAAAACGCTATATAGGTGGTTGTGATGAATTTGGTGAAATGATTTTACCCTCTTGTCTTAAAAATTTATTGGATTTAGGCTTTGTCATTTTTGAACCGAATTATCGCGGTAGCACAGGTTATGGCTTGGCATTTCGTTGGGCGAATGTTCATGATTTCGGTGGGGGAGATTACCAAGATATTATGACAGGTATTGATTCATTGATTGCGAAAGGTATTGCAGATCCAGATCACTTAGCAATATTTGGTTGGAGTTATGGTGGCTATATGACTGCATGGGCGGTGACTCAAAGCAATCGCTTCAAAGCTGCAGTGGAAGGTTCCGGCTTAACAGATTTAGTTTCTTTTTCAGGAACAACGGATATTCCTTATTATCTCCACTATTACTTAGAATCGACGCTCTGGGATGATAGTAAATTGTATCTACAGCGATCACCCATTTTCAATACGAAAAAAGTAACGACACCGCTGCTTATTTTACAGGGTCAGGAAGATGTTCGCGTTCCTCTTTCACAATCGTATGAATTCTATCACGCCTTACAAGCTCAGCATAAAAATGTTCAGATGCAAGTATACCCACAAACAGGGCATATCTTGACGGATGCAAATATTATTTACGCCAGTGTCGTGGCAACAGACGAATGGTTAAAGCAAGCGATTTCAAAATGAGAGATGAGATATTCAAATCTTCATTTTAAAATTACTATCAACTAATTCTTTCGTTTTTGATTGGATAGTTGAAAATAGCAACACTTGATAAGTTGACAATAAAACAGTATTCATTTCATGTTTATTCGCCAGAATTTTATCTGGGAGAATAGGGGAGGATGCTGTAAACAAATCAGATTCCTCGTTATTTAGCATCATTGATTTACCTGTAGTTTGTACTGAGAGGTCATTAACTTTACTTTCCTCAGTTAGCCTCTTAGACAAATACAAATGAGTTTGCGCTTTACAACTTTTCACCTCGTCATGTTTATTTCCAGATTGTTCTGGAGTCATTTTTATTTGATTATTTGTTATTTTAAACCCATCAAGAAATCTTCCCATTCTCGAACACAATCCTCCTAAAATACTTATGCTAGTTGTAATGATTGTGACCGCCGTTATTACACCCATCAAACCAACAAACAGATAGGGTTGAGCAATTACTAACATAGCAAGCACTACTATTCCGATACATAACCCAATACTGACACCACCCAATGAACCACGATACTCATTTTTTCTTTTCAAAACTACTTTTTTAACGACCTCGTCAGTGGTTGAATTCGCATAAATATAATTTCTAGCCTTTGTTGCATAATCTGCTGTTGAAATCATTGTGCTTGTAAAGCTACTAACAAAAAGTATACCGGCAAACCACAAAGGCAAGGCGGCGCCACCCGTTAAACAAGTTGCTGCAAATAAAGCAAAAATGACAGACCCAATGATGACGCTTGCTAGTGCAGTTAAACTGATAACATATACTTCACTAGAAAGACGCATTGATTTCTTATCGACACAACTTCCTAAACGATTACCGATACCACCAAAGATACCTATCTGTGTAACGACAAAAAAAGTATTTGCTAATCCACATAGCGCAGCTGTGAAGGGAAGCGAAACGTTAAGAAGAGATAACACAATGCCAATCACTAAACCCACCGTCACACCTAAGACAGTACCGATATACTCTCGATTAAAGTATGACTTATGTGTTGAATAATCTTTTTCACGCGTTTGGCGAATAGTCATAGAAGTAGCGAAATAGGTAGAACCCGATACTAAACTGCCTATCAATGCAAAAGGTGGCAACAGATCTAAAAACCAGTTTTTACTTAATAACTCAGTCGAATCCAAACCGTATAAAATTGCCAACAAAATGAGTGAAATGGGCAGAATCACTAAAACAGTTTTTCCATATGAATCCAGCTTGCGCAATCGAACACTAATCGATTTTACTGACATACTCTGCTCCACATTATGACAGGCTCATTTTATGTGGCAAATGTTACGAAAATATTACATTCACAAGTAATGTATTTTCAAAAATTACTTTTTCCTCATAAGTTGGCATTGGCGAAATCAAAATTGAAATTTTGTGATGTTTCGGCAGCATTATGCAAATCACATAAATTTGCCGAAAGATCACGTTTTTAAACAGATGAATGATTACTTTGCGTCAATTAATCAGGATAATTCCCGCTCCGCAAAAATTTTCATTGCTGCTGTCAAAAAATGTAATAGCTGAGGATGGAGATCCGCATAAAATTTTACAAAGTCAGGATGTGAGCCATAAAACTTACTTAGGCCAACGTACGTTTCTCTATTAGGAGTCCAAAGTTGGCAAGTCAGATCATAATGTTTCTGTATTAATGTCTGTACTTCAGGCGAAGCAGGATCAAGACCCTTTTTTATAGTAGAGACTAATTTAGCATGAATATTATCGCCTTGTTTTTTATTATCAAGCCATTCTTCTTTACCCCAATCAGCGACTGTTGCTCTACAACGATTAATTTCAATTTCGCTCACACCGCTTTCAATTAAAAAATTTTCATACATTCTTTGTTTGTCATCTGTAAAGCCATGAAATATTTCTTCAAGTTTCATCATTTTCTTTCCTCTTAAATGTGCAATGGTTTTGTCGAGAGTATTAATCAACTGTTTGGTATGCGTGAGATTTTGGCTTAATACCTGTCGATGCGATTCCAACGCAGCAACTTTATCAAAATCAGGACTGGTAATAACCCGTTGAATTTCACTCAATTTAAATCCCAGTTCACGGAAAAATAAAATTTGTTGCAGCAGCAAAAGCTGCGTTTCTTCATAATAACGATATTGATTGTCGCCATAAAATGCGGGCTTTAACAAATCAATTTCATCGTAAAAATGAAGCGTACGAACACTGATGCCCGAAAGCTTTGCTACTTGTTTTACCGTATAAGACATAAGATTTCTCCGCAGTTGACCCCTGCCACACTAAGAGATGACGTTACGTGAGGGTCAAGTGTATTTTTTCACTATATCACTAAATAGTTCCTCATAACTCACCATCCTTAGAGTTTCTTCTTCTATTTTCAACTGTTGATTTTCTGTTGAGATAAATTCATATCACATTAATTTGATTACATTATTTTTTAGAAAAAGGGTCAAAAATGGTAATATAACGAATTTGATTTGAAATAATAACAGTGTTATTTTTATTAATTGCTAAAATGACAAATTTCTGTTTTTATTACTGACTAGTCATTGATCTTATTGCAGAGAAATAATGGAGTATCTGAATGCAAAACTGTAAACAGTTAAAGTTTTTCCTAAGGATTGGATTGTTCACTCTATTTTTTACAAACTGTTTCGCAAGTAACTTTGAAAACGCAGAGATAAATCATGAATTGACTGTTGCAATGACAGCATATCGAGTACCGGTTGTTGGATATGCAATTATAAAAAATTACAAAATTGTTGCAGTTAAAACCATCTCCATCGATCCAAAATTAAACGTTTCCAATGATTCACTTTTTCAAGCAGCCTCTATTAGCAAAAGTATTAGTGCTTATGGTGCTCTGAAATTAGTCTCGCAAGGAAAGTTAAGTCTTGATGAATCTGTTAATGCTAAATTAACAACATGGCAGATTCCTGTGAATAAATATAATAAGAATAATCCCGTGACATTACGACAACTGTTAGATATGACATCTGGATTATCAGTTTCAGGGTTTCCAGGTCAGGTTCAGGGTGAAGAGTTACCCTCACTTAAGGATGTATTAGATGGAGAACCGCCAGCTAATACTCCTCCCATACGAGTATTTTATAAGCCAGGTACACACTATTTTTACTCCGGTGGCGCTTTTCAAGTGTTGGAGAAACTGATAGAAGATTCAACTAAACAACCATTTCAACGTTGGATTGGCAATGAAATATTTAAACCATTAAGTATGGATAACAGCATATTCCAATATCCACTCAGTGAAAAATTAGCATCAGTTGCTGTACCCGGATTTTTAAATGATGGAACGATGATAAAAGGTGGGTGGAATAATTATGCAATTGCTGGAGCGGGTGGTGCATGGTCAACGCCAAGAGACTTAGCAAAATTTGCTATTAATATTTCAAATTCATACCGTGGAAAAGAACATAACATAATTTCAAAATCCATTGCATCAGAAATATTGACTCGACAAAAAAATACGGATTACGGCCTTGGCGTTGTAGTGAATGGTGAAGGTAGGTCTTTAAACTTTAGAAAAGCAGGGCACAATGCAGGTTATCATAATGAAATGATTATGTTTCCAAACAGTGGAGATGGTGTTGTCATCATGACAAATTCTGAAAATGGTGAGTACATTATCAACTATCTTATTCCTTTGATTGCTCAAAAATACTATTGGCCTTGTTATTTCCCCTATTTTGATGAACTTATCGTAATCCCTAAGCGTGCTTGTTAAGATCAGCGCTAAAAGAAAAGTTTTGATACCGTTTTTTTCAAAAATTGAGGCCTGACTTCAAAGGTACAGAAGACTTAAGAACTGTCGTATCGGAATTTACTGGCGCTTAATAAGCGCTTTTTTGCAAATTTAACCCCAGTAAATTCCTTGATCCATTTCTGCGATAGAAAAAATAAGCATCGTCAAAATCTGACAGTAACTCCCGCTTTTTATTTGATTATTTTTTATTTTAAACCCATCAAGAAATATTCCAATACTCGAACAAAATCCTCCTACATGCTTTTATTAGATAAATAATATGTATTCTAACTATAAACGCTTGACTCTAACGTTGGGTTATACCCCAGAATGGCTTGTACATGAAGCGAAAAACTTGATAATGGTTGAATAATAACCAGTTATTAAGTAAGATGTGGCCTCACTAATGGTGGTCAGCAGCGCTACATGACTCATCCAAGAGGTATTTATGAGATCAACAGCACAGATTATTTGTTTAACAAATCCTGAGGAGAAATTTCCTCATTCTAGCGTTCAAGTGGTCACTACACAACGCAGTCCAGTCATTGCTATGAAATTAGACGATAAGCATTTATCTTCTTTGCAAGTGTTAGCCGAGGAAGATAAGAGTCTCTCTATCCATCATCACACAGCAACTGTTACACAACTTGAGCAAGCGTATCAATCATTATCGAACATCAGTAAAAATAAAAATCGTTGGAACAAATTAAAGTTAGAAGAAAAAATGGCAATTGAACATTATAAATTATCCATTATCAAAGCAGTGGAAAAAAATATCCGAGAAAAACTTCACATCGAAGCAGAAATACAAAAACAAGTGCAACAAAATAAAATTGCTTGGTGGCGTTATTTGTTATTTGGATTTTTAGTGACGATGACAATTGTACCAGCGGGTTTTGGTATTTATCTTGGACTCAATGAACTCTTGGCGCTGATCCCTGGTATGAGTGAAATAGGTGTGCAAGTGACGAGTGCATTCGCAGCGCTGATTGAATGCTTAATGTTTTATTCTATTATGAAACCTTTTATGCAAAATGCGCTTAATATACACCCTGAACAATCTTTGCAAGAATTAACCCAAGGCTACAATGATAGATTAGATACCATGGAACGGCTGAATTAGTTGGCGGTAAATCATCCACGTAATATTCAAAATATTGATAAAACGGACAATACGCAATATGCAAAATATGCTGGAATTTTAAAGATTTTTAATCAAGATATGGCAGCAACTAAAGTAGATTCTTTTCGCGAGCCTAAGTTTAAAAAAGTAATACGCTGGGGATTAAATGGCATAAATACCTTACTAAACCTTGCAGGCACGTATTACATGACCAGCGCGTTTTTAGCTATGCTTGCGGCGCCACTGTTGGGCACACCTGCAGGTTGGGCAATTATTGTGATTGCAGTAGTGGGTCAAATGGCAGCACAATTTGCTATGCGTCAAGACAGTCTCTATGGATTAATAAATCCCAGTGCTGTTAAAAATAATGCGACGCAGGAAAGAATCAATAAATTTATCGATCAAAGTGAAGCGATTCCGTTACAAGAGCAGCCTAAAAAAGAAATAGGGTTAAAAATGACAAGATCATTATGGGGACACGTAAGAGCGAATGATGCCAAGTTAGTCGAGCAGGAATTAAATCGACGTTATTCAATCTAGTTGGCTCTCTTAGCTGCAGAATAATTTAAAAATTTATGCTGGAAAGAAGTTTCAGGCTATTTAACCCAAGGTTGCTCTACTATTTTTTCCAGTTTTGAATTTCAATAATATTTCCCTCGGGATCTTGGCAATAAACAAATGTAAGCAGTCCAACACCAGGGACATTATATTGAGTGATTTTACCAAGCAATTTTCCATGGTGAGCAAGCACTTGTTCAACAATTACTGCAACGTCATCAACTGTAAAGGCAATATGACCAAATCCTTTACGGTTAGCAACAGGAGAGGGCTTTTCTTCCATGGTAATATAAGAATAAATTTCTAATGTTGGGCCTTTGTCACCAAAGCCAGGGAGTCGCAAATGTATGCCTTCAAGATGGGCATTAGCAACACCGGTACCATCTTCAAGCCACTTGCCTGATAGATTCCGTTGCGGTGGTACCTCGACACACAAAAAGACATTTTTATAGAAGGAGGCTAGCACTTTCCAATCTTCCGCAACAATATTAGTGTGACCAAAGACTATGCTCATACATCATTTCATCCATAAAACCTATATAACTTATGAATAATATCTTTTTTTAGTTCGATTGAATAGTCAAAAACATGGCTTAAATGTTCCAGGTTCTTCAAATAAATGTGTAGCACCAGGCACTATTTCCAGTTTTTTAATACCATGCATTTTTGACATAGCTGTTTGATTCATTGTGATGACAGGTTCATCATTACCACCCACAATCAATTTTGATAGGAATTTTTGATACTAATGCTAAAAATTCTTCGCCATCTCGCCTCGTTAAATTTGAGACGGAACATAAAACACGTTTTCCCCATGAAATATCATAAGAAAAAATTGGGATATCACTCATGTGTATTTCACCACATACTACAATTCCTCCTTTACAGACAGCGCGCGCATTAAATATCTCCATTAATTTAATTTGGATAAGGATGAATAGCCAAGTGCGAATAAGAAGTGGACATGCTAGACGGTGACTCAATAATCATTCTTGCATCAATTGCTATGGTTTCACGCTCATTAACAATAAGTGGATTGATGTCCATTTCCTTAATGTAAGGTAGCTCGCATACCATTTCTGAAATGCTTAGCAATATATTAACAATCTTATCCAAATTGACTGCTGGCATATTGCGAAATTCAGCTAACAATTTTGCGGCACGAGTTCGACCAATCAGTTGTTTTGCAAGGAATTGATTAAGGGGAGGTAATTCAATAGCGCGATCTTGAATGACTTCAACTAAACTACCCCCTATACCAAAACTAATGACTGGACCAAACACTTTATCACTTAAAATACCAATCATGAGTTCACGATCATTTGGATTATTGTACATACGTTCAATAGTGACGCCCAAGATCTTTGCATCAGGTCGAAAATTTTTTGCGTTACTTATTATCTTATCAAAAGCAACCCGCACGGCTTCTACATTGATAAGATTAAGTTGCACACCACCGGCATCTTGTTTATGCGAAATATCAGGTGAATTAATTTTCATTACGACAGGAAACCCAATACGGATTGCTTCTTCTACCGATTTATCTGATGTCATTGCTGCAACAACTTCATTAACAGGAATCCCAAATGCATGCAGAATTTTTTTTGATTCAATGGTCGTTAAAACGTTACGATTTTCTGCTAATGCTGCTTCAATCATTAATCGTGGAATTTTAATATCAGTTTTACCGTGAAAAGAAAGTGGTTCAGGCGATTGTAATAATAACTGCTGATTGTGTTGATACTCTGCAAGATAGGAAAAGGCTTCTATCGCTTTTTCTGGGGTATTAAAATTAGGTAGTTGATGCTTAGCAAATAATTTACGAGATGATTTTACTTGATGCTCGCCCATCCAGCATGCAAAGAGTGGTTTATTACTATTCTTTGCATCTGTGATAACTTGTTCAGCGACTTTAAGCGGCTGTGACATAGCAACAGGAACGAGGATAGTGAGGAGTGCATCGCTATTTTCATCTTTTGTACAAATATCAATAGCCGTATGATAACGTTCAGGTGTGGCATCACCTAAAATATCCACTGGATTTTGTTGCGACCAATTTTGCGGTAATGTTTTATTGAATTGCGTAACAATATCATGACTTAGCGTTGGCAAAACAATATTTAATTCAGATGCACGATCCGCTGCCATTACCCCCGCTCCGCCACCATTAGTAACGATGGTTAATCGATTGCCTTTGACACGACAATTATTTGAGAGGACTTCCGCAGCAGAAAACAGTTGTTCAATAGACATAACACGCACAGCACCTGCGCGTCGTAATGCGGCATCAAATACATCATCGTTACCAATTAATGCGCCCGTATGAGAGAGTGCTGCACGTGAACCCTGTGTATTTTTTCCGCCTTTAATCACTATCACGGGTTTCAAACGAGCCGCTGTTCGCAGCCCGCTCATAAAACTGCGTGAACAATGGATTCCTTCCACATAAAGCAAAATACTATCTGTTTTGGGATCAAGCGTTAAATAATCCAACACATCACCAAAATCAATATCAATACAATTTCCGATGGAAGCTATTGTGGAAAATCCAATATCTTGATCAACTGCCCAATCCAAAATAGCTGCGCAAATTGCGCCTGATTGCGAAACTAACGCAATAGAGCCAGGCGTTGCAAAATTATTATCAAATGTGGCATTTAAATTAATTAAAGGTCGCATTAGACCTAGGCAATTAGGCCCTATAAAGCGTACATGAGATTGGCGTGCACTTTCTAACAATGATTGCCCTAATTTTTTACCTTTCTCACCTACTTCTCCAAATCCTGCAGAAATCACAATCGCGGCCTGTATTCCTTTTTCACCGCATTCAGTAATAAGTTGAGGCACAGTCATCGCAGGCGTTGTTATCACCGCTAGATCAATGGGTTGATCAATTGTCTTCACGGAAGGAACACAACGTGTCCCTTGAACTTGATGATGCTTAGGATTGACTGCATAAAGTTTTCCAGCAAAATTATTTCTCAATAAATTATTAAATACTTTCATTCCAACAGAGTGAGGCCGATCACTTGCCCCTATGACCGCAACAGAAGTTGGATTGAAAAAATTATTAAGGTAATGCAATCCCATACAGTTGTTTCCTTAGCGAATTCTAATTCATGTGGTTAAATTGTTGTTATCAAAAATGGAAATTATAAAACTTAATCTGAAACAGGACCTGCAACAATAACATCAATGACAGGCTCCCCACAATGCTTAGCAATTTCAGATCGAACTAATGAATGAAGTCTTAAAATTTCATTCCAATCTGTGTTTTTTGGGTAAATTGGTTTTCCTATTGTAATTTTGATTGAGCCAGGCTTTGGAAGATAACTATCACCTCGTAAAATTGAACGAGTGCCTCGAATAGCAATAGGACAAATTGGTGTGCTTGTTTCTGCAGCGACAGTAAAAGCGCCTAATTTGAAAGGACGTAGACCGGTTGCATAGGTAAAAGTTCCTTCTGGAAAAATGACTACAGATTTTTTTTCCTGTACAGATTTCTCAATGAGTTTTTTATTTTCTAGGCTTTTTATAAAATCCATTCTATCGACAATTACGTATCCAAGTTTTTTTACAAACGTTTTTATAATAGGTGTTGTCAATAATTCTTTTTTGACTGTAAATAAAACGCCTGGCGGTAATATTCCTAACAATAAAACAGAGTCAGCATAACTCGAATGATTTGAAACATAAATCACAGGCGAAATATGTAAATTTATCTTTCCATCAAGTGTGATAGGACATCCTATTAGCCGAAAAAAATTACGTGCCCAAAATCGAGCTATTTTTGTAGATGCCTGGCGTGGCAGTGATAAAACACTTAACCAAATGAATGGAACTGTAATTAATAGAATAATTCCTGCATACAGTCCATATAAAAATTTACCTAAATAAGCAAACCCATTCCAAACCTTCTTGCTACCACTGATGAATGCTAATTTTGCAAATTGCATTTTTCCTGGCAACGGATGCTTAAATAATTTTCCTTCAAGATAAGCTTTTTTACAAGCAGATCGCTGTAATTTACCACTCGATGTTTTGGGAACGATTCGAGGAGGAACCAGGATGACTGTATCCGGTGGAATGCCTAATTCAATTGCCATTTTTTCGATAACGTCAGAGCGGATGCTTTGCTGCTTTTTTTTATCAAGCTCATAAGTTTCAGCAACAATAATTAATTTTTCAGTCCCACTGTCTGGATCGCTGACACCAAACGCAATGACACATCCTTTTCGGATGCTGGGTAGTTGACTGACAATTTCTTCTGCTTCTTCAGGGTAGAGGTTGCGTCCCGCCTTAATGATGAGGTCTTTTTTTCGTCCCGTAATAAAAATTTCATTATCTGAGCGATATCCTAAATCGCCCGTGTCCCACCAACCATCATGGTACGCTTTCTGAGTGGCTTCTGGATTATTAAAATATCCTTGCATCGCGGAAGGTCCTTTAAATTGCAAATTACCCACCACTCGATCTTCCAAAACAATTCCAACATCATCCACAATCCGTATTGTGTGATCTAATAAGGGTTCTCCACAACCTACAAATTCGAGAATATTTTTCTCAGAAGTTGCCGGTAAAGCTTTAGCTTCTTTTTCAAATAATTCACGTTGCACTTTATCAATTCGTGGAACACGAGACTTCGTCGGAAATGTCAATCCTACTGTTGATTCCGCTAATCCATAAACAGGTGCAAATGCCTCCACTCTAAAACCATACCGAGAAAATTTTTTGCTAAAACGTTCTAGCGTTTTTGGATTAATTGCTTCTGCGCCATTAAAAGCAAAACGCCAGGAACTGAGATCCAATCCTTCAATATCTTCAGAATTAATTTTTTTAACACATAATTCATAAGCAAAATTAGGACCACCTGATAATGTGCCGCGATGATAGTGAATAGCCCATAACCATCGTTCGGGTCGAGTTAAAAATGTAAGCGGTGAAAGAATAGTAATAGGAATTCCAACGTACAAACTCCCAAGCCAACTCATCAAACCCATATCATGATAGAGAGGAAGCCAACTAACTTCCACGTCAGTCGGTTTAACAGGTATTGCGTTTATGATGGCACGAATATTTGCGAGCATGTTTTCATGGGTCAGCAAAACACCTTTGGGGTCGCCTGTGCTCCCTGATGTATATTGAATTAATACAGGATCGCTCGATTCTATGGAGACTTCTTGTAGAGGTCCTTCTAATAATTGCAGATTTTTTACTGTTGTCACTTCTTTCAAGCTAGGAATAAAGGTTCGCAATATATTACTTAGCACTTCTGCCCGTGAAAATGTAATTAATAATCTTGCCTGTGCATTCTGCAATATCTTCGCTTCACGTTTCGCATACTCTTCTATCCGATCGGGTCGATAGGGTGGATAGATAGGTACCGGAATAGCCCCTGCAAGCAATATTCCACAAAAGACATAGAAAAAATCCGCACTGGTTGGAAGCATGATTCCGATGGTTTCGCCTGGCTGTATGCCTTGTTTATATAATCCTCGCGCAATTTTTCTCGCTTCTTCAAATAATTGCCCATAATGAATAACTTGTTCTTTACCTACTTCATCTTGTAAATACAAATGAGGACGTTCTGGTTCTTTTGTGGCATAAGTGACGAGTACGTCTATCAGAGTTTGAGCGTTCGTTAAATCAAGAGACGTCATTTCAAGTAGGGGAGAAAATTGTTGTGGTTGCGTTTGTATTAACTTACCAGAATCTTTTTGTACAATTATTTTCATTAAATCACGTAAAGATTCTGCTTCAACCATCGCACTTTCAGGTAATCGAACTGAAAATTGTTTTTCGATGCGATGGAATAACTCTACCTTCCCTAGACTATCTATTCCCAGGTCACGCTCGAGAGAAGCGTCTAATGAAATTGCTTGTACTGCTCGTTCTGCTTCGAGTTCATGTAGAAAATCGCGAACAATCGAAAGTAATTGTGATTCAATTTGAGAGGCATTCATGGATTTAATCATTTAATCCCATAGCTAATTTAATTTTTTGAATTATACACTAATCGCATCTGTTTTGTTTTTATCAGATGTGAATAATTCGAGCTGTTATTTTCAAAATTTAATGAAGGATACTTCATTGATGCAGAAAGAAACCGGAGCATAATTATGCTAAGCTGGATTGCCAGAGTTTTCTTAGTTTTTGCAGGATTTATTACAAGCTTTTTTGTTGCTCGTGATGCTCTTAACTTTGATATCATTCGAATGGTTGTTGCAATCTGTCTTTTCACTTTTGCAGTGGCGGTAGTTGCCTTTTGGTCAATACTGAAAGAGTGGATTAAGGGCATAGTAAAAAAGCACAAAAATTTTTGAAATAAATATGCAAATTTTTCACTCTTGTACGCATCTTCACAATAAACCTATATCAGAAAATAAAATATAGTCTCTTGGTGATCCGAGGCCAGTGACAAAATCATATCCTGCCAAGGTGGACTGTCCATTGTTGGCTGTGTAATCAGCAACCGAGATTATTCATTCAATTTAAATAAATATGATAAACTGATTTATCTAAATCTACTATGCAGAGTTCTTATAAGAATGTTAGAAATTCTATTGTCATTTGCAATTTCTCTCCTCATTGGATTAATGATTGGAATTGAAAGAGAGCATAGTCATGTGGAAAAAATTCAGCCTATAGGAGTGAGAACTTTTGTACTATTGTCGCTGGTCGGAACAATTATTGCCATATTGAGCCAGTTGGTTCTTACTATAACATTAAGTGCTTTTGTATTTAGCATTATTTTACTTAGCTATTTTCGTTCAACAACAAAACTTAGAAGACAGGTCGATCTTGGCATAACAACTGAAGTTTCCGCTGGCATGGTTTTTTGCTTAGGTTATATGGTGCCATCAAACCCGCTGATTGCTATTACAATAAGTGCAATTGTTTTACTCATTCTCATTGAACGCCAACGTCTACATACTCTTGCGAGACGAAAATTTAAACCCCACGAGATCGAAACAGCAATTATATTAATAATATTTGCATTAGGTATTTTGCCTATCTTACCGAATCGAACAATTGATTCATGGCAGCTATTTAATCCACGAAATTTCGGTATCCTGGTAGCAACCATTGCCACTATCCAGTTTGGTGGATATATTGTTATCCGCTTACTAGGAGAACGTTTTGGGATAGCGATAACGGGTTTTCTGGGCGGACTCGTTTCTAGTACTGCTGTTTTTGCATCTTTATCCGATACATTAAATAATCATCCAAAGTTTATTCTTGCAACAATTGCTTCTGCCATTCTGGCTACTATCGCAATGTTATTAAGTGTCATGATTATCTTGTTGGTAGCATCACCGACTCTTTTTACGATAATCATTTGGCCAGAGTTGTTTATGATTGCAATCGGTAGCTTATTTGCTATTTTTTTAATACATTATCAAGAAATAAAAAAACACCCCGCTCCAATTTTATCTAATCCTCTTAGCATATTATCTATTATTCGCACCTCTATCTTGATTGGTGCCACACTCGTTCTAATTGCATTAGCAAAACGTTATGTTGGCACGGAAGGAATCTTACTTATCTCATTTCTAGGAGGTCTATTTGAAATTCAGGGGGTGGCGCTCGCTATCTCATTACTTTTTCTAGGAAACCAATTAACAATACATAACGCGAGTTCGGCAATTTACATAGCAATAATTGCAGGTTTTGTATCAAAGTTTTTTATGTTATGGAGCTTAACACCACATCGCTTTGCTCTACAAACTTCATTTTTTCTACTTGGAATATTAGTGAGTGGTGTAATAGTATATTGGCTAACTACGATATATCTGATAAGGTAGTAGAAATCAGGAAAAAATTTAAATAAGGAATTGCCTATATGACTTGGGTTAAATCTTTATTCTTTGATTTTTCCAAGCTGACGTAACATGCCTAAGTCATCGGACTGACGCCAATGCGCAATAATTTTTCCATCCTCAATATACTCAATTTGCATTTGATTCACTTTAACTTTTTTGCCAGTGGGAAGTAAACCAAATAAATTTCCTTCATGAGTTCCATACATTGTACAATGAATCGCAACTTGCTTTTCGGCGACAATCATATTTTCTATCGTAAAATGCAAGTCTGGGAAGGCTTTGCGTAATTCAGTAATAATTGGTTTTAGACCTTCTGGTCCAAGAATAGGATTAGGCATACCAGGGCTGTGATTTACATAAGTTGCAGCAATAATCTCATCGAGTACTTCTAACTTTCCTTGGTTCCAAACTTCATCAAAATATCTTCTAATAATTTTTTCATTTAGTTCAATTGTCATAATTGTATTTCATCCTGTAATTCAAAATTAGAAAAATTTCATTCTCATGAAAAATGGCATTATACTTTTAATCCAGTAATGATTAATCTACTTTTTCATAGGAGTCTGAGCCTACAATATTCGAATTCCAGTCACTGCCTCTTGGATCATCGACAGGTGCGACATCTAACCACAACGTGTGCAACGTACTTTTGTCGTTCGAGATATTGCCTGTCATAGCAACTGCTTGTTTACAGTGTGGGAAATTAACAGTCACTGTCACCGCATTTCCGTTGTAATATCCTGATATTGGCAAAGGGACTCCGACATCAGCTTTGCAGTTACCCACAGCAGTCGTAAATGTTCCGCTCAGTGTACCTGTATTTGCTTGATCACCTGGCTGAAATGCTAATACCATTGTGGATCCACGCTGATTTTTATAAGTGTTGTTGGGTAGCGATGCTGCCAAGAGTGATTGGCTGAATGGGATAGAAGACAATCCAATAACCAGGATTAATTGTTTGATATTCATTTTTAAAGCTCCTTATATAAAATAACAATTTTATCTTACCTTATATCAAAAAAAATCATACTAGGAAAATTCCTAGCTTAAAGTGACGGGTCGTAAACCAATCGGCTGAAACCTAGCTGATAAGCAGCCTCAAAGATATCCGAACGCTGATAGCAATTAATTTTTTCTTTTATTTTCGCCAAATGAAATTCGATTGTTTTAGACGAAACGGATTTTAAAACCGCAATTTCTTTTGCAGTTTTCCCCAAGAGAAAGTGTTTTATGACAAATGCTTCATGCGGAGTAAATATGATATTTGAAAATTGATACCTCGCTTCAGAGGTAATAGAGTGGTATGGTTTTTCACAAACAACTTCAAGTAAATATTCACAGTAGGGGAAGGGGTCATTTTCCGAATATCGATGTGAATTTAAATAAAGCTGGACTGTTTCATTTAAAAAATAATCTTGTTTTTTTATAGGAAGACGATTTTTGTGTGACGCCCATGTTCCAAGCCATTGATGCAATTCATCACGATGTTCAAAATTTGTTTGATGTTTATGAAATTCTAATTTATGGATAATGAAGCCATTATTTTGTAATAGTGAACAGCACTCACTAGCGGTTATTTCTTTGTAATCTGGAATAAATTTAGAAAAATAATTTTTCCATTTGGTTTGTTGTGCTATTTGGTAGAGGAAATAATCATTTTTAAGGCGCCCATGTAAGGCAAAAAACTGAAGATAAGCTTTTCCTCCCGGTTTTAAAGCCTGATAAATGTTTTGGATAATTTTATTTTTATCTTGAATCCAATGCAAGCAGCTAAAGCTAATAACCGCATCAAAATGCTCTGTAAACTCAAGATGCAATCCATCAAGCGTTTCAAAAGTTAAATTGGAATATATGAAGTTTCTTTTTGCGCGATCAATTGCATCCTTGATATTATCGATCGCCATAAACTGTGAACGTGGATATTGTTTAGCAAGATATTGACTGATTTGACCCTGTCTACATCCGATGTCCAAAATTTTGTTATAATGATTTAAATCAATTTTGTTTGAAAAATGTTGACCCCAGCTAAATACAACAGAAGCCATATTTGGTAGCCTCCTTATGCTATGACTACATCATTTTCTGGAGCATTACGTATGATCATGTGACTCCTGAGTATCAAGATAATTTATCCAAACACTACAATGTAATTATTATCGCGACAGGGTAGCAACCTTCGCACCAAAAATAATTAAAAACCCACCTAATGCTTTTGTAATATAATGCAAAAACTTTCCTAAAAAAACTTTAATCCGTTGATGCGCAAAAAACACCGAAACAAGAGAAAACCACATTAGATGAATGAATGCAATTTCAAGCGCGTAGCCAAATTGAATCATCAGAGAAGTATTAGGCTTGATCATCATAGTAAATAAAGCTAAAAAGAATAAAATGGTTTTTGGATTTAATACATTACAAAATAGTCCTTGATAATAGGCTTGAAAATCAGAAATTGTTTTTTTGCTTTTTTCATTAGATGCAAGAGGCATAGCTGGTGATTTATCTAATAATCCTTTGATGCCAAGATAGATAAGATAAGCTGCTCCTACATATTTAATGATATTAAAAAGCAGCAATGATTTTGAGATAACAATCGCTAAACCAAAAATGCAATAACTTGCATGGAAGAGTGTACTTGTTGTGATTCCAAGCGTTGTCATTATGCCAATTCGCTGTGAATAACGTAAAGAGTTACGCGTGACAATTGCAAAATCTGGACCCGGTGAGATAACTGCTAATAAAATAATGAGGGATACGGATAAGAATTCAATCATATTGGCTCCTTAATAAATTTTTATTCTGTTGGACAATAAGCTGGATATTATACTACATATCGCGTTAAAAACTAAATCTTACAGGGCATTTTTTATTATGCTGCTTTGCCAAAGCAGCTAAAATGGGATTTGAGTTTTTATAATATATCCAGGATAGGAGATAGCCGTGTAAAGTGACGGCATTCATCATTTAAGAAATGATTAATGCTGACACTTTACATCATAGATTTCTCATCTACATAATCAGATAATTTTATAATAAGTTCTGTACGATTTTGACAGTTTAATTTTATTTTAATATTATCGAGATAAGTTTCAATCGTGCGCGGAGATAAATTGAGATAAGCCGCAATTTGTTTGACTTTCATACCTTGTAAAAGTAATTTTGCGCATTCAATCTGTCTCTTTGATAAATAGATATTATTAGTTTCTTTTCCAATAACCTTAGAGATATCTTCATTAGGTGCTAGGATGCCTAGATTAGAAATATGGTGCAACGACTCAGCAAGTGGGCTTTGGCCTAATACTATAGAACATCCAAACAAACCTACTATTTTGTTATGGCTATTATACCAGGGTAATTTAATAGAAAGCGTTGATAAGGTAAGGCCAGTTTCTTGTACCATGCTTTCTTCAAAAAGCATTCTACGATTAGTTTGGATAACGCGCGCATCATTTTTCAATAATTGATTAGCTACATTCTTATTTAAAAACATATAATATTTTTTTCCGACAGATTGTTCTGGCGAATCAAATCCACAGCATATTTCTGCGTTAATCGCATTTGCTTTTTGAATGACACCCGTTCTGTTTTCAAAATAAATCGCCATTGGCAATTTTAAAATGCTAGAGACACTCTGTTTCACCCCGACAGGTTTCCGGAGTGTTATGCCATTATTAACTCGATAGAGTTGAAGCTCATTACTCATGCTGGGAGTATTCATAATCAAATCTTATTACATTGGAGGTGATCATTATATCATCAACTAATGTAAACACAACTTAATATCATCCCGTAAAAATACGGTAATATTTATTAAAATGACCCCCTAAAATGTACAGCAACTAAATTAAATGGATGAATGCAACTATGAATAATATCGTTCTCAATTCGCAGCTTGGAAAAGAAGTGAATTATGATACTCACTATAATCCCGGAGCACTTTTCCCAATAGACAGAAAGTCCAAACGCGACGAAATAGGTATTCCTGATCAGTTGCCATTCTTTGGTATGGATATTTGGAATCATTACGAAGTCTCATGGCTAGATCTTAAAGGAAAACCAATTGTGGCAGTCGCCAAAATAAGTTATAGCTGTTCATCGCCTTGTATTATTGAATCAAAATCGATGAAACTTTATTTTAACTCTTTAAATAATACTAAGTTTAAAGATGCAGTTGAGGTACAAGCTGTCATTAAAAAAGATATTGAAGAGCAGGTAGGAGCACCTGTTTCCATTAATATTCTATCATTGGATTCAATCAAGGACGAAAAACTGATCATTAGATTAAAAGGTATTTGTTTAGATGAATTAGAAATTAGTTGTTCATCGTATATGACAGATTCTTCTTATTTACAGACAAAGGAACAGGTAGTATCCGAATCTGTTTACTCGAATTTACTTAAATCGAATTGTCTTGTAACCAACCAACCTGATTGGGGAACTGTGCAGATTATTTATAAAGGAAAGCAAATCGATCATGCGGGTTTACTAAGATATATCGTATCTTTTAGAAATCATACTGAATTTCACGAGCAATGTATTGAACGAATTTTTATTGACATCATGCGGTGCTGTCAGCCAGAAGAATTAACTGTTTATGCGCGTTATACCCGGCGTGGTGGTTTAGATATTAATCCATTTCGAACTACAAAAAAACAATATACAGATATTAGCAATGAGAGACTTTATCGGCAGTAAAACGGTAGTGAAGTCAACCATAATGCATTGGCTAAAACAACAAATTGGTCATAGGTCAACCCAATTTTAGCAAAAGCACGTTGTTATTTCATCCTATCATAAAAAAGAACGTTTTTTAACGCAAGCGACTCTAACACGGATCCCAGTATTTTCTCTAGAAAAAATGTTGTTTAATAATTATGATTAACTCCGTGTTTCACATGAGCCACTTGCTCTGTCAGGTTTTTTTGTCTGTCTCTGGTAAAAACCCACCCGCTTGCATTTGCCACATTCTTGCATAGAGACCGTTTTTATTGATAAGTGTTGAATGGCTACCATCCTCAACAATTTGTCCGTTATCTAATACTAATATTCTATCCATTTTAGCAAGTGTAGATAAACGATGCGCAATGACGATAGTGGTTTTATCTTGCATTATCAAATCCAGCGCATCCTGAATGTATTTTTCGGTAACTGAATCCAGCGATGACGTTGCTTCATCTAAAATCAAAATAGGGGCGTTTTTAAGCATCGCTCTTGCAATAGCAATGCGCTGGCGTTGGCCACCTGATAATTTTATTCCGCGTTCTCCCACTAAAGATTGATAGCCTTGATCTAGCTGACTGATAAACTCATGGCAATACGCTTTTTTTGCAACGTTAATCACTTCTTCTTCGTTAGCGTTGCTATTTCCAAAATGAATATTATCGATGAGTGAACGGTGAAAAAGCGTAATGTCTTGTGGTATCAAAGCAATTTGCTCTCTTAAAGATTGTTGAGTCACTTGATTGACATTTTGTCCATCTATTGTAATTTCACCGGATTCCACTTCATATAGTCGTAAAATTAAATTGACAAAGGTACTTTTTCCGCTGCCGGTAAAGCCAACCAATCCCACTTTCTGGCCACCTTCAATGACTATGTTTTTATTTTGAAATAAACGTGCGCCTTCGCCATAATGGAATGTCACATCATGAAATTGAATTTTTCCTTTTGAAAGGATAAGCGGTTTTGCATCAGCCGCGTCAATAATTTCGTGTGGCTGTGAAATGATTGAAAGTGCTTGCTTACATATCCCAATCTGCTCTGAAAACGAAACAAATTGACTTGCTAAAAACCAGAGATTCCACAAGATACTAATCGATAAAGAGATAACAAAGGTAAAGTCGCCAATGGAAACAAGATTTTTGCTGTACATATGAAGCAGAATCAAAAGATTTAGGCTAATCAATCCAATAATACTAATATCCCAAAATATTCTCATATAAATAATCTTGGTTTGCATTGTTCTATCTTGTTGCACAACATACTCAATATTTTTTCTGATATATTTATTCTCATCAGCATGTTTAGCAAAAAGTCTCACATTTATAATATTGCTAATGCTATCTACCATTTTTCCAACCACCGATGTTTTTGCCTCAGCAAAAATATGTGATAGATGTTGGATAGGTTTTAAGAAAAAGAATGTTATGAAAATGAATAAAAAAGCCCATCCCATTAAAATAACGGCAAAAATTGGATGAATAAACAAAAGTGTAATAGTTGCTACGCTCAAGCCAAGTATTTGTGCATACAAATCATCTACCGTTGTAAAAATATCAATAACACCGTGTTGCATATCTGTAATTTTATTAACGAGGCTTCCTGCAAAATTATTTTGGAAATAACGATGAGAATGCAGATTAAGATAATCAAACATTTTATTCATCACGTCTTCACGTAGCGTTGGAAACAATTTCAATTTCGCCCAGTCTAATAAACGCATGTTAATGCTTAGGCCAATCCATAACACAATATAGCCGAAGACATATGGTTCAACTGTCTTGAATACAGCGGATTTATCACCATTAAATGCAACGACATGATCGATAATCAGTTTTAGCGTATAGGGTAGAAAGGTAGTAGTAAAAGCCCAAAGTATTCCAACAAACACGAAGATCAAGCACAATCCTTTGTAAGGCTTTATTAGATTGATCAAAAAATAATTTAAAGAGTTAGTTTGATTACTTTTCATTTGGTTAGCTCATTGTTACAGCATGGGTTTTTAGTGTTTTATTGTAACATTTTTTATTTACTTATTATCAATTCCAAATAATTAAGAAATATAATATCCACCAACACCCTTGTGGGTATAGCGTTCTGAAAATCACATGCTGCTACTGCTCTTGTCTGTTCTAAAAGCTATCTCGACAACACCTTGTGGATCAAACTGGGAAACAAAATGCTTGTACGCTTCAATTCGGCTCTGATTTCCTATCGAGGTTAAGAGTAACTGCTGACCGAAGAGAGCGATATCTTCTACTATTCGTTCATGCCGATAATATGCCAACACTGTCATATCGATCTCAGCCTTTCCATAGCCTTTATAAAAAAATTCTTCTTCATGCTGCTTATTCCAAACATTAGCGACGCCACCACCAATAAACATCAGATCACGCTCCTTAGGTGCCATGATAGGATCATCCCAATCCACCATATAGATAACATCATTTCCATCCATCAATACATTGCCGCCATGAATATCGGAATGGCACAACACGAATTTCTGAGAGAATTGGTCTTGGATTTTTTGGCATAGCTGTTCAGCTCGATCTACCAACCGATGAATAACTGCCGCATGTTTTTTCATAAACGAGAGTAACTTCAAAGCAGTTTCATCGCCGCTCGGTTCAGATGCAATATGAGTATAGAGCGACCTAACAGCCTCTCGCCATTTAGATGAATAATCTTCACGCCGGATCATGGCTTGGACTGATGGTGGCACATCAATTTCATGAATTTGTTTCATTACTTTGCCGAGTGTAAACCATTGGTCGTCGGTTAAATCACGACGAAATCCGTCTTGCCCTTCGATAAATGGGGACACAATCAAGGTGTAATCATCCATATGCTGCGTGGGTTGTCCACGGTTTGTTTTGAGGGGAAGAACAACCTGCTGAATTCCGACATTATGTAACAGCGCTATTATGATAGTGCTGATATCATGACAATGACCGCGCTTTAACTTTACGAAATAAGATGACTTGTCGTGCGCCTTTGCTTTATACACTGATGCATTCATATCTGCGCCCAAGGGAAGAAATGTAAGCGCAGCAACGCGAATGCCATAATCCGTGTTTAGGCAATCAATAATACGTTGGTCTGAAAGAGGAGGTTTTTCTATCATATTTGAAGTGTACCGTAAGAGTATTGGAAAAATCCATCCTGAAATCGCAAGTCTGGGTGCAACCCCAATGGCACTAGCTTAAGAAAGAGCTTGTCATCCGGAGTGCTTTTTGCTCCGAAGCAACTGTCTTGAAAATTATATAGCAGTTATCTGCTTAGAGAAGTCTCTCCCTTTGAAAAAGGGAGGTCAGGAGGGATTTTTATAAAATTTATTTTTTTACAAATCCCCCTCAATCCCCCTTTTTCAAAGGGGGAGGCCCTTGTCTTAAGCAGCTCCCGCAAAAGAAAGGGCTGTCATCCTGGGTGCTTAAGAAAGGGCTGTCATCCTGAGCGCTTAAGAACAGGCTGTCATCCTGAGTGCTTTTCGCTCCGAAGGATCTCCCGAAAATTTCTGATGTTTAGTTAAAAATATTCGTAAGCATCTCTCTGCGATAGAGAGGGCAATAGTGAGAGCTGGTGGGTTAATTAAAATCTAAATGCATTCCAATGCTTGCTGAATTTTATCTAACATATTATTATCAACTCTTCCAATTGCTGAAGAATTAATTCTCTATCAGTAACTTGCACCAATTAGATAGTTTTCTAGTTTTTTCAAGCTAAATTCTACACCCAATAGTATGAACTATTAGTACAATTCAGGCTGAATTGGCGGCTGCCTAATAATAAAAGTAATTTGAATAACACATATCAAGCAGCAGCTTCATCAATTGGTTTAATTTTCTTTAATTTTTGATTAATAATTTTTCTTTTATTTTCCAAATCATAATCCGCTTGCAAACCAAGCCAGAATCCCTCACTTGTGCCAAAAGCACGAGCAAGTCTTAAATCAGTATCAGCTGTTATTGCACGAAGGCCATGAACAATTTCATTGATACGTCGTGGGGGAACATCAATGCTGAGAGCTAATTTATTTTGACTAAGACCCATTGGATTCAGAAATTCTTCTAAAAGAATTTCTCCAGGATGAATATTTTTTAGTTTTGTTTTAGACATTTTTTCATACCTCTAATGATAATCTTCAATAATAGCATCGCTTGCATTGCCATCTGCCCACTTAAAACAAATCCGCCACTGATCATTAACTCTTATACTATACTCACCAGCTTTATCACCTTTCAAAGCTTCGAGCCTATTATTTGGAGGAATGCGCAAGTCGTTTAGTTGACGCGCGTTATTTAGCATTCTGAGCTTACGTCTAGCAATATTTTGAATATCCCTCGGAAGACGCAGCGCCACTTCACCTTCCCAAATTTTTCGTGTTTCCTTGCATTTAAAATTTAATATCATATATTATCCTAATTATAACGCTATGCGTTATATAACGCAATACGTTATATAATGTCAGAAACTAGCTTAAAATTCAATCATTTGGGTAAGATTCGCTTACAATTGATTTTGGGGATAAAAACGCGGTTAATTGGCTAAAATTTTTTAATTTAAGATTTTTTTAAGAATTTATTAATAGAATAAATCAAATCAATAATGAATGGTAAAATCAGCATGGCAATAAATCGACACAAGAAATTTGAAGCGAAGCAAGAAGGTTTTAGAGTTAACACTACAGTTATTCCTTTTACTCCTAGCCAAAGTAATCCCTCGTGTTCATACAAAAATTTGGCTGACATTTTTTCTAACATGGGATACATATCTCAGGTCTGATCGAGAAAATTTATAATCGACTCATTAAATTGCTGTGTTGATTCTAGATGAGGTACATGACCAACGTCTTTAAATCCTTGTATTTGTATATTTGGAATCATAGAAGATGCGTTTTTTACTAGCAAAGGAAAATTGCCTAGTGTTCTTTGAACATTTTCAGGTGCAAATCCTTTGCCTGGAGCAGTATGATCTTGATAACCAAATATCAATAAAGTGGGTGTTTTAATATTTGCAAATTCATACACTGTAGGTTCTAAGTAAATCATTTCATAAATCAACGCTCTCATTAAATTTTTCACGAGCATCCGAACGATTAGGCATTAGTCAGCCATCTTTAAGTCTAGCAATTAAACGGCTAGAGAAATCAGTCGGTACACATCTTTTTACTCGACATCAGCACGGTGTCACTTTGACACAAGCTGGAAAACAGTTATTACTACACGCGCGACAGCTGTTACAAGATTGGGAAAATACAAGATCTAAGGTATTAGCCTCTCATCAAGAAGTGCAAGGTTGCTTCACAATAGGGTGCCATTCAACCATGGCTATCCATACTGTATCGGAATTTTTGCCAACATTATTAGAAGAAAACCCTAAGTTGGAAATACAGTTACAGCACGATCTTTCCAGAAAAATTATGGAGCAGGTTATTGGTTTATCAATTGATATTGGCATTGTAGCAAACCCACTTAAGCACCCTGATCTTATTATTGTTAAATTGTGTGATGATGAAGTAACTTTTTGGGTAGGGCCGGGAGAGCGTAAGATTCAAAATCTACACTCAAAAGAAGCAATAATTTTGTGTGATCCTGATTTAACTCAAACACAATCTCTCATGAAGATGACTAACAAAATAAATATGGGGTACTCCCGTATCATTAAAATGAACAGCTTAGAAGTCGTAGCGAGTCTTACAGAAAAAGGATGTGGTATAGGACTATTACCTGCTCGAGTCGTTCAATTAATGTCTCCTAAAAAACTTAAACGTATTCCAAATGCGCCCGTTTATCACGATAAATTATGTCTTATTTATAGAAATGAAAACCGAGATATATATGCTATTCAGGCTATCATTGATGCTGTGAAAAAACATTTTCGCAAATAAATTGTTTTTTCGATATAGATTTTATTTATTGCAATAATAGCGTCTACCTAATTTTAACAATGCATTGAATCTGCTTAAATAAGCAAACAACATTGTGCTATTAAAATTATGGGGAAAATTATGCTAAATAATAATCATTATTTATCATGCATATATAATTCAAATATCCGTGAAGAACACACGTCTGTACTTGCAAAAAAAGTTATAAACTTACTAAGTCTAGTTAAACGTATTTCATCAAATTGCCTTCACAGTGAATATTATGATTGCGTTAGGTTGCATCTCAAAAAAATTGAAGCACTGATAAATGAAAAAAAAGTAATTACATTTATTTTACCTGCCTTTCCAGCAAAATCTCCGAATAATTATAAAACTTTTAGCGTTTTTCCAGACATGGGGGAGCGTCTTGCATTAAATTCTTTAAATCAACTATGCGAATCAATAAAGCGGTTTTATTTGCCCGGCGCCGCAATAGTTATTTGTTCTGATGGACGTGTATTCAACGACCTTGTTAAAGTAAAAGACAATGATGTTGATACTTATTCGCGTTCTATTCAACATATGCTTAATGAAGATTATTTAACAAACATCAGTTTGTTTTCTCTCGATAATTGTTACAAAAATCTATCATATGAAATGATGAGAACACGTCTTGTCTATGAGTATGGTGATAATGAAAATATCATAAAAAATAATATTAAAAATGATTTGAATTCACGGCAACAATTTAATGGCATTCACCGATTTATATTTGAAGACAGCCTATTTAAAATATCATCTATATCAAAAAATAAAGTAAGGAATATTGCAAAAATAGTAGCTTATCAAGTAATTCAACGCAGTAATGCATGGAGTGCTCTGCTCGAAAAGCATTTTCCAGCTGCAATAAGATTATCTATTCATCCACAAATTTGTGGGTCAAACAAAATGGGTATCATGCTATTAAAATCCGAAGATACCTGGGCAACTCCGTGGCATAGAGTGGTTTTATATGATGGTAAAGAATATATCTTAATAAGAAAAAAAGATGCTGAAGCTCTGGGCGCTATACCAGTATTTATTAAAAATCAATTTAGTCATTTCACTGTTTAATAAGAAGGTTATCAGCTTATGAAAAAATTTATAAAAAGTATATCCGATAAATTTAGTATTAAAAATATTGTGCCATTTGGTATAGAGTTATCACCACTCGATACAACGTCTACGTTTAGTGATATTGATCCTGTCTTGTTACGCCAATTAATTAATACATATAAAATTCTTATTGTTCGTAATATGAATATTAGTAACAACACAACACTTGTTGAATACGCAAAAAAAGTAGGCCCTTTATTAGCGTGGGATTTTGGTGTTGTTATGGAAATGCGTGTTCAAAATGAACCTAAAAATTATCTTTTTACGAACGGTGCTGTACCTTTTCATTGGGATGGCGCATTTCATAAAGAACCTCGATATTTATTATTTCATTGTATTGAGGCGCCATTTGCAGATTGCGGCGGTGAAACATTATTTTCAAATACACATCATATTTGGTTAAATGCAAGTGAAGATGAAAAATTAGATTGGGCAATAAAAAAATTACATTATAAAACAGAAAAACTAGCGCACTATGGCGGTAAAATAACTATTTCCCTCGTTCAAAAACACCCTGACACAAATAAAAATATATTACGGTTTGCAGAACAGGTTCCCATTTCTATGTTAAATCCAGTCGAAGTTGCAATCGATGGAATGGACAACACCACAACAAAAAAATGGTTAGATGGGATAGCTGCCCGCTGTTATCGTGACGAAAACTGTTATAAACATACATGGAAGACAAATGATCTTTTATTTGCCGATAATTTTTCGCTTATTCACGCACGTCGTGCATTCAAAAAATTTTCACCAAGATTTTTGCGTAGAATACAAATTTTATGAGAGGTAGGTATGCAGCAACCATCTTTGCTCGATGTAAAAATAAATAGTAGTCCAGAAGATTTTTCTCGATTTTTACGAGATAAAGGTAAGATTTTTTGGTGGGATAGAGCGAAATTTTGGGTTATTACAAGCCATGAATATGCCAAAAAAATCTTAACTAGCCAAGATTTTACTTGTGATAGAGCACCTTTTTTTATTACTCGTATGCCAAATATTGATTTAGACCTACTTCAAGATTTTTTTGGTGTTGTCAGTAAGATGATGGTGATGAGTGATGCTCCTCAACATATCGCAAGAAGAAGAATTTGTTACGACGGTTTTAGTAATCAAGCATTAGAAGGATTATCTTCTTTGGTAGAAAAAACGATAGATGAGCAAATTACCAAATGTTTAAAAAAGGGATGCATTGAAGTTGTAGAAGATTTAGCAAAAATTATTCCATCCACTATCTTAGCTGACTTTTTTCATATACCTCAGCATGAAAGAAATCAATTTTATGAATGGTCAAATAATATGACACAATTTTTTGGTGGAGCATCTCAATATCGCAATCAAGACGGTATAGAAGTCAATAATAGTGCAAGAGAGCTAAGAAATTACTTCATTGAATTAATTGATAAGCGTAGGAATCAACCCAAACAAGATTTTTTAAGTATTCTATTAAAAAACCAACAAGCGTTTGGTCTAAACGACGATGAAATAATTTCTCAGGCTATTATGATGTTAGTAGCAGGGCAGGTCACAACAACAGATCAATTGTGTAATAACATTTATACCATGATGACAACTGCCAATGTATTAACTAGTTTTCAAGATGATAAATTGGATTTTAAGGACGCGTTGGATGAGTTAAATCGGTTAGATCCAGCAGTAACCTTTATCTTTAGAGTCACTAAACGCGATACTATAATTGGAACTCAGAAAATTAAAGCTGGCGATGTTATATTCATATCAACGCATAGCATCAATCGTGATCCTGATGTGTTTGACGCTCCAAACAGCTGCATATTGACACGAAAAAACAATTCACAATTGAGTTATGGATTTGGCGCTCATTTTTGCATAGGTGCTAAGCTCGCTCGTATTGAGATGCAAAGTTGTTTTAAGAAAATATTAAGTCGGTTGCCTAATCTAAAATTAGTACCAGATGATTTGCCCGTACGTAAACATCATAGTCTAGCATTTTCTGGATTTGAGCGATTACCACTACAATTTGATAAAATTCAATGAATATTAAAAATTCTTAATTTAACCAAATCATTATTGATTTATCCAATGTCGTAGTTTTTTTGCTAATCGTCCTTGTCTGCTCAATGTATGGAAACTTTCTAAGTCTATGCTATTTAACAAACGAAAGTCGCCTAATACCGCATGAATAGACCAGCATAATTGTATAGTGTTTAGTATTTCAAGCAAATGCTCTTCTGTCTCACATTCAAGCCAGGGTTTGAAACACTGGATCTGCAAATCTTGATATTGTGAATTTGTTAATGAAAAGTTTTCTTTTGCCATATGAAGACAATTATGAAGTGAAAAAAATGGATGCGTAATAACGACTTCACCTAAATCAATTACTGTTGTTTGAAGAGAATCAATATCAATTAAAATATTTTTGTCATGAAAATCAGCATGACCGAAAGTATCTTTTATTTCATAGTGTGATAATTTATCACAAATTGAAAATAAGTTAGGTTTCAATTTCTTTAATAATATTAATTCATCTTTACTTAATCCATCGTGCAGCAATAGTGATTCATTCTCAATTATATCCTGATAGAGTTTCGGCAATTTTTCTAGTCGCCAATCGGGTACTCCAATATTAAAAAATAAATCAATTTTATCAGTAGCGTTTATCTGAAGTGCTATATAATCTTTCATTGTTTGAATAAAAATATCTGCTTTAAACTTTTCTTTGAAAAATTGACGTAATGGTATACCTGCATCTTCCATTAAAAAGCAATGTTCTTTTTCATTTGTTGCAATAATGCAAGGAACATGTGCTTGAAATGTTTGGGTTAAGATATTAATTACTTTTGATTCAATTGATAATGCAGGCGGAACTTTCTTTAAAAAGACAAATCCACGATTTGTTTGAAATCGGTAAACGATCGACCATGCATTCTTTTGAACAATGTCGGGAGTTGATGTTTGAAGTTGATACCCATCTTTTTTTAATTGCTCAATTGCCCACCGTAAATGAGAATTTTCCATTTTTATTTTTACCTAATCTTTTTTATGTAATTGATAATGTCTTTTCGTAAAAATTTCTTGCGCGATTGAGATATAAAACAGGATAATTACTCCTTTGCAGTATTTTTTTTCATATAATCTAATACGCTGGATGCTGCGGAATCATTAAATTGTTCGCTAGCCTCAATATATTCCATTACTGTATTTACTTGTTTCCAACGCCCTGCGCGCATAATCGTTTTTATTGACGCATTTGCACGTGCTGCATTGGTTGCAAGACCTCGGCGTAAACTGTGCGGTGAAATTTCATTTGCATTGGGGATTTTAGCAAGTACCGCACAGCGTTGCACAATATGATTGATGGAGAGAGGCGTCAGCGACTTATCGCTCTGAATAGTGTTTTTAAAAATCCGCCTAAAAATAGCACCTTTTTGAATTCCTGATTTTTCTAGCCAGTGTTTCAATGCTCTCACGGGACAAAGGACTTCGTTCCCATAGGGAATTGCGCAATACTGTCCCTCGTGAGATTGGTCTGTTTTTGAATGGGGAAGTAGAATTACAATCCCTTCTGGTTCCCAGTTAATATGTGCGTGATGAATATTCACAATCTCACTGCGTCTAAGCGCGCCAAAGTAGCCAATTTGTAAGATGGCATTATCACGAATGTTTATCAGAGAAAAATCAAGCGTCAGAACTTCAACCATTTTTATAATATCTTCAGGTGACAGTGGAGGCGCTTTGTCTCTGGGTTTCCCATGGACGCGTGTGATTCCTATCATGGTTTTAGTAACGATAGGGTGCGCCGTTGGATCTGGGAACCCTTGGTATGTATGCCAATGTTTTATCGCTATGAGGCGGCGCGATAATGTGCGCGAATTAAGTTTTCCTGCGAAGGTTTGCAGATATTGAATGATCTTTCCCGCTGTAGACGGTAACAGACCGCCCCATTGTTCATAATGTCTTATATCGCTGCGGTAGGCTTTGCGAGTATTGTCGCTGGTTGCGGCTTTAAGGCAAGGACTGGTTAACCAGTTTGTGATTGAACTCTCACTATGAAACGTGATGCTTTGATTTGAGGAGAAATATTTTTGTTCCGTTTCAATTTCGCCCGACATAATCCTTGTCTTCCTTGTTTCTCTTCGGTTATTAAGACTTTAACATAGAGAATATGTTGTTACTATAGATAAATATTCTTATCTATAGTTTATAATGTTCGATTAATTACCGTTTATTTTAATGCATTAATCGGTATAATTCGTAATATGAATTAACAAAAGGAATTTCAATGGCACGCCACGGAATCACGTATGACGATGTTATCTCTGCTGCAAACTCATTGAAAGGCGAGGGTAAAAGCATAACAATAGAAAATGTGCGCCGATTTTTAGGTACCGGCAGCGCAGGCACAGTGAATCAACATCTACGCCGCTGGAAAGAAGCCCAAAACTCAACACAAAAAATCGCATCTAAAGAAAACCTGCCTGAAGGACTGGTTGCGTTAGTTAAAGGATTATGGGAGGGTGTTTTAGCGCAATCCACCGAACAATTCGTGCCGATTGAAACGAATTACCAGCAAAAAATCGCAGAATTAAAAAATGAGCTCGAAAAATATCGTCACAACAATCAGCGTTGGCAGAAGCTTTTTAATCAATGGCAGCAAGAAAAGACCGCACTAGCAAATGATAAGTTAACGTTAGAACAGGGGCTCGAATTTGCGCACAAAGAAAACCAGTCATTGCATGGCAAATATGATGGGCTGTTGCAGCAGTTACAAGAAAAGCAAGAACGAATTGATGAGCTGAATCGTCTGCATAAACAAGCACAAGAAAACCTGGAACATTATCGCGAAACAGCGAGAGAGCAACGACTATTAGATCAGCAGCAAAACGAACAGCAAAAACAAGCGTTACAATCTGAATTAAAAATGCTAAATGAACAGCTGCTCATGCAGCGTGAAAAAATATCCGCACAACATCAACAGTTTCAATTATTACAACACAATTACACTTCACTTGAAGCAAGCTACCAGGCAACACAAGCCATGCTAGAACAAACTGTTGTTAAGCTTGAGGTGAGCGAGAGAGATAAACACGAACATCATCAATCAAGCCAGCATTGGAAAAATTAATACGATGAATCACAAAAAGCTTTAGTGATAACCGCTAATCAAGCTGGTGACATTCAAACTGAAAACAAAGTATTATTCCATCAATTAGCTGAGACCAAAGGAACTATGGCTGCTACTATAGATCAAAATAAACAACTCACTCATGAGAAATGGATATTGGCCCAAGAAAAAGCCCAATTAGAAGGCCAATTAAAACAAATGCAGAAAATGATTACTGCCTAAAAATTATCATATATCTAATTGAAATATTTACAAATATCTGTTGACTCTCGTCCAGCCTGCATTACAATGCCTGGAATTCGTACCAATAGAGTGATACACTTATGATAAGAGAACACATAGCTTATGAAGGTTCCAAATACACTATTGAATGGTATTACGATTCAAAAGGATTCAGCAGTGCATTGGAATACTATAATTCATTAACTAGTCCAGAAAGAATAAAGTTACTGCGATTATTAAAAAGAATGGGCGATGCAGGCGAAATTAAAGATAAAACTAAATTTAATTTTGAAGGAGATCAGATATATGCCTTCAAACCAAAACCACAACGATTTCTATGTTTTTTCTTCACAGGCAAAAAAATAATTTTAACGAATGCTTTTTGTAAAAAGCAACAAAAGCTACCAGTGAATGAAAAACAAAAAGCAATAAAATGCAAAACTGATTACGAAAAAAGAGTTAGCAAAGGGGGCTATTATGAGTAAGGCAAAAAAACCACTTTCAACATTTGAACGTGAAATGAAGAATGTAAAGTTCAAAAAATCTTTTGAAAAAAATTATAGGGAATTTTTATTGTCGGAATTATTAATTGCCATTATGGAATATGACGAAAAATCAGTAAGAGAATTAGCGAAAGAAGTTGATGTGTCTCCGACAATTATTCAAAATATTCGCTCAGGAAAACAGCACGATATTAAGATTAGTAATTTTGTTAATATTGTTCATGCCTGTGGTTATAAAGTTTTTTTAGAAAGAGATGATGAACGTTTTGAGATAAAAGATAAAAAATCTAAGGATAAGAATTTGTTGAATTTTATTTCTGCGGAAGTGTAAGAAATATAAATGGAAATTGTCCATGCAACTGTAGCTGTGTCAGGTTTTCATAATTGTATATTATAAATTATCAATAATACAATTACGCAAGCCTGATCCCGTCACACGCACTAGTCAAACAACTGGATGATACAAAACAATTGCTGATAGATATTCAAAATCAGAATAAACTCTTAGCTAATGAAAAGTGGATTATTGCACAAGAAAAAGCTCAGCTAGAAGGACGGTTAAAACAAATGCAACAAATGATTACTGTTTAAACTTAACGGATACTAAACCATGCCCCATGTTATTATTATCGCTGGCCCAAACGGCGCAGGAAAAACAACTGCAGCATCTGCTTTACTTGGCCAAGCTTTGCAAATTGATCATTTCGTCAATGCTGACACTATTGCAGCGGGACTCAGTGCTTTTGCTCCTGAAAAAGCAGCTATCCAAGCAGGAAAAGCAATGCTAGATCGAATGCATTATCTAGCCGAAAATAATGAAACATTTGCATTTGAAACAACTTTAGCTAGTAGGTCTTTTGCGCCATGGATAAGTAAGTTAAAGCTAAAAGGCTATCTTTTTCACCTAACTTTTCTAGTGCTTAATAACCCTGATTTGGCAGTTTTACGGGTAGGTGAGAGGGTTAAAATGGGTGGGCATTTCGTACCAGAAGATACTATTCGACGCCGATTTAAGGGTGGTCTTAAGAATTTCTTTAATTTGTACTTACCGTTAGCAGATTCCTGGCAAATGTACGATAATAGTGATGTAGGTAGCCCCATTCCTATTGCATCAAAAATAAATAATAAGCTAGAGATTAATAACAAGGTAGATTGGGATAATTTAGTGGAGATATATGATGAAGCCACAAAAAAGTGAAGATCGAATTTCAAAGATAATGAATGATCCTGAGGAAGTAAGAAAGATACTTCAGTCTGCTATTAACAATGCTTTGTTGAAGCACAAACAAGCGGGTAATCCTGTCTGTGGATTTAAAGATGGTAAAATATTTTGGGTGCAGCCTCAGAATATATCTCTTAAAGTTGATAAGTAATATGCTCTTACCCGAACGAAAAGGCGTCTATGATTGACACTAGTTGATAACTAGTGTCAATCATAGACCCATTCTCATTTAGTCTTATTTTTTTTAGGTTGCTTGAAAAAATCGTTCCTGATTGGAAAATTAGAAAAGAAAGATTGGAGAAGTTTTAAAAATGGCTAGTGATTATATTAAAGAAATATTTCCAATTCCAAACATTCCCAATGAATTACAAGAATCCTCGATTATTGCAGGTAGGGTTATACCATTTATAGGTGCTGGACTTTCAAAACTGGCTGGTTGTCCTAGTTGGAAGCAGTTTGCGGATAACTGCCTTCAATTTCTTGTCGATAAAGGTAGGTTAAATTATTGCGAATTAGAGCAACTAAAAGACCTTTCTCCACGAATTAAATTATCTCTAGCAATTAGTTTACAAGATAATGATATCCAAATTAAATTTAGTGATATGTTTCCTATGAATTCTGATATAGGTAATGAGAAAATTTTTGTTTAAAAGGAAAATTATATTATCTATTCATTAATAGAGCGCATTTTATATTCATAAGAGATGTAATCATGAAAAATGCGCTATATGCAAAGAAAAATGGAATCAAGCGATAGATTTGCAATATTAAATAATTAGCAAAGAAAAGGTGAATCAATTATGGATAATCGAGAAGCCGACCTGTCGGGATTAATTCGACGGGCACTTGAGGAACACGCAAAACTAAGTGAATATTCTGAATATTCTCCTATTTATAATTCAAAATTAATGTTGAATGAGATAGATACTAGGGTAGAAAATAAAATTCTATCTGTATCAGAAGAACAAAAATTAAATGTGGGTTTATTAGCTGCTAAATCTTTAGACTTTGATGATCGTTTTAAAAAATACGCTTTATTATTGCATCATGTTTGGTATAAATTTCTAGTATTCTTCAATAAAATTAAAGTAATACCGCTGTCAGGGTGCGAACGTGATGCTTATAACTTTTACTTACATCATAAATTTATTCACAATCAAATTGTGAATCATTTGTATGGAATTGATTTCAATAAACCTATTGATGTTAATTACAAAATAAGAAAAAGTATAGCCGTTACTCAATGGAAAGCTTTACGTATACTGCAAGGAAATTATTACGCAAATAAAAATATTTTGATTCAAACAAATTTACCAAGTTGCCTTGGAATACATGACAAACAAGAAGATGATCTAGGAAATGAAACTGCAAGAATTGAGCATCATTTTGAACTACAGTCTGATGTAATATTTTTAAAATCAATTGCGGCACCGGTACTTGATACATGGTCTGTTAAAATGACGAATGGCCAGCAAGGATTTCCAACAACGGGTGGTTGCACACAATATTTTAATGCTAACGATAAAGTACAATGCAGGCAAATTAGTCCTTAAAATTTTACGGTTATTTCATATTTCCAGTACGCGATTGCTAGCAACTAGAACTTCTTGTATAAGGGTACTAAGAGAATTGACAGAATAATTTGAAATGGTATTTTTCTTATTAAGAAAAACCTAACAGCGAAAAGTTGCGATAACAAGATTCTGAGATCGCTGCTTCATCAGGTTTAGGATGCTTTGCAATGTAAGATGGTTATTACACCCAATAGTTTGTACTATTGGGCGTAATTTTTAGCACCGAAAAAAACTATTGGATGTAATTTTAATGGTGATCTCGGGCGGATAAATCATATCTGTTATCTATATATTTTATTGAGTATTTTTAGTATACCGATATGATAAAATCCTAAAAAATTACTAAGAGAACGCATATGAAAAAATCAATTATCACTTTCATTTTAATTTTCAATGCCTTATTCATCGCTAGTGCACAAGCAATTGAAATAGGACATCCTCTCACCGCATCTGCAATGATTACTCAAAATGATCATGTTATGAGTAGGGTCGTTAATGGCGAAACAACGCCGCAAACCAAGCAAGTTTATTTAATGCGACTGAATTTAACAGCACAACAAATACTTAACCTTTTTCAGCATAATACGCTGCAAACAAGCAAAAAAATGGCTGCATCTGCAGCTTCACTTCCTTCAAGTATTGATTTAGGTATGAATGGAATACCTGTTCTCGATCAAGGCAAACATGGTACATGCGTGACATTTGCAAATACAGCTGCTATTGATGCACTGTTAGGTAAAGGTGATTATATTAGTCAACTATGTCAATTAGAGTTAGGCAGTTATCTTGAAAAGAGAGGCTACTATGCAAGCGGTTGGGAAGGTTCTTTTGGTCCGTGGATCTTAAATCAAATGCTGCAATTTGGCATTATTAACAAAGACAATCAAGTCATACATGCTTGCAGTGGCGTGACTGAGTACCCTGTGAATTTGCGAGCATATACGGGCAATGCCATGTCTCTTAATGATTATAAAGCGATGAGTGAAGATATCAGCGATCGTATTTATTGGTTGTCACTATTGGATACAAGTGAGCGCTTCAGTCCGACCAATCCGATAAAAAATCCAAATCATAGCTTTGATGGTGATAAAGTCTTAATGCAAGTTAAAACAGCTTTGACAGCTGCTGCGGCTAGCGAAACGTACACATCCCGACTAACTTTTGCTGTTATTCTTCCTGTATCGCATTGCTATGCAGGCGCATGCGCGCAGTTCCATAAGGCCAATGATACCTGGGTTTTGACGAACGCAATTATTAATGACCCCGATAGCGAATTGGGTGGTCACGAAATGGTAATTACTGGTTATGACGATAATGCAACTGTAACGGATGACGAAGGCAAAGTGCATAAAGGATTATTAATCTTAAGAAACTCTTGGGGAACAGATGTCGGTGATAATGGTACTTTTTATATGACGTATGATTTTTTCCAGCAGTTTGTGGATGAAGTGCAAGAAATTAGGATGGTTCGATAATGATTATTTGAAAAACCATTTTACGGTTTGTATAACATACCCGCATGAATCTTGCCGGCACCCTAATATCTGAATGCACTATGGTAATTTCTTTATTCTTGTCGAATGTAATTTTAAACAAACCCACTCAAGATGATTACCGTAAACTGCTGCCGCAGTTTATCCAGATTTAGACAAACACCACTTAATCATATAGCTTGCATAACGTTTAATATACGTTTTGTTAAGCGCATTCTCTGGCGCCAATCTTTGCAAGCGACGCTGCATTATTGAATACATTTCGGCCACATGATACCTTATAAGACTAAGGCGTGAATGAACATGACAGCGACAATATAAGGGAGGGAAGAATCATGAGACAGCAGGATATGTACCGTGTGGTAATTTTGAGAGGCGGCACTAGTAAAGGTATTTACATTTTAAAAAACGTTCTCCCAACTGATCCAGTTTTAAGAGATAAAATTATACTCGCTATCTTTGGCAGTCCTGACATAAGGCAAATTGACGGCCTGGGTGGCGCTGATGTTCTGACAAGCAAACTTGCTATTATAGGCCCTCCAACCAGACCTGATGCGGACGTAGACTATACATTTGGGCAAGTGACGCTTGATGAGCCCTATATTGACTATCAAGGAAACTGCGGCAATATTTCGTCGGGTGTAGGGCCTGCTGCTATATACCTAGGCCTTATAGATAAAAAAGAACCCATAACTACTGTCAGAATTCATCTCACAAATTTTAACTGTATTCTAACAGCCGATGTTCCAGTGAAAAATGATGAGGTACTCATTGATGGAGATTATACGATAGCAGGTGTGCCTGGCACAGGGGCTAAAATTGAAATGGATTTTTCTGGTACCGCCGGAGCGAAAACAGGCAAGATTCTACCGACTGGAAATGTTAAAGATATTATTAACATTGAGGGGATAGGTGAAGTGACATTGACATTGCTAGACGCGGCTAATCCTACAGCCTTTATTTCGGCAGAAGCACTGGGTTTAAAAGGAACTGAGACGCCTTTACAAATAACTACTAATAAAGACTTATTAAATAAACTTGAGTTGATCAGAGACAATGCAGCAGTGCTATTTGGATTTACTAAATCACCACAGGATGCCAAAAAGAAAGATTCATTAGTTCCAATTTTGTGTATTGTTGGTCCTGCACAAACCTATAATGCTTTTACAACAGGTGAAAGTATTCCAGCCAACACAATGGATATTGTTTGCAGACAGTATTTTGAACACACTATTCATAAAGCATTTGCTGGAACAGTAGCTGTTTGTACCGGAGCGGCATCACGCATTCCAGGCACCGTTGTCCATGATTTCATGCCTGATACCACAAAATCTTCAGATATCGTCAGGATTGGCGATCCAGTCGGTGTATTTCCAGTTGGCATTATACTTAATATGGAAAATGGTAAACCCATTTTAAAGAAAGCCACCTTTGGCCGAACTGCACGTCTCATTATGGACGGATATGTTTTTGTTAGAAAGAGTACTATTTAAATTTATCGGGGCTTCATTATATGGTGAAGCAAAAGAGTCAAACGTCGTAAGCATTTCCCGATGCGCACTGGCGAACGCTTACGATTTGTATAAATATGTATGAGGTGTCATCATAAATAAATACCTTTAAATAATTAATGAATAAAGAAGCGTTAGGTTATCAAAAATGCGGAATACTTTCTCTATTAATATTATTACGGATCCGCTTATATCGCCGAACCCATGAATGTAAATCATACAATTTTGCCCTCTATGATCAACATCATTTTATCCAAAAATATATAAAGATGACGGTACTCTAAAAGTGAGGCTTCAAATGCATCACACCCAATAACTCTTACTATTGGGTGTTACAGGGTTGCATTTGAAAATTGAATCTAAGGCATTGCTTCTTAATAAGCATTATTTCTTAACCCGAAGCTTTATGAGCGACATTTAGTCATTAAATATACAAAAATTAGGGTATTAAATACCATGGTATAAAATAACAAAGCTTATTATATTGCTATTTTTAAATAATTTGATTAATTTTTTTCAAAGTTTAATCAAAGCTTAAGACTGTTATGGTAAAATTATCTTAAATATACATTAAATCAAAGAGTTAGCTATGGCAAACCAGTCGCAAAAAATAAATAATGAATTAACATTGCGTCCTTACCGCAATGGGGTTGCCTTAGCGTGTCCGAATGATTTAATAGAACGTCCTGTTCTAAAAGATATTTTTGACCTACCTCTACAATGCTATTTTTACAACCTCAACAATTGTTTTATCCAAATCAACCAAACTACAGCAGAAATAAATGGATTTAATTCAGAAAATGATGCTGCCGGCAAAACAATTCGTGATATTGCTAAAGGGCAAACCTCGACTCAAATTCTCTCACATAACGAATCTATTCTTCGCAATCGAACTATGTTAATAGTTGATGAATCTATTTTGCGAAAAGACGATATTTTTTTCACAGGAATCTCAATTAAATTTCCATGGTACGATCGCAATAAACTCATTGGAATATTTGGTTGCTCATTCGTCATAGACTCTGTTAAATCTTATGTTGATGGATTAACTTTAATAGCAAAGACGGGATTACTCAATTTACCCTCTACCGGCATAAAAAAAAGAATCAGTGAATATTATTTTTCAATTCGAGAGAAAGAAATTATTTCTCATCTAATTCGAGGAAAAACAGCAAGAGAGATCGCCGAACATACGAACTTATCTAAACGAACAGTTGAGCATTATTTAGAAAATATCAAAGCAAAAACTCAATCTGATAGTAAATCAGAATTAATAGATAAACTGGTCGAGTTTTTTCAATGAACCATTTGCAGTTACGATAAGATACATTGAGGAGTTTTATGGAAATCATTTGTAAAAAAGCTGAAAAATATAATATCGATTTAGACTTTCTTCGGGTATTACCAATCCGAGGTCATACTTATTGGAAAAAGAGTGATGGATTTTATCTAGGCAGTAATGATTTGATGATGGAAAAGGTTAAGGTTGCTTCACTTAAAGATTTGCTAACAAAAAAAGATACAGATTTTGAATTCGATGAAAATTATTCATATCAACATGAAGACAAACTCGTCATGGAAAATAGACAACAGATGTTTTTTATAAATTCAGCTACGACAAAGGGTTGGCGTATAGATTTCTTTACGATTAAATCACCATTATTTGATTCTGATGGAAATTTAGCTGGAATCTGGGGAATTTCCGCTTATCTTAGCGAATTAAAAAATAAAAAGGTTCAACAAAAATTTGATAGTCTTGGTCTTTCATTTAATTTACCACAGAACAATAAGGAATATTATTTCTCAGAAAGAGAAAAAGAGATTTTATTTTATCTAACACGTGGAAAAACAGCAAAAGAAACGGCAACTATATTAGCTTTATCAAAAAGAACAATTGAGCATTATATTGAAAACATTAAGCTCAAGTTTGATGTTTCAAAAAAATCAGCATTAATCGAGAAAGCAATAAATTATTTAAATTTTAATTCGTAAATTGAATATATGAAAACTGAAACCTACATCAAACCACACTTAAATGGAGTCAGATTAACTTCACATGATAAAATAGATCATCCCTTTGTTTTTGCTAAAAAATATTCGGATGTTTTTTCTGAAAATTTATTTAATATTTATATTATCGATAACAAAAGTCAAATGATTGATGCTAATGAACATTCTGCAAGAACTATGGGGTTTGATTCACCGAAAACTACCATTGGAAAATCTGTCTTTGATATTGCTAAACGGAGTTCAGCACAACAAGTCCATCATAATGATTTAAAAGTGTTTAAAAGTAAGAAAACAGAAATAATAGAAGAAGAACTTTTTCGATCAGATGGTGAATGCCTGCAAACACTTTCTATTAAATCTCCATTGTATGATGAGCAGGATAATGTGATTGGTATTTTGGGCTGCTCAATTGTGATAGGACTTCATTCATTAGCTGCTTCACTCTCTTCTATCACTAGTTTGGGCTTACTAAAATCTCCCCCTACTTATATAAACAAGAACCAAATATATTTATCTCGGCGAGAAAATGAATGCCTCATACTTGTTGTTCAAGGCAAAACTGCACGAGAAATTGCAATATTACTTGATTTATCAAAGCGTACTGTTGAGCATTATATTGAAAACATCAAAATAAAATATAATGTCGGTAAAAAATCTGAACTGATTGAAAAAGTAATAAAATCATTTTAAGCAACATTAAATCTATTCACTGAGTCATCTAAGACACAAAAACAATTATAAATTTGTCATTGTTTGGACGTAGGCTTCATTTTCCATTGCACTAATATCTGCTTCATTATAGGCAAGAGTTGCTGCTTTTTCAGCTGCTCCTCCCACAACAATCGAACAACCTACAAAGATAGCGGGAAATGCAAGAATGCTAAGCGGTGATTGACCAACCACGGGAATGGCTTTAAAGAAAGAAAAAGCATGACCAGTACATTTTGAAGTTGCTATAAATTTGGCGACTTGTTGTTCTAACTTTAGTACATGATTCGCATTATTATCCTCAGATGATAATACATTTTTACCCATTTCAAAAAAGAGTTCCCCTTTAGTGATTTTACCTAAAATACGTACACTTCCAATTTCTTCATCCATTGATTTAATAATTTTTAGCAAAGTAACTTTGGTGCTGGAGGCCATTAATGGGTTATTAGTAGATTGATCTTCATCATTTATTTTTTTTGGGGTTTGATTGGATAAATGTGATTGTTGAGCTAACTGACTGTTAATGCCACCTGCTGTGTATATTGGTAACATTTGATCTTTAATTTCTTCAATGATTGGATGTACTTGTAAGCCTTTCCTCTCATCATTGTCGAATCCATCAAACTTACCTTTTGCTTCATCAAATCCATGTCTTTGAAAAACCCGTTCGGTTAAGGTTTGTAAATGATCTCCTTGAGGACGATAATGACCAGAATTAGTGTTGATATAAGTAATTTGGCTATCCTTAATCCCAATTTCACCCGCAGTCATAACGGGTTGGTTATTACTGAGATTAAGATGCGAGCTTTCATAAAATTTATCGCCAGAAATTAATAAATCCCCTTGATGATTAATAATGTAAATATATTTGTTAAATTCATCTTGCTGCCTGACTTCATCAAAAATTAGTAAGCTGTGGGATGTTGTTGCCCGGTCAGGATAGAGATTTTGATATAAAGGTGGGTTATAAGTTAGGTCATACCAATATTCATTTGCAAGGTATTTACTCGCTTTAAATATTGCAGGAAAGACAGCAAAAGAAGTTAATTCATAACTTATTTCTCCTACTAATTGAGGACCTGATAAAGAATTATAGTGATCGATGCAATTAGTCCAGCTCCGTACTCCCCTATCTATGGCTTCCTGTTCTGAAGATAAAAGAGGTCGATTTGGAATGAATGTTGTCATTCCGAAAATTCCTGCTCTTATTACAGCGTCATTCAGGGATGCCATAGAGTTTTCAAATTCTTCCACCCTGCCAAACATTCTCTGGCTTGCATTTTTATACGTTATTGAATCAATCAGTGGATCCATGGATAGATTTAAATCGTGCAAATTATCCGATTCTTTTTTTAATGCAATAACAGATAGATCATACAAAAATGATATTGGCCTATTAATCGTATCTTTAATTGCATGCACTACCCCTGAAGCCGCTGACTTTAGATATTTTTGTGATTCTTTTTGTTCATGATTTTTAGCTGCTAATGAGTCAGAATGAAATGATTCAAGCATTACGTTTAAATCAGCTTTTGGATCATAAGTTAGTGGATCAATATCTGGTTCCACATATGCAGTACTATGTGATTCCTCAAAATCCCATGGCTCTGATGAATCTGATTTCATTACAGAATCATCTAATAAAGGATTTTCTTCTTTGTCTAGAAGTATTTCCTCATGTAGCAATTCCACTTCTGATGATAGAAAATTTTCTTCAGCATTATTTTCCATCCAAGGAACTACTACATTATAACCATGATGATGCTGTTCTATAACTTCAGTTCCTTTGGAGCTCACCTTCTGCTTTAAAGTTGTTTCATGAAATTGCGCTCTTACCGGAACTGATATGGAACTATTATTAGAATTCGTAAATTCACCAAAATTTAAAGAAAAGCCGAGTGATTCTTCTTTGCAAAAATCATCGACTGGAATATCAGTGGTTTTTCCTATTTTTGCGTTAGACGCGGTAAATTTGCCTCCTTCCAAATTAATACTTTTGGCCTCAAAATTAGATGCATTTTTAACATTCAAAGTACTTTGTTGGGTGCTAGAGAAATCTAATTGGCTTGTCTGAAAACCAAGAGTACTAGTTGAAAGATGTCCGCCGCTTTGATGAGAGGATCCAGTATTAGGTGAAGAGTATATATTTACATGATCCACCGTACCTCTCAGATTTTCGGCGTTTACACTCCCGTTCTTTAACTTAAATTCATCCGCATGTAATTCTAAATCACGAATATTGACAGAATTGGGTTGATATATAGTTGACTTGCCATAACTGACTCCATATTGCGCATCCACGTTTTCTATTCCAGAAAAAGAAGCTTCAATTCCTACCCCCCAATTTTTAGACTCTGCAGTATTTTTTAATTCATTTCCTGTAATTTCGATAGTGGGAGTATGAAATATTCCTTCATCTGCAGAAATAGGTTCTTCGGTTCGAAAACTTTCTGTCGTATTTACTTCAATGTGATGAACCTGAATAGAGCCTGTTCCTGTTGTTTGTGTATGAATTTCAGTGGTTTCACAACTATAGGAAAGCTTGGCAGATAAAGGCAGAGATTTCAAAAGATCCTGGCTATTCTCAGATGAGAATCCTCGTTTAAGTGCATTAGCCGTTTTCAGTGCTTGTGATCCAGTCATCGCGGCATCAACACCAGTAGCAATGCCGTTCACTAACACCTCGGAAACACTCTCGGATTCCACTAATTCTTTCGCTTCGGAAGCAACGTTTTCAACTGCAGAGAGCAAAGGAACATCCACTCCCACATGAAATCCTTTAACTTTACGCTTTTTAGAATGATTTAAAGTGGAACTGTGAATATCTACCGAATCACCTGAGAATTTTAAGATACCTGTACCGAATATATTAACATCTGTAAGAATGGTTTCTTTAGCTTGAAACTCAGTTTTTTCATTTATATGTATGTTAGTTGTAATGCATTGTTGGTTTTTCTGCTCATCATGAGCTTCACCTAAAAACCCATTTAATAATTTTGTATCTGTTGTGACGCTAGTTTCAATAATCAGTGGCTCATTTATTGTGGATAAGCCTTTAAATTCTGTATCACCTGGAAAATCAACTGCTTGCAATATAACATTGCCATTCGGCGCGTTAAGAATAGTTTTTCCTTGAGTCGATCCAATAACAGGTTGGGAAACTTGTTCGCTTCGAATGGTTTTTACCGATTTGCTCAAGCCCCATGCACTACTTTCTGGTATTATTGCTACTATATAAGGATGCTTGGATGCTCTTGCCTCAATACCCTTCTCACCCGTAAGCTTCGTTTCCATAAGACCAGAATTAACGCCGTTAGTAACAATCTGATTTCCTGCCGTTTCTGCTAACCGTCCTTCTGAACTTGTGATTGCTGATTCATCCCAATTAGCAATTGTGCCTCCCTTTGGATTTCTACGAAGATGCATTTCACGCTGGTTGAAAATATCGTGCCCAGCATTGATTGTTGTTGCAGATACTCCGTTAATAGTGGAAGCTAGCACATTCACATCATTTGTTGCATGTATTTGTGTTGTATTGCCCCTCATACTTGTATGTGAAATACTAATATTTTTTCCTGAAATAGAAAGTTCGTGTGCTGCGGACAAGGGAGCAATTACCTGTAGATTGCCTTGGGGTGCAGTAATCGAAATTGAGTCACCTTCAATCGGTGCTTTCAGTTCAAAACCTTCCTCTGACTTTGTGCTTACACGGATTTCACCTGCACTTTTAATGGGTTTATCAATTGTAACTTTATCGCTTGTTGAAGCATCTATATCACCAATATCTACATTTTTAAAATCACCTTGTTTACTCAATAAATCCTGCACAGGTAAATGTGGCGAATTCAGATGGCATGCGACAGATATTAGGTGAGTGGTTTCATCAATCTTCAATTCCGTTGTTTGGATCGAGATATCTTCAGTAAATGTACGTGTATTTCGCATATCAAGAGAAGCTGTTGTTTTCGAAAGATGACGTGCAAATTCAAAGCCCATATCTTTTTCTACTACAGAAATGACATTACGGTTAACCGCGGCATCTAAGCCTAATCCAACCTGAACAATAGAATTATCGACCTTAGTACCAGGGACCAGAGAAAGGACTTGTACTGAAAAAACAGAGGAATTGGATGAACTAGACAAAGGAAGCGCAGCGATGTCCCCCATCAGTGACAAAAATCTATCCCAGGTGGTAAAAGGATTATTTGCAGCTAACATTTGATTAATTGTCTCTACATCTGGACTATGCCAATGGTCATTAAGTTGCATCATAGACGTAGCAGCGGGTGAAACGGCTGCCAAAAGCGGTTCTAGGGTTTCAAGCACATCAGCAACAGAGATAATTTCATTATTTTGATATTTATTATATAGAGCGTAGCATAAAGAATAAAATGCCTGAGAGTTTTTCAATAAGAATACTAAACTATATGCGATATTTGCCAAGGATCCTATAGCAGGAAAAATTCGACGTATGAGAAAAAGAAGAAAGTTACCAATGCTCTCAAAAGATAATCGACTAGTAAGACCGCCAAAATCACCCACGGTAATATCTGTAATCGCTTTTTTAAAATCAGAAATCAATACAGCAACATCTGGAATATCCAATACTTCTTGATTCAATAACTGCGTATTTCTTTCAATATGGATATTTTTAAGATTAAAAGCCGAGAACCTACCTAAAAAAATCCCTTTTTGAATATTAGCATTGCGATGAGCAAATACTTCAAAAGAAATAGGAGAGATAATTTTTATAAAATTAGCTTGATGTTTTGCACGGAGCTCTTCAGAAAATGGGCTGAAGAGTAATTGCTTTATTGGCAATTCTTTAAATACTGTCCTTTTAGAAATTCCGTTCACTGCACTACGATTTGCTCGGATCTCCAACATTGCAAAATTACGATTTAATTCTATTTTGCCACTATTCCAATAATAATCTGTACAGATCAGGGAACGTAGATCACCCTGTAAACGAGCTGTACGATGATATCGATGCGATTTACTACTCATTAATGTTTCATCAACATCTACAGTCCCGCTAATTCGGACTTTTTCCCCAACTGAGAGCATGAATTTCGACTGATAAACTCGATGTGCCTTGAGACAATGAATAACATATGGATCCATCTTGGTAAAATCAGCAAGAAATGGTTCTACTGAAAATATGATTCTCTGCATAGCGTGAGGTGGTTTTTGAATACGTACTAAGACTTCTGAGTCTTTTTCAAAATAGCGATAGGCATAATAAACTTCTTTTCCCACTAAGTGAGCATTTCGAAAATCTTCTATATTAGAGAATCCAGGAAAACAGAGTTTTAATTGATTTTCATCCTCTGGTTCTTGGCTGATTTTCTTCTTGATAAGCAGCGCGGAGTTTGGAAATTCTTGGAGAATTAACTTCATGAGATTTCGATCAAGAAGATTTGTTTCAGGTAACTCCAAAAGAACTAGACCTTCGTCAGCTTCACTTCTTATAGCCGTGCCTGGTCCCGTCTTAAAGTTTCTGTCTATAACAATCATGTGATGATTAGAAACAAGCTCTGCATTACCAACTAAATTCATTTTCTTTGCCCAAATTGCCATGCCTCGATCACCGTGCAGTTTGGCCTGTTCGCTAACTTGTATATTCTCCTTAACTGACAAATAAAGTCTTCCGGGAGTCATTATTTCGCCTCGAATATCGAGATACTGAGCATTTTCGATTTGACATGAATTTCTTGCATAGAGAGAAGAAGTGTTACTCATACCTCCTATATGAATATTTAATAATGCATCTCCCTCAACAGTTATTTTTCCTTCATTTTTGAAGTTTAGACAATGTAAATTAAAATTATGATGAATGCGAAGCGACAAATCTGAAGAAATAGTTACATCACTGCTTTGACAATTTAATGTTAAAGATTGTAAGGATTTACTATCAGCCGATGTGCTTAGAAGAGTATTTGCTTTCGATAAAATTAATTTGCGTGTGTTTGCGTTAATTCTATTTAAGTGAGAAAGGAAATTTACATTCAAAGCAATCCTAACAGTTGCATTTGGATTATCAATCTCAATTTGATGAATATTGCGATTACAAAGGTCAAGATTTCCAAAAATATCAGCGCATTCAATATTAATATTTTCTCCATACCCGATAACAAAGATGGTATTGTTTTCGTACCTTAATATTGCATCAACTCTATTACCAGCCTTTTCATCAACCAAATATATTGGCTTAGACGCTAATAAGGGATACAGAATATGTGAACTATTAATATCGAAACGACGAAACATAAAAATTATTTACTCCTTAAAGTTTTTTTACCCGGTCTATTAACAAATCCTCCATGAATATCAAATACAGAACTACATTCGTAAATTAAGCATTGAAACGCATAATTTTCTCTTGTTCTGTTTCTTAAAAGCGCGTTATTTTAACTGGTAAATCGGTAGAATTTTAGGGTATTTATTACCCTGAATTTATTTATTTAATATTTTTATGATTTAATGTTATTCAGCTTGATCTAAATGCTGATTGTACTGACCTTCAATGGCAATCTATTTAATAATAAATGATTGCGTTTCGGCGCATTTCCACATACTATTGACGCGTGTATATATATGGTATACAATATGATTAAAACATGGCAGCACAAAGGTTTAAAAAAATTTTTTGAAACGGGTAGCAAAGCCGGAATTCAACCTAAGCATGCGGACATACTTAGATTGCTTTTATTTCAATTAGCGAGCGCTATTAAAGCAGAAGATATGAATACTCCTGGAAATTATTTCCATCCTTTACATGGCGATTTAAAAGGATATTTTTCAGTTAAAGTAAGTGGAAATTGGCGTTTGATCTTTCAGTTTGAAGAAGAAAATGCGATCTTAGTTGATTACGTTGACTATCATTAGATATGAGGTATTTATGATGATGTATAATCCACCCCACCCTGGGCTTGTTATAAAACGCATGTTAATTGATAACACTGAATTATCTGTTACTGAAGCAGCAAAAGCATTAGGAGTAGGCCGTGTAACCTTATCGAAAATCATTAATAGAAAGTCGGGCATTAGCCCTGAAATGGCAGTGCGATTATCTTTAGCTTTAAATACCAGCAGTGAGATGTGGATCAACATGCAAGCTATGTATGATCTATGGCAAGCGGAGAAAAAAAGGAAAAAGCTTCGCATCAATATTAAGAAAATTAAAATACATCAAATGGCTGCTTAAAAAAGCCCAATAGCCCTCACTATTGGGCGTGTTTTTTACCTGAGAAAAACCAGTTCAAAGTACAAGTTTTACGATCTTGCATTTGCAGGCGCATTTGACAAACGTTACGTACGTATTATTCGGCTAATTATACAGATATGGCTTGGCTTCTTTTTGAAGATGTGGCCTGTGAAACGTGCCAATGACTCCATCTAAGCTCAAGCCGCACTCTAGCGATCTCCAGCCTCTTTTAATACCTTTAGAAGATACACATCCTCTAGCATGTTAGTTATTCCATAATTAATTTTTTGTTGTATAATCATTCGCCTAAATAAAGCGAGGATTATACAATGGATAACCGATTACAACCACTGATGCCTATCTCACAAAAAACCAGATTAATTGCAGATGCAGAGCAGTTAATTAATGATCTTTTATCTTGTAAGTCAGAAGAATCGGATGAATCTTATATTAATCGCACTGATGCTTTATCAGATCAATTAAAAAGTGGATTCAATCAAAAATTAATAATTCTAAAAAAGGAACACATAGAATCTCTCTTTGCAGTTCGCCAAGAACTTCAGAGACGCATGATGTCTAATACATCTCTTCAATCTAGAATGATTGATATAGATAAAAGATTAGAATTTCTTTACAACAGAGCTTTGCAAGCTAAAAATCCAAGTGATTCCAAGAATGCTGCTTCACCAAGCACGCTTTCAAGAAATTCAGATGAAAAATCCAACGTTTCTTTATCGGCTAACTCTAACAACAATTTTAAACAAAATTTAGTAGCAAAAATACGGGAAGAAATTAATCTGCTAGAAGATAACTTGTTAATTTTGATAGAAGCAGAACAATTGGCTTCACTTAATTTGTCAACAGAAGCAGGAACGTCGATTGCAACAGCATTGGGTATAAACCAAAAGAAAAATGCAGAGAGCTTTCTTAAATGGCATGTGAATTGCAGTACTATAATTCATAAAATACAACCCTTATCGAAGGCTCATGAAGTTAGCTCAAGAATTGCAAAATTTGAAAGTATGGTTGGTATGATAAATACAGTTCTGGAGGTTGAAGAAAAATCTTTATCGCAAACTGACTTTGAAAATAAATATGGTTGTCTGCCTATTTTGGCTCGCGCTGTGCAAAAATCTCCAACCAATCCCAATACGTTTAATGGATTACTAGATAATCTAAAAAGTTTAATTAAAGAAGGTTTTATTAAAGAAGCTGGTGAATTTTGTAATTGGATACACCATATTTATTATTTTGCAAATTTACCATTGAACGGAACACAATGGGCAGTTCTACAAAATGAATTTCCTTCTTCGACTGTTTTAGTATTCAGAGAAAATAGAGATGTTTCATCAAGTCCCGGTAGCATAACAAAAAACAAAGAGCTTAGTGACGAAGAAAGTCTTGCTATGACTCTTCAAATAAGTCTGACTGAGAATTACAGTGTTTCAACAAAAGTGTCTACTAGTGAAGAAAAGAAAAATGATATAACTAGTAGTAGTGCTACGACGAGAAGCAGCGATAATCTTGACGAAGAAGCAATGCTTGCGTTCGCCATCAAAATGAGTATGGAGAAAATAGCTCTGCTGTACCTAACGATACTCAACATTTTAGTACAAATTTAAATAATACAGGTACAACTACAACAGGTAACACTGATACTAAATCTGTAGATTCATCATTTTTACAGCCACAAAAAAGTGATGAAAGAACGAAACATTTTATGGTGACATCTAGTCAAGAAAATAAAGCAAATATAACCTCATCACAAAGTTCAACACTCGTATATAAATCTCTTTCACTCCATTGGCCTGATATGAGTAGCAGCGGACCAGCACTTGTATCAATGCCAGCAGAGACAAAAAAAAGTGTTTCATCAGATACCAAACGATTAGTAACTGTAGAAATTTCTCCTGACTTAGTTAATTCAAGAGTTACTGTTAATTTGTTTGTAAATAAACGACTGGTAGAAAATGCAGCTCCTGCTACAACCACACTAGCTGTATTAAACGAAGCATCAACTTATTGTCCCAACATTCAATGATTGCTTAATTTCAAAAAAATTTTTCCAAGGGTCTTGTTTTAATTTCTTTAACCGGTTTGATAAAGTAAAAATAGTAAAAAAGGTATCATCAAAATTATCTGTCAACTCATTCCATGCGAGCGGTGTCGAAACAGGTGCTCCCTTGCGAGCTCTTGTTGAATAGGGAGCAATCGCCGTTGCACCACGTTGGTTTCGTAGATAATCCAGAAATATTTTTCCAGATCGCTTTGTTTTTGACAGTTCACTCAAAAACTCATCTGGATAATTAGCAACTAAGTAATCTACAAATGTTTTCGCAAAATTTTTAACCTGATCCCAATTATATTCTGGTTTGATTGGTACGACAATATGCAAGCCTTTTCCGCCGGTCGTCTTTAAAAAAGATATTAGTTTGTATTTCTCTAAATATTTTTTTATTAAACGTGCTGCAGAGACAACTTTTTTCCAATTCACATTAGGCGCCGGATCGAGATCAAAGATGATCATGTCCGGAGAATCGTAATCAGCAATTAAACTGCCCCAGGGATGAATTTCGAGTACAGCTAATTGCACCAAAGCTAATAGTCCTTCGCGATCCTCTATATAAATGCAATCTATTTTTTTGCTTTTAAGCTTAACTGGAATGCTGTGAATTTCGCTTGGCATCGATTTGTTAATATTTTTTTGATAAAAACATTGATGGTAAGTATTGGGGCAACGCAACAGTGTCAATGGACGATTGCTAATATAAGGCAAAATCCATTCATGAATACTGTCATAATAATCAAAAAGATTTTTCTTTGTTATTTTATCTTCAGGAAATAATTGTTTGTCTGGATTGCTAAGTTTGAACATTTATTCACCCTCACCAATAACGTGGTCACTGTACTCAATCGACATAATTCTGAAGAGCTAATCTAATAAATTGCTCTTTGGAATATCCTAAAATTTTAGCATATTTTGCCGCAAGTTTAGAGCGTACTAAGCAAACTCTTAGCAAGCGCCCGTGCTCGGCTAAAAAACTTCATCCTAGATACAATGCAAAGCAAAAGAATGCTCAATTTAAGGTAAAAAACACGAACGTTTTATTAAATGACAATTTTGCCATCACCGTCTTGTTAATAATGGATTATTACGCATCTCATCAGCTTGTGCTTCGATACATTCAATAAGATTTTTTATATCGTCGCTAGAGGACTTATTACCCGCTAAATTTTGATTTGGTAAAAAACCAAAAATGTGTGCAAAATTATTTTTTGGCCGAATCCGTATACCGCATTCCATAACAATGGTATTGTAAAATACGATTTTAAACCGCAAACATCGCAAAAATTGATGTCCAATGGCGGCTGCGGGTTTTAGCTGTGAAAAAAATTGATTTATCGTGTCTAGTTCATGTTGCACAGAAAAATTTACTGAGTACGTTTTGCAAAAATCACCATTAGGGCGCGGTTTTAATTCCTTTAAAAAAGAAATTATTTTTGTAATAGCTATATTATTTTCTTGCTGTGTCCTTTCGCTGTTAAAAGCAATTTTTCCTTTTTTCTGTGGGCATTCACCGTCAACTGGATCAGTCAGATAGGCAGTCAATTCACTTTCCTGGCTACTGGGATTGCCTGCAGTACCCGCATTAAATTCAGCAGCTTTGCATTTAGACTCTCTTGTAGCTTGTCGGCATTGACTCTCTTTTTCTAATATAGCTAATTCTTCAGTTGAGCAATTGCGGAATAATCTTGTTGAAATGAATGCGAAGAACATCGCCAGGTTCAGCACCATTGATATAGATGGGACCTGTTAGGGTATGCGGACCACGTCCTGGAATAGCATTTTGGATTTTCACAATCTGTTCGATGGTAGCGCCTGGAACAACTGGATTATCTGACGCTGCCATGGTTTCAATGGCAACCGTGTCGCCAGGATTAATGGTTAACACCGGTTTTAAACGGCTATCATAGACGCTCCATTGAGCCGTTGCAGGCAGAAGATACGTGGTATTTTTTGGCGAGAGGGTTTTTGCAGGAGCAATCATTTCTTTTTGATCGAGTAGTCCTGAGAGAAAGGGTAGGCAATTATCACCCTTTGCTTGCGCCGTGTTGGTTAGTGCAGCGCTCAATCCCAATAAACCTATCCATATAACCCATTTGTTTTTCCAGAACATAGTCTTCCTCCTTGAAATACTATCTGGTCTGTTAGAACCATATTACCCGGCAAACTTTTCGCGCCTAACAACCAATTAAAACCGGTTTCACCAATATGAAAATAAGAACCATTAAAAGTCGGACCTGTTAAGCCTGTTAATCCCGTAGCTAATTTTATTGTTAAATTATACACTAATTGCATATGATGCTTTGTTTTTTATTTGAGGTGAATAATTCGAGCTGTTATTTTCAAATATGTCAGCACGTGAAAAAGGATCGGCGTCATCGGTCTCTCACAAACGCCCAGAAATTCTTTTTTGAACATAGAGGCAGAAAGAAATTGGAGTATAACTATGCTAGGTTGGATTGTCAGATTTTTATTTGTTTTTGCAGGATTCATTACAAGCTTTTTTGTTGCTCGCGATGCTCTTAACTTTGATATCATTCAAATGGTTGTTGCAGTCTGTCTTTTCACTTTTGCAGTGGCGGTAGTTGCCTTTTGGCCAATATTGAAAGAGTGGATTAAAGGTATAGTAAAAAAACATAAAATTTTTTGAAAATTCAATATAATTTCTGAGTCCAATAGTGTTAGTTATTTTTTCAGTGATAATTCAACTATTAGCTGTGCCTATATTGTGGTTAGTAATGAAAAGAATTATTTGAGAAAAATATTTTTAAATACTCATAATATTCAATAAGATGATGGATTTCTATATTTTCGGGATACCTCAAACGAACTGCTATAATTAATATATACGATATGAGGTGCCATATGCCTAAGAATGATATGAAAATCGCTCTTGTCAATGCCGAAAATGCGGCTGATGAAGTAGATGCACTCATGAAAAAAGTCAATACGCAACTTAGCGCGCATAATGCGTTGCAGGATGCAAAATTCGAACCTCATTTACAAGAAAAATTACAAAATGATTTAGTCATACTCGGAAAGGTATTAAATAGATTAGATGATCTAAAATACGATCTAGAAAATGCTAAGCGCACTTCTGAGCGCACCAAAGATGTCTCGCATATCGAAGAAGCCGTATCCGCTATTGAAGGTTATAAAGAGAATCAAGTTCCACCTGTCATTGCTTCTTCTAAAGAGATATTGCTTGAGGCAAATGAAAAAAAACCTCATACTGAATTAGAATTAGCAGCGCAAATAAGAAAGATAAGACTAGAAGCTCGATTAGCAGAACCGGAAAGAGAAACGCCTACAACAGCACAAACACTTAATAGTACGCAAGATGAAAGTAGACAAATGTTAGCTGAAAAAATGGGACTTTCAGCTTGCCTTGCAGCAGCCAAAAAAGGTGCGCAAGCACCCAAGTTACCTATTATTAATGCAGGAACTAATCATAATGCTTTAGCGTCAAGTCTTGCTACTCAAGCAGCTGCTATCGTTCAGAGTCGTGAAATGAAAACCACTCAAGATAAGACATCAACACCATCATTACGACTAAAATCATAACTAAAATGGAGTAAACACATGTTTGAGCGAGAAATCGGCAAATTAACTGATGAAGATAAAGCTGTATGCACAGAACTTGAAACATGCATTTCTCAAAAATCAGGCACGATGGATACCGTTGTTACTGAGTTGCTTTGTACATTCGATGAATCCAGATTATATGCACTTTCACAAAATAGCACGCTGATTCAGGATTTTTGCGAACGTAAAGATTTTAATGAAGAATTAGCAAAAAATATGCCTGCAGAATATCCCATTCCTAAAATAACGTTTCAATCAATTGATGGAAAAACAGTTGTTACCCCATTTCATCAGTTAATGGGATATTATCTGACAACCGAATCCATTCGATTAGCGGAAGCTAAATCTCCAGTTTCAGATGCAATATTAGATAAAGCATGCAAAGAAGGTTCTTATCATGCGCTCAACACGCGTCTCGAAAGAAGCATCGAAAAAATGACAGCAGCACTAGACGCGGGTGATAAAAAATTAGATACAACAAAAATAGAAACATTGCTCGATGTTATTAAAATTGATGCGGCTAATATCAGCAACCTGTACCGCTCACTAGGATATTTTCAAGCAGCATGGGCATTGTTAAAAGCTGCAAATATCTATATTGCTGTGCCAGGTGTTAAAATTGAACTTGAGCTATATCATAATTCAATAACAACTGTCAGCCGCGCAGCGAGAGCGGATAATCCAATCAAAAAACCAAAATCAGCTGAAATAATCGAAGACACGTTAGAAACAGCCATGAAATATTTTTATTTATCTTATTTCTCATCGAGCTCGTCCTTATCAGGGATGCTAAATAAAGCAATTAATGCTGGAAAAAATCTCTTGGCAGATTTATCAAGCCATTTTTACGATTGGGATAGTGGTAAAAAATTCCTATCTGACAAATTGCCTAAGATTTTTGATATACGCTCACCTTCTTTATTTGCAAAAGCACAAGCCGCCTCAGAGCATGAAGCGAAAAGTTTTACGCTAGAATATCCTGATGCCATTAAAAAACCCGGGACAGGCAAGCCTTGATTTAATCGCTAAAAAGATTGCAGTCGTAACTTTTATAAAATTCATTTTTTATGTTATAACATACTCAGCTACAATAGAAATCATGGAAAAATTATTAAGGAGATTTTTTAAATGGGAAATAAGAATGACAAATTCACAACGACCGATTCTGGTATACCTGTACCCAGTGATGAATACTCTTTAACGATTGGCCCGAATGGCCCTCTCCTTTTACATGATCACTACCTCATCGAGCAGATGGCTAATTTTAATCGAGAAAGAATTCCGGAGCGTCAACCCCACGCAAAAGGCGGTGGCGCATTTGGTCATTTTGAAGTGACAGAAGATGTAAACAAATATACAAAAGCCGCCGTGTTCCAACCGGGAACAAAAACAGATGTAGTTGTTCGTTTTTCAACGGTTGCGGGTGAACGCGGAAGTCCTGATACTTGGCGAGATCCTCGCGGATTCGCTGTGAAATTCTATACCAGCGAGGGTAATTTCGATTTAGTTGGAAACAATACCCCCGTTTTCTTTGTGCGTGATCCAATGAAATTTCAGCATTTTATCCGCTCTCAGAAACGACGCGCCAATAACAACTTGCGTGACCATGATATGCAATGGGATTTCTGGACTCTCTCGCCGGAATCGGCGCACCAAGTGACGGTGTTAATGGGTGATCGCGGCATTCCAAAAACGTGGCGCAACATGAACGGTTACTCAAGCCATACTTACATGTGGGTGAATGCTCACGGTGAAAAATTTTGGGTGAAATATCATTTCCAAACAAACCAAGGAATCGAATTTCTCACTCAGCAAGAGGCTGATCATCTTGCGGGTACAGATGGAGATTATCACACGCGTGATTTATACGAAGCGATTCAGCGTAACGATTATCCGAGCTGGACGCTATACATGCAGATTATGCCGTTTAAGGAAGCTGAGACATATCGTTTTAATCCATTTGATCTCACCAAGGTTTGGCCGCATGCAGACTACCCTCTTATCAAAGTTGGCAAATTGACTTTGAATCGCAATCCAACAGATTATCATACGGAAATCGAGCAGGCGGCATTCGAGCCCAACAATATGGTACCTGGAACGGGAGTCAGTCCCGATAAAATGCTGCTTGCCAGAGTGTTTTCTTATGCCGATGCGCATCGAGCGAGATTGGGTGTGAATTACAAACAAATACCTGTCAACAAACCAAAATGTCCTATTCACAGCTATAGCAAGGATGGTGCTATGCGTGTTGAAAATGTCTCAGATCCTGTTTATGCACCTAATTCAAAAGGAGGCCCGAGCGCCGATAGTTCGAGAAACCCTGAAGTGGCGACATGGGAAGCGGATGGAAATTTCGTACGTGAAGCCTATACACTGCGCAAGGATGATAATGACTTCGTCCAAGCGAACACACTTGTATGCAAGGTAATGAATGATGCAGCTCGTGACAGACTCGTTAACAATGTAGTCGGCCACTTGAAAGACGGCGTCTCTGAGCCGGTACTAAAAAGAGCGTTTGACTATTGGAAAAATATCGACAAACAAATCGGTGAACGCATTGAAAAAGGTGTCAAAGGAGACTAAACACCTAGTCCTGAAGGATCCCCACAAATCTAGGTAATAACATTGTTCTGAAAAATCTTACAACTGCTTAGAACGCCTTGCCCCTGCGGGGAAGGCGTTCTAAGCAGTTGTAATTTTTCAGAGCAGAATGATAAGTCGTTATAATTTGTGGGGATCCGTCAGGGCCATATCGTTACCCACAAGTCTAAAAAGCCCTACGGCTCCAGCTTAAAAGTAGGCTGTCGTCCCGGAATTTAGTAGCTCTTAACGAGCGCTTTTGCTCGTTTAGAGCTACTTAATTCCTTGATCCATTTTCAATTTACCGCCTTCTTGCTTTTTAACTTGCGTGCTTTAAGCAAAATGGATCCCGGACATTAACTGGCGCTAAATTCGCAAAAAGCGCTCATTAAGCGCCAGTAAATTCCGGGATGACAGTTTTTAAGCTAGCGCCATTGGGGTCAGACTCCTTTTTCTTTTTTTATAAAATACCATATAAAATTTTTGCGATTTCTATTGTGTGATGATTAGGCTTACCAACGTCTTCAACATCCCATGCCGCTGATCGTAATGCTAAACAACAAGCCCAGCGTTTAATGCATGCTAAATAAAAAGGCAACATTTCAGCGAGAATATTCAAACGAGTTTTAATGATATTTTGCATCGTGTGGTATTTAGGGAAATCATCCAATGGATTAAAAATCATGGGCCCTACTTCAGCGCATGGATGTCCTATGTACCCATGGGGGTCGATAACACTCCAAGAAATACCATTTTGTAAAATGTTATCATGATGTAAGTCGCCATGCAGGATAATGTCATTGGAACGATCGGCACAAAGCTCATTGAAAATGGATTTCACATTATCAATAATATTTTTATCAATGTGTCCATATAAAAATTCAAACGCAGTAATCTGTTCTGAAATATGTTGATAGTTTTTTTTATGTAAAGTGTCCGCTGATTGCAAATCCAAGATAACTTGTGCAATGATTCGTGTTGCTTTTTCATCCCCCTCTGGATTGACAAGATGCTTTAAAGAAATTCCTGGTTCTAATTTTTCCATTAAATAAGCATTATTTTCCTGATCTTTATGAAAAATAATTGGAACACATTTTTTGTGTGCATTTAACCATTCCGCTTCTTCCATGAGTCGCGCTAAAGGAGGAGCTGTTTTTAGGATAGCTAACTTTGATTGAACTTAACCACTGCAACAAAATGATATGAAAGATTCTGTACGGGTCGGATAACTTGAAAATCCCATTGCACTGATAATTTATCGAGGTGCTCTGAAAAATTGCTCAGCCATACGTCTCCTTCTTGTCCATAAGCGGCTTGTATATTTTTAATAAAAGCGGAAGTTAATTTCATTTGATTCCTACAATATATTATTTAACTTCATTTAGTTTATATTAATTTAATTTTTTTATACAAATCCCCCTTGTTCTCAATGGCACTAGCTTAAGAACTGTCGTCCCGGAATTTAGTAGCTCTTAACGAGCGCCTTTTGCTCGTTTAGAGCTACTTAATGTCCGGGATCCATCTTCAATTTATCGCCCTCTTGCTTTTAACTTATATGCTTTAAGCAAAATGGATCCCGGACATTAACTGGCGCTAAATTCGCAAAAAGCGCTCATTAAGCGCCAGTAAATTCCGGGACGACAGTTCTTAAGCTAGTGCCATTGCCCCTTGTTCTCCCTTTTTCAAAGGCGTTGTTGCGTAATTCACGGTATCAGCTTAGTGTCGTGCCAGCTAAAAGCACGCTGGCACGACACTAAGCTGATACCGTGTAAGTCTCGGTAATAACGCACAATTTACAACTTTTTGATTTTACTACGAGGTGTCAATGATTCTGTCATATTTAATAATTCAGGATACTTTAAATGCTATAATATAATGTAATCAGAATATGTTTCTCCATCAATAAAAATAGTTAAACGAGGAGAAGGCGATGAAACAGATTCTTATCTTGTGCGCGTTAGTCGTCGTCATAATTTTCAATGTGTCTGCGCATGCGTATGCAGTAATAGGTTTTGGTGGTTACAATCCGTATTACACTCCGTACTATCTTCCACCTCCAAATGATGGCTACTATGGGAATCCATATTATGCACCGACACCCTATGGTTACTATTCTCCATACTATTCCTATAATCCTGTTGATTCACTCATCGGTGGACTTATTACGGGTTTAGCAATCAGTTCATTTTGGGGATGGGGAAATTATGGTAATTATTGGAATAACGGGAACTGGAACAACAACTGGCACAATAATGGCTGGAATAATAACAATTGGCATAATAACAATAACTGGAATAACAACAATAATAATTGGAATCATAATGCAGGTTACAATTCAGTGAGTGCTACACATCCAAATACAGTGAATCATCCCAATGCAAATACAGCGGCACATACTGCAACAAATAATTATCATAATAATAATCAAACTCACTCAGCAGAAACGCATTCCGCAGTAAATAATTCACATAATATTAATCATAATCACCCAGAAGCAAGGCATAACTATCACAATGAAGCATTTCATGAGAACAGAAATTTTCGTCGAGGAGGACATCGCGGCGGCGGTTTTCGAAGATAACAAAAACACAAATTCTAATAAGGTTTAATAATCACTTTTGTGCCAATCTCGGCGAAATGGAAGCGTAACCATTTCGCCGAACTGACTGTGATTCTGACACAGCCGTGACTAATATTAGCGTAAGCCAGTTCATGTGAGCCATGTAAGGCTTGTCCACCGTTAAAATACATGCAATATGGCATAGGTGCTCCACCCTCACCGAGTGGAAACTTTTTCGAGATACAGTCCTCGTCCCCTAAAGAATAAATTCGAAAGGTACCTGATTTGGTACGACAAGGACGACCCAAATCAGAACACCAGCTTGATCCTGCGCTAGCCAGTCCTGTTCGAACTAATTTGCCATCGCTCCCATATGCATACCATGCATGTGTACGTGGATTCACTACAATGACTTTCTCATTTTTATGCGTGGTAAAGGTGACGTGTTTATTTTCTGGAGTGATTTTTTCAAGTGTTGGATATTTTTCAATGCCAAGAGCAGGTGGACTGCCACCATCGCGAAAATAATCATAGGAAGGCTCCGATTCAAAGACAACTGAACTCAAAAGGGTGATGGGTACTGCACAAATGAACGCTGAGCCCACAACCAATAACCAATGTTTCAATTTCATAGTGAAACTCCTTATTGGAGTATCTCTTCTTATTTTACCGCAAATGAAGACGTAAAAGTGCCATCAAAAAAATTGTATAAAATCATTTAGTTAATTTAGCATCTAAATATTTTCGAATAATAAGGGGTAGCGTCACCGTATTGATAGGTTTTGTGATGTAGTGAACACACCCTGCTTGGATTGCAGATACTCGATCATGCTCCATCGCATAAGCGGTGATAGCAATAATATTGATATCACGATAGCGGTTATCGACTTTTAATTGACGAGTTAGCTCAATACCATTCATGCCAGGTAATTGTATATCGGCCAAAATCAATTGAGGATGAAATCGAGCGAGTGCTGAAAACACATCTTCGGCAGAAGTGGCGACTTGCACGTGATAACCTTCAATCGTCAAGAGGTCTCTCATCAGTTTAATATGACTTGGATTGTCTTCAACAATTAAAATACATTCACCTGACATGCGTTCTCTCCTACAGAATCCGTCGATTTAATTCGTCTGTAATCGATAGTTTTTTATGAAAGCGTTCTATAATAATGCGTTGTCTAAATGATTTTAATTTTTCTTGATCTTCAATGCTGAGCAATTGAGCGCTCCAGATGATAATAGGTGTATATCGAATAGATTCTGTCTCATGCAACCGATGGATAAAATTAAACCCCTCACGGTTTGATATAAATGGATTTAGAACAATGACATCGGGTGGTTTTTCTCGAGCTATTGTTAGCGCCTCAGAAAGATTTTTTTTGCAGGTCACAATGTATTTTTGTTTTTTTAATTGCAATTCAAAATAGTTTAAATTATTTTCATCATCATCAATTAGGAGAATGGTTTTGTGAACATCCGGTGCAGCACCTGACCAAATCAGTGAATCTATCATAGTATTAATTGGGACGGGTTTAATCAAAAAATCATGGATCACAAAGCCCATTGTATTAGCCGATTCAAGAATACTTGTAATCGTGGCTAATGTAGTTTCTGATCGTGAAACGGATGACTTTAATGTGCGGATAATACGAAGGACATTCCATGTGCTTATTTCAGCAAGGAACAAATCAAAAATAATAGCATCATAGGTTTTTGTTATTTTAATTTGTTTTAGAACAGAATCGACTGATAATGTTTCTACGGCAAATCCAGCTTTTTCTAATGTATCTATTAGGATTTTTCTGTCCTCAGATTCGCGTTCAATGATTAGGATAGATAAAACTCCATCCTCTGTTTTAGCGGAAATTCCCTGTGTATTGTCACCAGAAATCAGTTGGTTTTTCTCAGCAACTTTAGGCACACAAGGCAAGGTAAAATAAAAGCAACTTCCTACTCCAACGCGACTATTAACGCCTACTTTTCCGCCCTGTGTTTCAATCAGGCTCTTTGTTAACGCTAAGCCCAATCCTGATCCATGGTATTTTTTTAATGTACCGGCTTCGAGTTGCTGAAATGGGATAAAAAGTCGAGTTAAATCATGTTCACTGATGCCTATACCCGTGTCATGTATTTCTAATCGAAACATGTTATTCATTTCTGCAGTAATCACGATATAAATACTTCCATTATCAGGAGTGAATTTAACTGCGTTTGAAAGATAATTATAAACGGCTTGTTTAAATTTGTCAGGATCGAGGGTAACTTCACCCAGTGAAGGATCGACATTTATTTTGCACTGGATATCTTTTTCAGCCATTTGAATCTGAAATTCATTCACAACTTCATGAATCAGTTGCTTTAGATCTATTTTTTCAGGATTTAGCATTAATTTTTTAGCTTCGATACGACTCAGATCCAATATCTGGTCGATCAATGATAATAAGTGTTGTCCGCTAGTTATAACCTCACCTAAGTAATCCTTGTGCTGTGGTGAAACCGGTCCGACTTTGCCATTATAAATGAGTTCACTAAAACCAATAATCGCATTGAGTGGGGTGCGTAATTCGTGTGACATATTTGCTAAAAATTCACTCTTTGTTTTATCTGCTTCTTTTGCTAAGATCATCGCATTTTGAAGTTCATGATTGAGTATGGTCAGCTCATGATATGCTTTTTCTTTCTCATTATTAATTCTGATAACGTCAGTAATGTCATGAGATATGATTGTGTAACCCGCAATGGTATTGTCGCTACTGAGATGCGGGGTTATGATTGTATGGACGAAGAATATTGTACCATCTTTCTTTCTTCTTCTTTGTGGTCCCGCCCATGACCCGCAGTGCAGAACTTCTTCCATGATCACCTCAAGTTCCATTCGCGTCAATTCTGTCGGATCAAATAAAAAGTAGATATTTTTTCCCAATACTTCCTCAGAAGAATATCCGTATAATGTTTCAGCACCTGCATTCCAGAGCGTAATATTAGTGTTTAGATCAGTGGCAAAAATAGAATAATCTTTTGAACCAGCCATCACAGATTTGAAATATGCAATTAGCTCTTTCTCATTCATGTCTGTAAAAAATTTTTTTGACGACTTTGTGTTAGGCAAATTATTTTCCTTAAAATTATTATTAATCGATTGATATAGAAACAGGTTTCAATAATTCTGCTAAATCATTTTCATCAAGCGTCTCTTTCTCTAAAAGCAATTCTGATCCGTGCACAAAGACATGTTGGTATTTTTTAATAATATACGTGGCTTCTTCAAATGCTTTATTTGTTATATTTTGTATGGCTGTATCAATTTTTTCTGCCGTTTTTTCACTGAAATCACGTGAATGAGGGACTAACTCCGGCGATACTCTGAGCAACGCTGAATGAGCGTGTTCATAAACAACATGCCCTAGTGTTTCATCCATCCCATATTGCATTATCATACTGTGTGCAATATTACTTGCTTTGGCTAAGTCATCTGCTCCACCGGTTGAAATATGCTTAAACATCAAATATTCAGCCGCTCGTCCTGCTAAAATAATAGTTAATTTAATCTGCAATTCATCCTGAGTCATGACGTAACGATCTTCTGTTGGACGTTGTATGGTATAACCTAATGCTTTAATCCCACGCGGAATAATTGATATTTTTTGAATAGAATGGATTCCTTGCAATTTTGCAGATACCAGAGCATGACCCATTTCATGGAATGCTATAAAACGCCGTTCAGTTGGATTCATGATGCGATTTTTCTTTTCAATGCCTGCAACAATTCGTTCGACTGATTTGGTAAAATCAGCCAGGTTAACTGCTTCAGCACCTCGATGTGTCGCAGTAAGCGTAGCTTCGTTGACTAAATTAGCTAAGTCAGCGCCAGAAAATCCTGGCGTCAACATAGCGATATTCTCAATATTAAGATTAGACTCTTTTTTAATTTTTCTTAGATGGACAGTTAAGATTTGGATACGACCTATTTTATCCGGAAGATCTAATAAAATTTGTCGATCAAACCGTCCCGCTCGTAATAATGCGGGATCTAAAATTTCAGGGCGATTCGTTGCGGCAAGAACAATGACATTTTCTTGCAGATTAAAACCATCCATTTCAGAAAGTAATTGATTCAGCGTTTGTTCTTTTTCATCATTTCCACCGCTTAATGAATAAGCGTTTCGTGCGCGTCCCAGTGCATCGACTTCATCAATAAAAATGATGGCAGGTGCATTGGCATGAGCTTCCTGAAATAAATTACGCACTCTTGCAGCACCAACGCCTACAAATAGCTCGACAAATTCTGATCCATTTATTGAAAAAAATGGTACACCTGCTTCGCCAGCGACAGCACGGGCAAGTAATGTTTTTCCGGTACCAGGTGCTCCAAGCAACAGTATACCTTTGGGAATGTGTGCACCCAAGCGTCGAAAATGATTTGGTCTCTTAAGAAATTCAACGATTTCTATTAATTCATTCTTGACTTCATCAATTCCTGCTACATCATTGAATGTTACTTGACAATTTTTTTCTGAATAGATTTTTGCTTTACTTTTTTCAATGCCTAATACGTTATGAGATTGATTCGATCGCCTGAATGTTAAGAGTAGAATTATCATAAAAAACAAAAATGGGATAAGCCACATTTTTATTAATGGCACCCATTCACTATTTGTTTGGCCAGATATAATGATGTTTTTTTCTTCCAACTGTTGTATTAAAGCAGGGTCATGTATGGTCGTTGTCATAACTTGATATTGATCGCCATTAGGTTGGGTAATTTCATTAATTTTTTCTAATGGAAGATGTGCAGCCGTTAATAAATGTGGATCCACCATTGCTGTAATATCTTGTTCTCCAAGCGAGACTTGTTGAATGGCACCCGCTTTTAAGAGAGATTGAAAATCTGAATAATTTATTTCTGTTTTGTGTGGTGCAAATAAATAGACGTTGATTATAAAAATAAGAGTGATGAATAAAATCAGATACCAGAGAGTGGAATTTTTAGATTTTTTAGTCGGTATCATACTAATACTCCTCCTCTGTAAAATACTGATCGATTACTAGTGGATATTGAGTGGGTTTTCTTTATTATACAACAAATAGCATGGTCAAAATGTGCGACTTACCAGCTGAGCAGAGTAAAGTTAAACAGCTATAATGATTAAAATCTATTTTAAATCTATTAATTGCCTATATCGTACACATGTCAAGACTCGCTATTTCTTTTTGAGAGCAGAGTTGATTTTAGGTGAAGAGGCTGAAACGCTACGCTGAACAGATATTTTTCTTAACAAAGATAACTTAGAGGGTCCTACAACTAATTTTTGCGCAACATTTTTATCATCCGAAGAAGGGCTGGGAGTGGAACTCCGTGAATCAGTATGGGCAGGAGAGAATTGATCAGCAATTCTCACGATTTCTGCTTTCACTTCTGGATCTGCAATTACTCTTAAACCATATTTTTTCACTAAATTAATATACAAGACATTGTTTATTGAAATAGCTTGAACCAGTGCAACTTGCACTGTTTTAAGTTTTACTTGTTCGTCTTTCATTTCTCGAATGGCTGCTATATACAATTTTATTCTACTTATCTGCATTGCATCTTCCTCAAGCGATGCGCTAAATTCTCGGATGAGAGCCAACTGAAGTAATTTTCCTCTATTTTCATCATTTAGGTGATTGAGACAGTGAAATAAGTAGCGATTAATATCCTCTCGCTGAGGTGAGTCCGCTAACGCTAGCGATTGATAGAGTGTGTTTTGTAAAATTAAAAATTTATTTTCTTCGCTGAGCAAGGGAAAATGCTGAGTCATGATCAATTTGAGAAGTGGTAAACAATTTTCATGTGGAATGAGAGATTTTAAAACGGATGCTATCTCAGGTTTACAATTTTCACGTTTCAGGATGGATTCAATCATGTTTAATTGAATAGTTGATAGTTTGTTTCTGTCAAACGATTTTTCCAAGCAAATTGCGTAGATTTTTGAAATAAATTTCTCATTGACTATATTTTCATGATTTAAAATGACTTTTAATGTACTCATAAAATGAAACATTTTTTGCAAAAAAGACACATTGTGAGAACTGATACAGCTCGCTAAAGTATAGCCAATTAGATTTTCAACTTTTTGTTTTTTTTCTGAAATACTCAGTGAACTGTATTTATAAAATTCAATAAAATGATTTAATAAATTTATATCAGAGCTGTCTTGAATTAACACCACAAAATGAAATTCAATTTCTCTACCCTCTCTTCTCTTGTCGATCAGGGTATATTCATGTTCACACTGGTTGATGACTTTAAATTCATTCTGTTCACGGAGGGATGACATCATTGAAGATACAGTCATTAAATTGGATGGATTAGTCAACAGTGTACATTTGAGAGCACGTTTATCTGGATGATTTTTCACATTGGCAGCGATTGAAGTCATCACTTCATGGGTTACCGATGCTAACTCATTAAATTGATATTCTTTATTAAATAAAGTAGGTTTATTTACATCAATAAATCGCCAAGTGGGAGGCGTTGTCGCTCGATAGCAGAGTGCAATGCGATGGTTAAAACTATCCAATGGCATAGAGAAATTTTCTGAGTTTGCTAATACTGCATAGAGATGGAGTGTTTGAATAAATTTCAATAATTGATCTTTCGTCGTCACTCCGCCAAACCTATCAACATATGCAATGCCAGAGTGTTGATTTGCAAATTTCCATTCAGTCGCGGCAGCACTCATTTTACCGAGATTAGTGGGGAGTGGAAAGTGTAATGTATTGACTCGCTGCCATATTGTTCTCTTCTCCAAGACCAACTCAGGATCGTTTTTAATTAAAATGGTATTGCCTAATATTGTGAGTTTGATTGAAAATTGGGTTCCATTGTGTGCTGTGATGATTTTCCGCAATTGCTTGATAAAGATTATCAACTCATTTTGGGTCTCAATTTTTTTGCTGTCATGAGTGAGTTTTTCTAAATTGCCCACCAATTTAGCGTGATTTTCTTGTTCAAAGTTAACTATTTTAAAAGTCACTGGTTCCGGTAAAAAATCTTTTTTTATGCTTAACTGCTTTACCATTAAGAAACAAATTTGATATTCCGTCAATGCTTCATAAAATATTGACTGAGCAAATGGCGAAACTTGATGGGTATCTATTTGTAGAATATGTTGTGATAGTACCTCTGCGTATTCTTCGGTTGAGTGATGAAACGCAACAGTGTCACAATAAGCTAAAATGTCTGTCTGATAATTTTCTAAATCTTCCAATTCTTTACTCGAAAATGTTAACAAAAACTGTCTTTTCATTTTCTTTCTTTCTAGAATGATGAAGTTTATTTTCTTTAATGCTCTCATTGAAAATTCTTTTAATTTCTCAGATTTTTTTCCTGCATCTTTTTCTTCAATTGATTGCGATTTTATCCAATTAATTAGGCTAAATAAATTCTTATATTGTAGATCCGTTGGTTCCATTGTAAGTAGTTCTTGCAGATACATTAATCTATTTTGAGCAACCTGATACATGGGAGATTCTAGACTACTCATTTTTTCATGATCGCTTTGATGGGCTTCAATCATTTTCATGGTAAGACCTGCACAAATCCCCTCTTCTTCTGTTTGAAATTTCATTGTATAAAGAAATTGTGTCATGCGACCATGCAATTTACGATCAGCGAAGCTATTGTTAAATTGATTGAATTGCTTTAACTGTTCGATGATATCCTCGACAAGAAATATTTTTTTAAGCTTCTCAAGATAAATAAGATTGACTGTCATTTGCAAAGCAAAATGAACTTTTGATGTGGGTTTTTTTTGAAAAGGAGAATGAAATTCCGGCGATTTAAAATCCGGCTCAGCAATCGAGTGTTTCTCATTGCTAAGTGAATGATGATTGTGAACGTCCTTGTTATCGGTTGGAATTTTACGTTCACCGCTCATAATGATTCGGGCTACTCTTTATGAATTCCCTTTCAGTATAGCAGTTATCGTCTTCTCTAAGTGGCTGCTAACCTGTTGAATAACATGGGAATTAATATTCTGCGGGAATCCTCGGTTAAAAAATTTCGCTTGTGATGAGTGCTATTTCTTTATCGAAAGACTCATTGGTGAAAGGTAAAATTGTGAATGCTAAAGTTGGAGTATTAAAAGGTGGATCCTGTCAAAGTACAGGTAAACCTACATTTGTGTCGTGGTCTAGTTAGCAAGTGAGTGATTAAGAAAGAGCTGTCATTCTGGGCGCTTTTCGCTCCGAAGCAACTGTCTTGAAAGTTTTATAGCTGTTATCTGCTTCGAGAAGTCTCTCCCTTTGAAAAAGGGAGGTCAGGAGGGATTTTTATAAAATTTAATTTTTTTACAAATCCCCCTCAATCCCTGACGGATCGACGCAAATTCCACCCATGCGTCGTCCTGAAAAATATGACGTCAACGTATTTTAACAGTAGCGAGGATGCTCGCACGGAATATTTATTCAGGATCCACTTGAGTATCATCGATCCATATAAATTCAGGAATGAGCTCTTCGTTCGTGGATCCTGAATAAATCTTACGCGCTACTGCGATAACTACGGTCAAATGATTTGGGCGTAAGATTTTTCAGGACGACGCATGGGTGGAATTTGCGTCGATCCGTCAGCCTCAATCCCCCTTCTTCAAAGGGGGAAGCCCTTGTCTTAAGCAGCTCTCGCAAAAGAAAGGGCTGTCATCCTGAGTGCTTTTCGCTCCGAAGGATCTCCTGATGAAGCAGAGAAATGCTTAAGAAAATCTTTAGCGGAACATCAGAAATTCGCGGGGGATCCTTCGGAGCGAAAAGCGCTCAGGATGACAGCTCTTTCTTAAGCGCATCGTGAGATGTAATACACATACCTTCTCAAAGTTTATTTCATTTTGACAGCCGGTGTTGCTGTAGAAAGAGTTTCCTCTTCATGCACAGAAACATTTTTTCCGCCTACCTCCGCCATTTCCACAGCACACGATAATCGGTACCTCATGGAATCCAGTTTGCGAACTTTTAAGGTGAATGCTGCATTTGCATCCTGTTTTGTTTCCAATTGTGGATTAATTTCTACCGCGCACGTTCCGCAAACTTTATTGCCACCACAATCATCTTTAGGGACAGGCATTTTGCCGCGATTGCTTTGCATCCATTTCAGCAATGTTCCGCTTTGTCCTGTGGGAATTTTTATCGCTGGAATTTTTTGAGTGCTTGGTTGATCAGCAGCGGGCAAAGCAGGCACTTCTGCTGAGACAGGCTTTTCGGCAGTACTGCTAACAGTTGCTCGATAGCGTCGCGCATTCATAAAATCTTTCACACCACGCAGAGGAAGCCCTGCTGCTTTCGCATCCAATATGGAAATAAAATCCTCATTCGTCACTGCATGTAACATCCAAGGCTGATCTTTCGGCGGTGGTGGCATGCGGTGATGAAATATTCCCCGTTCAAAATCTTTCTGAATATCAACTGCTGTTTGCTGTGCAACCTCTTGTGCCGTTTTCAAATTACCAAATAAACCGGTGCGCCAACCAACCGAATAAGGCGCTACGTTTTCCGGTGCTTTTTTGCCAAGCGCCAATATCCAATGACCCGCAAAAATCCGCCGCTCTTTTTGTTCATGATCTAAGAAGACAGCGGTTATTTCTGGATCGTTGGGTATTTGCCAAAATTCTTTCAGCGTTAATTGAAAATGAAAATACAAACGCTTACTGTCTTTTGCCGAATAAGGTTGATTGCGAATTCGCATAAAGAAATCATACATTTCACACTGGTGTTCATACGCTTTGCGTTCTGGCTCTGAGAGTAGCGCAATTTCACTCTCAGAAAGTTTTTTGAATTTATCTAATGCGGGGTCAAAAGAGGCAGACATCCATACCCCTAATTTTTCAAGCTCACGTAATTCTTTGAGACCCATTTTACAAGCAGACGGATTACCTCTTGCGAAAACGCGCACAATGCTACTCTCGTCCGAGCGAAGATAATCTAAAAACTCTGGATCAATACTGGTGGATTCAAGCGCGGCAGGATCTTTTAAAAATATTCGACCTAAATCGGCAGACACATTGCCCATGCCAACAAAACATATCGTCGGACATTTATGATGTTTTCTGAATGGCGATTCTTCCGGACTAAAAGGATTAAATTCCCCATTGATTTTTGTATAAACCTTACTTGAGCTAATAACCCCACGTAAATTTTCTCCGGGCACATTGGCTTTCACATCTTCATAAGCGCCGCGACAATCAGGGACGCAAGGATAAATTGACTTCAAATATTCATAAGTCACTTGTTTATCTATCTCAATACCACCGCAATAAGTCACACGTGGGTCGCGGACAATTTCGCGCGCCATTGCTAATACTTGTTCTTTCGTCGCACCATGATCAGGCGCTACACCGACACCGACCAAACCAATCAGATTCACATGATTTTTTTCGATGATAAGAATTTTGATGGGAAGCCCGGATGCTAATAAAGACCGTGCAAGATAAAAACCGGCGGCGCCTCCACCCATAATGCAGACTGTCATGGGATTTTTTTGATTCCAAATCATCGGTTCAACTAATCGCAACCAACCACGCGGCATGCCTATTTTTAATAAATTTGCTTTTTTCTCCATCTCTTCTTGTTTGCCGGCTTCACCGCGCGCAGCAGCAATTGCAAGTTGAGTCACTTCTGTATTCCAGATTTTCTTGCGAGGCGTTTGTCCTTCCCAAATTAATTTTCCCAATCCTTGTTGTTGCGGTGTAATGTGATTGGTTAAAGCAATTCGAGCAACTTGCTCCATGTTTAAGCCACCAAATGGGCTATTGATTCCTAACAGGTTAGCTAAGTCTGGATCTATTCCATACCCGCTAAAAAGTTTAGATCCGCGATAGGCTGAGACAGTAGAAATCCCCATGCGTGCCATGTACCCTAAAATACCTTCTTGAAGGACTCCTTCTTTGTATCGCTCACTTTGTTCATGTGCATCTTGCGCGGGGAGCGTTGCTAAATAAGCAAAAACCAGATAAGGATTGATAACATCTGCACCGCCGACACTGCTCAACAACGCCGTATGATGTCCCGATAAAATGCTAGCCGCTTGAACCGCTAACGTGACATTTCGTCTGAGACCTCGCTTAAGCAATGCTTGATCGACAATACTGCTGATGAGCACGGGAGGAATAGACGCCATCTCATCATTACTCTTACAATCGGTTAATAGGATCAAAGCGGTATCTTGTTCCGCTAACTCAATACAGCGTTGTGTAACCTGGGCAATGGCTCGTTCTAATCCTGGCTTACGATCTCGTACAGGATAGGTGATATCAACAACAGCTGGTTTCAATTCAGTATCAGCTAGTAACGTGGCCATTTCCACATTGTCAACAATCGGTGACGGTAAAAGATAACCGCTCACTTTTTCTTTACCCAATTGTTGTAACGAGGGTTTTCTGCCGACAAAAGTTCGTGTTGACATGTAATCCGCGTCGTCTTTCACCCCAAGCGCCGGGTTGGTGACTTGCGCAATTCTTCCCATAAAAAAAGCCATTAAATCAAAATAAGCACCCGAAACGAATGCTTCAAAAGCACTTTGAAAGGACATAGAGCGTAATGGTTCTTTTCCCATTTTAAAGAGAGGTTGCATGACCGCTGTGTCAAACTCTTTTGTCCAACCGTTACGTACTTTGTGTAATTCAAGCTCGGCGGGTTGATAGAGTATGGGCGCTTGGCTTTGCGTTTTGGGTCGAAACGTTTTTAATTCAGCGAGTTGTTCTTTTTGCCATTGTAACTTGCTTTCATCCGTTTGATATAAACTTGCCTCACGCGTTGTCAGATCCACAACAAAAGGTTGGCCTGGCGGAAAATTATAAATCTCGCCACTCATATCAATCGCAAGCTCCGACCCTGCATAAAAATATTCTTCAGTATCTGTTGTATGGGTAGTTGGGCTTGCTAAATTACCGGCAACACCGACAAGAGGTCGAAATCCATTGAGATCGCGGACAAAAATTAATTTATCACCTATGTAAATAACACTCGCATTGGGACCTTCAAACGGTTTGGCAAATAAATTGTAAAATTGAGAAGTTGTATTTTCTGTTGGGTTAAATGGATGAATAGTCGAAGCGACAATCTCTTCTGCAGAAAAATCCATTAACCGTAACATATCCATATAAATAGACATGGTGTGGGAATCACTTAAGCCTTGCACATTAATGGGATCGGTAGGCGCAAGCAATTTTGTATAAACCGGATCATGCGTTAATGCACGTTCGATAATAGAAATGGCATTATTTTCACCGTTATTTTGCACATTCGGTAGCGATTGAATATTTTCTTTTTTTACTTTTCGATTCGTTGCAAAACGCACATGTCCACCGCCTGCATCTGCTTCAAAATCAGGGTCATTAAAATCGTGAAAATAATCAGCAAGCCTATCTTCTTTCACTAACGAGGTATAAATCACATTATCTTTTGAGGCACTGAGAATATGTGGTCGAACCTCATACGATTCATTTTGGACGTGAAATAAGAAGCGTGAACGCGTTCGGATTAAGGCTTTCTCAAATTCCACTTCGCTTTGTCCAGCCGGTTTTAAAACCACATACTGACGAAAAAAATGCTCTTCTTGTTTACCGATATAGCCCAATAATTCTCGGTTGGTTAACACATCACGTTGATCGGCAATGGTTAAATTTTCTTGCGATAACACTTTTTTAAATGCGCGTAACGATTTTTCTTGTTCATCAGGACTGCTACTTAACGACATGGGAATAATACAAAAATTCCCTTTTGTTAAAGATAAGTGCGGAAATTTCTTTTGAAAAAACCCTTCTGTTCCAAACCAGACAGTACCGCAACCATCGCCCGTCTTAGGGTCTATGCCATCCGCACCGCGATGTCTAAACCGTGCGACCATGGTTAATACTTTGTTAACCACTACACGAGAGGGCTCACGCTTTTTCCTGACGAAAGCTCCCGTGCCACAGGCATCTTTTTCGGCTGTTGGGTCATATAAGGATTGTCGCTCTGGTTTTTTGGCAAGGGGTTTCGTCACTGTCATTTCTCTTGCATCGGAATGATGATGACGTTTTTGTTGCATGCCTAGTTTGAGCTTTTTAGGTGTCAGTCGGTAAAAATGTGAACCCAATGCACTGCCCTGACTGAGTAACCCATTTACCCATGGGCGTTGGATAAAACGCTTGTAAGTTTTAACATTTTCCAGCAATCGTTCTGTATCAGGTGCTTCTAATGCTTGCGGTTCAAATTGTCTAGCATGAGTGGATAAACATCCCTCTTGTTCGACTTGATGATACAGTATTTTAGGAAGAACAATTTCGCCGCCATTCATCCCTGCAGCAAAATTAGCTCCTACGGTACGCTTTCTTGCGTGAACAGTAGGCGTAGACTTTTCGGTAAAATTAATTTTATAGTGTGTTTCATCGCCCAATATGCCGACCCATCCGCGAGTCATTAAATTACAGGTCATTTCTCCAAACTTTTCACCCACTCCAGTGGCGCCACTATTTCGTACGAACGCTCGATCACCAAAAAAAGGTGCCATGATTGTGCTGCCTGGATTTGCACCATAACCGGCTTGATTACCGACTGAATTGCGAATATAAATCTCTGCCGCTTTACCCGCCGATTTTCCAGTCCCATCGGGCGCATTGTCTGCAAAAAGTCTTGTGTGTGTCGCAACAAATCCAAAACTTTGTCCGACTGACAAACCTTTAAAATCAATTGTCACTGGATCTACAGAAAGTTGCGGTTGATCTTTAAACAAAGGATTTTTTTGCAATAAATTTTTTAAATGGTTTTTATCAAACTGCATTCCTGCCCGGATAAGCTCCTCTGTTAATGGCGATGCGGGATCAAGTGTTGTTTCTTCAAGCGCTTCTTTCTCTCGCTTCAAATAGGATTTCCACATTTTTAGCACAGGGGAAAAAATAAATAATACGCTACCCACGGGAGCAATACGGCGCCATTCATTCAGTTCGTAATGATATTTTGTCTGCATGTCAGGAAGCTTTACGCTGAGATCAGGTCCCAGCATCATCGCTCTAAAACGTTTATCCTCATCCAACTCAAAAAAATTAGCGATGCGCGCACCAAACGTGCGGACGCTGGTGTTAGCGTCTAATTTAAAATTTCTTTTGCCCGTAAAAATATCACTGATGACACCCAGTTCTAAATCAGTTGATCCTGTCACTTTTTTTAAGGGGACAAATGAGGGCAGTGGATTGGTTTCTTGATGCAATAATTTTTCAAGACCCGTTAATGGCGGATTATTTTTGACACGCAGCAAATCTGTGCGGCCTACTGCTTGTGAAGGATGTGAAAAACCGTATTGCACAAGATAGTTATCTAATGATATGGCTTGATTACAAAGATAACGCGCAACATCTTCTTTTGTGCCTTTGAATTTTTCATCAATCAGCGCTTGATTGGTCGTTGCAATACCGGTTCTACAGGTACCATCATGACAACGTTCTGTCATTGCACATCCCATCGCAACCAGTGCGCCTATACCCACTTCAAGAATATCAGCACCTAGTAGCAACGCCTGAAAATAATCCAAACCGGTTTGCAAACCACCGCTAACAATCAACTTAACACTTTTGCGCAACCCATTGGCTACCAACGTTTGATGCACTTCTGCCAAGGCGGATTCCCAGGGATGAATAAAACCAAACTTTGCCGATTGAGGAGCGGCTCCTGTTCCTCCGGGGCCTGCAATGTTAATTTCATTTGCGCCACATTTTGCAACACCGGCTGCAATCACACCGATGCCTTCACTGGCTGCGAGCTTGACAGAAATAATTGCTTTGGGATTTGCCGATTTGAGATCAAAGATAAGTTGTGCTAAGTCTTCGATAGATGTCGTGTCAAAATGTTGCGGGGAAGAGACAAGCGTGGTACCCGGCTCAGCATTTCTGGCTTCAGCAATTTCTTCGGTAACTTTTTCTTTGTGTAATTCACCACCTTTACCTGGTTTTGCACCTTGTTGAATTTTAATTTCAATTTTTGTGGCATGAGCCAAATAAATAATTGACACCCCAAAACGACCCGAAGCCACTTGACGGATACGACTTTGTTGCAAGGTTCCATTACGTGCCGCTAATTCACCGCCTTCACCTGAATTACTGAAGGGACCGAGCGGATTCGGTAATTTACTCATCTCTTCCATCGAAGGCACTTTGTTGCTAAGAAGCGCTAGATGATTACAGGCTGTTGACATGGTCTTATGAGCTTCTTCGCCAATCGCTCCAAAGGATACGGCTCCTGTCGCAAAGACAGGTACGCAATTTTGCTGACTAGGCTTTAATGCATGGTACATCTCTTCAATCAGGCCAGGGATCACTTCTTTCGTGTAAATACGTTGCTTTCTAATAGAAGGAATAGGCGTTGTTGCAAGCGTTGCAAAATCTCTATGAAGGTTAGCATGCCGAGAAGAAGCCACTGGGTGTTTAAGAGGATGTTGCACTGATCGTTTGCGTGCCGCTAGTTTTTCGTTCTTGCCTGCAGTGCTTAAGGAACCACTGGGACGAATCGTTTGCTTCACGGGATTTTTGACAAGCGCTTTGACGGAGACTGAACGACGCGATAAATTTCTTAACAAGATACTTAACATAATAATGAAACCTCCTTTGTATTGTGACTGACATACGAGAAGGACATTATTATCTTTAAGAATCGTGTAGATTTTAAAAAATACAATAAACGGTTTTCACTTCCCTGTGACAATCCACATGTTACTTAGTAATTTAATTTTTAAGCAAATTATATTTGTGTGGAAAATGATTTATACTGCGTTCGGCGACAAGCTGTCAACACTAACTTTCTATTTTTCCAGCAGAGGATAGGCAATTTCAAATGCGCATTGCAATCCATGCAAAACTAAGTCAGGCATTAATGCATCGAATAAAGATTTTTCTTTATAGAGTTGCGCAAAACCACCTGTGCCAATTACCGTCACCGCTTCTTCTGTAAAAATATGTTGCTTGAATTCACTGATCACTTCTTTTAATCCACCTAGCTGACCGTAAAATAAACCGGCTTGAATACTTTCAGACGTGGTACGGCCTAAGCACGATGTGGGTTCTTCAATGTCAACCGCCATTAATTTTGCCGTGTTTGAGCGTAACGCTTCCATACCCAGTCGTATTCCTGGCAAAATAGTGCCGCCTAAATAATCGCGTTTTTTGCTCTGCGCGGAGTGTTGTGGCCCGTTCCATATCCACCACGATAATATTTTTATTTGGGAATGCGTTCGCCACGCCGATTGCATTAGCAATTCGATCTGCGCCCACTACTTTGGGATTTTTATATTTGCCATTTTTAATCCTGTTTTGACGCCGGGTTGTAAAACAAAAACAGGCGTCTTCAGGTAGGAAGAAATAGTATGTTTGATCGTATAATCGCAGCTTGGCACAACTGAACTGATTGCCGTCGCTGTAATGTCTTCGGGATTAATTGCTTTTGGCTTGTAAAAAATTAATAATGAAAATTCCAATTGATCTGACGTACCTAATAAATGCGTCGCATAACGAAACCGAGTCAGTAATTTTTTCTCTTGGAAAATACCGCCTAAGATATGCGTATTGCCAACATCAAGACAAAGTAACATAGACCTTCCTGTTATTTAAGTTTTGTTAAATCATGCTCTAAATCAATCACAATCGGTTCCAATTTATCAGCTGCATCAATCATGGCATAACTGATGATAAAAATTTGATCGCCAATTTCTGCTTTTCTGGCGGCGGCACCGTTTAAACCAAATACTTTACTGCCGGCTTTACCTTTAATCGCATACCTTTCTAACCGTTCACCGTTATTCAAATTCACAACTTGCACTTTTTCGTTTTCACGAATATTGGCCTGTCCTGATGTCTTCATCGATGGTAATTGAGCCCACATAAAATAAATCTTTCTGTGTAATCGTACCATAGCAATTTTTGATTTGAGCACTGTTATTAACATATCTTTACCCTTCTATTTTAATATTATCAATTAAACGTACATCATCCAGCCAGACCGCGCCTGAACGACGTTGCCATTTCTCAATGATGTAATCTACTTTAAAACCTAAATCTGCTAATTTTTTGGCAATGTCTGTCACATTGAAATCACTGTGCAGCAATGTTGGAAAATGCACGGCTTTTACGCGCTGTTCTGCGGTGAGCCGTGAATTTCTGAGCTGAGCGCCAATCCATCGGCTGCACGAATGGTTTCACAGCCGATAATTTCTGTTGGAATGAATAAGGCCGATACCATTTTTTTTACCAACAATAATTGCTGATAATCTTTTTCGCCAAAATAAGCGCGAAAGTCCTTTGTGCCAAATTTAATAATTTTAGAACGACGGTTAACATCCGGTAAAATGACCGGACGGTACTCGCCTTCTAATTCTAAACTTAACTGTGTTTCATTCACTTGCAGCTGATACTGATCGGGATATATTTCACTTTCTGTTGGCAACAAAATATAATCGACTGCTAATTTTTTAAGATCTTCCGCAAGCGTTCGTGGATAATGCGCAAAATCAGTCGCTTGATTGAATTGCGCGGGATTGACAAAAATGCTGACGACCGTGACATCATTTTCACGTTTGGACTTTTCACATAAACTCAAATGCCCTTCATGCAAATTGCCCATCGTTGGAATAAATCCAATCGATTGATGATTCAGCGTTTTGCGTAACGCTTGCCAGTCATTAAGATGAGTAACTGTATTCATTGCTCCATTGGATATTATTCCGTTTTTAACTTCATGAATATATGTTTCAATGCCATTGGTTAGCAGATGGAAACCATCGACAAATGTTTTCAAAAATTTTGGTTTAAAGTCTCGTTGCAAGCCTAATAAATCTTGAAACACTAATACTTGTCCATCTGTATCAGGGCCCACGCGAGAATCCCAATCGTTGGGATAGACAGCTGTTGGGTAATTTTTTTGGCTAATTCACTGGGAACACATTCTAAAACAATTGAAAAACAGCCTGCCTCTTGTAACGCAAGCGCACAGTCAAATAACTGTTTAG
>CAVRCT010000003.1:0-98925 GCA_963719645.1 uncultured Gammaproteobacteria bacterium
AAAAGCAAAATCTTTTCTTCACAAGCTGCTGCAAAATGCGCCGCTTTGAAACTGAGCCGCGACCGTCAGGGAGCGATCACCGACGATTCTATTTTCGCCTATATCAATTCAGGATGCATAACACTCCCTACCGGTCGCGGCTCAGTTTAAAACTGTCCGTCATCTGTTAATTGCAAGAGGCGCTTAAAAATGGACTTACATTCCTGAGCGTTCAAGAAAGGACTGCCAACCCGGGCGCTTAAGAAAGGGCTGCCATCCTGAGTGCTTAAGAAAGGGCTGTCATCCTGAGTGCTTTTCGCTCCGAAGGATCCCCCTATATAGTAGAGAGACGCTTAAAAAGATCTTTAGCTAAACATCAGAAATTTGCAGGAGATCCAGAGCGAAAAGCACTCACGATGACAGCTCTTTCTAAAGCAACCCCTCGCAATTGACAGATGATCGGCATAAAACTATGCAACAACGCCCTTAAAAAATAGGGAATTTATATAAAACATTTACCAACTTCTAGCAATATGTAGATTTTTCAAAATTTAATAATAATTTATTTGCTATCTCTATGTATATTGCATAGAATTGCCTCCCAATTTAGTAAGAACTTTAATTTGATTGCTGGCGTAGCTCAGCTGGTAGAGCAACTGATTTGTAATCAGTAGGTCGTCGGTTCGACTCCGACCGCTAGCTCCATATGTGTGATTATTCGAAGTGGGTAGTACTAAATAAAACAATAAACTAACGATATGCAATAAAATGAAAGTTAGTTGACATCTCGATGATCCTGAAGGAAAATTCAGGGCTCGATTTTTGAGGAGGGGTTCCCGAGCGGCCAAAGGGATCAGACTGTAAATCTGACGGCTCTGCCTTCGAAGGTTCGAATCCTTCCCCCTCCATTCTAGAGGATAAAAATTAGAAACTTGGCGGATAGAAAACTAATGCAGGCTTCAAGCACGTTGGTAATTTTTATTTTTTAGTGTTAAGTATTTAGTGCGGGCGTAGTTCAATGGTAGAACTTCAGCCTTCCAAGCTGATAGCGTGGGTTCGATTCCCATCGCCCGCTCCATGCCCATATAGCTCAGTAGGTAGAGCACTTCCTTGGTAAGGAAGAGGTCACCGGTTCAAATCCGGTTATGGGCTCCAGTTGTTGGTAGTTGTATTGATTATGAAAGATATTCTAAATTATTTCTTGCTATAGGAGCATCTGAAATGGCCAAACAAGCTTTTGAACGCAATAAACCACATTTAAATGTCGGCACAATTGGGCACGTAGATCATGGTAAGACCACGTTAACAGCGGCCTTAACAAAATGTATGGCAGACAAATTTGGCGGCGAAACATTAGCATACGACCAGATTGATAAAGCGCCAGAAGAAAAAGCACGTGGAATCACGATTGCTACAGCGCATGTTGAGTATCAATCCGACAAGCGCCACTATGCGCATGTTGATTGTCCAGGCCACGCAGATTATGTAAAGAACATGATTACAGGCGCAGCCCAGATGGATGGAGCGATCTTAGTTGTATCAGCCGCAGATGGTCCAATGCCGCAAACAAGAGAGCACATTCTGTTAGCCCGTCAAGTAGGTGTACCTTATATTGTTGTGTTCTTAAACAAAGCGGACATGGTAGACGACAAAGAACTATTAGAACTTGTGGAAATGGAAGTCAGAGATTTATTGACTAGCTATAATTTCCCAGGCGACAAGACACCTATTATTATTGGTTCTGCATTGAAAGCATTAGAAGGTGATGCGAGCGAAATTGGTGTTCCTGCTATTTTTAAATTAGTCCAAGCAATGGATGAATATTTCCCGCAACCCGAACGTCAAATTGACAAACCATTCTTATTGCCAATTGAAGATGTATTCTCAATTTCAGGTCGAGGCACCGTTGTAACAGGTCGAGTTGAAAGAGGAATTGTAAAAGTCGGTGAAGAGTTAGAAATTATTGGCTTAAAGCCCACCTTAAAGACAATTTGTACGGGCGTAGAGATGTTCCGCAAATTGTTAGATGAAGGTAGAGCGGGTGATAACGTTGGCGTATTACTAAGAGGCACGAAGCGAGAAGAAGTTGAACGCGGTCAAGTGTTAGCAAAACCAGGTTCAATTACACCGCACACCAAATTCGAGTCAGAAGTTTATATTTTGTCAAAAGAAGAAGGTGGAAGACATACTCCGTTTTTCAAAGGATATCGTCCCCAGTTTTACTTCAGAACAACTGACGTGACAGGTGAAGTGCAATTACCAGAAGGTGTTGAAATGGTTATGCCAGGAGACAACATCAAGATGGTAGTTAATTTAATTGTTCCAATTGCGATGGAAGATGGGGTAAGATTCGCGATTCGTGAAGGTGGTCGCACGGTTGGCGCAGGTGTTGTGACTAAAGTTATAGAATAACAATAGGCCAGTAGCTCAATTGGCAGAGCGGCGGTCTCCAAAACCGCAGGTTGGGGGTTCGATTCCCTCCTGGCCTGCCAAATAAAATATAAAAGTCAATATAACAAGAGGCTTAAGGCAAAACTGTGATGGCGTTTAAGACAGAAAATGAAACAACTTCAAACCTAGATTGGCTAAAATGGTTTGTTGTGCTTTTTTTATTAGTTGCTGGAATTGTAGCTAACTATTACTATAGCACCCAGCCATGGCCCTTGCGTGTTTTGGGTTGGCTGTTCTTATTGGCTATCGTGAGTGCTGTTGCATCACAAACAGTATTAGGGAAGGCGGCAATAGCATTTGCTCGTGATTCGAAAGTAGAATTGCGAAAAGTATTTTGGCCTACACGTCAGGAAACTGTGCAAACTACACTGTTTGTAGCCGCGATGGTTGTTGTTTTAGCGATTATATTGTGGGGAGCTGATAGCGTTTTAATGTGGTTAATCGGCTGGCTTACAGGACAGAGAGGATAAAATGAACGAAGAAGTTAAAAAGAAAAAACGTTGGTATGTCGTTCATGCTTATTCTGGCTTCGAAAATTTTGTGAAACAAGCGTTGACTGAACGTATTCAACGCGATGGTTTAGAAGACAGTTTTGGTAGCATCTTAGTGCCTACCGAAGAAGTTGTAGAGTTGAGAGCAGGTCAAAAACGTAAGAGCGAACGTAAGTTTTTTCCAGGCTATGTGCTAGTTGAAATGGAAATGGATGAAAAAACTTGGCACATGGTTAAATCAATACCGAAAGTATTGGGCTTTATTGGCGGCACAAGCGATAAGCCAGCTCCCATTACAGCAAAAGAAGCTGACACGATTTTACAAAGAGTTCAGGACAGCACAGACAAACCGAAACCCAAGGTTTTATTTGAAATGGGCGAAGTCGTTCGAGTTATTGATGGGCCATTTGCAGACTTCAATGGTGTTGTTGAAGAAGTGAATTACGAAAAAAATCGCTTACGAGTAGCGGTACTGATTTTTGGTCGTTCTACGCCGGTAGAATTGCAATTCGACCAAGTAGAAAAAGGATAATTTTTTGATTCTTACTTGCGGAGCAGCTGTATGCTCTCGCAGTATTTTTTTGTTTAAACAAATAGGGGAGCTTTATTAAAAGCGTTTGTACCCACAGGAGTTACTAAGATGGCAAAGAAAGTTAAAGCGCTGATTAAGCTGCAAGTGAAAGGCGCAGCTGCAAATCCAAGTCCGCCGGTTGGCCCAGCACTAGGTCAGCATGGTGTGAATATTATGGAGTTTTGTAAGGCATTCAATGCACAAACACAAACACCAGAAAGACAAGGTAAACCATTACCTGTTGAAATTACAGTATTCGAAGACCGCAGTTTTACGTTTATTATTAAAACACCACCTGCTTCACATTTAATTAAAGAAGCAGTCGGTATCGAAAGCGGAAGCAGTACACCCAACACCAATAAAGTCGGCAAGATTACACGTAAACAACTCGAAGAAATTGCGAAAGTTAAAATGCCAGACTTAAATGCAGCAAGTGTTGAAGCAGCAATGCGTTCAATTGCTGGCAGTGCGCGCAGTATGGGTGTTGAAGTAGAAGGAGGCGTATAACATGGCTACGATTTCAAAAAGAGTACGAGCAATTCGTGAAAAAGTGCAGCACGGCAAAGTTTTTACAGCGGCTGAAGCGTTAGCTTTATTAAAGAGCTTACCCTTAGCAAAGTTTCGTGAAAGTGTCGATATTGCAGTTAATTTAGGTATTGATCCACGGAAATCGGATCAAGCTGTTAGAGGCTCCGTTGTCTTACCAAAAGGGACGGGTCGTGAAATTCGAGTGGCTGTCTTTACGACACCTGCGCATGCTGACGCTGCGAAGAAAGCTGGTGCCGACATTGTAGGCCTGGAAGATTTAGCTGAAAAAGTGAAAGCAGGTGAAATTAATTTTGATGTAGTCGTGGCAACACCTGATGCAATGCGTGTTGTTGGTCAACTAGGTCAGGTGTTAGGCCCGCGCGGTTTAATGCCAAATCCAAAAGATGGCACAGTCACTGCAGATGTTGCGGGTGCAGTTAAAAATGCAAAAGCTGGACAAGTTCGTTATCGAACCGATAAAGCAGGTGTTATTCATTGCCCAATCGGAAAAGTTGATTTTGATCTTGCTGATTTAACCGTGAATCTTGAGGCCATTCTTGGTGCATTAAAGAAAGCAAAACCAAGTACTGCAAAAGGTATTTACTTTAAAAAAATTACCATTTCCAGCACGATGGGCCCAGGATTACAAATTGATATTTCGAGCGTTGGAGTTTAACGCTTATTTAAAGACTTTGTGCGTTATTGACGAATGAACCTTGATTTGGATACAAGTTTAAAAGGCGAATTTAAGCAATAACTGTCAAAGACCGTAGGTGCGAGAGCCTAAATGATATTTAGATGCATGAAACCTTGTTGAATGCAGAAAATATCAGCCTACGCAGACGGTAATGTCTAAGTGTTGTTATGACATTGCTGTTCGTCAATCAAGTGTTATTTCGATAACGCTTAGTGTTAGGAGGTATTAGAGTGACCTTAAGACTAGATGATAAAAAAGCCATTGTTGCTGAGGTAGCAGAGGTTGCTAGAGGTGCTTCATCTATTGTTGCTGCTAATTATAGTGGCTTAACAGTAGGCCAGTTGACCGAGTTACGTAAAAATGCACGTCAAGCAGGTGTATACATGCGAGTTATCCGCAATACATTGGCAAGAAGAGCATTTGAAGGAACAAAGTTTTCTTGTATGGATCCAGCGTTAGTTGGACCATTGGTACTTGCTTTTTCGAAAGAAGAGCCAGGTGCTGCTGCGCGTGTTTTTAAAGATTTTGTCAAGAAATGCGATAAGTTAGAAGTAACAGCTCTTTCAATCGATGGGCAATTACTTCCAGGGAAAGATCTCGCAAGATTGGCAAGTTTACCAACACGTGACGAAGCAATTTCTCAATTGATGTCTGTCATGCTCGCACCGATTACCAAATTTGTGCGCACATTAGCAGAACCTCATGGCAAATTAGTTCGTACGATTGCAGCTGTTCGTGATCAAAAACAGAAATCTGCATAATACATTTAAATTTTAACCTTTTAGTGGAGTGATGAGAATCATGGCCGTTAGCAAAGAAGATATTTTAGAAGCAATTTCAAACATGAGTGTAATGGATGTCGTTGAATTAATTAAATCCATGGAAGATAAATTTGGTGTGTCTGCCGCTACAGCTGTTGCTGTTGCTGCTCCCGCAGCGAGCGAAGGCGCTGCCGCGGAAGAAAAAACTGAATTTACAATTGTCATGACAAAGCCAGGCGAAAACAAGATCAACGTTATTAAAGCTATCCGCACAATTACCGGATTAGGCTTGAAAGAAGCGAAAGATCTTGCTGAAGCAGCTTCAGCAGTTATTAAAGAAGGCGTCAACAAAGCAACTGCAGCCGATATCAAGAAACAGCTTGAAGAAGCGGGTGCAACTGTTGAAGTTAAGTAATAACTTATTTGTCAGCGAGCGAATAGCTTGCTGACATAAGTGTAGCCGGGGATTAACAGTCCCTGGCCTATTTCTATTCCCTGTTATTTAGAGGCACTTAAGCGGGAATGTGGTAAAACACGATTGCTTTAAATAATCGCTTTAATCGACCATCATGCAGAGGTATCTTACATGGGTTCAACATACTCATACACTGAGAAAAAACGCATTCGTAAAGACTTCGGTAAGCATCCCAGCACTATCGGGACTCCTCCCTTACTTCAATTACAGTTAGAATCATATGAAAGGTTTTTGCAAGCAGATGCAGATCCAGAAAAGCGAGCTATTTTCGGCTTGCACGCTGCTTTTAAGTCAGTCTTCCCAATCATCAGTTTTTCAGGAAGTTCTGAATTAGAGTATGTAAGTTATCGTTTAGGCGAACCCGTTTTTGATGTTAAAGAATGTAAAATGCGCGGTTTAACGTATGGCGCTTCATTGCGCGTTAAAGTCCGATTGGTTCATTATGATAAAGACGCGGTAGGCGACACTAGAGTTGTTAAAGATGTAAAAGAACAAGAAGTTTATATGGGTGAAATGCCCTTAATGACCGGCCATGGTACATTTGTAATTAATGGTACCGAGCGTGTTATCGTATCACAATTACACCGTTCGCCAGGCGTCTTCTTTGAGCATGATCGCGGCAAAACACATTCATCTGGTAAATTATTATTTTCAGCGCGTGTTATTCCTTATCGCGGCTCATGGCTTGATTTCGAATTTGATCCGAAAGATGCAATATATGTGCGTATTGATCGCCGCAGAAAATTGCCAGCGACCATATTGCTACGAGCATTAGATTACTCAGTTGAAAGCATTCTCGGTATTTTCTTCGAAAATAATGTATTTCATATTGGAAAATAATGAGTTTAGTTTAGATCTTATTCCAGAGCGTTTGCGCGGTGAAATTGCACCCTTTGAAATTAAGAAAGCTGGGAAAGTTATTGTTGAGCAAGGTAGACGTATTACAGTACGACATATCGCTCAATTAGAAAAAGCAAACATTAAAAATTTAGAAGTACCCGCTGACTACATAATTGGGAAAGTTCTCGCTAAATCAGTTGTGAGCAAAGAAACAGGCGAAATTTTAGCGAATGCCAATGATGTTATCACGGCAGACATTTTAAAAGCATTTATCGCTTCTAAAGTCAAAAAATTTGAAACGTTGTACATCAATGAAATTGATCATGGTGCTTATATATCAGACACATTACGCGTTGATCCAACGAATAATGCATTAGAAGCATTGGTTGAAATTTATCGCATGATGCGTCCAGGTGAGCCACCGACGAAAGAAGCAGCTGAAGCATTATTTAAAAATTTATTTTTTACACCTGAGCGTTATGATTTATCCGACGTAGGTCGTATGAAGTTTAATCGCCGTGTGGGTCGATCAGAAATTACGGGTCCAGGTGTATTAACAAAAGATGATATTATTGATGTCTTAAAGACACTGATCAGTATTCGAAACGGTGAAGGCACAGTTGATGACATCGATCACCTCGGCAATCGTCGTGTTCGTAGTGTCGGTGAAATGACAGAAAATCAATTCCGTGTTGGCTTCGTTCGTGTTGAACGTGCCGTCAAAGAACGGTTGAGCTTGTCTGAATCCGAAAACTTGATGCCCCAAGATTTAATCAATGCAAAACCCGTTTCTGCGGCCATTAAAGAATTTTTTGGTTCAAGTCAATTGTCGCAATTTATGGATCAAAATAATCCATTGTCTGAAATCACACATAAACGACGTGTTTCAGCACTTGGGCCGGGTGGTTTAACCAGAGAACGTGCAAGCTTTGAAGTACGTGACGTTCATACTACACATTACGGTCGAGTTTGCCCAATTGAAACGCCTGAAGGTCCAAACATTGGTTTGATTAACTCACTTGCTGTTTATGCACGCACGAACGAATATGGTTTTTTAGAAACACCTTATCGGAAAGTAATTAATAGCAAAGTGACGGATGAAGTTGTGTATCTGTCCGCAATTGAAGAAGGCGATTATGTCATTGCCCAGGCCAATGCGACTCAAGATACCAAAGGTAAATTAATGGATGCATTAGTTCCGGTTCGACATAAAAATGAATCCACATTGACAACGCCTGATCGCGTTCAATTTATGGATGTTTCACCTAAACAAATTGTGTCAGTTGCCGCTGCATTAATTCCATTTTTAGAACATGACGATGCGAACCGTGCGTTGATGGGATCCAACATGCAACGTCAAGCTGTACCTACCTTGAAGACAGAAAAACCATTAGTCGGTACGGGTATGGAACGGATTGTTGCGAAAGATTCCGGCGTAACAGAGGTTGCTAAACGAGGCGGTATTGTTGATTATGTTGATGCATCACGTATCGTTGTTCGTGTGAATGATGATGAAGCAGAAGCAGGCTAAACCGGTGTTGATATTTATAACCTGACCAAATATACCCGTACCAATCAAGATACTTGTATCAACCAACGTCCATTAGTGAACAAAGGGGATATGATTGAGAAAGGGGATGTATTAGCAGATGGTCAATCAACTGATATGGGTGAATTAGCATTAGGTCAAAATCTTTTAGTCGCATTCATGCCCTGGAATGGTTACAACTTCGAAGATTCTATCTTAATTTCTGAACGTGTTGTGCAAGAGGATCGATTCACCAGTATTCATATTGAAGAATTAACCTGTGTAGCACGCGATACGAAACTAGGTGTTGAAGAAGTCACTGCGGATATTCCGAATGTTGGCGAAAGCGCATTATCTAAATTAGATGAATGCGGTATTGTTTATATCGGTGCAGAAGTGAAATCAGGCGATATTTTAGTAGGTAAAGTGACACCTAAAGGTGAAACACAATTAACTCCTGAAGAAAAATTATTGCGTGCTATTTTCGGTGAAAAAGCATCTGATGTGAAAGATACTTCATTACGCGTTCCTACCGGCATGGAAGGAACCGTCATTGACGTTCAAGTGTTTACTCGCGAAGGTGTTGAAAAAGATGCTCGCGTGCTTGAAATTGAACGAAATGAATTAGCCAAAGCGAAACAAGATTTAAGCGATGAACTACGTATTCGTGAAAATGATATTTTCCAACGGATTGAAAAACTCTTACTGAATCGAACGGCAGAAGGCGGCCCAAATAAACTGAAAAAAGGGTCGAAGATTACGAAAGGTTATCTTGCTGAAGTGTCCACGAGAAAAGTGGTTTGAAATTCGTTTACGGGATGCAGCTGCAAATAATCAACTCGAAGCGGCTGCAAAGCAATATAAGCAAGAACGCTTAGATTTCGAAAAAGCATATGATGCAAAACGTAACAAGATTACTCAAGGTGATGATTTAGCACCGGGTGTATTAAAAATCGTGAAAGTCTATATGGCTGTGAAACGTCGTATCCAACCAGGCGATAAAATGGCAGGCCGACACGGTAACAAAGGTGTTATTTCAACGATTGTTCCTGTTGAAGACATGCCTTATATGGCAGATGGCACACCAGTTGATATCGTTTTAAATCCACTCGGTGTACCTTCACGTATGAACGTCGGTCAAGTGCTAGAAACTCACTTAGGTTGGGCAGCGAAAGGTTTAGGTTTGAAAATTGGTAAAATGCTAGAAGAGCAGCAATCCATTAAAAACCTCCGTCAAATGTTGAATTCGATTTATAACAACACGGCAAAGCGTAAAGAAAATATTTCCGACTTAACCGACGAAGAAATATTAACCTTAGCGAAAAATTTACGTGAAGGTGTGCCAATGGCAACGCCTGTGTTTGATGGTGCGACCGAAGATGAAATTAAAGCCATGCTAAAACTAGCTGACTTACCAGAAAGTGGTCAAACAACGTTGTATGACGGTCGACGGGCAGAGCATTTGAACGACAAGTCACTGTGGGTTACATGTACATGATGAAACTCAATCACTTAGTCGACGATAAAATGCATGCTCGTTCAACAGGATCTTATAGTCTTGTCACACAACAACCATTAGGCGGTAAAGCGCAATTTGGTGGCCAACGCTTTGGTGAAATGGAAGTGTGGGCACTAGAAGCCTATGGTGCAGCTTATACATTGCAAGAAATGCTAACAGTGAAATCCGATGACGTTGGCGGTCGAACTAAGATGTATAAAAATATTGTTGATGGCGATCACTATATGGAATCCAGTATGCCGGAAGCATTCAACGTATTAATCAAAGAAATTCGCTCTTTAGCCATTAATATGGAGCTTGAATAACCTATTATTTCAAGTTTTTAGATAGGCACTTGGGTAAATGAATGTAAGCACCCCGCCTTCGGCGGGGAACGCATAGCACTGATGAGGGGGAATTACCTTGAGAGATTTATTAAGTTTAGTAAAGCAGCAAACACAGCTTGAAGAATTTGATGCTATTCATATTGGCTTAGCTTCGCCGGATATGATTCGCTCATGGTCGTATGGTGAAGTTAAAAAGCCAGAAACTATAAACTATCGTACATTTAAACCAGAACGTGATGGTTTATTTTGCGCCAAAATTTTTGGACCTGTAAAAGATTACGAATGCTTATGCGGTAAATATAAGCGTTTAAAACACCGTGGCGTTATTTGCGAAAAATGTGGCGTTGAAGTTACCCTTTCGAAGGTTCGTCGCGATCGCATGGGACACATTGAACTTGCAAGTCCTATTGCACATATTTGGTTTTTACGTTCGCTGCCTTCACGGATTGGTTTCTTGCTGGATATGACCTTGCGTGATATCGAACGCATTTTATATTTTGAAGCATATGTTGTTATTGATCCAGGCATGACGCAATTAGAGCGCGGCCAATTACTTTCAGAAGAAGCGTATTACGACGCAATTGAAGAATATGGCGATGAATTTGATGCGCGTATGGGCGCTGAGGCGATTCAAGAATTGTTGCGCGCACTCAATTTAGAAACAGAAATGGCGAAAATTCGTGAAGATATTGCAAGCACTTCATCTGAAGCGAAATTGAAAAAACTTACCAAGCGAGTAAAGCTCATTGAAGCATTCTTATCGTCTGGCAATAAACCAGAATGGATGATTTTAGCAGTGCTGCCTGTCTTACCGCCTGATTTAAGACCATTGGTTCCGTTAGATGGCGGCAGATTTGCAACATCCGATTTGAACGACTTATATCGTCGAGTCATTAATCGCAATAATCGATTAAAACGTTTATTAGATTTAAATGCTCCCGATATTATTGTGCGCAATGAAAAGCGGATGCTACAAGAATCAGTTGATGCATTATTGGATAATGGCAGACGAGGACGCGCGATTACAGGATCCAACAAGCGCCCATTAAAATCATTAGCGGATATGATTAAAGGTAAGCAAGGCCGCTTCCGTCAAAATTTATTAGGTAAACGGGTAGATTACTCAGGCCGTTCAGTTATCGTCGTGGGTCCTACATTAAGATTGCACCAATGTGGATTACCGAAAAAAATGGCGTTAGAGTTATTCAAGCCATTTATCTTCAGCCGATTGCAAATCCAAGGGTTAGCTTCCACTATCAAAGCAGCTAAGAAAATGGTAGATCGTGAAGAAGCAGCGGTGTGGGATATTCTGGAACAAGTTATTCGCGAACATCCTGTCCTGCTCAACCGTGCGCCCACTTTGCATAGATTAGGTATCCAAGCATTCGAACCGGTATTGATTGAAGGTAAAGCGATTCAATTACATCCATTGGTTTGTACCGCTTATAACGCGGACTTTGACGGTGACCAAATGGCGGTTCATATACCTTTGTCACTTGAAGCCCAGTTGGAAGCACGTTCGTTGATGATGTCGACCAATAATATTTTATCACCTGCAAACGGCGAGCCCATCATTGTACCTTCGCAAGACGTTGTATTGGGTCTTTATTACATGACCCGTGCGCGAGTTAATGCACGTGGCGAAGGGATGATATTTGTTGATGTGAATGAAATTCATCGTGCATACGAAAATGGCGACGTTGAGTTACAAGCAAAAGTTAAAGCTAAAATCAAAGAATATGTAGTGGATGAAGTGAATGGTGGATTTAAACCTAATATCCGCTTAGTGGAAACGACGGCAGGTCGGGCTATGTTGTCCGAAGTGCTTCCTAAAGGATTATCGTTTGATTTATTTAATCGTACGATGAATAAAAAAGCGATTTCCAGTGTCATTAATGCGTGTTATCGCGAAATTGGCTTGAAAGCAACTGTCATCTTTGCCGACCAGTTGATGTACACCGGTTTCTCTTATGCAACAAAGTCAGGTGTCTCAATTGGTGTGAACGACTTAGTGATTCCAAAAGAAAAATCCGCCATCATTAATCAAGCGGAAGAAGAAGTTGGTAAGATTCAAGCACAGTTCTCATCCGGTTTGGTGACGCAGGGCGAACGTTACAATAAAGTTGTTGATATTTGGTCGCGCACAAATGACCAAGTTGCAAAAGCGATGATGAATGAACTTTCAACTGAAACGGTAAAAGATGCAAAGGGCAACAAGGTAGCACAAGAATCATTTAATTCCATTTACATGATGGCAGATTCAGGTGCGAGAGGCTCGGCTGCTCAGATTCGTCAGTTGGCAGGAATGCGGGGTTTGATGGCGAAACCAGATGGTTCTATTATCGAAACACCGATCACCGCGAATTTTCGTGAAGGTTTAAACGTATTGCAATATTTTATTTCGACTCACGGTGCACGTAAAGGTCTTGCGGATACCGCATTAAAAACGGCAAACTCAGGTTATTTAACCCGCCGTTTAGTTGACGTTGCTCAAGATCTTGTGATCACAGAATTAGATTGCGGAACATCGCAGGGCGTCGTGATGACACCGTTAATTGAAGGTGGTGATGTTGTTGAGCCATTACATGAGCGTGTGTTAGGTCGTGTGGTTGCGGTAGATGTTTGCGAACCAGCAGGTACGAAAGTGGTTGCACCTGCAGGTACTTTACTCGATGAAAAATGGGTTACAAAATTAGAAGAATTAACCATCGATCAAGTTCTTGTGAGATCACCTATTTCTTGTGAATCTCGTTTTGGAATTTGTTCCGCTTGTTATGGACGTGATTTAGCGCGTGGGCATCAGGTCAACATTGGTGAAGCAGTGGGTGTTATTGCTGCGCAATCCATCGGTGAGCCGGGTACACAGTTAACCATGAGAACATTCCACATCGGTGGTGCAGCTTCCCGAGCAACAGCAGTCAATAATGTCCAAATTAAATTAGCTGGAAAGATAAAGCTGCATAATATTAAATTGCTGCAGCATCATACCGGAAAATTTATTGCAGTCTCTCGTTCAGGTGAATTAGCGGTTGTTGATGAGCATGGTCGTGAAAGAGAACGTTATAAGATTCCATACGGTGCTGAGTTATCGGTTCCCGATGGTACACGTGCTGAGTCAGGACAAGTGGTAGCAAATTGGGATCCACATAGTCACCCTGTCATCACAGAGGTTGCAGGTAAAATCAAGTTCGTCGATTTAATCGAAAGCGTCACAATGAATCGTCAAACAGACGAACTAACGGGTTTAAGTAGTATTGTTATTACCGATCCAAAACAGCGTAGTCAAAGCGGTAAAGAATTAAAACCGATGATTAAGTTGATTGATGATAAAGGTAATGATTTGTATCTTGCAGGTACGAACTTACTCGCACAATATTTCTTACCGGCCGATGCCATTGTCAATTTTGAAGATGGCGCGCGTGTTAAGGTGGGTGACGTGATAGCACGTATTCCACAAGAAACCTCAAAAACACGCGATATTACCGGTGGTTTGCCGCGCGTTGCAGACTTATTCGAAGCACGACGTCCTAAAGATCCGTCAATTCTGGCCGAAATTTCTGGAATTGTGAGCTTCGGTAAAGAAACAAAAGGTAAACGACGTTTAATCATTACAGGGTTAACAGGTGAATTACATGAGGAATTAATTCCAAAATGGCGCCATGTTAACGTATTTGAAGGTGAGCACGTAGAAAAAGGTGAAGTGATTGCAGAAGGCTCATTAAATCCACATGATATACTTCGTCTTTTAGGCATTAATGCATTGGCAAATTTCATCGTCAATGAAGTACAAGACGTGTATCGCTTGCAAGGTGTAAAAATCAACGATAAACATATTGAAGTGATTATTCGCCAAATGTTGCGCAAGGTCTTCATTGTTCATCCAGGGGATACAACCTTCTTAAAAGGCGAACAAGTTGAATTCAGTCAATTACGTGATGAGAATGATAAGGTCACTAAAGCTGGCAAAATGATCGCGCGACACGAACCAATTTTACTAGGTATTACAAAGGCTTCACTGGCAACCGAATCCTTTATATCGGCGGCATCCTTCCAAGAAACAACGCGTGTTCTGACAGAAGCGGCTGTCAGTGGTAAAATAGATGAATTACGCGGACTTAAGGAAAACGTAATAGTCGGTCGTTTGATTCCTGCAGGAACAGGGTTGGCTTATCATGCCGGCCGTAAAGTTAGAAAGCAGGGCCCAATTGATCAAGCTGATGATGTGAAATAAGGCTAGTCATCGAAACGAAACAAGGGTTTATCGGTAATTACACGATAAGCCCTTGTTTAATGAAGTAAAGAGAAAGGGTAAAGCGACAAATTTTTAAATTTTATACCCCTAATTTGATTAGGAAATCACATAAAATCTAAAATAAGTTATCTAAAATGATAACTATGCTTGACATAATGCGCACTCCTTTTTAGAATCGCGCCTCCTCCTAATGAGTTAGGAGGTTGCGCTACATTAGTTTTTGTTTTTAATCAGTGTAGATAACATTAGGCTGGAGTTTAGGAATGCCAACAATAAATCAGCTTGTGCGTAAACCACGAGCGCCAAAAATAGTAAAATCGACAGTACCACATTTAGCAGGGTCACCTCAAAAACGAGGCGTGTGTATTCGTGTATATACAACGACTCCAAAGAAACCAAACTCAGCACTCCGTAAGGTAGCGCGGGTACGTTTAACAAACGGTGGTGAAGTCACTACCTATATCGGTGGTGAAGGCCATAATTTACAAGAACACTCTGTCGTACTGATCCGAGGCGGCCGTGTTAAAGACTTACCAGGTGTTCGTTACCATACCGTACGCGGTAGCTTAGATACAGCGGGTGTCGCAAATCGACGCAGAGGCCGTTCTAAGTATGGTACGAAGAAACCTAAAGCATAATTTAATGATTTTTCACAGGAATTAAGCAATGCCAAGAAGAAAAGCTGCGATTAAACGAGATACTTTACCAGATCCTCTTTATGGGAGTGAGCGGTTAGCGAGATTTATCAATGTTATTATGAGAGCCGGCAAAAGATCAATTGCCGAGCATATAGTGTATACAGCATTAGATGAGGTTTCCAAGCGCTTAAAGAAAGGTAAGCAGGGTGGCGCTCACGGTAAAAAGGGTGAAGAAGAAGGTGATGACACATCCAGCTCATCAGGCGGTAAATCATCTAAAATATCCTACAATAAAGAAGCGTTGGAAATTCTTGATAAAGCATTAAACAATATTCGTCCCACCGTGGAAGTTAAGTCACGCCGAGTGGGTGGAGCAACCTACCAAGTTCCTGTTGAAGTCGATACAGAACGTGGTATTGCATTGGCTATGCGCTGGATTGTGAAAGCGGCGAAAGATCGCGGCGAAAAAACAATGATTTTACGCTTAGCTGCAGAAATGCTAGAAGCTCATGAAGGCCGTGGAACATCCGTGAAGATGCGAGATGACATGCATAGAATGGCTAAGGCAAACCAAGCCTTTGCTCACTACCGTTGGTAACATTAGAGGTATAAGACGTGGCACGTGTAACACCAATCGAACAGTATAGAAATATCGGCATCATGGCTCACATCGATGCAGGTAAAACAACCACAACGGAACGTGTGCTTTTTTACACGGGCGTGTCGCACAAAATAGGCGAAGTCCATGAAGGCGCTGCTGTAATGGATTGGATGGAGCAAGAACAAGAACGAGGCATTACCATTACATCAGCTGCCACAACGTGCTTCTGGTATGGAATGGATAAGCAGTTTCCGCAGCATCGCATTAATATTATTGATACACCGGGACACGTCGATTTTACCATTGAAGTTGAACGTTCGCTTCGTGTGCTTGACGGTGCATGCGCAGTATTTTGTGCAGTGGGTGGTGTTGAACCACAATCTGAAACAGTATGGCGTCAAGCAAACCGCTATGGCGTTCCAAGACTTGGTTTTGTCAATAAAATGGATCGTGCAGGTGCGAATTTCTTACGCGTAGTCGGTCAAGTAAAATCAAGATTAGGTGCAAATCCAGTACCGATCCAGCTCCCTATTGGAGCTGAAGAACATTTTGAAGGCGTCGTAGATTTAGTTCGCATGAAAGCAATCCACTGGGATGAAAAAACTCAGGGCATGAAATATGAAGCTCGTGAAATCAGAGCAGACATGTTAGAAGAATGCAAAAAATGGCGCGAGCAGATGGTTGAGGCTGCAGCAGAAGCATCCGAAGAATTAATGAATAAATACCTTGAACAAGGTGATTTATCAGAAGAAGAAATTCGAAAAGGCTTACGCATTCGAACCATTAAAAATGAAATTGTACCAATGCTTTGTGGTTCTGCTTTTAAAAATAAAGGCGTCCAAGCGATGTTGGATTCAGTCATTTATTATTTGCCATCACCTTCAGACGTCCCGGCAATCAAGGGGCATCAAGATGACGGCGAAAGTTCACCCACTGAAAGACATCCAGTCGATAACGAACCTTTTTCTGCATTAGCATTTAAGATTGCAACAGATCCATACGTTGGGACATTAACTTATTTCAGAGTTTATTCGGGCGTATTGCAATCAGGTGATACGGTATATAACCCAATTAAAGATAAAGAAGAACGAATTGGCCGAGTACTGCAAATGCATGCTAATACACGCCAAGAGATTAAAGAAGTACGAGCAGGTGATATCGCGGCAGCCGTTGGATTGAAGAAAGTGACAACGGGTGACACATTATGTTCTGTTGATGATGTAATCGTCCTAGAAAAAATGGTATTTCCTGAGCCGGTTATTTCTGTAGCAGTTGAACCAAAAACAAAAGCAGATCAAGAAAAAATGGGTCTTGCATTAGGCAAGCTAGCACAAGAAGATCCTTCATTTAGAGTACATACCGATGAAGAATCCGGTCAGACCATTATTTCTGGTATGGGCGAGTTACATCTTGAGATCATTGTTGATCGAATGAAGCGTGAGTTTAGCGTAGAGGCGAATGTTGGCAAGCCTCAGGTCGCATATCGCGAAACCATCAGAAATACAATTGAGCAAGAAGGCAAATACGTCCGTCAATCAGGCGGTCGTGGCCAATACGGGCATGTTTGGATTCGATTGGAGCCAAAAGAAGCCGGTACAGGTTACGAATTTGTGAATGACATTGTCGGTGGAGCAATTCCTAGAGAATATGTGCCAGCAGTTGACAAAGGTATTCAAGAGCAAATGAAAAATGGTGTGATTGCTGGATTCCCTGTGGTCGATGTCAAAGTAACCTTGTTTGATGGTTCATATCATGATGTTGACTCTAGTGAAATGGCATTTAAGATTGCGGGTTCCATGGGCTTTAAAGAAGGTGCAAAGAAGGCAAAAGCAGTACTGCTTGAGCCTGTGATGAAAGTTGAAGTCATTACACCCGAAGATTATATGGGCGATGTGATGGGCGATCTTAACAGACGTAGAGGCTTGCTCCAAGGTATGGATGATACGCCATCTGGCAAATCAATCCGTGCTGAAGTTCCGCTCGGTGAAATGTTTGGATATGCAACTGATCTGCGCTCAATGACACAAGGCCGGGCTACTTATACGATGGAATTTGCAAAGTATAATGAAGCGCCTGCAAGCATAGCAGAGCAAGTAATGGATAAAAGTACAACATAATTTTTAGATAAGATTTAATTTAAAGGGGAAATAAAACATGGCAAAAGCAGTATTTGAACGCAATAAGCCACATTTGAATGTAGGAACAATTGGTCACGTAGATCATGGTAAGACCACGTTAACAGCGGCATTAACAAAATGCATGGCAGATAAGTTTGGTGGCGAAACATTAGCATACGACCAAATTGATAAAGCCCCAGAAGAAAAGGCACGTGGAATCACGATTGCGACTGCTCACGTTGAGTATCAATCAGATAAACGACATTATGCGCATGTTGATTGCCCAGGCCACGCAGATTATGTAAAGAACATGATTACAGGTGCTGCTCAAATGGATGGAGCGATCTTAGTGGTATCAGCTGCAGATGGCCCGATGCCGCAAACAAGAGAGCACATTTTGTTAGCCCGTCAAGTAGGCGTACCTTATATTGTTGTGTTCTTAAACAAAGCGGACATGGTAGACGACAAAGAATTATTAGAACTTGTGGAAATGGAAGTCAGAGATTTATTGACTAGCTATAATTTCCCAGGCGACAAGACACCTATTATTATTGGTTCCGCATTGAAAGCATTAGAAGGTGATGCGACTGACATTGGTGTTCCTGCAATTTATAAATTAGTTCAAGCGATGGATGAATATTTTCCACAACCTGAACGTCAAATCGATAAGCCATTCTTATTGCCAATCGAAGATGTATTCTCAATTTCAGGCCGGGGCACCGTTGTAACAGGTCGAATTGAAAGAGGCATAGTAAAAGTCGGTGAAGAATTAGAAATTGTTGGCTTAAAGCCCACCCTAAAAACAATTTGTACGGGCGTAGAAATGTTCCGTAAATTGTTAGATGAAGGTAGAGCGGGCGATAACGTTGGCGTATTACTAAGAGGCACGAAGCGAGAAGAAGTTGAACGCGGTCAAGTGTTAGCAAAACCAGGTTCAATTACACCGCACACCAAATTCGAGTCAGAAGTTTATATTTTGTCAAAAGAAGAAGGTGGAAGACATACTCCGTTTTTCAAAGGATATCGTCCCCAGTTTTACTTCCGAACAACTGACGTGACAGGTGAAGTGCAATTACCAGAAGGTGTCGAAATGGTTATGCCAGGAGACAACATCAAGATGGTAGTTAATTTAATTGTTCCAATTGCGATGGAAGATGGGGTAAGATTCGCGATTCGTGAAGGTGGTCGCACTGTTGGTGCGGGTGTTGTTACTAAAATTTTAGAGTAATTACTATGGCAATTGGAAGAAAGAATCAGCGAATTAGAATTCGTTTGAAAGCGTTTGATCATAGATTGATTGATCGTTCAACGCGAGAAATAGTTGAAACAGCAAAGAGAACCGGGGCTCAAGTACGTGGTCCCATTCCTTTACCAACACAAATTGAACGCTACACAGTATTGATTTCGCCTCACGTTGACAAAGACGCGCGAGACCAATACGAATTGCGCACGCATAAAAGAGTTGTTGACATTAATCAACCGACAGATAAGACGATTGATGCATTGATGAAACTCGATTTAGCAGCCGGTGTAGATGTTCAGATTAGTGTTGATGCAGAAGATTGATAATAACTAGTAGGCTTTTAAAGCCAGTTTTGAGGCGAAGACAATGACTATAGGCTTAGTCGGACGAAAATGTGGCATGACGCGGGTATTTACCGAAGACGGTATTTCAATTCCCGTGACTGTCATTGAAGTTACACCTAACCGTGTAACGCAAATTAAAACAGTTGATAATGATGGCTATCAAGCTATTCAAGTGACTGCGGGCACAACAAAGCGATCAAAAGTCACTAAACCGATGGCGGGTCACTTCGCGAAAGCAGGTGTTGAACCAGGAAATGGCCTTTGGGAATTCAGAGTCGGCAAGCAAGATAAAATTGAAGCGCTGACGGTAGGATCTGAGATAAAAGTAGATCTTTTGTCTGTCGGACAGTTTGTTGATGTCACAGGCATCACAAAAGGTAAAGGATTTGCAGGAGTTATTAAGCGCCATCATTTTGCTGCACAGGATGCGACGCATGGTAACTCTTTATCGCATCGCGCGCCTGGTTCTATTGGTCAGCGTCAATCGCCTGGTAAGGTTTTCAAAGGCAAGAAGATGTCAGGTCATTTAGGCGACAAGCAACGAACAATTCAATTACAGCAAGTTGTTCGATTAGATTTAGAACGCAACCTTGTTTTAATTAAAGGTGCTGTTCCAGGTGCTCCCGGATCAAAAGTTATCATTCGACCCACTGTAAAAGTGAAAGAAAAGAAGGGAGCTAACTAATGGAACTACAAATCACAGGTTCAAAAAAGAAGAAGTTAGAAGTAGCGGATCTTGTTTTTGACACAAAGTTTAACGAAGCACTCGTGCATCAAGTTGTCACGGCTTTTTTAGCAGCCGCTCGATCAGGTACACAAGCGCAAAAGACTCGATCAGAAGTCAGGGGTGGCGGTGCAAAGCCATTTAAACAAAAAGGCGGCGGTCGTGCGCGTGCGGGCACAATTCGAAGTCCTTTATGGCGAAAAGGTGGAGTTATTTTTGCTGCTAAACCACGAAGCTATGATCAAAAAGTTAACAAGAAAATGTATCGCGGTGCAATTCGCTCAATTATCTCAGAGCTTATTCGCTTAGATCGACTCAAGATTGTTGAAAGCTTTGAATTAGAAAGCCCAAAAACGAAAGGAATGCTGGCTAAGTTAACAGAACTTAACCTCAACGGGAAAGTTTTGCTGATCACTGAAGCAGTTGAAGAAAACGTTTATTTGGCTTCTAGAAATTTGATTAATATAGACGTGCGTGATGTTGCAGCAATTGATCCAGTCTGTTTGGTTGGATCCGAAAATGTAGTAATAACAGTGGCTGCACTGAAGCAAGTTGAGGAGTTGTTGAAATGAAACAAGAGCGTCTCTTAACCATAATTTTATCTCCGCATATGTCAGAAAAGGCAGCAATCGGCGCGGAAAAGCGCGGTGAGTATGTATTTGAAGTTGCTAGCTGTGCTACAAAGCCGGAAGTGAAGAAAGCAGTCGAGCTACTCTTTAAAACGAAAGTAGCTGTCGTGAGAGTTGTGAATGTTAAGTCAAAGCCAAAACGGTTTGGTAGCATTCAAGGACGTAGCAAAGCGTGGAAAAAAGCTTATGTAACACTAGAAGCAGGACAGCAAATCGATTTCGCAAGTGGTCTATAACCATTTTCGTAAAAAATTAGTTGCACGTGAATGGTCTCTTGAAAACCACCACATCTGCCAGATTAATCAAATAGCTAGATTAGCTAGCTGTTTGATTTAATCAGTAAGAAAATATTCAAAAGTGCAAAAAAAACTTGGAATTTGCCTAGATGGCATTATAATAGCGCGATTTTACATAGACTTGATATTAAATGTAAAACCAACAAGATTAAGTTGAGGAAATTATGGCATTAGCAAAATCTAAACCAACCTCGCCAGGCCAGCGGTTCGCGGTTAAGGTTACTAATAAAAACTTGCATAAAGGCAAACCTTTTGCACCTTTGGTTAGCAAAAAGAATAAAACTGGCGGCCGAAATAATGCGGGTAGAATTACTTGCAGACATATCGGCGGTGGTCATAAGCAACTGTATCGACAAATTGATTTTAAACGGGATAAGGACGGTATTCCAGCTCGCATAGAAAGGCTTGAATATGATCCTAATCGAAGTGCGCATATTGCATTGGTTTTATATGCGGATGGAGAAAGACGCTATATCATAGCGGCAAATGGTTTAGCGGCTGGTGATGAGATTATTTCAGGCGCAGATGCTGCAATCAAAGTCGGTAACTGTCTGCCATTAAACAATATACCAGTGGGTTCAACGATTCATTGTATAGAGCTAAAGCCTGGTAAAGGCGCGCAAATTGCACGAAGTGCAGGCGCATCAGTCCAGTTAATCGCTAAAGAAGGCATTTATGCCACGATACGACTTCGTTCCGGTGAGATGCGAAGAGTGCTCTCAGAATGCCGAGCCATTATGGGTGAAGTGAGTAATTCTGAACATAATTTACGGTCGCTAGGCAAAGCAGGTGCGAGTCGAAGACGCGGAATTCGGCCTACTGTGCGTGGTGTGGCGATGAACCCAATTGATCACCCACATGGCGGTGGTGAGGGTAAAACGTCAGGTGGTAGACATCCAGTCAGTCCATGGGGTCTTCCAACCAAGGGATATAAAACGCGAAGCAATAAGCGTACGAATAAAGATATTGTGCGTGCAAGAAGCCGTCAATAGAGATTATTACCATCATAACTTTTAGATGAGGATATTAGAGTGCCACGTTCAGTGAAAAAAGGACCATTTGTAGATTCACATTTGATGAAGAAAGTTGAAGAAGCAGCTGCTTCAGGCAACAAGAAGCCCATAAAAACATGGTCGCGAAGGTCTATGATTTTACCGGAGATGATTGGCATTACGATTGCTGTTCATAATGGTAGATTGCATGTGCCAATCTTTGTTTCTGAAAATATGATTGGTCATAAACTCGGTGAGTTTGCAGCGACAAGAACTTTTAAAGCACACTCAGGCGACAAGAAAGCTAAGGGTGATGAAAAGTAAATAAATGGTTAGTAGAGAAATTGCAGGGGGTAACTAATGGAAGTCGCGGCTAGGTTAAAATATGCCAGGCTATCTGCACAAAAATGCCGATTGGTCTGCGATCAAATTCGCGGAAAGTCGGTAGAAAATGCATTGGACTTGTTAAAATTTAGTAATAAAAAAGCAGCAACTTTTGTGAAGAAAGTTTTAGAGTCGGCTATTGCAAATGCTGAACATAATGCTGGCGCTGATATTGACGAATTAAAAGTTAAAACGATTTATGCGGATCAGTCGGCGATGTATAAACGTATGCATGCAAGAGCGAAAGGTCGCGGTTGTCGCATTCAAAAGCCAACCTGCCACATAACTGTCATAGTGTCTGATGAGGAGAATAAATAATGGGCCAAAAAGTTCATCCCATTGGATTGCGTTTAGGTATTGTGAAAGATTGGGCATCGCGATGGTATGCTCCTTCTAAAGATTTTGCTAACACATTGTGCGCAGATATCAAAGTTCGCGAGTATCTTGAAGACAAATTGGCGTTAGCAGGTATTAGCCGAATCCAAATCGATAGACCTGCTCGTAATGCTAAAATTACAGTTTATACAGCTCGACCAGGGATTATCATTGGCAAGAGTGGCAAAGAAGTTGAAACATTAAAAGATGAAATTCAAAAAATTCTGAATGTTCCAGTCCACATTAGCATTGAAGAAGTCCGTAAGCCGGAGCTAGATGCGAAATTAGTTGCCGAGTCAATTGCTCAGCAGCTCGAAAAGCGTGTGATGTTCAGAAGAGCGATGAAACGTGCGGTAACAACTGCTATGCGTTTAGGTGCAAAAGGCATCAAAATTTGTGTCAGTGGAAGGCTAGGTGGTGCTGAAATCGCGCGAAGCGAATGGTACCGAGAAGGTCGTGTTCCATTGCATACATTGCGTGCTGATATTGATTACGGTGTAGCGCAAGCGTATACAACATATGGTGTAATTGGTGTAAAAGTTTGGATTTTCAAAGGCGAAGTCATTGGTGATAAAGATCAAACTGAAACTTCAACTGAAAAAACACCAACTAAGCAGGAGAAGTAATCATGATGCAGCCTAAGCGGACAAAATACCGCAAACAATTTAAAGGTCGTAATCGTGGAGTTGCAACACGAGGTAATAAAGTCAGTTTCGGTGAATATGGTTTAAAAGCTGTAGAACTTGGCCGCATTACTTCTCGTCAAATTGAAGCAGCTAGACGTGCAATGTCTCGTCATATTAAACGGGGTGGCAAAATCTGGATTCGAATTTTTCCTGATAAACCCATTTCAAGAAAACCGCTAGAGGTTCGGATGGGTAGCGGTAAAGGTAATGTTGAATACTGGGTAGCACTTGTACAGCCTGGTCGTGTGATGTTTGAGATTGAAGGCGTGACGGAAGATTTAGCCAGAGAAGCCTTGCGATTGGCAGCGGATAAGTTACCAATTAAAACGATATTTGAAATTCGGACGATAATGTAATGAATGCACAAGAATTGAGAACGAAGTCAGTGTCTGAGCTCGAGAATGAGCATTTTGCAATACGAAAAGAACTTTTTAACATTCGTATGCAACGTGGAATAGGCCAGACACCACAAACACATCTTTTCAGAAAATTGAAAAGACAAATTGCAATGATCAAAACGATCATCAGTGAAAAAGAAGGTCAATGATTATGATGGCAGAGCAAAAAGTAGTTGGTCGAAAAGTGATAGGAAAAGTCATAAGCACCAAAATGGATAAGACGATTATCGTCCAAATCGAACGTAAAGTTAAACATCCTTTATATGGCAAATATGTACGCCGCTTTTCAAAAATGTACGCACATGACACCGATAATGTTTGTAAAGAAGGTGACATGGTTCAGATTAAAATGTGCAGACCTATGTCCAAATTAAAACATTGGATGTTAGTGCAAGTGCTTAATCAATCAGGAAAAGAAGTCATCGAATAAGAAATAATATAATTACCTACAATGGGTAAGTTTTTTTTCACTAACTTCTTTATTTTTAATTTAAACATGATAGTATTGACGGCCTTGTTTCCGTCATAGTGGAGTTAAGCATGATTCAGACGCAGTCGATGCTAGAAGTAGCCGATAACAGTGGTGCACGCCGCGTTATGTGCATTAAGGTTCTTGGCGGTTCGCACCGTCGTTATGCAGCTATTGGTGACGTAATCAAAGTGAGTGTCAAAGAGGCTATTCCTAGAGGGAAAGTCAAAAAAGGTGAAGTATTAAATGCTGTCATTGTTAGAACAAAGAAAGGTGTAAGACGACAAGATGGTTCTTTGATTCGGTTTGACGAAAACGCAGTTGTACTTTTAAATGCGCAAATGCAGCCAATTGGAACACGTATTTTCGGGCCTATCACGCGGGAATTGCGTGGTGAAAACTTTATGAAAATCATTTCATTAGCGCCAGAAGTTTTGTAAGAGTTTATTTTACAGAGAGTAAATCATGACAAAGATAAAAAAAGGTGACGAAGTAGTAGTCATCACCGGCAAGGATAAAAACCGAAGGGGTCTTGTCCTTGAAGTCCTTGAAAAAGGGGAAATGATTTTAGTTGAAGGTATGAATACAGCTAAAAAGCATACCAAAGCTAATCCACAGACCGGTGATAAAGGCGGAATTATGTTAAAAACACGCCCATTACATAGGTCGAATGTGATGCTGTATGAGCAATCTACTGGCAAAGGTTCCAGGGTGGGTGTGCGTGTATTAAAAGACGGCAGTAGACAGCGTTTCTATAAGTCTACTGATGAGCTCGTTGATGTGTAGGCAATAGGTGATATATGGCGCGTTTACAAGAATTGTATCGGAATGAAGTTTCAAAAAAATTAATGACTCGTTTTAAATATAAAACGATTATGCAAGTGCCCCGAATCAAAAAGATAACCATCAACATGGGTCTTGGCGAAGCGATGGAAGATAAGAAGGTAATTACCTCGGGTGTTGCTGATTTAGAAAAAATTGCTGGCCAAAAGCCAGTTGTTACATTGGCTCGTAAATCAATCGCCGGTTTTAAAGTGAGGGAAGGTTGGCCAGTTGGTTGTAAGGTGACTTTACGTGGAAAGCGCATGTATGAGTTTCTGGATCGATTAATAGCAATTGCATTACCTCGTGTGCGCGACTTTCGCGGATTGACTAATAAGTCTTTTGATGGCAGAGGCAATTATAGCTTAGGTTTTAAAGAACAAATTGTTTTCCCAGAAATTGAATATGACAAAATTGATGCTATTAGAGGGTTGGATATTACTATCACAACCACAGCCAATTCTGATAAAGAAGCGCAGGCATTACTTGAATCATTTGACTTTCCTTTTAAAGAAAAAGAAGTGAGCTAAAGCATTATGGCAAAAACATCAATGGTAGAGAGAGAAAAGAAACGCGCTAAATTGAACAAAAAGTTTGATAAGCAGCGTAAAGAATTAAAAGTATTGATTTGTGGTCCACATACCTCTGATGAGGAAAGAGTGGAAGCTGAGCTTAAATTACAAAAGTTACCACGCGATTCAAGCCGATGTCGTCAGCGAAGTCGATGCAGGCTTTGTGGAAGATCGCGCGCATATAATCGATTAACAGGACTTTGCAGAATTCATATGCGTAGTGCTGTGATGAATGGACTTGTTCCCGGCATGCATAAAGCAAGCTGGTAAACAAATTTGAATATTTAGAGGTATAGAAAAATGTCAATGCAAGATCCTATAGCAGATATGCTAACTAGAATTAGAAATGCTCAGGCGGTTGGTGCTAAAGAAACAAGCTTCCATGCCTCAAACTTCAAACTAGCTATTTTGAAAGTTCTTAAAGATGAAGGATATATAGAAGATTTTTCCCTTCTGAAAGCCGAAGGAAAAAAAGAAATTACGGTTCTCTTGAAATATTATCAAGGTAAACCTGTTATTGAGAAAATCAAGCGTATTAGCTGTGCTGGTTTACGAATTTACAAAGGTGCAAACAAACTGCCAGTTGTGCGTTCAGGTATGGGAATCGCAATCGTTTCAACACCGAAGGGTGTGATGACTGAAAAAAACGCGCGCAAAATGAATGTTGGCGGCGAAGTATTGTGTACGGTTGAGTAATGGAGGGGATATGACTACATCGAGAGTCGGTAGAAAGCCTGTAGCAATCCCAAGTGGGGTTGATTTTAAAATGAATGGACAAGACCTCATTGTCAAGGGTCCAAAAGGACAAATGATGATGCATATTCATCCTGCAATTTTATTGCAAATTGAAGGTGGTTTCGTAAATATTAAGCCGAATTCAGCAGTGGGTTATACTCGATCAGGTAGCGGCTTGAAATTGAATAAATCAATTACAGGAACGATTAGAGCTAAAATTGCGAATATTGTGCAAGGTGTTACGGCAGGGTTTGAACGTAAATTAGTTTTAGTGGGTGTCGGATTCAGAGCGCAAGTTAAAGGCAAAGAATTGCATTTGACAATTGGTTACTCACATCCGGTTGTGATTCAAGCACCAGAGGGTATAACAATTGAAGCACCTACCCTCACTGAAATTTTAATAAAGGGCACAGATAAACACTTAGTTGGTCATATCGCATCAAAAATTAGAGATGTGCGTTGCCCTGAACCGTATAAAGGTAAAGGTATTCGGTATGCTAACGAAGTAATTATTTTGAAAGAGACAAAGAAAAAGTAGTAGGAATTTATCATGACTAAGAAAGAATCACGACTTCGTAGAGCAAAAAAGACGAGAATGAACATCAGAAACCAGGAAGCAGTTCGTCTATGTGTTCACCGTACGCCACAGCATATTTATGCTCAAGTTATATCCCATGATGGGGCAAAGATTATTGTATCTGCGTCTACCTTGGATAAAGATGTTAAAGGTAGCATCAAATCAACAGGCAATGTTGATGCTGCTAAGTTAGTTGGCAAGCTGATTGCTGAAAGAGCAGTGAAAGCAGGTGTAGAAAATGTCGCTTTTGACCGATCCGGTTTTAATTACCATGGCCGTATTAAAGCATTAGCAGAAGCAGCAAGAGAAGCGGGTTTACAATTTTAAAGGGCTGATTATGGCAAGTTACGACCAAACAACGAAAAGTGATGGCATGCAAGAGAAGTTAGTTGCTGTGTCACGGAATGCTAAGGTAGTAAAAGGTGGTAGAATTTTTAGTTTTGCAGCTATTACAGTAGTCGGTGATGGCAATGGCCGCATTGGCTTCGGTAGAGGAAAAGCGCGAGAAGTTCCCGTTGCAATTCAAAAAGCATTAGAAGCGGCTCGAAAGAATATGCGTAATATTGCGCTTAAGAGTGGCACGGTGCATTCTCAAGTGACCGGTAAACACGGAGCAACAAGAGTATTTATGAAGCCTGCTTCCGAAGGTACTGGAATTATTGCTGGCGGCGCAATGCGTGCTGTTTGCGAAGTGCTCGGAATTAAGAATGTTTTAGCAAAAATTGTTGGCTCAACGAATCCAATCAATGTCGTGAGAGCAACGCTTAGAGCATTAGAAGGTGCATCAACCCCTGAATTTGTTGCAGCAAAGCGCGGCAAGACAATTGAAGAGATAACCGGGAACTAATTTTATGGTAAGCAAAAATAAACAACTAAAAGTTACTTTAGTCAGAAGTCCGATCGCAGCTAAGCCGAATCATAGAGCATGTGTAAAAGGCTTAGGGTTACAACGAATGAGACACTCTGTTGTTCTTCAAGATAATCCATGCATTCGCGGAATGATTAACAAAGTGATTCATTTGGTGTCAGTAGAGGAAGTTAACGAATGAACTTAAATACATTGAAACCCGCACCAGGTTCTAAAACACCCGCAAAAAGATTGGGTAGAGGGATTGGTTCCGGTAAAGGAAAAACCTGCGGTAGAGGTCATAAAGGTCAACGTGCGCGAGCAGGTGGATTCCATAAAGTTGGTTTTGAAGGTGGTCAAATGCCTTTACAGCGTCGAATTCCAAAATCTGGTTTTCGTACCCAAAAATCACTCTATCGACAAGAAATCAGATTATCAGACTTAAATAAAATTGAATCTGATACAGTCGATATGGAAGCGTTGAGACTCGCGGGCCTTATTAATATTAATACACAAGATGTAAAAATTATTCTTGCTGGAAAAATTGAAAAGGCATTAACCATTAAGGGAATCGCAACAACTTCGGGTGCTAAAGCAGCCATTGAAAATGTTGGCGGAAAAGTCGAGGCGTAATCAATGGGAAAAAATCGCACTGCACCAGGTGTTGCGAATCAAGGAATTGCAGACTTAAAAAGACGTCTGCAATTTGTTTTATTAGCCATTCTAGTTTTTCGAATTGGTTCGTATATCCCTGTGCCGGGTTTAAATCCATTGAAGCTTCAAGAATTATTTAATGCACAACGAAATAATATTATCGGCTTATTTAATATGTTTTCGGGTGGTGCATTGATGCGATTTAGCGTATTTGCATTGGGTATCATGCCTTATATTTCTGCATCTATTATTGTTCAATTACTAACTGTGTTATCACCGCAATTATCTGAATTAAGAAAAGAAGGTGAGTCAGGGCAGCGAAAAATTAATAAATATACGCGTTATGCAACCCTGTTTTTAGCGACTTTTCAGGCGATTGGCGTTTCGAAGATGTTAGCCAGTCATGGTATTGCATTAGATCCTGGTATGTCATTTTATCTCACAACGGCACTAACGTTGGTGACAGGTACTTTATTTTTGATGTGGTTAGGGGAACAAGTGACTGAGCGAGGGATTGGTAATGGTATATCGATTATCATCTTCTCGGGCATCGTAGCGGGTTTACCAGATGCGGTGGGTCGGACATTAGAACAAGTCAGAGAAGGGCAGTTACAAATTGTTGCGCTATTATTGATAATTTTAGCAGTCTTTGCGGTTGTCGCTTTTGTCGTGTTTGTTGAGCGTGGACAACGTCGTATCACCATTAATTATGCGAGACGTACCCAAGGTAATGCAATGTATTCAGCTAAAAGTAGCCACTTGCCATTAAAAATTAATATGTCAGGTGTTATTCCACCGATTTTTGCTTCTAGTATTATTTTGTTTCCTGCGACGTTAGCTCAATGGTTTGGCCATGGTAAAGGTATGGAGTGGCTGGGTACAATTGGTATTGCGTTACAGCAAGGTCAGCCTTTGCATATGTTCCTTTTTGCTGCTGCAATAATTTTCTTCTGTTTCTTTTATACGGCATTAGTATTTAATCCTAGAGACACTGCAGATAATTTAAAGAAGTCAGGCGCGTTTATTCCAGGTATTAGACCTGGCGAGAAGACGGCTCAGTATATCGATATGGTGATGACCCGGCTAACCTTAGCGGGTGCTGTGTATGTAACATTGGTTTGTCTGTTGCCTGAATTTATGATTTTAGCGTGGAACGTGCCATTTTACTTTGGTGGTACTTCCTTGTTGATTATTGTGGTTGTTGTAATGGATTTTATTGCTCAAGTCCAAGCTCATATCATGTCATATCAATACGATTCATTGCTGAAAAAAGCAAATTTTCGGGGTGGCATGGGGGCAATGCGTTAGTTTTAGAGTCAACGTACGATAAAAATGGGGTTAAATATGAAAGTAGGTGCATCGGTAAAGAAAATTTGTCGAAATTGCAAAATTGTTAAGCGTAAGCGAGTTGTACGCATCATTTGCAAAGAAAAAAGACATAAACAAAAGCAAGGTTAATGAATATTTTATTATAAAAGATTGATTTTTTACTAATTCAATATTAAACTGACGCGCTTTTGCTAATATCGGAAAACAAGAGAAGTTGTAGGAGTGATTGAATGGCAGCCCGAATATCAGGCGTGAATTTACCTGTACAAAAACATATTGTTATTGGCCTTACAGCTATTTTTGGTGTTGGCCGTAACAGAGCGAAAGATATCTGCGCATCCGCAGGTGTAAACCCAACTTCAAAAGTGAAAGACCTTTCTGAAGTTGAACTTGAGAACTTGCGTAATGAAGTCGCTAAATTTAGAGTTGAAGGCGATTTGCGGCGAGAAGTTTCCATGAATATTAAGCGACTTATTGAATTAGGTGCTTATCGTGGATTACGACATCGACGTGGCTTACCCGTTCGCGGACAACGTACGCGTACTAACGCTAGAACGCGTAAAGGCAAACGAAAAGGCAAATAATTATTTGTTACTAAAGTAGTTAATTAGGAAATTAGACAGCGATGACTGAAACACAAGCACAACAAGTACAAGCAAAAGCTGCTAAAGGCCGTAAAAAGGCTAAAAAGCAGGTAATAGACGGCATAGTTTATATTCGAGCGTCTTTTAATAACACGATTGTGACGATAACCGATATTCAAGGCAATACTGTCGCTTGGTCAAGTGCGGCTAGCTGCGGCTATAGAGGTTCACGAAAATCAACCCCTTATGCAGCTGGTGAAGCAGCTTCAAAAGTGGCGCAAATAGTGGTAGAAAATTTCGGCATGAAAAATGTCCATGTACGTGTTAAAGGACCTGGCCCTGGTAGAGAATCAGCGATTAGATCGTTACATACAGCTGGTTTGAAAATCTTATCAATTACAGATGTGACGGGTATCCCATTTAACGGGTGCCGTGATCCTAAAAAACGTCGCGTATAAACAGGAGATGGTTAATGGCTAGGTATATTGGACCAAGATGTAAATTAGCAAGACGTGAGCGAACCGATCTGTCTTTATTAAGTGGCATCAGGTCTCTAGATACAAAATGTAAGTTAGATCAAGCTCCCGGTCAACATGGGGCACGAAGAGGTCGTGAAACTGAATACGGTACTCAATTGCGTGAAAAGCAAAAAGTGAGACGTATTTACGGTATTATGGAACGCCAATTCAGTACCTACTTTAAAAAAGCTGCCCGATTAAAAGGCTCAACAGGTGAGAACCTTTTAAAACTTTTAGAAAGCAGATTAGATAATGTAGTTTACCGTATGGGTTTTGGTTCAACACGAGCAGAAGCTAGACAGTTAGTCAGCCACAGAGCAATCCTGGTAAATGGTAAAAGAGTTAACGTGCCATCTCATCTTTTATTACCAGGTGATGTTGTTACAATTGTGGAGGGTGCTAAGAAGCAATTACGTATTCAAGGCGCACTTGCTTTAGCGCAATCTAGACCGGCTACAGGCTGGATTGAAGTCGATGTTAATGCTATGTCAGGAGTCTTTAAGCAATTACCTGATAGATCTGATTTACCAAGTGATATTTCAGAGAAGTTAATTGTCGAACTTTATTCCAAGTAATTAATGGTTGTTATGAGGTTATTTCATGCAAAATAATCCGTATGAGTTTTTAAGTCCAAGAGCTATTGCTGTAGAAACATTGAGTCCTTTTCATGCGAAGGTTACTCTAGAGCCACTCGAAAGAGGTTTTGGACATACACTGGGTACGACGTTACGCAGAATTTTGCTGTCCTCTATGCCAGGCGCTGCGATTGTCGAAACAAAAATCGAAGGTGTTTTGCACGAATACGGCACTATATCTGGCGTGCAAGAAGACGTTGTTGAAATATTATTAAATTTGAAAAATGTTGCAATTAAGTTGCATGGTCGCGAAGAAGTAGTGTTGCGATTGAATAAGAAAGGTGCTGGACCAGTCATTGCTGGCGATATTGAACAAGAACATGATGTTGAAATTATTAATCCTGATTTAGTGATTGCACATTTGAATGATGCAGGTTCATTGAGTATGACGTTGAGAGTCATGCTAGGACGGGGTTATCAAACAGCATCAATGAGAAGTAAGCATAAAGAAGAAGGTAAAACAACGATTGGCGTTTTACATATTGATGCGAGCTTTAGCCCAGTTAGAAAAGTTGCTTATTCTGTGGAAAGTGCGCGTGTTGAACAGCGGACTGACTTAGACAAGCTGATTATTGATTTGGAAACAAATGGAACACTTGATCCTGAAGAAGCGATTCGTCGTTCTGCGACAATTCTTCAACAACAGTTATCACCATTTGTTGATTTAAAATCGTCACCCGTGACAAAAGATTCTTCAGATCAACAGTCTGTCAATCCTATCTTTACGAGACCTGTAGATGATTTAGAGTTAACAGTACGATCTGCAAATTGCTTAAAAGCAGAAAGCATCTATTTTATTGGTGATTTAGTGTTACGAACTGAAACTGATTTACTTAAAACACCAAATTTAGGTAAAAAGTCTCTGACTGAAATTAAAAATGTGTTGGCTTCGCACGGGTTATCGTTAGGCATGCGTCTAGATAACTGGCCGCCATCTACGTTAAAAGATAACGAAAAATAGTAGGAAGGTTGTATTATGCGACATCGTAAGAGTGGAAGATATTTTGGCCGCACAAGCAGCCACCGTAAAGCAATGTTCAAAAACATGATGGTATCTATGTTGCGACATGAGCTAATTAAAACGACTTTGCCAAAAGCAAAAGAACTGAGAATGTATTTAGAACCTTTAATTACGTTGGCAAAGGTTGACTCTGTTCATCATCGACGACTTGCTTTTGCACGGTTAAGAGACAGAGACATGGTCACTAAATTATTTGAAGTGATTGGTCCTCATTTTAACCAACGTCCAGGCGGATATTTAAGAGTGTTAAAATGCGGATTCCGTAGAGGTGACTGTGCCCCGATGGCGTTTGTTGAATTGGTGGGCAGAGAATTGCAAGAATCCAACGCTGCATAAATTTTAAATGTCAGAGCTTAATAAAACCGAAGAATTAAAACCTCTTCGGTTTTTTTTTGTTGTTGCATAATGAGCCGCTTTAAAATCTGAGCCACGACCGTCAGGGAGTGTCACGTATCTTGAATTGATATAGATTAAAAAATAGCCCCGCCGGTGATCGCTCCCTGACGGTCGCGGCTCAGATTAAAACGCTGTGTTGCATAATGAGCCGCTTTAAAATCTGAGCCACGACCGTCAGGGAGTGTCACGTATCTTGAATTGATATAGATTAAAAAATAGCCCCGCCGGTGATCGCTCCCTGACGGTCGCGGCTCAGATTAAAACAAGCTAATTCATTATTAACAAGATATATCAAAATCCCCTAAATCTGGTAGCATATAGCCACCAGAAAAAGCGATGTAAGGAGATATATTCATGCCATCATTTGATATAGTCTCAAAAACGGATAGCCACGAAGTAGCCAATGCGGTTGATCAAACAAATCGCGAAATTGCGACACGATTTGACTTTCGCGGCACCGACTCACGCGCTGAGTTAACCAAAGATACTATCTTATTAATTGCGCCAAGTGATTTTCAATTAAAACAGGTCGATGAAATTTTGCGAAACAAGCTGGCAAAGCGCCAAGTAGACATCCGTTCGCTTGAATATAAAGATGCGGATGTTAAATTAAATGAAGCGCGTCAGAGTGTTGAGGTGAAGCAAGGACTGGACTCAGAAAAAGCCAAAAAAGTTGTAAAACTAATCAAAGATTCAAACGTAAAAGTTCAGGCAGCAATTCAAGGCGATCAAGTGCGTGTCACCGGCAAAAAGCGTGATGACTTACAAGCAGTAATTGCGTTTTTGCGGGAAGCAAAATTTGAATTGCCTCTTCAATTTGAAAATTTTCGGGATTGAGTATGACAACAAGTACATTGACTATGGATCGTCAAGCCTGTTTTCAATTTAAAACAAGTTTTACGCCGTGCACTATTTTGCAAATGATGAAAAATGAGTTGGAAACACTGGCGGAGCAATTGCAAGAAACCGTTAATCGCGCGCCTCATTTTTTCCAAGGCTCTCCTATTGTGATTGATTTAGAAAAACTGAAAACACAGGGAGAAGTGGATTTTGTTAAACTGAAAGAAATTTTAAGGGCAAATAATTTAGTGCCTGTAGGAGTGCGTGGCGGCAATGACGAGCATCATATTGCGGCTGCGTTACAAGGTTTGCCAATGTTAACAATTGGTAAACTAACACACGGTGAAAATCCAAAAAATAAAACGATAGAACAGCATCAACCCACCAAACTTGTGACCAGTCCGATTCGTTCTGGCATGCAAGTCTATGCAAAAGATGCCGATTTGATTGTGACAGCACCTGTCAGTGCGGGCGCTGAATTATTAGCAGATGGCAATATTCATGTCTATGGCCCCTTGCGCGGACGTGCGATGGCTGGGGTGCAAGGCAATATGCAAGCAAGGATATTCTGCCGTACGTTAGAGGCTGAATTAGTCTCAATAGCCGGTTATTATTTAACAAAAGAAGATATGCAAATCATGCCGGAAAAAGATGGTATGATTCAAATTGTTTTATCGGGCGAACAAGTCAAAATTGAAATGATTTCATAAGATAAAGGGGTATGACAGTGGCCAAAATAATTGTAGTAACATCAGGGAAGGGTGGCGTTGGAAAAACCACAACGAGTGCATCGTTTGCAGTCGGCTTAGCAAAGCGTGGTTTCAAAACGGCTGTCGTTGATTTTGACATCGGGTTGCGTAATCTGGATTTAATTATGGGTTGCGAGCGTCGTGTTGTTTATGATTTCGTTAATGTGATTCGTGGCGAAGCAAACCTCAACCAAGCGTTAATTAAAGATAAGCACATTAAAGAATTATCGATCTTGCCCGCCTCTCAAACACGTGACAAAGATGCATTAACCACGGAAGGCGTAGCGACTGTTTTAGAACAATTAGGTAAAACGTTTGATTACATCGTTTGTGATTCACCTGCGGGTATTGAACGCGGCGCTCAGCTAGCCATGTACTTTGCGGATCATGCAGTGGTTGTGACCAATCCGGAAGTTTCATCAGTTCGAGACTCCGATCGAATGTTAGGATTGCTTTCCAGCAAAACAAAAAGAGCAGAAGAAGGAAGAGAGCCGATTACCGAACATTTGTTACTGACACGCTATTCTCCAAAGCGAGTGACAAACGGTGATATGTTAAGCATTACCGATGTGAATGAAATTTTGGCGATTCCTTTATTAGGTGTGATTCCTGAGTCTCCCGCCGTTTTGCGTGCATCCAATTCAGGCGACCCAGTCATTTTGGATGAGGAAAGTGATGCAGGGCAAGCCTACACAGATGCTGTTGCGCGTTTTCTCGGTGAAAATGTCCCACATCGATTTATTGAAGAAAAATCGCATTGGTTGAAACGGATGTTTAGTTTTAAGGAGAAAGAAAGCGTATGAAAATAACGACTCAAATTTCTAAGATCCTGGATTATTTTCAAAGACCACAAAAAACAGCTAAAGTGGCAAAAGAGCGTTTGCAAATTATTATCGCTCACGAAAGAGTGACGTTGGATAGACCCGATTATTTGTCACTGTTGCAAAGAGATTTAATTGATGTCATCGCGAAGTATGTGCAAATTAACAAAGACGATGTAAGGATTGATCTTGATCGTCAAGATGGTTGTTCTATCTTAGAGTTAAATGTGACGTTGCCTAACTTTCAAGATAAGACGGTAGAAAAACGAACGATAGCCGTCACGGAATAACGAAATAAAATTCCCCTTTCATTAAGAGGGCATTGTTGCGTAATTCCCACTTCCGTCATTGCGAGGAGCGTTTTTTGCGACGAAGCAATCCAGTTTTTGATTTTTAAGCCTAAAACTGGATTGCTTCGTCGCAAAAAACGCTCCTCGCAATGACGGAAGTGGGAATTGCGCAACAACGCCCTTTAAAAGAGTATACAATACGAGAAGAAATTGATGTACATGATCGGAGATTATCCCATTTTTCCAATTGGGCTTGGTGCGATGCCTCTTTCCCTATCAGGCAGGCCTTTAGAAAAAGATGCAATTGAAGTGATAGAAACATTCCTCGAAATGGGAGGGAATTTTATTGATACAGCAAACGTCTATGGAATTGATGATGCTGAGAGGGGTCATAATGAAAAATTAATTCATCATGCACTGACTCGATTAGGCTATTCAGATAAGGTACTGGTAGCAACGAAGGGAGGTGCTACTCGTCCTGCAGGAAATTGGGGATTGGGAGAGGGCCATCCGAAGCAATTGCGCAAAGCATGCGAACAAAGTTTGATGGATTTAAAAATACCTGCTCATTCACTTTATTATTTACATGGGCCAGATCCCAAAATACCTTTTGAAGATTCAATTAATGAATTAGTTTCATTAAAAAAAGAAGGAAAAATAAAATATATCGGCATTGCAAATGTTGATATGGATTATGTAAAAAGAGCGCTGCACTTAACACCCATTACTGCCGTACAAAATCGTTGCAATCCATTTTGCAAAGAAGATTTTAAAAACGGTTTAATTGATTTTTGCAAAGAGAACAATATTAGTTATGTTCCTTATTGCCCATTAGGCGGCTGGTTTGAACATCAAAAATTAGCTGAGAATAGTTGCTTTCATGCTCTCACGGCAGCCTATCATTTATCGAGTTATCAAATTAGTCTGGCTTGGTTATTGGCTAAATCAAATCATATTATTCCCATTCCTGGAATGGATAAAAAAGAACATATCATGGAAAATTTTCGAGCTAAACAAATTAATCTTCGTCATGAAGATATCGAAAAAATAGATCAGTTTCCCGACTTGTATTTAGCAATATTCAAGGATACATAAAAATGCCATTTCACAATAGTAAAATTGGATTGGGTTGTGTGTATTTGAATCGCGCCAATCATTCAATCATTGACTCTGCTATCGAGCTGGGCGTCAATTTTTTTGATACAGCAGATTGCTATCGATTGGCTCATGAAAGTGAATTTGCGTTAGGTGAAAAATTAGGAAAATATCCACGCAAAAGCTTTATTCTATCCACGAAAGTGGGTGTGCAATTCTCTCCGAAAGGAATTGTTTTATGTGGAAGTCCTGACTATATAGAATCCTCCTGTGATGCTTCCTTAAAAAGACTGCAGACTTGATTATCTTGATCTTTATTATTTACATCGCGTCGATCCTGATAGTCTTTTTGAAGATTCTATTGAGGCATTTAAAAAACTCGTGCTTAAAGGCAAAATAAAACAGTATGGTCTCTCAGAAGTCACAGCAGATCAAATTCGCAGGGCTCATAAAATTCATCCAGTGAGCGCTGTCCAGATTGAATATGCGCCTTGGTCACGCGAAGATGAGCAAAATGATGTTATAAAAACATGCAAAGAGTTGGGCATAACGATAGTGGCTTACAGCCCTTTAGGCAGAGCTTTTTTCACAAAGGCAAACGCTTCTTTTTTTAAAGAATTAAAACAGGATGATTTTCGCAGTCAGTTACCTCGCTACCAAGGTGATACTTTACAGAAAAATTTAAAAGCAAAAGAAGCTTTGCAACAATATGCCGACAAAAAAAATTGCTCGCTCGCGCAGTTGGTTTTGGCGTGGGAAATGGCAAAAGGAATTATTCCTATTCCAGCAACTGTTAATGTAAAACATTTAACAGAGAATATGCTAGCGTTAACGATTAAGTTATCTGCTTCAGAATTTGAAGAAATTCAAAAAATAATTCTCTCTTGTCAATTTGTAGGTCCACGTTATCCCGATGCTAACTTTTCAGCTATACATCCAGAACGTAGAAGAAAGCTTCCTCAACCTGCAAATATACCATCAGCATCACCTATAAAAGTTAAATCTGAAATAAGAATGATGAAATTTGGAGAGTTGGGTCATATTCGTCTTTGGGGCAAGCCAAGCGAGTTAAAGCGATTTGAAAAGCCAACAGCGTAGGCTACATCTCCTTTTTTAAATTTGACTCGAAGTCTTTGATGGGCCATCGGCGTGTAGGCGACGAAAGGTTACCTAAGCAACTTTATCAAATTTAGGATGAATGAATCTTAAAATCGCGAGGTAAAGAAAATAACAGTTCTTGGTCATTTTATTTCATATAATTAATTATTGATTCTTTTAGCGCCATAGCGAATTTTTTTTAATAATTTTTATTGCCATTTCATTCAATTGGTTAATGTTTTGCGTGATTAATTGGGCATACAAAATGTGAATATGCACTAAACTGAAGTTAAGTCAGATGAAAAGTTACGAGTGGTGAGTCGGCAGGATATATAAAACAAGAACCACCTGCCGACTATAATATCAACCTTCGATCTATTTTCCTCTCCTCTCTGTAAGTCAATCACCACAAAGCGTGTGAAATACTAACGAAACAATTCGACTGTATAAAACCATCCGACTGCTAAATAAATTATAATGCTTTGAATTAATTATATAATTTATTTTAGAGCAATTTAGTTCACGAAAGAGCGCACTTTAGATGACAGATATTTTAAGAAAGTGTTTGCTAGAATGGTGGCTGTCAAGGATGACAACGGTTACTGAAAGGACTCTTGCAACCACTCCTCGTTTTGTATGCCAAGGATGGATTTTTAAGCAAGGATTGCTATTTCTGAGTTGAGCATATCAGGGCAACTGAATAAGTTGCCCCTTTTTTTTAAGAAATCACTCTATTACTTTGTGAGACATTTCCTACAAAACGCGTAGGAATAAGACTTCTCTCCTTTTCCGCAAGAAATATAATTGATTGATTTTACTCTTATTGTTTATTGTTTGAATCAATTGTACGTTGTTTTCTATTTGTAAGCCAAGCCATTAAGTATATGAAAAAAAAATGATTTAGCTATAATGATCCTAGCTAATGATTAGCTATGGTGATTGAACGGATTTCTATAACCACTCCTCGTTTTGCGTGTCCAAGGATTGGATTTTTTGCATGGATAGCAGTTGATTTGATTGAAGGGTAACGAAAGTTACCCTTTTTTTATGCTTTTTTATTTTCGTTTATTAGATTTGACATGCCGCATCATGCGCGTCTTTTTCTGTTGTTGTCGTTCGGATAATACGTTGGGTCGATTGCGGAAAGGATTTTCACTGTTTTTAAATTCAATGAACACAGGCGTGCCCATCAATTTTAAACGAGCTTGGAAAGTGTTGGCTAAGTAACGGCGATACGTATCCGGTAACTGACTCACTTGATTGCCATGAATAATGATACGAGGAGGATTATTGCCGCCCGGGTGAGCGTAGCGTAATTTAATTCGACGTCCTTGTATCATGGGCGGAGCATGTTGAATAACAGTTTCTTGTAAGATTTTCATTAATCGCGGTGTTGTCATTTTTTTATTGGCAGAATCATACGCTTCATTAATGGAATCAAATAAATTTCCGACACCGGTACCATGCAGAGCTGAAATAAAATGGATGCGAACAAACGGCACAAAGTGCAATTTACGATCGATGGTTGAACGCGTATGTTCTTTTTCTTCGATGGACATGCCATCCCATTTATTAATCGCAATCACCAATGCTTTGCCGGTTTCTAAAATGAAACCTAACAAACGTAAATCCTGATCGGTTACACCGTCTCTTGCATCAATGACAAACAGCACAACGTTGGTGGCTTCAATGGCTTGTAATGTTTTCACGACAGAAAACTTTTCGGTGGTTTCAAACACTTTGCCACGACGTCGTACGCCTGCTGTATCGATTAACGTGTACTGACGGTCAAATCGTTCCATCGGTATGTAAATACTGTCGCGAGTCGTGCCAGGCAAATCAAATACAATGACACGCTCTTCACCCAACATACGATTAGTTAACGTGGATTTTCCGACATTTGGTCGGCCAATAATCGCTAATTTAATGCTGGATTTATCATCGTCTGGTTCTTCATAAACGGTTTGTTCAGCAAAAATAGTGTGAATTAATTCTGGGATACCACGATTATGCGAAGCAGAAATCGCAATCGGTTTACCAAACCCTAAGCGGAAAAAATCAGCTGTCGCCAGATCAGGATCTAATCCTTCGGCTTTATTGACGACAATAAAAATATTCTTTTTAAGCGTTCGTAATTTTTCAGCAATGGATTGATCTGAGGCGGTGAACCCATCGCGTGCATCGACAAGAAAAATGACTTGATCGGCTTCCATGATGGCTTGTTCGGATTGATGCGCCATTAGAAGATCTAACTCACTTTTTTCCTCAGTGATGCCACCGGTATCAATGAGAATAAATTTATGATCGGCAATATCGGCTTCACCATATTGTCGATCCCGTGTCATACCCGGAAAATCGGAAACCAGCGCAGCTCGTGATCGAGTGAGACAATTGAACAACGTCGATTTACCTACATTCGGACGGCCAACGATGGCGAGGACAGGTAACATATTAAGTAACCGTATAAGCGGTTAAATGTCCATTTTTCGTGTAAACATAGACAATATTATTGTTTACCACCGGTGTCGCCAAAATGCCTGAGCTATTGACTAATACACGCGCGACGAAGTGACCATCTGCTTGACTTAGCACATGGAGATAACCTTCATCATCACCGACTAGCACGTAATTGCCTAAGAGAGCAGGCCCGGTGATTGTACGATGCGCTAATTGTTTTTGTTCCCACAGCAGAGAACCATTGGCGGCATTAAAAGCAAATAGATGACTGGTTGCATCTGACACATAAACAGTGGCATGGTTTGCAGCACTGCCTGCATAAGAAGAAATATCATGCGTCCACAGTTCATTGCCGGAAGATAATTCTAAGCGTGCGACTTGACCTTGGTAAGTTGCAGCATAAACACGATTGTCAACGACCAGGGGATCTGCATCAATGTCTACCATGCGTTGAATAGCAAATAAACCGCTGGGTTCTGCGACGACGCTTTTCCATTCTAAATTGCCGGAATGTAAATTGAGTCTCACCAGTTTGCCACTTTCAAAACCGACAATGACTGCATTACCGCTGATTTGCGGCGCGCTTGAGCCGCGTAAAATTAAGTTCGGTTCATTTTCTTGATAATGCCAGAGAGCATGGCCATCGCTGGTGGCGATTGCAGTGACCTGGCCATCGATAGATTTTGCGAGAGTGATACCATTTTTCGAATCAGCGGGTGCTAACATTTCACTGCCGACGAAAGCCGTCCAGGCTTGGCGACCATTGCTTTGACTCAATGCAATTAATTCACCTTTATGTGTGCCGACGAATACCAATCCTTCATGGGCAGAAACCCCGCTGCTTAATGCGGAACCTGTATTGACTGACCAAATGGATTTGCCGGTCATTTTATCATTGGCTGTCACCGTGCCATTCTTGCTGCTGGTGAAAATCAGTTGTTCCGCAACCGCTGGCGCTAATTTTAAATACTCACTGTCAGAACCTGAGCCCGTGGAGGTTGACCACATCGGTCGAAGCGTTGCGGAGGGAGTGAATTGGGTGAGCGGTGTGGGCGGTGGCGTATTATCTTTATCAAAGAAAGTTGAGCAAGCTGTTAATAAAACGCTAATAGCTGACAGAGCAACTAATTTTTGGATGACTTTTTTCATATAAATCCTATTCGTGTGCAGATGGATTTACGATGCTTTAACGGGTTGAACCGCTAAGTTATCGTATTTCATTTGCAAAATGGGTCGACTGATTTCTGCATTCGGAATTTCAGAAAGAGCTAATTGATAAGCACTGCGCGCAGAGTTGGGATCATTTTGAGCGAGATAAGCATCACCACGTACTTCATCCACTAAGCCAATAAAATTTTTATCATCCATCTTTTTTAAGAGAGATAATGCATCGCCGGGTTTTTTCTCGGTGATCAACACGCGAGCTAACCGAATTCGCGCGATTTCTTTGATGGCATATTCGCCGCTGTGGTCTAACACCCAATTCAGTTGTTTTTCGGCATCGGAATAATTTTTCTTTAAGACATCTTCTCTTGCTAACATGAGTGCCGCCATTTGAGCATAAGGTGTCTTAGGGAAATGGCTCACTAATTTTTTGGCTTGGACGCTGGCATCTTGGGTATTATTTTGGGCGCGGGCTGTAATCATTTCATCATAAACGACGGAAGCATGCGATAAAATACGATTACGATAACTTTGCCAGTACCGCCAGCCAGACGTGATAATGACCGCAACGATGACACCCGTTAGAATGGTCATGCCATATTGTTTAACCCAGTTCTTTAATTGCTGGATTTGTTCTTGTTCGGTTAAGTATTCAGTCAAGGAAACGCCCCTTTTATCTGCATTTTGCACGCGCTGAGTATAGCGGATTTTAGCAAAAAAGCACCAACGTTTTTTTAAGCAAAGCGGTCAATAATACGATAACCTCCTTATGGTATACTCGAATGAATTATGGAGGATTTTCTATGAAAACGATGTTAAAAGCGTTGAGTTTCCTAGTTATAATTGCTCTAATTTTGCTCTCAGCACCTCTCGTAGATGGCTATTTATTCAAACAAACTTTTTACAATTATGTAGATGTTATTAATTCGGCAAACCCGACTATAAAAATTAACATCGATGGCTATCGTGAAGGTTGGTTTTCGTCTGAGGCCTCTCTTTCGATCAAAAGTATCAGTGCCAATGACGCCGTCAATAAAAACCAGATGGTTTTTAATCTGGTGACGCTCCAGCATATTGCGCATGGCCCGATTGTATGGGATTCCATTCGTAAAAGATGGCAATTAGGGCAGGCCAGTATTCATACGAATATGCATCTACCTGATTCAATCGAAAAAACTTTACTCAGTACTCACGATGGTCGTGGTGTCATGCAAATCGATACGGTTTTTACCTTTGATGGAAAAATCACAAATCAATTTAGCATGCCGGTTTTAGGTATGACAAAAGATACGGGGACATTTACCTGGCAGGGCATTTCAGGGACAACCATGAATATTCTTGAGAAAGGAAAACTGTTGACCTCAGTCGCTGATGTTACGATTGGCAAATTTACCTTTCAAAATCAGACCACTCATATTGTAACCCAAGATGCAAATTTTCAATCCAACATGTCGCTTGATAGTAATGGTTTATGGACGGGTTATGCGGATGTTAGCTGGCCTGGATTTTCGACGCAGATGACGCAAAATGGTAGTAATAAATTATTTGATGTGTCCAATTTGCAATTTAAAAATCAATTTCATGTTAACAATAATCAATATAATTTGAATATCCAATTCATGTTAGATAAATTCGCGACGGAATCAGATTTTAGTATTTTAAAATCAAGCTTAGCTGTTAATATCAATAATATGAGTATTCCAGGTGTCCAAGGGTTGTCACAAGTTCTTGCATCCCAAGTCATCAATCCGACACCGGCATCCAGTCAGGCAGTACTCGTTTATTTACCCAATTTATTTACCCAAGCCACTCAAGTAGATTGTCTGTCGTCTATCAATACGTCCAGTGGTCATTTGATTTTGTCAGCTAAATTAAATTGGCCGAACCAAGTTAAAACATTGCAAGATGTGGGTACGAATGTCGATGCTGTGGTTGACATACGTGTGTCTCGTGCGCTCGTTAATAAAATGGCTGATTTCCAGGCTAAAGGCGCTGCTGCAACCCAACCAGTCAATTCACAACCGCGACCGAGTGTCACCCAAAGCTTCGATGCATTTGTGAAAGCGGGTTATATGAAAATGGATAATGATGATTATGTCACTACGATTACCTATCAGAACGGTGTCAGAAAGGCGAATGGGGTGGTGTTGCAATAGGCGTTGTTGCGTAATTCACGCACCGTCATTGCGAGGAGCGTTTTTTGCGACGAAGCAATCCAGTTTTTGATACTTAAGTCTAAAACTGGATTGCTTCGTCGCAAAAAACGCTCCTCGCAATGACGGTGCGTGAATTACGTAGCAACGTCATTGCAATAAGGAAGATTTTTATGAATTTGTGTTGTTTACAGAAATTGAAAAATGATGCAAATAATTCACGAGTTCAGATTGCTGAATCATCGCTTGCGGTTTTTCTTCACGCAAAAATTTGATCGCGATGGTTTGAGTTGCCAATTCATTTCCGCCTAAAATCAACGCGAGACTCGCGCCGCTTTTATCTGCTTTTTTGAATTGATTTTTTAAGCTACCGCCACCGCAATGCATCATCACGCGTAAAGACAATTGATCACGAAGTTTGTCCGCGAGTGCTAAGCCGCGTTGAAATGCATCGTTGCTATCTGAAATAAAATAAATATCCGGCGTATTCACCGGAAGATTTTTGTTTAATTCCTGGATGAGTAAAACGATACGTTCCATACCAATGGCAAAACCGAGTGCCGAAGAAGGTTTGCCACCTAGCTGTTCGATTAAACTGTCATATCGACCGCCACCACAAACGGTGCCTTGCGCACCTAACGCAGTTGTGACCCACTCAAATGCCGTTTTGGAATAATAATCTAAACCGCGCACTAAACAGGGATTTACAATAAAGGTTAATCCAGCGCTTTGCAGAAATTGTTGTAAGGTCTGGAAGTGTTCTTTGGATTCTGGATCTAAATAATCGATTAGCTTCGGTGCATTTTTTACAACGTCTTGTATGTCAGGATTTTTGCTATCTAAAATTCGCAACGGATTGGTGACTAAGCGCCGTTTGCTTTCTTCATCGAGTTTATCTTCGTGTTGAGAAAGATATTTTACTAACTGTTCGCGATACGCTGCACGAGCATTGGCTGAGCCCAGTGAATTTATCTCTAGCGTCACATGTTCTTTAAGCCCGAGTTTTTCCAGAATTTTAGCGGATAGCAAAATTAATTCGGCATCGGCATCAGGTGTTTCAATGCCAAAAATTTCTGCACCGCATTGATGAAATTGTCGATAACGGCCTTTTTGTGGCCGTTCATGACGGAAATACGGACCCAAGTACCACAAGCGTTGGATTTGATTATACAGTAAACCATGTTCAATACCGGCTCGGACACAGCATGCCGTTCCTTCAGGACGCAATGTTAAGCTATCGTTATTGCGATCTAAAAAGGTATACATTTCTTTTTCGACGATGTCAGTTGCTTCACCGATGGAGCGTTTAAATAATTCGGTTTTTTCAACAATGGGAAAACGAATTTCTTGATAACAATAGGTTGTGAGGACTTGACGCAAGGTATCTTCAACGTATTGCCAAACATGGGTTTCATTCGGAAGAATATCATTCATTCCGCGAATTGCTTGAATGGGTGCTGCCACAGTTTCCTCGCTTTTTATTGCTTTTAATTAGAATCTTCTAGTCCAGGTTCGGGTAGCATCGTATTTTCATCTGGATGGATTTTTTTGTGTTTTGCTGTTTTTTCGCTGGTATCCGTCGCTGTCACTCCATTTTGAGCAGGTAATGCGCCAGGTTGGGTCATCAAGGGAGTTGTAATTGGATTAATTGCCCCGGGTGATTGTGATGGCATGACAGTGGGTGCTGGATTTTGCGTATTGGTGGTCACGGGCGCAGGCGCTGTGGCTAGCGGTTGAGTCACCGTTGTGGGTGGTGCAGCTGGCGGTATAGCAGGTGCAGGTTGCAGAGGCGCAGGAGCGGGTATCGCCATCGTATGGTTTGCGGTGCTCGACGCGAGAGGTGCTGGGGTTGCAGGCGTTGCTAGAGCAGTCGGTGGAGGTGCCGCTGTCGTGGCCACGGCGGGTTGTGTTTGATTCGGTACCGCGATGGTTGTTTGCTGAGTGGCTGGCTGTGGTGTGCTTTGTTGCGTCATGACGCTATTAATTGTATTTTGCAACGAATAGTGGGGGTGTGAATTCCACCAAATGCCGACCATGACTAATATCACCAAAACGATGAGATACGTCAGCCAATGCACATAACGTTCACTTCGATAAAGATTATTTGACTGCATCAGAGGAGAAGTCGTCGTTTGAATCGGTTGTTGAATCGTCAACCCTAAATTTTCGAGGGCGATATTGATTTCCTGATCACTGATATTAAGTAAGCGCGCATAGGATTTCAGATAACCGCGGAGAAAGGTAACGGGCGGACCTTCATTTAACGATTCATTTTCCAAAATTCGAATAATAGAAGAGTTAAGATGTAATCGGGCAGCGGCTTCTTTTTCGCTTAAGTGCATTGACTCTCTTGCTTTCTTTAATCGCTCGCCAAATCCTGTGGCAGTCTTTTGTTGAGTGTCATCCGTCATAGGGGTTTTAGTTTCCATGTAATTGTTTCTGTTGGGACATATGATAAGCGTAGATGTCCTGATCGCCAAGCATAAATTGCATTTTTTGCGTACAGTATGCAGCATTTGCTTTTGCTTCACGGGTTAAATCATTCTTTGGCTCGGCAGCCGTCTGAAAATACCAATTGGCTGGTGCGACATTCCTGTTATTGCGACACAGGAAAGCACCGTAATTATTGTTTGCCAGCGCAGAATGGGGATTTAATAAAACAGCATTTAAAAAATAGCGGTTTGCTAAATCGAGATTGCCGGTTTTTTCGTAATAATATCCGGCGGAATCGAGAACAAGAGGGTCGCGAGGCGCTTGATCGAGTGCTAACACAATGCGTTCTTGAGCAAGATTTGTATAGCCTTGATGTAAATAATCTAATGCTGCGCGACAATTTGCACGTGCTGCATTCAAATTAGGAAATTGCGTGGACATCGTCATGCGCTGCGTAGTGCCGCAGGCGGTGATGAATAAGATCATCATGAATGGAAAAATAAAATGCCACGGCGTCCGTGCCATTGTTGCCTCTTTCAATTGTTGCTCGTCATGCTAGGAATTGTAGCATTTTTTAGGAATAGCTGTTGAGAATTAATTAAGATCAAACTGTCGTCACAGCAATCGGGAAACTTTTTTTATAACGTTCACTGCGTCGGGTGCGATCCTTGACTTGTCCAACCAATTGGCCGCAGGCAGCATCAATCGCTTCACCTCTTGTTTTACGCGTAATGGCATTGATACCCGCTTCCATTAAGAGATGACGAAATTGGTCGATGACTTCATCACTGGATCGTACATAAGTGGTATTCGGAAAAGGGTTGAAAGGAATTAAATTAACTTTGGCTCTGACGTCTTGCAATAAACGAATTAATTGGCGTGCGTGTTCTTTCGTATCATTCACGCCAGCGAGCATGACATATTCCATCGTGACATAGCGTCTTTTATCGTCTTTGAAATATTCTTTGCAAGCGGCCATTAATTCTTTTAACGGATATTTTTTATTGAGCGGTACTAACACATTGCGTAATTCATCGTTAGGCGCGTGCAATGAAACGGCTAATGCAACATCACTGACTTCGCGTAATTTATACATAGCAGGTACAACGCCTGCGGTACTGAGCGTGACGCGACGTTTTGATAAACCATAGCCAAAATCATCCAGCATAATATCCATGGCGGAAACCACGCTGTCGAAATTCAATAAAGGTTCTCCCATGCCCATCATGACGACATTTGTCACGGCATGATCATGTAACGCTGAATTTTCAGATAAACCGCGCACAGCGACCCAAAGTTGGCCTATGATTTCTGCGGTGGAAAGATTGCGATTAAAGCCTTGTTTGCCCGTGGAACAGAAATCGCAGTTCAACGTGCAGCCCACTTGAGAGGAAACACATAAGGTGCCGCGTGTTTTTTCAGGAATGAAAACGGTTTCAATACAATTGCCATCGGTTAAACGCAACACCCATTTGTGGGTACCGTCTGTCGACGTGCTTTCATAAGCAATCTCAGGTGCGCGAATTTCCGCGATGGCGGTGATTTTTTCGCGTAATGATTTGCTGATATTGCTCATACTCTGAATGTCAGTGACACCTTGAAAATGAATCCATTTTAACACTTGGGTGGCACGGTAAGATTGTTCACCCAATTGCGCAAAGAAGTCGGCCAATTGTTTGCGATCGAGGCCGAGTAAATTGATTTTGTCAGGTTGGGTGAGTGTTGTCATGGGTTAGGCTAATTCAGTGGTTTTGACATAAGAAATAATTTCTTCGGGACGGAAGAAGAACGCAACTTCGTGCTTTGCTGTGTCAGCGGCGTCTGAGCCATGAACTGCATTGTGATCGATTGAATCAGCAAAATCTGCACGGATGGTGCCAGCCGCTGCTTCTTTTGGATTGGTAGCACCCATGATTTCGCGGTTTACGGCGATGGCATTAGGGCCTTCTAAGACTTGGATGAACACAGGACCTGAGCTCATGAAATTAACTAAGCTATTGAAAAAAGGACGCTCTTTGTGAACAGCATAAAATTCTTGGGCTTGTTTTTGAGTCATGTGGAGCATTTTGGCTGCCACGATTTGTAATCCTGCTTTCTCAAACCGACGATTAATTTCACCGATTAAATGCTTTGCCACTGCATCGGGTTTAATAATAGAAAGGGTTCTTTCAACGGTCATGGGGTTCTCCTGATTATCAAAAATATAGGGGGCGAATTATACATGGAAATCGTCTGGAGCGGGAATTTTTTACGCTTTTTGGCGTGAGTGGGGTGGGTCGATGGCATCTATGTTAAGAAAAGGTTGTTAGCCGGAGCGCCCCTTCGACGGTAAACATCCATAAAGAACTTTTTCTTTTTATACAAATCCCCCTTGTTCCCCCTTTTCAAAGGGGGAGACTTTCTAAAGTAGCTTTCACTGTTAAAACACAGAGCGGCTTAGAAGGTCTCCCCCTTTGAAAAAGGGGGAACAAGGGGGATTTGTATTAAAAGGAAAGATTCTTTCTAGATGTTTACCGTTGAAGGGGCGCTCAGGATGACAGCCTTTTCTCAAGCATGAGGTTTAATCTTAGCTGCCCAAGCATTTGCTTTGCTAATTAATTCTTTTTCATCCAACGTCAGCAATTGACGGTTTCTCATTAATTGCTTACCGGCGACCCAGACATCGGTGACTTGTTGTCTCGCGGCTGCATAAACAAGTTGTGAAATCGGCTGATACAGCGGCAATGTTTCAATGGTTTCTAAATCAATGGCGACAAAGTCAGCGGCTTTACCGGCTGCAAGCGAGCCAATCACATGATCCATGCCTAATGCTTTTGCACCCTGAATCGTCGCCATTTGGAAGGCTTTTTCGGCAGATAAACTTTCAGGATTGCGCGTGGATAATTTTGCTAAAAAAGCTGCGCTGCGCATTTCACCCAACATATTTAAATCATTATTGCTGGCAGCACCGTCAGTACCCAGCGCGACAGTGATACCGGTGGATTGTAATTTTTCGACAGGGCATACGCCGCTGGCTAATTTCATGTTTGACTCAGGGCAATGCACTACACTGGGTTTACCTTGTTGCAAGTATTTTAAATCTTCATCATTAATTTGAGTCATGTGGATGGCAATTAAATGCGGTGAAATTAAGCCCAAATCGTGTAAACGATGAATCGGGCGTTTGTTATATTGTTTAAGAGATTGCTCAACTTCATCGGCTGTTTCATGCAAATGCAAATTAATTTTTAAACGATGTTGTTCTGCAATTTCTTGGATGCGTAACATGGATGAGTCGGAAACAGTGTAAGGCGCGTGAGGGGCTAACGTCGTTTTAATCAGTGGATGATTTTTATATTCTGCAAAAAATTCGAGTCCTTTTGTAAAATAGTCATCTGTGCTGGCTGCCCAATTGGTTGGAAACTCAATGACTGTCATCCCAATGTTGGCCCGCATGCCGGAAATTTCTGCCGCTTGTGCGGTGGCTTGCAGGAAAAAATACATATCATTGAAACAGGTGGTGCCGCTGCGAATCATTTCGGCCATTGCAAATAAGGAGGCATCACGGACAAATTCATGACTGACCCATTTTTTTTCCGCTGGCCAAATATAGTTATTTAACCAATTCATTAATGCCAGATCATCCGCTAAACCCCGAAAATAATTCATCGCGATATGCGTGTGTGCATTAATCAGCCCAGGGATCACCGCATGATGATCATAATGTTCGGTGGATTTCGCGCTATAACGCATTTTTGCCTCAGCGTGTGGCAAAATGTCTTTAATCAAACCGTTATGAATGACCAGCGTATGTTGTTCCAGCGATTGATTTTGTTCGCCGCTCGTCAGGATCCATTTAGCATGGATGAATTGATCGATATATTCCATAAATTCTCGTGATTGAGTGTAAGAGGGGGTCATTGTAATCCAGGGTTCTTAAGTTCACCATAAAAAATTAGGTTGGATTGATGAGCTTAAGCATCAGACAGGACAGCATAAACAAATTTTCTTTTGTCGTTGAAAATTCATCGGCGCGCTTTTTGACGGCGACATCAATGGATTCGAGTTGTTGCATTAAGAGCTTTTTCAATTCCCATTTTTTGGTTAATGCAACGGCAAATTGAAAAATTTCGATGGGATCAAAGGGTTTTTTTAACACTAAAAAATTATCAGAGCTACCTAATTCTTTGACGATATTTTCCCACGAGTAATCTGAATGAGCCGTGCAAATAACGACTTGAATCTCAGGGTCAACTTGCCAAATATGTTTAATTGTTTCAATTCCGTCCCAGCCGGGCGGCATGCGAATATCGATAAAAGCAAGTGCATAGGGACGACGATCGGATAATGAATTTTTAACCAATTCTAGCGCTTCCTGACCTTGATAGGCCGAATCAATGTGGTAAAACTGTTGTTGATGGGCTGCCAGCTCATCTGTGTTTGGCGTATCGAAAATAATAGATCGCGCTTTTTCGAATTCAGGATCGTATCGTTCTAGCATCAAGATTTTCCGGAAATCCTCATGGATATCCTGGTTATCATCAACGAGTAAAATTCTTTTTTCAAAATCCATAACGAGTCCTTATCAAATTAATTAATAGGGTAAGGTAAGTGTAAATGTTGCACCTTGCCCAATTCCATCACTGGTTGCTGTCAGAGAGCCGCCTAATTCTTCCGCATATAAAGCACTGGTATGCAAACCAAATCCATGCCCTGTTTTTTTGGTGGTAAACCGATGGGAAAAAATTTTGGTAATGTTTTCCGGCGCAATTCCGCTGCCATTGTCACTGACTTCAATGATAAAATGCGCATCATCTTTTTCATCTAAGCGAATAAAAAGTTTTTTATCTTTTTTATTACCTTCAATCACCGCTTCAATTCCATTTTTAACCAAATTCATCAAAATTTGGAAGACACGGATTTTATCAATCACAACTTTTTTAATTTTTTGATAATCGCGAATGATATCGATGAATGCTTTCTCATAAGCCATTTTGTTGAGTGCAATAGCATCTTCAATTAATTCAGCAACAATGATTTCATCGGTGACGCCGATCGCGTAACTGAGCGATTGCTGCATCATGATAATATTTTTGATATGGGTTACATTTTTCATGAGAGAGCTAATCTCGGCAGCAAGGTATTTTTTTTCTTTGACCCAGGCATCTGCAAGAAGTGAAATGAGCTCAGGGATTTTTTGACCGCGTGGATCATTCGTGAGGAAATGATTCATGTCGTTTTGATGTTCATTTAAGACTTTCTCTAATTCAATTAATGTATTAATTTTCGAGTGAGAATTTTTTTCATTCAGTAGCATAACAGAGGTATTGACGCTATTTAAGGTATTACCGACATTGTGCAACACATTCGATGCGACCTCTGACATACCGGTTAAACGGGATAACGAAGCTGCGCGTTTTTGTGCATGTTCGCGCTCAATGAAAATAGCAATCGAGTTACTAATATCCGTAAAAAGATTCAGTAAGTTACCATCCATCGGTTGATGTCGATAGGTAAAAAATTCAATTATCCCGAGTATTTCTTTTTCGAATAAAATGGGAAAAGCAAAGGCGCTGCATAATCCAGCTTTTGTTGCCTCTGCTAAACGAGCGATGCAGGGACTTTGGCTAATATCAGGAATCCAGCAAGCATTTTTTGTTTCCCAAACTTTGCCGGGTAGCAGTTGTCCTATCTCAATGATATATTGGCTGCTTGCATTGGCGAATTCTTTGATATTTGAATCACGACTGCTCCAGGTGTTTGCGCAATAAAGTTGATTCTTGATGGTGTCTAGCTGCCAAAAACCACCGTACTCCATTTGAAAGGCTTCGCCTAGAATTTGTAAAATTTGCGGAATAATTTCTGTTAAAGAAGTATATTCTGTCATGACGCGCGTGATGGCGTAGCGGACTGTCAGTCTTTTCTCTTGTGTTCTACGTTCGTTAATTTCCTGATGCTGATTTAAAATGCTTTTTTCTAAATCGCTTGTCATTTGATTAAATGCACAGGTTAATTGTCCTATTTCGTCAGTCGAAAAAGGAGTTGCTTGTTCAGAAAAATCAAGGCGCATGATTTTTTGGGTAACACGCTGAATTTCATGAATGCCTTTTCGAATGGTGGTAGTGATTGCAAGAGCGAGTAGCAGTCCGCTGGCGCCTAAGAGGATTGCAATAGTTGGCGTTAGAATTGGCGCAATATCGTTGAACGAATACGATGAGCGGCTCCAGAAAACCGGGAGTATTTGATAGAGGGTGACCAATTCGACGGCAATCAAAAAAAACATAATGCTGGCGATATAATACAGCTTATGTTTAATCGAAATATTGTTGAACCACTTAACCAGCGCATCCATTTGCGTTGTTACTCCGTTGAACCGTCGTTACTATAGCATACCTCCCCTGAGGGTAAACATCTTGACCCTATTGAGGGAATTTTTTTTAAGCCAGTCACGCAGTCTTGTTAAATTGCTTCTCATGCGCTAATAGCCATTGTTTGCGTGATAAACCGCCCGCGTATCCTCCCAGGTTTCCATTGGCGTTAATGACACGATGGCATGGAATAATAATTGCAAGTTGATTGGTGCTGTTAGCCTGAGCGACTGCGCGAAAAGCGGTTGGTTTGTCGATGGATTTGGCTAAGTCGAGATAAGATTGCGTTTTGCCATAAGGAATTTTTCTGAGTGCTTGCCAGACGTGCTGTTGGAAAGGGGAGCCAATTATCTGCAACGGAGTTTTAAATTCCATTAACTGTCCTGCAAAATAGTGCTGCAATTCTCGTTCGATAGAGACAATGGGTGATGTGGAACCCATTTGAATAGTTGCTTTGAGTGATTTTTGTAGGCGTATTACTTCGTTTTCTAGTCCTTTGCGTTCAATAAATTCTAATAAAATAAGGGTGGTTTCATCAGCGATTGCTAACATGGGTCCAAGCGGTGTGTCTAGCCAAGCGGCTTTTAAAAAAGTGCTGCTAGGTTGATGAGAAGGGGTTGCCAATAGGCGTGAAAATACATTTTTGAAATCACTATTTTGTTGGGTGGAGATCATTGTATTACCTGCTCTGTTTGTTGGATTTGATGTGAGGGATAATTTTTTGCTTATCATACTTGATTTAAGTCGATTTAGGGAGTGAGCTAAGGTGTTTGCTTAAGAAAGAGCTGCCATCTTAAGTGCTTAAGAAAAGGCTGTTATCTTAAGTGCTTAAGAAAGGGCTGTTATCTTAAGTGCTTAAGAAAGGGCTGTCATCCTGAGTGCTTTTCGCTCCGAAGGATCTCCCTATATAGTAGAGAGATGCTTAAGTACATCTTTAGCTAAACATCAGAAATTTGCGGGAGATCCTTCGGAGCGAAAAGCACTCAGGATGACAGCCCTTTCTTAAGCACCCAAGATGGCAGCTCTTTCTTAAGCACTCAGAACTCAGCCATGTTATATTGCGCTCACCTCAGCTAGATAAAACAATCTACCACAAATAGGATTTAAAATTTGCTAAAAACATTTCTTTTCACAGATGCAGCGACTTCATCCCAAGCCGGAATTTCAATCGGTTTATTTTTGTTGTTAGATCAAGATCAATTAACCGCATTAGCAGATTTTTCAATGGACGATTTATCGACAAGGCTATCTGATAACGTCGTTTATAAACAATATGAATCCAAAAAATCCACCGAGACAGAGATTCGAATTGTCATTGACGCGCTTCATACGTTATCAAAAAATGTTGAACATCCCATTGAGATATACACAGATTGCCAAAGTCTATGTGATTTAATGACGCGAAGAAAAGAAAAATTGGAAAAAAGTTGTTTTATCACGCGAACAGGAAAAATGCTTGCCCATGCGGCGCTTTATAAAGAGCTATTTGCAGTCACAAAAAATTTTCGGATAACACTGATCAAAGTCAAAGGACATGCTCCCGCTCATCAACGTCTGACGATACAAGAAAAAATTTTCACCCTGTTGGATAAGCTATGCCGTAAAAAGCTGCGGATTATTTTGCGTTAAGGTTTTAGCAGGTGATCCAGCTGGAGACTTAATAGTCTTCACTTAAGAATGGGCTCTCAACTAAACATCAGAAATTTGCGGAAGATGCTTCGGAGCGAAAAGCGCTTAGGATTGTATCCGCGTTACTTGTTATGGAAACCGAGCGTCCTGTGTTTTGCCATGATCGGTATCACGATCATATTTGATGTCCCAGGCATTATGTAGATTGATGACTTCTTTGGCTGCTTTTTCTAAAAGCGCTTTTAGTATAAGACAATTCGGTTGGGGTGAAACACTATACAAAGCTTTTTCAACATCCATCGCAGTCGATTTACCATTCTCAGCATGACCTGCTTCGTGAGTCTCTAAGTGAGCCATGTAATTATTCCATACTGTTTGCAACTCAGGCGTACTTTGCGTCTCATTCGTCCACTCTGGCAAGGTAGAAGTAATTGTTACCGTCGTGCTTGCGAGAGTGAGATGGCATCCATTTTGAGTGGGTGTGTCATAGTGCCATTCATAATGCCAATTGACATACCAGTCTGTTTTCGCATCATTACGCTGACCATTTTTATCAAGCGGTCCTAATAAATTCATTTGCGCACGCAATGCGTCTGCGGTAGTTCCACTGATTTTGTAATAATTTGTTTTTTCTATTATTGTCGGTGCTGCAATGGAAGTTGTTGTGAGCAGTAACAGTAAGCTGAGTATTGATTTGTTTTTCATATCGATACGCTATTTGGGTTGTATGTAAGAGCTTTTATTATATCACAGAGTCACGTTGGGTAGAGCGCCAGTGTACCTATCTAGTCGGTCTATACACGTTTAGCGAAACCCAACATTATCGTTATTCATTTGTTGGTAGGTGACGATTGTAAAGAAAAAGGTACCCTCTTTGGTTTGTGAACGACGGTATTTCATCATTTTTTTCTGGATAAATTTATGGTGTTTGTTGGGGTTCGCGGGTGTTCAATCTGATTAATGAGTGTAGTGTTGGGTTTCGCTGCGCTCTACCCAACCTACGAGATTATTGTGGGATGCGTGAAACCAAGCGAGTCACGTAGGTTGGGTAGAGCGCAGCGAAACCCAACATTTTCCGTTATTCATTTACATTAAAAAAATCTTTTGCAACAAAAAAAGTGAAATTAAAGCGCGTTAAATTTTTAAGAACACAATGCTAAGACTTAGCTCTTAACGAAAAACAGTTCTTAGATTGAGGCAAGGTGATTTCCAATAATGTTAAGCTAGATTGATAAATACCAGGGCATGTTGATTCGCGCGGACCTCCAATATTTAGCGTGTGAATCTCATTTTCTTTGATCCAAGTTGCTATTAAGGTTGAGTTAGTCTCTGTAGATTTTGATAAATCAATAATTAAGTATGGCTTATTTTGTTTTTTAGCATGCTCAATAGTTAACAATGTTCCATCTTTAATTTGTTGTGGTAGAGGTATTTGTGGAACAATAATTAATGTGCCGTCAGAATCCTCAATATTATTTTTAGTTCGTGCAGCATAATTTTCACCCTCAACTTTGAACTCTCCTGAGACTTCATTTAGATTTTTATATTTTTCCGGTATCGTTCCGTTTTCATCCAATCTTCCTTTTGGACACCAACCACCGTATTCAAAACCTAGTAATATAGCTGCATCTAATGCAGCGCGATCAACACCTGTTTGAGCGCCAGAGATAATTTTTCGAAGCATGAATTTTACCCTCGGATTAAGTTGGGATATTTAAAAGGTGTAAATTTTTTGGGAAATCATATACATCAATACCAATTTTTTAATGTAATTAACTAGTAGATTTGCAGGAGCGGTAAAAATTAAACTTATGGGCTGGCTCGATAAAATACTCCCACCCAGGCAGCTTAAGTTAACTCGGCAGTTGATCTGACAACCAATGAGGGTGATGCGTGACATCATAGATATTCCAGAGTGTTTGACTAAATAAAGAATTATCTGTTTTCATTAATACCCACAGGATAAATTCTGCTGCTATTCGTGGATTAATTAACTTTTTATTTTCCTCTGCATGAAGATAAAATTCACGATTGGGTAAAACAAGTTCGTTTTCATTTCTAAGGTTTAGTTGCATGTTGGTATCAAGCATTCCAGGACGCAGATTTGCAAAATAAATTCCTCGTCGATTCAACTCCGCATTTAAACATAAAGTGGAATGTTCTAACGCTGATTTAGTTACACAGTAAGGCATCAATCCGGAAAGCGCTAAATCAGCGGCGCCAGAAGAAATATGCAAAACACGCTGGCCATTGACTAATAATGGCAAAAAATGCTGTGTAATAAGAGTTGGCGCAAAATAATTTGCTTCAAAGTGTTCGCGTAGTAAAGATTCGCTCAGAGAATCAAACTGAGATGCTTTGATCATTGCTGCATTGTGAATGATTGATAGAGATTTTTTCTTATCGACAATTTTGTAAATAGCTTCTCTGCCTTCATGAGTAGCAATGTCTGCTACGACTGGCTCAATTCGTTCAGAAATTTGAGCAAGTTTTTCTAATGCGGTTCTGTTCCTACCAACGGCATAAACATGACAGCCTGCTTCTGAAAGTCGTAATGCAACGGCGCGTCCTAACCCTTGAGAACAACCCGTTACTAAAAAATTGTTTAGCATGTTTTTTCCTGATAAGTTTAAACGGAAAATAATTCAGTCTTAAATGGATTGTAACTTATAAAATTCATGTGATAGAGCTCAGTTTAAGTGAAGGTAAAAAGGTGCTCAGTATATGGCTGCTGTAATATGAAGTAAATAGCATAGAAAAAATGCAAATAGACTTGTTTACGGTTAAGATTATGTGAAGGCGTCAATCGATTTTATTGTTTATGTCATTCTTTTAAAAAATATTTTTTAGTCACGTAGGTTGGGTAGAGCGCAGCGAAACCCAACATTTTCCGTTATTCATTCACATTAAAGTTACTTAAAAACGGCTGCTCAGATGAACCCCAATCAGGTAAATAAATTTGTTTGTTAACGTAATGTTGAAAACTAGAATATTTCCATTGAGAAGCGCCATCGACATAGTGATGTTTAATGGGATTGTAATGGATATAATCTAAATATTTTGCTAGCTCTTCTTCGCTTCGAATCTCATGTTCCCAAAATCGTCTCTGCCAAATGCTTTGTTCTTTTTTATTTTTTCTGGATGGGGTCAGTGAGATTTTAGAGTTAGGTAAATAGAGTCGGGTAAAGCAACTTTTAATTAATCGCCAACGCATTGAGAAGTCATTATCATTTTCGGGTAATGTCCAAATGCAATGAAAATGATCTGGTAACAAAACGTAACCGATCATTTTAAAGGGGTGTTTATTCTTGATTTGTTTTATCGCATTCATAAATTGACTTGCAGTTAAGTCATCATTGAAGATTTTTCTTCGTTGGTAGGTGACGATTGTAAAGAAAAAGGTGCCCCCTTTGGTTTTTGAACGACGGTATCGCATTAGTGTTCCTGTATAGATTTATGGTGTTTGTTGTGGTTTGCGGAGGCTTTTTGATTGGCAAGATTATTTCAGGGGTTTGTTGGGTTTCGCTGCGCTCTACCCAACCTACGGGTTATTTGGTTGGGGACAGAGAATCCAGTGGGTGGATTTGTAATTGGCGGGAGGGCGTCAATCACATTAAGAATATAATCGATTGATTGTATGTTGTTTTTCTAATTCTATTTTTCAAGGTACCCCCAAATGTACCCCAGTTCAGATTCTATTTAGGCCTTTACTTGAACTAATAAAGGCCATTCTTTTGTTTAGTGGGTTGGGAAAAAATGAAACAGCCATTTGACTAATTCAATTGAGAATTGAGCAAGTAGAAATAAAAAACCCGCCATAAGCCATATTTTCCATTGCCTTAATTGGCTGGTCAGGAAATCTCTATCTACAGATTTAACCAAATCTTTAATGTTATTTCGTACCGGTTCATTTTTATTAATGAGACTGAGGAAGCTATTCTCAAACATATCTGACATTTTCACTGCTTCTTTCGAAGTTTCAAGCAGAGTATTTGCGATCTGGGTAGGAGAGCCGAATTTTTCTTCAAGCGCTTTTACTCTTGCTGTGAGATTACTAATATCTTTAGTATGTTCATCTATTGGGGCAACTAAGCTTTTAGCATCAAAATCTTCTTTAATTTGAGCTCTGGATTGTTCAGCGATCATGAGAAGTCTCCTTGTCTACTTTGCTGACAAGTAAATCATCTGCTGGTTTTAATATTCTTTTTGAGCCGTCTTTCTGTTCCGCGTAAAGATAACCATCTTCTGTAAGTGTCAGGGCTGCGATTGCAAAACGCAGAACGCTTTCTCTATCTTTAAATCCCCATTTTTCTTGGATTTGGCTCAAAGCTCTGAGATCGCCATTGTTAACGCGTAATTGGAGACCATCGCTATCTTCTTTAGTTTTTAATATGGCCATAATTTCTTCTTAAGATGTCTTAGGTTGTTAAAATTGATCGTATCATTATAGGATATGAGCTGTAAAATTAGAAGCTCGGTATGTCTTTTTTGACGATAAGATATGGTACAGAACCAGGCATACAAATGCACCTCATTAGTGTGCAAAATTAGACTGATTTTAACTTGAACCCTTTTTTTCTTCGCCAGTAGGAATATGAGTTATATTGTATTTTTTTAAATTTAAATTGATTTGAGTCCAAGCTAAAAATCCATTAATTAATTGCTCGTTTTTTCCTTCTAGTATGTTGTAATTTGCGATTGCTTTTAAAATTGCGCCTAAAGCACATTCATCTGCATCCATGGTTGTATATTCGTCTTCGTCGGGATCCAGGTGCTTGACGTCGTTAATGTGTAATACATTATTAACATCTTTGCCAATTTCAGAAAGACTGCAAGTACCATTTTCTTTTTTTAGTAAAACATTGGTGAAGTTATCTTTGCCTGCTCTTGTAACCAGTTCACAAAAAATAACATCAGCGGCACCTGCTAAAGTAATAATAGAAAACCTATCATCCCCTCTGCAAAATAGCACGATTGCTGTTTCTAATTGCTTTGCTGCAAGATCAAGGCGTTTGTGTGTTTCTTTGGGCATTTTTTTCTTTTATCCGAAGTAAATTTTTAGGAACATCTTTCAGTTCTTCCATTAGTTTTTTGCCGCTTGCATTATGCCAAGTCCAAGTTAAAAAAGCTTTTACAAAGGGCTCTTCTTGACCATATAACGTGACATAGTCAGTAATTGTTCTAGCTAAGCCATCTACTGCGCACCGGAGTAAATCAAGCTCAATAGTCTCGGGACAAGATTTGCCCATATGTTTGTGGGGTATAATACCTAAGGCTTTATCCATAAAATGGTTGTATTTCGCTCTGCCAGGGGTATTGCCATTGAAGTGATTATATATACTGCATGCGTAATCAATAAATGGTTCCTTTCCCGCATTGCGAACAAGTTGGCTTAAAATGTTTCCGGACGCGCTCGCAAGTGTAATGACCGATGATAAATCTTTGTTATTTAAAAATAGCCATACTGCGGTTTTTAATTGAGCAATTGCTATTTCTTTCTTATGGTATTTTTTTTCTGAAGTAGTCATGTGGTTTTGTCTATAATCACCGAAACTTGTTCACAAAAAGGTGAGATACTTTGATTAGCAAGTATCTCATGATTTAGTGGAGATAAGTAAGGTAAGCGTTTAGCCAACCCCATCTTCTCAACCCCCTAAAATTACTCCATCCTATTTCCTTCAATAATCAAGGAGCAAATAAATGGATAAAGTCGAGCAACGAGAAAAGTGGAAAATCTTAATCGAAGAGCAAGAACAAAGTGGCCTGTCCCAAATTAATTTTTGCAAACAAAAAAATTTATCCTCAGCACAATTTGGATATTATCGCGGTATTTTAAAGCCAAAACCTTTGAAAGATCTAAAACCAGTCGGATCGTTTGCTTCGGTTAAAATCAATCAACAATCAAACGAAAAAGAAATACGTTTGAATTTACCAAATGGATTTCAATGCGTGTTTTCTTCTGCTGTAGATGCATTGCACATTAAAAAACTAGTAGAGGTATTATTGGCATGTTAATACCTGATGATGTGAAAATTTATTTTTATACTCAGCCGGTTGATATGAGAAAGTCAATTGATACTCTTAATATTTTGATTTCTGAAATCATGAAAATGAATCCAATTGACGGAAGTTTATTTCTATTTCGCGGGAAAAGTGGTAACAAATTAAAAGCTCTTTATTATGAGATGAATTGTTTTACTTTGTGGTACCGTCGATTAGAGAGAGGCAGGTTTGTTTTTGCTCGTGATGCGGAAGGTTGTATTGAGATGAGCAGAGAGCATTTAAAATGGTTGCTAGCAAGCGACAAATATTCTCGAATCAATAATATGAGGTCAAGCCAGATAGAAAGTTTTTGCTAAAATACTCGAAAATATAGCTATTCTTTGCTATATTGAGCGCATGAAATTTAATATTGAAAACTTACCAAAATCAGAAGAAGAATTAAAAAACATCATTCTTCATCTGCAAGAAGCTCTGCATAAAAATCAAAATGAATTTGCAGAATACAAAATAAAATATGCGAATCTTCTTGAAGAGATTCGCTTATCAAAGCAACGATATTTTTCGCCATCATCAGAAAAAAATATTTTACAGCCAGACATGTTCGATGAAGCTGGCATTGACTTGCCAGATGAAGTCAAAGAGCATATTGAAGATGAAGAAATAAAAGTTCAGTCGCATGTTCGTAAAAAACACCCAATACGCAAGCCGTTACCAGCCTATCTTCCACGTGAAGTTATAATGCACGATATATCTGAAATGGAAAAAATCTGTGGTTGTGGCACGCCTCTAATGCATATAGGTAATGAAATTAGCGAACAACTCAAATACATCCCTGCGAAAGTCAGTGTAATCCAGCATGTGAGACCGAAGTATGCATGTAAGCCTTGTCAAGAGAATGTAAAAATTGCACCAATGCCCGTATTGCTTTTACCAAAAAGCATCGCGACACCCGAATTAGTTGCTCATGTTGTCGTCTCAAAATATTGTGATCATCTTCCGCTTTATCGACAAGAAGAAATGTGGAAGCGCATGGAAATAGATATGCCACGCAGCAGTTTATGTGGTTGGGTGTTAAAAACTGCAGAATTTGCTGTACCTCTTGTTAGGTTATTACAAAAAATTATTATTTCTAACGATTATGTTCAAGTCGATGAAACAAGCGTACAAGTTTTAAATGAAGTTGGACGTGATAATCGCACCAAATCTTATATGTGGGTTTATCGCGGCGGAGGAAGTAATCCTTGTATTGTTTATGAATATCAAGAAACTCGCGGTGGTTACCACGCGCAACAATTTTTGTTGGGGTTTGAAGGCTATTTACAAAGTGATGCATTCTCCGGTTATAACTGGGCGAATGATAAAGAAGAAATTTTACGTGTTGGATGTCACGCTCATGCAAGAAGACCATTTGCTGAGTTAGCAAAAACACAAAAAACATCTGGTCTTGCGCATGAAGCTATAAAGTTTTATCGAAAGCTTTATGCGGTTGAAAGCGAAGCACGAGATAACCAATTAACGCCAGAAGAGCGATATAAATTACGCCAAGAAAAATCTGTTCCTGTACTTGCAGCATTTAAAAAATGGCTTGATCATCACACACCTAAAACCTCAGAACAAGGCGCTATTGGTAAAGCTATTCGTTACTGTGTCGGTAACTGGACAGAATTGAATAATTATTTAATTAATGGTCGTGTCGAAATAGATAATAACCTAGTTGAAAATGCCATACGCCCATTTGCGATTGGTCGCAAAAACTGGTTATTCAATGCAAGTCCGAGTGGAGCAAAAGCAGGTGCTATCTTCTATTCGCTCATTGAAACTTGCAAAGCAAACAATATCGAACCTTATCGATATTTATGCGCTATGTTAACTCGAATCCGTGGATGCGTTACCGAAGATGATTACCGCAAGTTGTTGCCGCAGTTTATACAGCTTTAGCTGATTGGTGTGGATTGCGGAACGGTTACTAAGTAAGCGTCATTTGCCGCGTTTTCAAAAAATTATGCGGCCTCTTGTTGCGAGAAACGGTCGTCAAATTGATCCATTTCTCTCTGGAGCTCCACGTCCCACTCATTGTCCAGGTGTTGATTAAGAATGCGTACAATATCATCGAGTCTGTTGTTAATGTTTCTGATTGCACAAAAAAGTCCAGCCGACCTTACATCAGAGTCCATCACCAAGGGGAAGCAATGCTTGGTGTCATCTACTAGAGCAGCATGTTTTCCGTCCCCCTTAAACCAATAAAGTCGTAGCTGTAATTCGAGTGATTGTTCACTGCTGCCAGGGTAATCCTGATTTAGTTGATAAGCGGCTAGAAAATTTTTAAATGCTTTTTTGCATTCTTCTATGCAACTCTCTTTCAACAGAGAGCGATAGGACTTTAAAAAACGGAATAAAACTTGTTCTATGAAGTGCCGGTAGGAAATATATTGCTGAGACCTGGCATGTTGATCTAAAAAAAGCCAATCTACATTCTTTTTATTTAATATATGAAATTCTCTCATGGTTCACCTTTAATCAATTGTTTTTTTAAGGAATACTTAGCTATTTTTGGGAATAGGATGTTATGAAAGGGATTTTGAAGATAACATGAAATTAGCAAAAAATTAGGTTATTTTATAACCTAACCATATTAAGATAGCACATTTATTGAGCAAAGTCAAGGTTAAAGTAGTGGCCTATCTAGGTTAGACAACTAGGTTTCTAATAGCTGGGAATAGATCACCTACTTCAATTTTGAGTGTCTTTGCGATTCGAATTAAGTTGATTGCCGCAATATTTCGTTCTCCACGTTCAACACTGCCCATGTATGTACGGTCAAGCCCAACTTCATAGGCAAAGTTTTCCTGAGAAAAACCTTTTGCTTTGCGAAGCTCTCTGATTCTTTTTCCTAACTTGATTAGTGCTGGATGTTTTTTGCGCATGGCTATAGAATATGCGCTCTGTACTTATCGAACCACGGACTATAAGTATCATATATGGAGGTAAATCAACGTAAGGGTTCTTTTACCCTTAATTATGTGTAAATAAAATAGCGAGAGTTTTAAAATGAACAATTCAATTAATTCAACTGTGAAAAAAATCGTCTCATTGCTTTTCCTAATGCTAACAATTCCTGTTTATGCAGTCTCATTAGTCTACTGTCCCTCTGCCATATTCTGTCCTAACGATGATGACAAGAAATGTGTTCTCAATGAAAACAATCAATTCTTTAAATCAAGTGGTGGCAGATATAAAAAAACAGGCGGTACATACATACTTGACAGTGCATTTGAAAGTAACTCAAGGTATGGCCACTCTACGGGTTGCCACTATGTGCTCGATAATTACTTTACCTTCAATTTAATGAACATTGCCGAACTCCGTCCATTTATTGATAACGGAGCACCATGGAATTGGGATGCGACAAATCGCACCTGTATTGCTAATGGGAACCCGGGTCAGTGTCCTTTTGCAATGTAGTTATTAAATTTTCTTCTCAAACTCTTTTATCTTCTTTTCGATTTTTTGCTCAAGATTGTTGAGTCTATTTTTGATTTCTAATAATTTTTTAGCCCCATTATTTTCATTGGGTAATTTAATGGGGCTTAAAAAGTTTGTAAAATTTGGCAGTTTGCAAGATGTTTCAGACCATAATGATTCACTCGCATCAAGTGCGATTACGTGCATTGTATCGGATAATGACTTAAGTTTATTTGGCATGATTAAACTCCGTAGTGTTTAATTGTTTATTCTGAAATTTATTGAATTGCTCTTCTAATTCTTTAGCTTTGTTAGCTAAATCATGAAAAGCAATACATTCTGTATATGATTTAAGGATGTCAAACAAAGCTTTTACTTGTTCCGGTGTATTTTCGCCCCGTTCAAGTGAATGCAGTGCGTTCTCACCAATTTCCTTGAATGAATCAAGTGTAATTGCACCCGATGTTAATTTTAATTGGATAGGTTCATCCACGGGTTTTGAAGGCAGTATCCGCTCAAGAAATAGCTTTAGCATTTGTTGATCACCTTCCATAGCCATTGATATAGCCTTTTGAATTAAATTTTCTCTATACGGCAAAACAAGATGATTGAAGACCTTCTGTCTATGTCCAGTACCTTTAGGGCGTCCAAGAGGATTATGAACTTCACCCGTTTGAAATTTCGGCATTTCTACCTCCATTAATTTCCATTTATTTATTGGGGCATGAGACTTACTATGCTGTGAAAACATGCAATCGCTTTATCTAAATCAGATAAGTTACTTGACCATCTTGCAATCAAATCCTCTTCATACTTTTTCAACCACTCTTGATCTTCTCCTGCTTTAATTCCAGTAGCGCGGATGAGTGCTCTAAGCTGATTTATTTTGCCTTGCATCTCAAAATGCATATTCATGCGCCCTTGCCATATTGAAAAGGATTACTTGAATTAGTCAACTTTATATTTTCTAAGCGGGATATGTATTCTTGTACAGAAATGTCAGCTTCTTGAAATCGATTAAATTGACCATCAAATTTCAAAACTAAGTCTGCAATTTCGCCATTGCGATGCTTGGCAATATTGAGAAGAGCATATCCCCGTGCTGAAGAGTGGGGTTCATCAGGCTGTGAAATGAACATCACAATATCAGCATCTTGCTCAATGTTTCCGCTCTGCCTTAAATCTGATAATAAAGGTCTCTTCATTTGTCTGTTTTCTATTGCACGATTCATCTGGCATAACAGCAGAATTGGTGTTTGTAGTTTAAGCGCCAATTTTTTTAAATTCCGTGTTATTTCACCTAAAACTAAATGTGCATGTTCGTGTTTGCCATGAAGCAGCAATCCTAAGTAATCTATAACTACTAGTGATAATCCATGCTTTTTTCTAATTTGTCTGCAATACGAGGCGATCTCTGAAACATCTTCACAGTTGGCGAGAAATAGACGTTTTCCTTGCATTTTTTTCATTTGTTTTGTGATGATGTCGAAATCATCCGCTGTTAGTGTTCCAGTCTTTAATTTGTCGGCAAAAATGTTAGCTTGCGATGATATGATTCTTTCAATGATTGCTATATCAGACATTTCGAGTGTGAAAAAAGCGACAGTGCCATCATTTTCATAGACTTCGTGTGTGGCAAAATTGGCAGCTAAGGTTGTTTTACCCATGCCAGGTCTGGCTGCTAAAACGATTAATTGACCAGGTTGAAAACCGTGGGTTAATTGATCAATATTTTCAAACCCGGAAGGAATCCCAATTAGGCCATTTTTAGTTTGCATTCGCTGATTCAAAAGCTCCATGAATGAATCTAACAAGTGATCTGAGTTTTTGATTTCTACATTTCTTTTATCCGATGCAGCATTTATTAACGCCAATGATTTTTCTAATATATCATCCGCTGAAATGTCTCTTAAAATTTCATGACAGGCTGTTTGAAGATTTTTTTTAATGCCACTTTGACGAATTGAATTTGCGTATAGCTTAACGTTATCTATGGCGCAAGATGTTGATCTGATATTGTAAACATCACCGTAGCTATTTTGTTTGGTTTTGTTTTTTAGATTATCGGCAATAGTAATAACGTCCGCATTGATAGATTTGCTGACAAGCTCTTTAATTGTTTGAAAAATATCTGCGTAAAAATCATTGCTGAAATCGGTCGGATCTAAAAATAGCACATCATCCAGGCAGGAATTATCTCTGATTAGACATGATAGTAATGCTGCTTCATGATTAAACATAATGCTCCTTAGTTGAATCTTCCTTCAAGGATTTTTAAAAAATTTTCGGCATTTATGATCCATTCAAGGTCTGCAAGAAATGGGGTATCCCCTTCGTTTCTTGGTTTGGCTCGTCCTGTCAAAAAATTTGAAGCTGCAATATATTTAAAAAATTGTTTCCACCAGTCAGATGATTGCCGGTCTTGATCTTCTTGGAGGCGCAAATTTAATAATTCTTGTCTTTTTTCAGTCCAAGCTTTTATTGGTCGGCACATGTGTAAAATTTCATGATACAGGTTGATTATTTGTTGATGTAGTGGTGACCCATTTGGTTTTATTTCTGATAAAAATATTGTCTCCTTTTCTTTTGTATCTTCTTTTATTTCTTCAGTTTCTTTCTTTGGGTCGCATTTTGATACCCCATGCAGTGTCATTTTGACACTAGGGGGATTGCATTTTGATACTGTTGCCTTTTTTAGTGGTGTCATTTTGACACCACTAAAAAATAGCTCAGATAATTTATACTGGTTGGTATCGTTGTTTTTTTTGCCTCCTTGGTGACGTTTAATAACGTAGCCTTTGTGTATTAATATTTTTAGATTTCGGATCAATTGGCTTCGTGAGTGATGGGATATCTTTGCCAGGGAGCTGAGGCTGTGCCAACAATAGCCATTTTTCCCCAGGCACGATGCAATGACAAAAAGTATATTTTGTTGAGATGCTGTTAGGTCATCGTCTTGTATGTCACGTATAGCCCAATAGACAGTCTCTGACATGGTTAGGCTCTTCTATTGGCGGTTTTTTTAATTACACTTAGGTGCTCATCTAATTTGGTACATAGTTCTTCGTTAGATTTTGTGTTCTTTTCAAGAGATTCACGAAGAGCTACTTGTTGCTTCAGTACCTGAAGATGATGCTTTGCATATTGGTGGCTGAATATGCTTTTAAGCAATTTGTTGAATAAGACCATGGCTAAAATCCTTTTTAGCAATTTTTGTTCAATTCCAATTTTCATTGAGCTGGACGGCTGTCTTTGATGCGTTCTTCAATCCAGCGATTAATTTCTTCTTCAATAAATGCAATAGATCGTATTCCTAGCTTTATTGGCTTTGGAAATTCATTACGTGCTAGCTTTGCGTAGATAGATGACTTAGGAATACCGGTTTTTTTTATTGTTTCATCTAAACGTAAAAGTTTTTTAGACATAATTGTTTCTCCTTATATTTAATTAAGCCTATTTTACTTTAGAATTTTTTGAAAAGATGACGCAAAGGTAGGGGGCTTTGCGTCAATAATTGAATGTCTTAAACGGGTTCAGATTTTTTGTTAGAAGAGAGGGCGCTTAAAATATCTTGATCAATTTTATTTTTATGTTTGTTGTAGTATCGCCGAATGGCTCCATCCTGCACTTGCTTTATTTTTAATATCTTCCAGTGGTCGAGAGATGCAACTTTTGCAATTGCATTTTCGACTGTGTAATCCTCGGTATGAACAAATCGCCAGACCCAAAATGCAAATGTTCTTTCTATATCAGCAGGATTTTTTCGTTTTGCGCCTGCTTTTAGGAGGAAAGCTTTGTCAGCGCTTTCACCCATTCCAATTTTCATTAATACTTGCCCAAGTAGTTTTCTTTTATTTTCAGGCAAAGGCTGGTTTTGGAACAGGGATGCACCCGCATTAAAAATTTGGTAACGGATTTCATCGGTGCTCACCTTGCCTGCAATTAAATCATCAAAATTAGGCATTATTATTTTTTCAGCTATTTGATAAAGTGCCTGTTTGCGAGCTTTTCTTTCTAAAATATTTTTTTTTTTGGCCATAATTCCTTATGCCACTTTAAAGTTAACAATGTTGACGTCAGAGCAAAGGCTGGTGAGATAATCAGACCAATGCTGCATCATTTTTCTTCGTTCAGGTAAAAACTCAGCATAGTTATATGCTGCTCGAATATTGTTTCTTTCGGCGTGCGCAAGTTGTCTCTCAATAGCATCACGATTCCATCCTTGTTCATTTAGTAAAGTGGAAGCCATGCTGCGAAATCCATGGGCTGTCATTTCTTCTTTTGTATAACCTAATCTTCGTAGGGCGGCTGTGAGCGTATTTTCCGACATATAACGCTTGAGAGAGCGGGCGCCTGGAAAGACATATTGACCATTGCCAGTAAGCGGTTTCAATTCCTCTAATATGCAAATTGCTTGTGTCGATAGGGGAACGATGTGCATGATGCGTCCCTTCATTTTTTCAGCGGGAATTCTCCATTCATTTGATTCAAAATTAAATTCCGACCATTCAGCTCTTCTTAGTTCACCGGGACGCACGAACAACAGCGGAGCCAGCTTAAGTGCGCATTTAGTTAAAAAGTTTCCTTGGTAGCCATTAATGGCGCGGAGAAGCTCGCTAATTGCTTTGGGGTTTGTTAATGATGCATAGTGAGATTTTTTTACAGGAGGTAGGGCGCCGCGGAGATCGGCTGAGGGGTCTCTTTCTGCGCGTCCTGTATATATAGCGTATCGAAAGATTTGACCGCATGTTTGTTGTGCTCTATGGGCTGTTTCTGTGGCGCCTCTGTTTTCAATTCGGCGTAATGTCACTAACAGCTCAGGAGGGGTGATTTCACAGATAGGTTTTTTTCCTAACCAGGGAAAAATATCATTCTCTAATAATCTAATAACACGCTCACTATGCTTGAGCGTCCAGTTAGAGGAAAATTTTGCATGCCATTCACGCGCTATGATCTCAAAATTATTGGCGGCGGCTGTGTGCATGGATTTCTTAGCTGCTTGTCTTAACAAACCAGGGTCGGTTTTATTTGCTAATAACCGTCGTGCCTCGTCTCTCTTGTTTCTTGCATCTGCGAGCGTTACTTCGCTGTAGACTCCAAGAGCCAATAACTTTTCCTTTCCAGCAAAACGATATTTCAAGCGCCAATACTTTGAGCCATTGGGATTAATAAGCAAAAACAAACCTTTTTCATCCGCTAGCTTATATGCTTTTTCACGCGGCTTCGCATTCTTAACTTGGATGTCTTTAAGCGCCATCGATGAGGTGTCCTTTATTAATATCTTTGGGGGTATCAATTTTCTTAATTAAAAAATAATGGTTAGTTTAATTTCCCCTTATTTTTCATGAGAAAAATAACTAATGGGGGTACCTTTATTTATTTCTTAATTAATCGTAAGGGGGTATCGAGATATAGAAAGAGCTGAAATACCCCGCTTTATACCCCCACAAGGAGCTAGATTTTACTAGAAGTTGTCAGACTAGGCTAGACGATAAGTCGTTAGAAAGTGCTTATTTTTAGGGGTTTTTGAGATGTCTTGAGATTTTCTTAGAACAGTAAGTGGCGGAGAGGGCGGGATTCGAACCCGCGTGGGGGCTTGCGCCCCCCATCCGATTTCGAGTCGGCGCCGTTATGACCGCTTCGGTACCTCTCCGTTTTGCTTGGCAATTGTAGTGAGTTAGGGCTCGCTAATCAATCTAATCAATACGTCTTATTTAATTCGGGCGGGGTTAGGCTGATTTCTTGGGTTCCGGTGGGGTAACGCCTGTCCGACACGGGGTACTCTGCATGGATGGTGGATGAAGAGAGGCCAGGGGGGATGGCTAAGGGTGGAATACTTCTTGCTTTGAGATAATCCGTGCCTCGATCCTGGATAATGCCTTTTTCGTGTAAGGTGGAGCAGGCACCTAATAACAAGGTGAGGACAATGAGTGCAATGTGTTTCATTTTTATTAACCTATTTTTAAATGACACCCGACGCCAGCATGGCTTGTTTTAAATCGGCGTGGAATTTTGGGTCTAAGGGTGACAATGGTAACCGGATTCCTGGCGGAATCAAGCCCATTTGATTTAAAACCCATTTGGTCGGGATCGGATTGGATTCCAAAAAGAGTTTTTGATGCAAGGGTATGAGGGTTTGATTTATTTTTTCGGCCAATTCTTTGTCGCCAGACAGAGCGGCTTCACAGAGATCATGCATTTGTTTAGGCGCCACATTGGCCGTGACGGATATCACGCCGTGCGCACCGGCTAACATTAACGCTAATGCCGTCGCATCATCGCCACTGTAAATAGCAAATTGTTTGCCGCAGCGATGCAAAATCTCAATGGCACGGTCAACGTTACCCGTCGCTTCTTTAATGCCAATGATATTGGGAATTTTAGCTAATCGTTCAATGGTTTCGGGTAATAAATCACAGGCCGTACGGCTCGGTACATTGTATAAAATAATTGGAATCGAGACTTTTTCTGCAATGGTTTTGTAATGTTCGTATAAACCCGTTTGCGTGGGTTTATTGTAATAAGGTGTCACGATTAATACGCCATCTGCACCGGCTTTTTTTGCATTGCGTGTTAACTCAAGCGTATGTTGAGTCGAGTTGGTGCCGGTGCCTGCAATAATAGGAATGCGTTTTTCAACTTGTTTTACGGCAGTAGCAATAATATCAAACTGTTCTTCTTCGGTGAGGGTAGAGGCTTCGCCGGTTGTGCCGACAACCACTAATCCAGCGGTGTTTGACTTCAGATGCCAGTCGATTAACGCGTGTAATGATTCTTTGTCGACGGAACCATCGGCTTTCATGGGAGTGACGAGTGCAACAAGACTGCCTTTTAACATGGAGATCTCCTGTCGTGATATTTCGCCTATGTTATCGGAATTGCTGCACTTTTTACATATTTTCCGTATAATTCGTTCAACTTTTTAATCTGAAAAAGGGCAATGCGATGCAGAGAACATGGGCTGACATATTGTGGGGAAAACACGCAAAAGTGGGCTATTTATGGGTTGCCGCTGTGCTGATGTTATTAACCAGTTTGGGTTATCGTGAAATTTGGACGCAGGAACATCGTTGGGCGGACATCGTCTATGGGATGATTTATTCGAAGGATTATTTACACCCATCCTTAGGGGGTGTCGATTATTATGATAAACCCTTGCTGTCCTATTGGTTAATTATTGCAGTGGCGAGTTTCATCGGTAAATTAACGACAGTCGCCTTGCGTTTGCCTTCTGCATTGGCCGGATTATTAGCGATTGGTTCTATCTATTCATTGGGTAAAAACCTGAAAGATCAAAAGCTCGGCTTGCTGGCAGGCTGGATGTTGTTAACAACGTTTTATTTTATCTTTTGGGCGCGGACTAGCAGTGCCGATATGTTGAATTTGGCAGGCACGTTATTTGCAGTGGCTTGGTATGTGGCAAAACGCGCAAATCCACGTTTTTTTGATTACATGATTTTCTTTTTGATCTTGGCGGTGAGCGCATTGTGTAAAGGGTTAGTGGCACCGATGGTGGCGCTGATTGTGATTTTTCCGGATGTGTTGCTGCAAAAAAAATGGCGAAACTATTTGAATTGGCAGGTGCTATTGAGCACAGTGCCAGCACTGATTGTCTATGCGTTACCCTTCTGGGCTTCTGCCCATTTCTCTCAACAAAATTATTCTGAGAATGGATTAATGCTCGTGTATCGGGAAAATATTTTACGTTATTTCCAACCGTTTGATCATCAAGGTCCGATTTATACCTATTTCATTTTCTTGCCAATTTATTTATTGCCGTGGACATTCTTTTTTATTCCTGCTTTGATTTCATTAAAATCCCGTTGGAAGAGTCTGTCGGCGAATTCTAAATGGATGGTTTATAGTACGGTATTGCTGTTTATCTTTTTTACCTTGAGTGGTTCCCGACGAAATTATTATGTGTTACCCATGGTGCCTTTTGCGATTTTAATGACGGCGGATTGGATTTTAGCAACACTGGATACGTTTAAACGCAATCGGTGGGCAGGTTGGATGGCGATCGGCGCATTCTTGATATTTTTTCTCAATTTTGATGTGGTGCAACCGATGTATTATGCGCAAAGTGGCATGGATGAATTTACCCAAGCGGTGACGATGCGGGCTGAGCAAATCAAACCTTGGTCGCAATGGCGTTTTGTGATGTTAGATCCAGAAAGCAAAGTGCGTTTTTATTTGGATCTGTCACCGACCATAAAAAATTACAGTATTCCAGGTGCATTGCGAGAGGATGTGACGGTCGATACGCTGCTGAAAGAGTGGCCTTTTTTACAGAATGCGAATAGCCAAACAAATATCATTTATATCAGTCGTAAACTTTACGAACCTGAGTTGAAAATGATTTTGAAAAATTATACCGTGATTGAGACGCATCCTGGATTTATGCAGAAAAAATTGCATAAAGACATGAATATGCCTATTGCTTTTATACCCAATTAGGAGACCCTATGACAGACACGTTGTTGCAAAAATTAGAAGAAAAAATGATTCAATTGCTGACAGAATTAGAGATGTTACGCAATGAAACTCAACAATTAAAACAAGAGAATATTTCGTTGCGCACTGAGCGAGTGAATCATTTACATAAATTGCAGGAATTGGTTTCGTTGCTGGATACATTGGATTCTATTGTGATACCAGAGCAGAGTATGAAAATGGAAATGGGTGTGGCGGATTTTTCATAGAGAGGTGTGGGTTTAAGAGTGCTTGCTTAAGAAAGGGTTTGTCAACCTGAGCGCTTTTCGCTCCGAAGCAACTGTCTTGAAAATTTTATAGCAGTTATCTGCTTCGAGAAGTCTCTCCCTTTGAAAAAGGGAGGTCAGGAGGGATTTTTATAAAATTTAATTTTTTTACAAATCCCCCTCAATCCCCCTTTTTCAAAGGGGGAAGCCCTTGTCTTAAGCAGCTCTCGCAAAAGAAAGGGCTGTCATCCTGAGCGCTCTTCGCTCCGAAGGATCTCCCGCAAATTTCTGAGGTTCTGTTAAAGATATTTTTAAGCATCTCTCTACTCTATAGGGAGATCCTTCGGAGCGAAAAGCGCTCAGGATGACAAGCTCTTTCTTAAGCACTCAGGATGACAAGCTCTTTCTTAATTTAGCAGGTCTCATCACGGCCACAAGGCGATTCTGCATGACCGTCTTCCACTTGGATTGTGACATGATCAATGCGAAATTGATGTTTGAGTGTTGAGTTAATTTGTTTATAGTCTGCATCCGATAATCTGTGGTTAGGCATGACTAAATGAGTGGTGAGTGCCACTTCTTTAGTGCTTAATCCCCAAATATGTAAATCATGCATGGATTCAACACCGGGTAATTGGACTAAAAAATCATGGATTCCATGATGATTAATGTGGCGTGGGATGGCGTCGAGAATTAAATTCACTGAATCGCGCAATAATCCCCATGTTCCCCACAAAATAATCAGGACAATGAAAATACCCGTCAGGGGATCAATCCACATTTGATGTGTATATAAAATGAGAATACCGGCAACAACGACACCCATTGAAATGACAGCATCACCTAACAAATGCAAAAAAGCGCCTTTAATGTTTAAATCGTCATGCGCACCTTTCATAAAAAACAGAGCCGTCGAGCCATTGACCACAATGCCAATCAGCGCAACGATAATAATTATGTTTTCTTGCACAACGGCGGGATGCAGTAATCGATAAATGGAATGATAGGTGATTAAAACGCTAGTGCCGACTAATATCAGTGCATTTGCCAATGCTGCAATGACGGTGGTTTTTTTGAATCCGTAACTGTACCGTTTGCGTGCCGGTAAGGTGAGCAACCAATTAGCGCCCCAGGCTAACATCAAGCCAAAGACATCACCAAAATTATGGATTGCATCCGCTAATAAACTCATGGATTGTGCGCGCAATGCGTAAATAACTTGAAATAAGGTAAACGCCAAATTTAACAAGACAGCAAAGCCAAACGCAAAATTAAATGAATGCGGATGTTCATGTGCGGAGTGATGATCGTGATGATGTTGGCCAGACATAGTAGTTAGTCTCTTCGTAGTTTATCGGTAACAGCAAGTGGCGTGGGATAACGAATGACAACCCAATAGCACGACACGATAAACGTTAAAATGGTGGCAGCTTGCACCATGTAATTGGCTGCGGGTTGAATTAATTTCACTTGCCATGCTAAATAAATCACGAGCAAAGAGAACTCACTGATTTGACCCAGTCGCACGCCGATTTCCCAGCCCATCGCTTTTGATTCACTGGATTTTTGCAGCAGCCAAGAGAAGACAAAGGGTTTAATCGTCAACATGATAAACGCCATAATAGCGGCTGGCACAATCACTTGCGGCAAGTAATCAAAATTAAATCCAGCGCCAATCGTGAAAAAGAAAATCACCAGGAAGAAATCGCGTAATGGCTTGAGACTTTCAGCGATATAAAATGAGATCGGATTGCTGGCGAGCGCAATGCCTGCAATAAAAGCACCAATCTCTTGGCTTAATCCTAAAAAATGCGCCAGTTCAGCCATGGTTAGACACCAGCCGATCGATAAGATAAAAATATATTCATGAACTTTATCAAATAAGCGCAAGAGATGGCCGATGATGAAGCGCTCACACACATAGGCGGCTAGCAGCATAATGGGAAATGCGCTGATCAAATAGGCTAATGTTTTCCAAGAAAAAGCTTGTCCACCAATGCCTTGTAAAATTAATAAGACGCCAATGGCGATAATATCTTGCAACAGCAAGATACTGATCATGAGCTCACCGGTATGTTGGTGGTGCAGGATGGTAGTGGGTAAAAGTTTTAAGCCAATAATGGTGCTAGAGAACATCATGGATAAACCGATGATAAAGGCTTCCATGAGGGTAAAATTGAAATAAAAACTAATCACAAAGCCAAGTAGGAAAAAAATGCTGGAACTGGTGAGTGTGATCCAACTCATTTTGCGTAGAGAGTGCAATAAATTCTGTGGTTGCAGATGAAGGCCGAGTAAAAATAAGAGGAAAATAATTCCGATATGACCTGTTTGGTGAATGACGTCGGTATCTTTGACAAGTTTTAAACCCCATGGTCCTAAAATGGCGCCTAATGCCATGTAAGCGACTAGCAGGGATTGGCGAGTAAACAATGCTATAGTCGATAAAATAGCAGTGCCGGCAAACACTAAAAATATGACGTATACGACAGCTTGCGTTTGGTGCATGGTGGGTCGCTCTCTCTCTGAAATATTTTGGGGTTAGTATACATCAGTCTCTACAGAGAAAAATTTAATTTTTTTATACAAATTCCCCTTGTTCCCAATGGCACTAGCTTAAGAACTGTCGTCCCGGAATTTACTGGCGCTTAATGAGCGCTTTTTGCGAATTTAGCGCCAGTTAATGTCCGGGATCCATTTTGCTTAAAGCATATAAGTTAAAAGCAAGAGGGCGATAAATTGAAGATGGATCCCGGACATTAAGTAGCTCTAAACGAGCAAAAGGCGCTCGTTAAGAGCTACTAAATTCCGGGACGACAGTTCTTAAGCTAGTGCCATTGCCCCTTGTTCCCCCTTTTTCAAAGTGGGAGACCTTCTAAACAGCTCTGTGTTTTAACAGTGAAAGCTGCTTAGAAGGTCTCCCACTTTGAAAAAGGGGGAACAAGGGCTGACGGATCGACGCAAATTCCACCTGAGTATCATCGATCTATATAAATTCCAGAATCAGCTCTTCGTTCGTGGATCCTGAATAAATCTTACGCGCTACTGCGATAACTGCGGTCAAATACTTTGGGCGTAAGATTTTTCAGGACGACGCATGGGTGGAATTTGCGTCGATCCGTCAGGAATAAGGGGGATTTGTATAAAAAGAAGAAGTTCTTATGACTTAAATGACAAATGACCGATCATATCTTTCGTGAAATCTATTCCAATCATGGATCAACTGGCGAAATCGATTATCTTCGAAAAACGTTTTAATTGACTGGGAATCTCTGAATGCTTCATACAACGTTTTAGTCACAGCATGTCGGGGCTCATACTTACGTCCGAAGCAGCTATACAAAGAACTCAAGCAGGATTTTTTTTCTAAGCGTACGTTGGCAATCGTCTGCAACTGCGTAAATTTCTGTTGTAAACTCTCGACGGTGTCTTTCTCAGAGACAGAGTGTTTCATCGCTCGAACACCATCAGGAATACCGATGCGACAAGTTGTTTTCCAAAAATTTTCATCTAAGAGCATTTCAATAAAATGAGTTGCTGCATTCAGTAATTTATCAGGCAATACACTTGTTACTTTGGGCGCTGCATCAACCGGTGTATCATTTGCCGGCGCAACCGAAGCAGTCATTTGAGAAAACGCTAACACAGAAGGTTGACTAAATGTTCCAAAGGTCGACAGTAATAAACCCGAGGAAGTACCCTCTGTTGGAAAATCCTTAAACTCTTTTAGAGGCACGGCTATCGATTGAGTAGACGTATCAACGTGACTGTTCATTGTGCTTGATTGCGGACTCTCTTCCTTTGTTTGAAGTAACACATTGACCGGTGCAGGTAAATTGGATTCATCCGGTGCATCATGAAAAATAACGTCCAAGGGTTCAGAAAAGTCAGCGTGAAGCGGCGCTTCAAGAGAAGAATCATGATTTAGCTGAACGAGCTGCGGCAAGGTTGCTACTGTTGGCAAAGGTAAGTTAGGTTCTACTTTTTTCATCTCAACGGGTGAAGGTGGATTGGAATTTGTTTTTTTAGTGAGCCGAACGTCACTCCAGTCACCTTCTGTTCCCGCTTCATCAAACGCAACCTCATGCGTATCGTCATTAACAAGATCAGACAATGTGAGAGGTTTTTCTTTATTTTTTCGGGAGAAAAGTTTTTTGATCTTGCTGAGCATGCTGCCACCGAGATAGAGGGACCATTTTACTGCTGCACCAAATATAGTATCGGCTAATTTTGAAATGACGCTGGTTTTCTCAGTCAATTTTTGTTGCATGAAATCTTGACCATCTTTCTCTTTATTGGTACATATTGTGAATTCAGCAATATCGGAAGAAGTATTCATAATATCTTTTGTATGTGCATCAATCGCAGCATCGAGTGTGCTCGTGGGTTGTTGTTTAGGTCTCGTATAAATGAAACCTTGGGTGATATTTTGATTTTTTGTGTTAGCAAAAAGCGCTGTACTAAACTGAGGGACAATATCGTGTTCGTTAATGACGCGATAACATTCAATCGTTAATCGTTCATGTTCCATAATCTTAGCGCATAGTTCATCTTCATTCTGACCGCTCTGAATACCCGGCGCACAAATTGCTAATAAACGTAGTAAATTTATTTTTTTGAATTGTTCACGGTTAGCATTTGATTGGGTTGCTAAATAGCTCGCTTTTGCATGCAGTATGGCCATTAATAATTTTTGCGCATCTGCACCTCCTAAGCTGTGACCAAAAATATTGATCGCTACAGTTGGTTGAGGAATTTCGTTTTCTTTTTTTGTCGACGCTAAATAGAGCTCGATCAAAATATTAATTTGATTTAATAAAGTATCGCAGACTTGATCAAACGTAGCATGGCCTGGTCCACGAGGATCTGCATCTCGTACACCGCTATCGAAACACGCTGTGCCGCGAAAACAAATATTGATTTCAGGTTTTAGATCAGGATTTTTCTTCCAAATAGCATAGACTTTTAAACCATCCGCTTTATGGTCTAATTCTTTGATGTAAAGCGCATCATTGGAAATTGGTTTGATTTCCTCATCATAAGCAAATTTATGTGAAATATCATAGGATGCACGAAACCAACCGGCTTTTTCCTTACCGAATACCTCGATCAGTTTCTCATTTAACTCAGTACTTCCACGACCTGTTGAGAGGCTGGATTCTTGAGCTTGTATATTGCTTCTCGCGTCAGTCATAGATGTGTTTTCTATTTCATACCATTTGTGAAGTTAGTTTTATATTAGAGCAAAAACCTTAAGAAAATCTGAAATAATCGCTTTATTGTGGGCAAATAAATAGCGGCCAATAATGTTCTTACCGGTTGTGACTCTCCACCTTGGTATTTTTCTTTTTTTATCAATCAATTAGCAAAAATAGAGAAAATAACTGACTGTTAATGTTCTATTAATCTTTCTCCTTTATAGTGAATCGGTTTATCGAGTGGATGGTTTATAAGAGGAATGTCATGAAATTATTAAAATGTGTATTAATTGGGGCATCAGGAGTCGGCAAAACAGCGTTTGTTGGTGCCGTTCGTGGCAAATTTGCTGAGGAATACAAACCAACAAATGACGCTGCATTCAGTCAATTTACATTTCATGACGAGAAAAATGAGCAAGTCACTCTGTCTATTTGGGATATACCGGGTCAAGAGGATAAAGATAGTCGCCTTCCGTTTTACTTAAGAGATAATGCTGTTCCTATTTTTGTGGTCGATTTAAGTCAATCTATAAAAAAAGGAAATCCTCAACGAGAGCGTTTAAGCGAATTATATCAGAGAGCCAATGAATGCTTTACCGATGGTCTAATGCCCTGTTTTCTCGTGGCGACTAAATCTGATAGTGAGTCCCGCCAAGTCACGAAACAAGATTTAGCTGAGTTAGCAAAGGAATTTGACGTTATCTCTTTTCCAAAAGGGAAGAAAGTTATTGAATTTTCGGCGAAAAAAGAAACTGCACAAGAACAAAAAACCGATGACATAGAAAATCCAGTGCAACACAGAGCGCAAGAGATATTTAAAACAATTTATTTTCAAATAGCACGTCAACCTTCCCACTCGCATTCCATTCAGGCGCAACGCATCAAGCCTGCTCTGATACCCAAAAAACCCTCCAACTATTTTTGGTTAAAGTGCCTGGGTGTTTCTCTGCTGGTTGGTGCACTTGTGACGCTGACCGTACTGTCGTTTGGTGCAACGGTTGGTGCAGGAATCGCGTTAACGTTTGCGAGTGCGGCTGCATCCTCTTCAGCGAGCGGAGGTTTTGTCACAGCAGGTGTGGTCACTGTGTTTGGAGGTAGTAGTGGTGGAATGGCCTTTTTATTGGCTTTATTTTTTCACTTTAAAAAGAAACAAACAGACGTGGCGCCTCCGGCGAGCAACACTTGGATCAAAACAAAGCATGTGCAACCCAAGCAACCTGTTGGTACGTCTCGATCTCGAAGCAAAAGTAGTTATGCGTCATCATTGCGACCGATTCAAGAAGAAAACAGTAATAGTGAAAGTGTGCCTGAACTAAAACGAGGGCCTCAATCGGTTTATTGGAACGAGCAAGTTGAGTCTTCTTCATCGGTACGAACACCTAGTCAGAGACCTTCATCTGCTCCATCAACGGTTCTTGCGACGGATGAAAATTCTGCTAGATCGCACGTTCCTCAGCGTGCTCGGTAACAATGCTAAAGAATAATCAACAAGAAAAGTTTTTGTCGTGGCTCCCTAATCCTCAGGCAATGAAATCAAAGTCGCATTGCCCCCTGCTGCTGTTGTGTTAATTGAAATAGAACGTTCAACACACAACCGTGGCAGATAATGTGGGCCGCCTGCTTTAGGGCCCGTACCGGAAAGACGTTCGCCGCCAAATGGTTGGACGCCTACCACCGCACCGACCATGTTGCGATTCACATACACATTGCCAACCGGCATGCGTTTTTGAATATGCTGCACAGTCGCATCGATGCGGCTATGAATACCTAACGTTAAACCATAACCCGTCTGAATAATTTGATCTAAGACCTTATCTAAGTCTTTTGCTGAGTAACGAATAACATGCAAAATAGGCCCAAACACTTCGCGCTTCAATAAATCCAGTGATTTTAATTCAAATGCACACGGTGCAAAGTAATGACCTTTCGGTAAGTTATGCGGCATCGGTACTTGATAGAGCAGAGTGGCATTTGCTTGCAAATAAGCGACGTGATTTTGCAGCATGGTTAATGCTTCTTGATCAATGACAGGACCCACATCGGTACTTAATAATTCCGGTGCGCCAATGGTTAATTCAGTCATTGCGCCTTTTAACATTTCTAAAATGCGCGGTGCAATATCTTCTTGCAAAAATAAAACCCGTAAAGCGGAACAACGTTGGCCTGCACTATTGAATGCAGAGGTAATGACGTCGGTGACCACTTGCTCTGGCAACGCGGAAGAATCGACAATCATAGCATTTTGACCGCCCGTTTCGGCAACCAATGGAACAATTGCGCCATCGCGTTTAGCCAATGTTTGCTGAATTAATTTGGCAGTTTCAGTAGACCCTGTAAACAAGATACCCGCAGTGCGTAAATCAGCGACTAATTTCGCGCCGACAATTTCACCGCGACCCGGCATTAAATGCAATGCATCGGTTGGAATCCCCGCTGCATGAAGTAAGCGGACGGCTTCAGCGGCTATTAAAGGTGTTTGTTCAGCGGGTTTAGCAATGACGGTGTTGCCAGCGACTAATGCCGCAACCACTTGACCGATAAAAATCGCTAGCGGAAAATTCCACGGACTAATACAAACAATGACGCCTCTGGGATGTAATGATAATTGATTGAATTCACCGGTCGGCCCTGGCAATTTTTCAGGTACTAAATCGGTGCGTGCGCGTGCTGCATAATAACGACAAAAGTCGATGGCTTCTCTTACTTCAGACACGCAATCATTAATGTGTTTGCCACCTTCTCGACTTAAGAGTGTCATTAATTGCGGCGTGTGTTTTTCAAATAAATCAGCGGCGCGTGAAAGACAATCTGCGCGTTGATTGACATCTGTTGTTCCCCAAGTCGTATTGGCCAGTGTTGCAGCCGCTAAGGCTTTTTCCACATCCTCTTGGGTTGCTTCGTAAACATAACCCACGACGTGTTCGTTTCGACTGGGAGAGACAATCGTTTGTTTGCTCGTGGAAGAGTGCATTTTGCCTGAAATCAAAGGACCTGCTTGCCAAGTTTGGCTATCTGCTTTTTCCATTTCCGCTTTCAAGTGTTCGAGTGTTTGCATATTGGTTAAATCAACTCCTGATGAATTTAATCGTTCATGACCATAAAGATGTTTAGGCAGTGGAATGTGGGGATGAGGTTTGTGCGCGAGTGCTGCAATGCGCGCCACCGGATCTGCAATAATTTTTTCGATGGGGGTGTCTTCATCGGCTAACCGATTAATGAAAGACGTATTCGCACCATTTTCTAATAAGCGGCGAACTAAATAACCTAATAAATCTTTGTGGGTTCCGACCGGTGCGTAAATTCGGCAGGGCACATCAAAGGCATTTTTATCGACGATTTGATCGTAAAGCGTTTGTCCCATGCCGTGCAAACATTGAAATTCAAAATCTTTTCGGCCTTGGGCTAATTCTAAAATGGCGGCGGCAGAATACGCATTGTGCGTGCCAAATTGCGGATAAAAACAATCAGGCTGTGCTAATAATTTTTTTGCACACGCTAAGAAAGAGACGTCGGTTGAATTTTTTCGTGTGAAGACGGGATAGCTTTCTAGTCCAAGCACTTGGCTTAATTTAATTTCTGCATCCCAATAAGCGCCTTTAATTAATCGCACCATGAGGCGACGTTGTTGGCGTTTCGATAAATCGGCTAACCAATCAATGACAAATGGCGCACGTTTTTGGTAAGACTGCACGGCTAAACCAAAACCTTCCCAGCCGTTGAGAGAAGGATCGCTAAATACTTTTTCAATGATTTCCAGTGACAATTCTAAGCGTTCTGCTTCTTCCGCATCGACGGTTAAACCAATGTTGTAGGTTTTGGCAAGTTGAGCCAGTGTTAATAAACGAGGGGTTAACTCGTTTAAGACGCGTTCGCGTTTCGCCACTTCATAACGTGGGTGCAAGGCGGATAATTTGATCGAAATACCAGGGTTCGTTATCGGATTACCCTGTTGAATGGATTGACCAATGGCCGTGATCGCAGTTTGATAAGAGGCAAAATAAAGGTTGGCATCCTCTTTGGTTTTTGCCGATTCGCCAAGCATGTCATACGAATAACGGTAGCCGAGTGCTTCAGATTTTTTCGCGCGGCGAATGGCGGTATCGATGGTTGTGCCCATGACAAATTGTTTGCCGATTAATTTCATCGCTTGCAAAATAAACGGTCGAATAAAAAAACTGCTGGATTCATTTAATAATTTGGTCATCGATTTTTTATGATCGCGTAAGGGGCCAAATAGTTTGCTGGTTAATAACAGTGAAGTGGTTGCACCATTTACAAAGAGAGAATTGTGTCGACTAAAATGTTTTTGCCAATTGGCGGTGGAAATTTTATCGCTGATTAAGCGATTCATCGTCGCGCGGTCAGGGATGCGCAATAAGGCTTCGGCTAAGCACATTAATGCAATGCCTTCTTCGCTGGATAAATCATATTCCCGTAACAAGGCATCCATGCCGCCTTCATTTTTTCGGCGTTTTCGTGTGCCTGCAACTAATTGGGCGGCGGTCTGCTGAATCCGATTTAACGTGTCCGGATGAAACGTTGCAGCAGGCAATAAATCGGCAAGACAGGCTGTCTCATCTCGTCGATAAGCTCCCGACATGGCAATTTGTAAAGGGGTTAGTTTGGGTATCGGGTTTGCAAAAATCATGTTTTATTCTTCCACTCGGTGAGGTTATGTTATCCTACCTGCCTAAAAATCGATTCGCTTTAATACTAGAGAGGATTATACGTTTGTCGCTGAAACAAAAAAAGTTAAACCTATCAAATCGATTTCGCGGTCTCTTGCCCGTGGTCGTTGATGTGGAAACCACAGGCTTAAATCCTCAAACGGATGGATTGCTGGAGCTCGCGGCTGTCACGATTGCAATGGATCCGCAGGGCAGGCTGTCTCCAAGCCAGACCTATTTTTATTCGATCGAACCTTTTCAAGGGGCAAATATCGATCATAAGTCATTGGAGATTACGAAAATAAATCCTCAGGATCCTCTGCGTTATGCCATACCCGAATTACAAGCCTTGCATTTTTTATTTGCAGAGTTACAAGTCGCCATTCGTAAAGCTCAAACCCATCGTGCGGTATTAGTGGGTCATAATGCTTGGTTCGATCTAGCGTTTCTGCAAGCAGCGGCTAAGCGGTGTGGATTTAAGGAAACGCCATTTCATTCATTCACCAGTTTCGATACGGCAACACTTGCGGGTGTTGCGCTGGGTGAAACGGTGTTGGCGAAAGCATTGCGAGCCGCCAGGATTTCATTTGATGTGAATCAAGCGCATTCTGCAATTTATGATGCAGAAAAAACAGCAGAATTATTTTGCTATATCGTTAATCAATTTTAAAAAATAACAGGCAAAAAAAAGCCCGCTTTCGCGGGCTTTTTACGATGGTTTTTATTAACCAAATTTAACAGCTGCGCGTACTGCAACGGTGTTGCTGTTGTTGCCTGTGCCGCCTTGACCAACGCTGTAATCATGATCATGAGCTAATTCAAGACCCAAGTTGGTGTTTTTCCAAACATCAACATTGTAACCCGCTAACCAACGGTTTTTTGGCAATTCAATGTATACTGCATCACCCGTTGCTTGGTAACCCACGTAAACATTTTGGTTTTTGCTCCAAGCATTGAAGTTGAAAGCAGCTTGTAAATTGCTAGCCCATGGCTTAGCACCGCTACCAGAACCTAAATGACTCAGCAAGTTAGTGGTGGTGAAGTCTTGGAGAGCTGTTACATAACGAGCCAAGAGAGAGAATGGTCCGCTATTCAAGTCACCATAAATTGCTAATGCACTTACGCGATTATAGTAAGTACCGGTATTGTTGGTGCCAAATTCAAATTGAGACAGTGCTTGTGCAACATCGTTCACGCCTGTGAAGTTGTACAAGTAACCAGCGCCGACGTCAAAACCCAATGAATCGCTTGGGTGATCGTAACCTAAACTAGCACCCCAGTTTGTTTTGCTGTGGCCTTGTGTAGTTGTAGGAGCAGCTGTGTAGCTATCCTTCAATGGGTTGTCAAATGCAAATAACGAACCGTTGAAGCCCATTCGGGTGATGAAGCCAACTTCAGCACTGGTCGCCAATGTTTCAGACAACACTTGATCTGTTGAACGAGTGATTGGATGAATGTTGTAACGGCCGAAATTTTGGAATTGTTTACCCAATTGAACATAGAATGGCATTTGATCAAAGTTAGCAAAACGCATGAAGCCTTGTTCCAACGTTAATGTATGGGTTGGATAGACGTTGCTATATTGACCTGGTTTTGTGAATGCAGAACCTGCGCCGTTGTCGCTAACGTCGTTATAACTCATGCTAGCAAATGCTTTGGTCCATTCATTGACATTACCGTAAATGTTAAGGTATGCATCGTTCAAAGATAATCTTTGGTTGTTTTCACCTTGATATCCAACAGAGCGGTTGCCCCAATGTGAATCAAAGTTGATGCCGCCTGCGAAGGAAATTAATTTATTGCAATCTTCAGATGGTTTTGCACGACCGATGTTGTGATGCATTTCATCTAATGTTGCAATGTATGGATCCATTAATGGACATGCTTCAACAACGGGAGCGGGTAACGCACCTTTGTAGTCGCCTTTGTATTCAACTTGTTTCATGTGGTGTTTATGATGTTTGCCGTGAGCAGCTGCTAAACCTGGGATGGTTAGCAAACCTAACACGATCATTGATGCACCAACGATTTTTAGTTTCATGCTTGTGTATCTCCTTGATATATTGATTTGATCCGGACGGTTTCAAAAACTACATACAAATATTCATTATTGCAAGCAAAAAATAAACTAAAGATGAACTTAATGTTCAATTCAATCTATTTGCTTACAAATTTTAACCAGATCATAAAAAAATGGGTAGCTTTTGCAATTTGCATTTCACAACAAAAAAGTTGTGCTAACCATTTTGTGCACGCAATTCTAATGAAAGAGCGATGGAAGTTAAAGGAAAATCTCGAAATTTTTTTTTTTAAAAAAATAATAAAAAAAACCCGCGATAGGTCGCGGGTTTCGAGCAGAAAGAAAAATAAAAATTTTCTCGCCACTGGACGCGTGCAAACTGCAGCGTGGTATAAATTTCTTACAGCGCTTCCGCTTTGTTAGCTAGAAAAGTTGCAATGCCTTCTGCGGTGGGTTTAATACCAGCTTCCCCTTTTGTCCAGCCTGCTTGACACACTTCACCATGCTTTTCGTGAAATTGTAATGCATCGACTAAGCGCAATAATTCGTCCATGTTACGACCCAACGGTAAATCATTCACGATTTGTGAACGCACATTACCTTGTTTGTCAATTAAGAATGCGCCACGTAATGCAACATGTGCAGTAGGATGTTCGACACCATAGGCTTGACAAATTTGATGGTTCACGTCAGCAACGAGCGGATATTGGACAGGACCAATTCCACCTTCGTTCAATGGGGTCTTGCGCCATGCGCTGTGAGTGAATTGAGAATCAATTGAAACGCCAATCACCAGGGTGTTACGTTGTTTGAATTCATCGATGCGTTTATTTAAGGCAATTAATTCCGATGGACAGACAAAGGTAAAGTCTAACGGATAGAAAAATACGATTGCGTATTTACCTTTCATCTCATCGCTTAATTTAAAGGTGCTGTTAATTTCGCCATTGGCCATAACGGCAGCGGCGGTAAAATCGGGGGCTTTTCTACCTACGAGGATGCTCATTCTATTCTTTCTCCAGTCAATTTATTCGATTTAGGATTATATACGGATTAGGCAAAAAAGAAATGACGCAACGATTAATATATAGTCAGCCCCCCCTTAATTGAGGTATTATGCACACCTTCTATAGAGGTGTGTTTGAAATGATATTTTTCTTAATTATAGTAGGCGTCATGTTAAATACAGTGGCGCAATTATTATTAAAATCCGGCATGAGTCAAATCGGCCATTTTGAATTTAACATGGCGAATATCGTGCCCATTGGCATGAAGGTCGCGTTGAATGTACCGATCATGTCTGGTTTATGTACCTACGTGATGAGCGTGGCCGTTTGGTTATTGGTGTTATCGCGTGTGCAAGTCAGTTATGCCTATCCCATGTTAAGCATTGGTTATGTGGTCAACGCAGTGGCAGCTTATTACTTGTTTGGTGAATCGATGTCTGTTATGCGGATGTCCGGTATTTTTATTATTATTGCTGGCGTTTATGTGATTTCACGCAGTTAAACGCTGAATTTTAAAAGTGGAGCGATGTGAATGAATGTTTTAATTTTAGGTGCGAATGGTTTTATTGGTAATAATTTAAGTGAAGGCATTTTAGCGAATAAACCCGATTGGCATATTTATGCGATGGATTTGGCACAAGATAAATTAGAAAATTGTTTGGGTCAGAAAAATTTTCATTTTTTTAACGGCGATATGACCAAACAAAAAGAGTGGGTGGTTGAGCATGTTAAAAAATGTGATGTTGTGATGCCATTAGTCGCCATTGCCACACCGGCTGTTTATGTGCAAGAACCGTTGCGTGTATTTGAATTAGATTTTGAAGCGAATTTAGAAGTGATTCGATTATGTGTGCAACATAAAAAACGGATTATTTTTCCTTCTACCTCAGAAGTCTATGGCATGTGTCCAGATCCTGCCTTTGATGAAGAAAGCAGTAATTTAGTGACGGGGCCTATCCACAAAGAGCGTTGGATTTATTCTACCTCCAAGCAATTATTAGATCGGGTGATTTATGCGTATGGCAAACATCATGGTTTAGCTTATACCTTATTTAGACCGTTTAATTGGTTTGGACCTAAGTTAGATAATATTTTTAATCCAAAGCCCGGTGGTTCGCGTGTGTTGACTCAGTTTATCGGTAATATTTTACGGGGTGAAAATATTATGCTGGTGGATGGCGGTGCGCAACAGCGCTGCTTTATGTATATTGATGATGGTGTGGATGCACTGATTAGCATGATTGAAAATAAAAACAGTGTGGCGCATAACCAAATTTTTAATATTGGCAATCCAGCGGAAAATATTTCAATTCGTGAATTAGCCGAAATGTTGATTGCGAACATTAAGCAATATCCAAAGTATGCAGAAGTTGCAGGCAAGACACAATTAGTCGATGTCTCTGCGGAAAAATATTATGGCAAAGGTTACCAAGATGTTTCGTTGCGAGTGCCTGCGATTGATCGAGCCGCTCAGCAGTTAGGTTGGCAGCCGCAGGTGGATTTTGCGACCGGGTTGAAGAAGACGTTGGATTTTTATTTGGCTTAGTGCAGTAGCGCAATCCGAGCTGCGCTCAATTCGAACGGCGTCTAATCTGAGCCGCGACCGTCAGGGAGCGTCACGGAATCCGCGTTAATTTTAATCGCCGATTCTGTGACGCTCCCTGACGGTCGCGGCTCAGTGCTTGCTGCAATGACAGGAAAGTTTGCGTTATCCCGCACACGCAACATGCTCATCCACCACCGAATCATAATTGATGATATCTGTTGTGACTGTATTAATGAACGTCGCGCTCGAAATAATTGCTTGAGATAAATCCGCTTGGGTCATGTTGGCATTGTTGAAATTGGCGCAGGTGAAATTTGCTTTGCTTAAATTGGCTTGTTGTAAATCGGCATTGACTAGAACAGAAAAAGGTAATTGTGCATTGGTTAAATTCGCTTTTGTTAATGATGCATTACTTAAATCAGTATGATTTAACACGGCGTTCGATAAATTCGCGCCATCTAATTTGGCATTTTGTAATTTTGCGTAACTTAAATCTGCATCGCTTAAGTCAACGTTGGTTAAATCAACATGGGTTAAATCAGCATGTGATAAGTTGGCGTGTTGAAAATTGACTTTGCTGGCGACGAATTGATAGCTGCGTAGATCGGTATTTGATAAGTCTAAGCCTTTTGTTGTCGCGGGAGTTGTTTTGGTTAATTTGGCTAAATCAGTTGGATTGGCTGCTTCCACGCGCAATGAAAAAATAAGCCACAAAAATAATATAATGGAATATTGCATTTTCAATCCTTTAATAAAGAGCTGTCATCGGAGCGAAAAACGCTCCCAAAGAACGTCGATGCAAGCGTTTGATTTTTTGTAACCGCCTCTATAGGTATCTACAAAGAACAATTTAATTTTTTTATACAAATCCCCCTTGTTCCCCCTTTTTCAAAGTGGGAGACCTTCTAAGCAGTTTTCACTGTCAAAACACAGAGCTGTTTAGAAGGTCTCCCACTTTGAAAAAGGGGGAACAAGGGGGATTTGTATAAAAAGAAAAAGTTCTTATTCGATGTTTACCCCTCTTTTTTCGAGAGTTGGAGCACTCAGGATGACAGCCTTGGCTAGTTAGCAATACGCTGAATCCGAGCACCTAATTGTGTTAACTTTTCTTCAATGCATTCATAACCGCGATCAATATGATAAATTCGATCCACGGTTGTTTCGCCAACAGCAGTTAATCCCGCTAAGACTAAACTTGCGGATGCGCGTAAATCCGTCGCCATGGTGGGCGCACCTTGCAAACTTTCCACGCCGGTGCAAATCGCTGAATTGCCTTTCAACGCAATGTTTGCGCCCATGCGTAATAATTCTTGGACATGCATAAACCGATTTTCAAATACGGTCTCAGTAATAATGCCAGTCCCTTCCGCAACCGTATTCATCGCCATAAATTGCGCTTGCATATCGGTTGGAAAAGCAGGGTAGGGTGCGGTGCTGATATTCACAGCGAGGGGTCGGTTGCCTTTCATATCAAGACTAATCCAATCCACGCCTGTTTCAATGTGCGCACCCGCTTCACATAATTTTATTAAAATGGATTCCAACAAATCAGGTCGGGTATTTTTTAATTTCACTTTGCCGCGGGTAATTGCAGCCGCTGCTAAATAAGTGCCTGTCTCGATGCGATCTGGCATCACTTGATAGCTGCCGCCGGATAATTCATTGACGCCATCAACCACAATCGTGGATGTTCCTGCGCCGCTGATTTTTGCACCCAGGGTATTTAAAAAGTTGGCTAAATCTTCCACTTCGGGTTCGCGTGCGGCATTGTGAATGGTGGTTTGTCCTTCGGCAAGCACGGCTGCCATCATGATATTTTCCGTTCCGGTGACGGTGACGAGATCCATCACAATGGAGGCGCCTTGCAAGCGTCCTTTTGTTTTTGCTTTAATGTAGCCATTTTCAACACGAATATCGGCACCCATCGCCTGTAGGCCTTTTAAATGCTGGTCAACCGGACGTGTTCCAATGGCGCAACCGCCAGGTAATGACACATCGGCTTCACCAAAACGGCTTAACAGCGGTCCGAGGACTAATATCGATGCGCGCATGGTTCGGACTAATTCATAAGGCGCATGGTAGGAATATAAGTTGCTGGCATCGACTTCAACATTCGATCGCTCATCTAATGTTAAATGCACACCCATTTGCCCTAATAAGCTCATGGTGGTCGTCACATCGTGCAAGTGGGGAATATTGCAAACACGAACAGGGGCTGCTGTTAATAAACAACCGGCTAAAATTGGTAAGGCTGCGTTTTTAGCGCCAGAAATTTTAACTTCACCCGATAATGGGATGTTGCCGTGAATGATTAATTTGTCCATAGGGTGAGCTCTTTATGAATGATGCTGTTCGTCAGGGGTGTATGTTTTAATCGAGAGTGCATGAATCGTTCCATCGTGGATACGATTACCTAAGGTGGCATAAACCATTTGCTGCTGCTGGACGCGATTTTTGCCCAGAAATTCGGGGCTAATAATAATGGCAGAAAAATGAACACCATCATCACCTTCGACGGTGGCAGAGCAATTTTTAATGCCGGCTTCAATTAATTGCTTAATGTCTTCTGCATGCATACGTTATACCTCTCGAGGTTGCAAAGGTTAACTTAAGTACTGCTTTTCGTCTAGAAATTTTCGCATATTTTGGCTGATGACTCACTTTTTAAACCTCACAAACCAATTGTCAACAGACCCTGTGTTGATGCAATATACCCACATTATGAACTTAACCATAGCAAATGATTTACTCAATACTGCGCGCTATTTGCCTTCACCGCATTGCGATGAACGTCCAGCGGATATGCCAATTGATATGATTGTTATCCATAATATTAGTTTGCCGCCTAAGCAATTTGGTACCCAGGACATTGAGAATTTTTTTTGCGGCACATTAGATGTTGCCAGCCATCCCTATTTTGCAACCATTGCGCATTTGCGCGTTTCAGCCCATTTATTGATTGATCGACAGGGTGAGGTTATTCAGTTTGTGCCCTTTCGTGCACGAGCTTGGCATGCTGGGCAATCCTCTTTTCAAGGGCAAGAGCGTTGTAATGATTTTTCGATTGGGATTGAGCTTGAGGGTGCAGATGATGTGTCTTTTGAACCGATTCAATACCAAACGTTGGCAACCATCATTAATGAATTAATGCATCATTATCCCGCGATTAGACGGGACCGAATCGTCGGTCACTCGGAGATTGCGCCAGGCCGGAAAACAGATCCGGGCCCGCATTTTGATTGGAACCATTTAGACGGTATACTCACCGCAATACAAACAGGATTGTTACAAAGGGATTGCTTATGACATTTATTATTACGTTAGTTGCATTGGTTGCTGAACGGTTTTTTCATTGGGGTCAATTGCGTCATTGGCGTTGGTTTATGAAATTCCAGCGTTGGCTCAGCATGACGAAAGTCAATCAGTGGCCTTCTGCCTTATCGCTAACAATTTGTATTCTGCCAGCGCTTTTGCTGGTTGGATTGGTTAATGGTATTTTAGGCAGTTTTTTGTTTGGCATCTTGAAATTAATTTTTGGGATTTTTATTTTGATGTATTGCTTAGGCCCCAAAAATTTCTGGGTGCAGGCGTATAGTTGTATGGCAGAGCTGAATAATGATGACACCCAGTCGGCTCTCGAAAAAATTGATGCGGCATTTCAGATTGGCACGCCAGAAAATTCACAAGCGTTCCACCGTGCCTTAGTGAATGCTTTTTTCCTGGCATCCTATCAACGGGTATTTGGCGTCGTATTTTGGTTTGTCGTATTGGGGCCGGTGGGTGCTGTGTTATACCGTCTTTTAACATTGCTGTGTGTGGATTCACCCTTGGGTTTGAATCAAAAAGCGTTAAAATGGCTGAGTATTCTCGATTGGGTACCCGTTCGACTTTTTACGTTTATGTTTGCGTTAGCAGGACATTTTACGTGTGTGTTTCAATGTTGGAAAAGCCTAGTGTTTACGGGTATCAAAATGAATGACACCTTGTTGCTGAACTGTGGAATTGCCGCATTAGCGTTAACAGAAAATAAACTGATCCCTGAAACGGGTGAAGCAGAAAAAGAAGCCTTAGGCTTGCTTGATCGAGTGTATGTCATCGCTCTTGTGATATTGGCTGTTTGTGTTTTATTAGTGTGAGATCAATGGTTAACTTATTTAAATTACATGCAACAAAGCAAACGTTATTACGCTGGTGTGGGTGGTTTTTTACGGCAAATAGTCTGTTATTTTGGCTGTTAGGCTTGAAATATATTCACTCTATTTCTTGGTTGGGCTCTGGCTATTTAACCAAAAAAAATGAAATAGTCATCAGCGTATTTTTACTGTTAAGTTATTTCAGTCAACTCACGTTAGTCGCTTTTTTACCTTTCTTTTTAATCGCGCTGATGATTTTAATTTATCCGCGTCGCCATGTTATTTTTGTGATGGCATCGCTTATTGCAGCGGCTGCGGTAGTGTTATTGATCAGTGACACGATTATTTATAATTTATTTCATTTTCATTTAAATGGAATTGTGTTGGGCTTGGTATTGCATTCTACCAATGAACAATTTTTTGATTTTTCGATTTATGAAGAGATTGCTGTTGTTTGCATAATTTGTTCTGCGATCTTGGTTGAATTTGGGATTGCTTATGGTTTGTGGCACGGCTTGCAGCGACCCACTTTTTTACGCGGCGCGGGTAAGTGGGTAGCCGCTGTTCTTGGGTTAACGATTTATACTTCTTACAGCATGTTATTGTTGAGTGCCAACCGTGGTTCTGCGCGCTTTTATCTAGAGGCTGCCAGAGTTTTTCCACTGTACATTGAAACCTTGGGCGCCATGCTACCGATTCGGGATGGCACGGTTGCCTTAGAACGGATATTTGAGCGATATATGGTTCAGCCTGCGCAAGTAAATCAAGTATTAGATTATCCCAAGCAACCGTTGCATTTTGCCAAAACCAACAAACAGCCTTTCAATATTTTGATGATTGGAATTGATACATGGCGGTTTGATATGTTGAATGCAACGGTTACGCCAAATGTGTATCAATTTGCGCAAACGGCACAACAATTTACCCAGCATTTTAGTGGTGGAAATGCGACAGGTCCTGGAGTATTTAGTTTATTTTACGGATTACCCGAAAGTTATTGGACATCGATGGCCAATCAACATCGTGAACCTGTGTTACTTGAGGAATTGCAAAAACGTCATTATCAAATAAAAATTTTAGCGAGTGCGGGTTTAACGTTACCGCCATTTCATAAAACGATTTTCCAACAGATTAAAAATTTAAAATTAAAAATGGCGGGCAATGATCCACATGATCGTGACTTAGTTGTGACGAACGATTTCATGCAGTTTTTGGCAGAGCGTGATACGAGCAAACCATTTTTTAGTTTTCTTTTTTATGATGCGTCACACAGTTATTGTTCAACAAAACATGCTCTGTCACCCTTTCATCCGGTGATCAAACAGTGTGAACGCCTTGGGTTAAATAATAATACGAATGTAACGCTTTATTTAAATCGTTACAAAAATGCGTTGTATTCCGTGGATAATGAAGTTGGCAAAGTCTTAGCCGAATTAAAAAAACGCGGGTTGTTGGAAAACACGGTGGTTATTATTACCGGCGATCATGGTGAAGAATTTAATGATAATAAGTTGGGTTATTGGGGACATACCAGTAACTTTACCCATTATCAAATTCAAACACCGTTGGTCGTGTACTGGCCGGGTATGCCAGCGGCTACGCAATCTTATCTGACGACTCACTATGATATCGCACCTACGTTGATGGAAAAAATAATGGGCTGCAAGACACCCGCTGATCAATATAGCTTGGGTCATTCCTTATGGAAAAATCAGCCGTCTGAGTATTTGTTAGAAGGCAGTTATATTGGTTATGGTGTGGTTGAAAAAAGTCGCATCACGAATATTTTTCCGATGGGGAATTATCAAGTCACTCAATTGAATGGCCAGGTGTTGCCAAATGCGAAATTAAATCCAGAAACCATGCACGCTGTTTATTTGGAAATGCAGCGGTTTTATAAATCGTAGGCAGCCAACCAAAGTGTTCGCCTTTAGCTTTTCCATTATTCGGGTTAAAATAACCGATTAGTTTATTATAAATAGATCAAAGAAAGGAAATACCCCCCATGGCAAAACCGTTGGATGATGTTGATCATGCTGAAACTCAAGAATGGTTAGATGCGTTTGCGTCTCTTTTAAAAGAAGAAGGCAGTGCGCGTGCACAATATGTGATTGATAAATTGCTAGAAAATGCAAACCAAGCCGGTGTGGCCGTTGTTAAAGGCAACCCCATTTCTACGCCTTACGGGAATACGATTGCGCCGGATCAACAGCCAACCTACCCAGGCGATTTAGCCTTAGAAGCCCAACTAGAAGCCTATATCCGCTGGAATGCCATCGCGATGGTGTTAAAAGCTAAAAAAGATGCCGGTGGCGTCGGTGGACATTTATCCTCTTTTGGTTCGATTTGTACACTGTATGAAGTCGGCATGAATCATTTTTTTCGCGGTGCAAAAGAAGGCGTGCCGGGTGATTTAGTGTATTTCCAAGGCCATTCTTCTGAGGGCAATTATGCACGCGCTTATCTTGAAGGCCGTCTCACCAATGATCATTTAACGAATTTTCGCCAAGAAGTGGATGGGGGTGGTTTATCCTCTTATCCGCATCCTTGGCTAATGCCAGATTTTTGGCAATTTGCCACCGTGTCATTAGGCTTAGGTGCATTACAAGCCATTTACCAAGCCCGTTTTTTAAAATATTTAGAACATCGTCATTTTATTCCAGCCAATGATCGCAAAGTCTGGGTGTACTGCGGTGATGGAGAAATGGATGAAGTCGAGTCAGTCGGTGCGCTAACCGTCGCTTCTCGAGAAGAATTAGATAACATTATTTATGTAGTGAATTGTAATTTGCAGCGCTTAGATGGTTTAGTTCGCGGCAACAGCAAAATTGTTCAAGAGCTAGAAGGCGTTTTCCGCGGCGCAGGCTGGAATGTGATTAAAGTATTATGGGACAGCCATTGGGATGCCATTTTTGCGAAGGATAAAAAAGGCTTACTGTTAGCGACTCGGTGAAATAGTAGATGGCGATTTGCAGAGTGCCTATGTGCATGGCGGCGTTTACCTGCGTGATTTTATTTGCGGCGACAATGACGAATTAAAAGCATTATTTGCCGATTTATCGGATGAACAATTAAATCAATTAAACCGCGGTGCGCATGATCCCATCAAAGTGTATGCGGCTTATGATGCGGCTGTGAAACACAAAGGACAACCCACGGCGATTTTAGCGCAAGGTGTCAAAGGATATGGCTTAGGCACAAAAAATGCGGAAGGTCGGAATGTTGCGCATAATCAACTAGACATGTCGGAAGAAGAATTAAAAGCATTTCGCGAACGTTTTAAATTACCGTTAAGCGATGAACAATTAACTCGTTTTGATTTTTACAAACCCGATTCGAAAGATCCGGCGCTTACTTATTTACAAACTCAGCGAGAAAAATTAACCACTTATTTACCTGCTCGTCTTGCACCCTCTCAGCCTCTCAAGGTACCTGAACTGGCTGCATTTGATGCAGTATTGAAAGGAACAGGCGATCGCACCATGTCAACGACGATGGTGTTAGGACGTATTTTAAATGTTGCGCGCCTGACCCCGCTCCTGGTGCACCTCTCGTCGCTCAGCCTGGAAGCGGCGGCCGACCGCTGGCGCGCCCGCCTGCTCAGTGCGCCGCCCGCCGCGGTGGTGTTCGGCGCGCGCGCCTTCCAGCTCCGACCAGACTGGCTCGAACGCACGGTGGCGGAGCTGCACGATGGCGGCATCCCCACCTTCGCCTACGGCGACGAGCCCTGGGCGCGCGCCTGCGATCGCGTGGAGAGCGACCACGACCATGGCGCCGATGCCCTGACCGCCTGGCTGATCGCGCGCGGGGCGCGGCGCATCCTGCGCTGCTGGGCCCCGGGCCGGCCCGGGACCTGGCAGCAGCGCCGCGACCACGGCGTCGAGCGCGCGCTCATGCGCGCCGGACTGCCCATCCTCGCGCATGCGCCGCCGCTCGCCGGCGATGGCGACCTCGAGACCCGTGCGCGCCTGCAGGCGGGGGCGCTGCTCGACCGCCTCGATGAGGCCGGCGAGGGCATCGCGCTGCTGGCGATCACCGATTCCGAGGCCTTCGCCTGCGCGCGCGCGGCCGAGCTGCTCAAGCGCCCGGTGATCGTCGCCGGCTACGACAACTACTGGCGCAACCGCGACGAGCTGCTGCTCGGCGCGCGGCCGCCGCTCGCCTCGGTGGACAAGCGCAACCGCGAGATGGGCGCGGCGCTGGCCGATCTGTGCCCGCGCCCGCCTGGCCGGGGAGTGCCCGCCGGAGCCCCGCTGCGGATGATGGAGCCGCTGCTGGTACCCGGGCTCGTCCGGAGCCCCCTGATGCGCGCCTGGCGCCCCTGATCCGCCACGCGCCGGCCGCGCTCCCTGGCCGTCCTGCTCGCGACCGGTGGCAGCGTCCTCGCCGCGCGCGCAGCGGCGGCGGAGGCGATGTCCTACGAGATCAGCGCGATCCCGCCGGCGCACCGGCGCTGGCCGCCGCCGGCGCGCGCGCTCGGCCTCGCCCCGGCGCCAGCGGCGACGCCCATCGAGCTGACCCGCGTGATGCTCTACCAGGCCGAGCAGCCGGGCGTGGCCCTCGACCGCGTCCTGGTCGCCCAGCTCGCCGACCACCTCCGCCTGGGCAACGCCCTGCTCATCACCATCGCCCCGCATCCCGGCACCACCGCCTACGCCCTGACGCCGCTGTCCCCCACCACCGCCTGGCTGACCCTGCTCGCGAGCGCCGCGCGCGGCGGCGGGGGCGAGGTGATCGAGAGCGGCGAGGCCGAGGCGGCGTTCTTCCCCGGTGGCGCGCCCCATCTCCGCCTCGAGCATGCCTGGCGGCTGAAGCCGTGCACACCGCGGAGCGCGGCGAGACCCGCTTTGAGCGCCTGGAGCACACCCTCGCCTACCTCGAGCGGCCGGTGCAGGCGGGCGAGGCCTTCCTCAGCCGGCCCCTGCTCAACCGCGACTGGCGGACGCGCCTGCATTCCGCCGATGTGCGTGGCGACGGCCTGCTCATCACCGGACGCTATGGCGCCGGCCGCGTCGCGGTGTTCGCGGCCGAGGCCGCCGCCGGCGATGCCGCGCTGTGGACCGCGACCCTGCGCTGGCTGGCCGAGGTCCATGCGCTCCCGGCCGCTCCGGCGCAGGACCCCCCGCCCTCGCCGCGCGCGTGGAGGTCGACCGCGAGCACCGCGCGCTGACGGTGGCGGCGGGCAACCCGGGCGACGCCCCCCTGCGACTGCCGGTGATCGCCCGCCTCTCGACCTGGGAGGGCGCGCTGCTGGGCGACCTCGCCGGCACCCTCGACCTCCCCGCGCACGGCAGCGGCGGCACGACCCTGGCCCTGCCGGCGCGCGGTGCGCTGGCGGTCCAGGCCCTCGCGGTGCGCGATGCGTTCACGGTGCGCCTGGGCGTGCTCGGCCCGCAGGGCGCGGCGGTGTGGTGGGAGACGCGCCTGACCGCCGATCTGACCCCGCCCCTGGCCATCGACCTCGCGCTCGACGAGCTGCGCGCGCTGCCGCGCACCGTCCACGCCCCCGGCCCCGAGACCCTCCACCTCGACCAGCGCGGCGGCATCCCGCTCTCGGCCTATGCCGTCGCCCCGGGCCAGGAGCTCCATGCCAGCGTGACGGTCGGCAATGGCGCGCGCAACCTCGCGCCCGCCGCCGAGGTGAGCGATGGGCGGGGCGATCCCGCGCTCGCCGCGCTCACCGATGGCGCCACCTCGCTCTTCACGCCGGTCGATGGCATCGCCTATTCCGGCCAATGGCAGGGCCTCGAGCGCGACGAGCGGCTGAGCTTCCGCTTCGGCGCGGCGCACACCCTGAGCGAGTTGGTGCTGATCGGCAGCGCGCCGGAGGGCGGCAAGCAGACCAGCAACCCGGGTGCGGTGGAGATCAGCGTCGATGGCCGCATCGTGCTGGCGGTCGACGACCTCGATCAGCGCTTCGCGTCCGGCTACGGCCGCGCCGCCATCGCCCTGCCGCCGGGCACCATCGGCAGCGAGCTCAGCCTCGCGCTGCCCTGGAACCCGGCCACCGCCACCCAGGCCAGGCGCAAGGCCCCGCGCCTGGGCGAGGTCGAGATCTGGGGCTGCCCGGGCGCGGCCCCCGCCCCCATCACCGCCACCGTCCAGCTCCGCCTGCTCGTCCCCGGCGCCCCGGTGCACGCGCTGGGGACGCTCTCGCTCACCGTCCCGGGGGGCGCGCGTGCCAGCGCCGCGCTCGCCTTCACCCCGCCCACCCCTGCGGCCGGAGCGCTGGGCGCCTACCGCATCGAGGCCGTCTGCGCCGGCGCCGAAGACGCGGGCGTGCCGCTGCTGGTGATCGCGCCGAGCCACCCGCTGCAGCCGCTCAGCGACCTCGAGGATGCCCGGGCACACGGCCGAGTTCGGCTGCATCGTCACCCGCGGCGTGCGCACCTATGAAGCTGGCACCGGCAGCCGCAGAGACCGGTCCCGGCTGGGGCCAGCCCGAGGACCTGGTCTACTGCTATGCCCACGGCCTCAAGCAGCTCTCCGCCCATGCCCGCACCCTGCCCGGCCGGCTCTACCTGAGCGAGAACGACTTCCGCCACTACGCCAATCCCTGGACCTGCTTCCCGGATGGCCGCTCCTTCTTCTCCATCGCCACACCCGCCCTGGTCGAGCGCAACCGCGAGCTGAAGAGCTGGAAGGAGGCGACCGCGGTCCGCATCTTCCATTCCGACCCTGGAGCACCGGGCCATCGGTCAACAGCATGTTCACCTGGCAGGAGCTGGTCGAATTCGACCGCTACCTCGGCGCGCAGAAAAAGCCGCGCCTGGCCGGGCGCACGCGCGCCAGCCTGTGCGCCGAGATCAGCGAGCAGCGGCTGGGGGAGTGGCGCGCCTGGCAGCTCAAGCGCTATGTCGGCGCGGTGGGCGCCCTGAAGGCCGCGGTCGCCGGCGCCGGCAAGCGCCTGGTGATCAGCGCCCAGGGCGTGCCCTGGTGCCGCTGCGCGTGCTCGACGGCCTGGCCGGGACCATCCAGGGCATGAGCGACGACAACACCTGGGGCGCCATCAACAAGGACCTGCCGGGGACCGCCGGGCGGCAGCTCGCGCTCAAGGCCCTCAACCCGTCCTGGCGCATGGCGAGCAACCTGGTGTGGGGCTACGACAACAGCATCTTCAACAACCCCCACTGGCATGCCGCGGTCGGCATCACCGAGAGCAGCCGGCGCCATCTCGCCACCCGCTCGTGGCGCGGCGTGCTCGCCCTCGACGGCAGCTACCGCTCGATGATGACCTTCGGCTACGGCATGAACGCCGGCGTCTCCTGCCTCTCCACCGCCAACGACTGGCGGCCGGGCTGGGACGCCGCCGAGCGGCAGAGCCTGATCGCCCCCGACGGCCCGATCGGCGCCGGCGTGGTGGTATCGACCGCCGCGCTCGACGATCCCCTGCATCCCGACTTCAGCGGCGGCGGCATGGGCGGCAGCACGGTCGATCATCTCGCCGAGGGCATCGCCCGGCTGATCTCCCGCCTGCACTTCGCCCAGGTCAGCATCCCCTTCGCGGCCAACGCGACCGCGGCGGCACATTGGCGCGGCCGCGCGCCTGGTCTGCCTCGATGTCGCCGGCTGGATGCCCGGCGAACGGGCCCAGCTGGTGTCCTGGGCCGCCGCGGGCGTGCCGCTCGTGCTCTTCACCGGCGACGCCCCGCTGCCGGAGGATCTCGCGCCGCTGGCCGCCGCCCTCGCCCCCACCGAGGCGCTGATCGGCGGCCAGTCCGTCCGCGCCGGCGGCAACCGCATCCTGGTCGGCTGCGGCTTCGCCCATCTCGATGGCCCGGCGGCGGTGCGCCTGGCGCGGCTGATGCGCGGGCAGGGCGACCTCGCGATCGGCTTCCCGCCCGGCACCGCCGGATACGGCTTCAACCACGGCCGCCAGCGCTGCATCGCCATCGAGGACTGGGCCGAGCTCGCGCGCACCGCCGAGCTGCGCCTGCGCGCCTCCCCGGCGCCGGCGGCGCGGTGGCCACCGGACTCAACGAGCACCGCGCCTATGCCATCCGCCGCGTGGGCGACGACTGGGTGATCGGCGTGCCGCTGCGCGCCGGCGACGGCGAACTGATCGTGGTGGAGGAGACGCCATGAGGGTCATGCTCGCAGCTTGGTGCCT
>CAVRCT010000004.1:0-88668 GCA_963719645.1 uncultured Gammaproteobacteria bacterium
CCTTATCTTAAGCACCCAGGATGACAGCCTTTTCTTAAGCACCCAGGATGACAGCCCTTTCTTAAGCACCCAGGATGACAGCCTTTTCTTAAGCACTCAGGATGGCAAACTCTTTCTTAAAAAAACGATTAGATAACTAAAGACGATTAGATTTAGAAACGATTCGATAAAACGATTAAGATAAAAAAGCAGAGTCAACCAATAAGCCGGGTTCTGTCGTGGACAGTCATTTATCTAGGCTACTTGTCGCCAAGTAGCTCAAGCGACCTACCCGAGCTTAAGTGCGGGCCGCACCGGGTAATACACAGTAAACTGTGTTTACCTTAAGCTCCTATTTGGTCTTGCTCCAGATGGGGTTTACCGTGCCGCAATTGTTGCCAATTACGCGGTGCGCTCTTACCGCACCTTTTCACCTTTGCCAAATTTGCATTTGGTAGTTTATTTTCTGTGGCACTTTCCGTAAGTTCACACTTCCCAGGCGTTACCTGGCATCTTGCCCATGGAGCCCGGACTTTCCTCTGCTGTTAAGGCAGCGACTGTCTCGGTCAACTCTGTGGCGAAGGATAACCGATTTTGGGGGATTTGCGTAGAATATTTTAATACAAATCCCCCTTAATCCCCCCTTTTTCAAAGGGGGAAATTTTTTAAGCGCCTGCGTCTACAAATAAACAAAAATGTAAAAATTTTTAGTACAAATCCCCCTTGCTCCCAATGGCACTAGCTTAAGAACTGTCGTCCCGGAATTTAGTAGCTCTTAACGAGCGCCTTTTGCTCGTTTAGAGCTACTTAATGTCCGGGATCCATCTTCAATTTATCGCCCTCTTGCTTTTAACTTATATGCTTTAAGCAAAATGGATCCCGGACATTAACTGGCGCTAAATTCGCAAAAAGCGCTCATTAAGCGCCAGTAAATTCCGGGACGACAGTTCTTAAGCTAGTGCCATTGCCCCTTGCTCCCCCTTTTCCAAAGGGGGAAACCTTCTAAGCACCTGTGTCTAAAAGTAAACAAAAATGCAGCTTAGCAGGCTTCCCCCTTTGAAAAAGGGGGATTGAGGGGGATTTTTATAAAAACAATATTCATCAACATTTATCAACAACGCATCAAGCCTCACTCTTTGTTCTTCCACTCCAGCGCCTGCTGATACAACTCATTCTTCCGTCCACCCGAAATTTTCGCCGCCAAATCCACCGCTTGTTTTAAAGGCAATTCAGCTAATAATATTTTTAACACCTCAAGTCCATTCAACGCCGCCTCAACAGATAACTCGGGCGCGCCTTCCACAACAAGAACTATTTCACCCCGCTGCTGATCCGCATCCTGCTCTACCCAATGAGTTAACTCACCTAATGGCGCGCCATGAATCGTTTCATACAATTTCGTTAATTCACGCGCCAATACGGCTCGTCGCTCAGCGCCAAAAATAAGCGTCATATCTTGCAAACACGCGAGCACCCGATGCGGCGCTTCGTAAAAAATCATTGTCCGTGTTTCGGATTGTAATTGCGTGAGACGCGCTTTGCGTTGAGTGGTTTTCGCCGGTAAAAACCCTTCAAAGGTAAAACGATCTGTCGGCAAGCCCGCTGCACTGAGTGCAACAATCGCAGCACAAGGCCCAGGAATCGGCACGACAGGAATGCTAAGCTCCATCGCTTGTCGCACAATAAAATAACCCGGATCACTGATGAGCGGTGTACCCGCATCACTGATCACCGCAATCGAGTCACCTTGTTGTAGTTGCTGTAGCAAAGACACTGTTTTTTCGCGTTCATTATGCTCATGCAATGCGATGAGAGGCGTTTGAATCGAGAATTGTTGTAGCAAGGATTTACTGTGTCGCGTATCTTCAGCGGCGATGCATGTCACGGCTTTCAATACCTGAATGGCACGCGGACTCATATCCCCTAGATTGCCTATGGGCGTCGCAACAATATATAACGTGCCAAAATGTTTTATCTTCATAGTCTAAAATATGGTATCTTATAGCAATTTTTTATCAATCCGCGAGAAACCTATGACCTATTTGCGCAAACTTTTTTTCCTATTCGCTGCCTGCCTGATTTTACCTAGCTGTTCAAGCCAGCATATCATGGGCAACCCTTTTGGTACGGCATCCGCATCCTCTCATGCAGTGATGCTGCAAGGTTTTCCAACGGACCCCAGTTTTTGGCAAGCCAATAGTGCAGTGATTTGGGATAATTTACAACATATTCCACTTTCACAATTGCAATCGGGTCTTGGGCAAGTCAGTGATAAAACCGCACAAGCTTGGATTAATTTAGCCATTATTAGCAAACAATACAGCACGGATACCACGCAATTAACCACTCAAGTAATAGCATGGCGCGCACAAAACGCTTCTCATCCTGCCAATTCACTGATTCCAGACGATAGCACCTTAACAAGTCTAAAAACACAAAACTATCCTAAACATTTTGCTCTGTTATTACCGTTAAAAGGCGGCCTAGGTTCATCTGGACAAGCTGTTCGGGATGGTTTTTTAAGTGCCTATTATCAAGCAGCACCTGGCATTAAAAATCAACAAACCGTTTCGTTTTATGACACCAGCAGCACAAGCAATATCGCTGCTCTCTATCAAAAAGCGATTGCGGAAGGCGCTGATGCCGTCATTGGCCCTCTCTCCAAAGAAGAAGTGCAAGCCGTGTTACAAACTGGTAACTTCCCTGTGACGACCGTCGCATTGAATTACACCGATCTCTGGTTTGGCTCACTCCCCCAACACTTTTATGAATTTGGTTTATCACCCGTTGATGAGACGAAACAATTAGCCGACCATGCATGGCAAGCCGGTCACAAGCGTGCCATCATTATTGCGCCACAAAATGACTGGGGACAACGTGTTAGCAAAACCCTGACATCCGAATGGCAAGGATTGGGTGGTTCAGTGGCAGATACCTATTATTTTTCATCACAAGCTGACTTAAATCAGGGAATTGCTAATTTATTGCATGTGAATGCCGCTCAACATAATAAAACCAATGATAAAAAAACCTTGGAACAAGAAAGACGCCAAGATTTTAATGTCATCTTTTTATTAGCGCATTCCAATGAAGCACGCCAAATTGTGCCGCTCTTAAAATTTTATTATGCAGATAACATTCCGATTTATGCGACATCCGCTGTCTACTCAGGCAAGCCGTCTGCGCAAGATTCTGATTTGAATGGGGTGAATTTTAATGACATTCCGTGGGTATTAGGTGCGAGCAAAGGTAACTCGAATCGTCTTTATGCTGTGGGTCGGGATGCGCATTTGATTGCGGATCAAATTAGACGATTAGATGAAATGCCTAATTTTCCTTTATATGGCGCAACCGGTGCATTAACACTGACACCGCAGCATCAAATTTATCGCAGACTTCCTTGGGCACAAATGCATGACGGTCACTTGTAAAAAAGAATTAGGCCAGCTAGCCGAACAAAGAGCCTTAGTCTATTTACAAAAAAATGGTCTTGTTCTGTTGCTGCAAAATTTTCGCTGTAAATTAGGCGAAATTGATTTAATCATGCGAGAGGGGGCGGATATTATTTTTGTTGAAGTACGATCGCGCAAAAGTGCAGAATTTGGCACGGCAGTTGAAAGCGTCACCTATCGCAAACAACAAAAAATTTATCGCACCGCGATTTATTTTTTACAAAACCGTCGCTGGTTAGACAAAGTGAATTTTCGCTTTGATATTATAGGGATTCAGAACAATCAAATTGAGTGGATTAAAAACGCATTTACTCCGGATTATCGACTATGACAACGACACAAGATCGCATTCGCCATCATTTTAGCGAAAGCATTCAAACCAAAATTAATTCTGCGGATACGTTACTGGATGATATTACGCTTGCCAGTGAGCGCACCGTGCAATGCTTATTGGATGGCTTTAAAATTTTAAGTTGTGGGAATGGCGGATCGGCTTGTGATGCCATGCATTTCTCAGGTGAAATGTTGAATCGATTTAAACATGAACGCCCTAGCCTGCCTGCCATTGCGTTAACAGCTGATATTTCAACCATTACATCGATTGCAAATGATTATCACTATAATGAAATTTTTGCGAAACAAATTCGGGCGCTCGGGCAACCCGGGGATTTATTGTTAGCAATTTCCACCAGTGGCAATTCTCAGAATCTGATCCATGCCATTAAAGCGGCGCATGATCGCCAAATGAATGTGATTGCATTGACGGGTAATGATGGTGGTAAGATGGCGGAAATTTTGCGGGATGATGATTTTGAAATTCGCGTTCCTGCGAATGAAACAGCGCGAATTCAAGAAACGCATTTGCTGATTATTCACTGCATATGCGATATCGTTGATTTTCAATTATTTGGTCACGGGGAAAGTTTAGCATGAGAAAGTTTATAATAATAATGAGTGTATTGTTTTCATTACAAGGTTGTATTTTTGTAGCGGGTGCGGCGGCAGGGGCGGCAGGTGTTGCGGTTGTGTATGATCACCGTAAATTACAAAGTATTTTACAGGATCAAAAAATCAATCAAACGTTGACGGGGGAATATGCGGGTGCGCCCGAGTTGAAAGATGGGCGTATTAATGTAACCGTGTTTAATCAAGTCGTGTTATTAACGGGTCAGGCAACGACTGTCGATGGACGACAACTGGCAGAGACGCTGGCGAAAAACGTACCGGATGTCACGAAGGTTTATAATCAATTAACGATTAATGGTCGCTCATCGTCACTGACCAGTGCGAGTGATGCTTGGATTACCGCTAAAATTAAGAGTCAAATGCTGGCAACCAAAGATTTGCAATCAGGGACCATTCGGGTTGTGACAGAGAATGGAACGGTTTATTTGTTGGGGATTGTGAGTCAAGAGCAAGGGAATATGGCGGTGGATATTGCAAGGAAAGTGTCGGGTGTGCAGAAGGTTGTGAAGATTTTTCAGTATCAGAACTGAAAAAAGGCAACTACTCTACAAAGGAATGCAACCATGGTTAGATTAATTTACATTTTTTTTATCCTGTTATTTACGCAAGGATGCGTCAATACAGCCGTTAGTGGTGCGCAAGCACTTTACAATCGAGAAGATATTCAAAACAGCTTGAATGATCGTTATGTTGTGATGAAAGCAGATCGATCGATTTATTTGGATACAGGCAAATATCAAAATACCCGCGTATCCGTTGCTTGTTTTAATGGTGTTGTTCTTTTAGCAGGCCAAGTCAATAACCGACGACAAGCGGTAGAAATAGAACACATTGCGAAAAATATTTCAGGCGTTACCGAAGTGCATAACCTAATGACAGTCTCCGCCTCGGCTTCTGCATTGACAGATTTCAGTGATATGTGGATCACCACTAAAATCAAATCGAAATTTTTAGCCGCCAAAGATGTGAATCTCAATCAAATTAAAGTCGTGACAGATAATGGCACCGTGTATCTCATGGGGATTGTGCCGCATAAGCAAGCAAATGCAGCCGTGTATTTAGCGAGAACCACGGATGGCGTTCAGCGGGTTGTGAAGATTTTTTCTTATTTGCAGATTAGTAAAACTTAATTGTTGAAGATTAGGGAAGCAACATCACCCCGGATTTCGCTGCGCTCATCCGGGCTACGTTACAGACGAATTTAGGATTATGAAGCCGTAAATTTTCTCACCGCAGCCGGAGTGAAGAGAGAAGCATCCTGTACTTCTGCCAAACTCCCTTCCGCTTTTGCAAGCTCTTTTTCTTTAACACCCAAATATTGGGCCAGCCCTTTAACATTTCTCTCTGCAGTATCTTTTTTCGACCCAAGTCCTGCCAGCTCTTCCATTAATTCTTTTTTTCTCGCGTCTAGCGACTCGATTTTTTTCATCTCAGCTTCAAGTAATTGTCTAGTCTCTACAACCTCTTTTTTTAGCTTAACAACTGTACCTTTTATTTCCCCTACTTTTTCCTGCTCTGCATGCCCTGCCAATGATATCGTCTCAGAGCGCATATCTTTATTACCTAAAAAACTCAACATCTTCGTACGTGTAATCAATTCACTTAATTGATAATAAAGCGACTTGTTGGTACCGTCTCCCACCAATGCTTCAAATGCGGGTGCCATTGATTTTTTTTCAGATTGCTCTTGTGAAGCTTGGAAATATTTTTGTATAGACGTTAAAGCCTCAGGCTTCACTTGATAAGTTTCACTAAGCTGCGGCCCTAGCCATAGTGCAACTTCTGTATTCCATTCTGTCCAAGCATTACAACGAACAATTGCTTTCAAGCAACTGATAAAGGTTCGCTCGGATGGTTTTCGTATCTTTCCATCGGTTGGAATCGGCTCATCAACTATACTTTGCATGAGCATCTGAAACAGATTGTGCGCGATTTGTTTTCTTATCTCCGCACACTCTGGAGACTTTGCTACTCCCAAAATAAGCCAATCTGTGTCCGATTTACTTCTTACTTTTTCTGCTTCTTTTTGAGTTTTTGCATCCGCTTTACCTTCTTCTAAATTTTTAGCCACCAGCAAATCTTTATCTAATCCTTTTGGAACCATTAATATACGATACTGGTCGTTTGGAACTTCGGCAGCCAGTATGGCTTTTTCGAATAATTTTAAGAAACTATCAGAAGCACTTAAGCCCACCGTACTTCTATATCTTCCATAAACATAAGCCTCCGCATAAAGAGGTATTCCTCGTAGAATTGTTTCCCTACGCGCTTCTTCGTTTGATGTCGTAACATGCACTCGTTTAAACATATCAGAGTAAAATGAATCCTGAAGCTCTTTAAGCGCAGCTTCAATTTTTACCGACACAGCTCCTTCTTTCACCTTCTTTCGCAATTTTCTTACTTTAGTTAAGTCTTTCGGTGATAAATCATCGAATTGTTTTGCAAGATTAGCTCTTTTCTGCGCGATATCTTTTTCATCTGCACTACTAAGATTATTCATCTCATCAATTTGTTTTATAAGTTCAACAAGTTTAGGAGGAGAGTCTTCCTCCAATGCTTTTTTAACACTAGCAGGATTCATTACTTTTTTAAAATCATGCAAATAATCACCAAAAGCTTTATAGTCTTTGCCTTTAACTAATTGTGGTTTATCTGCTTTTCGCCCGCTACTAATACTCATGAGTTTTACCCTGAAATTAAGTTAAGAAATTTAAAATAGTCATATGAATATTATAGTATAAATATAGAATTATTTTTTAAGGGGATATTTAATGGAAAAATATAAATATAATCATGACATTGCCGGATATCCTCCGGAGCGAATAACGCTCGAAATGACAATCCTTCTCTTAAGCACCAGCTAACAGGTATTTATACCATCGCGTCATCTTTCACCCATTGCTCCAATACATTAATCAAATCATCGTGCGTAATGGGCTTAGCAATAATGCCATTCATCCCAACGGAGTAACATTGCTCTTTGTCTCGATCAAGAATATGCGCTGTCATGGCAACAATGGGAACCGTTTGCAAGCTCTCATCTTTACGCAGTTCAGTCACGACTTCAAAGCCGCTCATGTCCGGCAAACCAATGTCCATGAAAATGATATCGTAGCGGATGAAACCTTTTAAATGCTCAATCGCTCGATGACCATTATCAATAATGTGAACGGTGCAGCCCACATCTTGCAACATGATTTTTGCGATTTTTTGATTGATGGAATTATCTTCCACTAACAAAATATGAAAACCAAACTTCGGACGTTCTTTTTCGAAACGGTTGGCTGCAACAGTAACCAATGGTTTCTCTAATGAGCATGTTTGCATGACAAACGGCAAAACAAAGGTGAACTCGGACCCTTTGCCAAGTTCACTTTGCAATTGAATAGTGCCGCCCATCTTCTCAACTAATTCCTTGGTGATAGCCAGTCCCAAACCCGTACCTTGATATTTACGTTGATAAATCGAATCAATTTGACTGAATTTTTCAAACACAAAATCAACTTTGTCTTTGCTAATGCCAATACCGGTATCAATTACTTTAAATTGAAAGGTCGCTTGATTTTTTTCTTTCTTTAAACACGCAACAGAAATCTGCACAAATCCACGCTCAGTAAATTTAATAGCATTGCCCACTAAATTAATTAAGACTTGACGAATTCGCTTTGCATCACCTAACAATAGCGATGGCAGCGAATCGAGATAATCCAACTGCAAATCAAGTTGTTTTGCTTTCGCTTGATAATCCAAGCTATAAATCACTTGAGAAATCAGCAATTGCAAATCAATGGGCTCGTGCTGAAATGATAATTTACCCACTTCTAATTTGGCAAAATCCAAAATGTCATTCACTAACGCCAATAAACTAGTGCTGGCGTGACTAATTACCGATACGCATTCTTGTAACTCAGGTGAATCATCTTTTACTCGTAAGATTTGCGCCATCCCTAAAATCGCATTTAAAGGAGTGCGCAACTCATGACTCATCATCGCTAAAAAATTGGATTTAGCTTGATTCGCAATTTCCGCTTTTGATTTTTCTTCTTGCAATGCTTTCTCATGCAACACATCGGGTGTGACATCTTCAGCAATGCCTGCAAAACCAATAAATTTTTGGTTTTCATCATAAATAGCAAAACTGACATCTTTAATCCATGCCACTTCCCCATCCGGCATATAAATCCGGTAACGGTCTTCGTACCGATATTCAGGACCTTGCTCTGCTAATTGTTGTAAACGCATCTCTGCTGTATGTGATTGCCGATCTTCTTCATGCAAAGTATCAATCCATGAAGCCGGATTGTTATAAAGCGTTTTACAGTCTCTTCCCCAAATTTTTTCATAAGCAGGGCTGACATACAGTTGTTTATTACATTTTGGATCTCTGACCCAAAAAACCGTTCGGGTTTTTTCAGCAAAAAAACGGAAAAACCGCGTGGCTTCTTCTAACTCAGCAAGTTGTGCTTTGTCATGGGTGATATCTTTGCAAATACCCGCATATGCAAAACATTCTCCTGCTTCATCAAATAAGGGAAAACAGACGTCATGTAACACTCTAATTTGCTGGTCCCGCCGACAAACACGAAAATGATAAGAATGAGTGTCCTCTGGTTTTGGGGGCTGGGTAAATTTCTCAATGACAAATTCTCGATCATCAGGAACAATGGATTGAATCCAAATTGCGGGATTGTTATACAGATCATGACATGACCTATCCCAAATTTTCTCAAACGCCGGACTAATATATAATTGTCGACCAAAATCAATACTGCGAATCCAAAAAATATCTTGGCTTTTTTCAGTAATTTTATAAAAAAACCTGCCTAAATCTGTAATGTTTAAGTCGGAAAAATCATTCATTGTTTAAATTTGCCATTTAAATTAGACTTGCGTGACAGTGTGTGTCGACTATCAGTCTTTGTGATTCGTTTGAAAAATAAAAAATAAATCATAGCAAAACTCAACTCCTAATAACAGCGTTCGTTTTAATGATGATACTGGTTTGATTTAATTAATGAATGTTTTCGATAGGTATAAAAAATGTTTACTGAGAGACCAGCGCCTGTCTTTAAAAAAGATGAAAAAGATGGAAAAGATGGAAAAGATGAAAAAAAATCATCCTCACGCTCAACTCGTCCCGAGGATAGAATGACAGATGAGGATATCAATCCCTCCTCTTCTAATTCTTCCAGCTCCGATCCTAGACATCAGGGGAAAAAACGCAAAGCAGATGCACTAACAGAAAATGATGATGATGGCTCTGACTCAAAGTCCTTTCGACGAAAAATCAACCCACCTCCTGGCAGCGAGCCAGAGGCAATGTCAGATATTGAAGAAAAAAAAGCATCGCCCTTTAGATACAAATCCGTCGAATTTGAAAAAGTTCGCAACCTTCATGGTATTCAATTCGACATTTACGCTACCCACCAATTTTGTACAGAAAAAGCCGTGTATTTGCAGCCCATCGCATTTGATATTCACTATGCCAACTTTAATCTGAAAGTCTTTTTTGAAGCCATTATGTTCCTGATCAAAAATAACGAAGATCTACGCAGCGTTTTTATCGAGGTCGATGGTGAAGTGAAACAAGCCATTCATTTTATGGATAACATCAAATTCACCAACCTCTGGCCAATAGCAGTCATCGATGGATCATCACTGTTAAAGCATAATGCATCAGGCGATGCTGTTGTGCCGCCTATTCAAAAAATAGTCTCAACATTACAAACGCTGGGTGAAGATTCTCTGTTATCTACCCCAGTCAAATTAAATAAAGGACCTCTTTTACGTGTTTTAGTCATTCAATATTCAACAGAACTTTTCCAAGTTTTATATCTTTTTAATCATATTGTCTTTAATGGACATGAAGCACAAAATAGTTTTTTTCGCCAATTATCTATTTGCTATACTACACTGGCTGCGAGTCAATCACCGGAGGATGATAAGCGTTTAACCTCCAGGCCTTCTCAGGATTCCATTCCACCTCTCGAAGTCACCCCAGCAAAGACAGCATTTTGGCAAGATGAATTAAAAAAATATTCTTCTTCTGCATTCACAGAAGAAACAAATTTCCGAGGCGAGCAATTTCCGTTAGAAATCAGTGCGGAGCTCGTGCAAAAAATTGAAGCTTTTATCAAAACAATCGCTGAGCAATCCAATCAACAAATCAAGCCAACGTTATTTCAAGTCATTTTAAGCGTTCTATATCTCATCGAATATTTTTGCAATAGCAAAACACAAGTTTGTATTCTCACGCCTTCCTTGAATCGTCACAGCAAAGGGAAAGATATCGTAAGTTGCGGCGTCAATACGGTGCCGCTCATACAGGAATTTTCTGCTGGCACAGAATACATTCGTTTTTTAGCGAACGTGAGCCAGCACACCAAAGCAGCACTTGAAAATCAATTACCTTTTGATCAACTTAATTTGCCTGATCCGAACCAATGTCTTATGTTTGCGTTTAATGGTGAAAAAGAAAATTGGAAATTCTCGGAACAACACCAATTTGAGCCGCACGTCATAGATATGAGTATCACCAAATTTAGAGTAGCCGTTAGCTTTGATAGATATAAAGGCGCCTTAAGAGGTTATGCGGAAGTCCGAGACAAATCTGCATTTCAATTTTTAAACACTCATATTGTTAATCTATTGACGGATATTTTACAAAACCCAAACAAAAAACTCTTCGAATTAAAAATGTTAACAGATGCTGAGCGGACGATCTTAGCGCATTCACATGAGAGCAAACTCGATCCGCCGTTTGAAGGTTTTCCACATGAAATAGTTGCCACAGGCGCGGTTAAATTTCCAACTCAATTAGCCGCCACCTTTCTCGCGCCTGATAAATCAGAAATATCCATCACTTTTCAAAGATTGCATGAAAAAGCAAAAATGGTTGCTGCTTATCTGCAACATTTAAATTTCAAACCCGGTAACTTGATTGGAATCTGCGTATCTTCTTCACCTGAATTATTTATAGCACTCATCGCTGGAATGTATGCAGGCGTTACGGTGGTGCCGCTTGAAACCGAGGCCACACCCATTCGTGCAACGAAATTACAAAAATGCAAGGTATCGTATGTCATCGTCGACAAAAGCACCACTACACAGTTTGGCGGAAAAAATAAATTGGATATCAGTGATCTTTCTCTGATTGAATCAACTTGCAAACAACTTAGTATCCCGCCCTATAAACCACCCACTACCTTAACACCCTCCGATATTATGTATGTTTGTTTTACCTCAGGATCCACTGGACAACCTAAAGGTGCGAGAATCCAGTATAAAAATATTCAAATGTTAATGGGTCGATTGTTAAAAAAAGACTTTAAACCGACCGATCGTTTTTTATTATGGGCTCCTGTTACCTTTGATGCATTCCATTATGATTGGTTGCAAGCATGGCCATTTGGCGCTGGACTCTATTGCATGGTACAACAATCCGTCAGAGAGCTCGCCCGCGTGATTATTGAAAAGCAAATTACTGTTGTCACTCTCTCTGCAAACATTTTAAAAGATTTAGGAGATCCTGATTTATATCCTAGTCTTCGCTATGTCATTACCATGGGCGCAATGCAAGACAGTGAAACATTAATGCGTTGGCATACTGCATTACAAAAAAGAGGGGGCTATATTGTCAATGCCTATGGCACCACAGAAGTTGGCATTGCAAACTCGGAGCACGTCTTTCAAGGAGCAAATGACAGCCATCGTCATATAGGGCCCATGCCGAATGGATTTGTTGTTAACCCCGATAATGGCATAACTGAAGTACCCCCTGGTTGTCGCGGCGAACTCCTGTTAACAGGTCCGCAAGTGGGCTTAGGGTATTTAGGAGATGAGGATAAAAATGGGGCATTTACACGGGTTTTTTATGATCAGGATAAATGCCAATTAGTACCACTACCCGGCAATCAAGAGCATAAAGATGCAATGCCTTGCTATCGAACGGGCGATATTGTTTCTTATAATTCACAAGCAAATAGTTTTGTTTTCTGGGGACGAAAAGACAACCAAGTCAAAACAGGGGGTGTCCGAGTAGACCTGGATGGCGTCATTCAACTCCTTTCGAAGAGGTGTCCATTAATTAGTAAAATCGTAATACTTCCCTCATCCAATTATGAAAATATGGATGCTTACGTTGAAGCAAAAGGATACACCACTGAACAACTCAACGATATATTGATTGATTCGGATGTCAATCCTGCCGTCCGATTTTCGGAAGTTTTTTGTCTCGATCAAATGCCTGAAAAAAATGGTAAAGCCGATATTGCGACACTTAGAGCAATAAAATCCAACTCCCTACCAAGTGCTGATGACGTCATGCCCGATCCGCTAGAAGCGTGCTTGCTCGATATTTGGCGCACTCTTTTGGACAAACGCGGTATCAGATTAACAGACAACTTTTACCGCATCGGAGGAACCTCACGAAAAATCATTCGTCTAGATACGACGATTAACCATCAATTGCAAAAGTATTTAACAGAAGACTTTTCAATTTATTATTTTTTAACAGAAGACCTCTCAGCGAATAGATTAAAGAAAAGCCATACAACCTCTGCAAATAAGAAATTAAATAAAAGCAATCTAACCATTGCAAAATTGACTACCTATCTAAAAACAATACTAAAGCCTGATTTTTATCAGCCTAGTTCTAGCTCCAATTCTAGTTCTAGCTCCAATTCTAATTCTAGTTCAAGCCGCAGCCTCGACCCGGACTCAATGCAATCCCGCTCACTCAGCCTCACTCGCTAATTTATCACTAGAATTCGCCGTAGAATTCGTTATAATTTACATCAAAATAAGGGTCAATAGATTAGCGTCTATTGATAACTGACTTTTGGTCCAAAAAGAAACACAATCAGCCAAACTCTTCGACTACTCTCAAAGAGGTTGTCTGGTTTTGCTTTTAAACCCAATAATCGGTTGCAATAGACCAGAAATAGAATCAAGAATTCCATTTTTTAATTTAGCCCAAGAAAATAAGAGGAGTTTGTATTATGCCTTTAGACGAATTAAAAACCGTGGCGAGAGTTAACAATAAAAACAACAATGGGCCTATGTATGTTTTTTTTCCAGGCATATTTGGAAAACCAGAAGTTTTTAAGCGTCTACAATCCATCTTCAGAGAAGAATTTTGTGACCTCATCATCTTTAATTGGACTGACCCTAAGCAAGATTACCGCACTAGACATCTTAGCTTTAAAACGCCCGATGACTATATGACTGACGCAACAGCTATAGTAGAAGCCAAATTAAAACCCAACCAAACTCTTTGCCCCATCGGTTTTTCGGGAGGAGTCAAAATGGCCGATGCACTCGCTAATCGAATCAAATTAAAAGATCCTAAGCGAGTAGTCCGCGCAGCTTTTATTGATTCAGCTGCTAACTATTGTTTGCGTACCAATGACCCTGACTCAACAAAACAATTAATCTCTATTTTTAATGAACTGTTTAACTCTCTGGAGGTGAAAGTCGAAGGACAGAGGGTATCACCCCCTCAGTTCAGCGACCAGGAAATTGCCAGTATTGCAAAATTGCCGATTACCGTGAGCCCTTTAGAAAATAAATTTGATTTTTCCAAGACAGACTCAAGCCAAGTTTCTAAGATAATTGCCTTGATGAGCACGCATTTAAGGCTTGTCAATTTACATTTTGACCGCATCATTATTTCACAAGAAACTTTCGCTGAATTTGACACCACGTGCCAAGTCATCAATGGGTATATTCGGCTATTCAATGACTTCAAATTCAAACGAACAAAACTTGATTCAGTTCATTCATACGCGACGGGAAAAAGATCTGCCGATTTTGATAAAGATCGCCAAGATTATGCAGAACAGTTTGTACGAGTCAAACTAGAGGGTGAACATCTAACCTGTCTAACTGACTATGCTTGGTCGACAGCAAAATCCATGCAGTCATTTTTTATTATGTCGAATCCGAACCTCGCTGCGAGCGCTTCTCGCTCTTCAACAAGAGATGATATGGATCTTGCATTTCCTCAGCTGGATGATGATGAACCCATGACCGGTAGGTCATCCTCGAGTAGTAGTGACGGAGAGAATGAAAGCGGTTCTGACGACCGACGTTTGTCGCTGACTTCTTTTCGTAGTTCCTCACAAGATAGCTTCCAATCCCCGGATTCGCCACTTAATTCAGCTCGCGCCCCCTCACCTTTTGGCAGTCTTAGCAGAGATTATTTCTCTACCGAACGTGTCTCTGCAAGACGAGCTAACGAATTTATCACAAGCCTACGAGCTACTACACGTGGTAATACACGAGAACAACAAATGTTATTAAACTCATCTTCTTCGTCTTCCTCATCTCCTCCGTTATCATCGAGCGATTCTTCTCGATCTAGTTCACCCACGCCGATGCAGCTAACACCGAGGGGATAATTCATCTTTCCGAGCCGCGACCGCCAGGGAACGACTCTGAGGATTCTATTTTCTCGCATCTATCAATTCATGATATGTGACGCCCCTAACGGTCGCGGCTCAGTTTAAAAGCATTTCTGGCGAGGATGACAGTCCTTGCAAAAATTTTCTTGTATTTTATTCAAAAATCATAGATAAAGTGGTCGGACTCACTGAAAAGCAATCTTCATCAACACAGGGAATGTGCTATGCGATTTTTTCGGCTTTCTTTATTAACGACTTTTATCACCACCACTGTTTTTAGTCATGCTGCATTGGCAGCCGCATTTCAGTTATATGAATTAGGCACTCCCATCATTGGCACCGCCGGTGTGGGTCAAGCAGCCGTTGCTGAAGATGCATCGACTGCTTATTTTAATCCTGCTGGGATGGCATTATTAAAAACCAGTAACGTGATGGTTGGCTCACAACTCTTACTATCCTACGCCAATTTTTCGAGAAACACATCGGCTACCACGATTTTGGGTAACAATGGCGGCAATGCCGCTGGACTTACGCCGGGTGTTGATTTGTATTATGCCTACAGTTATTCACCCAATTTAAAATTCGGCATCAGTCTCACCTCACCCTACGGCGGCATGCTGAATTACAATGATGGCTGGGTAGGTCGATTTGTCGTACAAGGTGTAACTTTTTATACGCTCAATCTCAACCCGAGTATTGCGTATCGCATTAATGACAAGGTTTCAATCGGCGGCGGCCTATCATTGGAATACATGAATTTGCAAGAAACCGTTGCTCTACCGATTCCTATTACTCCACTCGTTGATGGTCAAGCCAAAGTAAATCTCGATAGTTGGGCGCCTGGTTTTAATTTAGGTGTCATGTTTACACCACGCGAATCGACAAAAATAGGTATCGCTTACCGTTCGAAGATCACGCACGACTTGCATGGCAGCACAACATTTTTGCGAATTACGTCAACACCCAATACGTCTAGTCAAATGGTCATGCCGCAAAATATCATCATGAGTCTTGCACAAGACATCAAACAATTTACGCTGTTGGGTGAAGTCGGTTGGGCAAATTGGGCCACGATGAGAGATACCACTCTCACCGTAGACGGTTTTTCCGCGGTGACACCACGTGATTGGAACAATACCTATCGAATCGGTTTAGGCGGTCAATATAAAATTAATCCGCTCTTTCTAGTGCAGGCAGGCGCTTCCTTTGATTCCTCGCCAACAAATAGTTCTCATCGTTTGCCTGATCTACCCATGGATAGACAAGTTCGTCTCGGTATAGGTCTCATGTATACCCTCATTAAACAAGTCACGTTAGGTGCATCCTACGAATACATGAATCTAGGCCATGCCAATATTAATAATTTTTCTTCGAATGGTGCATTAGTTGGTTCTTATTCGAGAAACTATGCCAACACGATGCAAATCAGTTTGAATGTAGAAACTTAATTTTTATATATCTGCCAAATTTTTTTATGTAGAATAATAACTCATCAAGAAGGAAAGGAATCCATTCATGATAATTATTTCACCTCGATTTGTAAAAACTGCCATTGTCAGCGCTTGCATAGCCACACTCACCACCGCCTCGATTGCAGCAACCACGACAACAACTAATCCCGCAAAACCCAATGTCATCTTCATTATGGGCGATGATGTCGGCTGGTTTAATATTGGTGCCTACAATCAAGGTATCATGGGAACCAAAACACCTAATCTCGATAAACTGGCCGCGCAAGGGATGCGGATGACAGATTATTATGCTGAACCGAGTTGCACAGCCGGGCGCGCGAATTTCATTACCGGTGAATTACCGATTCGTACTGGTTTAACCACCGTTGGCCAGGCAGGCGCTACGATTGGGATGCCGGATGAAGCACCTACCATTGCAACCGCATTACACGCCATGGGTTATGCAACTGGTCAGTTTGGTAAAAATCATTTAGGCGATCTCAATCGATATCTCCCTTGCGTACACGGTTTTGATGAATATTTTGGCTATTTATATCACCTCGATGCGATGGAAGATCCCTTCTGGCATTCTTATCCCGCTGCGCTGAAAGATAAAGTGGGTCCACGCAATATGGTTCACTGCTGGGCTACAAATTCGGATGATGCCACTGTTCAACCACGCTGGGGTAAAGTGGGTAAACAAAAAATTGAAGATGCCGGTGCATTACCACCCGAGCGGATGAAAACAGTTGATGATGAAATTCTTGCTGATACTTTCAAATTTATCGATAAAGCAAAAGCAGATGGCAAACCGTTTTTTGTTTGGTTAAATCCAACACGCATGCATATCATCACTCATCTTGCCGACAAATACGAAAAACAAATGAATTCAGAAAATGGCTGGTATCAAGAAGAAGCCGGTATGGCGCAGCTTGATGACATCGTTGGCTCTGTCATGCAAAAAGTAAAAAGCATGGGTATTGAAAATAACACTATCATTGTTTTCACAACAGACAATGGCGCTGAAGTCTTCACCTGGCCAGATGGTGCGATGACACCGTTTGCCGGTGCAAAAGGAACGGTGCTAGAAGGCGGTATGCGCGTCCCAATGATTGTCTCTTGGCCAGGAAAAATTCCTGCCGGCAAAGTTGAAAATGGCATCATGTCTGGACTGGATTGGTTCCCAACGTTGGTCGCAGCAGCCGGCGATCCTAACATTGTTGCCGAACTCAAAAATGGTAAACAACTCGATAGTCAAAATTATAAAGTCCATTTGGATGGTTACGATCAAACGAACCTGCTCACGGCTAAAGGCGCTTCCAATCGTCATGAAGTCCTCTATTTTGCCGAGAAAAAACTGGGCGCTATCCGGATCGATGATTATAAATATCGTTTTATTGATCAACCCAATGGATGGTTAGGTGCAACGGTGACACTTGACTGGCCGCTTATCACTAACTTACGTCTAGATCCATTTGAACGTGCGGGAATACCCACTGCGGCAAATGGCTCATTAAACTTTTACAGCTTTTATGTGCATGAATTCTGGCGCTTTATCTACACCCAACAAGTTGTTGGGCAGTATGCACAAAGCTTTATTGAATTTCCGCCTATGCAAAAAGGTGCGAGTTTCAATATGGAAGATATTAAAGAGCAAGTGCTAAAAGCGATTCAGAAAAATGAAGGGGCTTAGTGCTGGCTAGCGTGTGACGATCCACTGAAGGGGCGCGTAACTCGCCCCTTTTTTAATTAGGTGATGTTGCAGTGAACTCTGAGCCGCGACCGTCAGGGAGCGTCACTTGCCACGAATTGATTCTATACGAAAATAGAATCACCGGTGATCACTCCCTAACGGTCGCGGCTCAGTTTAAAAACATTCTTGGCGCTGGAATGATGGAAAAATACTTTCTAATGATAGGAAATAATATGTTAAAGAATGCAAAAATCTTTCTGATATTAATTTTACTAATCAACACCTGCTTTAATTTTCACATCTGTCATGCACAAGCAATTCATCCAACCGATCCATTGCCCTCTTGGAATAATGGCACCGTCAAAAATTCAATTCTCGATTTTGTTCGTGTAACCACCGACAAAACCAATCCACATTATGTTTTACCCGTCGAGCGAATTGCAACGTTCGATCAAGATGGCACAACGTGGGTGGAACAACCCATGTATGCGCAAGTCGTTTTTGCGCTGGATCGTGTCGTTGAATTGGCACCACAGCACCCAGAATGGCAAACCACAGAACCGTTTAAATCCATTCTCACACATGATAAAGCTGCCATGGCGACATTCACGAAACAGGATCTTGAGCGTATTGTCGTAGCAACTCATACCGGCATCACCGTCGAAGCGTTTCAAACAGCCGTGCAACATTGGTTAGCAACCGCCAAACATCCTCGCTGGAATCGACCTTATACAGAACTTGTTTATCAACCCATGTTAGAACTCATCCACTTATTGCAAGCCCATGGGTATAAAATTTATATTGTCACAGGCGGCGGACAAGATTTTGTCCGCGCCTATGCACTAAAAGTCTATGGCATTCCGCCCGAACAAATTATTGGTTCTACGTTTCAAACACACTATAGTTTTGACAAACAAAAAAAAGGCATTTTATCAAAAACAATGAAGCTATTACTCAATGATAATTACTCTGGAAAACCAGAAGATATTTACTTATTTATTGGGCATCGGCCTTACGCTGCTTTTGGTAATTCAACAGGCGATCAACAAATGCTGGAATACACGCAGAGCGGTGGCCCGCATTTAATGCTGCTCGTCCATCATGATGATGCAAAACGAGAATATAGCTACGGATCGCAATCGAAAATCGGAACGTTTTCGGATGCCTTAATGACAGAAGCGAAACAAAATAATTGGCTAGTCGTTAGTATGAAAAATGACTGGAAACGAATTTTTAAATTTGAAAAATAAAGTTGGTAATATTTCCATGAAAAAATATACGCGTAACAGCTTACTTTTTGTTTTTAGTCTCTGTGTTATTTACGTAGGTTTTCACTATTTTTCAGTGTCCCGTTCTAATCAAATTATTCTAGGCAATGGCATCACCGGCCCCAAAAACATGGTCTGGATTCCAGGTGGGGAATTTTTGATGGGCAGCGAAAGTCGCTTGGCTAAAAATAATGAGAAACCTGCGCATAAAGTGCGAGTGAATGGTTTTTGGATGGATCAAACCGATGTAACAAATGCGCAATTTGCAGAGTTTGTGAACGCAACAGGTTATGTGACAACCGCTGAACGCAAACCCGACTGGGATACTATCAAAGTTCAATTGCCACCCGGGACACCTAAACCACCCGATGATCAACTTGTCGCGGGCGCATTAGTTTTTGTCGGCACTCAAGAGGCTGTGCCATTGAATGATTATTCTCGCTGGTGGCAATATGTGCCAGGTGCAAATTGGCGTCATCCGAAAGGACCTGACAGTAGCATTATTGGCAAAGAAAAATTTCCCGTGGTGCAAGTGTCTTATGCAGATGCACTGGCCTATGCAAAATGGGCGGGGAAACGCTTACCGACTGAAGCCGAATGGGAATATGCTGCGCGGGGTGGCATTCAACAAGCCAATTATGCTTGGGGTGATGAATTTAAGCCGCAGGGAAAAACCATGGCAAATACGTTTGCTGGCAAACAATTTCCAATCGTTGAGCCGATTGTAAAAGACAAAATAGGTACGACGCGAGTCGCGAGTTTTCCTCCAAATGGTTATGGACTGTATGATATGACGGGTAACGTTTGGCAATTGGTTGCTGACTGGTATCGCGCGGATGCTTTTCTCTTAGAGTCACAAGGACCTGAACCGATCAATCCAACGGGGCCTGAAAATAGTTATGATCCGGGTGATTCATCTACGCCCGTTGACGCACCCAAACGAGTTATTCGCGGCGGATCTTTTTTGTGTGATGAGAATTTTTGTATGAGTTATCGTCCGAGTGCGCGTCGAGGCGTCGATCCGTATAATCCGATGTCGCATATTGGTTTTAGATTAGTAATGACGACGTTTAGTAAAAATAACGCTTAAACCTAGCATGAGCCGTTGTCACATTGTAATAATTAACCGTCATTGCGAGGAGTGTTTTTTACGACGAAGCAATCCAGTTTTGAATGGTTATCAACTTAAAAACTGGATTGCTTCGTCGTGAAAAACACTCCTCGCAATGACGGATAAGCATCCATGAGAATTGTAGCTATTTGGAGAAAAAATTATGCCACGGATTATGAAAGCACTTTCAGCAGAAATTATTAGCATCATCCCTGCTGTCATATTTTTTGCGATCACGTTCAATCTCATTGTTCTCACCGAAAAATTGATGATTGGCCATAATACACCTAGCTATTTGAGTTACTCGCTTGCAACCTTGAGCGCTCTCATTGTCGGCAAGTGTTTAATCATTATTAACAGCATTCCCTATATTAATGCCTTTCCGAAAAAACCATTGATTTATAATATTGTGTGGAAATTTTTTATTTACGTCATATTCATATTTATTTTTCGCATTGCGGATAAAGCACTAGAGTTTTATTTCAAAGATGATAACGCGACGTTGATGTACCGCCAAGTTGAAGACTTATTTTCAAGACCTTCTTTTTGGGCTATTCAAGTTTGGTTAATTATGTCTTTTACCGTTTATATTGTTGCGGGAGAATTTATTAACGTATTAGGCAAACAGCAAGTGTTGCAATTATTACTGGGGAAAAAATAACAAACCGAGCCGCGACCATCAGGGAGCGATCACCCGTGATTCTATTTTTGCATATATTGCAGCGACGCTCCCTGACGGTCATATCTTTATACATAACTTTCATGACTGCTTAGAATGCCTTCCCCGCAAGGCTGACGGATCGACAAAAATTCCACCTATGTGTCGTCCTGAAAAATATGACGTCAACATATTTTAACCGCAGCGACAGTAATCGCACGGAATATTTATTCAGGATCCACTTGAGTATCATCGATCCATATAAATTCAGGAATGAGTTCTCCGCTCGTGGATCCTGAATAAATCTTACGCGCTACTGCAATAACTACGGTCAAATGATTTGGGCGTAAGATTTTTCAGGACGACACATAGGTGGAATTTTTGTCGATCCGTCAGCCTTGCGGGGAAGGCATTCTAAGCAGCAGTCTAAAGTTATGTATAAAGATATGCCCTGACGGTCGCGGCTCAGAGCATCAGTCAACTAGACGCAAATGATTTGGCCGAGTTTTTTCTTTTGTGTCTGTCTCGATTTCGGGTATTTTAAGGGTTTGCTCAAGACCGTCACCGTCACCACCCTCTTCTTCCTCGTAATCAAAAAACATGCCTTGTTGATTTTCATGCGCGTAAATTGCCAAAATCGATTTAATGGGTGCGGAAATAATATGAACTGCGCCGGAAAATGATGCGCGGAATTCAAGCGCATCTTTCGTCACTTTCATGTCACGAACGGCTTTGGGTGAAACATTTAAGGTAATTTGATCGTTTTCGACAAACTGCACTGGGACCAGACAACGTGGATAAGCGGCATTAATTAAAACATACGGTGTACAACCACTATCAACAATCCACTCATAAAAAGCTCGGATTAAATACGGCTTATTTGACAACATCTGTAACACTCTCCTCATCGATCACTTATTCAAGATTTTTTATCATTATTACCAACAAAAAACGATTGGTTTTTGTAACTGTTAAAAAAAAGCTTGTGAGAGGATTGATATCCCAATCACACTTAACTTTCAGTGTCATCCCGCGCGGAATGACACTGAGTTCTAATTTGAAAATACCGCATGGGAGAATTAAGCCGTTTCCACTTCTCGAATGGGTTTGCGTAACTCATGCTCTGATTCCGTCAAACTTGCTTGGAAGGAATCTCTTGCAAACATACGTTCAGCGTATTTATAAACTGCTTTTGCTTCAGGCGGCAACGTAATACCCCAAGAAGGTAATCGCCACAAGATTGGCATAATGCAGCAATCCACTAATGAAAATTCTTCATTTAAGAAAAAGACTGAATTACCAAACACGGGGGCTAATTTAATAAGATAATTACGTAATTCGCGTGCAGCTTCTTGTGCATCAGCAGACTTGCCTTTTTCGATTTTGTGCACTAACTCACCCCATTCACGATCAATACGATGAATCATCAAACGGGTTTTTGCACGTGCAACTGGATAAACTGGCATTAATGGAGGATGAGGAAAACGCTCATCTAAATATTCCATAATAATGTCTGTGTTGTAGAGAACTAAATCTCGATCGACCAACGTCGGCGTTGTGCCATAAGGGTTGAGTTCACATAAATCTTCAAGCTTTTCTTTCGTGTCCAGATTTATAACGTCAACTGAAACTCCTTTTTCTGCAAGCACGATGCGCACACGATGACTGTATACATCAAGTGCATTTGAATATAACGTCATAATAGATCGTTTATTTGCTATAATCGCCATTGCTTGATACCTCTCAATGAATTGACCACATCCTTTACTTCGCTTATTTACTCCGATTTTGCAAAACGTAGCTCGATGAAAACTTCTTTTCATTCCCGGATTTTCCGGGAACTGAAACCGAGCTACGAATTTAAATGAACAACAGAAAGCGTAAATTGCTCTATCAGCAATCCGATTAACGCTTAGAGTATTGCGTACCTTTACGCGCTTTGTGCAAGCCGACTTTTTTACGTTCAACTTCTCTTGCATCTCGAGTTAAATAACCCGCTTTACGTAAAAGCTTACGAACAGAGCCTTCGCCAGTATCATCTTCACCTTTATCTTTTGCGTATTGCAATAAAGCACGAGCGATACCCAAGCGGATGGCACCTGCTTGACCATTGATTCCACCACCCACAACGGTGACAGTGATATCAAATTTATCCATTAAATTGGTGACATCTAACGGCTGTTTAACAATCATTTGGGATGTTTTACGTCCAAAATATTTTTCCAGCGTTTGTTTGTTGACTTCGATACTGCCCTTACCAGGCCTAACATATACACGAGCTGTCGATGTTTTTCGACGACCCGTACCATAATAACGTTGTGCTTCTGCCATAAGTAATTATTCCGTCTCAATATTTAGTTGCTGTGGTTGTTGCGCTGCATGAGAATGCTCTGCTCCGGCAAATACTTTCAACTTACGATACATTGCTCGGCCCAGTGGATTTTTAGGTAACATGCCTTTTACAGCAATTTCAATCACACTTTCTGGATTTTTAACGATTAATTTTTCAAAGGTAATTTCTTTCATACCGCCTGGAAAACCAGAGTGGCTGTAATAAACCTTATCTTTTTTCTTATTACCGGTTACTTTCACTTTTTGTGCGTTGATCACAATGATGTAGTCACCTGTATCAACATGAGGCGTATATTCAGGCTTATGCTTACCGCGTAAACGCTTTGCAATTTCACTTGCTAATCGACCCAATGTTTTATTTGTAGCATCCACAACATACCAGTTGTGGCTTGTTGTTTCTTTTTTTGCGCTATAAGTTCTCATTTGACTCCTACACTCCAATGGAGTAAATAACAATAAAAGTACACTGTCTTCAAGGACGTAGGATTTTATAGCAATGGCTTATAACAAGCAAGCATTGAAATGAAAATCCACGTTATTTCTTTCGTATTTGATTGTGTATTAACACAATTTTAATTACATAGACTTGAAAACGAGCCGCGTTTTCGTGCCTGTACCCGATTGCGCGCCTATGCCCGGCTTTTTGGTTACTTTCATAAAAAAACATTACTGAAATAAAGGCAGATGGAGGTATTCAATCAGGTATGGACACGATTAAAAGAATAAAATCTCCTTTACCGCAAAAAAAATCAGATTTTATTACAAAAATACTCGCAAAATTATCAAGATATGCTATTGTTGGTAGTGCATGATTTTTGACTTTTTTTAAGAGGAATTTACAATGGCTGCTAAAAAAGCTTCTGCCAAATCCAAAGGGAAATCTGTAAAGAAAAAAATAGTAAAAAGTGCTGTTAAAGCTGCACCAAAGAAAATGGTGATGCCTTCCGTGAAAGAACCATTAACCAAAAGCGGTATCTTAAAAGGTTTAATGGACATGACCTGCCTAGCCAAAAAAGACATTACGTCTGTTTTGGAAGGATTAGGTACATTGATCGAACTTCACGTCAAAGGTCGCGGTCCTGGCAAATTTGTTATGCCTGGCCTGATGAAAATCACTGTCGTTAAAAAACCAGCTATGCCTGCTCGTAAAGGCAGAAATCCATTCACTGGTGAAGAAGTCATGTTCAAAGCTAAGCCTGCTCGTCGCGTTGTTAAAATCAGAGCGCTTAGAAAATTGAAAGACATGGCAATAGCGTAATTTCGCATCAAATAACAAACCCTCTTCGCGAGGGTTTGTTATTTATATCTTCTGGTTGTTATCTTAAATTCTAATTTTCTTATCGTGCCAGAGTAAACATCGAATAAAACCTTCTTTTTTATACAAACCCCCTTTTTCAAAGGGTATTGTTGCGCAATTCTCGCACCGTCATTGCGAGGAGCGTTTTTTGCGACGAAGCAATCCAGTTTTAGACTTAAGAATTGGAAACTGGATTGCTTCGTCGCAAAAAACGCTCCTCGCAATGACGGAAGTGGGAATTACGCAACAATGCCTTTTCAAAGAGAGAGGTTTTTTAGCCAAGCCTCAGAAATTTGCGGGAGATCCTTCGGAGCGAAAAGCACTCAGGATGACAGCCCTTTCTTTTGCGGGAGATCCTTCGGAGCAAAAAGCACTCAGGATGACAGCCCCTTCTTAAGCACTCAGGATGACAGCCCTTTCTTAAACACTCAAGATGACAGCCCTTTCTTAAGCACTTAAAAAAGGGCTGTCATCCTGAGTGCTTTTCGCTCCGAAGGATCCCCCGCAAATCTCTGAGGCTAGCTAAAGAATTTCCTAAAGCATCTCGCTTAAAGTTGTAATAATTAACCTAAAACCTGTCTAACAACTTCCGCTAATTGATTGGCTATCTGAGTAATCACTGACTGGTCCTGTCCTTCAACCATAACGCGCACAACAGATTCCGTACCAGAACGTCTCAATAAAATACGCCCGTTGTTTTTTAGAATTGCTTCCGCTTCCTGAACAGCTTTCTTAATACGAGGAATTTCACATGGATTTTGATCAACCGCAGCCTTAACATTAATTAAAATTTGTGGACACTTTTGCAAGCCACGCTTGAGCTCATGCAATGACTGTTGCTTAAATCGCATCGCTGATAGCACTTGAAGTGCCGTAACAATGCCATCACCTGTCGTGATCGCATCAGAACAAATGATATGACCCGAGGGTTCACCACCTAGATGCCATTTACGCTGCATTAACTCAGCCATAATATACCGATCACCTACCGGCACACGGGAAAACTCCAAACCCATTTTTTGGATAGCCAGTTCCAATCCTAAATTAGACATCACGGTGCCAACCACCCCACCTTTCAGCATCCCTGATTCTTGCCTATGCTTGGAAATAATATAGAGCAATTCATCGCCATCTAACACTTCACCTCGATGATCTAGCATAATCACGCGATCACCGTCACCATCTAAACCGATGCCTAAATCAGCTTTTTCACGCAATACGTGTTCACGTAACACATCAGGATAGGTTGCGCCGCATTTGAGATTAATATTCAAGCCATTTGGCTCAACCCCAATTTCAATGACTTCTGCACCGAACTCAAGAAAAACATTTGGCGCGATGTGATAGGCTGCGCCATTTGCGCAATCAATTATAAGTTTTAAACCATTCAGGGTAATATCAGATGAAACAGTACTTTTACAAAATTCAATATAACGACCTGGCGCATCCACGATCCGAATAGCCTTGCCCAATTCTGCGGAATCAACCGTCGTCATCTCTTTTTCGAGTTGCTCTTCAATTGCAATTTCCAATGCATCAGGTAATTTTGTGCCATGAGGCAGAAAAAAACTTAATGCCATTGTCATAATAAGGATTATGAGAAGCACTGATCACAATGCCCGCTTGTGCTCGCAACGTACGTGTTAAATAAGCAATTGCGGGGGTTGGCATAGGCCCTAATAAATGAATATCAACACCGGCTGCCGATAAACCTGCTTCCAGGGCAGACTCAAACATGTAACCTGAAATCCGGGTATCTTTACCAATCAGCACTTTTCCAGAACCTTGACGCGCCAACACTTTGCCAACTGCCCAACCCAATTTTAAAATAAATTCAGGAGTGATTGGCCAAACGCCTACACGACCGCGAATGCCATCTGTACCAAAATATTTGCGCACTGTTGTGTTCGTCATATTTTCTGTGTTACTCATCATGCGCTGACTGAAATCCTGCATTGTTATTTCTATTGGCTGCACCGTTTGCTTGTGGCTCTTTATCGCTGTTAGCAGGCGGCAATGTGGACGTTGGCTTCACATCAGTGTAACCAGCAGGCTCACGAACATCCCTACCTGCCATAATATCTTGAATTTGATCCATGCCAATCGTTTCATATTTAATTAAAGTTTCTGCCATGGTATGTAATTTATTCAAATTTTCTCTCAGAATTTTCTCAGCATCGTTTATAATTGCGATCAATGATTTCACGTACTTCTTGATCGATCAAGCCGGAGGTTTTTTCAGAAATTTCTTTATGTCGTGCAACTGAATGGCCTAAGAAAACTTCTTTTTCATCCTCACCGAATGTCAATGGACCTAATTTTTCTGAGAGTCCCCATTTGGTCACCATATTTCGCGCAAATTCAGTGGCTTTTTGAATATCATTAGACGCACCGGTCGTCACTTTATCTGCACCAAATATAATTTCTTCTGCAATTCGACCGCCAAATAAACTCGAAATTTTGCTTTCCAAATGTTCTCTGGAATAGCTATAACGATCGGCTTCAGGTAAAAACATCGTGACACCTAACGCACGACCTCGTGGAATAATTGTCACTTTATGCACCGGATCATGCTCTGGAACTAATAAACCCACAATCGCATGCCCGGCTTCATGATAAGCGGTTAATTTCTTTTCCGATTCACTCATGACCATTGAACGACGTTCCGCTCCCATAATGACTTTATCTTTTGCTTTTTCAAACTCATCCATGCCCACCGAACGCTTATTCGCGCGTGCAGCAAACAAAGCTGCTTCATTCACAATATTAGCCAAATCAGCACCGGAAAATCCAGGTGTACTGCGCGCAATGACAGCAGGCTTCAACATCATCGCCTAATGGCAACTTTACGGCATATGCACTCGTAAAATTTGTTCACGACCACGCACATCAGGCAAACCAACAACCACTTGTCGATCAAAACGACCCGGGCGTAATAACGCAGGATCCAACACATCAGGACGGTTAGTTGCGGCAATGACGATGACACCTTCATTGCCTTGGAAACCATCCATTTCAACCAATAATTGATTCAAGGTTTGTTCACGCTCATCATGACCACCCCCTAAACCCGCACCACGATGACGACCCACCGCATCAATTTCATCGATGAAAATAATGCAAGGCGCTTGTTTTTTAGCTTGCTCAAACATATCTCGCACACGTGATGCACCCACACCCACAAACATTTCCACAAAGTCAGAACCAGAGATTGTGAAGAAAGGTACTTTGGCTTCACCGGCCACTGCTTTCGCAATAATGTTTTACCTGTTCCGGGTGGGCCAACTAATAAAACACCTTGTGGAATTTTGCCACCCAATTTTTGAAACTTGCCAGGATCACGTAAAAAATCGACTAATTCTTTCACTTCTTCTTTTGCTTCTTCAACACCTGCCACATCAGCAAAGGTAACTTTAACTTGATCTTCACCTAATAATCGCGCACGGCTGCGACCAAATGAAAATGCGCCGCCTCGACCACCGCCGCTTTGTTGGCGAAGAACATAAATCCAAATGGCAAAAATGAAAATCCACGGTAATAAATTTAATAAGATGAATCAAAAAACCGGGTTGTTCCGGTGGCTTGCCTTTGACATTCACGCCTTTATCAATCAATTCTTTTAACAATTCATTATCGTTTGGCATCGGTAAATAAGTTGCAAACGTTTTATTGTTTTGCATGACGCCGGATAACATCTTGATCGGTAATCGTCACTGCACTGACATTACCTTGTTTAACTTCATTGATGAAATTGGAATAACTGACTCTCTTCCTCGGGTTCTCTGTTTTGGCCCAAAATATATTAATCAAACTGAACAAGAGTAATACCGGCTACCATCCATAATAAAATCGTCTTTATTGTGTCATTCACTGGATGGACCTCATTTAATAACTACTTGTTACTTAAAGTATAATAGAATCATACCGGAAGTAAATTCTTACTGCTATCTAGCAGTTGCCTACGACTTCATCCCGACTAAAATATACACTTCACTCGAGCGATCTCGAGACGCTTTTGGCTTACGAATAACCACTTTCTGAAATAAGCTCTTAAAATCTTTAAAAATGCATCAAAACCTTCGCCTTGAAAAACTTTTACTAAAAATCCACCTTTTGCATTCAATACTTGCTAAGCCAATTCAAACGCTAATTCTGCTAGATACAGCGAACGCGGCCTGATCAACGCTATCGATCCCAGCTCATATTGGGTGCCATATCCGAAATAACCCAATCAGCTTTCTGTTCACCTAATTGTTGCAATAATGCTTGCAGGACACTCTCATCCGAAAAATCACCTTGGATAAATTCGACATCGGGAATAGGTTCCATCGGCAAAATATCTAGTGCAATCACACGACCCGCTTTACCAACTAATTTGATGGCTACCTGCGACCAACCCCGGGTGCCGCACCCAAATCAATAATCGTCATGCCGGGTTTAAATAATTGATCGCGTTCTTGTAATTCTAACAATTTATACACGGCGCGAGAGCGATATCCTTCTTGTTGCGCTTGTTTCACATAAGGATCAGTAAAATGTTCTCGCAACCAGCGCCGACTGCTCTTACTTTTTGATGACATTACGTATGAACCACTTCAATAATTTCATACTCGGTGACACCTTCAGGTGTATTCACTTCCACCGCATCACCTTCATATTTGCCAATCAGCGCTCGTGCAACCGGCGAGGTAACTGAAATTTTATTATCATTAATATCTGCTTCATCTTCGCCAACAATTTTGTAAGTCAGCTTCTTTGGCATTATCATATCGTGTTAACGTCACGGTGGCACCAAAAATCACTTTGCCTGTATTTCTCGATTTGGGTGACATCGATGACTTGCGCAATTGAAAGCTTACTTTCAATTTCTAAAATTCGGCCTTCGGCAAAACTTTGTTGTTCACGTGCCGCATGATATTCAGCATTTTCTTTTAAATCACCATGTGCGCGTGCTTCTGCAATCGCATCAATAATCCTTGGACGTTCAACTGTTTTTAATCGCTGTAATTCTTCGCGCAATCTTTCTGCGCCTAACACCGTCATTGGTACTTTATTCATGCTCATATTTGTTAACCTCTTAAAACTTCATTTCTTCAAAAAATTTTTTAACTTTATCAAACCAAGAATGGAACGTGGATTATGTTTATTGTCAGTTGAAATTGTTTTATCAAATTGATGTCAATAATTCTTTTTGTTTATTGGTCAAATTCACGGGCGTTTCTACCATGACTTTACAAAGTAAATCACCCGTTCCACCACCTCGCACAGGTGGCACACCCATCCCTTTCAAGCGAAACACTTTACCCGATTGCGTTTCGGCAGGAATTTTCAATTTTACCCTGCCATTTAAAGTCGGCACATCCAATTCACCACCTAATGCTGCCGTCACAAAACTAATCGGAACTTCACAATGTAAATTCTTACCATCTCGTTCAAAAATGGCATGTTGCATGCACATTGATTTGCACATATAAATCACCTGCCGGCGCGCCCGATTCACCTGCTTCGCCTTCACCGCTTAACCGAATGCGATCGCCCGTATCCACGCCAGGTGGAATTTTAACGGATAATTTTTTATTTTGTTTACGACGACCTTTGCCGCGACATTCATGGCAAGGATCTAAAATGACGTTGTCCTTTCCCACGACAGGATGGACAGGTTTGTTGAACGGTAAAAAAACCTTGTTGCATTCGCACTTGGCCATGGCCACCGCAATCATTACAAGTCGCCGGCGAAGCACCTTTACGTGCTCCACTGCCACGACAATCTTGACACGCTACTAGAGTGGGAATAACGATTTCCACGGTTGTGCCAAATGACGGCTTTTTCTAAGGTGATTTCTAAGTTGTAACGTAAATCAGAACCGCGTTGAGGCCCCGCACGCCACCACCAAAAATATCGCCGAAAATATCACCAAAGATATCACTGAAATTCATGCCGCCCATATCGCCCATGCCACCAAAACCAGCCTCCTTCGCTTGCGCTATGACCAAATTGATCATACGCAGCTCGCTTGCGACTATCGGCTAATACTTCATACGCTTCGCTAGCTTCTTTAAAGCTTTCTTCCGCTGCTTTATCGTCAGGATTACGATCAGGATGATATTTCATGGCTAAACGACGAAATGATTTTTTTAATCTCATCATCGCTTGCGTTTTGTGAAACGCCTAATACTTCGTAATAATCACGTTTTGTCATTTCTGTTGGTTCTCTATAAATAATAAAACACTAACAACCCCTCTTCCTCTTTAACGTTGTTGCATAATTCCCACTTCCGTCATTGCGAGAGCGTTTTTTGCGACGAAGCAATCCAGTTTTAGATTTAAGTATCAAAAACTGGATTGCTTCGTCGCAAAAACGCTCCTCGCAATGACGGTTTATCAGCTTCTAACGGATAAATTATTTTTTCTCATCTTTCACTTCTTCAAACTCAGCATCCACTACCTTATCGCCTTTTGGTAAGCTTGATCTGTCGGCACCCGGTTGATCGCTGTTGGACCGCTGCTTGAGCTTGTTGACCTGCTGCATATAAACGTTCTGCCATTTTACCAGAAGCATCGGTTAACTCTTTGGTCTTTGCTTCAATCAATTCTTTATCATTGCCTTTCATCGCTTCTTTCAACGCTTCAACGCTGTTTCAATTGCTTACGCTCATCAGCAGATACTTTATCGCCCGCTTCTTTCATGCGATTTGGTCACTGCATGAATCATATTGTCTGCTTGGTTACGCACGGACACTAACTCATGGAATTTACGATCTTCTTCGGCATGCGCTTCAGCATCTTTCACCATGTTTTTAATTTCATCTTCAGATAAACCACTGGATGCTTTAATCACAATCGATTGCGCTTTGCCCGTTGCTTTATCTTTTGCAGACACATGCAAAATACCATTCGCATCAATATCAAATGTCACTTCAATTTGTGGCATACCACGTGGTGCAGGTGGAATATCAGTTAAATCAAAACGACCTAATGATTTATTAGCTGAAGCCATTTCACGCTCACCTTGCAACACATGAACCGTCACAGCTGTTTGATTATCAGCTGCGGTTGAGAATATTTGCGTTGGCTTGCGTTGGAATGGTGGTATTTTTTTCAATTAATTTTGTCATCACACCGCCCAAGGTTTCAATACCTAATGAGAGCGGTGTCACGTCTAACAATAATACATCTTTGACTGCGCCAGATAATACCGCACCTTGAATCGCCGCACCCACGGCAACCGCTTCATCTGGATTCACATCTTGACGTGGTTCTTTACCAAAGAATTTTTTACGGTTTCTTGAACCAGTGGCATACGTGTTTGACCACCGACTAAAATCACATCGTCAATATCTGTCGACTTCTAATACCAGCATCTTTAATCGCCATTTTGCAAGGCTCAATGGTGCGTTGAATTAAATCTTCAACTAAAGATTCCAATTTAGCGCGGGTAATTTTAATATTTAAATGCTTTGGACCACTGGCATCTGCTGTGATGTAAGGTAAATTCACTTCGGTTTGTTGCGCAGAAGATAATTCAATTTTCGCTTTTTCTGCTGCTTCTTTTAAGCGTTGTAATGCTAATGGATCATTACGTAAATCAATGCCAGATGATTTTTTGAATTCATCAATTAAATAATTAATTAAACGTATGATCAAAATCTTCACCGCCTAAGAAGGTATCACCATTGGTAGACAACACTTCAAATTGATGTTCGCCATCCACTTCAGCAATTTCAATAATAGAAATATCAAATGTACCACCACCTAAATCATAAACAGCAATTTTGCGATCGCCTGGTTTTTTATCCATACCAAACGCAAGAGCTGCGGCTGTTGGTTCGTTGATAATACGTTTCACTTCTAAACCTGCAATACGACCTGCATCTTTGGTTGCTTGACGTTGAGAATCATTGAAATAAGCAGGAACAGTAATGACCGCTTCTGTCACTGCATGACCTAAATAATCTTCCGCTGTTTTTTTCATTTTCATTAAAATTTGCGCAGAAACTTGTTGCGGTGCTAATTTTTATTACCTAGTACTTCAACCCACGCATCGCCATTATCTGCATGAACAATTTTATAAGGCACAATTTCTTGATCTTTGCGACAACATCTTCATCGAAACGACGTCCAATCAATCGTTTAACCGCATAAATGGTATTTGTTGGATTGGTGACAGCTTGACGTTTTGCAGGCTGGCCCACTAACATTTCACCATTTTCCAGATAAGCGACAATCGAAGGGGTTGTGCGAGCGCCTTCCGCATTCTCAATCACACGCACTTTATCGCCTTCCATAACTGCGACACAGGAATTCGTTGTGCCTAAGTCGATACCAATGATTTTACTTGTTGCCGTTGCCATAAATTTCTCCAAAATCAATAATCTATATTTGTTATATAAGGGCTATTTTTCTATTTTTCAAGCTACTTGGCTACCACCACCAATGCGGGTCGAATTAGCCTATTATTCAATAAGTAACCTTTTTGTAAGACAGATAAAACCGTACCCGGTTTTGACCTTAGGATCTGTCTGAGTTGAAACCGCTTGATGAACTCTGGATTAAACGGTTGTGAAACGGGATTCACTTGTTGAACACCAAATTTTTCAATGCGGTATAAAACATTTTCAATGTCATATTCACACCATCCAACAAACTACCTGCACCGGACTCTTCATTCTCATGTGAGTCAATGCTCGCTCCAAATCCATCAACCACAGGTAATAATTCTAAAACAAATTTTTCTAATGCATATTTATGCGCATTCGCAACATCGCGCTCCACACGTCGCTGCATATTTTCCATGTCCGCTTGCATACGCAACGCGCGTTCCCAGTATTGCGTGGCTTTCTCTTCTGTTTCCGTCAATTTAGCCTGCAATCCTCGTAAGAAGGATGCTCAAGTAATTCTTCATCAGCGATCGTCCATTCATTTAATTTTTGTTTTAAAGAAGCCGTACTGCTTGGTTTATTATCATGCTCTGACACATTAACCTCCAAAAAATTTATTTGCTGAATATATATATAGTCGGTTTAACCTTGATTCAAGGCCGCAGACAATAATTTTGCTGTGACATCGACGGCTGAAATAACACGCTCATAGGGCATCCGGCTTGGGCCGATGACACCGAAACTGCCAATCAATTGGCCATCCACAGCATACGATGCGGTGATAATACTGCAATCATCAAACACGTCATAGCCGGATTCTTTGCCAATAAAAATTTGCATACCCTCGGCTTCTAATGCTTGATCCAATAAATTCAAAATTTCTTGCTTTTGATTGATGGCTGCAAATAAATGACGTAACCGCTCTAAGTCTGCCTCGCGCGAATACGTTAATAAATTATTTTGTCCGGCAATCATATAATCTGGGCTTTTTTCGGGTTCAGCAAAGGCTTTTTCTGTCACTTCAAGTGCCGCCTGCAACAGTTGGGTCATATTATCTCGGTCTAAACGAATCGCCGTGGAAAGCTCTTGGCGAACCGCTAATAAATCTTTACCGATAAAATGCGTATTCAAATAATTGGCGACCTGCTGCAATTCACTCTGAGAATAAACGCGATCGGTATAGATAATTCGGTTTTGCACTTCGCGATTATTTAACACCAAGACAACCAGCACGCGATTCGATGACAGGGGCAAAAATTCCACTTGGCGTAATTCAATCCGATTGCGTTTAGGCAATGCAACAACGCCTGCCAACTGGGTTAAACCCGATAATAAAGTCGAAGCGGATTGCAAGAGATTAGCGATGGCTAAATCGGGATCTAATTGGTTCTTTAATGCTTGGACTTCGGAGCCCTCTAGCGGTTTAATGGTCAATAAACTATTCACAAAAAAACGATAACCCAGTGAGGTAGGTACGCGCCCTGCTGAGGTATGCGGGGAAGCCAAAAAACCTGCTGTCTCCAAATCCGCCAGAATATTGCGAATGGTCGCCGCGCTCAAGCCTAGCGAATATTCTTCAGCAATCATTTTGGAACCAATAGGATTGCCATCTTGAATATAACGCTCAACTAAGATTTTTAGGACTTGTTGTGCCCGTTGATTAACCGATGTATCGCTCATAATTTAAAGCCATGATAAGATGGGCGAGTATAGCAACCTGCGTACAAAATTGCTAAGGAAACTGCATGGTTCAGTTCAATAAAATTGGTATTTTCGGCCGAGTACGCACGGGAGGCGTCAAAGATACATTAAATTCTTTGATCGCTTATTTACAAGATTTAAAAAAAGAAGTTTTTATTGAAGCGGAAACAGCCGAAGCGCTCAGCCACCCCACTCTCCCCGTTATCACCCGAGAACAATTAGGTAAATATTGCGATTTACTCATTGTCGTCGGTGGCGATGGCAGTTTGCTCCATGCGGCCCATGCGGCCGTTAACCATGAATTACCGGTATTGGGAATTAATCGAGGCAGTCTCGGTTTTTTAACCGATATCTTACCCACCGAACTCACAAAAATTGCAGATATCTTGCAAGGGAAATTTACGTTAGAAAAACGCTTCTTATTGACCACCTCGATTGAATTACACGGTCATTTACACGGTCAAGATGATTCACTCAATGAAATTGCACTGATTCCAGATGCCATTCCTCATATGATTGAATTTGAAATTTATATTGATGATCAATTTGTCTGTACCCAAAACTCTGACGGATTAATTGTGGCAACCCCTACCGGCTCGACCGCTTATGCATTATCAGGCGGCGGGCCCATCTTACATCCTCAGCTAGATGCGATTGTGCTAGTCCCTATGTTTCCACATACATTAAGCAGTCGCCCGATTGTTGTTGATGCCAATCAGACGATTCATTTGTTAATTTCGCCAAATAATTCAACGTCGCCTCGCTTAAGTTGTGATGGTCGCGCTTATATTAATACACCACCGGGTTGCAAAATCACCATCCGCAAAAAACCGCAACCCCTCCACTTAGTTCATCCACTGGATTACAATTACTACGAAGCACTGCGCAGCAAGTTACACTGGGGAAAAAAATTAAATTACACGGAATAAATCATGTTAAATCATCTCTTGATTAAAAATTTAGTGACTATCCAAGAATTAAATTTAGAACTGCAATCAGGTACCACCGTCATCACCGGTGAAACCGGTGCAGGTAAATCGATTTTGATTGATGCCATTGAACTGGCTCTCGGAGATCGCGCCACCACGGATGTGATTCGCACGGGTCAAGATAAAGTGGATATCAGCATCAATTTTGACTTAACCCAGTTGCCAGAGGCGCGGGCTTGGTTAAAAAGCTATGATTTAGAGAGCGAAACAGGTGACTGCATCATTCGCAGAACCATTAGCAAAGATGGTCGTTCCAGAAGTTTTATTAATGGCATGCCAACGACTTTACAACCGTTACGTGAATTAAGTGAAAAATTAATTAATATTCACGGTCAACATGAGCATCAAGCATTGTTAAAATCCGACATGCAGCGGATTTTATTGGATCGTTATGCAAAGCACCCTCTTTTAGTCGATGAAGTGGCGGCACTGGCTGAAGAATGGCAAGCTCTCACGAAAGAAATGCATGAACTACGCACCTTAACAGAAGAACGCAATCAACGCGGAGAATTTTTAAATTTTCAATTACAGGAATTACAAAACTTAAATTTAACGCCCGATGAATTTAATCAATTGGATTTAGAACATAAGCAATTAGCGCACGCCGGTGAATTGCTGCAAAATATTAATTTCAGTTTGAATTGTTTAGCAGAAAATGAAGAAACCAATGCGCTCGCAAGTTTGCACCAAGCGATTCAATCATTGGAAGCCGTACAACGCGTTAATCCCAAAATTACTGACTGGGTTGCATCGTTAAAAAGCGCCATGATTATCATCAGCGATACCGAAGATGATTTGCATCGTTATTTAGAAAGTGTCGATTTAGATCCCGCACGTTTACAATGGTTAGAGCAACGCATTGGGACGTTATTTGATACCGCACGAAAACACAAAGTTGCACCGCATGAATTATATGACTTACAGCAAAAAATCGCGGCGGAATTAAAAGCCTTGGTCACCAGCGACGAACGATTGCTGGAATTAAAACAGAAGCAACAAGCGATAGAAAAAAATTATCAGATCGTTGCAACAAAACTCTCAGAGAGTCGTAAAAAAGCAGGTAAAAAAATCAGCGCAGAAATTACGAAAGTGATCCGCGAATTGTCCATGCCAAATGGTGAATTTTTTCTGCTGCTTGAACCCGAAAAATCGACTGCATTATCCGTACATGGTTTAGAGAAAATTTATTTTCAAATTAAAACCAACGCGGGACAAACGCCACAATTGTTAACTAAAATCGCTTCCGGCGGTGAATTATCGCGAATTAGTTTAGCGATTCACATGGCAACTGCTGAGCAGCATACAACGCCTTCGTTAATCTTTGATGAGGTTGATGTAGGAATTGGTGGCGGCACCGCAGAAATTGTCGGTAAATTATTGCGTCGACTCGGTGAAACGCATCAAATTCTGTGTATCACCCACTCGCCTCAAGTGGCTTCTCAAGGACATCATCATCTACAAGTTGCGAAAACCAGCGATAAACAATCGACTCTGACGCATGTGCAGCCGCTTGAAACCTCCGAAAAAATTGCTGAAATTGCGAGAATGTTAGGGGGTGTGGCATTGACGCAAAAGACATTGGAGCATGCGAGAGAAATGGTAGAGAGTGTTAGTTAGAACAATAAGAACTTATTTTTATACCTCCCCTTGCTCCCCCTTTTTTAAAGAGCGTTGTCGCGTAATTCACGGTGTCAGCTTAGTGTCGTGCCAGCGTGCTTTTAGCTGGCACGACACTAAGCTGACACCGTGAATTATGCAACAATACCTTTTCAAAGTGGGAACAAGAGATTTGTATAAAAACTTTTTCCCAATCTTTTTTCTACTACTTAATGCTCCGTTAAGGTTCACCTCGTTAAAATGAAGCCCTTTAAACAACCATAAAGGGTTAACTCGATGGGTTCAGCACACCAAGCATATGAAGTAAAAGTCGAAAATACTACGGATTTTCCAGTAAATTCAGTGGCAGTCGGCAATTATCGAGTTGCATTTACCCACGATACACTTTATATCTCAGGCAAAAAATCGAATGAAGTCCAAAAATTCCCATTAACTTTTCAGATAAAAGATAATGCAAAACCTGAATTCATAGGCCAGCCAATTCTCTGCGGTAGTCATCGAATCGCTGCAATGTGTGGCTATTATCAAAATAATAAACTCTGTTACGAAATAGTTATCTTTAATTGCACTACGAAAAAAATAACTCAGATTCCATGCACACACCCTTTCGTCAGTAAAAAAAATGATGAGAAAGCGTCTATGTCAGCTATTTCTTCTTTCCATTTTTGTAAAAAAGACCATGAAGAATACTTAGCTTGGTTTGATCAATATGATTTAGATGATTTTAATTGCAAAGATGCTCACGATAATCTTTATGCACGAACCATTTATGTATTAAATATAAAAAATAACAAACTAGCCACTTATCCATTAACAAAATCAGATCCTCTATTTAATTCATTTTGTTTATTAGATGCAGAAAATATTGTGACTGCTCGCGCGTATCAGAAAGACAACTTAAATTTAACTGGCAATGTCTACAAATGTAAATTAAACACGCTCGAATCAGGGAGAGAATTTTTTGAAGATGCGCCTACATTAACAGATCGCCAACCTCTCGGCACCATTCAGTCTTCAGATATTAGGATGCAACAAAGTAGAGAAGGCTCAGTGTTAATTTCTGCATATGCAAAGGGTGCCTTAGCTGCAACCTATATCGCTCGTGAAGAGCGCATTGGCACTGAGGTCACTTCTGAATTAAAAGATGCAGAGTATTACTATAAAGGCTTGAAACCCGACTCCCAGGTCACACCCTCTTCTTTTTTTATTTATCCTGAGAGAGTCGAACCTTTAATAACACGCAAACCGATTTATCAGTTTCAATTAGGTGCTCCATCGTCTAAATGCGGGTAACTCATTTTTTCTGACATCGCCGACAGATGCCATAAATATTTAAACTATGGTCGGTAATCATAAAGCCTTTTTCCTCTGCGACTTCACTCTGGCGCTGCTCAATCACCGAATCCAGAAACTCCTCAACGCCGCCGCATTTGACACAAACCAGATGATCATGATGCGCACCATGATCTAATTCAAACACAGATCGTCCTTCTTCAAAATGATGTCTAACCACTAATCCCGCTTCTTCAAATTGCGTTAATACACGATAAACGGTCGCTAAACCTATATCATCCCCTGACTCCAATAAAATACGATAAATATCTTCTGCACTGAGATGGAGGGTTTTTTCTTTTTCTAGAATTTCCAGAATCTTAACGCGAGGCAAGGTGATCTTCAGACCTGCTTTTTTCAAATCGTTGTTATCCAACTTTCAACTCCTTTGAACGTGATGAGTTAAGCATATTAACAGGTTACAAAAGGCGTGGAAATAAGTTATGATTTCGCCTCTTTCAATCACAATGAGATGGACAATACTATGCGAATGCTACTGGCCGCGCTTACTTTATCGCTTCTTTTAACGGGTTGCATTACCCGAATGGATATTGAGCAAGGGAATATTTTACCCGAAGACCTGGTTCATAAAATTCACCCTGGGATGAGCGAAGAACAAGTGAAAAACGTGCTAGGCAATCCTGTGTTAGTTAACACCTTTAATAATAATCGCTTAGATTATGTCTACACCTACCGCCCTGGTCATGCTGAAATGACGGAAAAATATATGACATTGACGTTTAGAAATCATCGATTAACAAAAATTGATGGGAATTTGTATTCGACGTTTATGAAATAATAAGAAATACCTGTCATTCTGGACGCCCAAGAAAAAGCTGTCATCCTGGGCGCTTTAGAAAGGTCTGTCATCCTGAGTGCTTAAGAAAGGGCTGTCATCCTGAGCGCTTTTCGCCCCGAAGGATCTCCCTATGAAGCAGTGAAATGCTTAAGAATATTCCTCAAGAGGTATCTCCGTCACTTCCTTTTAGCCCGCGCCCGCCTAGCCTCCTTCGGATCAATCACCAATTTCCGATAAATCTCAATCCTATCCCCTTCCTGCACGCAATCCGCTAACTTTTTAATTTTCCCAAAAACACCCACTTTCTGCTGCGTCAAATCGATATCAGTAAATATCTCAAGCACCCCAGAACGATCAATCGCCGTCTCTAACGTACTGTTCTCAGCAACCGTCACAACAAGAATTTTCTGCTGATCCTCCAACGCATAAGCCACTTCCACGGTAATTTCTTTAATGCCCATAAACTTCCACAGCACGCGTACAAAACGCTTCAACTAATGAATTCGCAATATGATGAAAAATCGGCTGGAAAATTTTATCGACAATATGGCCCGTTAATTCAAATTCTAAGTTTAAATTGACTTTGCAACCTTGATCACCCAACTGCAAAAAACTCCAATGCCCCTCCAAGTGACGAAAAGGGCCTTGCACTAATTTAATATCCATTCGGTCAAAAGGCTTTAAAACATTACGTGTTGTGAATGTTTTATGAATGCCAGACCAAACAATTTCAACTGACGCCTGGATTTCTTCATTTGACCGTGAAATCACTTCACTGGAACGACACCAAGGCAAAAATCGCGGATAATCCTCGATATTATTCACTAATTCAAACATTTGACGGGCTGAAAAAGCCACTAGTGCACTGCGTTTAATAATAGTCATCGTCTACTCTATTCTTTTTAAGATTCCGGTATTATACTCCAGCCCATGAAGCAGAAACAAAACACAAATGAAAATATTGCCGTTAATCGCAAAGCCCTGCATGAATATAGCATCGAAGAGCGCTTTGAAACCGGTATTGTTCTGGAAGGCTGGGAAGTCAAGAGTTTACGCGCCGGCAAGACTCAGCTCGACCAAAGTTACGTGATTGTCAAACATGGCGAAGCTTGGCTATTTGGCTCCCAAATCACGCCATTACAAACTGCCTCAACCCACATTAACCCCGACCCGCGACGCACTCGTAAACTATTAATGCATAAAGTGGAGTTAGATCGCTTAATTGGCAATGTTGAACGCAAAGGCTATACATTGATTCCCTTGTCGCTCTATTGGAAAGGCAAACACATCAAATTACAAATTGGTTTAGCCAAAGGGAAAAAGGATCACGATAAACGCGCGACTGAAAAAGAACGTGATTGGCAACGCCAAAAGCAACGAATTCTAAAAGATCATACATAAATATAAGCCAAGCCTCACTCAACGACAAACATCTAACGAGCAAGGAGAAGAAAATGAAACAGGGTATCAGTCATTTTACACCTGAACACATGGATGCAACGGCCGACGATTTAGCTGGAAATGACGGCATTGGTCGCTATGTTTTATTACCTGGCTCTGACGGTCGCGCAAAACACATTGCGCAACATTTTAAAAATAGTTCGGTTAAAAAACACGAACGGGGTCATCATTTATATCTCGGCACGCTCTCTGATGGAAATAAAAAAATTGATGTCGCAACAATTTCAAGCGGCATGGGTTGTCCCAGTATGGAAATTATTTTGCATGAATTATATCACTTAGGTGCAAAACGATTTTTGCGTGTTGGCACCGCTGGCACGTTGCAGCCTGATTGGATCAGGACGGGTAGCATTGTCAATGTGCAAGCCTCTGTTCGAGATGATGGCACATCACAGCATTATGCACCGGTAGAAGTGCCTGCGATTGCATCGTTGGAATTTATTTCTTCTATTGTTTTAGCGGCTGGAAAATTAAATTTCGACAATGTTTTTACGGGGACGGTACATTGCAAAAGTTCGCTCTATGCACGCGAAATGTCTGCAGGTCCTCGAACATCTGAGAATCAAGCTTATTTAAAATTATTGGCTGAATCAGGTGTTTTAGCCACCGAGATGGAAACAGCGACCTTATTTATTCAATCGCAGTTGTATAACCATCAATCCATGCAACAAACTCATTCGCACCAGAACCATGTCTTAGCTGGTGCCATTTTAGCGATTGTTGGCCCACACGGTCGTTTTGAGACGTCACCTGCTGGCGATTTAGCCATTCAACATTCCATTGAGCTAGCCCTAGAAACAATAAAAATCCTTGCATCTCAAGAGCTTGTGAGTTAGCCTATCAGCCCTCGTTGAAAAATGTATTATACTTTTACTGGGGGCGACCTGGTTTCGACGTGGGTTGCGACACTAGAGGGGCATGTCGAGGATTGTAGCTCACCTCGTAAAACACGTTACAACAATATAGTCGCAGAATCATCTAACGACTCTTTCTACGCAGCAGCAGTAGCTGCCTAGTAGAACCTCTCACCGGTTGTGCTTATACGACCGGAGTTTGCTAAAACAAACTATGAGGGGCCATATCATATAAGATCGCAGCAACGTTCGCCCAAGACCGCGCTGTTAAATCCAAACGGGATCGCTGCTTAATCACCCTGCCGATTGGGGGATGAGTGGTTAAATTAAAGAATCGGATACACATGTAGTTCCCAACGGTTTAGAACTTGCGGACGCGGGTTCAATTCCCGCCGCCTCCACTTTTACAGCATCCCAAGACTTCCGAATAAGTCTTGGAGCCCTTGTCAGATGAGGGTTAGTCTTTGATTTACAAGATAACTTTCAAATAGTGATATCTATAGATGCCAATTCTATATTGATATCTATAGATATCATGTTATAATTGGTATCTATAGATATCAATTCAATGAGAGCAATCATGCAGTGTCTAAAATGCCTTACCAGTCTCGATCCGAAATTTGCTTGCTACGGACTTCATCCCGAGTGTTTTAGTGAATGGTTTTCAGCGCCACATACCGCAGAATTTGCTAGCTTACAAAGAAGATCGAGCGCATCAGACCAAAGCGTCCATTTAGCACCACAAAACACAAGCTTTTATCATGGCAAATTTAAAAAGTATTCCGCCGAACTCAACGGTCAATCCTACATCTTAAAAATGCGACAAAATGAAGCGCCTGAAATACCCGAGGTTGAATATCTATGCAATCAGATGGGAAAATCATTAAATATACCCGTCGCAGAGTTTTATTTTATTAACTTCAATGATGACCCAACATTCGTTACCAAATCTTTTATTAACCCTAACGCACCGACTGATCTCCAACCTATCTATCGCTTCAGATCCGATGATCAACATAGCTGCGAAGGTATCATTCGAGTTCTAATTGATAAAACCCAGCGACCCTATGATATTAAGATATTTATTAGAACAGTTTTATTTGATGCACTCATTGGGAACCACGATCGCCACGGGAGAAATTTAGCATTCATTATAACAGCAAAAAATACGATACTTTCGCCTATTTACGACAATGTTTCATACTTAAGCCTCGAAAAAGGCAATATCCTAAAAGCAGATTTTAACCCCACAGGAAAAATTAGCACCAGCAAAACCAACGAACCCAGCATGCGTGACTATGTAAAAGAATTAAAAAAATTAGGTTACCAAACAGATATACAAGAATTTTATCAAACAATTAAAATGTCTCACCTACTTCAATTAATTGACGACAGTTTTTGCAGTCCTCTTATGAAAGATGCGATAAAGAGACTCACCGAAAAGCGTTTTATGGAGCTTGAAAATGAATTATCTAACTAAGCTAGATGAAAATCGTCTGCAAATTTTTCACGAGGGTAGAAAAAGAAGGATTTTTGTTGGTGAGCTAACTTATAACAAGAAAAAGAATATTTACGAATTAAATTATGATAAAAATTACGCTAACTCAAAAAATGCTATCCCGATTAGCTCTGATCTCACTCTTTTCAAACTGAAACATCAATCTAAAAAAGGGAAGCTGTTTCCAGCATTTATTGATAGAATCCCAGAAAGAGCAAATCCAGCCTATAAAGATTATTGCATGTCACAGGGAATTTCACCCAATGAAAAAAATCCTATTCTACTACTCGGCTTCATAGGTAGACGGGGACCATCAAGTTTCATTTTCGAGCCTGTTTATCAGGCAGAATTTAGCCCCGCAGATATTGCGTCCTTACGCAAAAAACTAGGTGTTACTCAATATGATTTCGCCATGGCTTTTGATATTAATAAAATAACCTTACAAAGAATCGAATCAGGAACGAGCCAGGATGAAAACACGTTAAAGCGTATCCAAATTTTATTTTCTTTCCCAGAGGTTGCCCTTTGGCAGCTAAAACAAACGGGAGGATGGGTTCATAAAGATGTACTTAATAAATTAATTAATTATTTTTCGTATCCTGCGACTCGCCATGCGACCAAATTAATTTAGCACTTTCTTTTCTGAAGAAAGAGGGTCAGAAAAAAGAGGAGCAGGCTTGATTTGTTGACTTATTGACATAACTAGTTAAATAAGTCTAAAAGTCAGGACCGGCCCTCGACATTGAAATTTAAAATACATACGACATAAATAATGGCCATTTAGAGGGTAAATGTCTTATTTTTGATCGGCAAAAAGTGGCCAATCCTGTATTGATTAGAGCAATCAAAATAAACCTAAAGAATACCTGTATCACCATAAACCAGAAATCGATATGATAGCGAAATTTTATTACCACTTATATCCAATACGAGAAACTAAGCAATGTTAAAACACATAAAGCTTATTAGAAATATAGGAAAATTCGATTCAGTGGTTTCAGCACAGAATCTACCTTTTGATAAATTCAACGCAATCTACGCTGAAAACGCCCGCGGCAAAACAACCATGGCATCAATCATGCGCTCATTAGCAACTAAAAATGCAATGCTAATAAATGAAAGACAAAGATTAGGTGCAAAAAATTCACCTCATGTAATTCTTGAAATAGACAGTCAAACTTTTATTTTTGAAAATGGCAGCTGGTCTAGTCATTACACTAACATTGCAATTTTTGATGATCATTTTATATCACAAAATGTCTGCTCAGGAATTGAAATTGAAACAGATCACAAACAGAACCTTCATGAGTTAATCCTAGGAGCTGAAGGTGTAATTTTAAGTGGCTCATTACAACAACATATAACAAAAATTGAAACGCATATCCGAACTCTTAAGGAAAAAGAAGCTGCAATTCCAGCTAATATACGCGGGAATCTCACCGTTGATGCTTTTTGTGATTTGAAACAGAATGAAAATTTAACTGCTGAAATGCAAAAAGTCGAACGTGAGATATCTGCAGCTAAATCATCAAACGCAATCAAGGAACAAAAACCCTTCCAAACGTTAAATTTACCTGAATTAAACATTACGGCTATCCAAGATATACTGAACCTAGACTTGTTAGGATTACAGGCAAATACAACAGCTAATGTACAACAGCACCTAATTAGCTTAGGAAATAATAGTGAAAAGTGGATAAGCGATGGAATGTCAATGATTCAGAATGGTGATAGAAAACACTGCCCATTCTGCATACAGGATCTCAGTGGCTCAAGCATCATCACCAGCTACGAAGCTTATTTCAGTGAAGCATACTCCATCCATAAGAAAAATATTTTATCTAAAATCGAATTAGTTAATATCGCACATGGTGTGGAAATTCAAACAGCATTTGAGCGCGATGTTCGCCTAACCATGCAGAATTATGAATTTTGGCGACAATTTATGGATATGCCAAAAATTGATATAGATACAGCCGAAATTGCTCGCATCTGGAAGGCTGCTCGGGAACCAATTTTGTCAATTTTACAAAACAAGCTGGATTCGCCATTAGAAAAATTAAGTGTGTCTCATGAAATATTGGAAATGGTTGAAATCTATAACAAGCAAAAAAAATACGTAGAATCAATATCACAAAAATCATTAAAGTTTAATGAGGATATTGCTCTCATCAAAGAGAAGGTAGCAGACGCTAATATCACTACGCTAAAGGAAGATCTCAATAAACTAGCGACAATTCAGGCACGATATAGTCCACAATACATTGCATTATGCGATCAGTATTTGATTGAAAAAGCAGCCAAAAAGAAAACCGAGAAAATGCGCGACAACGCAAGAAAAGAACTTGACCTGTATCGTACAAATATTTTTAGCCAATATGAAACATCGGTCAACAGTTATCTTCAAAAATTAAATGCTAGCTTTAGATTGTCAAGCGTAAGCTCAATCAATAGCAGAGGCAGATCATCTTGTAATTATAGTGTTATCATCAACAATGAAGAGATTCCAACAACCGCGACTACTGGCCCGTCATTTAAAAACACTCTTAGCGCTGGCGATAGAAACACACTCGCGCTAGCCTTCTTTTTTGCCTCATTAGAACAAGATAAAAATCTAAGCCAAAAAATTGTTATTATTGATGATCCGATGACAAGCCTGGATGAGCACAGAACTATCGCAACTATTCATGAAATTCGTGATTTAACTTTACGCGTAAGTCAAGTTATTGTAATGTCACACTCAAAATCATTTTTATGTGAGCTTTGGAGTGGCGCAGAAAAAAATAAAAAAACAGCTTTGAAGATAACACGTAGTGGAGACGGGTCAATCATCGAAACGTGGGATGTGCATCAAGACTGCATCACTGAACACGATAAGCGACACAAAATGATTCAAGAATACATTGCAGCAAGCAGCTCACACAATCATCGTGATATTGCAAGCTCACTTCGTCCTACACTTGAATGCTTTCTTAGGGTTGCCTATCCGTTACATTTTCCGCCAGGTACTTTGCTCGGTAACTTTTATAACTCATGCACGCAGAGTTTGAAATCTGGAATGCTCATTCTAAGTAAAGATGATACAACCGAGCTCAAACGGCTCACAGACTACGCCAACAAGTTTCATCATGATACCAACCCTGCTTATGCAACTGAATCAATCAATGATCAAGAACTTCTGGATTATTGCAGACGCACTTTGAAATTCACACAGAAAGGATAGTAAATGAGAGGCATATCTAATCGAAAAGAAATCCTTAATCAAATTCCGCTACTTGCCGCCGGAAAAATTGATTTCATCCCTGTTTTTAGTGAAAAAGGCATGATAGGCGATATTTATTGCAACAGAGTTGATTATGGTGACTATGGAGTAGGATTTACTACAAGAAACATTCCTGAAGACAAAATGTTAGATGTCAATTGGCGTGTTATTGATAACCTGATTTTCCCTCTTTGCGATTTGATCAACAAAAAATATTACAAGCCATTTAGACTAGAATCTAAAGAAGTGAGGGATTTCTGGTTTTCAAGGCCTAAACTTTGATAATTTAAGGATACGATTATGAAATGTTGTCACTGCCCCAGCGATGTCTTCAGGATGGTTGACGGATCAGGACTATGTTTTAGTTGCTATACAGCCCTCCAAAACACATCTAATGGTAATTTCAGCAGCGCATATCAGGCACATCAAGGAATGGAAGTTGCAAATAGCATGCTTAAAGCAAGGGCTGATTTTCAACGCAATCAACATGCTGAACATCAGACAAGGAATACAGAGGTAAATAATTATTATACGAATAATAATATAACAGTAGAGGGTGATAATAGTGGCTTCGTGCAAGCAGGAATGAATCAGACCCAAAATAACAATATTGGTATTAATAATTTCTCTAAATCGGGCAGCAGCAACGTAAACTGGTTAGCAAAAATCATAGCAAATGGGCTGGAGAAATTTTGGATGTGGTTAATAGGTTTTTTTAGGTAAAAAATTTGAAAACATCACCAATATTAAAACCATTCCATATTCTAGAATCTGGAATGCCTAAGTTGTCCATATTTGGCGTTAATAATCCATTCGCAATTCACGAATCCCGAATATAAAATGTTCGTTGTTCGCGAACGGCGAACGCTATGGGACGCGGGTTCAATTGATTTTTCAGGACGGTTTTTTCAGGGGTATAATTTGGGGTATGTTAAAAAATTCAAATAGACTAATCTCTATTTAATCAAACAACTATCAAACCAACTCTATCCCCGCCGCCGAGTTGCATATGAATTCCTCCTAAATAAATTAACGTCCGTAACAACGTAACCGTTCCGCAATCCACACCATCAGCTAAAGCTGTATAAACTGCGGCAGCAACTTGCGGTAATCATCTTCGGTAACGCATCCACGTATTCGAGTTAACATAGCGCATAAATATCGATAAGGTTCGATATTGTTTGCTTTGCAAGTTTCAATGAGCGAATAGAAGATAGCACCTGCTTTTGCTCCACTCGGACTTGCATTGAATAACCAGTTTTTGCGACCAATCGCAAATGGGCGTATGGCATTTTCAACTAGGTTATTATCTATTTCGACACGACCATCAATTAAATAATTATTCAATTCTGTCCAGTTACCGACACAGTAACGAATAGCTTTACCAATAGCGCCTTGTTCTGAGGTTTTAGGTGTGTGATGATCAAGCCATTTTTTAAATGCTGCAAGTACAGGAACAGATTTTTCTTGGCGTAATTTATATCGCTCTTCTGGCGTTAATTGGTTATCTCGTGCTTCGCTTTCAACTGCATAAAGTTTTCGATAAAACTTTATAGCTTCATGCGCAAGACCAGATGTTTTTTGTGTTTTTGCTAACTCAGCAAATGGTCTTCTTGCATGAGCGTGACATCCAACACGTAAAATTTCTTCTTTATCATTCGCCCAGTTATAACCGGAGAATGCATCGCTTTGTAAATAGCCTTCAAACCCCAACAAAAATTGTTGCGCGTGGTAACCACCGCGAGTTTCTTGATATTCATAAACAATACAAGGATTACTTCCTCCGCCGCGATAAACCCACATATAAGATTTGGTGCGATTATCACGTCCAACTTCATTTAAAACTTGTACGCTTGTTTCATCGACTTGAACATAATCATTAGAAATAATAATTTTTTGTAATAACCTAACAAGAGGTACAGCAAATTCTGCAGTTTTTAATACCCAACCACATAAACTACTGCGTGGCATATCTATTTCCATGCGCTTCCACATTTCTTCTTGTCGATTGTGCATTAGGGTCAGGCTTGCATAGTGTAACCGTTCCGCAATCCACACCAATCAGCTAAAGCTGTATAAACTGCGGCAACAACTTGCGGTAATCATCTTCGGTAACGCATCCACGGATTCGAGTTAACATAGCGCATAAATATCGATAAGGTTCGATATTGTTTGCTTTGCAAGTTTCAATGAGCGAATAGAAGATAGCACCTGCTTTTGCTCCACTCGGACTTGCATTGAATAACCAGTTTTTGCGACCAATCGCAAATGGGCGTATGGCATTTTCAACTAGGTTATTATCTATTTCGACACGACCATTAATTAAATAATTATTCAATTCTGTCCAGTTACCGACACAGTAACGAATAGCTTTACCAATAGCGCCTTGTTCTGAGGTTTTAGGTGTGTGATGATCAAGCCATTTTTTAAATGCTGCAAGTACAGGAACAGATTTTTCTTGGCGTAATTTATATCGCTCTTCTGGCGTTAATTGGTTATCTCGTGCTTCGCTTTCAACCGCATAAAGCTTTCGATAAAACTTTATAGCTTCATGCGCAAGACCAGATGTTTTTTGTGTTTTTGCTAACTCAGCAAATGGTCTTCTTGCATGAGCGTGACATCCAACACGTAAAATTTCTTCTTTATCATTCGCCCAGTTATAACCGGAGAATGCATCACTTTGTAAATAGCCTTCAAACCCCAACAAAAATTGTTGCGCGTGGTAACCACCGCGAGTTTCTTGATATTCATAAACAATACAAGGATTACTTCCTCCGCCGCGATAAACCCACATATAAGATTTGGTGCGATTATCACGTCCAACTTCATTTAAAACTTGTACGCTTGTTTCATCGACTTGAACATAATCGTTAGAAATAATAATTTTTTGTAATAACCTAACAAGAGGTACAGCAAATTCTGCAGTTTTTAACACCCAACCACATAAACTGCTGCGTGGCATATCTATTTCCATGCGCTTCCACATTTCTTCTTGTCGATAAAGCGGAAGATGATCACAATATTTTGAGACGACAACATGAGCAACTAATTCGGGTGTCGCGATGCTTTTTGGTAAAAGCAATACGGGCATTGGTGCAATTTTTACATTCTCTTGACAAGGCTTACATGCATACTTCGGTCTCACATGCTGGATTACACTGACTTTCGCAGGGATGTATTTGAGTTGTTCGCTAATTTCATTACCTATATGCATTAGAGGCGTGCCACAACCACAGATTTTTTCCATTTCAGATATATCGTGCATTATAACTTCACGTGGAAGATAGGCTGGTAACGGCTTGCGTATTGGGTGTTTTTTACGAACATGCGACTGAACTTTTATTTCTTCATCTTCAATATGCTCTTTGACTTCATCTGGCAAGTCAATGCCAGCTTCATCGAACATGTCTGGCTGTAAAATATTTTTTTCTGATGATGGCGAAAAATATCGTTGCTTTGATAAGCGAATCTCTTCAAGAAGATTCGCATATTTTATTTTGTATTCTGCAAATTCATTTTGATTTTTATGCAGAGCTTCTTGCAGATGAAGAATGATGTTTTTTAATTCTTCTTCTGATTTTGGTAAGTTTTCAATATTAAATTTCATGCGCTCAATATAGCAAAGAATAGCTATATTTTCGAGTATTTTAGCAAAAACTTTCTATCTGGCTTGACCTCATATTATTGATTCGAGAATATTTGTCGCTTGCTAGCAACCATTTTAAATGCTCTCTGCTCATCTCAATACAACCTTCCGCATCACGAGCAAAAACAAACCTGCCTCTCTCTAATCGACGGTACCACAAAGTAAAACAATTCATCTCATAATAAAGAGCTTTTAATTTGTTACCACTTTTCCCGCGAAATAGAAATAAACTTCCGTCAATTGGATTCATTTTCATGATTTCAGAAATCAAAATATTAAGAGTATCAATTGACTTTCTCATATCAACCGGCTGAGTATAAAAATAAATTTTCACATCATCAGGTATTAACATGCCAATAATACCTCTACTAGTTTTTTAATGTGCAATGCATCTACAGCAGAAGAAAACACGCATTGAAATCCATTTGGTAAATTCAAACGTATTTCTTTTTCGTTTGATTGTTGATTGATTTTAACCGAAGCAAACGATCCGACTGGTTTTAGATCTTTCAAAGGTTTTGGCTTTAAAATACCGCGATAATATCCAAATTGTGCTGAGGATAAATTTTTTTGTTTGCAAAAATTAATTTGGGACAGGCCACTTTGTTCTTGCTCTTCGATTAAGATTTTCCACTTTTCTCGTTGCTCGACTTTATCCATTTATTTGCTCCTTGATTATTGAAGGAAATAGGATGGAGTAATTTTAGGGGGTTGAGAAGATGGGGTTGGCTAAACGCTTACTGCATAGTTGCACATTGATACTAAAAAGGTGATGTTGAAAGTGCAACTATGCAAGCCTGACTCCGTTTCTGGACGAACTTATATGGGCAGAGTGGAAAGGGGCGAGCAAAATATATCCATTCAGAACCTAATTCAAATAGCTCTAACATTAAAAGTAGAACTAGCTGAACTGCTACCGACAATTCGGAGCTTAAAAAATTCTCGCTTGAAAAACCTACATAACTAACTGAGAATAAAAGCTAAACATAACAAGGATGCCATTAGGGTCAGGCTTGCATAGTTGCACATTGATACTAAAAAGGTCATGTTGAAAGTGCAACTATGCAAGCCTGACTCCGTTTTTTTTAAATGTAAGTACACATTCATTAGTCTTATAGTTTTCATTACGTTTCTCCAAAAATATATGCGATAACATTTGGATCATCGTTTACCCCTGCCAATACTCATTAGGGTCTTCTTGTAACTCAGGGTCATCTGGATGCATATTTTGATAACGAACAAATACTTTCCGCATCCATGCGGGCATCTTATCAAGATGCATTAGAACTTCATTGAAATATTTATCCTCTAGGCGATTATGAAGTTTCTTAACAATTCGCGGTTTTAAATACCTTTTTCCCTCATACCACAATGCAGTAACCACATGGCATGTTACTGTATTCGGCATAACTATTTTTTTAGGATTAACATGCACAAGCCTAATTCTATTTACGCCATTTACTTTTATATAACGTGAGCGGCCTGTCGTATAATAAATCTCGCGTACAGGAACTTGCGTACTTAAACCAATCTGGTTTAACGCTACAGCCGGATGAACTGATATTATTTCGCCCGTTTTTTTAGAAACAGCTTTAATGATTTTATCTGCACCAGGGGGAATAGACCAACCAGGAAGGTAACGACTTTTTCCTGGCCGAAAATATAAATCATGAGATATAACACCAATCTCATTCTTTTTCTTTAATTTATTTAAAACATGCTTAACGATTTTAATCGGAAAATCTCTGCAAAAGAATTCAGCAGAAAAAATTTTTTGCCTGGAGATTTTTTTAATCTTTTTTTCAATTAATTGAACTTCTTCCATAAAAGTCTTTACCTTAAACTAAAATAATCTTCTGAATCTCTGGTCGACAATACTCGGCCTTACCCACTGCAACGGCTAAATTACCGTAACAAACATTTGCTGTACTATGCGTATGACCACATAACACTAAAAGCTCAATTTGTGGATTTTGTTGAGCAACGGTTGTTAATACATCGCCAATGACTTTTGAGCTAAAATAAGGCAGCAAATCATCTCCACTTATTTCACCCTCATGCAAACAAGCCTCTTTAAAAGGTGGAACATGCGTTAGCACAATTATTTTCTTGGGATTTTGACTAGCCGCCTGCTTCAAATCATTTTGTAACTTCATTGCATCAGCATCAGCTAATTGCTGCATCTTTTCAAGCAACTGATATTTGCCTAGAATTTTTTCCTGAAATAAATCAGCAATCATTCTACTGTCATTAAGCACAACGCGGCTATTTTGATAATCGCCTAATCGACCATCAGCCCACCCATCTTGTCCAATTAAAAACGTATTATTATCTAATTTTTGCATTCCCAATGCTGGCAACCAAAATAATTTATCATGCTCTTTAGTTAACGCTGCCATTGCATCACGCACTTCATTAATTTGTCCCTTGTAATAGTCATGATTGCCTAACACAAAATAAATAGGCTTATTAATGTAGCTTGCCATCTCATTTAATATATTCACTAAACATGGAGCTTCTGCAATATCACCACTAATTAATACGCCGTTACATTCCGTATTAAAAATTTCTTGATAAAATTTTTGACGCGTAACGTTATCAATAAAATTCAAATGAATATCTGTTAGCCAAGCATATTTCATAATTACTCACGTATAATTTCTTTAATTTTCTGCTCTACTATTGCAATTCGACCATCGGCAAAACTACCATACTGCACAAAGTGTCCTTGGATAGCACCTCTAAAAGCTGGACTATTATCAATTTCCCCAAATGAGTTAATTAAATGATTTCGCAACTCATTATCTGCCTTATGAATTTCTTCAACGATTTCTATTCGGCCATCTAAAATTGACATAATATCTTCAAAATCATGACTAGCGTAATAATCCATTTTTCCACGCGTCTTGAATGCTTCCAATTTAGTAGCAAGGAAATAGGGAGCAGTTACAATTTTAATATTTATTTTATCAGTTAACGGATGCATTACTGAGCATTCTATTGCTTTTTTATACCAGCGATTGCCGAATCCTAAAATTTTTTCATCTGTAGGCATAACATCTAAGGTTACGTCATCATAGAACCAGCGGCAGATAACATCTTCTGTTAATGATTTTTTAAACCCCTGCTTAGTCAATTTCTTTTCTAATTGATGATATTGATTTAATGAAATAACATCCACGATACAGTCTACATCCACCGTGTATCGAACATCTGGAAATTCAGGATCGGTGATAAATAGACCCGTGGTGCATCCACCTAAAAATACAACATCATCACGAATTTCACCTAACTTGACTGCAACAAATTCCAACATTCTTAAGTTGGCCAACATGACTGATTTATTATTACTTTGCATGTTTTAATTTTTCCTTCAACAGAGATGTAGCCAAATTACGTTCGCGCGGACGTCCTGATCTTATTGCATCAATTAATACTAATAGCTCATAGAAAGACTGATCTGGGCTTTCACGTAATGCTTTAGGAATTGACGGGTGAATAGGTGCTAAAGCAACCCCTCTTTTTTCTCCTATTGCGTCTGGCCACACAGGTATGGGGTCATTTCCGAGAGGAATCTTATCGTGAAATATAGGTGCTGCAATTGCCGTTGGCATACCGCGAGTATATTCACCTAGCTTTACTGGAAAGAAGAATTTAATGCCACTTACTAGAAATTCTTCTGCAGCATTAATGTTAGGAAAAAGCCTACTATCCTTATCCTTCCTTAACAACCCAGCGTCGCCCAAGCGCTTTATACCCGCATTGGTTTCTGCAAGACTAATACACAATGACTTGGCTAATTGGCGTTGCGACCATTCCGAGCCAGGATTAGCTAATAGCTTTATTAAGATGATACAATCTTGCGACTTCAACATGGCAGATCTCCTAAATAGAGGTCTTATGTTAAAGAGTATAGCACGCGTGTTCGCAGTTCGCGAACAGGGAACACATGTAATTTCTTATGGACACGATAAAGCATTCTATCGTGAAAATTTTTGACAATTTAGATCACTGTTACTAGCAATAATAGTAATATTGATTTACTTTGTCAAATTTGATTTGACATTTTTAGTCATTATTACTATTATTGCTAGTAACAGCGATAGGAATTGTCAAACATGAGCCCGCTTGAATTCTTTGACCAATACCCAGTTTTTACTCATGAGGACTTCAAACAATATGCAATTTCTCAAGGCACCACCAATACCAATACCCAGAAAGAAATCCTTGCATACCATCTAAAAAAACAAAATATTATCCGTATACGACGCGAACTGTTTGCGAGCATCCCTCTTTCTTCACGAAGCAATGCAGAATCTTATTCTATAGACCCCTACTTGATAGCAGGTCGCATTAGTAATGATGCTGTGCTGTCATATCATACAGCTTTTGATTTTCACGGAATTTCATATTCGTTATTTCGTCGGTTTACTTTTATGTCGCAACAAAAAATCCGACCATTTACATTTCAGCAAGATGAATTTACTTGCCTGTCATTTCCAAATGCTTTAATCAAAAAAAATAAAATAGATACCGAAGTTATCGTTTTTAATCGTCAAGGATTAAATATTAAAGTTACTAGTCTTGAACGAACTCTTGTTGATGCACTAGACCGCCCAGAATATTCAGGAGGATGGGAAGAAATATGGCGATCAGCAGAGCATACTACTATACTTAATTTCGATAAAATCATCGAATATGCAATATTGTTAGATAATGCAAGCACTATTTCTAAGCTTGGTTTTTTTCTTGAGCAACATAAAGAACGATTTAATGTTGATGAAAATAATTTAAAAATACTAGAAAAAAACAAACCTCGTGGAATACACTATCTTGACCGCACCAAACGTGAATCTGGAAAATTCATCCAACGATGGAATCTCATCGTCCCCGACAAAATTATAGAACGAACATGGGAAGAACCAATTAATGATATTTTCTAAACAACAATTACAAAGAGAAGCGAATTTAACAGGATTTAAGATGGAACATCTTGAAAAAGTGTTCCTGTTAATGGATTTATTATCTGATTTTGCAACTTTTCCTCAGCTAGCAAATAAACTTGTACTCAAAGGTGGAACAGCTCTAAATCTTTTTATTTTCGATTTACCACGTTTATCTGTCGATATTGATTTAAATTACATTGGAAATGTAGATCGAGAAACAATGCTGGCAGATCGCCCTCAAATACAATCAACTATTATCGCAATTTGCGAACGAAATGGATTGACTCTCGACCGCAACCCAAATCGTCATGCGGGTGGAAAGATGATATGGCGCTACCCAAGTACATTGGGTCAAATGGGTAACTTAGAAATTGACTTGAACTTTATGTTTCGAATCCCTCTTTGGCCTATCGAATTAAAATCAAGCTGCATAGTTGGCTCAAAACAAATTCACAACATACCTGTTCTTAATGTGCATGAACTTTCTGCTGGAAAACTCACTGCATTAATTGATAGAAAAGCCGGTCGAGATATTTTTGATGCGTACCATCTTTTAACAAAACTTAATCTTGATAATAAAAAATTGCGTTCAGCATTAATTATTTATTCTGCCATTAGTCGAAAAGTAGATTTAAGAAAAATAAAAGCTGAAGAAATCAACGTTGATCTCGATGACTTAAGGAAAAGATTAATCCCATTATTAAAAAAAGATGCATTAAACAATATGAAATTGTCCTCTTGGGCTAATAATCTGGTAGATGAATGCCAAACAGCTTTCAAACGATTATTACCCCTCCATGAGCAAGAAATAAATTTTTTGTATCTTCTGCTCGATCAAGGAGACATTCAACCTGAATTGATTACAGATGACATCCATTTAAGAGATAATATTAAAGCCCATCCAGCAGTTATTTGGTCAGCTCAACAAGCACAGAAAAAATAAAATCCTGACAATTAGATGGACAAGGACGCGGGTTCAATTGATTTTCAAGTACCAAAACTTCTGGGGTACATTTCGGGGTATCAATTACCATAAAAAAATAAATTATTTTTAATAATCAAAACAATAATCCAAGAAGTGAATCCCCGCCGCCCTTTTATATCATCCCAAGACTACCAAATAAGCTCGTTGGGTTGAGTCCAAGCGAAATCCAGCAATATCACTGCTCTCTTTACCAAGCCGCTGATGAAGAAAAATGTTGGGTTTCGCTTGCGCTCAATCCAACCTACGCGACTCTATATTAATGCAATTAAGCGACCACCGACAATATTTATGAAAGCCTGCAATCCCATTTTCAATGGTCAGGTAATTATATGATTATTAAGTAGAAATGAAAAATCTCTTAAGTCTCCTATACTGAATTTATAAAACATAAATAAATTCAATGAGGGTGGTTTATGACAAGTTCCTCTAATAACAGAATTTTGAAAAACTTAGTAGCATCGAAAATTCAACCAGACAGCCCAAGAAGCGAATCGTCTGTATCGGATTCAAGTTTATCAGATCTTGACTCGCCAACGTTCTCTGATTCAGATGATGAAGATATATTACCAAAAGCATTACCCTCCTATAATAACCATGAGACCTTTCTAAATCGTGAATCCGTGACAGATATCGCAGAAGATGATTTACTTATCCTGGATAATTATGCTTTTTCAATTGAAGAACTCAAAGAACATGGCGAAAGAAACAATGATAATTTTTTTAAAAATCCACATGAGAATTCACCACCCTTTTCAGAAGAAGCAAAAAAAGTTTTAGAAAATCATCCAGACTTGAAAGAATATGCGCAGCGTCACAATAACCAAATGACAAACCAAGCAAAAGGGATTTCAAATGACACTCTACAAGCTGTCACAAATATGCTTCTCGAAATCAGTAAAAATGGAATCCAAGGTAAAACTGATCCAAGAGTTGCATTTCTTGAATACAAATCTTCATTGCAACCAATCGAGCAAACACAGATAGATGACTTTATCATTAAAATTTTACATCAGGATCAAAAAAAACTAGCGACCAATTATACCAGAGGGGAAGCAAATTTTGCTTTAGCAAGACCCGCTTCTTTCCCGCTCTTCAAGCGTGAATCAAAAAATTCACCGCAACAAAACGAACGAATAATGAAATTTTCAGAAGCATTAGTCGGCGGCAATCAATCTTCACCCTGTGTACGAACTTTGCAAATTTTTCTTTGGCAGTTTGTAATAAATTTAAGCCCAGCCGCAGAAAAGCTTATTCCAGGCGATGTAAAATTGATGGCGCATAAAGATGGATATATTCTCGGATCAAAAGAAAATGTTAGCAGAAAAAAATATTCACCTTCATTAGAAATTGTTGACGAAAGACATCAAAAGCATCTTAAGTCGTAGCAAGCCCTCGTTAAACACGGGCTTGCTAGAAATTGGATTTAAAAATTCGACTGATTGCGATCAAATGCCATTTATTATTTCTTCAAACCTATAGTAGAAAAATGACCACCAAAATCATCCTCACCTTGATGATATGAACGCCTGCAACTAAAAAATCGATCGTCGGTATATGTGTCAATTCCTACTAGTCCAATTGATTTTAAATTCAAACGCACTAAACAATCTTTAACATATCCAGGCAAATCAAACATAAAATGATTCAATTTATCGGCATTTTTAAAATGACAACGATTTTCCGTATTATCATTGATGAACTGCTGATAGAAATCATCGCTTACTTCATAAGAAGCTTGAGCAATGCAAGGGCTAATCGCTGCTACGATATTATTAGGATTAGCACCTATGCTTATCATCTGTTGAACTGTTGATTTAAGTACACCATTTTTTGCACCACGCCAACCTGCATGTGCCAGGCCAATCACTTCAGCTTCAGCATCTGCAAATAATACAATTGGACAATCTGCACTATCCGATCCTAGCATTACACCTTTTTGTATTGTTACCATCGCATCAGCCTCTGGCTTTGCTTGCTCTGACCAAGCTTGATCAACAATAATTACTTTACTACTATGTGTATTTTTTACAGTAACTAATGATTCCAGAGAACAGCCTAAATAAGATGTTACGCGCGCCCTGTTTTCACGTACCCTCATTGGATCATCTTTGCTAGCATAAGCACAATTAAGCGAAGAATATCGCCCTTCGCTTACTCCACCATGTCGAGTAAAAAAAGCATGCTGAACTGATGCTAATTTTTGTAATAATGGCTCTTCTAAAGCTTCCAACTGGGTAGCATCACTCATGACAACTCCAATACAGTTACAACGGTTCTCTTAGAACCTGTCGGTCGACGCTTTTCATCATTATATTCATCAACAATTTTAAAACCGGTTTTTCTCATTACTTTTGATGAGCTAATATTATCTGCATGGCGCTCTGCATATAATCGTACAACATTAGATGCGATTAAATATCCTTTTAACGTGTTAATTAGCTGACTACCGATACCTTGCCCTACATAATCTCGATGAACAACAATTTCACTTAAATATGCTACTTTATTTTTTTCGCTCTCTTCGTATTTTTGGCATGATGAAGGAAGACCTAAATAAAAACATACAAATCCGATACACTCACCATTAACTTCCGCTAAATATGCTTGAATCTTCTTAGCAGCTATTTCTGCAATGTGCGCCCTTACCTCATCTTCAGGTAAAAAATTCCAAGGATTTTTACCATGTTCAAAGATAAATTCTTGCATCATTGCTATATCATGATGAACTGCTTCTCGATATACATAGGTCATTCCTATATTCCCTCTACTTAAATCAGTATAATTTTGAATTTCAGGCCGATAATACTCAGCTTTCCCCGCTTCGACAATTAAATATACCGAGCCAAATGCCACCATTATATATGCATGTTTGACATAAACTATCAAAAATACTAGTTTTAATAGTAACTATGATTGGAATTGTCAAATGCCTATTTATGAATTTTTTGAACAAAATCCAGTATTTACTCATGAGGAATTTAAGCAATATGTCGTTTCTCAACAGAAAAAATAAAATCCTGGCAATTAGATGGACAAGGACGCGGGTTCAATTGATTTTCAAGTACCAAAATTTCTGGGGTACATTTCGGGGTACCAATTGCAATAAAAAATTAAATTATTCCTAATTATCAAAACAATAATCCAAGAAGTAAACCCCGCCGCCGCATGAGAGTGATATCCCAATCATATTACGTGTCATCAAATTGCCTTACAAAAGGCATGCAATAAATTTGCATACCTAGTAACATTACCTTTCATTAATTCATCCACCCCGTGTACCCATTATGAACAATCTAACAAAGATAGAAATACGCGTTATTCAAGCTGCTGAAGCAGCACTGCATCAACAAAACTATGTCAGCTCTATAGATGTTTTTATCGGCATGGGATTATTACAGCCTATTCATGTTGAAGATTGGCGTAAAGGAAAAATTCCTTATTTAGAAAAAGAAATACAGGGTAACGCAAGCAAAATTAATTCAACCTTAGAATGCTTTCACAAATGGGCAAGTGAAAAAAGTTTGAAACCAACAAAAATTGCTTATCTGATTAGGGCAAGAGCTTCCACAAAAACAGCTCGATATAGCATAAACAACGATCCATCTATTGAAGACATCTACAGAACGCATTATATATCCCCTCTTCTTTCTGAAAAAAAACAGCAACAACTTAAAGAAACGTTAGAAAAACCACCCGAGCTGATAGCCTATATCATTGTAAGCGACTCTCAATGTTCCCAGTGCAATAAAGTACTGACGAAAGGTAATTTTCTATTTATGGAAGCTAATCATCCTTTATGCCTAAGCTGCGCAGGATTTAGTTCTTTTGTTTTTTTACCGAGTGGTGACGCTAAAACGACACGCCTCGCTAGAAAGCACAGCGCTCAATCTCTTATTGTCGTTAAATTTAGCCGGGCTCGAAAACGTTACGAGCGTCAGGGTTTACTTATTTCAGAAGATGCCTATCAAAAAGCAAATGATTTAGTATAAGGAAATACAATGAGTGAATACCAATATTATGAATTTCAAGCAATCGATCGCCTGCTAACAGATACTGAATTTACAAAAATAAAAAATTTGTCGAGTAGGGCAATCGTTACTAGAAATAAAGCTGTTTTTAAATATAATTATGGTGATTTTCGTTACGAACCACTTGATATTCTAGCTGACTGCTTTGATATGATGCTCTATGTTGCAAATTGGGGAACACGTCGTTTATGTTTTCGTCTTCCAAAAAATTTAGTTAACATAGAAGAGATAGAACTTTACTGCATTCCTGATGCCATCACACTATCTATAATAAATGATCACGTGATCCTCGATATTTGTTTTCAGAAAGATGACTTTCGTCATTGGATAGAAGGGGATGGAATTCTTCCCACTTTTTTATCGCTGCGCAACGATCTTTTGAATAACGATTATAGCGCCTTATATATCGCTTGGTTAGGATCATTTAATCTAGATAATACGGAGATAGATGACAATCTAACTGAACCTCCTGTACCCTCTGGTCTAAAAAAAGTATCATCCACACTGAAAGAACTTATTAAATTTTTAGATGTCGACAAATATCTAATAAAAATTGCAGCCTCTTTAAGCACTGAAATAAATTTAGATAATGCGACCAAACATTGTATCTCTAAATTACCAATCTCAGAACGCGATGCGCTTCTATTACATGTATTAAATGGTGAACCGAATGTTGATAAACTGATTAGAAAGAGACTCAAAGAAATTTCAGATACCAATATTAAGAAAAATCATCTCGTGTTAGGCGAAAGAACAATAAGTCAATTAACAGAAAAAGCAAAACAACTATACAAAAAAAATAAAGCAGAAAAACGGCGTTTAAAAGCAGAAGAAAAAATAGCCTATCTAAATGCTTTAGCTCCTCAAGAATCAAAAATTTGGTCCGAAGTATTCATGCATATAAATATTAAAACTAGCAAGGGTTATGAATGCGCAGTGAAACAATTAGCGGAACTAAAAGAGTTAGCTGATCATCATGGTACAACAGAGCAATTTATTATTAAAGTGGAAAAAATTATGCAAGATTTTAGCCGATATTCAGCATTAAAAGAAAAAATCATTGCGCAGAAAATAATTTAAATGCTTTTAGCATTTTTACTCGATTATTAACCAATAAAAATTTTCCTCTCGATTTTTTTAATAAATTTTTTTAATTCAAAATCTCTCATTTTTCACTCATTGTTTTTTCAAATCTTGAGAAAGATAGCTTTGCCCCATTATTTAATTAATTATTGTGAATAAACGAAGAGAGACTGGGCAATCTAATCAGATCAAGACTCTTAGCCACTGGATCACGATTATCCTCCTCACATTGATTGCTTATAATATACAAAATTAGAATACAGATGCAAAAAATGGCCGGAAAAATGGGATGAAGTATCTTTTGCGTGAAAAAAAGATGATAAAATTCAACCTCTCGAGTTTTGAAAAGAGAAAGCATATCTATATACATTGCCCCAATCAGCGTACATAGGTCATGTTGAAAGTGCAACTATGCAAGCCTGACTCCGTTTTATCTTTTACCTACGGTTTTTACGTTTTCAACACGACCAACCACAAATACCACTTGTATTACTTTAATTAAATCAGCAGGATAACATTATATTTTGTTGATTCATATAGACACCAGTTCTAATATGATTCATATTGACATCAATTATATATTGATTTCTACAGACATCAACATATAATTAATCTATATAGTAAATCTTAAGGGCCTCTCAAATGAACTGTTTAAAATGTCGCCTACAAATTGATCACCCAAGCTCGGCCCATTATGGTTTACACCCCAATTGCTTTACGGAATGGTTTAAAACACCGAAAACAGCAGAATTTGTTAGCCTCCAAAGAAGGTCTAGCACCTCTGATCAATCCGCTAACCAAACACCACAAAATACTAGTTTTTTCCATGGTAAATTCAAAAAATACTCCGCGGATCTCGATGGTCAATCATACATACTGAAAATGAGGCAGGATGAAGCGCCAGAACTACCAGAGGTTGAATATCTCTGCAATCAAATTGGTAAATTGCTGGGTGTTCCTGTTGCAGAGTTTTACTTCATAGATTTCAATGGTGACAGAACTTTTGTTACAAAGAATTTTATCAAGCCTGGATCGCCCACAGATCTTCAACACATATATCACTTCAGATCTGATGATAAACATAGTTGCGAGGGGATAATTAACGTAATAACTGAGAAAACTCAACTACCACATGACGTAAGAATGCTCATTAAAACAATATTATTTGACTCACTCATTGGAAATCACGATCGACATGGAAGAAATTTAGCATTTATCATTACAGCAAAAAGCACTTCTCTTTCGCCAATTTACGATAATGTTTCTTATTTAAGTTTAGAAAGTGGCAATATGCTTAAAGCTGATTTTAATCCTACAGGGAAAATTAGTACAAGCATAACCCATGAACCCAGTATGCGCGATTATGTTAAAGAATTAAAAAAACTTGGATTTGGAGATGATGTTCAGGAATTTTATAAAAACATAAAACTACCTCAACTATATCAAGTCATCGATGAAAGTTTTTGCAGTACTCTAATGAAAGAGGCCATTAAAACTTTAATTAAAAAAAGATTTGAGGAACTTGAAAATGAACTACCTAACTAAACCAGATGAATATCGATTAAAAATTTTTCATGAAAGCAGAAAAAGGAGGATTCTGGTTGGGGAATTAATTTACGACAAAGAAAATGATAGGTATGAGTTAACATACGATAAAAACTATGCCCATTCTAAAAACGCAATACCGATAAGTCCTGATCTTAATCTTTTTAAATTACGTCATCAGTCTGACAAAGGGTAACCGTTCAGCTAACCCCATCTTCATAACACAATAAAAATCTAGCATGATGTTGCTTTTTAAGGAGCAGCATATGAATTCCAGCAATCAACCAAAGTCACGCGCAGAATGGTATGAACAAATCAGGGATTACGAATCTAGTGGTCTTTCTCAAACGGAATTTTGTAAACAGCGCAATTTGATTCAATGCCGTTTCGGATATTACCGTAAGCAATATAAACAACAAACTGATGATTCATTTGTCACTACTAAGGAATTTTCCCCCGTTGTTCTTAATCAACCGTCAACCTTACAAATAAATAATATAAAAATTGAATTACCCAATGGATTTCGTTGTTATGTGCCTAATGAAGTATCACCAGAGCATTTAAAAAAATTACTAGGAATTATGCTATCATGTTAACTCTTGATGAGATGGATATTCTGTTTTATAGCCAACCAATTGATATGCGTAAATCAGTTAATACACTATGCGTGCTTATCACTGAAACGTTAAAGCGAAATCCGATGGATGGATCTCTCTTCTTATTTCGAAACCGTTCCGGAAATAAACTTAAGGCAATATATTACGAAACAAATTGCTTTACTATATGGTATCGTCGCCTTGAGAAAGGCAGATATGTGTTTCAGCGTAATTTGCAGGGTCAGATTGAAATGAGCAAAGAGCACTTTCGCTGGCTTTTGGCCAGCGACAAATACTCACGAAGCGACGCTGGCTTTACGGGAGAAATTAGTTGTTTCTTTTAAATAAAACTCGTATTTCATGCGCCAATTTATTAAAATTGACGCATGAAAATTAATATTAAAAAGCTGCCAAAAACACATGAAGAGTTAGAAAAAATTATCTTGTTGCAACAGCAAGAATTAGCAAAGCACAAAATTAAAATTCAATCACAGCAACTTGAAATCGTTACACACAAAGAACGATATATTCGCCTACTGGAAGAATTCAAATTAGAAAAATCACGACGATTTGCACCATCCTCAGAAAAAAATATATACCAATCAGATCTATTTGATGAAGCAGGTGTTGGAATTGAGGGTGAATTGAAAGACCAGATGGATTGCACAATTGATGTTCAAAACTATACTCGTAAAAAACATCCTGTACGCAAACCAATACCAAAAGATATTTCACGAGAAATAGTGATTCATGATATCGCTGAAAATGAAAAGATGTGTGGCTGCGGTGCTCATCTTGTTCGCATCGGCGAAGAAATCACTGAGAAATTGAAATATATCCCAGCAAAACTGAGCGTGATCCAATATGTGCGCCCTAAGTATGCCTGCAAACCTTGTCAGGAAAATATAAAAATCGCACCTTTACCCACTTTTTTATTGCCAAAAAGTATCGCATCACCAGAGCTGGTCGCTTATACAATCATTGCAAAATATTGTGATCATATCCCGCTATATAGGCAGCAAGCGATTTGGGAGCGTGTAGGTATTGATATGCCGCGCAGCAGTTTGTGTGGGTGGCTGCTCAAAGTATCAGAGCTATGCGAGCCCTTGATTCAGCTTAAACAGAAATTGATTGTTGCTGACGACTATGTGCAAGCAGATGAGACAACCGTGCAAGTGCTTGATGAAGTTGGTCGTAGCAATAAAACAAAATCGTATATGTGGTGTTATCGTGGCGGAGGTGATAAACCAAGCATTGTTTATGAATATCAGCCAACGCGTGGCGGCCATCATGCCAAGAGTTTTTTGACCGGATTCAAAGGATATTTGCAATCAGATGCATATTCGGGCTCCTCATTTGCTGATAAAGATAATGCTATCACAAGGATGGGCTGCATGGCGCATGCCCGCAGGAAATTTGCGGATATTATTAAAATTACCAAGTCAAACGGGTTGGCGCATGAGGCAATTAGATTCTTTAAGGCCTTATATAAAATTGAAAAAGAAGCGCGTGAAAAAAATTTATCGACATTTGATCGGTTTTTATTACGCGAAGAAAAATCAGCACCAATTTTGGATGCTTTTAAAGCATGGCTTAATGTTAATCTAACTAAAACACCAATGCAGAGCAAAATTGGTGAAGCGATCCGTTATACATTATCTAATTGGGAATATTTAAATAATTATCTTAAAGCTGGGCATCTCGAAATAGATAATAATTTGATAGAAAATGCAATCAGACCATTCGCGCTCGGTCGCAAGAACTGGCTTTTCAATGGCAGCCCAGGCGGCGCAAAGGCCGGTGCTATATTTTATTCTTTGATAGAAACATGCAAAGCTAATAATATCGAGCCATATAAATATTTATGCACTATGCTACATCGCATTCGTGAGTGCGTTACTGAAGAGAATTATCGAGATCTATTGCCACAGTTTATAGCCTTATAAGCGAAAATGCGTTTAAGCGTACATTTATGATGAACAAAGAATACTGTTCACCACTAAGTAATCCTCATATAATTATTTATTTATACTGACAGAAAGAGTTAATCAATGATATCTACATACGCCTATACAATATTGCTACTCATTTGTTCTAATACATTCATGACATTTGCATGGTATGCCCATCTAAAAAATCTTAATCATAAAGCTTTATGGATTGCTATCTTGATTAGTTGGGGAATTGCATTTTTTGAGTATCTGTTTCAAGTGCCAGCAAATCGAATTGGATATAACAGCGGTGAAATCACCTTGGCACAACTGAAGATATTACAAGAAGTAATAACACTTTCAGTATTTGTACCATTTGCAGTTCTTTATATGCGCCAGGAAATATCATGGAATTTCTTATGGGCAGGACTATGCATGATAGGCGCAGTGTATTTTATCTTTCGTTAAACTTGGTGTGCTTCTGCGAACGGTTACGACAAAGGGAAACTTTTTCCATCATTCATTGATAGAATCCCAGACAAATCTAATCCTGCTTATAATGATTACTGTAAAGCACAAGGAATCTCTCCTGCTGAGAAAAATCCAATTATCTTACTAGGATCAATAGGAAAACGTGGACCCTCAAGTTTCATTTTTGAGCCTGTCTATTATAGTGAATTTAACTCAAGTGATATCACTAACCTACGAGAACAATTGCAAATTACTCAACATGATTTAGCCAAAGCTTTAGATATTAGTCAAACGACTCTACAAAGAATTGAATCTGGCGTAAGCAGCGATCTCAATACATTAAAATATATGCAGATATTACTTAAATTTCCCGAAGTTGCACTTTGGCAGTTAAAACAAACAGGAAATCAGGTACATAAGGATGTATCAACTAAACTGATAAATTATTTTCAATCAAAAGCAAATAATATGTCTCCTATCAAAAGTTTTATTTTATATGCCCATAAAGAATACCAATCAATTGCAAACAAAAAGACAATACCAGCACATGGTTCATTTCAAGTGGCATTTACAATCAATAATACCTCTGAAAATCTTGCTATTAGCGAAACTCTCTTGCATAAACTTAAATCTAGCAATCCTCGTCCTTCGGGATGGCCTTTATGGGTTATTTTACAAAATAGCTCGGACGAGGAAAGCAGACCTAAGCATTCATCAGATAGATGGCAAGCATTTATTTATGAATCAAACCATTTGGATTTCTGGATGGTTACTGAAAAAAAATGTTTTTATCATTATCGCGCTCTAGAAGATGATCTAAGTGGCAGCACCACACAACAAGCAAAGGCTGCCAAATTAAACGAGCTTGATTTTGTTTGGCAAGTTCAGAATATATGCGATGGAATCGCCACTGCCCTATCATTTGCACAAGCATTAAAAGAAGATGAAAACACTATATTGTCCTTTTTCTTCAAATGGACTGGTTTAAAAAATCGTTTTCTTACCTCATGGGCGCACCCCGATCAATACATCGATTGTGAATCAAAATCACATGTTGATGAGCGCACCTATGAAGTTAACATTCCCATTAATGCCACCAGAGAAAACATAGTTAATTATACCCATGAAATTGCTAGCCATTTATTTTTAACCTTTGGCGGTTATGATAGGATAGCCAGAGATACAATAGCAAAAATTGTTATTCTTTATCTCAAGTGGAAATAGCTTGAGACCCAGGTTAAATTTCCCCGTCAGTATGGAGTTTTTGGGGGCTTAATTGGGAGCTTCTCAGAAAAACCACATTCACTTAATTATTTATTATCAATCCGTTACTTAACTAATGTGAAAGACGCCGCCCCACTTTTATATCATCCGAAGACTTCCGAATAAGTCTTCGAGCTCTTGCCAGAGGAGATGGAGTCAAATACAAAACTAGTATAGCCCTATTTTAATTTTTCGTACTTATACCAACCTTGTGTTTATCCCCCTTTTTTCAATCAGATTCAGCTTTCAATCGCAAAAGAAATTGTTTAAACAACAAAAGCTTCTTTTTCTCATCTTGAAAAATATAGAATTTAAACACAAAAAACTTATGCGAAATATAAAGTACGAAACAATCAACGATTAATTTAATATGTTGATCAAGTTGCATATCATCAATTGCTCTCCAAAATGCAGCGATTATTAATGCGCTTAATATAGTTAGGTAAAATGGGTTATGATTACTTTGCTCGATATTAAACTTACTTAATTCAATCTCCAAATAATCTAGTGCCTTATTTGGAAAAAATTGTTCTTTAGCTTCGCTTAACTTTTCTTTCCACAAAGAATATTTTAATTGATAAAACAAATCAGGAAACATAAGCTTCGTTTTATGTTTTTTACGAAAAACTTTTACTGCTTGCTTTAACAGCTTTCTATCAAGAAGAAAAAAACAAGAGCAGAAAAAAAATATATACCACCATACAGTAAAAAAGTTTTTAATGATGCTTTCACAAGCAAGGCAGTTGAAATAATAAAAGTTAAAAATGAAATTAAATATGCAATTTTCCAACTCCAATTGTTATATTTAAATTGGTACTTATAAATCTCTTTTATTTTTAACGCTTGCAAGTATGGCTTAAATAATCCATTAAAATGTAAATCTTTCATCTCCGACCTCATAAACCAATCAATAAGTTGCACACTGTATAATTGTAATAAATATATATCAAATATCTTTTGTAACTGGCGCAACTACTCAAGTTTCTGCTCGCGCTATCATCCAGCTAAAGAGTCGCTATAGAGACCATTTATCGTATGGCAATAGAAAATTAATTGTGGAAAAAGAGACTAATGCTAACTAAATGATTCAATTTATATAAAAATAATAGAAAACTAAAATGTAAGAATCACTCAAGCCACCCGGCATTCATCTGACCTTTGATTCAACAAAGCATTATTTCAATGAAACCTGATAAACTATCTCAACAATATTCCCATCATACCCTAGCTTACCTAAAACAAACTGAGTAGGAATAAAATTCAAAAAACTTTTTTCAGGTTTAAGCAGCTTAAGAATATTTTGAGTCTTTGGATTACTATCACTCCTATAAAATACCGTAATATGCGGCTTAAATTCATTCATAACACCAAGTACTCCATACAAATCCAGTTGTTGCTTCTTGTTCAACGGTAAAGATTCGTAAAACTTTAAAAATTGACCTGGCATACCACCACGATACTGAGAAAAAATCTTCACTACCGACTCATGCAAAGCTTGTAGCGAAGAATCATTCTTTGCATTCCAGAAAATATTAATACCCATATCCTCTAATTCCTCCTCTAGAAGAAAATTTGAAATGGTTATTTCTGTAGCGATTTCATCAAGAGTCATTTTTAATTTGCCCAGATCGGAACAATTAAACTTTCCTTGAAACAAGCTCAAATGAAAAACATTATCCCTGTTTTCTATTTCAGGTAATTGATTCGCGATGAGATTATTCAAACGTCTTGCTTCCTGTTGCACCTCATTTGATGGCAACAAGGCAACACCTAGTTCAAATTGTGAATCTTCAGTAGGATTTTTATTTTTATATTTTTCTTTACTATTAAATATCACATAACAGGGCCACTGACTTTCACGATAATCCACCATTCCAAGGTAAGACATGCCTGCTTTTTCCATCACTCTTTTCGACCGTTCATTTTCTGGATGAACCATCGCTATAATTTTCGGAAGTGCTAACTTGTCAAATCCATATTCAATCAATGCCTTCGCAAGTTCTGTTGCATACCCTAAATTCCAATATTTCTTATGTAACCGGTACGCTAACTCAATGTCGGGTGATGTAACATTAAAACGCACGTGAAACAATCCTGCTTGCCCAATAAATTTCCCTGTTTCTTTTTCAAATACAGAAAAAAATCAAGGCCATATTTTTCGTAATAACCTGAACCTGCGCCAACTTGAATCCAATCTTCGACTTTTTCCTTTGTCCAGATAGAGCCATCATCAATATATTTCATTACTTCTGGGTCTGATCGTAGCGAAAATATATCTTCAATTTCAGATGGTGATATACGTTTAAGAATTAATCTTTTGGTTTCCAAAACTATATTTTGCATAACTTCACTCGCTTTAAATACAAATTAGGTTTTTTTGCCATGTTCTTGTGAAAATGCGCCATTGGAATGCAGTAACGGGGTCAGCAGGCCTGACAAACAGATTATTCAAGTCTATATTAAGTCTATTTGTCAGGCTTGACACTGAGGACGTTGCATGAACAGAGTACACGCTCAGCGAAATCTTGAATCACTCACCCTTGTTGACCCAAGTCAATACGCCACCCCTTTCTATGTAGAAATACCACAAACACTCGTCATTAAAAAATAATTCTAACTTTTCATTTCAAATCAGCTTTTGAACTTACTCTTAAAGTTGTCACGACTGTCCTTTACTTGTAACTCAGTTATCAGTTCATCAACAGCCCTGTCAGGTAATTGCTTGAACCAAAACTTAGATAAAGAAACGTGTGTATTAGATTTTCTTTCAACTTCCCTGGGAAGCACAACTGCAAGACGTTGAACGTAATCATCAGAGCTCTCTGGATACGTTATTGTGACCCAATCTTGCGTATCTGATTTTTGTTCTGCTTTTTTTTCAACAGTGTTAGATAAGTCAGTAACTTTGCATGCACCAAGCCCAGGGATTTTGACTTTATTTAGAAACTGGAAAAATAATGGAATGACTTTAGTCGTATCAGTCACACTCATTTGCATCAATTGATTTAACTCACCAATGTTTTTGTTGCCCCATTTATTTAAGAATGTATCGGGTTGAAGCTGCGGGTGTTTGTGCAGCTCGCCTAAAAATGTTATGAAAACTCCTTCAAGAATAGGGAGATCTGAAAAAGTCTCGCTAAACATTTTTAATAATGTCGGATTGGTTTGGCCACCAGGTAATAACCCTGTAATAATATTTCGAGTCGCTGAACCATTTTGCTCGTGTAAGTTTTCTATGGCCGCACGTGTCGACCCACCATTTACTAAATCTATGCACAGAGCCACACAGGCAGCAAAATGCTCTGCGGCTGAACCCGTCTTAAATTTAGGCTGGATACTTGAGCCTTTTTCATCAGTGATAGTTACTTTATATTTCATACAGTTACCTCTTATTTGAATAATTAATAGCATAAATAAAATGAATATATTGTACATGAAATTTAGCGTTTTGTGTAATTTATAGCCTATTCGACAAGAGGAAAGGACGAGAATGACTTAAAACCTAGCACTGCGAAGAATATGAGAAATGTTTGGCGATAATCGGAAAACGTATTTGGTTTGTTTGATATTTATAACTGTTCGCTATTCGCGAACAGCGAACGCAATAGCGCAGGAACCATAGCGACTCACTGCAATTGCTTATAAGCTTATCACCCATCAGAGCTTACACACACTATCGGAAATCCTCCATCGCAGCCACCCGTATTGCTTATTGACCAGTTGTTTAACATGAATTTGTTACTATCATTCTGATTTTGGTAGTAGTTCCCCCACGTTGGGTTTTGAAAGGGATAGTTGTTATTGATGAACGCTTGGGTATTCTCCCCATTGGCACCCTGTTGTCCTGCTGTCTGGTCGCTCCAGTTGTTGCAATTAGCTAACGAACTATTGTAGTCAGAGGACTCAGCGGGATTCATGTTTGTGTAAGCCCATCCTATGATATCTAATGGAGTGCCTCCCGGGTTATTGCCTAGGACTGATTGGATTCCCATCCAGAAAACTATAATGCCCCATGATCCTCCAGCAGGATTTACCAGATCGGTGGTTAAACCGGGGAAGACAGCATTGGCGTTGGCGGTTACGTAAAGTGTTCCATTCGCATCATAATAAGGGGTGTTTGCTACGATGGGCCAATCGACTGCGAAACTTGCTCCGCATCCTGTCGTAATGCCATTATCAGGCGAGGAGCATGGATATCGTGTATCACTAAGTAAAAGTGCCTTGTAGGTAGCATGAGATTTTACTAATGTAGTGCCGTAGGTTAAAGCGTCCTGCGTGCACAGCGCATCGGCGCTGACTATTCCGGTACCTCCTCCGGAGGACATATCACCTTTCGTCAATGTCTGCGATAGAAACACGATATGGCGTTTCTGGCAGGTCACAACAACATTATTAACATTAGCTTGTTGCACAGTTCCAGTGGCATTACTGACGATACAGGTTTGTCCGACTGGCATAATTCGAACGGTGACATTGTACGCTGCGCCGGATGTCAAAGAAGTTTTAAATGTGAATTGACCATTAGTGGTGGTTGTTAAATAGTCCGCACCATTATTTTGCAAAGTAATAGAGCCAATTAAACCAGTGATGGTGCCACCCACTGTGTAATAACTATTGTTGTGTACTACCAGTGAAGAACCACTCGTTGAGGATACTTGAAATAATGAAAAACCGTTAGCTTGGGGCGTACTTCCGCCCCCCGTTAAACTGTATTGCGATGAGTTGATACGAATCCCCGCGATGGGATAGACGACATTGGGCGCGATAGCAGTTACTGTGAAGTTAGTGTTAGAAACAGTATAATTTTGACAACTTAACGGAACTTTTCCATTAATGCATAAAGTAATGGAGAGACCATTATTAATAACTGTTCCAGCACCCTCTGTAATTTTAAATAAAGAACCAGCAGGATTGGCCATGCTTAAATGGCAGAACAGAACGAGAATAAGTAAAACGCTGCTCTTTGCTAATCTCAACATCATTTTCCCTTAGTAAATTAAACAGTAATTGCGCACATCAATGCATTGGCATAACTGTGTCCAGTATTAAGAGTACTGGTTGCAGCAGTAAGTGCCTTGAGCTTGCCTTGCCCTAAGTAAAAGAAACGATAGCCGCATTCAAGTGGTGCAGAACCAAAAAACTCTTTGAATTTGATACCAACCCCCACCGTTGCACTAAAAGATGTCGTGGTTTTTCCTGAAAAAATATTATCAGGAATAGTGTCAGCATTCAGTGATTTTTCATGGAATTCGCTAGTTACTATAATATTAGTACCGATGCCGATATCTAAAGTAGGAATAAATTTATCGCTATATTTATTTCTCACTTCTGCCTTTGCATCAAGATAAATAGGCCAGTTAGTAATGAAATAACTATAGCTAAGATTAGTGAACAAGTTCTCTTGGGTAACGTCACCCGCCACTTTCGTACGCGCCAAATAAAAAGCATTGATACCATAAAATAAATTAACATACGGCGTATCGTGACCTTCTAAATAATAACCCACGCCCACCAAGCCATTGCCTCGATTTTGAGGACTTACAGAAAAATAATCACCTATTGGGGTTCCCTCAATATCAATATGCTGCCCTGACCCTTGCGAGCCAATAAAGCCACCCAGTTGTATAAAAAACTTAGAGTGTAATTTTGAAAAATCAAATGAGTATTTTTGAGGTTGAGAAGTTACTTTTGATGAATCGAATAAACCAATATGGGTTGGCTGACTTGCAAATATAACTGCTGCGTTTAATAAAAACACTAGCCCAAATAATGAAGTGTATTTTAATTTTTTAAACATTACCAACATCCTTGCCAGTCTGTCTTTTTTGTAAAGCAGCATAGTACAGCATTTTTCTATATTAGGCCAACCCAACGTCACAACCCCTTCTCGTTATTGATGCAATCCAGTTTTTGAATTTGCAAAAATTTTGCAGAAACATAAAGCAAAAAACTGGATTGCCGCGCCCCTGCGGGGCTCGCAATGACGAAGTTGTTAGTGCAGTAGTGTGATTAAAGAAATCTTTGCTAATAATAAAGGGCAGATGTTATCAATTAAAAGAAATTTAATTACCCGTATTAATGCAAACATCAATGCATTATCAAATACTGTCGACACAAAACAAGTCATGCTGCTTCATACAGAAAACTTAGATACATCTCATTCCCAGTTAACAAGTTTAGTTAGACAAAATATTAGCGCCATGACTGAGGCGAACAGAGTACACGCGGGACCCAATCCATGTCTTACGATTTTAGCAGTATGTCTTGCTATTTATGGACTATTCTTTGCTAGGAATAAAATAATATTTTGTGCACCGCTAATTTATAATATTGGACTAAGAATTGCGCACATGAATATTTTGAATTTTTCTTCGAATGATTTAGCTCTTTTGCGAAAAATTCAAGAAGATGCTGATCTCTAGGTTTATAGGCGCATCGTGATTGGCTAAGTTTCATAAGTGTAAATAATTTTTGTTAATTGCCCCACAGCATCAGAGCAACCTAGCGATAAGATAAATTTGTCAGTTATCGGTTGATATATACTCTTTAAGGCCGTTACTTCTTTCTCATAACCTTTATTTTTGGTGTTTATTAAAGTCATATGAGGATCAAAGTGTTTTTTAATGGGTTTATTAAGAACTTGCGTAATTAGCTTATGCAGTTTATGCAGTTCATTACATTTATCTGGCAATAATGAAGCCCAAAATATAACATTATCAAAAGTGATGCAGCTAAACTCTTTAAACTCCAATTCAATAGGCTCTTCCTTCCACACTTCACTAATACGTCCCCAGATATCTTTAACTTCAACTTCATTCGCTTCAAATTGACAAAGAGTAATATGCGGTAATGAACTCTCACCAAGCAAATATTTATCAGCTAAATTTGAAAGTTTTTTGGCATATTTTACAGCTTCATCACCGTTTGATATGGGTGTCAAAGCTAAATTATAGTTAGGCATTTATTGAGTTCTCACACTATCTTTTGAATCATATTATCATTTTTTTAAAAATAAATTCAGCCAGTTCTTTTAAAAAAAATAGATGGTATAACCCTATTTCAATTTTTTATCGAAACGATCGAAGCGGAAGGATGTCTGGAATTTCATCCAAAACAGCGTTCGTTTGTTTAGGAACAGGTTTCCAGAATAATGCGCTGCTGTTATTAGCGTATGGCATTGTACTCACCGAACCCATTAAACGAGGTTCTGACTGATCGAATGCATCCGAATGATAATAATTAATTTTAACATTACTTGGTAATAACGAATAACACCCGTTACGCAAATCATATAAGGTATTCATAATCACTGTCATGGAATCATCTATGACATCAATCGTGAACGGTTCATCTGGATGTGCTTGGCGGAGTGCAGTAATCGTCTGAATGATTTGTCGAGCTTTCGTTATGTATTTAGGATCAGGCTTTCTATCAATTTGATAAGACGTTGCTGCAATTAAGTTCTCAACCCCTTTTATATCAAAATCCATCTGAGTTAACTCTATCATTTTCATTTTTTTCTTAGAAGTTGGTTCACCCGAGAGACGTAATGTTTTATGCTTATTTTCGAATTTAGCTTCTTGCGCGAGCAGATCACCAACTGATATTGTTTTTATCTGTGTTTTTTCATAATGACTGAGTAACTCTTCGAAGCGATGTGTAAATTCTCGATAACTTTGATGAAACTCGCGGCCTGCTATTAAATCATCACGCGTAGAAATTCCAAAATTAGGCACTTTTGTTCCTTCTTCAATATGCTTTGCTAACTGATTTAAACACCAGTATTCATTTTTTATGTTTTCTATTTCTGGTTCATTATGGAATTTACAAGCATCTCGTAAAGGTTGCTCACTATACTGGGCTGTTGCTTGGCATCTATTTAATGCACGTTGATTAAATGTAATATGTCTTGCATATAACGCCGGATAATCAACTGCCCGGCGATAAGTAAGAAGCGTAAAATAGCGGTAATCTGGATTACTTCGAATATACTCTAAGATCACAGGCGAAACATATGTTTTAAGGTTTGCTCTTGCATCCATCGCACAATTATCGGCGTCTAAAAATAGAATACGCATTAACTTATCTCTCACAGGCTGTAATTTGGGCATATTTTACTGATAATCTCAGAAATTGGCAAATATTTAGGCTATTTTGAGCGGAAAAGGCGCGCATAAAATGATATATTGCTAAAAATCAGTAACGTACAGTCGCAGGGGTTTTATAACCTAAAGATTGATGCCCGCGTCCTTGGTTTTAAAATTCAATATAAGCGCCCCCTTTTTTTATCGCAGTTTTTTAACGTTAATTTTACGGCCTTTTAGTTTTCCATTTTTTAAGTACCGATACGCTTTATCAATTTGACTTTGATTTATTGCAACATAAGAACAAAAAGTAGCGATGTCAATTTTACCTATCGCATCACCCGGTAATCCAGCGTCCTTAGTTAATGCACCTAATATGTCACCGGGACGAATTTTATCTTTTCGCCCTGCATCAAGACAAATTGTTACCATTTCTGGTTGAAAAATAACTGCGTCACTTTTAGTTAATTTAGTAATTGTTCCCCAGTTAATCGGGTGTTGCAAATTTTCTTCAATCGCACATAGACGCAACGCATCAGCCGGGGTCGTTAAACTCAACGCTAAGCCCTTATGACCTGCACGCCCAGTACGGCCAATACGATGAATATGAACATCCTGTTCAAACGCTAATTCATAATTAATCACAGCGGGCAATTCTTTAATATCTAGACCCCGTGCAGCAACATCTGTTGCTACCAAAATAGAACAGCTTTGATTTGCAAAACGGATGAGAACTTGATTACGCTCTTCTTGCTCCATATCGCCATTGAGCGCAAGTGCGCTAAATCCAGCATCAATCAGTTTGTCTGATAACTCTGATGTGAGTTGTTTCGTATTGCAAAAAATCAATGATGAAGTTGGTTTATACTGCAATAACAATGTCTTCAAGAGTGTGAATTTATTTGCTTGGCTATCCGTCTCATAAAAATATTGCTCGATATCAAATTCAGTGTGATCCGTTGCTAATAATATTTCTTTTGGTCTTTGCATGAATTGTCTGCTAATTTTTCTTATTTCATCAGAATAGGTCGCAGAAAATAATAAAGTTTGTCTGTGTTTCGGACACTCTGAGAGGATAGATTTTATCTCGTCGAAAAAACCCATATCTAACATTCTATCGGCTTCATCCAAAACCAACACTTTTAAATGATTAAAAGATAAGGTTGCTTTGCTTAAATGCTTTTGTACTCGACCAGGGGTACCTACAATAATATGAGCACCATGTCTTAATGAATCCAATTGAGGTTTCATTGGCGTTCCACCCGATAAATTCAGAATTTTGATATTCGGCATGAGACGCGCTAAACGGCGGATAGCCTGACTAACTTGCTCAGCTAACTCACGGGTTGGGCAGAGTATCAACGCTTGGACTGCGAAATTTGCAACGTCTAATTGATTTAATAATGCGAGTCCAAATGCAGCCGTTTTACCACTCCCCGTTTTTGCCTTCGCTATCACATCCTCGCCTTTAAGCATAATGGGCAGACTTTTGACTTGAATTGGCGTCATGACATCATAGCCAATAGTGGCGAGATTATTTAATAATGCCTCACGTAAGGGTAAACAAGAAAACGATTGCTCAAGAGAGGTCGATGGGTGGTTAGGTTCTGCGTGCTTCATATCTACATTATCACTGTGTTAATCAATAAGTGCGTAGCCTAGCACTTATCAGTTCATTTATAAATCAGAATGTTTCAAAACTAATTTCAATATTATTTTCTTTCACTTTCAATAATTCTCGGTAAATATTAGATGATTAACACGGGGTCATTTTGTCAAATGCATCCGGTTAGCAGCAATCATGACAATTAGTATCTCTTACGAAAAGCTATCAATTCCATCAAGCCAAAAAATCCTGATAAAAAGCAAAAGATCATAATGTAATTGGGATTTAGTGCCGCAACCAGACCTATCAGGGTTGGCCCAATCATGATTGCCAATGATAACAAGGCTTGCGTTACACCCAATACTTTTCCCTGAACCGCTGGATCTGTATTATCTGCAATAAGAGCATTCGCGTGCGCATATTGCAACGAGCACATGAGTCCTACAAGACTATAGGGTAGATAAAGTTCGTATGCATTGGAAACACCCATAAATATAAGATAGCCCACACACAGCAAACTAGCTGATCCAAACGTAATTTGATAAGAGTTTAATTTTTTGCAAAGCAGTCTGTTTAAACAGAAGGAACTAAAAGCAGCCAGTAACGATCCCCACGCTAACAGTTTGCCAAGCGTTACACTACTCAGATTAAATTTATCAACAGCGAATATTGGCAAACCAGCGAAAATACTTTCTGTGCTCATAATCATAAAAAAATAAGCATAGAGAAGGATTCTTAGTTTTGGATTGGCAATGCAGTCAAAAATATTTCTGAAGCCCGCGATGATGCTTAAACGATGATATTGATACGTAGCAGCATCAACAAAAAAAATCCATACCAGAAGCGCGTTGACAAAAATCAGAAATGCCATTGCTAGAAATGGAACATACCAAGTGAACCAAGATATATAATCTGGATTTGTCAAACTGGATCCAAGAATGGGGCCTAATACGCAGCCCACTGAAACAGCACCCGCTAAATATCCCATATTAATGCCGCGTTCTTTATTATCCGCGCTCATGGTGGAAACGGCAGCAAAAATCACTGATGCGTTACCTGATGCAACACCGGTTAAAAAGCGACAAGCGAACAACAAAAATAAATTGTTCAGCACAAGACTTGCAACGCCTAATAAATTTCCCGCAATAAGAATAATAAGGCCGCCGAGTAATGTTTTTTTTCTACCAATTTGATCAGACAATCCGCCTAAATAAGGACCGCCAAATAGCTGTCCCAAGCCATATATCATAATTAACAAACCGATAAGAAGTGTGCGATAAAAATGACTCGCGCCAGAATCTAAAAGCAAAGAGTGTGAGTTTAATAGCATAGGCGCAAAGATAGGCAGCACCATAAAACAACCAACAAAATCTAGAAAAATGGTAAAAACTAAAACCCACAATCCCTGGTTTCTCATAAGTAATGCCTATCAATACCAACTTTAAGGAAGTCTATCTTACGTAGTTTTTTGACACGTTTCGGATCCAATCATATTCTTTCCGATAAGAACCCACCGACCTTTAAAAGTAGCGCCATCTTGAGAGATGGTATACAGTTGCGCTCCCGTAAAACTGGCATCATTCATTTTTTTAAATGCCACCATCAGCTGTGAAGGATTTTCACCTGTAAAACCAGTTCCTTTATACTTGCCATCCGAACTGGTCCAGGTAAATTGATATGTTTGTCCAGTTTGAGTAATGTTCAGTTTGCTATCGTATTTTTCATTATTTACGAAATTAGTACCACTGCATAGATAGCTTCCCACAACTGTCGCTGCTCTTGTGCCTGCACCATTGGTGGCATCATCCGCATATACCAGGGCAGCACAAGATCCTATCAAACAAGCAGAAGTGAATAAAATGCTTTTTTTCATTGTAATCTCCTTATGAATTAGTTCATCCATTTTCATATAACTCTCTGAGAAAAATACTGTAACTCATTAATATAAATATAGCTATGCTTGGAAAAGAGGAAACAAATAAAAGGAATTTGTATAAAAACAACATTCATCATTTCTTAAAATGACAACGTTAGCAAATCAGCGTAGGAAATAAACTACAATGATAGTGTTGCGGCCTGAAACGAGGGAGAGCATGACAAAACTCCTAATCAACGTAAAAAAAATATTCCGTTACACAAATTCTCTTTTTGAAAATATAGGTGTCTGAAAAAGCGGTCTCCTGAGAACTTAAGAAAGAGCTTGTCATCCTGAGTGCTTAAGAAAGGGCTGTCATCCTGGGTGCTTAAGACAAGGGCTTCCCCCTTTGAAAAAGGGGGATTGAGGGGCAATGGCACTAGCTTAAGAACTGTCGTCCCGGAATTTAGTAGCTCTTAACGAGCGCCTTTTGCTCGTTTAGAGCTACTTAATGTCCGGGATCCATCTTCAATTTATCGCCCTCTTGCTTTTAACTTATATGCTTTAAGCAAAATGGATCCCGGACATTAACTGGCGCTAAATTCGCAAAAAGCGCTCATTAAGCGCCAGTAAATTCCGGGACGACAGTTCTTAAGCTAGTGCCATTGGGATTGAGGGGGATTTGTAAAAAAATTAAATTTTATAAAAATCCCTCCTGACCTCCCTTTTTCAAAGGGAGAGACTTCTCTAAGCAGATAACTGCTATATAATTTTCAAGACAGTTGCTTAGGAGCGAAAAGCACTCAGGATGACAGCCCTTGTTTGTAATAAGTGTGCCTATGGGTTGCTATTGTTATCTTGACAAGACTCGATCTTTTTTTAAGGTCGCCGCCACTTGATTCGCTGCCCTCTCCATCGCCGATAAAGGATGGCGCCATAGCGTGGCCTTGTTGTGCACACGGCCATAGATTGGACCGCTTAACGCAGCACCACCGACTGCACCGGCAACCAATCCGATGGAGCCCAAACTTGAACCCAGCTTAGCACCGACAACCGCGCCTAAAATGACACGACCAATTGCTCTGAGGATACCACCCACTGTTAGACGAAATTGAGATGAACGCGTCATATACGCTTGCACTGCTTTGCGAAAAGCATTTAGCTCAGCACAGTCGGCAGTTACCGTGCAATCAGCTACTTTAGCCGCCAATTTTTTTGCTGTGGTTGCAATTTTTAGGGCTTCTGATTTTTCAATTTTTCCTTGCTTAAAATCGTCTGATATTCCCAATCCAGCATTTTCAAGATACGTTCTAAATGCTCGGCCGCCGTCACGCGTTTGAAGATTTTTAAATACCTTACATTCACTTGAAAACATAGCCTCAGCATCTCTAAAAGCTAAAGTGATTCCAGTATCCTCAGCAGGCAATGTTGCGGATTGACTTTTCGACTCAGCTATATTTGTTAGGCGAGCCATCTCATCAGTGTTCTTTAGTCGACACTCAATGCTTACTTTAGCGATTAACGTTGATAAATCATCGATCCCATCCTGTGTTTTAGCTGAAACACAAATTTCATGACTGGCATCCCTTTCGTCTAATCCTATCGTTTTTCGAATCTTTCTAACATCTTCGTCAGTGAGTTTTTGCTCATCGGCTAGGTCTTTTTTGTTAATGACGATAAGCGGAATGACTTCATCAGGGGCAAATTTTTTGAAGTCCTCATAAAATCCAGCAACGTTTTGTTCTGCCAACGTCTTAGTGCTATCGAGCACAAAAACAGCCGCATCTATTCCGCGGAAATAAGCTGTCACAAGATTTCTATAGCGTTCATGACCTGATAAATCCCAGATGTCCAATCGGACTATCTGTTCTTTTTCATTAGCAGCAATAGTGGTAATATTTTTTTTGCCGGAATCAACACCATCTGTTTCGACATATCTACTATCAAATTTTCCATTGATGATTTGATTTAAAATCTGCGATTTTCCCGAAGCGGCAGGTCCAAATAAAACAACTCTTGATAGTAAATGAGAGGCACGTGTCGACTTATTTTGCTGAGCGCCATGACTTGAATGCATTAATATACCTCGTATGTAAATCGATAAACCATAAATAGCCTAGATAATTTAGGAAACTTTAAATAAACTTAACTCATTCTCAAGCGAATTAACTTTTGGACTCGTGCTCAGGCGCTAAACCACTTTCACTTTTGGTCGCATTGCATCATTAGCTTGTTGATAGCTTTTCAGATAGTCTTCATGTTCTTTATTAAGACGTGTCACTTTGGCTTTCGCATCAGATGATAAAAATAACGTACCCACTAGAGGCACTCTTGCTAAAGAACCACTGGCGTTACGAATTTCCTTTATTTTTAAATCAACTTCCTTACGTTTTTCTGAAGGCGATCTACGGCAGTACCAACAATGAAAAATACCATACCAAATTTTTTCTGGAACGCTTTGCTGATGTGCTTTTTGAGCAACCTCTTTGACAACTTTCGCTGCGACTTGATTCGCAATGACTCTAGGAGCATAGCCTAAAAGAGACATTATAACTTCATACATGTGTCTTCCTCGCATTAGATTCAGTAAATTGCACGTTGTACTACATGCTAGTCTAAAATTCAAGTAAAGCAGCACACGGGAAACTTGGCACCCGCTTAAGAACTGATAATCATCAGGAGGCTCTTTCAGTGGCGCGGTAAAATACCGTGCCACTGAAAGAGCCTCCTGATGATTATCAGTTCTTAAGCTAGTGCCATTGTTCACTGCCCCCTTCTCGAGTAGGTAGCCCGGAAGCAGATTACTCGTTACTTGAATGATATTGAATTACGACGAGGTGTTTCCATTTCGAGTTGAATTTCTTGTTTAAATTCGTCTGTTTGTTTTGATTTTAATATTTCCCTGCAATCTTTTATTGCGTCTGAAATTTTGTTATCAGTATCGAAACCGTCTCCTCTTTTAAATCTCTCTTTCAACGTTTCAAGAGCCTCTTGCATTTTTTCTAAATTCTCCCCAAATACAAACGTTTTCATTGCAGGTTCGGAGGGTACATCTTTTGCTATGTTAAACATCGTTTTTTTAACGAGCTCAAATTCAAAACCGTCTAGCTCGTGTTTTAAATTGAGTAACTTATTCCACGCACTAACACATGCTTCGTCTTTAAATAAAATATCAAGTTTTGCTTGGTCAATAATCTCTGACTTACCCTTAGATTCGCTTGGCATAAATGCACCTCGCAGCAACAAAAGATCACTCTTTAAGTATATCGTATGGTCTACAAATTTCACGAAAATAAATTGATAATACTTTCAGGGAAATGGAGTTGGAAAATACAAGGAGATTAAGCCAAGGATTCATTTGACGTGACTTTTAATATTTGTTTTAAAGATATCCCTACACCTCTAGGCAATTGTATCGTTCTGAAAATCTTAACAACTGTCGACACACTTCCCACCAGGATAGTTGAAATGAATAGGCATTATGTGATTGAATGATAGTATTCGAGTCAAGGAGGATGCTTAGATGCGCAATTTGTTTAACATTATTTCAAAACTTCTCTTTTTGTTCTTCATCACCGGCGCCAGCATCGCGATTGCCGACAACGCTATCACCGTGCCTGTATTGGTTTATCACGTTTTAAATCCGACCATTCCAAGCAGTATGACAATCACTCCCGACCGATTTGAATCACAAATGAAATGGTTAAAAGACAATGGCTATACCGTGATCCCACTCAAACAATTAGTGAGTTATTTACAAGGAAAAAATGTTACCCTTCCCGCAAAACCGATTGTCATCACAGCGGATGATGGCTGGAAATCGGATTATACATATATGTATCCCATCGCACGCAAATACAACATTCCGATCACTTTGTTTATCTACCCAGGAACCATTTCCCAAGGAAAAAATGCACTGACGTGGGATCAATTGAGAGAATTAATGAAAACCGGCTTGTTTGATGTCCAAGATCATACTTATACTCACCCCAATTTTAAGCAAGCAAAAAAACACATGTCACAAGAAGCATATGAAAAATTTGTTCATAGAGAATTATTCGATTCGAAAAAAGTTTTAGAAGATAAACTCGGAGTAAAAATTGATTACCTGGCTTGGCCTTTTGGTATTTACGATAATTACTTAGAACAACAAGCTGCTAACGCAGGATACACAATGGCATTTACGATTGATTACCGCCACGCTGCATCAATTTATCGCCCAACCGCTCAACCACGCTATATGATTGTCGACTCAGAAACAATGCCGATGTTCGCAGCCATCGTAAAAGGAAAAGCACAAGGATCTATTGATAAGAGAGCGTTAGCAACTAAATAATATTGCTAGATTGGACGCCTCTTCACCGTAATCTACTTTGAAATTAGCAATATCTTTTTTGCCATAAGCCATGACGTTGCATATCTGAAAAAATCATGGCTTATTCCCCGCTTGGTTCATTGAAATTTATCTACCCAGTTGCAAATATCGTTTCGCTTTTATTCTTTTCTGAATTTATATTTTTCTATACAAATCAATAAATTAAGTTGAGCTCGCTGGTTTCTCTTCGTTTGACGCCTACACTTAAAAAAGAAGTAAACGGAAAAAATCATGATCCAATCGGATAAGTAAGTGTTGATTTTGGATCCCCTGGTTTTACTTCTTCTTGAATATCACGTCTGACATTAACCACCGGTGCCATCAACTGAAAAAAACAATTCGCATTTAGCGCATTGCTAACCGCGCTCTGCCATATTTTGTTAATTTTTAATTGCACTTGCTCTGTTGCTACCTTATCAACTTCAGCATCCAACACGTCAAGAGAAGGTAACATCTCCTCAATGTTATCCGCTGAAAATGGAAAGCTATCAAACATTTTACCGTTTGACAATTCAAATTCTTTTTGCAGATATTTCATTGTTCGTGAATCTGAAAAATATTCACCTATCTTGCAAAAGACACCGGCATCGGCATCCAAAGCAAAACCATTAAAAGAAACAAATGCGTGAGTAAGAAATTTATTGGTCGGATGCCAAAAACAACATCTCTTGATTTTCATCTGTTGGATACACGCAATTTTTTCACTCCTCATGGCTAAATTTGATTGCCTCATTGCCTCTTCAAGCATTTGCTTTTTTATTTTTATCAATTCATATATCAGTTTTGCTGCAAGCTCTCCGCACCGTCCTTTTTTGGAAGTTTTAAGTATAGCCAAGCACTGCACCATTGCTCGGAAATCACTTTTCTTTTCTCCCTTTTCAGTTTCACAATTTTCAGTAATAATTTTTCTACTATCAATTATCGCCTTCATTGACGCCTTATAAACAACATCAAATTTCGCTTCATCATATGAATCTTTAGCAGTCGGGATGCCTTTATATTCTGCTCTTATCGAAATGACTAACTCTTCGAGCTGTTCAATAAAAACAGGATCATCACTTAGTCTCTCTGTGATCATTTTAGGCGGTAAGTTCTGTTTGCGTTGCATCATGTGAGCTTTCCTCATTACAGAAAAATAGGTGGAATACAGGCTGGATGGATATCGGATCCAATACTTATCAGCGGATGATTGACTAGCGTTTTTTCAATTGCATTTTTCATTGTTTAACGGTCTTGGGGCACCCATCAATTTGTCGTAGCGTATCATTGACGTTGCGATTCTCTCTGAAAATAATCGTAGCTATTCTAACAATAGAAGCTTAAATAAAAATTAAGGATAAAATTGTAAATAATTGAAAATTCAGCGGACGCTTTAGAACATCTGTTCGAAAAATTTGTAACCTTTTGATCTGAAACAAATTTTAAAATAAATAGGTAAATATAAAAAAATTAGCATAAAAAACTGCAGTAAATTTTTGAAAAAAAATTTTTTAGATGTGCCAATCATTCCAATGTTTATCTTATTGTTTTTAAAGAACTCTTTATTTCATTTTTAAATTTGCATCTAAAAACTAAACCCTCATATATACACTTTAGCAACAAGCAGGTAAACTATCTGTCTGTCTTTTTATCACACTTATAAATTACCTATTGCATCAAAACTAGGAGATGATATGGATACTAGAAATGTCATCAAGCTCAAAATATTGTTTGCTGTTAGTGACGAAGTTGAAAAGCATCTATTATCCAGACTCTTACTAAATCACAATTTATCCACTAATTTGAAAGTAGAAATTGAGTATGCAGAGACTGGCAACAGCGCTCTTGCTCAATACAAAAGCGCGAATGGACATTCCAAAGAAAGTAAAGCAACACCGTTTGACTTAGTCATCTTATCTCATCGCATAGTATTCCGGCCTGGAAATGATAAAAGACGCAATGGTGTTGATACACTACTAGAAATCAGGAGACATATTCCCCTGGCAAAAATCGTAATGGCAGCAAAAAATTCAGACGTATTGAACAACGTCAAATGGTGCAGAGCGGGTGATCCTCTTTATCACGATGTTAACATAAAAAAAATTGGTTGTTTATCTCGTCCTTATTCAGCGCATCAAATAAAACAAATGCTAAAAATGTATTGTAGTTTTAAAATTTCAAACATGCTTGAGTTTCCATCCTTTGTTTCAAATGATGCACTGTGCGCCGGTTCATCAATAAATACACCTCAAGAATTATTCCATTCCGAATCAGACGACAACACAGCCACTTCAAATGACGATCAAATGCTCTCGACTAAACCAGAGATTGAATTACCTGCGATTAATCTTTTCTCTACCGCACCTATATTATCGAGATCCGCTCCGAAACAACCTGTTTCTATTCTGCCAGATGTTAGATTACCGCTACTTCAATTAGACGCATTAATCGCCTCGCCCACCGTCACTGCTTGCGCAAGCTCCGTTCGATCAGTTCTTTCGCTTAGCACACCTTCACAGTACAATGACCGTGATTCGGCACGACCTAAACCTAAACGTTATGTCGCTCCATTACACTTTGATAATTTTTCTAACTTATTTGCTGAGAAAACTGAAGCATTAGCCCCAACACAAGATCCACTAGATAAAAAAAATGATTTAACCCTGAAAAGATGACTATTTAACCCATCAAACTCATCCTCATTTACACATGCGTAAACCTTTGTCGTCGAGGACTATCCAATGCCGATCGATATGTTCTGGACGTGAATAAAACTCACGCTTCAGTAACGCCTTTGATAAACCTTGCTCCGTTGAATTTGATAATAACCGTGTATTTGCTTGTGATGAAAAAAATATCGGATGCTGTTTATCGACAGATTTTAATGGTAACGTTGGTCGCATCGAAGGATGCAGCGTTTGGGGCTCGAACATCCGGTTAAAATTTTCTTGAAAATATTTAAGCGGCAACGCAATATCTAATACATCTAGCTGTGGATATTCTTTTTTTAACAATGGAACAGAAAGTCCATGGTGTTTATGAATGAGAGCCCACGTCCCTTCAACCACCGTGCCGCTACCATGATTTAATGGTGTCGTATTCCCGATTAACCAGATAAGCTTAATCGCTTCTTGATAAAATTCTTTTAACAGAATCGGAGCATTGTCTAATTTCAATTGTGTTTTGAGATCAAAAGCCATGATCTTTTCAAAGGTATCCTCAATTTCTTGCCAAGTCGCTTCAACATCGGCTTGTCCATGCATCCAACACAGCATACCATCATAGAAAGTCCCATTTTTTACGGTCGTCAGCAAGGTACCATGACGGAAGAAAGGTTTGATCGCTGTTTTAGTCTGCACCTCTGCTCTCAGACGATTTCCCCACTCATAAAGACCGCTAATAGGAGTTTCAGATCGTCCATCGCGTATTCCAACCTCATCGTCTGGTCTTTCTTGTTTTCGAAAAAGTGCAATTTTCTCAACAAGGGCTGCAAAGCGTTGGCGTCCGTTAGAACTTTTAGGCAACTCTGAAAATTCTTTTCTTTCGGGCTTCATGTCGTCAGTCAATTGACTGAGAAGCATCTCCACTTGCTGAAGACATTTCATTCCATAAACCTGATCCCTAAACACGGTTCCCTGTATTGCAAGATCATGCTGTTGATACTTCTTATCAATTATCCTTAATTCTTTAGGTCGTGAATATTGAGCAACGAACGGCAACCAGCTAAGACATGTTTTTTTTGCGGTTTCGCACATATCTTTTATTTGCTTTTTACAAGGTAATTTTCCGATCGAGTTTAAAAAAGCTTCTACCGCACTGTCTGCTGTTCCGATTGAGTTGAGTCGATATAATAGGAGATGTTGCTTATCAATTTCATTCTTGATCTCATCTATATTTTCTTTAAAATTGCTTAGAAGCGGATAAATTTTCTGGAAGAACATTTGCAACGTGTTATTAATGTCGTGAGGTCGTGTCAGCGCCCGTGCAATATCTACAAATCCTTCACTTATTGCCTTTGACACGCAATCAGCATGAGAAAATATTTTAGCGGAACCCATTTCTGTTACACAATAAGCAACACATTTTTTAGCTCTTGCTGTGACAGCCATACCGAGTAATTCTTCTATGGAATTTGGCCATAATTGAATAAGCAACTTAAAAGAGTTGACATTATCTTCTCGAATAACGTGAGAAATTTCCTGATAAAAATTTTCATTTGATGCAAACTCGTCTGGCCACACACAATGCAATGCCGACAAAGATTTCATTCCCGCACGTTTAACAAGCTCTTTTAAGCTCAATGCTATTAGCCCATGTCGAGTTTTCTTGTATGGAATTCCTCTCGCAAAAACTGTCAATAAATCAATTTTTTCATTGCGGATCAACGCGTAAATATAGTCAGGGTAGCCTCGTTGAGTAACATTTATTAACCGCTTTGCAAGCAAAAACTCGATACATTTTGCAAACGCCTCTCGGTTTTTTTCTGTTTGATTCTTATCATCAAAATGCAGGATTGCATCTTCCCAAACACATTTTCTGGCGGGACTTTTTCCGACATCTCCGCGCAGAATACCCTTATAAGAATTCAATTTCTCCAGACAAACTGCGGGATCTGTTAAAAGTAATTTTGCAATCTCCGTTTCAGTGATAGCGGGAGTCGGTTTTCTGATAGAAGCCATATAAATTTGCTCTCAATCTCGATAATCATTTGCAGGATAAATACTCCCGCCCACCACGGTACCCCACACAGGAATATCTTTGATAGCCGTTATGGGTGTTGTATACGGGTCTTTTTCAAGTACGGTAAAATCAGCGAATTTTCCAGGTGTAATGCTGCCAACTTTATCATCCTCAGCAATTGTATAAGCAGCATCAATCGTAATCATTCGCAGTGCTTGATCCACCGTAATTCGCTCTGCAGGACCATGCACTTTGCCTGAGACACCAAAACGATTAACGACCATCCAAACTTCTTTCAATGGTTCAGGTGGTGCAACCGGTGTATCAGAATGGATAGACGTGGGAACACCCACGCTCACTAATGTATTAAATGCCGCTACAGTATCTGCCCGATCCACACCAATTTCAGGTTCATTCAACTCCGCACGCGCATAAAGATAACTCGGATTCACACTGACAACGCCACCCAATTGTTTGAGTGCCTTCGCCATTGCAGGTGTTGAAATGCCGTAGTGCTCAACAGAGAAGCGATGATCAAAACGAGGTTTTTGTTGCATCAGTTGATAGAGCGCATTAATCGTCGAAGCATTGCCCCCATTACCGTTTGAATGCACATGAATGTGAAAACCCGCATCCCACCAGGGCCAAATCGCCGCCGTTAGCTGATCAGGTTGTGTGATATATTGTCCTTTGTGTCCATCGACATAACCTGGATTTTCAACCACCATATTCAAACTAACAAATGCATCGTCTGAGAAAAATTTGACGCCATTAAAAATCAATTTATCGGTGCTTTGAGTGGCAAGCTCTTTGACAAAATTAACTGCCTGATCTTTTTTATAATTCACTGCGCTCACGGCGTCAGTAATAGCGACTAACCGCATTGGGATCGCCGGATTATTAAAATATTTTTGATACAGCGCATGTTCTAATTGAAAATCAATAATGCCAAATGTTAATTCTGTTGTCGTGGTAATACCATTGCGATGACTGAGATCCATTAGGAATTTAACATTTTTATAAGCATCTTCAGGTGTCATATCAATAGCAAACGCTTTCTTCAAGACAAACAC
>CAVRCT010000005.1:0-602393 GCA_963719645.1 uncultured Gammaproteobacteria bacterium
ACCACGCTCGATCGACACGAGTTTGCAGCGCGCCAGCCATGCGGGCGTTGGCGATCCTCATGATCGCCGCGGCGTGCCGCGTCTGCTCGTCGAGCCCGAGCGGATCGCCGACATGCGTGAGGATGGCGCGCCTGCGGCGGCCTCGACGTCGAGCCTTGCGAGCTTGCCGCCGATCGGCTCGCTCGGCATCGATGCGGCCCAGTACGACATGGGCGTCGGTCAGGGTCTGGCTCTGTCACCGCCGGCGCCGTAGCAGACCGGTCCTGGCATGTGAGCTGGCGCTCTCCTGGACCCACCTGCAGCAAGCCTGCTCGCGATCGATAGCGGCGATCGAGCCGCCTCCGGCGCCGATGGTCGTGATCTCGATCATCGGCGTGCGGATGACGTACAGCTCGAAATCGATCGTCGTCTGCGCGGCGAGCGAAGCCTCGCCCCCTGCGATCAGGGAAACGTCGAACGACGTCCCGCCGAGATCGGCGGTGATCACATCTTCTTGAACCCCGCCTGCGTTTGGCGATCTTGGACGCCGCAATCACGCCTGCGGCGGGCCCTTAGAGCGCGGTGCGCACCGGGAATTTGCGTGCGCCTTCGAACTTCGACGTCACGCCGCCGTTCGACTGCACGATATGGAAGTCGCCGACCAAGTCCCGCTCTTTGAGCGCGCCCTGCAGGCGATTGAGATAGTTGCCGACGACCGGCTGCAAGTAGGCGTTGAGCGCGGTCGTCGACGCGCGCTCGAACTCGCGGATCTCGGGCAGAATTGCATGTGAGGTCGCCACATGCTCCGTTCGGCCAGACGGCGGCGGGGCTCGCCGCCGCGGCGTTGCGCTCATTGGCGGGATTGGCGTAGGCGTTGACGAACACGATGGCGAGCGCCTCGGCGCCTTGCGCCGCGAGGAACTTCGCTTGCGCGGCGACCTCTTCGATATCGACAGCGACGCGGATCGATCCGTCCGCCAGCGTACGCTCGGCGACTTCGAGGCTAAATTCACGGGGGGTGAAGCAATCGATTGCTGTTGAATCTCTGCTGTTTGGGCAACCGGTTGTTGGACGGGAGGTTGCGGTGGTTGTTGCGGCGCAGCTACCGGTTGTTGCGTTGCAACAATCGTTGGCGCAGCGACAGGCGCAGGAGGCGTAGCGGGTTGCACAGGCACAATCGCAGGCGGTGTCGGCTTAACAACTGACTTAGTGGTTGCAACGGTCGTCGGTAAATTTTCTTGGGTAATATCTGTTGCAGGTACAGTAGCGCTCGGTATCAGCATCTTATATACCAACGTCAGCAAGACGATAAAAACAACAACCCCAACAACCAGACGACGATTTTGTTTGAGCTTTTCTACAAGATTAACTTTAGGTGCTGCAGCAGCAATCACGCCGCCATCTTTTAAAGCGTCATCCATTTCATAGTTCACTTGATCATCAGAAAAGTGATACTCACTTTCCTCTTGACCTTCTGGGTCACTGTCGTATCGCTCATTTGCCATATTCTTTTGCCCCTCATTTAACGCATGATTGCAGCGCTGTCAGAACCCCATACTTTATCCATAAAGTATAATACGATCATTCCCACAATTCCTCTTGTCCAGCCTTTCATTTTAATCGAAAAATCAGGCTGTTAGCTACTTAATAATGATTAAGAGGCCACTTCCGACATAAATAATATGCCTAATGCCACGCCCGAATCAATTTTTACTGTCGTCGGTGTGTTCACATAGTTGCTGAATGAATTCGTAAATTGCGTACCCACTTGGCCTAAACCGACAGCAAATTTACTGGCTGGACTCAGTGAAGGATGCGTACTTGAGGTACCAAAAATTCCTGTCGTGCTAGTACCCGCTTGAGTAATTGCACTTGAATAACCAGTCAAGAAAGAAGAAGCCATGATTGCGCCATACCGTTTCATGTAATGATAATCCACACTACTTGCCATCACCGTTCTCGCCATATCAGGATCAATTGCAAATGCATTCACTGATTTTGATTTTAGCCAAGCATCTTCATCCATTAAATTAAAATTCAAACTGACTTTGTCTTGGCCTTGGGCGAGATTTAATTTACCCATTAATTTGGCGCCTTTAAATGGGCCTTGAACAATCGTCACTAACACAGGCGTGTCAGGGTAATCACTGTCTACTGCCGTTTCTAACACAGCAAAATAAATCGTACCGGCTTTAATGAGCGGTCCTGTTGCAGTCGCTCCTTCCGATTGGCCATTTGCTCCTGGTTTGCCTGTTTGCGTTCCGCTTGTTGTTGTGGTTGTCGTCTTCGCTTCAATCACCGGCGTGCCGCCCACATGAATCATTTTTGGCGGTTGCCATGCAGCCAATAACGATTGTGCCTGGGAAGACATCGCGGCTTGTATCTGCTGAATACGTTGCTGTTCTGCTTGTTGTTCTTGCTGAGATGTTTGCGCAGCGGCAGATGCGAATTGAGCACTCGTAGGAGCCCCGCTGGGTAATTGCGCTTGAACATTCTGTGTTTGTTGCACTAAGCGCGCAAAGTCTGAATTCGTCGGTAAATTAGTTTGCACCGTCGGCAAGGCATTGGGTAATGTCGCCATATTTTGATAATCCTGCATCAAACTCGCCGCTTGATCAGGCGTCAATAATCCTGCTTGAACAGCACTTTTTAATTCATCCGCATAATCAGCCGGCGACGCATTATTCGTTTGCATCGCTAACAACTTCTGCGCCTCATCCTTGATGGCGTGTAATTTGTTATAGCTAGCCGCTAATTTTTGCGCTTCATCCGGTGTTAATTTTCCTGCTTTGACTAATGCATTTAAGGCATTTTGATATTGCTCAGCACTCACATTTTTATCTTGTAACGCCAGTAATTCACTGGCCGTACTTTGCGAAATTCGTCCACTTTGCGCTAACGCATTCACATCCGCAGCCGCACTATTTGCAGCCGTTTGCACGACAGAATTCAATGCGTCTGTCGCTCCAAGCCTGGCTCGTTTTGCTTTGTATTCTGCAAGCAATTTTGCAGCTTCCGCTGGGGTAATCTTTCCTTCTGCCACTAAGCGTGCTAATTCGGCAGCATATTCATCCACCGGCACATTTTTATTTTGTAAATTCGCCAAATCATTTGCAACATCTTTGGTAATTGCACCCGAACTGGCTAGCTTCTGTAAGTCATAGATGCTGGCTTTGGTTGCTTCCGCTTCCTGTTGATGTTGATATTGCGCTAATAATTGTTTCGCAACCTCTGGCGTCAGCTTACCTTCTTTGACCAGCTCATTTAATTCGGCTCCGTATGCGGTTGGCGTAATACCGCTTTTTTGCAAGGTGAGTAGTTGATTCGCCACATCCAACGGCAATTGACCGGCTTTGATTAACGCATCCATGGTCTGACTGCTCTCGTTTATCAAAGCATTTTTATGTTGTCTCTTATATTCTTCTAACAATTTTCGCGCTTGCTCGGGGGTTAATTTTCCCTCCCGGACAAGTTCATTCAATTCATCTTCATACTGACTAATGGGGACGTTGGCTTTTGCCATGCCAATTAATAAATCGGCATCTTTTTGCGACAATTTGCCGCTTTTCACCAAGTCATTAATATCGTTTGTGATATCCGGCGTCTCTGGGTTAGGACACAGCACCGTACAACTTTGGGTCGGTTGAGCTTGTGCTGGCTGGCCCGGCACATTCACTAAGGTAGGCACTGCGCTACCGCCTGAGATTTGTGCTTGTTGGCTACGCTGTGCATTCGCTTGCGCCAACGCACGATAATATTCAGGTGACAGTTGTCCACCAGGAACAGATTGTAAATTGCCAGGCGCGCCTGCCACACGAGAAGCGCCGACGGTTGATTTAGGACCTGACAGATAACGCACGCCAAAAAAACCCGCAATCGAAACACCAATGATTACGCCAAAAACAAGCAACACTCTTGCTTTCGCATCCATTTCGGAAAACTTAAAAGCCATCAGTAGCCCTCAATTTTGAGTTCAATCGGTTCACCGTATTGTGATACCAGCACCGAAGAGGTCTGTTGCATTTCATACGCAATCATCCCATCTGGACTCGACATTTTGCCTACCCAACCGGGTGACAAAACAGTCAAGCGGGTGCGTAAAAATAATTTATCTCCCACTAACCAGGCCATGCAATCGCCGCCTGTCACCGTTAACTGCTTACTTCCCGTAGGCGGCACACCATCCAGCACATTTAACAATAATTGATTCGCAGAATTGGGCAATCCAGAGCCTGTCGGAAGTTCATTGGAATTAGGTCCAATGCCTGCAACATGAATATCCGTTCGATAATCAACGACTCGCTGGCCTAACACCAATTCCAAGGTCAATGGCGTATTCATACCGGCCAACCGAATCACTAAATTGCTATCACCATACGGTGCATTGGCTTGAATGAGCATGACATTGCTTTTGCCATCCCATTGGATCGTGCAGGTTTTGGGATCACCTAAATCATATCCTGCGATAGGCCAGGGTGCGCCCGTTGAATCCACAAAGACTAATGAAGAAATGTAACCTTGCGCTAAACGGATCGCGGGTGGTGTTGCGCCCGGTGCCAAATTCACCATTAAGGTAGACGAAACAGGTTTAGGTGGAACGGTCGCTGGAACAATTGCAGCGCGTTGTGATTCATCAATTAACTGGCGCAACTTTAAAACCTGTTGCGGCGTCATTGGCATATTTTGTCGCATCATTGAATCGAAGGCTATACTCGCCTCGGGCGCTTGTTGAATGGCAGGTGCTGGCAATGCATCCATCATGACTTGCTGGGATTGACTATAGGTCATGGGTGGTGATTTCACTAACGGCGTATTCGTATTAGCAGCCTGTTGCAGCTTGTGTACCGGTGGTTTTTTTCGCGGCTGTGGTTGGCCATTATTTTTTAGCCAGCTTTGAAATTGTGCGAGATCAGACTGTGTTAACACATCTGATTGAGCCGATGCCGTTAGCCAACCACTGACTAAATAAGTCAGCAGAATGACAATCCCTAATTTTTTAATTTTATCCATTCGCAACGACCTGATCTCCGCCGCCTTTAGACACAATCATTTTTTCGATTGCAACACCTGCAATACTATTAATGGTTGAAATCCTCACAACTAATACTTGAATCATGAGAGGGACAACATTTGGTTTTGCGCCACTACTATAACTGATATTAATCGGCATTTGTATCCACCAGCCATAGACACCATTTAAACTGCCTTCTTTTAATAAACCCTGATTCTGAATAATAGGGGCTCCGGCAGGCACCGCATTCACAAATAATTTATCATTGAATACCGTCGTACTGTTCGCATACACATTTAATATGGCTGAAAAATCTCTCCAACCATTATCCGTAAAATATTGCATGCCTCTTTTTATCTCATCTTGATAATTGACAAAATCACATGTGAATACACTGGGTAATGCAACGCTCACCCATTGTATCAGGTCAGGTTGCTTTATATAAGGTTGATCAACTGGAACCAGTGACAAAATCCGAAAATCATTGCCGGTGGTGAACGTCACGGGTGATGGCTTGGAAAGTCTGATGTAAAGAGACGTAGCAACCAACATGAGAATGGCGACCAATAAGATAAAAAACGCGGTCAACGCTTTATAGAAGCCATCGCGATAAAAATCATCTTTAAGACGGACCCCATATAGCTCTTCACTTGCCATCATTCCCTGCCATCCTGATTAGTTGGTTAAAGTGTACTGAAAATATCCGTTTTAAAAAAGAAATCTTTTATTACTGAGTCGGCATTGTCGCATTCATTTGTAATACACCCAGCCCTTTATAACTTTGTAAAACATCTTGGCGCTGAACAATCGCCGTCACCGTTAATGCATTCTCAAATTTAGATTTCTCATTATAAGGTGGCATCCAATATTCCACCAAAATCGGCATCTCGAATTTCCACGATGCAGCGCCCGTTAAAATTCCTTGGGTAAGCAGCTTGGGTTGATTGACCACTTTTGCAATGACAACATATTTATATTGCTTCAATGACAGCAAATTGTTAGACGCTTGCAATCCTTGCATATATTGACGCCACCCATAATCGGTAAAAAACTTTTGCGCATCTTGGAATTGCGCGTGGAAATTCAAGAAATCATACGAATAAGCAGACTCTACCGCTGCAATTGTCCATGCTTCTGTCTGCTCAAGTGACATATTCGGTTGTTGCAAAGGGACTTCTTGAATTAATTTACTGAGCTCATCCGCCGGAAAATAATACGGCTCAGTGGGATGCTTTATTAAATACATAATAATTCCAACTAGAATCGCATTGGCTATCAAACTTAACAGATAAATACCTAAAATCTGATGTAATTTTTGCCGATAAAATCGATTGCGCAGATGCACCAGCGCCAACCCACTTTCTTCTAGATTTTCATCCACTGTATTCATCTTTTTTTCCTACATCATGACAAACTGATCAATGCCAATCCCTGCTGGATTGAGATACGTAGGCACACGCACAATCGTGATCACCACCGTAAATGATCGGCGAGAAAGCTCATTGGCACTTTGATAAGTGACTAAAAAAGGAATTTGCACACGCCAGGTGTAGCCACGTCCCGGTAATTCACCTTGGTTAGAAATCACCGGCGCAGCAGAAACAACGCCATTCACAAATAATTGATTCTGGGTAATGGTTTGAATCAAGCTGGCGATCGATGCTTGATAATCATTCCACCCTGCAGCAGTAAAATAAGGCCGCGCAAGCGCAATTTGTTTTTGATAATTGACAAAATCAAATGTGTAAGCCGCGACCGCCGCTTTGCCCGCCCACGTTGTTAAAGTGGTTGATAATAAATTTGGATCGGTATGCGCTGTTAACTGCATTGCTAATCCATTTTGCGATCGCGCAGCAAAAACAGGCAAGGGCCGATGAAAAATTTGATATAACACAAAAAAAACCATGCCGATTAATACCAGCACAGCAATCACCAACGCCGCGATTACCGAATGGTAACTTGCGCGATAAAAACGATTACTGGTTTCTATTGACATAGACCGCCTCTTAGCGATTTTGAACAGTCAGCGGAAAAATGAAGCCATCTGTTGTATTAGCATAATATTGCGGAGGTGCTTTAAATAACAATAAATAAACAATCACCCCAATTAATACAACGCTTAAACTCACCGATAACAATAAATAACGGAGCATTTTTCGATATTTATTACGAAAAAAATCACTTTGCATGCTTGCTATGTTTTCTCGATCGCCAATCATATGGGTAACTTCTCTAGCGTAATTTCAATTCGATTATTTATCGAGGGACCATCATCTTCTGCAGGCTTGGCAATCGGTTTTTGTCCGCCCATGCCTGCCGCGTATAACAATCGCGTATGGATACCGGCTCGCCACAAATAACGTTCCACATTATTGGCTTGATCCTGAGACAACGCTTGTTTGATCCGAGCAACGCCCACTGGGTTTGTATAGGCTGCAATTCTGACGGTCATGTTTGGATAACGATTCACTAATTGCGCAACCAAATTAAGTGTTGAATACGCATAAGGAATAAAATCTGCGCTATCATCCGCAAAAAGATAACGGGTAGGTATAACAATTAAAATTTGATCGCCCAAAATAATCGCTTTGCAGCCTCTATTTTCCAGTCTATCTTCAATCGTTGTTTTGGAATCAATATAGGCGCCAATTGCACCTCCAAAAATAGCACCGCCCGCTGCGCCCGGAATCACGCCGACACCCGATGTCATACCGCCTGCGATTGCTCCAGTTGCGCCGCCAATCAGAGCGCCTTTTGTTGTTTGACTGCTATTTTGAAAAGAGCGAATTACATTGGTATCATCCTCGCCCGAAAACATGGTACTTGCACCTTGATAAGCGGATTGCACACCATTATTTGCATCGCGCGAAGCGGATGAAGAGGCGCACCCTTGTAAACAAAAAAGATAAATCAGAAAAAAAAGAGAAAGAAAAATACATGTAATGACTCGCCCACTTCTGTCATCTCGCGCGGTTTTTAGCGCGGGATGACACGGAGGTAAATCGTTACAAACGCACGCTATAGAATGCGTGTCACGAGAAGCATACGGATAATGAGTCAATGACAGATCCATTTGTTTTTCTTTTTCCTTCAGCCGCGAATTGAGAGCTCTTGATAAATATGTTGAATTATATACCCATCACACCTCAAAATGCGAACTTAAAACTCGGTGTTAAGATGACAAGCTCTTTCTAAGGATTACTCAGTACTCGCTTGCAAGCTAGCAACATACTCCGCTACCTGCTGCGCCGATTCTGTGACAGTCTCAAGAGATAAGAAAATTCCATCAATATCCGGCGGGTAATCCGTCGCGGTTAACATATCTTTGATAATCTCATTGGTAATGGAATTGGCTTGCGAACCAGATCGACCTAAAACACGCTCTAATAATTCTATTTTATCTTTTACATACGCTTTGCTGATCAGCGGCGCGCTAAATCGCTCAACCTCAGCAGGACCTACTAGTGCCAATACATAACTACCCAATACCGCTTTATTAAAGATATTAATGCGACTGGTATCAATGTCCTCTTCGACAACCACCTCTTCTTCACCCGGCACGGTACTGCGATTGTGATAAGCCAGCAGTGCGGACACGCCTCGCTCAATGGGATTCGATTCATCCACTTGATTCATGATGTTGGCAATGATGTCGATTTCTTCAGAATCTTCGTGCGCGGGTTCGATTTGAACACCGGCATCGACAAGATTGCCAAATTGTTCTAAGCGATTTTCTAAATCAATTAATGTTCGCTCAATTGGCGGCGCGACTTTCAAAAATTGATTGAGCCGCATTTTTTCAACAGGCGCCGGATTCGCAAAAAACATCGTTGCACGTACAATACGTGACTTGAAGAAAATATGCGCCTCACCTTCCCTCTGCTCTTTTAAATCTAACAAATCAATCCGCGCACGTTTTTCAGAAGATGCGCTACGGCTATCCATGTAACTATTTAACACGCTTGAGGCATTGGTTTGGAAAGAATCCACTTTTGTAACATATGATTCGCCCGCCGTTTTTTGGAAGAAATCCCACGTATCTGCCGGATCTTCTAACTTCATACAAATTTTAATGTTGGTGTTTGCACCGATGGACGCCGCTTCTTCTTTCGATACTTTTTGGAAAGCCGGTAAATCTTGTCCGGCAAACACAACTGAGAATCCTAATGAACGTGCCTGTGCTGGCACAACAGCAAAGCCTTTGACAGCGTAATAGCCGTACTCATCCAAAATACACATATACGGTGTGACAGCTGTTGTCGGTTTGCGTAAAATAACTTCTTTATACGTTCCTTCGACCGCTTCACCTAACCCCGCCGCCATCATTGCTTTTAGTGAAGAAATAATGACTTTACCCAAAATGGATAATTCGTCTGGCGATTTTTCTAATGCGGGTAATAACACAACTAAGATACGACGATTTAACACAACATCTTTTAAATCGACTTCTGCTAAATTGGTCCGAATAATATGGCCATACGTATCTGCGAGCGATCCGAATACGCGCGTTAACTGCATGGTAATAAATCCATGCTGCTCGAACACTTGCGAACCTTGTTTGCCTTTTTTGGATTTATCAAAACCTGGCAGCGTCAGTAAATAATTCATCATGGGCTCAAGCACAACATCCGGTGACTCCGCTAAACTCACGGGTTCTTGGTTGTCGCGAATAAACATCTTATCGAGACTAATGGCTTCCAGTCGCGTTAAATCAAAATAGTTACGAATGGTATTGGCATCTAGCAAAATTTTGCCTTGATCGCGCATATATACCATCACTTTCATCAATGCTTGAACGAATACAATCGCACGACCTTTCCACATATCGCCGTCGGGCGATTGACTGCTTGAATCCATGAGCGTTGTCACTAATTCAGCTAACATACTGGATGAACCATTACAAAATGGATTCATCGTATTGGATAATCGCTTTTCTTGCGCGCCGACAATATCGCGCGCACCGGTCATAAAATTAATCACTAACAAATCATCTTCACGCCCCATCGAACGTGTCAGTGAAAATATTTTGGCGAATAAACTGCTATCACCTTTACCATCGATATACAAAAATCCGCTGCCTTGCACCAAGGCATTATAGGCGATGGAAACCAATGCTTCTGTTTTACCACTACCGGTTGAGCCGAAAATTAAGACGTGCGTTCGCATATCATCGTTGTTAAACCATAACTCTTCTTGGGTTATTTTTTTGTTACCAAAAAAACAAATTCCGCGCGCTTTGCGTGGTTTTGTTGAACCCGACAAGAGATCGCCATAATCAAGTGCATTGGAGCGCATTGGCATGCGATAAGGAAGGCGAAATTTTCGGGTAACGGCATACCAAAAGACAAAGAGACCGATGAGAAAGATAATTTCCGTAATCGGCGTAAAAATGAAGGTACACGCACCGAAAGCAAATAATAATAACGCACTATGCAAAGGGTCTTTGAAAAAATCCACTATTTTCATGCCGAGCGTACGCGTATCGCGCAGCAACATTTGCGGCGATAGTTCGTGTTCTTCTTCTAACCCACGTTGTGGACGCATTATTTCACCTTAATATCCGTCTACTATCAGACAAATCATTTTTTTTCATCCGGCTCATCCGGACGATAAATAATATCTTTTAACGCATTTTCTAATGCATTCGTCGCCTCTTCAACCATTGGCAGCAACAGCCGTCGACCAATTTGATTTTCAGCAATCCAATGGGCATAAGGACCTGCCACTTCAGCGAAAGGTGTTTGCCGACCGACTGTATTCAGCACATACCACAATCGTCTATCGATGGGCTTTAGCCAGAGAAAATCAGCGGTTGCTTGCACACCATCACTGCGCGCTGCTCGCAACATTTCCGCCATCACCGTGAAGAGATAAGCATGCGTTTCGACAACTTGTTTAACGAGTTTCGTATTGGCATGCTTATGGATTAATTCATCCGTCCCTTTAAAATCCAACTTCGTAGCAGAGGATCGATTAATAGACTCAAATAAATCGTACGCGGCTTTGGTCTCACCATTAATGCGTGCGGCTAATGCAGCAAAAATCGCTTTAGCATGGGGCTGTAATCGATCGACACCTGGCCAGAGTGAGCCCAATTGAATGGCAAATAATTTATTCGCTTCACCGCGTTTCAGCGAAACCAACACTTTACTCCATTCTCGATGAGACATCCCTTCTTGGGGTGAGCGGCGATATTCTTGCAATAAGTTGTAGCGCTTACAAAATTGCATGGGCGTTAATGCCATCGCCCAAGGACCTTTATCGATATCCATTTTGACTAAATCGACCTTCATGACAGGCATAATTTGTGGCCAATTCACTTTTTCTAATTCGGCTAACTCTTTCATAGAATAAATACGTTTAAAAACACGCGTCGTACTCGCAAAAAACACAACAACAGACAGAACCATGAGAATAGCCACCAAAGGGATTCTTAAATAATTTCCGACAGCTTGACCGATACTCACCACGTCTTGAAAATTAAGCTGGTTTGGATCTACGGTGAGAATACTGGTGCGCACATCATCCAGTTTATTGGTAAATAAACTTAAGAAATCAATTTCGACTAATTTAATTTTGAAATAGAAATGAATGAGCTGCAACTTGAAAGACATCCATATCACAGCACCAAAAATTAAAATCGCCCCGGTAATCCAGAGGGATGCCATTGAGTTATCGGCTTGATTCTGTTGCGGAGCTTGGCCTGCCATAGTTAGCACCTGATGATATTGCAATTAATTCATATTTAATTATATACCCGTTTTGCGGAGAATAATTAAGAGAATGATATAAGAAATGGGGTGAAAAAAGTAGAAAAATTAATAAGGTAGCTTAGGGAGCACATTACACGCCCGTGCCCGATTGCGTGCTCGCGCTCATTTTTTCGGATATTTTTGTTCGGCATGAATTAATGAAAAACTTGGGAAAGGCTTAAAGGAAATTTTGCTTAGAATGCCTTCACCCACAGGGGGAAGGTGGCCGACAGGCCGGATGGGGGGATAAAAAAATACAAAGAATCCTCGCCAATAAATGACAAAAGCAGTACGAAAGCTATGGTTGAAAGTATTATTTTGATCCCCCCATCCGGCCTGTCGGCCACCTTCCCCCTGTGGGTGAAGGCGTGCTAAGCAAAACTTCCTTAGCTTGACGCCTATGGGAAGGAGAGGGGCTCACCGATGAAGCTTTTTGGGAACGCCTAGAATGACAACTCTTTCTTAAGCGCCTTGTTTTTCCCGAATCTCATCCAATGTTTTGCAATCGATACATAATGTTGCAGTGGGCCTTGCTTCCAATCGGCGTAAGCCAATTTCAACGCCGCACACTTCGCAATAACCGTATTCTTTGTCATTCAGTAACTGAAGCGCTTCTTCAATTTTTTTCAACAGTTTGCGTTCTCGGTCACGGGCACGCAATTCAAGTCGGAATTCTTCTTCTTGGCTGGCGCGATCATTTGGATCTGCATAATTCACCAAATCATCTTTCATGTGATGCACAGTCCGATCGGCTTCTTCCATAATTTGTTTGCGCAATAGCGTCAAAATCTTAGTGAAATGCTCACGCATTTTGGCGCTCATGTACTCCTCAGTTTTTTTCTGCTTATAAGGAGATATGCCTAACATTTCTAAACTGGGTTCTAATATATCTTTGATTGTCGCCATTGTTGCGTTCTCCTAACTCATCCCTATTAATCTATACCAACTTCGTGATTCCTGCCACTCTAACCCATGGCATTATAAGTTAACAAAACTTTTTTGCAATCGTAACTCGGTCACAACCTGCTAAATCTTGATAAAGATCTATCTCTCTGTATTGATAGTCAATTAAGAGTTTTCGCACCGCATCTGCCTGCTGAAAGCCGTGTTCCAGCATTAAATAACCTTCTTCAGTCAGATAATGCCTGGCCTCTTTAATAATCTGCTGAATGTCTTGCAACCCAGCTCGCTCAGCAAATAAAGCGCGATGCGGCTCGTAACGGGCTGTGTTTTTTTCAATCGCCGGATCCTCTTTCGCAAGGTAAGGCGGATTACTCACAATCGCATCAAATTTCTGTTGCTGAGGCAGTGGAGCACACCACTCTCCTTGCAAAAAGGTGACGTTGGATAAATTCAATCGTGTTGCGTTTTTTTTTGCAACGTTTAATGCTTTCTCACTCACATCCGTCGCGATCATTTCCCAACTCGGTTTTTCATACGCCAGCGCTAACGCAATAGCACCTGAGCCCGTGCCTAAATCCACAATTTTTTTGTCTTCGCCTATGACATGCTGCAAAACAAGTTCCACTAACAATTCTGTTTCAGGACGCGGGATTAATACATCAGGTGTGACCCAAAAATCCAGTGACCAAAATTCACGATGACCTGTGAGATAAGCAACCGGCACACCGTCAGCGCGTTGTTCAAGTAATTTTTCAAATCGCTCGAATTGGTCGGGTGATAAAGAGCGCTCAGAAAATGCGAGCAGATAACTCGTCGAGAGTTGCAGCACGTGTGCTAATAAAACAATTGCATCTGCATAAAACGCTTGATGCGCTAATTTTGCTTTCGCAAATTGTAACGCGCTAGCAATGGTGTGCGCCATTAATCACCTAAGTTGGCAAGCAAATCGGCTTGGTATTCGTGTACCAATGCACTCACAATAGGCGTTAAATCACCATTCATAATATCAGGCAATTTATACAACGTCAGATTGATTCGATGATCTGTTAATCGGCCTTGCGGAAAATTATAGGTGCGAATCCGTTCCGAACGATCGCCTGTCCCCACTAGATTGCGTCGAGTCTCCGCTTGTTGTTGGTGCTGTTTATTTCGCTCTGCAGCGAGCAATTTAGCTTTTAATAAAGACATCGCGCGCGCACGGTTTTTGTGTTGCGATCGTTCATCCTGGCATTCAACCACTGTGCCTGTTGGAATATGGATAATTCGAATGGCTGAATCCGTTTTCTGAACATGTTGACCGCCTGCACCGGATGCACGAAATGTGTCAATTCGAATATCAGTTGAGTTAATCTCAACTTCTTCCACTTCATCCACTTCTGGCAACACCGCGACGGTGCAAGTGGATGTATGAATACGACCCTGCGCTTCTGTTTCGGGTACACGCTGCACACGATGCACGCCAGATTCGAATTTAAAACGAGAATACGCACCCTGACCGAGGATTCGTAAAATAATTTCTTTATAACCGCCTTGCTCACTGTGGCTAGCGCTGATGAATTCAACTTGCCAACCTTCTGCTTCGGCATAACGTGTGTACATGCGGCTTAAATCACCTGCAAAAATAGCGGCTTCATCACCGCCCGCGCCCGCGCGAATTTCTAAAAAGATGTTACTGTCATCATGCGGATCTTTTGGCAATAATAAAACTTGCAAGTCTTGTTCTAATTTTAGTTGCAACGCCTCGGCTTCATTTAATTCTTGTTTTGCCAATTGCTGCAACTCGGGATCTGATTCTTGCAATAATTCTTTCGCCCCGGCTATCACCGTCAAACACACTAAATAACGCTTAAACGTAGAGACAATCGGTTCAAGCTGAGCATACTCTTTCGAATAATCACGAAACAAATTTTGTTTCGAAATCACGCCGGAATCTGCCAGCAATGCACCAAGCTCTTCATGACGCTCGACGAGCGTCTGCAATTTTTTTTCTATGGAAGGTTTCATGTTCGCTCTAATGCAAATAATTGTTGCGCCAATTGCAAGACTTCAAGCTTTCCTTCAAAACCCGCTTGGCGTAATTGCACGGTTGGCGTGTGGAGTAATTTCTGAGTTAAGGCGCGCGCAAAGAGATTAAGCACATCGGTAGAATCATCACCGCGTTTTAATTGACGAAGTGATTTTGCTAATTCTGTCTCACAGATATCTTCAATTTGCTTGCGATAGGCGCGAATGGTAGTTGCCACTAAGTCGAGAGATTTTAGCCACGCCATAAAGTCATGACTTTTATTTTTAATAACCTCATTTGCTTTCTCAGCCGCATGTTCGCGACCGCGCAAATTGCGCTGGATCGTTTCTTTTAAATCATCAATTGAATACAAATGTACGTCAGATAAGCTGGCTGCCGTTGCTTCTATGTCACGTGGAACAGCAATATCAATCAGATAAATCGGTTTGCGGCGCGCTTTCAACATATCGCACGTCACAATCACGGTTGCACTGCCGGTTGCTGAAATGACAATATCCGTCGTCGCAAGTGCTTCAGTCAACTCATTAAATGGAACAAAATGCGCCGCGTATTTTTCGATGAGCGGCATGGCATTGTCGATGCTACGATTGGCAATGCTGATTTTTTCAGGTTGATGCAATTGCAAATGACGCAACACTAAATCAATTGTCATGCCTGCGCCAATTAATAAGACATGCGCTTTTGCAAGTGAGTCTGGGAAAATTTCGTTGGCAAAATTCACCGTGGCAGATGAAACTGAAACAGGGCATGCGCCAATCGCCGTATTCGTGCGCACTTCTTTCGCCACCGCGAACACATGCTGAAATAAGCGATTAAATAACGTTCCAACCGCACCGGCTGCACAACTTTCAGAAAAAGCGTCTTTCATTTGCCCTAAAATTTGTGATTCACCTAAAACCATAGAATCCAACCCACACGCGACTTGCATAATATGCTCGACGGCTTCTTTATCCTGATAAAAATACATGAACGGTTCCAGCTCATCACGGGTCAATTGATGGTGGCGACAAAACCATTCGATAATATTGTGGGTATCATTGGAATCGCAATACAACTCAGATCGATTACAGGTAGATAATAAGACCGCTTCACGAACATCTTCATGCTGCAACAAATCTTGTAAATAAAGCGCCAATTTGTCACCCGCAAAAACAACTTTTTCGCGCAGCGCGACAGGCGCTGTTTTATGATTTATTCCGCAAGCAATAATTGGCATATTTGTTACTCGGCTATTTTTCTGAGGGGATATTGTATGCTACCTTACTACCTACAGTAAAATAGGTTTACTCAATATGATGGATATTCTGCGAATTGGACTCGTTTATTTGCTCAGTGCCTGGTTGTTAACCAGCTGCGCCTCTTTCTCAACCCACGAAGAAGCACCTCAAAATCAATCACTTCCCTGGGATAAACGGGCAAAAACCCTCGCAACCATTGAAAATTGGGATTTAAACGGATTAATCGCGATTCATTCCATGGCGAAAAATGATGCCTGGAGTGCGCATTGGCAATGGCAGCAACATAAAAATCACTACACCATCTCATTAGTCGGCCCGTTAGGCTCGGGTGGCTTGACCCTCGCAGGCACTCCCCGCATCGTCACACTCAAGACGTCTGACGGCAAACAATTCACAGCGTCTTCGGCAGAAACATTACTCGCCCAACAATTGGGATGGCACTTGCCGGTGGCAAATTTGTATTACTGGGTCAGAGGGCTGCCTGCGCCCACCGTGCCCGCTGCTAAGCAATTTGATGCCTATCATCATTTAATTGAACTACGGCAAAGCGGCTGGATTATTCAATACTTGCGTTACACGTCGATTCAACAGATCGATGTGCCGAGTAAAATTTATTTAACCAATCCGGACTTGAATGTGAAGATTATTATTAATCAGTGGCATCTCCGCTAAGAAGTTCGGCCTATTGAAACGGCACTCGCTTTTTGGTAATACTCTTACTATAATAAGTAATACCATAAAATGAGGTGTTCATATGCGCATCACTCAAAAAGGTCAAGTAACCATTCCAGAAGAGATTCGCCAAAAATATGGTTTATTACCCTATACCAACGTTGATTTCATAGAAGAAAATGGCAAGGTCTATATCAAGATAGTCGACAAGAAAAACCGTGGTCGTTCAATTGTAGCTCATCTGCGAGGCACTGCGACAGTGCGAATGAGTACGGATGAAATTTTATCGTTAACCAGAAGAGAAAAAAAATAATGGGAATTTTAGTCGATTCATGCGTTATTTTGGATATTGTTACAGAAGACCCGGAATGGTTCGAATGGTCGGCGGAATCTATAGAAAATTATGCTGCTCGCGCTCAATTATTTATAAATCCGATTATTTATGCAGAAGTGTCAATGGGGTATCAAAAAATCGAAGAGCTGGAAAATGCGTTACCGCAAACTCTCTTCAAACGAATATCCTTACCTTGGGAAGCAGCGTTTCTAGCAGGCAAAGCTTTTTTACACTATCGAAAATTAGGTGGTCAGCGAACACTACCATTACCCGATTTTTTTATTGGTGCTCATGCTGTGGTTGAGAAATTTTATTTAATAACGAGAGACAAAAAACGTTTCCAACACTACTACCCCTCTCTTAAACTTATATCACCCAGCTAAGGAAATATGGCTATTAGTAACTTAGTTGTAATTCACTAACGAATTACAAATAATTTCAATGACCCCATTGACACTCATGCAATCCAAACGCACAATAGGCGCCCTTAAGTCTCAACAAAAATATCTTGTTGGGGTGTAGCCAAGCGGTAAGGCACCGGGTTTTGATCCCGGCATCCCTAGGTTCGAATCCTAGCACCCCAGCCAATTCAATATAAAAAAAATAAAAACGCACAACCCAAAACGAAAGGAATATCTATCGTGGCTGAAATAATGATTTTCAGTGGTAATGCAAGCCGTGATCTTGCTCTGCACATTGTTGAACATCTGAACTTACCGCTGGGCAAAGCCCATGTTGGCCGGTTTAGCGATGGCGAAACCATGGTCGAAATTCAAGAAAATGTTCGCGGACGCGATGTTTTCATTATCCAATCAACCTGCGCGCCCACCAATGATAACTTAATGGAGTTAATCATTATGGCGGATGCGTTACGCCGTGCCTCTGCCGCAAAAATTACGGCCGTTGTACCCTATTTCGGTTATGCCCGCCAAGACCGTCGTGTGCGATCCGCGCGCGTACCCATCACGGCCAAAATCGTAGCGGACATGATGGCTTCCGTCGGCATTAGTCGTTTAGTGACGGTTGATTTACATGCAGACCAAATTCAAGGCTTTTTTTATATGCCCGTCGACAACCTCTACAGCACCCCCATTATTTTAGACGACATTCATCATCGTGCTTACAAAGACATTATGATTGTTTCGCCTGATGTAGGCGGTGTGATTCGAGCACGTGCGATTGCAAAACGTATCCAAGGGGCTGATTTAGCCATCATCGATAAGAGACGAATCAACCCAATGAAGCTGAAGTGATGCACATCATTGGTGATGTCAAAGACCGTGATTGCATTATTGTAGATGATATTGCCGATACAGCTGGCACGCTTTGCAAAGCAGTCGAAGCCTTAAAAAAACATGGCGCTGCAAAAGTCGCCGCATATGTGACCCATCCTGTGTTATCCGGCAAAGCCATCCAAAACATTGATTCTTCCTTGTTAGATGAATTAGTTGTGACCGACACCATCCCATTGCGTGATGACGCAGCCCACTGCTCCCGCATTCGCTCATTGACACTCAGTCAAATGATTGCTGAAGCCATTCGCCGCATCAGTGGCGCAGGCTCTTTAAGCCGGATGTTTATTGATTAATTGATTGATTAACCTCTCGTATCGTGTAAAATACGCGCTCTTCCAACCCTGGTCGCGGTGCTTGGAAGTTATTTTATATGACTTACAATTTTTTGGAGAATTCTCATGACAAAAATCAAATTCGAACTGGAAGCTGATGTTCGAGCAGACATAGGGAAAGGTGCGAGCCGCCGCCTACGTCACGCCGACAAGGTTCCAGCGGTTATTTACGGCGGTGGTGAACCGGCTGTTTCGTTAACCTTAGATCACAACAAAGCAAACCATGCATTGGCCCAAGAAGCTTTTTATTCCCACATTTTAACGTTAAAAATGGGTAGCAAATCTGAAAAAGTGATTTTAAAAGACGTTCAGCGCCACCCCGCTAGACCCCGCATTGCACATATCGATTTCCTACGCGTTCGCGCCGATCAAAAACTTCATATGCATGTCCCTTTACACTTTACCGGCGAAGAAAAAGCGCCTGGTTTAGGAGAAGGCGGCGTGTTCTCTCATATCATGAGTGACGTTGAAGTGACTTGCTTACCGGCAGACTTACCTGAATTCATTGAAGTGGATGTCTCTGGCATGGCCTTAGATCAAACCATTCACTTAAGCGAATTAAAACTGTCAAAAGGTGTTGAATTAGCTGCATTCGTTCATGGCGTAGAAGGGCATGATTTACCTGTCGTCAGCATCCATATTCCACGCATCATTGAAGAAGAAGTCATCACAGAAGAAGTTGTCGCTGAAGAAGGCGCTGCACTGGCTGAAGGTGAAGAAGCTGCTGCGGGTGAAGAAGCTGCTGAAGCAACTGACAAGAGCAAAAAGGAATAAAAGGACATTTGCCCAGAGGCTTCAAGCTAAGAAAATTTTGCTTAGAATCCCTTCCCCTCAGGGGGAAGGTGGCCGACAGGCCGGATGGGGGGATACAAATGCAAGAGAACTTAGAAACGAAATGGCAATAGTTGTAGTAAAAAAACGATGGTTGGGAGCGCTAGTTTTATCCCCCCATCCGGCCTATCGGCCACCTTCCCCCTGCGGGGAAGGCGTTCTAAGCAAAATTTTCTTAGCTTAGCGCGTATATCCCTAATAGGCGAAAGCGCGCTAAGCAAGATTTTCTTAGCTTGACGCACATAGGGTGACACCTGCCGTGAAGAGTGACAAATAAGTTCATATCCACTTAGGAGCAAGCCGCATTGTCTACTGAAGGTATTCAATTGATCGTTGGCCTTGGTAATCCTGGCCCTGATTATGAAGATACTCGACATAATGCAGGCGCCTGGTTTGTAAATGATTTAGCACTCTCCTCTCACATGACATTTCGTCATGAAACAAAATTACACGGCTTACATTGTATTGTCCGCGTAGCCCAGCAGGATGTGCATTTACTCATTCCGACAACCTTTATGAATTTAAGCGGTCAAGCCGTTAAAGCAACCGCTAACTATTATAAGATTCCGACAAATGCTATTTTAGTAGCCCATGATGAAATTGATTTACCGACCGGAGATATCCGCTTGAAATTTGATGGCGGGCATGGTGGACACAATGGCTTACGTGACATCATTCGTCATCTGAATACAAATCAATTTCACCGATTACGGATTGGCGTTGGACGTCCGTTACATAGCAATCAAGTGGTGGATTATGTGTTAAAACCACCGAAAAAATCAGAACGCGAAGAGATCGATACGGCGTTGCAAGAAGCCAATCGCGTTTTACCGCAATTAATCAGTGGCCAATTTCAACAAGCCATGCAAGATTTACATACGAGAGAATAATATATGGGCATCAAATGTGGCATCGTCGGCTTACCCAATGTCGGCAAATCAACTCTTTTTAATTGTCTCACCAAAGCGGGGGTGGATGCGTCCAATTATCCATTCTGCACGATCGAACCAAATGTCGGTGTCGTACCGGTGCCTGACCCCCGCTTAAATCTATTAGCTGACATTGTGAAACCTCAGCGTATCTTAGCCACCACGATGGAATTTGTGGATATCGCCGGATTAGTCAAAGGCGCTGCGCAAGGGGAAGGATTAGGCAATAAATTTTTAGCCAATATCCGTGAAACAGACGCAATTGCTCATGTTGTACGTTGTTTTGAAAATACGGATGTCGTGCATGTTGCCGGACGTATTTCACCCAAAGATGATATTGATGTTATTAATACTGAGCTGGCACTCGCTGATTTAGACACGGTGACGCGCGCCATGTTACGCGTGCAAAAACAAGCGAAAAGTGGCGATAAAACGGCGCAAGCAGAACTTGCTTTATTTGAACGCGTTAAAGAACATTTAAACCAAGGCTGTGCAGCTCGCGGCTTAGCCATGACGTCAGAGGAAAAATTGCAACTTAAACAATTACAATTACTCACGGCGAAACCCACGCTTTACATTGCCAATGTCGCAGAAGATGGTTTTACAAATAATCCTTATCTCGATCAAGTGAAACAAATTGCTGCCGCAGAAAATTCCAGCGTGGTAGCGGTATGTGCTGCGATTGAAGCTGAAATTGCTGAATTAGACGATGCCGAAAAAGATATTTTTCTGGCTGAATTAAATTTATCTGAACCTGGCTTAGATCGTGTGATTCATGCAGGTTATAAGTTATTAGGGTTAGAAACCTATTTTACGGCCGGCGTAAAAGAAGTGCGCGCCTGGACCGTTCATATCGGCTCAACGGGACCACAAGCGGCTGGCGTCATTCACAGTGATTTTGAAAAAGGATTTATTCGCGCAGAAGTCATTGGCTTCGACGATTATATTAAATATAAAGGTGAAGCAGGCGCGAAAGAAGCGGGTAAGTGGCGATTAGAAGGCAAAGATTATATTGTGAAAGATGGGGATGTGATTTATTTTCGGTTTAATGTTTAAGACCTTTTAGATACACTTGGCTATTTTTAGGAATGCGTTTGCAAGATGCGACTCCACCTTATTTTTTTATGGCTACTGATTGCTGTTGCAAGCTTCATTCCATCGCTTAGCTTGGCTGATGAACCCATTTACTGTGGTGATACAAAACCCTCGTCCTACACCCCCAACACATTGAGTGAATCCGCTATTGCAACTCAACTCGGCTGGGTATCGAGTGATATAAACCGTTGTGGCGGATATTATTTAGAACAGCCCTTCACCTATCCTAAGAATTATATCCGCAAAGACTTAATCCAAATCACCAGTAATCAAATGTTGTTTTCACAACATGGAACTTCTATTGGTCAAGGTAAAGTAACGATTACCCGCTTTGGCCAACAAATTATAGCGAATAAAGCCTATTTATATCGCGACCCAACCACGGGAAAATTAAGCGCGGTTGAATTAATCGATCATGTCACGTTGCGCGAACCCAATAGTTTAGTGGTCGCACAATATGGTCACTTCGATTTAAAAACCCGCGCAGAAACATTGCATGATTTGCTCTATCGAACGACGATTTACAGCAATAACAAATCACCTAAGCGCGAAGAATACACCAATGACGAATTACAAGAATCACGCCGAATTACCCATTTAAGTGCATGGGGTGCCGCGGATGCGTTTCAACAAAATGAACCGCACATTTATGTATTTGATAATGCCAGTTACAGCACCTGTCCGCCGGATGCGCATTTTTGGTATGTGAAAGCAAAGCGAATCACGTTAGATAAAAATTCAGGACGTGGCGTTGCCAATAACGCTCGTGTTTACATTCACGGTGTCCCCATTCTTTATACGCCGTATATTAACTTCCCGATTGATTCACGTCGTAAAACCGGTTTTTTAACACCGACGTTTGGCACCTCTAGCAAATCCGGTGGTTATTTACGTACACCGTTTTATTTCAATTTAGCGCCCAATTATGACAGCACCCTGACGCCCGCTTTTTTATCCAAACGAGGCGTGCAATTAGCAGATACCACTCGCTATTTGACCGAGCAAAGTCGAGGCGAACTATCTGCTTCTGTGTTACCGAATGATCATGCGTTTCAAGATTTCAAGCAAGCGTCAGAAGCCACTTATCAAAATTCCACCGACCCCTTTTTACAAGCTGATTTACAACGCTTACAAAATGCGAGTGATACGAGAAAATCATTCTACTGGCGAGATGACACGCATTTTAATGATCACTGGAATGCCAATGCAGATTACAGTTGGGTCAGTGATGATTATGTACTACGTGACCTATCCAACAATCTCAATGAAGTCACTCAAAATCAATTGCTGCAACAAGGCCAAGTGGTTTATCAAGGCCCGGTTGTTAAATTTATTGGCCGCCTCCAAGCTTATCAAACCTTGCACCCGATTGATCAAACACCCGTCTTTAATCAATACACTCGGTTACCGCAACTTGTCTTCAATGCGGATGCTGGCAAGGATCCCGGGCAATTTAATTATTTTATTTCAAATGAGTTAACCCATTTTGATATTACCGACACACCTGGCAGCACGACTCTCATGCCTACCGGTAATCGGCTACACTTACAGCCGGGTATCTCGCATCCCTATAATTTGCCTTATTTTTATTTCGATCCGAAATTACAACTCGCTTTGACTCAATATGAAATTACCCATAACGATCCCACTAATCCACACCGTTCATTACCAATTTTTGATATTCATTCTGGATTATATTTTGATCGAGAGGCCAACTTATTTCACACATCGTATCGACAAACCTTAGAACCCCAAATTTACTATACGTATGTCCCCTACCGTAACCAAGTTGATATCCCTATCTTTGATACGACGGTTAATACGCTGACCTATGATCAATTATTTTTGTTTAATCGGTTTAGCGGATTAGACCGGATTGCCGATGCCAATCAAATCAGTTTGGGGATTCAAACACGGTTGATGGATCAAGAGAGTGGTTTGGAAAAAATGCGCGCGGGGATCGGCGAAATTCTTTATTTTCGTAATCGCCTCGTCACACTGTGCAGCGATATTACCTGCGCGGACAACCCGACGAATCCCGAGAATACACAGAACCGCTCGCCTTTATCGGCAGTGCTTTCTTATAGTTTAAACCCGCACTGGACGTTGAGCGCCGATAGCATTTGGGATCCACAAACTAATTCGCTGGATAATCAAACAGTTACTCTTCATTTTCAGCCTGAATTAGCAAAAATTATCAACCTCTCATACAGCTATGTGCGAATGGGTGATATCCAACCCAATGATTCACTCAATAGCAGTGCCAGCAATTTATCGCAAACAGACTTATCCTTTACTTGGCCGCTCACCCGTGACTGGAGTACCGTCGCACGCTGGACACAAAACTGGAATCATCACCATTTCCAGAATCTGCTATATGGTTTACAATACGACAGCTGCTGTTGGGCTGTTCGCTTTGTGACAGGACGTGCTTTCGCCAGCTTAAGCCCGAACAATACGTATCAATATAATACCCAATTTTTTGTGCAATTCGCCTTAAAAGGGTTAGGCAATTATGGTAACGGTGACCCGAGCCAATTGCTGAGCAGTAGTGTGTCGGGTTATCAAACTAATTTTGGACGAGATTATTAAAATGAAAATGCGCTTTAACCGTTTTTTGCAATGTTGTTTACTGATATGCACAGCCATTCTGTTGATTTCTCCCGCGCTAGCAAGTAAAAAAAGCACGGCACAACCCCTGGATAAAATCGTCGCGATTGTGGATAACAGCGTGATTACCCAAAGTGAATTCAATCAAGCATTGGAAACCGCACAAAAGTCTTCAACAGCTACGAGCGGTGATGCACTGCGTAAACAAGTACTCAATCAATTAATCGATCGCAAATTACAATTACTCTTAGCAGAACAATCTAATATTCATGTCTCAGATGAGGATGTGTCAAAAGCCATCGAGAATATTGCAAGATCCAATAACATGACGGCAGATGATCTATTTAAACGACTTGCTTTAGAAGGCATGACGCAAGAAAATTATCGACGAGAAATTAGTGAAGAGATGACATTACAACGCGTCCAACAACAAGAAATTGGTTCTAAGATTTCGCTAACAGCGCAAGAAGTGAAATCGTATATGCACAGCAAAACATCTTCAAAACCCATCGTCACTGAAAAAGAATACCATGTGATCGACACACTCGTTGCTTTGCCAGAACCTGCCACACAAGACGATATCTCTCGCGTGCAAAAGCAAGCCATTGAGATGTTGGCTCAATTAAAACAAGGTAAGACACCGACGGCAACGGCTGAGACAAGTGATTTAGGCTGGCGCACGCTACAAGAATTCCCCTCTGCTTTTCTGACGCCTGTTTCTCAACTGAATGCAAAAGAATTTGCGGAACCGATTCAAACTGCTAATGGTTTTCATTTGTTGCATTTGGTCGACGTGCGTAAGATGGCTCACCAAAATGGCGTGCCCGATCTCACTGAACAACAAGCACAGCAAATGGTTTATCAACGTAAAATGGAAGATGAATTAAAACCTTGGCTAGCTAAATTACGCAGTGGTGCTTACATTAATACGCATCCCGATACTCCGTAATGAAACGTATCCTGATCACGCCCGGTGAACCTGCTGGAATTGGTCCCGATATTACGCTCGACATTGCGAATTTAAATTGGCCTGCGGAAATCGTGGTGGTGGCAGATCCGGATTTACTGTTGGCACGCGCGAAACAACTGCATCGTTCTATTCAGTTAATTGACTTTGACCCTGATGCAACAAGAAGTGTGCATCAACCTGGCACTTTAAAAATTTTTCCGTGTCGATTACTTTCTGTGTGCGAGGCAGGAAAATTAAATCCTGCCAATGCAAGCTATGTGTTGCAGAGTTTAAATTTGGCTGTCGATTTTTGTTTGGCTAAAAAAGCGGATGCAATGGTCACCGGCCCCGTGCACAAAGGTGTCATCAATCTAGCGAATATTCCGTTTACCGGTCACACCGAATTTTTAGCAAACCGTATGCAAGTTCTGCAACCTGTCATGTTGTTTGTCACGGCACAAAGCAAAGTTGGTTTAGTGACAACGCATTTACCGTTAACGGACGTACCCTCTGCCATCACCGTTGAAAAATTAACAGCGGTCATCACAACGTTACAAGCTGACTTAAAAAAATGGTTTCAGCTATCGGATCCACATATTGTTGTCTGTGGTTTAAATCCGCATGCGGGTGAGCAAGGTCATTTGGGACGGGAAGAAATAGAAACGATTGAACCGGCTCTACATGCGTTGCGGCAAAAAGGATTTCATATCAGCGGGCCTTTACCGGCAGATACTGTTTTCACTGAAAAATATTTGGCGACGGCTGATGTGGTGTTAGCGATGTATCATGATCAAGCGCTGCCGGTTGTGAAATATATGAGTTTTGGTCAAGCAGTGAATGTGACGTTGGGGTTGCCCATCTTAAGAACTTCTGTCGATCATGGTACGGCGCTGGATATTGCGGGCAGTGGTGGAGCGGATGCGGGTAGTTTAGTTGCGGCAATAGAACTTGCGATTGATATGAATGACGCTTAAGAAAATAACAAGGCATTTTGTCTAATATTTGGTAAAATACCTGACTTTTTAATAAACTCTTATACTCAGAAATGTAAACTCATGAAAAAATTTATCTTAGCTCTCTGCACCGTTGGATTTGTCGTCAACCTACACGCCGCAACACTGATGGATGTCTTTCAGCAAGCACTGATCAGTGACCCAACCTATCAACAAGCCATTGCGCAACGCTTAGCTACACGAGAAGGCGTGCCTATCAGCATCGCAGGCTTATTGCCTAATTTATCCGCTTCATTAAGCAAGCCCAATTATACGCGCACGACCAACTCCGGATCCGCGTCGACTTTTTTATCTCCTGACCAACGCATGCACGGCTATAATCTTGCCTTAACTCTCAGCCAAACTGTTTTTGATTTTGGTAAATTTGCTGGACTGGCGAGTGCCAACGCATTAGCGAATGGCGCCAATGCAACCTTAAGTGCGGCAACGCAATCATTGATGATTCGTGTGTCAGCAGCTTATTTCAATGTCTTACATGATCAAGATAATTTGGCTTACATTAAAGCCACGCGCACGGCTTATGCAAAACAGTTAGATCAAGTTAGACAACAATATAAAGTCGGTTTAAAAACGATTACAGAAGTTTATACGGCGCAAGCTTCTTATGAAAGCTCCGTCGCAAATTACATTGCTGCTGAGAGCACGCTCGAAACTGACAGAGAAAATTTACGCGCTATTACTGGGATTTTATATCCATCGCTGTCCCGCTTACGCGATGATTTTCCACTTTTAAAACCTCAACCTGCCAATATTGATGATTGGGTAACAACAGCAGGCAAACAGAATTGGTCTGTCAAAAACGCGCAATACAGTGCGCAATCAGCACGCGATATTATCAAGCAACGCTTTGCAGGGCATTTGCCTTCGTTAGATATCGCAGCCTCTTATCAAGATGTTTACAACCGCATTGGTGGCAGCGACAGCCTTGTGCAAGAGAATGGTAATTTAAAAACAAAAACCACCGCAGCAGGTTTAACGCTGAATGTCCCCTTGGTGGAAGGTGGATTAGTCGTCGCGGAAACCAATCAAGCAAAATACAATTACCAAGTTGCTAGTCAGCAACTCGAATTACAACTCCGTACGGTGCTCACCCAAACACGCCAAAGTTATCTGAATGTAGTCTCGGGCATTAGTAAAATTGCAGCTGATAAACAATCGATTAAATCTAACATCAGTTCGCTGAATGGGATGGAAGCCGGTTATCGTGTTGGTACAGAAATTTTAGTCAACGTATTAAATCAACAACAAAATGTCGTGCAAGCACAGCAGCAATATGCAGCAGATCGATATGCTTATATCAATAATTTGCTTACTTTAAAACAAGCGGCTGGTACGCTGAGCGTGCAGGATTTGGAAGCGTTAAATGCTTGGTTGTGGTGAAATCAAATTTAAAAACGTTTCAGAGCCACGACCGTCAGGGCGTGTCACGCATCTCAAATGAATACAGACGAAAATAGAATCGTCGGTGATCGCTCCCTGACGGTCATGTCTTTATACATAACTTTACACTGCTGCTTAGAATGCCTTCCCCGCAAGGCTGACGGATCGACAAAAATTCCACCCATGTGTCGTCCTGAAAAATATGACGTCAACATATTTTAACCGCAGCGTCAGTAATCGCACGGAATATTTATTCAGGATCCACTTGAGTATCATCGATCCATATAAATTCAGGTATGAGTTCTCTGTTCGTGGATCCTGAATAAATCTTACGCGCTACTGCAATAACTACGGTCAAATAAATTGGGCGTAAGATTTTTCAGGACGACACATGGGTGGAATTTTTGTCGATCCGTCAGCCTTGCGGGGAAGGCATTCTAAGCAGCAGTCATGAAAGTTATGTATAAAGATACGACCTGACGGTCGCGGTTCAGATTTCAGAGCCACGACCGTCAGGGAGTGTCACGCATCTCGAATGAATACAGGCGAAAATTGAATCGTCGGTGATCGCTCCCTGACGGTCGCGGCTCAGTACAGAGCCGCGACCGTCAGGGAGTGTCGCGCATCTCGAATGAATACAAGCGAAAATAGAATCGTCGGTGATCGCCTTGTCAGACTTATCATCTATGCGATGGCGATGGAGTTGACGAGCGCTCGTCCGGCATGTCTGTTGATGGTGCTGCAACTTTTTTTGTTTCAATAAATCGCTCTACATTATCACCGTATTGAATGTTTTTTGCTGCTTTAACTTCTTGTAATGCTGCGATCCAAGCAGGCCGGTCTGATTCTCTTTCCATTTTGATATTGGGATGCATCTGATCACCATGTACTTGGTGAAAACTCATTAACATTGCGACAAATGTCTCTTTCTTTTCGCCGCTGGTATGAAACACACCAGTGACTTTATTTATCTTAAAGTTTTCTCCGATTTGTTTATTTTCCATGATGGTTTCGTGTGGGTTTTGTTCTTTACGTTTTTCCTCTTGGACGACAAAACCTTTGGCACTGGCTTGAAGAAGAATAGCATTCAACAGTTCTGGTGTAACAAGCGGAGGATGGCGATTCGCCTTATATCGCGCTTGAGGTTCGCTTTCTGCCACTAACTCACTAGTCGATGATTCTTTCGTTGCTGGGGTCTGTGTTGCACTTGAAGCAGCAATGGGATTTGTGAACGATACGGCTGACTGTGCTACGGGAGCTTGTTCTGATTTTTGCTCGCTCTTACTTTCTACTCTTACTCTTTCAGATGATACAAGTCTGTGAGTTCTTTGCACCCATTCCAAATTTTTACAATTTGGCTTTTAGAAGATCCTTTTAAATTCTCCATCATTCGTATTGAATTATTAAGCCAGCCTTTCATATCGGCGATTTCACCGCGAATTTGAGAAATTTCACCCCGCAGCTTTGTGTGATCACTCGTATTTGTCTCTAATAAATCTTTCGCTTTTCTTACAAGTTCTTTGCCTCTTTTGATTCTTGCATCGATCGAAGCTTCTTGGTTCATATCATTTTCTTCAGCAGAGAATCGTTGTTTTTCTAAATCTGGCGCCACTTCTATTGCCTGAGCGACAGTTGTGTTTAACTTTGTATAATCAATAGAGTGAAGAAATGATTTAGTCGTAGCATCCCACCCAGGCTTGTTTCGCAATTTAATCAAATCAGGATTGACAGACGGGTTGAGCTGTACCTCTGGTTTCACTTTCCTCAATACCTCCATTGCTTCATCAAATTGTTTTAACGCAACAGAAGCTTCTGCCAACTCATCAGGCTCCATTCTCTTAGCTTGACGATAATATCTGGCTTGTATTTCAAGTTCTTTCACTCTACGACTTAGACTTTCTATATCCCTCTTATCCGAGCGTCTGCATTCGACGATAGCAATTGCTTCTGCGGCTAATAATTTAATGCGCTCAAGAGGTGATTTATTTTTACTGAGTTCTGAAGTTTGCAGCCCCTGCAACTCTGTTAATCGAGTATGTCCCGGCATCCTGGAGACATAATTGAGTAACTTTCCTACCGATTTAGCAGCAGAATCATTACAATTTTTAATTTTTTGCATTAACTTATGCGTATCGGGTTTTGATTCTGTTTTTTGTCTATCTTGTTCGGCTATCTGTGCTTGTCTGACTAAACTTGAAAGTTCGCGTTGCTTAGCAACGATGTCTTTGTCATGCTTTTCTACTTCCGCTCTAAATTCTTTTTCTATTGTTGGAACTGGCGTGTTGTAAGCACTTTCGTGAGCTGATTTTCGAAGTTTAATTGCTTTTTCGATCTCCGCTTTTAAATTGTTAGCGTCTTTCAATATAGACTCGAGCGCTCCCCTAGCTGCAGACATAAGACTATCCTCAACAGTCGGATTATCTTATTAATTATATACCTAATCGCAAAATACAGGGGCAGGCTGTCTTTGCAACTGATTGATTTTATAAAGATGTAAATTATTTAGCGAAAAGCATTCGTGTGAATTTTGTGGCGTTAGCTTAATGAGGCGCTTCTAGCTGGGGATGAATGGCATTCATCTTCAACTACGCTTCCTGGCAAAGACGGCAATGAAACCGACGCAGCATCGATTTTAGATCGATCATATAATCGAAAAGATGCAAGACGGGGAGGTCGCTGCATGATGTGATGATTTGCTAATAATCCTTTCATGTTGATAAGATCTGTTTTTGGATAGTCGAAATCATTTTTAACAGCGACTGAAAAGATTTTTTCAAGCTCATTTAACAGTTTTAACTGCCCTTCACCTACAGCCAGAATTGGAGCAAAATATTCATTTTCATAAGAATCCAGATCAATATGATATTGTGCAACGACTAAACTCGTTAATAATAATCTATGTACATTATATGAATGCAACCAATCAAATGGTTGATTCGCAAAAAATCTATTCAGATTGATGACCATACCAATAAGACTGTCTTCAGACACATTTCTTGAGTGCTGGAGAATATGGGTCAGATAGCCTTCTATGTTAATGGGATGAATTTCTTTTAGTACAAACTGAGTGGATAAATATTTTTGAGAGGTTAGTAAACGACCCTGGCTATCTCTAGGACGGAAAATAGTTTTAGATGCATTTGGATCAATTGTTCTATGCGCATTGCGACGAATTTCATCATTAATGAATCGGACAATTTGCTTAATTAATTCTTTTTTTCCAGCAGATAATTCGTATTTTATCGAAGTAGGTGATTGTTGCTCTTTCACTTCAGGCGTTCCCGCGTCTTTCGAGCTAATTGAATTCACTGAACCAGTGCTTTCACTCTGGAATTTCGTTACAACATAAGGAGTGGGTTTTTTCCTACTGAATTTTTCAGCTAAGCGACGAAACATTCATTTTTCCTCATAACCTTTTGATTGTTAAAAATTTTCATATCAGTGATAGCGTGTCATAAAATTATACTTACCAATCCTTAAGGAAATCTTAAGGATTGGTAAGATAGCTTATCATATGTACAATATAGAAGTATTTGCTAATCGTTTGCTAATCGTAACCTATCACGCCCCATGAGTCCACCCTGGTTTTGGCGGGGACACATTTTTATCATCCTCTGGAGGAGCAACAGAAGAAGGCTGAGCAGGCGGTGAATTAGCCCCCGATGATGGATATTGGTACTTAGCAGCAGCTCCACTCGGATGATTGGTTTGCGAGGGCGCATTAACCGGATGACTTGCACTCTCGTCGGCCGGTATAGGACTAAAGATATCAACCTTATTTCCAGCCTGGCGTGGACTCATATCTTGCTCAGATTCGCCCGTAGCAGTAGCCATCACACCAGGAAGAGGAGGAATATTTTTCTCTTCAGTGACATTGCGCAAATGCGTCTTTAATTTATTACGAATGAAAGCACTTGAACTCTTAAGACTGCTAGATTTCGATTTCGATTTCGATTTCGACGCTTCATGATCCTGAAGATCCAGTTTCTTGCGTTGCTCCAGTTTAAATGCATCGTCCCATTTAGTTTTTTGTCCCGCGTGAGCATATCGGAATCCGATTGAATAAGGAGTATCTGCTATATTAGCTACTTTATTATCGGCTTTATTGTCTGCCTTATTAGCTTTTTTAGCTTTTTTATCTTTCTCGGCCTCTTTCTCTCCATCACGAAAGCCACGCTCATACTCTTTTTTAAATTCTACTTGCTCTGGAGGTAACTCACGCGCTCCGTGTAAACCTAAACCTTCGGAACGTCTTTTCAGATTGGGATTTGCGCCTGACGCTGGACTTAACCCAAGCCCGGTAGAGGCGCGTCCCAAACGACTAAGACTAAAGTCTCTCTTTGATACCGATCGCGCAAAAGTAGGTATGCGAGATTTTCTAGTTTCCACTGGCTCTCCAAGCTTGAGAGCATTCTGCTGTTGGAGATCAAGAGTAACCTTTTCTTTTACATAGTCCACTAAAAATTTTAGCAAATCAGCTCTAGTAGGATGCAAGTAAGACATGAGATAGACCATGGCCTCCGCATTCGGATCTTTATTGAGACCCGGACTTATTGCACGCAATTTTTGATTAAAATCAACAATGGCATCTCTAACTGCCTCATGACTCTTAACAAGCTGCTCAGCATCTGGCTTGTTGCTTTCTAGTAATTTTTTGTGCTGAGCTAAACTTTTCTCCAAATTAGCTGTCGCTTGCGTTAGCACCTGATAAGGCAGCAATTTTTTTTCCTCTCTAGCAATAATTTTTTCAAGCTCGTCTTTTCTTTTCATTAAATTTTCAAGAGGTACACTTGAATTTTGATAAGACTCAAGCGCTGTTGTTAACCGCTCGAATTCTGCATCAACTGGCGCTTTTTCTTTTGTCGCCCCATTTATTAGTTTGCGAAAAACGTCTAGCTCCCTAGATTTTTTTTTATATTTCTTATTCGCGATTAATTTAGCTTTTTTTGCCTCTTGTATTTTCTTACTTAACTCAGCTTTTAATTTTTCTTTGTTTTCAGCCTTTTCTTCAGCTTTGCCTTCCGCTTCTATTTTAGCTTTTGGTTTACCCTTCTTGTCAGCTTTTAATTGAGTAATATTTTTTTCATATGCCTGCACGATATTGAAAGCTTCTATCTTTTGCTCCGTCAATTTAGCTAAGTAATGCTCCAAATCGCTAAAATTATTATCTAAAGGGTCCTTTTTCTCTCGGCATTTTTTTATCTGTTGATTAAAATCAGCAATCACCGCCTTAACTGTTTCCGCATCAGGGATTTTTATTTTATTCCTCTGAATTGCCGTAATTTTGGCGTCTAATTCTTTTAATTCTCCTTCACTCTCTGCAATGATATCTATTGATATTTTTTTCAATGACCTGCTATTATGATTCTCCATTTTATAGTCTAATTGCAGGGTTTTTTCATGTTTTTTGGCTTCCAGTTGAAGTATTTTAAGCTCCTCAACATCTACTAATTCAAACACGACTAGCTTTCTGAGAGCAGGTTCGATTTTTTTCGTATAAATATCATCTGCAATAGCCCGCTCGGGAGAAACACGTTCAACTTCCTTTTGATCGAGCTGAACGGCTGGCCTACTAGAGTCACTTACGCTGCTTTTGCTATCTGTTTTATTTTCTGCTGCTTTATTATCGGCTAACGAAACTGGACTTTCTCTTTCAATATGTTGATTGAGTGCTGCCGACGATGAGCTTGTCTTATTAGGATCACCTTTACTGTCCGCTTTATCTACTGTGGATCTTTCGCCGAGAATTGAAACAGGACTTGCTCTCAGCGGTTGCTCGCCTGATTTTGAGTCTGAATGGGAAGATGGGGAAGAACTTGCTGCAGTGGCTAGTGCAGAGACACCTTTTCCATCTTTTGTTGGCGTTGCAACGGATGCTGAAGATGCAACCGAATAGGCTACCACGCTATCAGCATGTGGAATATAATGTTGCACAAATACCTCAGTGGCCGCACTACTCGCAACAACGGGAACATGGGAATTTTCTGTCGATGCAGAAACAAGCACCACAGCAGGCGAAGCTTGATTGCTCTTCAATTCATTTTTTATTTCTTTTCCATCGCTTTTTAAATCACTGCTCACTTCTCTTTTGATGTGAAGATTTGTGAGCGCAGGTGCTTTTTCGCACGCAGTGAATAATGATTCTCCGTCAATAAATTCGGTAGGATATTTCTCACTGCCTATTTCTTGAAATATCGCTAGTGCCGTTGATTCACTGTACTGGGATTGCTGGTACTGGGATTGCATAATTCTTACAATCCGTTTCATCATCTCTATCTCTGTATCTTTCGGAAAATCTTTCGCATAATCCAACCCATTTGCTGCAAATAATTTTGAGACAGTCTTAACATCCTCTGAATTATCTTTATTAAAAGCGGCTTTTCTTTCTTTTAAATAAGAAAGCATCAATTTTCTCGCATTGAATACATTTGATTTTTGATCAGCACTTGCGCTCGATACCGCTGCAGGTTGAGCGGGCTTGTCTTTGTTTGCCGTTTTTATGTCTTTTGATTCCTTCGGTCTTGCAAGCACTGCTTGAGACAGAACCACAGGCGCACGACGACTCGATGTGGGTGCTGCATTTTTATCAGAAAGCGTTGCTGCGGAGAGTAATATTGGCTTTGGTTCTCCCGCTTTTTTGGGGTCACTTTGTTTGCCTTCTTTTTCGAATTTAGATTCTGGATCTTGTCCTTCTGCTACTAATTGCTCTCTTGCTAAACGCTGTTCTTCTGCTAATTGTTGCTCTTCTGCTAGCAATTGTTCTTTCGCTGATAATGGCTTATTAGCTGCCGTCTCTTTTTTTAACTCTTCGCCGACGATAGTCGCTGGATCAAACTCATCCTCTGAAGAGGATGAATCACTTAATTTGAGACCTTTTTCTTTAGCTTCTTTTTCTGCAGCCGCTTTTTTTTCTGCATCCGCTAGCTTTTGCGCTTTATCTCTTTCCTGCTTTGCTTGCAGCGCCGCTTCTCTCTCGCTTTTTTCGATTGCTTTAATTTCAAATATAGTTTTTAGCATGGCCAATTTTTCAGCCATAGGATGCGAAGGATTTTTCTTAATCTCATCTAATGCTTGATCAGCCAGATTTTCAATTTCCTCTTCTTCCACTCTGTTTGCAGAATTGTCACCTGAAAGCATAGCAAAACTCCTCTTTCTAAAAGGTATTATTAGTTGAGTATAGTTCGCATTCAGAATTTTTTTTGAGAAATACTAAAAAAATAGATAATTTATTGAAAAATATTGTTAATTTTTTTGCTGCTTACTTCTTCTCTTCATTGAGAATGTGATATTTCGCCAATAATTGCTCTTGCGTTTCAACATACAATGGATCCAGTGGAATACAATCCACCGGACAAACTGTCACGCATTGCGGCTCAGCAAAATGGCCTACGCATTCGGTGCAGCGAGTTGGATCAATTTCATAAATTAATTCGCCTTGATAAATAGCTTGATTGGGACAAACCGGTTCACACACATCGCAATTGATACATTCATCGGTAATTTTTAGAGCCATCAGACTGACCTGTTGAATTTTGCTTTGAGTGCGTTAACGACGAACTCGGGCACGAATTTTTTCACATCGCCACCGAGCTGGGCAATTTCGCGCACGAAGCTGGCTGAAATGTAGGTGAATTTTTCGGCTGGCATTAAAAACAAGCTTTCGATATGGGGATCTAAATGTCGGTTCATACCGGCTAATTGGAATTCGTAATCAAAATCTGAGACAGCGCGCAAACCGCGTAAAATAATATTTGCGTGATGAATTTTCATAAAATCCATCAGTAACGATTCAAACCCATGAACTTGCACATTGTTGAAATGACCGACGGCTTGCTTGGCTAAATTAACGCGCTCGTCGATGGAGAAAACAGGTTTTTTATTGGCATTGATAGCAATTGCTACAATCACTTGATCAAAAATGCGGGTTGCTCGCTCAATAATATCCAAATGGCCAAATGTAATGGGATCAAAAGTACCCGGGTAGACAGCAATATTTTTCATTTCTTTGAGCCTCTGCAAAATGGGGTTATTATACGCTAAATTATCTTGAATGCGTGCCTTATGACGATTAATCATAGCGATTACTTACAATGGATGGGTATTTCTGCTTGGCAGTTAAAAACGCCGAAAGCTTCTACATTACCATCTTCTCCTGAATGGCAAACCTTACGGAATGCCGTGGCGAACTGCACGGCGTGTGGTTTAGACAAGACGCGTACTCAGACTGTGTTTGGCGTGGGCAATGTCCAAGCTGAATTAATGATTATTGGCGAAGCGCCTGGCTTTTATGAAGATCAAAAAGGGGAGCCGTTTGTTGGTAAAGCAGGGCAATTACTGAATGCAATGTTAGAGGCGATCGATTTAGATCGCAGTCAAGTTTATATTGCGAATATATTAAAATGCCGACCGCCTGAAAATCGTGATCCAGAGCTCACTGAAGTGGATCTTTGTACGCCTTTTTTAACCAAACAAATTGCTTTGGTTCAGCCTAAATTATTATTGGCGTTAGGAAGAATTGCCGGACGGTTTTTGTTACGGACGGAAAGCTCACTCGGACAGATGCGCGGCAACCTTCATCAGTATGGCGCGAGCAATACGCCATTGATTGTGACGTATCATCCTGCTTATTTATTGCGGAACCCTAAGGATAAGAGCAAAGCATTAGAGGATTTGCAATGGGTTGTGCGGACGTTGGAGAACGATGGGGAAGCGCTCCCAAAGAACTTCGATGCAAGCGTTTGATTTTTTGTAACCATCCCCATAGGTATCTACAGAGAAAAAATTTTTTTATACAAATCCCCCTTGTTCCCAATGGCACTAACTTAAGAACTGTCGTCCCGGAATTTACTGGCGCTTAATGAGCGCTTTTTGCGAATTTAGCGCCAGTTAATGTCCGGGATCCATTTTGCTTAAAGCATATAAGTTAAAAGCAAGAGGGCGATAAATTGAAGATGGATCCCGGACATTAAGTAGCTCTAAACGAGCAAAAGGCGCTCGTTAAGAGCTACTAAATTCCGGGACGACAGTTCTTAAGCTAGTGCCATTGCCCCTTGTTCCCCCCTTTTCCAAAGTGGGAGACCTTCTAAGCAACTTTCACCGTTAAAACACAGAGCTGTTTAGAAGGTCTCCCACTTTGGAAAAGGGGGAACAAGGGGGATTTGTATAAAAAGAAGAAGTTCTTATTCGATATTTACCCCTCTTTTTTAGGGGTTAGGGTACTCAGGATGACCTGAATACAGCTACCACCCCGTTTCTTTGATCAAATTAATTTGCTTTTGCAGCGCGCCTCGATTTTTTTCGACAACATGATAGGCATTCTCTCCCATCGTTTCTCGTAACGTTTTGTCCGCAAATAATTTGATAACTTCCTCAGCCAATTGCTCAGCATTCTGAACTTGCAACATGCCGTGCTCTTTCAGCATCAGCTCACTGATTTCTGCAAAATTAAAAACAAACGGGCCCGTCAAAACAGGTTTGTGCAATGCGGCAGGCTCAACAATGTTATGACCACCAATCGCAACAAAGCTGCCCGCCACACACGCAACATCACTGACGGAATACATCAGCATCATTTCTCCCACCGAATCACCGAGAAAAACTTGCGTGGTTGCTTGACATGCACCACCCGCGCTGCGACGTTGACAAGTCATATGCTGTTGCTCAACCAAATTAGCGACCGAATTAAATCGCTCTGGATGACGTGGCACGAGAATTAACAATGCATCAGAAAATTTCTCCATGATTTGTCGATGCGCGGCTAACAGGATTTCATCCTCCGTGGGATGCGTACTGGCTGCAATCCAAATCAATCGCTCATTGCCTAGCTCAGCACGCAACGCAGCACTTTTTGCCGGTAAATCTGCAGCTAACTCTAAATCAAATTTCATATTGCCTGTGATTCTCATTCGCTCTTTCGCCAATCCTAACTCGACAAAACGATCTGCGTCGGGTTGCGCTTGAACTGCCATCGCGGTGACAGCAGACAACATGTCGCGTGTTAAGCCTTTAATTTTTCGATAACCGTTTGCTGATTTTTCGGATAAGCGTGCATTCATGATAAAAACAGGAATATTGCGTTGTCGACAGACGGCAAATAAATTCGGCCATAATTCTGTTTCCATCACCACTAACAGTTGCGGATTCACTCGATCAATAAAACGATTGATCGCATCGGGTACGTCATAAGGAATATACGAATTTAAAACAGTTTCCCCGAACACACTTTTTACCCGAGCAGATCCGGTTGGTGTCATATTTGTAATTAACATTTGATGCTGGGGATACAGCGATTTTAATGCTTTAATGAGCGGCGTTGCTGCAATGGTTTCACCGAGTGAAACCGAATGGACCCAAATGCAATGGTCTGAGCGAATTGGTGTAAACCCCACCCGCTCTAATAAACGACGTCGATAATCAGGCGCCTTGCGCGAACGCCAAATTAGCCGTAAAAAAAGGAATGGCAATGCAAGATAAAATAATACCGTATACAAGTAGCGCAAAAGGGTATCCTCATGAGATAAAAATTTGTAGCGAATTATATACTACTCGTCCTTCAATAGGCGAATATTGATTTTAACAGCAGGGGTTGTTGTCCTGGGCATTCCAACTCCTGAAAAAAGAGGGGTAAACATTTAATAAGAACTTCTTCTTTTTATACAAATCCCCCTTGTTCCTGACGGATCGATGCAAATCCCACCCATGCGTCGTCCTGAAAAATCTTACGCCCAAATCATTTGACCGCAGTTATCGTAGTATCGCGTAAGATTTATTCAGGATCCACGAACGAAGAACTGATTCTGGAATTTATATAGATCAATGATACTCAAGTGGATCCTGAATAAATATTCCGTGCGAGTACCGTCCTACGGTTAAAATACGTTGACGTCATATTTTTCAGGACGACGCATGGGTGGAATTTGCATCGATCCGTCAGGAACAAGGGGGATTTGTATAAAAAAATTAAACGCTTGCATCGAAGTTCTTTGGGCGCTCAAGCAACAGTCCTTTCTACGGTTATTTTTACTCGATAAAATGATATGATGCACAACTTATATTTAGTTAGAGGATTCTCCATGCGACAGCCTATCATTGCGCCATCATTACTCTCTGCTGACTTTGCACGCCTCGGCGAAGAAGCCACTGCCGTTCTAGAAGCAGGTGGCGATATGCTGCATTTAGATGTGATGGATAATCATTATGTGCCTAACCTGACAGTGGGTCCTCTGGTTTGTGAAGCATTACGCAAATACGGCATTACCGCACCCATTGATGTTCATTTGATGACGCGCCCCGTGGATAGACTGATCACTGATTTTGCCAAAGCCGGTGCCACGAATATAACGTTTCATCCCGAAGCGTCCGACCACATTGATCGTAGTTTAGATTTAATCCGCAAACACAATTGCAAAGCAGGTCTTGCCATCAACCCGGCAACCACTCTAGATTGTTTAGAATATGTCTGGGATAAGATCGATTTAGTCCTCATCATGTCAGTTAACCCTGGCTTCGGTGGCCAACACTTCATTCCCGCCACCCTCAAAAAAATTCAAACATTACGCAAACTCATTGATAAGAGTGGCAAAGAAGTTCGCTTGGCGGTCGACGGTGGAATAAAAACTGATAATTTACAAGTGGTTGCAGAAGCCGGGGCAGATATGTTTATTTCAGGCTCGGGTATTTTTGGCTCTTCAAGTTACGCCGCAACTATCCAAGAGATGAAAACCATCCTCTCTCGAGTGGGAAAGTAAAAATAGCTTAATTTATGATCCTTTTTTGATCTATTTCAATTTTTATGGCTGTTTTATGGTCATCCGATCTCCTGTGGCAGGTATATAATATCCTTGTTAATGGAGTATTCATTGGAGGTTATTATGCAAAAGCCACAAAAACCAAATACACCCAATATTTCTCGAGATAAAACGGCCCCATCACACCAACAACAACCCAGTAATAAAAATCTAGGTGGTGGTTTTGATAAAAACAGACAGCAAACCACTGGCACCGGTGGTGCAGGCAAACCCAGCAATCTAGGCAGCGGTGGTGGTAATCAACCTTGGGGTCAAAACAAAGACAAAAATAGATAATTTAATGCGTGTTGATTAAAAAGCCCGTCATCAGACGGGCTTTTTTATTTTTTCTTGCCATCTTCTTCATCTTTCCACCAAGGCGGTGGCGACCCTTTGGGACGAGGGGATGCATTGAATGGAGTCGGCCGAAATGAACTCACATTCGACGACTGCTGACCTTGGCCTTGCGATTGGCCTTGTGCCGTCTGACCGGTCGTGCTCGCATCATCTGGATCAAAAACTTGAATCACATCAACGCCGTTTTTAATCCGATAGATCACTTTCACTTTAAAACGTGCATCATCAGCCATTTTGGCTTGAATAAAGAATCGCGCTTCTTCTAAATCAGCAAATTCTGCATCGAGAAATTCACCACCCCGGGTATACTGCTTCGTCACTTGATATAACATTGACACCTCGCTTTCAAATGGAGTCAGAAATTTTAGCAGAAATCAATTGCACTGTTGAGAATTAGTTAAATTTTTTTAGAGTGTTAAGCCTGTCTTAAGCTCTATAAATTATCATTAACCGCTTGAAAAAACCTTAAGGCACTTGGTCAAATGGATAATAGACAAGACTTCAGTACTCCTCAAAAACAGCCTGCCCCAAGCAGCGATGACGTGACAACACCTCTTCTTGCACAGCCTAGTGTGGCTTTACTGGATGAAAAAATTATTCCTCAACCCAGTGAATCAGATTTTTTCAGTGAACACGTCAGTGAAAACAATACGCCGAATCGCGAAGAGAAATTGGCGATTTCTCAGCTGGCTGCCGTCTTTGTCAATCAGCCCGCCGCAAGAACCCTTTCTCTGGATGCAAAAGACATTGCAGGCACTTTATACAATATTTCTGGAATAGAATTCTCCGAAGAGAAAGCTCAAGAAGTAATCGACTTTTTTACCCATAAATTTAGCGAACTCAAAGAGCAAGAACGTTCAAACGCAAGCTCCGTCGCAGAACCGACTGATAGCAATTCAATATTCATCACCCCGATTCGCCCTCAACCGCAAATCGAATTGAAAACGCCAATTTCGCCGAGCCAAAATATAGCTTCACCCATCTCAATCAGCTTTGCAGATGAAGCGTCCCCAACCGAAGACGTTGTGATTCCTTGTGAAGGACTTGCGTTCGGTGGAGGAGGAGGTCCTGCTATCCATATTCATGCAAAAGCAATCAAAGAATTACAAAGTTATTGCAACCCATCCAGAACCATTCCATTCGATGCAAAAAGCATTGCAACATCCATGCCTGAGTTAGGCTATTCCGACACTGACATTGCCTCCTTTTTAGCAAGCACCGAATTACAAGATGTTAAACAAGAACCTCTTGTTAAAAAAATGACGGATAATCAACTCGCTCAGGTCTTAACAAAAATTTACAGACAAAGAGGCTATAAATTTGTTGAGTATGATACGTCAACACAAGAAGTTGAGATTCAAAAATTTGTTATTGATTTTACCAAAATAACAAAAGTTGCCGGAACCTCGGCAGGCGCAATCGCTGCGTTAATCGTTACTTTGCGCTATACCAATGAAGAAATTGATTCGCTCATGGCGTCCATCGATTTTAGCAAAGTGGATGATGGCGGCAATCTCATTAGCAAAGGTGTCAATTTATATAACCATCTTGGCGCGATGAAAGGCGAAGAGTTATTTAAAATCATTAAAAAAGTTCTTACGCATAAAAAATTACCTGACACTCTCACATTTAATCAATTAGTGGAATTTGGTTTCGATATTGACTTACATGTCACGACGGCAAGAATGCAAAGCACCGAAAGTGTGGCGCATCTAAAAGAATTTTATTTTTGTCGCGAGACAGCGGGTGACACCCCGATTGTGAATGCTATTTTAGCCTCTGCCTCAGCTACCCCTTTTTTTCCACCTATTTTACTTAAACAAGTTGGGACAAATTTTCAAATTGTTACTCAACAAATAGAAGGAGAGAACACCTATCCTTATACAGATGGTGGCTGGGTAAATAATATTCCTGTTAAACGATTTGACGCAGACAAGTACGGTGGAAAATATGGTTATAATGACAAAATAATAGGTATCGTGCTGGTTGACTCACCCGTCAAGCAAGGGCGACCTGATACCACTCAGCCCATTGATATATCCAATATTGCCGCCGTCATTTCCGCTTTAATCGAAGCAGATCGTGCGCAAGCTTTAAAGCTTAGCCAACCGAGTTTCCGTAGACGCTGTATTTTGGTGGACCGATGTAAAACCCAATTGTATCAATTTGTTTTATCGCTTGCAAAAATTGATGAGCTATCTTTAGCAACAACATCAGGGATTCATAAGTTTCTTGGGGAAAAAATTGCCGAAATCAGAGCGCAAATAGAAAAAGAAAGTGAAGTCTTAGAGGAACTTGGAAGCCCGCAACGCACGCCGCAAAAAATAGAGTTCGATGAGAATGGGAAATTAATATGTAATAAAAAGCAGGGTAGCGAAGAGAGCTACCGACTTTTTGAAAGAGGTGAAAAAGCAAGTCGCTTAGAAAGATTAACACCCAGACTCGTTGAGATCGAAGAGGAGTTTGAACAAAAAGAATATTTTCCCCGCTTACTTGCAGCGAAGCAGCGCTTTGTAAACCGCATGATGAATCCACTCCAGGAAGCCTTGCCAACAAACAAACCTTATTTTATCGGCATTACTTTTTCGGTCGCTTTTAAAATTGCAGCCGTCGTGACAGGCACGTTGGCTATTTTAGCAAGCAACCCCATTGGCTGGTTAGCAATACTGGCTGGCTGCACTCTTTTAGTGACCAGTCTGATCACAATCACCTTATGCTCGTTAGCCTGGCGACGAAGAAAACAAAACATACAACTCAATGCGCACGGCGAACATAAATTAGCTGTTTTTTCGCTTGCTGAAAAATTTAGAAATTCTAGAGTCAGTCAATCCGCCATTGATCTGGTCATTAAATTCGGCATCTTGTTTAAACAAGATCAACGTAAAAACCCGGTCAAAACAGGGCTTATCGATAGCATTGAGTGCGAACTGGCTGATAAAAACAAAAAATTGGACAAGCCACTTTTCTTTCACAGACAATCGGGACGATTCTTTTTTGAAGCGACTGTTAAACGAAAAAAATTGGATGGCTGCGATCTTTTTTTAACGTCTATCCAAGATAGAAGAGAACTCACGAAAGAGAGATTAAGAGAAGCCAGAGAAAAACAAATGGCTATCTTCATTAAACATAACGGTAAGTTTGAGATTTATGGGGATGTCAGTGGATATGGTGATTGGAAATATACTAAAATTCCTGCAAATGACGTTTTTAATCAACTACCTTTTGACGATGGAGTCCTTCGACGCGGAGACCCGTTATTTACGTATTTTCTCGTAGAAAAATTAAAAAAAGGCCACGCAAAATTGTTTACATACAAATTTCCTAACAAAGTGAGGCAGATGAAAGTCAGGGAGTATGCTCAAGGTTCCGATCAATTTAACTCAGAACTTCAGCCGCCTACCGAGCCACGCGCTAAGGTATCTTTGTAGAGAAAAATTTAATTGTTTTTATGCAACCCACCTTGTTTCCCCTTTTTCAAAGGGCATTGTTGCGTAATTCTCGCACCGTCATTGCGAGGAACGTTTTTTGCGACGAAGCAATCCAGTTTTTGATTCTTAAAGTCTAAAACTGGATTGCTTCGTCGCAAAAAACGCTCCTCGCAATGACGGAAGTGGGAATTACGCAACAACGCCTTTCCAAAGTGGGAGGCCTTCTAAGCAGCTTTCACTGTTAAAACACAGAGCTGCTTAAGACAAGGGCTGTCATCCTGAGCGCTTTTCGCTCCGAAGACAAGGGCTGTCATCCTGAGCGCTTTTCGCTCCGAAGACAAGGGCTGTCATCCTGAGCGCTTTTCGCTCCGAAGGATCTCCCTATAAAGTAGAGAAATGCTTAAGAATACTTTTAACTAAACATCAGAAATTTGCGGGAGATCCTTCGGAGCGAAGAGCACTCAGGATGACAGCCTTTTCTTTTGCGGGAGATCCTTCGGAGCGAAAAGCACTCAGGATGACAGCCTTTTTTTAAGCGCTCAGGATGACAGCCCTTGCCTTAAGCGCCACTGTGAAAAAAACTAACACGCAGCCCCGCAAATCACTACATCCGCCGCACGCCGAGCAAAAATTCCATTCGTCACTACACCCACAATATTATTTATTTTTTCTTCAATCGAAATAGGTTCTAATAATTTTAAATTAAACACATCTAAAATCACATTGCCATTGTCCGTCACAAAACCTTGACGATAAACCGGATCGCCGCCTAACTTGACTAACTCTCTGGCAACAAAACTTCGCGCCATTGGAATCACCTCAACAGCCACTGGAAACGTGCCTAACAAATCCACTTGTTTCGATGAATCAATTAAACAGATAAATATTTTCGCGACCGCTGCAACAATTTTTTCACGTGTCAGCGCGCCGCCGCCACCTTTGATCATTTGCTTGGCGGCATTCACTTCATCCGCACCATCCACATAGAGTGTCAATTCATTCACACTGTTTAACTCACATATCGGTATCGATAATGCTCTCAGTCGCTTTTCAGTTTCTAAAGAACTTGCGACAGCCGCCTCAATTTTTCCTTTCACTGCTTTTAATTCTTCAATAAAACAATTGGCAGTCGATCCCGTGCCCACCCCCAAAATCATGCCAGGTTCGATATACGCTAATGCAGCTTTGGCCGCCGCGCGTTTTTGTGCTTCTTTATCCATATTATCCTCTGCCAACTTGTTGCAAATACGTTTGCCAATTTTGCTGTTGATTTTTACCTAATTCGTATAACGTTTTCCAACTATAAAGACCTGTTCGGTGACCATCACTGAAAACTAATTTCACAGCGTAATGACCCACCGGTTCAATCGCTAAAATATTCACTTGCTCTTTGCCCGAGATCCATTGCATCTGACCGTGACCACGCACTTCGGCAGACGGTGAAAACACACGCAAATACTCACAAGGCAAAATAAATTGCTCGCCGGAGTCAAACTCAACTTCAAGCGTGCGAGAAATTTTATGCAACGTCAACTTGATGGGAATCGGTTCTTCTGCATTTGTCATAAAATATAACGGCTCAAGTCTTCATCTTTCACGAGCTGCTGTAAATATTTATCGACATAAGCCGCATCAATGATAATTTCTTCGCCTGAGCGATCAGAGGCTTCAAATGAAATTTCTTCAAGCAAACGTTCCATCACGGTATGCAAACGACGTGCGCCGATATTTTCAGTTCGCTCATTGACATACCATGCCACTTCCGCAATGCGTCGCACCCCTTCCGGCACAAACTTCACGCTCACACCTTCGGTCTGTAACAACGCGGTATATTGCTCTGTCAACGAAGCAGTTGGCTCTGTCAAGATACGAACAAAATCATCTGTGGTTAGCGCTTTCAATTCAACTCGAATCGGCAAACGGCCTTGCAATTCAGGAATCAAATCGGAAGGTTTCGCAAAATGAAATGCGCCTGAGGCAATAAATAAAATGTGATCGGTACGCACCATGCCATATTTTGTCGTCACCGTTGATCCTTCGATCAAAGGCAACAGATCACGCTGCACACCTTCACGCGAAACATCTGCGCCGGTTTGCTCAGAACGCTTAGCAATTTTGTCCACTTCATCTAAAAACACAATACCGTTTTGCTCAACACTTTCTAGCGCACGGGTTTTTAATTCGTCATCGTCAATTAATTTTGCTGCTTCTTCATCGCGCAAAATTTTACGCGCTTCTGAAATTTTTAATTTGCGTGATTTTTTGCGCTCGGTCGAAATATTTTGAAACATGTTTTGTAATTGACTGGTCATTTCTTCCATGCCTGGCGGCGCCATAATTTCAACACCGATCGGTGAGGCAGCGACTTCAATTTCAATTTCTTTCGCATCTAACTCACCGTCACGCAGTCGCTGCCTAAACATTTGACGTGCAGAACTGTCTTCTTGCGGCTCGACCGGCTCACCGACAAAACTGGCACGCGGCATAGGCAATAAGGCATTTAAAATACGTTCTTCAGCCGCTTCTTCTGCTTGCGGACGCACGTTATGCATTTCTTTTTCACGCAGCATTTTAATCGCCATGTCAGCCAAATCACGAATGATAGATTCGACATCACGACCCACATAACCGACTTCGGTAAATTTTGTTGCTTCCACTTTAATAAAAGGCGCATCCGCTAATTTTGCTAAGCGGCGAGCGATTTCTGTTTTACCCACGCCGGTTGGGCCAATCATTAAAATATTTTTGGGTACAATTTCATCGCGCAATTCTTTGGGTAATTTCATTCGCCGCCAACGGTTACGCAATGCGATAGCCACTGCGCGTTTTGCAGCCGCTTGACCGACGATATGATGATCTAATTCAATGACAATTTGCTTAGGGGTTAAGTGTTCCGACATAAACGTTTACTCTTTAAATAAATTATTCGCTGTTGAGAGATTCAATGGTGAAATGATCATTGGTATAAATACAAATGGACGCTGCAATTCCCAGTGATTTTTCCACAATTGTTTTGGCATCTAGCTCTGTATTATCTAACAAAGCGTGTGCCGCTGATTTTGCATATGCACCGCCTGATCCAATGGCAATCAAACTATTCTCCGGCTCAATGACATCGCCATTGCCGGTAATGATTAAAGAACTTTTGGTATCGGCGACAGCCAGCAGCGCCTCCAAGCGGCGTAACATTCGATCCGTTCGCCAATCTTTTGCCAATTCAACAGCCGCTCTGACCAGATTACCTTGGTGCGTTTCGAGCTTTGCTTCAAACCGTTCAAATAACGTAAACGCATCTGCTGTGCCTCCAGCAAAACCGGCTAATACTTTGTTGTTATATAAACGTCGGACTTTGCGCGCGTTTGACTTCATCACCGTGTGTCCGTGTGTCACTTGGCCATCACCGCCAATGACCACACAGTTTTTGCGCCGCACCGATAGAATCGTTGTGCCACGATATTGTTCCAATGGGGGTCTCCTCTTTGTGTAATGACATCTTCTGCAATAAGTATATGTGGGGGCAGCGTGTTAAAAAATCAATCCAAGTAGGGCTATTGCCCACCATATCATTACCCACAAATGTTTAATGAGCGCTAACTTTAAGAAGAATTTAGAATTATTTTATATAAATCCCCCTCAATCCCCCTTTTCCAAAGGGGGAGACCTTCTTAAGCAGCTCCTCTCTCAAAAACGACACGATGCTGCTTAGTACACTTCCCCCTTTGAAAAAGGGGGATTGAGGGGGATTTTTATAAAAAATTGCTCATAATTGCTCGCGCTCAAGCAGGAAATATTTGTGGGTAATAATATGTTCCCGCTCGTATCATCCTACGCAATTTTTAAAGCGCTTTCACATCCGATACAAACCCCTTTTTTTCAAGCTTATGCATAACAGTTTGTGCTTGTTTTACAGTTGCAAAAGGGCCTTGCTGTATTCGATACGCATCGTCCGTTTTTACCATCTCCGCTTCCACCCCTGCTAATAGCAGCGATAATCTATATTGGCTTGCATTCGCTTCTGTTTTAAAAATACCGAGCTGCAAAATATATTGTTTTACCGCAGGTTTTTGTGCGACTGAAGGCGCTGTCGCTGTCGCTGCCACAGACTTTGCACTACTTTTTGCAGAATGAACCACTGCGGGAGCAACCGTATTGTTAAGCGCTTCATCGTTATTATTATCGCTGACTAAGGTAGCCACTTTCATATTTGGCAATTCAGTATAAAAGTCAAAACGAACATCCTGATCAGGCGCTGCCGGTTTGTCATGCATTGCCAACTCTTTTTTATTGACTCCCGACGGATGATGTTTCAATTTTTCAACCCAGCTAATCCATTTGGTTTTAGCCGTCATGGATAGCATATGTGAATAAACATAGTATCCGCCAACGCTCACGACAGATAATACCAATAGCCAAGCCAGCCATTTATAGTCAGCCGATTTTTTTTGTTTTTTACGCGCCCCTTTGGGTCGACGGGTAAAAATATCTTTCGCATAGTCTTTTGACATTACATACTTTCCGGAGTTGAAACACCTAATAACTTAAGCCCATTCACTAATATTTGACGTGTTGCAACGATTAGCGTCAAGCGTGCATTGCGAAGCGCCGTATCATCCACTAAAAATTGATGGGAATTATAGTAAGTGTGAAAATCATTCGCCAGCTCACGTAAATAATTCGTCAAAATGTGCGGTTCATATTGTTGCGCAGCCGTCACCAACATATCACAGTAACGCGACAACGTTGAAAGCAGTTGTAATTCATGCGCCTCTTGCAACAAGGTCACTTGTTGCAACCCATCGGCTTGATCGTAGGATAAATTCTTCTCTGCCATTTGACGGAAGACGCTGCAAATGCGCGCGTGCGCATATTGAATATAATAAACTGGATTTTCACTGGTTTGTGATTTTGCTAAATCCAAATCAAAATCGACGTGCTGTTCGCATCTACGCATCACATAAAAAAACCGCGCGGCATCATTCCCCACTTCATCACGCAATTCTCGCAACGTGACAAACGAACCGCTACGTGTCGACATTTGCGCTTGCACACCACCCCGATAAAGTGTCACGAATTGGACGAGCAGGTAAGTTAATTTAGTCGGCTCAACACCGGCTGCTTTTAAACCGGCTTTCATTCTCGGCACATACCCGTGATGATCAGAACCAAAAATATCAATCGCAACATCAAAACCGCGCTCAAATTTATTCACATGGTATGCCAAATCATTGGCAAAATACGTTCGCGTCCCGTTTGAACGTTGCAACACGCGATCTTTCTCATCACCAAAATCAGTTGCTCTAAACCAGAGTGCGCCCTCTCGTTCATACACCAACTCTTTGTTTTGCAAATCATGGATCACTCGTTCAACCGCGTCCGTTTGGGTGAATGCACGCTCAGAAAACCAATTTTGAAAACTGACGCCAAACTCTGCTAAATCCTGACTAATGTCTGATAAAATATGATCGAGTGTCACTTCGAACACGGTATCAAATTTCATTTCACCGAGTAATTCTTTCGCCCGCTCAATGATTGCATCGATATAAATTTCTTTGTCGCCACCTTCTGGTTCATCGGCTGGCAATTTTAAAAATAACGTGCGTGCAGGTACGAATAAATCCGTGCCATGCTGTTCATGTAACTCGCGAGCAATATCAATGATGTATTCACCTTGATAAGCATTGACTGGAAACTTTACCGCTTCGCTGCATAACGCTAAATAACGCAACCACACGCTGACAGTGACGATATCCATTTGTCGACCGCCATCATTGACGTAATATTCGCGGTAAACGTCATAGCCCATTGCAGCCAACAAATCCGATACAACAGCACCGTATGCGCCATGACGTCCATGACCCACATGAAGTGGGCCGGTTGGATTGGATGAAACAAATTCGACGAGGACTTTTTGATTTTTGCCGATTTGGGTTTGGCCGAAGAATTGTTCTTTGGCAAGGATGTCTGGGATCACGCAATAGAGTGCATCGGGCGTTAAGAAAAAATTGATAAAACCGGGGCCTGCCATTTCTACTTTTTGCACCAGGGCTGAAGCAGGCAGTGCTTTCATAATTGCTTCAGCTAATTCACGCGGTTTACGTTGTGTCGGCTTGGCTAACACCAATGCAATATTCGTCGCATAGTCGCCGTGTTGCTTATCTTTGGTGGCATCAATTTGAATGCGGGGAATATCGATAGCAAACTCACCAGATTGGTTTAATTGCTGCAATGCAGATTGAATTAATTGCTCGATGTGTTGTTTGCTCATAGTGATAGGCACTGCATCTGGTAAAAGTGAGGTTATTATTATCGCTGCTCTTGGCTAAGTTGCAAGGAATTCGTGTTTTTTGCGGTGGATTAAGATTTTCATAAAAATTTGTCATTCCCGCCCCCTAAAGCATGGGTGTTGTTGCGTAATTCAACGTACCTTCATCCGTGATTTCCTTTCCCCCCTTGTGGACATAGACGTCAAGCTAAGGGAATTTTGCTTAGTTGTAGGGTGGATTAGGCGCCTTTTGCCGTAATCCACCTTATCAAATTGCTGCAGCTTGGTGGATTACGACGCAAAAGGCGCGTCTAATCCACCCTACAACTAAGCAAAATTCCCTTAGCTTGACGCCTATGCCCCTTGTGGGGGAAGGAAATCACGGATGAAGGTACGTTGAATTACGCAACAACGCCTAAAGCATGCGGGAATGACACAGTATTAGAAAGTTCTTTGTCACTACAGTCACATTTGCTCAATATTTTGTAAGCGATTCGCCATTCATTCACTCAGCCAAAAGGAATAGAAAAAGTGAGTGAATCTGGCGAAAAATATTCTTTGTGTTATAACATAATGATTGTAAATATTATTTTACTTGGTGAGATTGCAGCAATGGCAAAAAATCTCATGCGCTCTTCTTTCATCACATGGTTATCAGCCTTTCCTTTCTGTAAACTGGCTTCGTGGTCAAGGATTGACTGCATTGCAATAAAGGATTTGAGCAACCACTCCTCGTTTTGTGTTTTCATGGATGGATTTTTTGGCAAGGATTGCCAACCTGAGTTTTGAGCATATGGACGGTATACAACTACCGTCCTTTTTTTTCGTCTACATCATTTACAAACCGAGCCGCGACCGTCAGGGAGTGTCACGCACCCTGAATTGTGATGGACGAAAATAGAATCGTCGGTGATCGCTCCCTGACGGTCGCGGCTCAGATTAAAACATTTCTCGCAACAACGCCCTTTGAAAAGAGGGGTTTATATAAAAATTACGCTTTGTTTGCGCTTCAAACCTCATCCATCGGCTTACTAAAATCACATGGCTTATGCGGACAAGCCAATTCAGTGCCGCGCTTTTTGGTCACTTTGGTGGTCAATATCGGCCAAGCGCATTTCGGGCATGTTTGCGCAACAGGTTCATTCCAAACTGCATACTTACAATCCGGATAACGGCCGCAAGAATAAAAAATCTTGCCCATGCGCGATTTGCGTTTCAACATATGGCCTTGATGACACTCAGGACAATCAACGCCTGTATCCAAAGGTTTATTCAAGGACTCAATATATTTACAATTCGGATAACTGCTGCAACCAATAAATTTGCCATAACGACCCGCTTTTAATTGCAACGGACCATTGCACTGTGGACACGTACGACCTTCCACAACTTCAGCTTGCACCGCATTTTCTTTATCTTCATCCATGCTGCGTGTGTAACTGCATTCCGGATAACCCGTGCAGCCAATGAAACGATTGTAACGACCCAAGCGGATCGATAACGGTTTTTCACACTGTGGACATTTTTCGTCAAGCGCTTCCTGTGTTACATCACTGCGTTTCACATGCTCCAACACTTCATCCACTTGCGATTTAAACGGTTCCCAGAATTCATCTAACAATGGCACCCACTCCTTTTCACCTCGCGACACTTCATCCAATTCATCTTCCAATTTTGCGGTAAAGTCATAATCCACATAACGGGTAAAATGCATCGTTAAAAATTTATTCACGATGCGGCCCACATCGGTTGGGCGGAAACGCTTTTGATCCAACACAACATATTCACGGTGTTGCAATGTGTAAATAATGGCAGCATACGTGGAAGGACGACCTATCCCGTGTTCTTCCAATGATTTAATTAAACTCGCTTCTGAATAACGCGGTGGTGGCTCAGTGAAATGCTGATTGCACAGCAACTCTTTCAATTCTACGATCTCACCTTCAGTCAAAGCAGGTAACATGCGGTCTTCATCTTGATCCGCTTTACTGTCATCAAGGCCTTCTTTATAAACCAACATGAAACCAGGATCCACGACAACCGATCCATTCGCACGAAACATGCCTTTTTCACCACACGCTAAATCAACTGCCACGGTATCAATTGTCGCGCTCACCATTTGCGATGCCACCGTGCGCTTCCAAATTAAATCGTATAATTTGTATTGTTCAACCGTGAGAAATTCTTTGATGGTATCCGGTATACGCAACACGGAGGTTGGACGAATCGCTTCATGCGCTTCTTGCGCATTTTTCGCTTTGGTGCGATAGGCGCGCGGTTCATCAGGGACATTTGTTTTGCCATACCGTTCGCCAATTAAGTGACGAATTTCAGCAATTGCTTCTGCCGCTAAGTTAACAGAGTCGGTACGCATATAACTAATCAAACCCACTGCACCTTGACCCGTATCAATCCCTTCATATAACTGTTGAGCAGTACGCATGGTGCGTTGCGCAGTAAAACCCATTTTTCGCGCAGCTTCTTGTTGCAACGTTGAGGTAATAAAAGGCGCGGCAGGATTTCGTTTGCGTTGCTTTTTCTCGACTTTGACAACATTGAGTTTGCCTTCTGCTGCCTTTAACAAATCATCTCTAACGTTATTTGCTTGCTCTTCGTTGATTATCGAAAATTGCTCGAGCTTCTCTTGCTTGTAGTACGTCAACTTTGCTTGAAAAGATTGCTCGTGGGCAAATGTACTCGCCATTAAATCCCAATATTCTTGGCTGACGAATTTTTCGATTTCTTCTTCGCGCTCGACAATCATGCGCAATGCAGGACTTTGTACCCGACCGGCGGATAAGCCGCGGCGTATTTTGCGCCACAACAAGGGAGATAAATTAAACCCGACTAAATAATCCAACGCGCGACGTGCTTGTTGCGCATTCACTAGATGCATGGAAATTTCGCGTGGATTATCAATCGCCGCTTGCACAGCTGATTTGGTAATTTCGTGAAACACGACGCGATGAACGGCTTTATCTTTCAATGTTTTTTTGTCACGTAAAATTTCATAGATGTGCCATGAAATGGCTTCGCCTTCGCGATCAGGGTCAGTTGCGAGATAAAGCGCAGTCGCTTTTTTCATCGCGCTGACAATAGCGCCTATGTGTTTAGCATTTTTTTCGATGAGTTCATAATGCATGGCAAAATCGTGTGCGACATCGACCGCGCCCACTTTCGGCAATAAATCTCTCACGTGGCCATAAGAAGCCAACACTTCAAAACCCGGTCCCAAATATTTTTTAATTGTTTTGGCTTTGGCCGGTGATTCGACGATCACTAAGTTCGCCGCTTCTTTCACTTTTTTCGGTTTAGTAGGCATGAGGACGTTTTTCCTTAATGTAAAACATCAAATGCATCAGCGAGAATCATGTCTTGCAAAAGGGTTAACGCTGATTTCTTTTCATTGTCGGGATGGTTAAATAACACCATTAACACCACCCATCGAATGCGAGGTAAATCCGCTTCACGCCGATCTAGCGCCATGATTCTATCGATTACGATTTCACGGGTAATCGGATCTAAAATGCTGACCTGTTCTAAATATAGCAGAAATCCTTTCCCTTCAACGCTGATGCGTTCGCTTTCTTCATGATGATAATGACGAATTGCTTTAGAACTTAATGTGGGACCGGCCATGACGGCGGTCTGGATTTGCGTTAAACCGTCTAACCAAGACAGTGCACGATCAATCTCATAACGTTCAAAACCGATTCTTTCTAATTCGATAACAATGTCTGCATTTTCAGTGTTTAATGCAATGTTACCATCCATATAATTTTCAAATAGAAACATTAATACTTCAAACATATCTCTCACTTCGTAATAAATAAACTTTAACGTGTTCGCAAGTAACCGCCCGTGACACAGAGCAAGTAACCTGCCAACTCTAATGACAACAGAATGGAGGAAAGTTCAATCGTCGTCAATCCAGAGCGCCCCATGATAACATTGAACGGGGTCACTTCATAACCAATTAGTTTCAATATTTGCTTATCCGCCGGGGGCAAGTCAAGCGTTTTCTGTTTGGTATGTTCTTGATTTTTTTCAGATAAAAACGCATTGAGACGTCCCAGCTCTTCTAACACATCATGCGCTGTCTCAACCAGCTTTGCGCCTTGGCGGATTAAGGAATGACAACCCCGCGCGACGGGATTGTGAATCGAACCTGGCATGGCGAAGACTTCTCGGTTTTGCTCAAGCGCCATGCGAGCGGTGATGAGAGAGCCGCTGCGTTCGGCCGCTTCCACCACTAACACGCCTAAACTCAGACCGCTGATGATGCGATTACGCATGGGAAAATGCATGGCTTTTGGCGGGGCATCGATTGGGAATTCAGACAGCAAGACGCCTTTTGCTTTGATTTCATTGGCTAATTTTTGATGCGCGGGAGGATAAATTTGTTGTAAGCCGGTACCCATGACGGCAATTGTTTTACCTTCTGCCGCGAGTGCGGCTCGATGAGAGGCGGCATCGATACCTCGTGCTAATCCGCTAGTAATCGTCAAACCTGCTTTCGATAAAGAATGGGAAAATTGGGTTGCTAATTCGATGCCAAGGGGACTGGGATTGCGTGTTCCAACCATGGCGAGTTGTGGTTGGTTTAATAAAGAGAGATCGCCTTGGGCAAATAGCAATAATGGGGGGCGCGTTATTTCACTTAACAAAATAGGATAATGCGAATCGTTAATTGAAATTAACTGACAGTGATGATCTTGGCACCATTGCCAATCTTGCTCGGCGCGCTGCCAATTGAGCTGGGTGAATTGCTCGAGGTGTGCGGGTTGAAATCCGTGGGAAAATAATTCGTCGGGACTTGTTGAGAAAAGCGTTTCGATGGGATGTTGCGTGAGCCATTGGCGGAGGGGGAAAGTGCATATGTTTGGTATGCGGGAGAGTGCTAGCCAGGGTAATGGGTTGTTCATTGTTGCGGTCCTTGTGTTTAGATGTTGTTTTTTTTATAAATTGTTTTATACAAATCCCCCTTGATCCCCCTTTTTCAAAGGGGGAGACGTTCTAAGCAGTATCATGTTTCACTGTTGAGACACAAAACTGCTTAGAACGTTTCCTCCTTTGGAAAAGGGGGATCAAGGGGCAATGGCACTAGCTTAAGAACTGTCGTCCCGGAATTTAGTAGCTCTTAACGAGCGCTTTTTGCTCGTTTAGAGCTACTTAATGTCCGGGATCCATTTTCAATTTACCGCCCTCTTGTTTTTTAACTGACGTGCTTTAAGCAAAATGGATCCCGGACATTAACTGGCGCTAAATTCGCAAAAGGCGCTCATTAAGCGCCAGTAAATTCCGGGACGACAGTTCTTAAGCTAGTACCATTGGGATCAAGGGGTATCTGTATAAAATAATTTATAAAAATTCCTCTGAGTTTTTTAGAAGATAAAACTTGGGTAGATACCCATGTAAAAACAGACTGACTTGATTTTTAAGATCATCGAAAAGGAGTTGTTGCGCAATCCCCCACTTCCGTCATTGCGAGGAGCGTTTTTTGCGACGAAGCAATCCAGTTTTTGATTCTATAAGTCTAAAACTGGATTGCTTCGTCGCAAAAAACGCTCCTCGCAATGACGGTGCGTGAATTACGCAACAACACCCATCGAAAAAACGGGGTAATTTAGGAAAAAATTAAAGTGCCCACCGGACAGTGGGCACGGAGTGTGACTGACTTACGTTTTCTTCATCTTAGAAACAGCGGCACTTGACGGTTTCTCAGGTGCTTGCGCTGACAGGATGCAACCTTTTGTGAAGGCATGATAATTGTTTGATAACTTAATTTCTACCACTTGTTTTGTTTCTCCTTGTTTCGCGTCAGCAGCTGATTTTGCTTCAGGTAACGTTAATCCATTTATTGCTTTTAAATTTTTTCTTAATGTGTCAGTTGATTGACCAATCTCTTTGCTATCAATCGCTGCTAATGCATCGATCAGTTTTGCAGTGGAATCCTTCCGCAAAACACCAAAGAAATTCCAAAATCGATACCGCCAGCTCTGTTGCGCTAATCGCTGACGCTCTTTGGCTTCTGCTGAAATCGTTTTCAACGCGTCAGTAGTGAACGCTAATTTCTGTTTCAGTTGATCAACTGTCAGTTCTTTATCTTTGCTCTCAGATAATAATTTAGCTTCTTTCGCTTGATGATCGCTTAGCGTACCAAATAATTGCGTAACACTGCCGGGCATCGACACGGATTCTCGGTCACTCCGGAAGATGTAAGAGTAACTACCAAAGAAACCCACCATGCTATGCCAAAATGCAAAGTTCACTGTGTTGCAAACTGTCATCCTTAACAACGCAATAATTCCCGCCGCTTGCTCAAGCTCGCGCTGCAAGGCAGCATTCCGCACTTCCTCAAGTGCTTGCAATTTGCTTTTTGCAGCTGTAATTTGTTTTTCTTCAATTTCTTTCAGCGCATCACTCGCATCTGCCAGACGAAACTTATTCTGTATTTCCACCGATTCTCGTTTTGCATCACCGGCTGGCGCATCCAGCTTTTGATCGGATGTCAAGTCAGACATCTCAGTTAGGAAGCGCGCCACGGCTGGTCGTTGAGCCACTCCTGGGTTGCCCTCATTTTGCTTAAAAAATTCATCTCTCTTTGTTGCAATCTGACTAACATTCTTTTTCAATTCTCGTAACGATGTATTTTGTACCGCCATTGTTATAGCTAATGCACGACACGATTGCTCTAATTGATTATAAGATTTTGTTTTAGCCTCTTGATCAGCAAGATCAATTGCCCCTTCAAGCTGCTTAACCTCTGCGCTTAATGTAGTAGTTTTATGACTTAAATCAATTAGATCCTGTCTAACAGTCATGATATTTGCATGCGCTGCTCGTTCTAACTTTGCAACTTCTTTAATCCTGGCCTCATGCATTCCTATTTGGGTACTCAGCGTAGTTAAACCAAATTGCGGATTTTCTTTATTGTGAGTATCATCATCATCAAGAGCATTAGCCGTTTTTCTATATTCTAACAATTTCTTACTTAATGATTTTGCTTGCACTGTATAAAACTCAGCGTAAACAGTTGTGTTATCGCCTTGGCTAAATTGCTGTTGCTTTTCAGCAATATTTAATTCAAATGCGCTTAGCTTTTTCTCGGCGCTCTCAAGTAATGCATCTTGAGTCCTCCTGCGCGCTATCATTACATCATATTTCTCAGTAATTTTATCCCTCGTCCACTTGAATTTCTCTTCCGCAACACTTGCATCCAATTTGACAATCTGCTGATCAAAGACTTTCGTCATAAAAGATTCGTAAAGCGATGCTGCTTCATGAAACGCATCAGTCGTTTTACGCAGGTGATCTAATTCTTTAATCTCAGCGACACTATTTCGCAAGGCTTCCAACTGAGCCAATAATGCTCGGTTTTCCTGAACAACTTTATCCGCTATTTGAGGAATAATGATTTCAGCTTTTGCCTTTTGCTTTTGTAATTCTACATACTGATTTCCTATCTCGGACGCACAATACTTGAGAACCTTTCGATTTTTTTTGACCACTTTTTCCGTGTAAGAAAATGGATCTTCAAGCAACAGATCGTCTTTCGCCTCTTTAGCATAGATTGTCAACTTACTACAAACCGATTCAACATGGCTTGTCAATTTCCAAGGTTTTACTGGATCACATTCCAGATAACCTGCATGGACACTCCAATCTGGCTCCGCACTAATGCTTAGCTGAATACTTTTGCCTGCGCTTGCTTCTTTTATTTTGCCGTTAACAAAATTAAGCGTTGAACATAATTCTTGTAAAACACCATTAGCCCAGCCGTTATCTTCTTTTGATTTTTTTAAAATCACAACTCCAGGTGGATTCGTGCTCTTCTTTTTCACATATGTATTTTTGTCGCAAAAATCTCCGAGTTCTTTATAAAATTGCTGTGCACGAGACGAGCTTATTACCTCAAAAAAATTTATCTTCTGTACAATTGAGTTATACAAATCGTTTCGCAACATCCATAAATTTGCGCTGGATTTGCCATCTAGAAGATTAAAAAACTCTTTGCCCATTTTTTCTAATTCAGTAGAAAAAACAGATGGCCTACCTTGAGGGCCCTCCTGAACTTTGAAACGATTTAATGTGACCCTGGTTGTTCTTGCTAACCCTTTAACTAATGCATCAAGCTTGGAAACTTGATCACTAAAAAAAGAATCGCTCAAAAGACGCTGTCCTTTCAGTTCTGGCAAAATAGAGGCTTTGCTTTTTAAATTTTCTGCAAGCTGACTCACTAAGTTTTCTGAACGACACGCATCCGCTAATTGAACTAATTTGTTAAGCTTTGCTGCTAATTCAATGCGTTTAGCTTTTTGAGATTTGAGACGCTTTGTGAAATCTGATTCGTCGTCACTGTCTTTTGCATCATCCGTATCAAATGGATCTTCTCGCATTCCATTAAATATGTACAAATCATCTTGAACTCGATCAGTCAACGTTTTACTTAACTCTTTCTGCTCTGCTATAGCCTCTTTTGTTTTCTCTTCAAGACTACGGGGTGTCAATTCGCCTTGAGGACGCAAAATGTTTTCCAATCGAGCGTTATCTTGTAGATCTTCTATTTCACTCTCTTCGAGGATGGATCTTGACGCTTGTGCGTTAACATCTGGTTGCACTGGCGCAGGTGATTTCGTTGGAGTAAGAAACGCTCCTCCTTGGACGGGGGACAGTGAAAAACGAGCTGATCTGCCTTGAACGGATGAATTTGCTGAACCATTCACGCTCGATGGAGATTTTGACTCTGAGCTGGGTAGCACACCTGGTATAGCTAATCCACTTGAGCTCATTGGAGTAGCGGGCGTTCTTGGAGTGACTGGTTGATCGATTGGACGAATAAGTGAGCCTTTTTTTATATGGGGTGGCAATATCGATTCTTCTTTAGTCTCTAATTCTCTTTGATTTTTCGGTGGAGCAGATGCTATTTGTAGAACGACTCTTGCTTTAGCTTTTCTTCTTCTATCTCTATTACCTTTTCCAGGCTCACTCACCGACGCACTCACCAGACTCTCAGAACTAGGTTCTGGGGTTTGCATAAAATTGTTGGTTTGACGGTTAATCCTGTCAGCCGCAGCACTTATATCTGTTGATTTTAAAGGAGTTCCGCTACGATCGGTCGCTACTGCTGATTGTGCTACTGGCTTTCCTGTTTTATTTCTATTACTGCCGTTCATAATTATTACCCCTTCTCTCAATTGGGTTGGGTTTACTGATTAATCAAAGTCTAAACGACTTTGCTTAAGAAAAACTTAATAGGTTGGATTACATTAGTATTGTCTTTGTGCAAGACAGAAGTCGAATGCGTCATTGAGACTACCCGCCAAACATTTTTCTTCTCAACGCTGTAAAACAACTTGGGGTAGCTGGTTTTTTTTCTTCTTGTTTCATTTTGAAAAAACAACCATTTGTATCAAATACTTTACAAGGACTCTGGATGCTAATCGGCGGTGTTTTAGGCTTAGCCGGTGCGCTCGCTTTCACTTCGCTCGAACTTGCTTTTTTAACAAGTGGCTTCGGTTGCGGCAACACTTTTTTAAAATCCGCCTTCACCGCATCGATCGATTTGTACTGTGGAAGAGTCGCTTTGGTAAATTTTTTCAAAAATTCGAGCCAGCGATCTGTCCTTTCATCTCTTAAACCAAACCACTTATACCGACGGCTACTTTTCTTATACTCATCGCGTGCTATTGCCATTTGGCCAATACTGTCTAACGCTTCCTTGATTCTCCCTGACTTAGTGCGCATTTCTGTAATTGAACGCTCTAATTCAGCGCGTCTTTGCTCTGGGTTGACTTTAATTTCAGATAAATCAATCTGATTTGCGAGCGTAAGCTGAGCTTGAGTCGCTTGTAATTTTTTTAATGTTTCGCCTACACTACCGGGCACAGATTTGCCCGCAATGTTAGTCCAGCTACCAGCCCAACTCACTAAACTATGGAAATAATCAACGTTTTCACATATGCCCGTAGATAAGTAATCAACAATTTGTCTTACATAATCAAAGTCATCAAAAGCAGCCTTAGCCTCAGCAATCAAGGCCGCATTTCTTAACCCATCGATCTGATCTAATGCTTCTCGCAAGGGCGGCATTATTTTAGCGTCGAGCTCCCGGATACTTTCTTCAGCATGCGCAAAGAGCTTGTTGTTGGCTACATTCTCTTGGCTTAGCGGAACTCCTCTTTTACTTTCCTCTGGGACGACTGCATCTCGGTCGTTTAACGTTTTTTTAAAGGTATTGACTAATTTAATTGTCTCACTCGATCTATGACGATCGCAGCCTACGCCTTCTGTCAGAAATTCACTTTCAACTTCTTTAAACACAACCACGTGCGTTTTTAATTCTGCAATATCTCTTTCTGCCGCATCGATATTTCTCTTTACGTTTTCGTAATCAAGCCTCCATGCAGCAGAATTTTGACCTTTTGCATCTTGTATTTTTTGCCTAGCATCCGCGACAAAATCCGCAATTTTTTTCACTAATTTATCTTTTTTGGAAGGTTTGTTTTCTTCTCCTTTCGAGGACACGACATCCACAAGAATACGCGCCGCAAACATCAATCGAGAAGCCTGTCGATCCACAAAAACATCTTGTTCGAGCTGGCCAAAATCGATCAATAACTTCTGTTTACTGCGAAAATCTTTGCTGTCAATCAATGCTCTCAATGCACTGACTTGATCAGTGACATGTTGCCATGCTGAGATAGATTTATCCTCCAGCACAAATTGTGGCGGCACTGAATTCGGCACCGGCACGATTTGAGCCTGGTCAGCTGAGATGGCTGAAAGATCCTTTCTTATTTTTTCAATTGTTTGTTGCGTGTCTTGAATAAATGTTTGCTCTTGTTTTAATTCATCAAAACGCGCTTGCAATGCATCTCTGCGTTCGCTAATTTGCATTAGCTTTTCTTGAAGCGGCGCTTTATCCGCTCCACTCTCATATTGATCGATACTCGCGTCTAAGCTTCTCACTCTCGTTAGATAAACACCCTTACCTTTAAATACATCGCCGCCAAATTGCCGATTGGCGGCAATAATCATTTGCCTGGTTTCTCTTGATGCTGCTTTGTATCGTTCTAAATGCGCATCTTCGACATCTTGAGCGGCTTGATAGGTTTGCTCAACGCTTTTCAATAACTTTACATATTCTTTCTGAGCCGCCTCAATCTCTGCTAAAAGACTTGCGGTACTGCTTCCTTCTTTTTGATCCCTGTAATCAACTTGCGGCTCTGGCAATGATTGAACGGTATTCAAATGGGTATCAAGCACGTCTAAAACATGCTCCCCCATGAACTTGCTATCTCTTGGAAGATGGATTGATTTTGCGATCTGATTTAATCTTTCAAGCTGGCCTGCGATCAATTGAGCTTCTTCACTCGCCTCTTGAAAAACAGTCATGCACTCCTTAAGCGCCTGCTCGCGTTGCACAGTAACATTTTTCACTTCGCTCGCGATTTTTCCACAGCAAAAATGGGCTGCTCGATCAAGCTCTGCCAGCATTCTGTCGTGTAAAATAAGTTGGTGATAGCCTGACAGCTGTTTACCGGCGGAAGTTAATTCAAAACGCGCCAAAAAACCTACCACAGAAAAGTAACTCACATTTTTATTTTGTTTTTTCCCCAGCGGGCTTAGAATTCTATCGAAAATAACTTTTCTAGCTGTCTTATTTGTGGTTTCGTATTTTTTTATTCTCTCAATAACAAATTTTAGTAATTCAATTAACTGTTCGGGTGATTTTTCCAGGAGGAGCTGTTTTGCTTTTTCAGTCAAACTTATTACCCTGCCTATTTCTGTTTTAAATATGGGTGCAAACGTGAGGTTTTTATCATAGAAAAAATCTAAGTTTCCTTCCCGCTCAAACGCATTCTCTATACTGGGAAAAAATGCAACCATCACTTCCTCAAGTGTATTGCATAAATCTTCTTGCAAAACTCTTAACTGTGCCAAACTTTTTTCTATCTCATCCGCTTGCTTACCCTTTATTTTTTCTTGCAGGCTAGCGGGTAACGCTTGAATGTCGGTTTCTATTTTTGGGTGGTAAGTGATGGGCTTTGGTTCGCCTTTCGCGTCTAAAAATCTAGCGTTTAGCCCCTCTAACAACCGCGACAAATTTATCCAGCTTTCATGTTGATTGATTTTTTGTGAGAGAAGCTCATCAGAAAGATAATCTGCCATCCCAGCCTTTAAGCTTTTTTTAAACTCGGCCAGCTCACTTATCCTAATAAATCCTCTTAAAGCGCCTTGCTGAGTGAGCAACTCTTCGCGTTCATCCTTAATTTTCTGACTGTGTTTAGCCAACCCCTCTTCCGTACAAGCCTTGCTTTCTGACTGAAATGTTTCGATAACTTTTTGAAGCTGTGCTTCGAGCTCAGCATTATCAGCTTTAATAAGCGCCTTTGCACTCTCAGTGCTTGTAGCGGGTTTATTCGATTTATTAGGCTTGTTCACCTTTTTCTTGAGAGGCGACTTTGATTGGCGTCCTGTTTGAGGGGTCTCTGCTGGCAATGGAGCAATGGGTTGTCGGGTTGTTCGCTTGGTTTCCAGAGACGTAGTATTAGTTGATGACGTTTGTAACGTCTCTTCAGTCACAAAATTACCGAAGATAGGCTTAGGCCTTTGATCATCAGTTTGCGGTACTTGACTTGGAACAACAATACGCCCATTTGCCATGCTAATATCCTATCGTATTTGATTTCATGATGAAGACTACCGACTATGCTAATGGATTTTGCTTAAGAAAAGCTTAAGTTCTTACAACTTCTGCTCAATAAAATCAAATAATTGAGCACTGATCGCGGCGCCGCTTTGTTCCTCAATTTCGCGGATACAAGTAGGGCTAGTCACATTGATCTCGGTTAAATAATCCCCTATCACATCTAAGCCTACAAAATATAAGCCTTTTTCACGCAAAGTAGCGCCAACTTGCTGACAAATCCAGCGATCATGCTGGGAAAGCTCTTGAACCACCCCATGTCCGCCTGCGGCTAAATTACCTCTTAACTCACCCGCTGCCGGAATGCGCGCTAACGCATAGGGCACTGGCTCGCCGTTAATCATTAGAATACGTTTATCGCCTTGTTTTATTTCAGGAATATAACGCTGCGCGACGATCGTTTTTAAGCCTTTTTGCGTCAAGGTTTCAAAAATCACTGAGGCATTCTCATCCGGATACCTTAACCGAAAAATTGACGCTCCGCCCATCGCATCCAAGGGCTTGCAGACAATATCTTTTTCTTCTAGTAAAAATTCTCGCAAGAGCGACATGTCTCTCGTCACCAACGATGGCGGGCAGCATTGCGGAAACCAGGTGGTAAAAAACTTTTCATTGGCATCCCGCAAGCTTTGCGGCTTATTCAAGACCAAAACCCCTTTCTGCTCAACCCACTCTAAGAAATACGTGGTATTGATATACTCCAAATCGAACGGCGGATCTTTCCGCATCAACATCACATCCATCTCTTCTAGGGGAATGCGAGTTACCTCTCCCAGCTCATACCAATGCTCTGGATCTTTAAAAACCTGCAGCGATCGGCAATTGCCAAACACATTGCCATCCCGATAAAACAAATCCTTTTGTTCTAAATAAAAAATTTCCCAACCACGTTTTTTGGCTTCCCAGAGCATCGCCAAGGTGCTGTCTTTTTTATAATGAATATCGGCAATAGGATCCATCACAACAGCGAGTTTAACCGTCATTTTTGTTGCTCCAGCATTTCGCGTGCGGCGGCCAACATACTCAATCGTGCAATCACGCCATATGCATAAAAACGATTTTGACAATCATTCAGCGAAAACTCTTTGGGTTTGTCACACGGACGGACAAATGCGAGTGGCTCAAAATGCATGCCGGGCGCATTTAAATTTTCATCAATGCTGCGGTCTTTATGCACGCGGTAAAAACCACCCACTACGCGCTCACCCATTAAATACACGACCGGTTCTGCAACCGAATTATTTGCGCCCCATGTTTCAAAGGTGTAAACGCCTTCTTGCACGATCACTCGATGCACGGGTTGTCCGCTTTTGGTTTTTGACATACTGGTGCGTTGTTTGCGATTCAAGGATTGCAATTCATCCACGCTGCGCACGGTCATCACCGCCATGCCGTAAGTACCGGCATCTGCTTTGACGATCACAAATGGATTGCAGTCAATCTTATTTTCCGCATATTTTTGTCCGATGGCTTTCAACAATTGATCGACATTGCGCGCTAAACAATCTTCGCCTTCGCGGCGCATAAAATCAATTTCGCCACAATGACGAAAGAGCGGTGAAATAAACCAAGGATCTATATCAATAAATTTTGCAAATTCTTCACTGACATCCGCATAATACTGAAAATGCTCGGACTTCAACCGCTGACTCCAACCCAATTCAGCGGGAGGGATAATCGGTTGTGCTAAATTTTTTAAAATATCTGGAATGCCATCGGACAAATCATTATTTAACAAAATGACATCCGGCACAAAATCAGTCAGCTGAATATTTTCTTTCTCACGCTGAATAGTTTGAAGCAGAATTTCACTTCCTGAGGTTAACTGTATCGGCGTCGGCTGAGAATATTCTGGCAACAACGATCCGATACGCACATCAAAATCAGCTTGCTGCAAAATGGTTAATAGCGTTTTTACGTTTTCCCAATAATAAAGATTGCGCGTGTGATTCTCTGGCAACAACAGAATTTTTTTCGCCGCTGGCATCGCAGAAAGAATAGCGATTCGCGCAGCCTCGACTGACATCTTGAAAAAATCAGGGTTTAAATTATTAAAACCGGCGGGAAATAAATTCATATCCACCGGTGCCAATTTAAAACCTGAATTCCGCAAATCCACTGAGCCATAAACCGGTGCTGGACTTTTTTGCCATTGCTCTTGAAACCATTTTTCGATATCAGTTTCTTGACACAACAACTGCTTTTCCAATAGATGCAGCGGGCCTACCATGGCGGTTGTTAAATGCGGTGTTTGATAGGTTGAATTCATTTTTATTCCTTCATTTTTTCCAACTCAGCCAACAATTCTTTGTCATTCACTTCACCAACAATACGTGAAGATGTCAACTCCTGACCCGCGCGATTAAAAAAGATCATCGTCGGCGGGCCCACTACGCCAAATCGTTTCGCAATGTCGCGTGTCATCCTCTCATTTTCGGTCATATCCACTCTTAACAAGGTGTAAGGCGCCAATGCCTTTCTGATCACCGATTTGGAGAAAACAGAACGATTCATTTCGACACACGAGACGCACCAATCCGCATAGAAATCCAACACCACAGGCTTGCCACTGGTTAACGCCGCATTTAATTCATCGACGGATTGAATGGTGGTGAAGAGAGGCGTGGTTTCTGTCACTGGACGTTGTTCAAAAATACCTTGTAATTGCTCCCAAGGATGCAACGGATCTGAATTTCCGGCTAACGAACCGATCGTTAAAATAATGGCATAAACGAGAGCACCCACTCCCAATCCTCGCACCGCCCAACGCCAATTCGAAGGAAATGCTGCATACAACATGAGATAAACCGATGCGCCGCCCAATAACAATGCCCACAAAAATAATGTGATAGGCCCGGGAATCATTCGAGACAACATCCAGATCGCCACACCCAACATGAGCAAACCAAATAGTCGCTCGATGGTTGTCAACCAAACACCCGCTTTTGGTAATAACCGATCGGCCGACACACCCAGCAACAACAATGGAATACCCATACCAATACCCAGCATTAATAATGCCGATGCACCGATGACGACATTTCCCGTTTCACCGATATACGCTAACACGCCGACTAACGGCGCACTGACACAGGGCGAAATAATTAACGTGGATAAACTCCCCATGAAAAAAACGCCCAACAGCGTGCCGCCTTTTTGTCGATTACTCCATTCAGTCACCTGCCGTTGCCAACGACTCGGCAACTGCAATTCATACAACCCAAATAACGACATCGCTAACAAAATAAAAATGCCGCTCAATAACACAATAATCCACGGCTTTTGTAATTGCGCTTGAATGCTGCTGCCAATCAATGCAATCACCACACCGACAATCGCATAGGTTAATGCCATGCCAGCGACATAGGTTAACGATAATAAAAAGGCGACTTTCTTTTCCGTCTTTCTGCCATGGCCGACAATAATCCCCGATAAAATGGGCAACATCGGCAAGGAACACGGTGTAAACGCGAGCAATAATCCGATGCCTAAAAAACTCATTAACACCACAAATAAACTTTGTCCCGCAAACAATGACCCCTGTTTCGTTTGTTCCGGGTGACTTTGCGAGTTAGCCAATCCATTTTCTTCGTGAAGAAACGCGGTGATATCGGCTGGCGGTTTAACCTGAGTTAAATTCACCGAGAGTATTTTCTGAATGGGTGGATAGCAAAACCCCGCCGTTGAGCAACCTTGATAATTCACCACGATTGCTAATACGCCGTGGGTTGCCATTACCTTCACGGGCAACTCTAACTGACCCGCATACGCTTGAAAATGACCATGCAGCGTATCTGTCTTCATCATGCCTTTCGGTAAAGGCGCTATTTTGAATAGGACGGTGTTATTCGATGCCGGAGCGAAAGAAATTTTGTCCCGATAGAGATAAACATCGGGCGCCAATTGCCAGTGAAAAAGGACATGTTGATTAGATTGATAAGAAGCGGATAACGTAAAGGCTGCATCAGCAGGCAATGGATTCACGACATCATTTGCAAACGCCCACGATCCGCCGATCAAAAACCACACAATTAAAATAAATCTCGCCATTCCGGTACCTTTATTTCTTGACTCTGCAACAATTCCCGCTATATTTGGCACTCTGCACTTGAGAGTGCTAATTTTATCCCCATATTGCAAGAGTGTAACCGATTTTAATCGGGATAACTGAATTTTTATAAGATTATTAATAGGAGTATAAAACATGTCAAAATTTGTACCTTTATACGACCGCGTTGTAGTTTCTCCTGCAGAAGTTGAAACGAAAACAGCTGGCGGCATTTTAATTCCAGACACGGCAGATAAAGACAAGCCCATGTTTGGTAAAGTTGAATTTCTCGGCACCGGCAAATACATCGACGGTAAACTCGTGCCATTACAAGTCAAAAAAGGCGACAAAGTCTTATTTGGCAAATACGCGGGTACCAACATCAAATTGCAAGGCAAAGAATATCTTGTCATGCGCGAAGAAGACATCATGGCTGTTGTCGAAGAATAATTTTTATTAACTTATTTATGAGGTAAATGAACATGGCTGCTAAAGATTTACGTTTTGCAGAAGAAGCGCGTCAACTCATGTTGGCGGGCGTCAATGAATTAGCCAATGCAGTACAAATCACCATGGGCCCACGCGGCCGTAACGTGGTCATCGACAGATCATTCGGTGCCCCCACCGTGACCAAAGACGGTGTCTCCGTGGCGAAAGAAATTGAATTCAAAGACAAGTTCAAGAACATGGGCGCTCAGATGGTTAAAGAAGTTGCGTCTCAAACATCGGACGTTGCAGGCGATGGCACAACCACCGCAACCGTTCTCGCGCGTCAAATTTTGGTGGAAGGTCTCAAAGCGGTTGTCGCTGGCTTCAATCCAATGGATCTGAAACGCGGTGTGGATAAAGCCGTTGCAGCTGCCGTGGAAGAATTGAAAAAATTGTCCGCGCCATGCAAAGACGACAAAGCGATTGCACAAGTGGGTACCATTTCTGCTAACTCCGATGAATCGATTGGCGGCATTATTGCGAAAGCCATGGAGAAAGTGGGTAAAGAAGGTGTTATCACCGTTGAAGAAGGTTCTGGTTTAGAAAATGAATTAGATGTGGTTGAAGGTATGCAGTTTGATCGTGGTTACTTATCACCTTACTTCATCACCAGCCAACAAAACATGTCTGTTGAATTAGAAAATCCGTTCATTCTGATTGTTGACAAGAAAATTGCTAACATTCGTGACATGTTACCGGTCTTAGAAGCGGTTGCAAAAGCAGGTCGTTCATTATTGATCATCGCGGAAGATGTTGAAGGCGAAGCATTAGCAACATTAGTCGTTAACCACATGCGCGGCATTGTGAAAGTATGCGCAGTGAAAGCACCTGGTTTTGGCGATCGTCGTAAAGAAATGCTGCAAGACATTGCAACATTAACCAAAGCCCAAGTGATTTCTGAAGAAGTGGGTCGCACCTTAGAATCCGCTAGCTTGAAAGATTTAGGTTCTGCGAAACGCGTTCACATCACCAAAGACAACACCACGATTATTGATGGTGCCGGTGAACGAAAAGAAATTGAAGAACGCATCAAGCAAATTCGTGCACGCATTGAAGACACCAGTTCTGATTATGATCGTGAAAAATTGCAAGAACGCGTGGCTAAATTAGCAGGCGGTGTTGCTGTGATCAAAGTCGGTGCCGGTTCTGAAATCGAAATGAAAGAAAAGAAAGCGCGCGTTGAAGATGCATTGCATGCAACCCGTGCAGCGGTTGAAGAAGGCGTGGTACCTGGCGGTGGCGTAGCATTGATTCGTGCATTACAAGCTATCAAAGGCTTGAAAGGTACGAACGAAGCACAAAACATGGGTATTCAATTAACCTGCAAAGCATTGGAAGCACCTTTACGTCAAATCGTTACCAACGCAGGTTACGAAGCGTCTGTCATTGTAAACAAAGTATTAGAAGGCAAAGCAAACTTTGGTTTCAATGCAGCAACTGGCGAATTCGGCGACATGTTGGAAATGGGTATCTTAGATCCAACCAAAGTAACACGTACTGCCTTACAACTCGCAGCATCTGTCTCTGGCTTGATGCTCACCACAGAATGCATGATCACTGATCTTCCAAAAGAAGAAAGTGAAGGCGGCATGGGTGGCGGCGGTGGTATGGGCGGCATGGGTGGTATGGGCGGCATGGGCGGTATGATGTAATCGCTGCTTTTTGTTGCTAACAAAACCCCGCGTTATGCGGGGTTTTTTTTTGCGTTGTTGAAATGGATTTTTTTGCAATATTGTAATGCGAATTTCTATGGTGGTGTGAGCAGGGTAGCGTGAATAAAGCAGCATGAAATATGGCGTCACAAATACGGTATCAATTCCGTGTCGTGCCAACATGCTTTTATAGAGACATCTACACAAGTTTCATCTTTTAAATTATGAAAATTGCTTTTTATACAAATCCCCCTTGATCCCTGACGGATCGACGCAAATTCCACCCATGCGTCGTCCTGAAAAATATTACGCCCATCAGCCCGCAGGGCTTAGGTACTCCTCCGCTGTGTCGTCCTGAAAAATCTTACGCCCAAATCATTTGACCGCAGTTATCGCAGTAGCGCGTAAGATTTATTCAGGATCCACGAACGGAGAACTCATTCCTGAATTTATAGGGATCGATGATACTCAAGTGGATCCTGAATAAATATTCCGTGCGAGTACCGTCGCTACGGTTAAAATACGTTGACGTCATATTTTTCAGGACGACGCATGGGTGGAATTTGCGTCGATCCGTCAGCCCGCAGGGCTTAGGTACTCCTCCGCTGTGTCGTCCTGAAAAATCTTACGCCCAAATCATTTGACCGCAGTTATCGCAGTAGCGCGTAAGATTTATTCAGGATCCACGAACGGAGAACTCATTCCTGAGTTTATAGGGATCGATGATACTCAAGTGGATCCTGAATAAATATTCCGTGCGAGTACCGTCGCTACGGTTAAAATACGTTGACGTCATATTTTTCAGGACGACGCATGGGTGGAATTTGCGTCGATCCGTCAGCCCACAGGGCTTAGATATTCCTCCGCTGTGTCGTCCTGAAAAATCTTACGCCCAAGTCATTTGACCGCAGTTATCGCAGTAGCGCGTAAGATTTATTCAGGATCCACGAACGGAGAACTCATTCCTGAATTTATAGGGATCGATGATACTCAAGTGGATCCTGAATAAATATTCCGTGCGAGCACCGTCGCTACGGTTAAAATACGTTGACGTCATATTTTTCAGGACGACGCATGGGTGGAATTTGCGTCGATCCGTCAGCCCGCAGGGCTTAGGTACTCCTCCGCTGTGTCGTCCTGAAAAATCTTACGCCCAAATCATTTGACCGCAGTTATCGCAGTAGCGCGTAAGATTTATTCAGGATCCACGAACGGAGAACTCATTCCTGAATTTATAGGGATCGATGATACTCAAGTGGATCCTGAATAAATATTCCGTGCGAGTACCGTCGCTACGGTTAAAATACGTTGACGTCATATTTTTCAGGACGACGCATGGGTGGAATTTGCGTCGATCCGTCAGCCCGCAGGGCTTAGGTACTCCTCCGCTGTGTCGTCCTGAAAAATCTTACGCCCAAATCATTTGACCGCAGTTATCGCAGTAGCGCGTAAGATTTATTCAGGATCCACGAACGGAGAACTCATTCCTGAATTTATAGGGATCGATGATACTCAAGTGGATCCTGAATAAATATTCCGTGCGAGCACCGTCGCTACGGTTAAAATACGTTGACGTCATATTTTTCAGGACGACGCATGGGTGGAATTTGCGTCGATCCGTCAGCCCGCAGGGCTTAGGTACTCCTCCGCTGTGTCGTCCTGAAAAATCTTACGCCCAAATCATTTGACCGCAGTTATCGCAGTAGCGCGTAAGATTTATTCAGGATCCACGAACGGAGAACTCATTCCTGAATTTATAGGGATCGATGATACTCAAGTGGATCCTGAATAAATATTCCGTGCGAGTACCGTCGCTACGGTTAAAATACGTTGACGTCATATTTTTCAGGACGACGCATGGGTGGAATTTGCGTCGATCCGTCAGCCCGCAGGGCTTAGGTACTCCTCCGCTGTGTCGTCCTGAAAAATCTTACGCCCAAATCATTTGACCGCAGTTATCGCAGTAGCGCGTAAGATTTATTCAGGATCCACGAACGGAGAACTCATTCCTGAATTTATAGGGATCGATGATACTCAAGTGGATCCTGAATAAATATTCCGTGCGAGTACCGTCGCTACGGTTAAAATACGTTGACGTCATATTTTTCAGGACGACGCATGGGTGGAATTTGCGTCAATCCGCCAAGGGGGATTTGTATAAAATAGTTTATATAAATTCTTCCCTACAAAAGTCACTCACCATGCTCCGCCTTACTTTTTTGCCATCTGAAGCGCATTGATCGCAGTCTCAATCAGTTGCTTTGCATCCAACCCTTGTTGATACTGAGCAATACCAACGCTAACGGTAACTTTAAAAGGACTGCTCTCAGCATGGAAAGTGAGTCGCGAAAAGTCGCTGCGAATCGTTTGACAGAGAGCAATGCTCTGCTCATACGTGGTATTCGGCAAAATAATAGCGAATTGATTTTCGTTATAACGACTCATCATGCGAGCAAGCGGTAGATGTGTTTTTAATAACGCGAGGAACGTTTGGATCACTTGCTGACTCGCAGTATCTCCATACGCTTCACGGACTGAGGCGAAATAATCTAATTCAAAGAGGATGAAATTTAAAGATGCCTGTGCTTGTTGTGCCGTCACTACTTCACTGCCTAATTGGCGCAAAAGAATATCGCGATCAAATAATTTGAATTTATCTGCGCGGAGCAGCGATGCACTTTTTTCAATTTGTTGAAAAATCGCTTCGTTTTCCGACGTCAATGGCGCTTGCAACAACTCTGCTAATAATCCAGTGCCTTGCTTCATTTCAGCCGCTGAGGGAATCGATTGTTGAGAAAATGGTTTTAAAAATTCCTCCAACCCACGGGCTTTTTCGGATAATTTTTTATAACCATACGTGGCAGAAGAACCACTGAAACTATGCACTTCACGAATAAATTGTTGGAAATCAGCTGCATCCCAATTCGTTATCAACGATTGCCAATTTTGGTTGATCGATTCCAACTTCTGCGGCAGCTTCTCATGATATGCCGCAAATAATGCATTTAATTTCTCTTTGAGATCATGCTCCATGAAATGTCCGCCAAATTTGGTTAATGACATCCGACAGTGTCATTGGATCAAACGGTTTATGAATCACCTCAATGACACCTAGCGATTTATATTGCGCAATCTCAATGGGTTGAATTTTCGCAGTCATAAAAATAGTGGGGACTGACTTATTGGATCGCTTGCGCAATTCAAGCAACGTTGCAGGCCCATCTAATTCTGGCATCATGACATCCAGCAACAAAAGATCCGGATTAAAATCTTCAATCACAGCCAGCACTTCTTTGCCACTTCGGCAATATTTTATTTCAAAGCCGCCAATATCCTCCAACGCAATTTGCGCTATGGCTTGGATATCCGGCTCATCTTCTGCGTACAAAATTCTTAAAGGCATTTTACCTCACTTAACTTGCCGCCATCGCTAAAATATTTTTAATGGTTTCTAACAACTTCTGTTGAGACATCTTAGACTTTACCAATGCTTCATGGACAAAACTCGCATATTTCTCATCCAATTCAGAGGCTGAATAGACAATGACTGGCGTTTGTGTTTTTGCCAGCAAGGGTAATAATTCCGTGGCATTACCGTCTGCACAAACCAAATCTAAAATCACTAGATCATAATGCCCTCTGATCAATTTAATTTTGGCTTCATGCAAACTCGTTACAAAAGTCAAATCGACGGTTTCTTGTAAAAGCGTTTTCACCATTTGCTGCTCGTCCAAATCATCTTCGACATGCAAAATATGTGGGCGTTCCGACGTGATCGCTTTCTTATTTAATCGCTGAATTAATATGACAAGTTTATTGAAATCAATGGGCTTATCTAGCCAATCAATCACTGAGAATGCATCGCCATTTAAAATAGATTCGCCTGTTTGCGAAATAACTGAGGTTACAATAATCGGTAATAGTTTTGTTTTTTCAGCGAGACGTAACTCTCTAATTAATGCAATACCATCTTGATCCGGTAAAATTAAATCCAGCAACAGCGCTTTATACTCATTCATCGACACTAATTTTTTGACTTCTTCAGCCGAGCCCGCTAAATCAATGGTATAACCCGCCTCTTCAAGCAACGCTTTTAAATAGAGCGCTTGGCTTTCATCATCTTCACACAGCAGCAATGTTCCGGACTGAATATTGACGCTTTCATTTTTTGTCTTCACGCCGGTTAAAACGGGATGCGCTACTGTTTTTAAATCAAAATAAAAGGTACAGCCTTCGTTTTTTTGCGATACAAACTTCAATGTGCCGCCTAACTTTTCGATGATCGATTTACAAATGTTTAACCCTAAACCGGTACCGCCGTGCTTGCGATTATCTTTGGTATCCGCTTGAGAAAAGCGTTGGAAAATCTCTCCCTTAAAGGTATCCGGAATCCCTGGACCCTGATCTTTCACAGCAACACGGACACGCTCATTAATAAATTTGATCGCCACATCCACCGTGCCGCCTTGCGGTGAAAACTTTACTGCATTTGAAATTAAATTTGTCATCACCTGGATGAATCGATCAACATCAACACTTACCCAAGTCGGCTCAATGCTTTCAGTCAATTGAATTCTAACTGCAAATTTTTCGCCATACATTTGATTTGCAGTAATCGAATCTATTACCAATTTGACAATTTCATGCGGCTCGCAGTGAAAAGTCATCTTACCGGCTTCTATTTTTTCGACATCTAAAATATCGTTAATCAAATGTAATAAGCGCTCGCAATTATTATTGGCAATTTCCAATAATTTTTTGGCCTTTTCTGAAAGATCACCTACCACACCGCCTAGCAGTAGGCTAATTGAACCGCGAATGGATGTTAAAGGCGTACGCAATTCGTGACTGACCACAGAGACAAACTCACTTTTGAGCTTCTCAACTTTTTTACGTTCTGCCACATCCCGCACAATGACGACATATGTTACTTGATGACCTGCATTCATGCCGGATACCGTTAATTCGACCGGAAAACAGGTGCCGGGTTTTGTACTGGCTATAAATTCAATCGGGCCTTTGCCGACAATTTCTTTCAATTTCTCTGTTAACCCAGGAATGAGGATTTGGATTTTAGCTTGATGTAAATCTTTAGCGAAATAACCAAACATTTTCATGGTCCGTGAATTAAATGAGACAATCATTCCTTTTTCATTGACGGTGATAATACTGTCCGATGCCGAATTCAAAATTGCGGTTTTTTGTGCTTCACTGGCGCGCAAATCATTTTCATAAAATTTTCGTTGAATGAATTGACCTATTTGTGGTGCAAAAATAGTGATTAATTGAATTTTCTCGTCCGTGAGCAAAAATGCACGTTCTGAAAAAAACTCAATGACACCAAACACTTTGTTTTGTAATAAAATGGGGTAACAAAATACAGCGTTCAGCCCACCCTCAATCGCTTGCTGCTTACGAACAAACACTGCATCATCGTTCTGATTTTTAAAATCAACATTCCAGTAAGGCTTAGCATGCAGCCACACCATGCCTGGCAAACTTTTTCCTTTTTCAAGTTCGAGATTTCGCGTGACTGCCTCTAGCTGCTTAACTGCTAAATCAGGTCTATACCATAAATCAAGATTTCGGATACGCTGAGTCTTTTCATCCACAATCCAAATCGTTGCAAAATCCCAATCCAAGTTTTCACAAATCACTCGCAGAATGTCTGGAATAGCAATTCTGAGATCCACAGCTTGTGAAATAATTTGTGTGACCGCAAATTCTGTTATTTGTGTTTTTTCATTCAGTTTCTGTCGACTGATATCCAACAAAGAACCCGCCATTCGTGTCGCATAGCCTCGTTTGTCCCACACAGCTTGGCCAACCGCCTGAAACCAATAATAGTCGCCCGATTTATGTCGCAGTCGATATTCAATTTTATACGGTTGATGATGAAGAATATGATCGCGAAGAGCTTGACTAGCTCTCTCAGCATCCTCGGGATGAATATTTTTTTCAAGCTCCTGAATGCTGTTTTTTAACTCATCATCTGTATATCCCAGCATGTGTTTTAAATAATTCGAATAAAAAATACGATCCGTGCCCACTTCCCAATCCCACAACCCTGCACCGCTGCCGGTCATGGCTAATCGATAACGCTCTTCACTTTCTTTTAATTGTCGATTTCTCTTTCGCAATTTTTTTTCAGCTCTGACCACACGATACAATAACGGCGTAATCTCCATTCGCAACAATAAGAGTCCGATAATCACACCCATTAATACGATCGCCGCGACAACATAAATTTTTTGTGTAATCTGTTTATATAATTCTGCAACATTTACTTTAAAAAATATATAAAGGTTGTAATGATCTATCGCTTGGTAAGCCGCCAAAATATGAATATGGTGTTGATCATAAGTAATCATTGCGCCTTGATCGCCCTTTAATGCATGCGTCATAGGGCCGTTTGGATTAATTTTACTTAATGACTGACGGATTATCTGCGGATGATTGCGAAATGGAAAACACAGGACTTGTTTATTCTCTATCAGTGAACACAGCACAATCGCTGACGTATTATATTGTCTTTCAGCACTGGCAAATAGGTTATCGATTCCGCGCATCGGCCATTCAGCTGTCAGAAAAATTTTTTGTTGATTGCTTAACTGAGCGTGTTGACTCATCCGAATATACCATCCATTCTGCCAGACGAGCGTGGTGTCAACCGCCGCATTTAGTTTCACTGACATTTCAGGGTTGGCGATAAACGTACCTTCTTGCGCCATTAACTTCCCCTGCTCATTTAAAATATTTACCGCTGAAAATCCCTGTGCCAGATAAAATTTTTCGACTGACGTCATCTCAGAAGGTGACAGTGTCATGTTATTTTTTCCAATGTGAGGCACAAATAACGGTAAACTGGCATTGATAGAATTAAATGTTGAGGTAGCTAATTGAATTTGTGTTTGAAATGACTCTGCATTATTGCGTAACTTTTCTTGAAACCCTCTTTTGACAAAGTCAATTTGCTGGCTGGATAAATTAATAAAACAAGCGGCTCCAATGACGGTACCGATAAACAAAAAAATTAGAACACAGATGAGAAAAATTTTTTTGTCTTCTCGCCCCTGCTGATAGAGTAATGTTGCATAAGGATTTTCATGCCACACACCCCATATAACAGCGGATGAAAAAGCAAACGCTAATCCTTCTGCCAACGGCATATTATTAAAATGATACCAGCTATAGAGAAATTCAATTTTTAACAGATAACCGGCTATTGCAATACTACTGATGAAAAAAATAAAAAAAATCACGGCTTCAATTGCCAATGCCATTTTTTTTATATGCGCCCAGGGCAATAAAACAAACGTCAATCCCATCAACATAAATGAGATAGCACTGTTCGGTGTCAAACGTCCTGGGTGAGGAAAAAAATAATTTGGCGACGCGCCAACAAATAACTGATCAATTCCTAAATCAGAATGAATCAAATCTTGATAAAACACGATACCCGCAAATATAAGGATCACCGCGCCTAATCCGATTTGGATTCTTTCTGTCAGTGGGTTGGAATAAAAGCAACAGCCGAGAGCAACACCGCTCAGTGTAAATAAGAAACCCGAATTGAAAACAGGAATATATTGAAAGCCCCATTCTGAAAATAATTGTGCATGCATCCCCCAACCCAACATCACTGCTAATCCAAAACCGCTGATTATCAGACTAGGAAGGAGCGTCATCATTTTCTTGGACATCAAGGCCCTTACTGTTTATGTGGTTACATGTTTAGTCCAAATAAATCATTTAATCCATTTAACAAGAAAAAAATGGGCGGTCGCATAACAACGAGCAGAAGCCCACTGACCATCAATAAAATTAAAATAAAAAAACCATATGGCTCTAACTTATATAATCCCCAACCGAGTCGGCCCGGTAATAAATTACATAAGGCACGACCCCCATCAAGCGGGGGTATCGGTAAACAATTTAAAATCGCCAAGACTACATTTATTATCATACCCGCTTGCCCCATCAGAAACAGAGGTTTTGCAAACCAGGGTGGTAAAAATAATGCGCTTTTGGCTACTGCTGCCCAAATGACAGCCATGACCAAATTAGCGAGAGGACCGGCGATTGCAACCAGCACCATGTTATAACGTGGATTTCGCATGTTGCGCGCATCCACTGGAACGGGTTTTGCCCAACCAAAAATGAAATTTCCGAGCAGCAATAACAGGATAGGTACAACGATCGTCCCCATCAAATCAATATGCCGAATGGGATTGAGACTCAATCGACCGGCTAGCTTTGCTGTTTTATCCCCGAATAAATAAGCCACCCAGCCATGCGCTACTTCATGGAGTGTAATGGCAAATAAAATGGGGATAATTGAGATTAAAAGCTTTTGTATTGCTGTGACTTCCATAGATTAAGTACCTTGCTCAGGATTGATTTGGATCGATTATATAGCAGTTATCTGCTTTGAGAAGTCTCTCTCTTTGAAAAAGGGAGACCAGGAGGCAATGGCACTAGCTTAAGAACTGTCGTCCCGGAATTTACTGGCGCTTAATGAGCGCTTTTTGCGAATTTAGCGCCAGTAAATTCCGGGACGACAGTTCTTAAGCTAGTGCCATTGAGACCAGGAGGGATTTTTATATAATTTAATTTTTTTACAACCCCCCCCTTTTTTCAAAGACGTTGTTGCGTAATTCCCACTTCCGTCATTGCGAGGAGCGTTTTTTGCGACGAAGCAATCCAGTTCTTGATTCTTAAGTCTAAAACTGGATTGCTTCGTCGCAAAAAACGCTCCTCGCAATGACGGCGCGAGAATTATGCATTTTGAAGTGCGACTGGTATATAATCCAAATTCTTTATCTTAAGAGCACTAGGCCAATACCATGGATCTGATTGTTTACAAAACCATTGCAGGGGTACTCATTTTTTTGACTACATTGATTGTAGTGATTTATCCCATCAAAACACGCGCCTATCCCACTCATCATCATCTTCTTGAGTTAGCAGATGCGTTTGCCAGCGGGATTTTTTTAGGTGCCGCATTGTTTCATATGCTGCCCGATGCCATTTTAGGTTTCGCAACGGTTGAGCAAAAAAATAATTATCCGATCGCTGAACTTTTTTGTGCGGGTGGTTTTTTAATTTTATTATTTCTAGAACGACTATCCCATTATTCATCCGGTGGCAATCAACATTCTAAAACCATTCCTTACATGCTCGCCTTGATTTTTATTGTCCATGCACTGATTGAAGGGACTGTGTTAGGTGTAAATACGACTTTCGCGACAGCCCTCATTATTTTTCTGGCTGTTCTTGCGCACAAGAGTTCGGAAAGCTTTGCATTGGCAGTGATATTAAATCGAAGCAATTTTAAATTAAAATCCATTCTTGCTTTGATTTTAGTTTTTTCTATTATGACGCCGCTGGGTATCTTGCTAGGAACGACACTGACAGAATATCTGCATGCTCAGAATGGCGTTTGGATTGCCGCTTGTTTTAATGCTTTTGCCGCAGGCACCTTTCTTTATATGTCGACATTGCATCACATTAACCATCATCACCGTCAACACGAAGCTGAAAACATGGTGGAGTTTTTCTGTTTAGTGATGGGGTTGGGATTAATGGCGGCGTTGGCTTGGTGGGCGTGAGGAAATTTTATAGCTCCCTTTTGATACTAATGGCATCCAGCTTAAGAACTGTCATCCCGGAATTTACTGGCGCTTAATGAGCGCCTTTTGCGAATTTAGCGCCAGTTAATGTCCGGGATCCATTTTGCTTGAAGTACGTTAAGTTAAAAGTAAGAGAAGTGGTAAATTGAAAATGGATCCTGAATAAATATTCCGTGCGAGTACCCTCGCTACGGTTAAAATATGTTGACGTCATATTTTTCAGGACGACGCAGGGGTGGAATTTGCGTCGATCCATCAGCCCGCAGGGCTTAGGTATTCCTCCGCTGTGTCGTCCTGAAAAATCTTACGCCCAAATTATTTGACCGCAGTTATCGCAGTAGCGCGTAAGATTTATTCAGGATCCACGAACGAAGAACTCATTCCTGAATTTATATGGATCGAGGATACTCAAGTGGATCCTGAATAAATATTCCGTGCGAGTACCCTCGCTACGGTTAAAATATGTTGACGTCATATTTTTCAGGACGACGCAGGGGTGGAATTTGCGTCGATCCATCAGTTGTAGGGTGGCACGACGCGCCTTTTGCGTCGTAATCCACCAAGCTGCAGCAATTTGCAAAGGATTTTTAAGCAGAAACCAATCCTAACTCCATCACCGCATCACGTTCTTGGCGTAATTCATTTAACGTTAAATTAAATTTCTCTTGGCCAAATGCATTTTGCGTTATGCCAGAAACAATTTTTAATTTACCGCCTTCCGTTTGACAAGGATAAGAGAAAATTAAACCTTCATCGACGCCATATTCACCTTGCGAACAACGCGCCACTGAAAAACTTTCACCGATCGGTGTTTCATGCACCAAATTATAAACGCCCGTTAATGCCGCATTGGCTGCAGAGGCGGCTGACGATGCGCCCCGCACTTTAATCACTTCAGCGCCGCGTTTTTGGATGATGGGAATAAAATCATTTTGTAGCCACTTGATATCCGTAATCACTTCTGATGCCGATTTACCGTTAATTTTTGCGTGATAAAAATCAGGATATTGTGTCGATGAATGATTACCCCAAATTGTCATTTGCGTCACTGCAGTGACATCAACACCCGCTTTGATAGCTAACTGCTTTCTGGCGCGTAACTCATCCAATGTCGTCATCGCATAGAAACGATCACGCGGTACATCCGGCGCGCTGTTCATTGCAATTAAACAATTGGTATTGCAAGGATTGCCCACCACAAAAACGCGGACATCATCCGCTGCATTCTCATTAATCGCGCGACCTTGGCCGGTAAAAATTTTGCCGTTAATTTTCAATAAATCAGCGCGCTCCATTCCTTCTTTACGAGGGACTGCGCCGACGAGAACAGCCCAGTTGACATCACGCATCGCTTCATTTAAGTCTGAGGTACAAATGATATTTTTTAACAATGGAAATGCGCAATCATCTAACTCCATCGCTACGCCGCGCAAACCCGGTAACGCTTGTTCTAATTCAAGCAAATGCAAATCAACATCAGTATCTGCCCCAAACATTTGGCCGGACGCAATCCTAAAAATTAATGCATAACCAATTTGCCCGGCAGCCCCGGTGATTGCCACTTTGACGCGTTTTCTCATAACGAACTCCTAGGTTAAAAATTGCCGTTATTCTAGCTGAATTAGGCGAGGCGGCCAAATTGTTATTTTAGCTAAATTGGGCTACTATCCCGCTATGCAAAAATTTACCGTTCCTATTCCTTTAAGCCTCTATATCCACATTCCTTGGTGTGTCAAAAAATGTCCCTATTGTGATTTTAATTCGCATGAAGCCAAGCAATCGATTCCTGAAGAGGCGTATATCGCTGCTTTATTACAAGATTTAGATCAACAACTACCGACTATTTGGGGACGTCGAATTGTCAGCATTTTTTTTGGCGGCGGCACGCCGAGTCTCTTCTCACCCCAAGCGATTGAAAAAATTCTTTCCGGTGTGTATCAACGCTTAAATTTTGGGCCCGATATTGAAATCACGTTAGAAGCCAATCCGGGCACTGTCGATGCGGATCGGTTTAAAGGGTTTCGTGCGGCAGGAATCAATCGATTATCCATCGGCATTCAAAGTTTACAAAATAATAAACTGCATGCGCTCGGGCGAATTCATGATCGAGAATATGCCTTGCGTGCGATTGATGCGGCACACTTGGCGGGCTTCACCAATTTTAATGTGGATTTGATGCATGGTTTACCGGGTCAACAGGTTGAAGAAGCCTTAGCGGATTTGCAAGATGCATTGCAATTTGCACCGCCTCATTTATCTTGGTATCAATTAACGATTGAGCCCAATACTTTTTTCCATCATGCGCCACCTGTTCTGCCTGATGATGAAACGTTATTTGCTATCCAAGAAGAAGGTTGGAAAATGCTGCAATCTAAGGGGTTTCAACACTATGAAATTTCCGCATTTGCTCAGCCAACTCATGCTTGTTTACATAATTTAAATTACTGGGAATTTGGTGATTATTTAGGAATCGGTGCTGGCGCACACAGTAAAATCACGCGATATGATCAAGAGACGATAACACGTCATTGGCAAGTCAAAAATCCGAAAGACTATCTCTCTGCTCAGCAAGTGTTTGTTGCAGAAAATCAAATTATCACTGAAAAAGATGCGCGATTTGAATTTATGCTCAATGCGTTGCGACTTATCGATGGTGTGAGCGCTGAGTTGTTTGTTGAGCGAACAGGATTTCCTCTGACGAGCTTGGAGCCTATGTTAACTTTTGCGCGCGATCAGAAATTATTGGTTGTGGATGAAAAGAAATTGCAAGCGACAGAAATGGGGTTACGGTTTTTGAACGATGTGATTAGTTTGTTTTTGGGATAGGGTTTTATTTTTTTTATATAAATCCCCCTTGTTCCCAATGGCACTAGCTTAAGAACTGTCGTCCCGGAATTTAGTAGCTCTTAACGAGCGCCTTTTGCTCGTTTAGAGCTACTTAATGTCCGGGATCCATCTTCAATTTATCGCCCTCTTGCTTTTAACTTATATGCTTTAAGCAAAATGGATCCCGGACATTAACTGGCGCTAAATTCGCAAAAAGCGCTCATTAAGCGCCAGTAAATTCCGGGACGACAGTTCTTAAGCTAGTGCCATTGCCCCTTGTTCCCCCTTTTTCAAAGTGGGAGACCTACTAATCAGCTCTGTGCTTTAATTGCGAAAGCTGCTTAGCAGGTCTCCCACTTTGAAAAAGGGGAACAAGGGGGATTTATATAAAAAGCAGCCGTCATCGAAGTCAAAAACTTAACGCAACCGCACCCCAATTTGATGTGGAATACCATCCGGTGATTCCGCTAAATACGCAACCATTTGCCAATCAACTAACGTCACTTGACCGCGTGGCAAACGATCCGCAACCAATTTCATGACACCGGCAGGCGTTGCATACGGCGCATCGCTGCGCTCACTTAACGGTTCGTGCGCTTCTAAATAGAGAGCATTATCATTCCAAGCGACTTTATCAGGCATATCAATAATCGTCACCGGTATACCCGCTTCAACCACCGGGAAAAACTGTTTGATATCCGTTTCATGCATTCTAAGACAACCGAAACTCGCGCGACGACCAATGCTTTCGGGATAAATAGTGCTATGAATTAAAAAACTGGGAATGCCTAAATAAATTGCGTAAGGACCTAATGGGTTATCTGGGCCCGCAGGCAATACCTTCGGCAATACGATACCTTGCGTTTCTTTATTCCATTCACGAATATCTTGTGGCGGTATCCAAATAGGGTTTACTTTTTTTCGGGTAATTTTCGTATTCACCACCGGAATTGTTTTGCCAATTTTGCCGATGCCGATGGGAAATGTCATCACTTCATTGCTGTTGGCGGGAAAATAATAAATCCGCATTTCCGGCAAATTCACAATAATTCCCTGCCTGGGTAATGGCGGCAATAAAAATTCCGTTGGCACTTTAACGGTTTGTTTAGTGCGAAAACTCGTATTCTCCGATACACCTGGATTCGCTGCTACGACTGCATTCAAACCAATATTGTAATGCTGAGCAACCGTGGTTGCTGTATCACCCACTTTGACATCGGTATATTGAACCTGCCCGATTAAAGATTCTTCTGGGGCGGGCAATGGAAAATTGGCTGCCAATGCACTTGAGCAAGTCAAAACAAATGCACAAAAGCCGGACACGCACGTCCGGCTCACTAATGAAATACACTTCATAACTATTCGATTCCTTAACCGACTAAATATTTTGAATGATTAAGCCAATGACGATCAGGATAATACGCAAATACTAACGAACCGTCTTTGATGGTATTAATCAGTGGTCTTACTACATTTTCACCCACCGCAAAACAACCCCAGCTGCGGCCTAGTGTTCCATATTTTTTGGCAACCTGCGAATCCGCATACCAAGCGCCGTGAAACACAATATCACGTCGAAATGCATTGTCATTAATGCCCCGCTCCAATCCTCTCACGCGTAATGAATAACCATTGCCGCCGACATAAGGATCGCTGGTTGTGACAAACACACCAATGCTTGATTTTAAACTGCCATTTTGATTTGAGAAAGAGGTTGCGTTTTGTCCGCCGCTATTTTTACCATGCGTCACCCAGGTATTAAATAAGACACGTTGCTTGATTAAATCCACGACGAGCAAGCGACGATCTGCTGATGAGCGGCCATAGTCAACAATGGTTAATAATTGTTTATGGATATAACCTTGCTGACGAGCTTTGCTATACGCTTTTAAAGCCAGCTTGATCACGGTAGGATTAAAGTCGCTGGCTTGACTGGAAATAATTGCCAATTCTTTACTGACCCACGCTCTTGTGCCTAACGATTCATTATTGGATTCTGCCGAGAAAAAAGAAAAAGGGCCCCAACCAACAATACCTAAAAATGCGAAAACAAATACAATATGCTTCAATTTCATGAGTTCACTGTACCTCTAAAGTTTATTTGTGCTAATTTACGATTTACTTGAAGTACGCCCTGATAATGAACATCCTGTGCAAAATCATGTCTCTTACTCAATCTGAATAACTCTCAGATTTTCATATAATTTTCATTTCAGGGAGCGCTTTATATGGCCTAAATCTCTGCCTAGAGCCCTGCATAATACTGGCTTTATGGTTCAATGTCAAAAGAATTGTTCAAAATATGCTCAGGTTGTTGTTAAATAACCACAAAAAAACGATGGCCGTTGCTACCAGAACAAGGTATATTTTCGAGACTTTTTATAATCATCCCTTAAGGAAAGCCCCACATGAAAAATTTGACGCTTGTTTTGAGTATTATCGCCGCTGCATTCGTTTTAGCAAGCTGCGCTAGCAACACCGCTGAAACAGCTCCCGCTCAAACTGCGACGCATGGACATCATGATTACAAAGGTGAAAAATAATCGCTAAACTCAGATTCCCGCGAAGTGCGGGAATCTGATCTCTCTGTAGGTTTGAATAACTATGACATCTTCTTCTGAAAAAATTCGCGTTGCTGTTTTATACGGTGGTCGCTCCGGCGAACACGAAGTTTCTTTAATGTCGGCGACCAACGTTATTCAATACCTGGATCGTTCCAAATTTGAAATCATTCCCATCGGCATTGATAAAGAAGGCGCCTGGTTTTTAGGTGATGATGTCTTCAAAAAAGGAATTCCGCAGCACACCCAATTAAAATTATTGCGCGAATCAGAACGCATGCTGTTTAATCCTGAATTGATTGGCAAACAACTGCAACACGTTCAACCCACCGGACTACTGCCTCAAACCAAAAATGCTAAACGCATTTTTGATGTTATCTTCCCGGCTATTCACGGTGTGCTCTGCGAAGATGGCACGGTGCAAGGTTTATTGGAATTAGCCGATGTGCCCTATGTAGGCTGCGGTGTTTTAGCGTCAGCCATTGGTATGGATAAAGATGTATCGAAACGCCTGATTAAAGCAGCCAATATTGACACCCCTCACTACCTGGTTTTTAAAATTGGGCAATGGATGCATGAAGCCGATACACTCTGCCAACGCATTCAACAGGAATTAACATTTCCTGTTTTTGTCAAACCCGCCAACACGGGTTCGAGTGTCGGCGTCGAAAAAGTCAAAGATGCCACGCAATTAAAAAAAGCCATAGAGAACGCTTTTCAATACGATACCAAAGTATTAGTTGAACAAGGTATTGACGCCATTGAACTTGAAGTGGCCGTCCTCGAATCACTCAACAGTGGCGCAGAACCCATTGTCAGTGTCGTCGGTGAAATCAGACCGTCGCACGAATTTTATTCTTATGCCGCAAAATATTTAGATGAGAAGGGTGCAGAATTATTTATTCCAGCCGATATTTCTCAAGACTTAAAAGAACACGTTCGTAACACAGCACGTGACATTTTTAACACGTTAGAATGTGAAGGGATGGCGCGCGTTGATTTATTTTTAGAACGCGGCACGAACAAAATTTATTTTAACGAAGTCAATACACTCCCCGGCTTTACCCAAATTAGTATGTATCCTAAATTAATGGGTGCTTCTGGCATCAGTTATTCGGACTTGCTAACTCATTTGGTTCAATTGGCCATTCAGCGTCACGCAAATAAAACTAAATTATGCCGAGAATATGTTTCGGATAATTAGGGTCTCTGTTGCCACTAGTACATTGAGTCATTAGAATTCCTGCTTGTTTGAATAAAATTATTTGTTATACTTGATAGCTATCAACAGGTGATAAGTACATGTCTCAAAAGAAAAGCATTGATGCGCTGCTTGATTTAGATGGCGTTATCATCGAGCAAGCTGGAAAACACTGGACAAAATTTGAGGTGCGGCTCCTACCAAAAACCACAGAAGAAATACCTCATGGCATCCGCTATAGTTTAACTCTTCATGATAGCCATGGTAACCGCATTATGGGCTATGATAATGCTCATGCTGTTAAAGCAAAAAATAAGCGTTATCACAATGGCAGGAAAACATATGATCATCGCCATCGACACGCTGAAGATAAGGGTATTCCATATGAATTTATTGATGCGCACCAATTGCTTAAAGATTTTTGGACTGAAGTCGACAAGATACTTAAAGCACTTGACTTAGACGAGGAATAAACATGAAGACGATAAAAATTGGCATTATGTCGCAAAAAGAAATCCGTGAACGAACACTTGCGATTGCGCGCGGCGAATATAAGCCCAAGCCAGATGAACCTAAAATTTGGTTTACATCAATCCGTTCACTTGCCGAAGTGTTAAGTGATGACAATCAAGCACTGTTACAGATTATTACAGAGAAGAAGCCCGGCTCTATACGTGAACTGGCAGATATTACTGGGAGACAATCGAGTAATCTATCTAGGACATTAAAAACATTATCTGCTTATGGCTTTGTAAAGCTTGAAAAGCTTAACAAAATAGTATGTCCTGTCGCTAAGACAACTAAATTTAATGTGATTTTTGGTGTACATTGGAAAAAACAACGAATTGATAAGAGCGCATAGTAATTGATTTAATAATAAGACCGTCGCCGATCCCTGAACAAATGACAGCACTTACTCGCAAAAAATACCTATACCGCCCAAGTTTAAGCGTTTAAAATTGATCCCTAATACACTCTTAAATTAATAGGATGTAAACATGATGCAGTTATTTGCTATTGTCGCCATGTCAGAGAATCGCGTGATTGGGAAAGATAATAAATTACTCTGGCATTTACCTGCCGATTTAGCGCATTTCAAACGAGTTACAATGGGCAAACCCATTCTGATGGGGCGCAAAACATTTGAATCCATTGGTCGCCCTCTACCGGGGCGTTGCAATGTCATTATTACGCGCAACAAAGATTATCATGCAGAAGGCTGCGTCATTGTTAATTCTCCTCATACGGCATTGGAAGCCGTTGCTGATTCTGATGAAGCATTCGTGATTGGCGGCGCTGAGCTATATCAACTGTTATTACCCAAGGTGCAACGAATTTATTTGACGGTTGTGCATCATCATTTTAATGGCGATGCGTATTTCCCTGAGATTGATTTAACCGAATGGACAGAGTCTCATCGGATTGATCATAAGGCAGATGAAAAAAATAATTATCCGTTTAGCTTTGTTATGTTGGAGCGTAAGTAAGAAAAAATGCGTTTAAACTGAGCCGCGACCGTCAGGGAGTGTCGCCCACGATGAATTGATCGATGCGAGAAAATCGGATCGCCGGTGATCGCTCCCTGACGGTCGCGGCTCAGTTCGGTCGCGGCTCATCGTTATTTGATTGAATGCAGTCTCTGCGCTGGATCAACTATATTAAAGTGGCAACTCACCGAAAAACCTCTTTGGCATTCACTGGTTTTTGTATTGAAAATAAATTCTTGGCACAACCCAGCTGGCAAATGCTCATCTTTAAACACGTAATCATAAACCATGTCATTTGGGAAAATGGATTGATAAATGATAACCTTGGTGATTGCCTCCGGCGTAGGATCATTTTGCGCTGCCATACAGGCTTTCACTCTGACAAAACCCTCTTGCAGTGTTAATGCAGGTAATTTACTTTGAGGGAATGAACTCACACCAATCCAAGGGAAATCATACGTTGCGTGCTTCACACTGGTTTGATCCGCTGTAAATTCCGTCATTGAAGTAAATTGCTCTGGATCAGTAACACCAATCGCGATGAAGTCAGTAAAGTCACTCACCTGAGTTGTGCTGGCGTTTGGATCTTTCAACTGAGCGATTAAATTCACCGCTTTATTGACGCCGATTAATTTGGTTAAATCAGCCTGTTTTAAAATATCATCGACGCTGACAGGTGGCTCCGCGTAACTCGTTCCACAAACAACTATTGCAGAGAGGATTGCGAAACGTTTAACAAAAGTTTGCATAATGATGTCCTTATTTTTGGATGTTTAAAAATGACAAGAAACAATTTTCTTGGTTGCAAAAACATTGATGAATGCTAGCACTTCACTTAACTGTTTAGAAGAAAATTTAAGGATGACAGCCCTTTCTTTTATGTAAACGCACTCTGTAAAAGCATGTCGATATAACACTCTCTCATGAAGGAATAGATCAACTTTGTCGATAAGAAACACTCAACGAAGAAGCGCTCACTCCGACATCTTTAGGAGCGACTGCATCTGATTTACTCTCTGGTACGGTGGATATATTTTCTGATGCAACAAAATCAGCAGATGGCCTTTCGCTTGCAGCGTTGCCCTTACCCAGTGGAACTACATCAGCATACTGTAGAACAAGCTGTTGCAGAACAACCGGGAACGTATTTTGCATCAAGCCTGCCATGGTTGATTTAAAAATTTCTTTCGTTTTTTCTATCACTAATAATGCCTGTATCTCATCCGGCTTAAGTTTTTGCTTTATATTAAATGCATTTAACTCAACTAATGAAGCAATCCCAGCGGCATTCTGGGCATTCACTTCGATAGTGAATGTTTCAGTGCTTGTTACCTTATATGATTCGTTAGGAACAAGTTCAATTACTTTGCTATCGTCATACACCCTCCAGAATGTTTCACGCCTATACGCTCGACGAACTCTCGAGTCACCAATATAAAAGCTCTTCTTTTCATATCGATATGCTATGATCAAACAGCGTTGTCTATCTTGATTTTCAGTCACACTCAGAGAATACCCTTCAGAAGTCTCTACAGGAAACTCCGGCTGCACAGCTGACCAGGCTCTCTGTATTGGCTGCAAGTCAAATAGCGCTTTTAATGTCTGATTTATTTTCAGCGGCTCTACAATACACTCCCCTTTTATGCCGTGTTGAGAAGATTGATGTATTGTTTCATGATTTTTAACAACTATACTTTCAACCTGTTGCAGCAATTTTTCCTTTTCCTTTTTCTTGTTAGTAAACCCAGCACAAGAAGCAAGCGCGACAAATGGGCTAGCTAAAAATGTTAAAAAAGCACTACACGAAACTGATGCGATATAAAGTGATACCCGAAGGGCTGCGAAACAAGCGTAAGATACAAAACCCAGTATAACGATCGCGATACCCGCTAGAATGTAGCCGGCTTTAGATTTAGCGTCGAGATGCTTAAAATCAATTTGCTGAAGATTTTTGAATGCCTCATAAGAAAATTGTCCAGCGTTTTGTAAAGCAAAATCAATACACGTTACGGGAAATACCAAATAATCAAATAGACCTAATTGGATTTCCGACCCTCTCATTTTTCCCCGGACTGTATCAAATACAGCACCTAAATTATCCCAAAAAGAATACGTTGGCAAATTTCTTGCTGTGTATTCGCTATCCTCTAAATAATCAAAAGCCGATTGAGCAAATGGATTCGTCTCAATATAAATTTTTCCTTTCTTATTTCGTAATCCACTGAAAATTCGCATGATTATTCAACCTGATAGTTGTGATGGTAGGATTGTAGATCCCGATAGCTTCTTATTGATAATTTTGATTTCTTATTATGCTTTTTGAATATTAAGGTAATATTAAGAATATGCCAATGGCGCCCCTAGCTAGGCAAGTTCTTAAGAAAATCTTTTGCTAATTTTCAGAAATTTGCGGGAGATGCTTCGGCGCAAACAGCGCCCCCAAAGAACTTCGATGAAAGCGTTTGATTTTTTGTAACCGCTCTATCGGTATCTCTAGAGAAAAATTTAATTTTTTATACAAATCCCCCTTGTTCCCAATGGCACTAGCTTAAGAACTGTCGTCCCGGAATTTACTGGCGCTTAATGAGCGCTTTTTGCGAATTTAGCGCCAGTTAATGTCCGGGATCCATTTTGCTTAAAGCATATAAGTTAAAAGCAAGAGGGCGATAAATTGAAGATGGATCCCGGACATTAAGTAGCTCTAAACGAGCAAAAGGCGCTCGTTAAGAGCTACTAAATTCCGGGACGACAGTTCTTAAGCTAGTGCCATTGCCCCTTGTTCCCCCTTTTTCAAAGTGGGAGACCTTCTAAACAGCTCTGTGTTTTAACAGTGAAAGCTGCTTAGAAGGTCTCCCACTCTTGAAAAAGGGGGAACAAGGGGGATTTGTATAAAAAAAGAAGTTCTTATTAGATCTTTACCCTCTCTTTTTTCGGGTGCTTGAGTGCTCAGGATGATAGACCCTTGTTTTGCGTCCATCCCAATTAACGAACGACTGACGCTGAAATTACGCAACCAGAATTTATTTACAAGAAACACTAAATTTTTTTTGATCCTCTAAGCGCATAGCGCTCAGACAATAACCCCACACGCAACCCGTATCTAATGCAAATACATCGGGTGTGTTAGTGATGCCGCCCAGTGCTGCCCAATGACCAAAAATTATTTTAATATCAGCGCTGCGTCGATTGGGAATTTTAAACCAGGGAATTAAATCCGCGGACACGTTCAGCATGTTTTCTTTTGTCATCAAATCCAAACTGCCATCCGCAAAACAAAAACGTGCGCGAGTAAAATAATTGACGATGCAGCGAATCCGTTCCCATCCTTGCAATGATTCATCCCATGCGTTAGGAAAATTACCATACATCTGTTGAAAAAAATCAGTCGCATGCTCTCCGCGTAAGATGACTTCAACTTCATGGGCTAAATTTTTAGCTATTTGCAAATCCCAGCTCGGTGCAAAACCGGCATGGATCATGGCCACATTAAATTGCTTATCATAGTGCAGCAAGGGTTGTTGTTGCAGCCACGTCGAATAATTCTTCACGATCAGGCGCTGCTAAAATAGATTGGAGAGTATCATTGTGCCAACCTCGATGCGCACCTTTCGACATCGCTAAAAGATGCAAATCATGATTACCTAAGACAACCACTTTGTGCGGCAAATTGTTTTATAAAGCGCAATGTTTCTAATGATTGTGGGCCGCGATTGACTAAATCACCGGTAAACCACAACACATCGCTGCTCGAATCAAAACGGATTTTATCCAGTAAATTCTCTAATGCAGAAAAACAACCTTGAATGTCACCTATTGCATACGTTGCCATGTTATCCTCTGTTTCACCAATGCATTACTTAATTTGACATACTCAGAAATACTTAACTGCTCCGCACGCAACCCCGGATCAATGTTAACGTTTTCCCAGTCCTCATCCGTCATAATTTGTTTCAAACAATTGCGCAATGTTTTACGACGATGCGCAAATGCTGCTTTGACAATTAAGGCAAAATGATCATAATTCTGCGCACGAGAAGGAAATTCTTGATGTGGCACTAACCGAACAATACTGGAATCCACTTGCGGTGGCGGATAAAACGCAGAAGGTCGCCACATGGAATAATGAATGCACTTGGCAATGATACTGCACCATAATACTCAGCCTGCCATATTGCATCCGAACCCACCCGTGCGGCTAATCGATCCACTACTTCTTTCTGCAGCATAAAATGCATATCGCTAATGTGCTTCGCAAACGTGAGTAAATGAAAAATTAACGGCGTAGAAATATTGTAAGGCAAATTACCCATCAATCGCATCGGTTGTGCATCACTGACTAGCTGAGAAAAATCAAATTCAAGCGCATCGGCTTGATGAATAATTAAATCGCCTTTTCCCGCACAACCAATTTGAGCTGTGGAATTAAGTCACGATCAATTTCAACGACATCCAAACGACCGGCTTTTTTGAGAAGAGGTAAGGTTAATGCGCCTTGACCAGGACCAATTTCGACAAGTGCTGTCCTGGTATCGGCTGAATGGCATCCACAATGCGCTGAATAACTTGTTTATCTTGTAAAAAATGCTGGCCAAAACGTTTGCGCGCAACATGCATGCCATTATTCCTTAATTAATTTTGTCCCAATGCAGCACTTGCAGGAGCAAAACCTTTTGCTGCAGCGAGTTGGAATAATTGCTGCGCTTTCGCTTTATCAACCGGTGTACCCAATCCATTGGCATACATTAAACCCAAACTGTATTGCGCACTGGGCATCCCAGTGTCAGCCGCTTTTTGATACCAATGCATAGACTGCGCATAATCTTGTGGAACAATTTTGCCAGCGCCGTAAATATAGCCCAATTGATTTTCTGCAAACGCATTATCTTGATCCGCCGCACGTTTGAACCATTGAATCGCTTTGGTAGGATCTTGTTGTGTTCCTTGACCGGACAGATAACGGACGCCCAAACTATATTGCGCATCTGAATTGCCTTGATCGGCAGCACGCTCAAACCATTCTGCTGCTGAATTATAATTACGCGCTACCCCATGACCCGTGCGGTACATATACCCCAATGAGTATTGTGCTTTTGCATAACCTTGATCGGCTGCAGCACGATAATACTCAACGGCTTTCGTATAATTTTGTGCGACGCCTTCGCCTTTCGCATATTGATTACCTGTTTTATACAATTGATCAGGCGGGATATTTGCAAGAGCAGAATTACTCTGACTATCATGCGAAACATTTGAAGCACAGCTCACGGTTAACCAACAACAAACTAGAATCGCTATTTTTTTCATGTCCATGATGTTTATCCCCTTAAAAATAATAGATTACCATGCAGGAATAGCTTGGTCGTTAAAAATTTTCTTCGCGGCAGCCGCAACTTCAGCAGATTGCAATGATTTGACCAACTCTTTAATACGCGGATCATTCACTTCATCACGGCGGACGACAATAATATTGGCATACTGTGAATCGGATTTCTCATGGAAGATCGCATCTTCAGTAGGTGAAAGTCCTGCCGGAACCGCATAATTTGTATTAATCACGGCCGCTGCCACATCAGGTAAACTCCGCGCTAACTGAGCCGCATCTAATTCTTTAAACGTTAAATGTTTGGGATTGTCTTTAATGTCCATCGGCGTGGTATATAATCCGGCGCCTGCTTTCAAGTGAATGACGCCTGCCTTCTGTAATAACAATAATGCACGGCCTTCATTACTCGGATCATTGGGCAGTGCAATCATACCGCCCTCGGGTAACGCTTGAATGTCTTTTACTTTCGTAGAATAAACACCCATCGGAAAAACAAACGTTTTGCCGACAGAGATTAATTTATAATGACGATCTTTGACTTGTTGATCTAAATAAGGCTGGTGCTGAAACATGTTGGCATCAATACTGCCATCATTTAACGCCGTATTCGGCTGAATATAATCGGTGAATTCGACGATTTTAATGGTTAAACCGTATTTCTCTTTTGCAACTTGCTTAGCGACTTCCATTATTTCGGTTTCTGGACCTGAGATGGTGCCGACTTTTAATTGGTTTTGATCACTTCCGCCACACGCGGCAAGCAAACAGACACTGAATGCTGCCAAGATTTTTTTCAATTGATTTAACATGATGGGTATACCTTAATAATTAAGAGCAAAGTATAAAACTAATTTCGCAAGTGGGAAAACTTTTTTGCAATGCAGTCACCGGCAAATTGCGCCAATTGCACCAAGACGATCATGATGAAAATCGTCACCAGCATCACCGTTAAATTAAATCGTTGGTAGCCATAACGAATCGCGAGATCGCCCAATCCACCCCCACCCACTGCACCCGCCATGGCAGAGTAGCCGATCAAGGTAATGATTGTCAGTGTTAAACCATTCATGATACTGGGCAAACTTTCTGGGATTAATATTTTACGAATAATTTGTAAATTGGTTGCGCCCATTGCCATCGCTGCTTCAATCAAACCGCGATTCACTTCCATGAGCGCACTTTCTACGACACGCGCAATGAATGGCATCGCGCACAGTGACAACGGCACAATCGCAGCGCAGGTGCCAATCGATGTTCCGACTAATAAACGCGTCATAGGAATCACTGCAATCATTAAAATGACGAATGGAATGGAGCGTGTCATGTTGACGACGGCCGCCAAGCATTGATGCAATGAAAAATTTTCTAAAATGTTATTTTTGCGCGTCACGTATAAAATAACCCCTAACGGTAAACCAACCACGGTTGCAATAATCGTGGATGCAATGACCATGAAAAGGGTTTCGCCCGTTGCATTAAGCAAAAGATATAATATTGTTTGGGACATAACCCAGCACCTCTACTTTGACACCTAATTCTCGTAAAAAATGAATTCCTGCGGCTAGATTTGCTCTCTCGCCATTCAATGCTAAAATCATAAAGCCCAGCGAATTCTGCTTAATGTATTCCATGTTGGCTTGCATAATATTAATCTGCAAATTAAATTGATTCATCAACTTTGCCATCACCGGCTGTGTCGCTGCATCGCCAAAAAACCATAAACGTAAAATCGGATGCGAGCCCTCCATTTCTGTTGGCATCACGTGTTCAATGATAGTGGGTGGCAAGACTTGCGGCATCGCTGAGACAATAAAATTTTTGGCCGTTAATGTTTTCGGTTGCGCGAAAAAATCACCGACTTCATTTTCTTCAATCAATTTTCCTTGCTCTAAAATCGCGACTCGATCACAACAGGCTTTAATCACTGACATCTCATGCGTAATCAGCAGAATGGTTACTTGCAATCTATCGCGAATATTTTTTAATAACTCTAGAATAGTCGTGGTGGTTTCAGGATCCAGTGCTGAGGTCGCTTCATCGGATAATAATACTTTGGGTTGACTCGCCAGCGCACGTGCAATCGCGACGCGTTGTTTTTGGCCGCCGCTTAACTGACTTGGAAAATGATTTTTTTTATCTTGCAAGCCGGTTAACTCCAGCAACGGCATCACCGTCGCTGCGATCTCTGTGCGATTTTTCCCTTCTAATTCGAGTGATAAGGCGACATTGGCATACACTGTGCGTGATGAGAGCAAATTGAAATGCTGAAATATCATGCCAATTTTGCGGCGTTCATGACGTAATTCTTCCGCTGTCATCTGAGTTAATTCTTCTTGATCGATCCTGACGGTGCCGCTGGTGGGTCTTTCTAATAAATTCACGCAACGAATCAAAGTACTTTTGCCCGCGCCGCTCTTCCCCACAATACCAAAAATCTCGCCGCGCTCGACTTCGAGATTAATATCTTGTAACGCGGTCACAACACCTTGTGCTGTTGCGTAGCTTTTTGTCACATTCGATAAACTTATCATAACGCTCCGAGCTTGTTTAAATGAAGATTGTTTTTTTATACAAATCCCCCTTGTTCCCCCTTTGAAAAAGGGGGAACAAGGGGCAATGGCACTAGCTTAAGAACTGTCGTCCCGGAATTTAGTAGCTCTTAACGAGCGCCTTTTGCTCGTTTAGAGCTACTTAATGTCCGGAATCCATCTTCAATTTATCGCCCTCTTGCTTTTAACTTATATGCTTTAAGCAAAATGGATCCCGGACATTAACTGGCGCTAAATTCGCAAAAAGCGCTCATTAAGCGCCAGTAAATTCCGGGACGACAGTTCTTAAGCTAGTGCCATTAGGAACAAGGGGGATTTGTATAAAACAATTAATCCCATCCCGTTAACACTTTTTAAATCCCACAAACCAATTGTCAGCAGGCCCTCAGTATAACAATATTTTGTTTTCCGATATAATGCCCTATTTTCGTCGCAGGAACCCGTTGTGATTTCACCTTTATTGACTGATTTTTACCAATTGACGATGGCTTACGGCTATTGGCGATTAGGCATGCATGAACAAGAAGCGGTTTTTCACCAAATTTTTCGCAAAAATCCGTTTAAAGGGAATTATGCGATCGCCTGCGGCTTAGGGACTGTCATTGAATTCTTGCAACAATTACATTTTAGCGCGGATGATTTAACCTATTTAGCCAGCTTGCGCGAACCCAGCGGCAACCCTTTTTTTACCGCCGATTTTTTGTCTTATTTAGAAAATCTGCGCTTCCACTGCGATATCGATGCCATTCCAGAAGGCACCCTCATTTTCCCCCATGAACCCTTGTTACGGGTAAAAGGTCCTTTGTTGCAATGCCAATTAATCGAATCCACTTTATTAAATATTATTAATTTTCAGACGTTGATCGCAACCAAAGCTAGTCGAGTTTGCCAAGCCGCCCAAGGCGAGCCTGTTTTTGAATTCGGTATGCGTCGAGCACAAGGTCCCGATGGTGCATTATCGGCAAGCCGCGCTTCTTTTGTCGGTGGCTGCGCCGCCACCTCCAATGTCTTGGCCGGAAAATTATATGGCATTCCTGTCGTAGGAACCCATGCACACAGTTGGGTCACCGCATTCCCGGATGAAATTAGCGCGTTTTCGGCTTATGCAAACGTGATGCCGAATAATTGTGTCTTATTAGTGGATACCTTCGACACGCTCGAGGGGGTCCAGCACGCCATTGAAATTGGCAACCACTTAAAAAAACAAGGCGCCGAATTGCGCGGCATCCGTTTGGATTCGGGTGATTTAGCAAGCCTTAGCATTAAAGCTCGGCAACTGCTAGATGAAGCAGGCTTCTCAACCACCAAAATCATTGCGAGCAATAGTTTAGACGAATATGTCATCCAAGAATTAAAAACACAGGGTGCTGCCATTTCCGTTTGGGGCGTAGGAACTCATTTAACCACTGCGTATGATCATCCTGCCCTCGATGGTGTTTATAAATTATCTGCCTTACGAGACAAACAAGGTCACTGGGAATACAAATTAAAATTATCAGAGCAAGCCGTCAAAGTATCTAATCCAGGCATTCATCAAGTCCGTCGGTATATGCAAAACGATGCGCCGATGATGGATATTATTTATGATACTGAGCTTGGCATTGGCAACACGCCACAATTAACCTCTCTGACGGCACCGCATATCACGGCTGAACCAACAAAAGCCGATGGCTTTATCGATTTACTTCAACCTATTTTTCGACAAGGTGAATTGGTGTACGCGGATTCCTCTTTATCGCTCGCTAAAGAACGAGCCACATTGCAACTCACCCAATTTAATAAACACTTTGCTCACAGAGAATATTGCGTGGGACTTGAAAGTCAATTACATCAATTAAAACAACAATTGATAGCACACGTTGCAGAGAAGAATAAGAAAAGAGAGCGCCGGATTTAAATTATCTCACCACGCCAGAGACTCTTACTAATGGGACATTCGACAATGCTATCGCTGTTTATCCGGATATTCAGCAACAAAACCGTTGAATATCCGGGTAAATAGATGATATCTATTAAACTTAACTTGATCTCTCCGATCCGCTCGTTTAAACTAGTATTAGACTAGTTTATTTGAGGTATTTATGCGCTCGATAGGTGCTTTTCAAGCAAAAACACATTTTTCTGCATTGCTCGATCAAGTTGAGCAAGGCGAACAAATTATCATAACAAAACACGGCCACCCTGTTGCAAAACTTGTTCCAGCAACAGATACCAATCCTGTCCAAGTACATCAAGCTATTGAACGATTAAAAAAATTCTGTCAATCGAATAAATTAGCCGGATTAAATTGGAAAGAATTAAGAGATGAAGGACGTCGCAAATGAATTTTGTTTTAGATGCCTCTATTGCACTGGCTTGGTGTTTTGCGGACGAATCAACTACTTTCACAGTCGATTTATTAGAAAAAATGGAATCAAATACAGCCCACGTTCCACAACTCTGGACGTTAGAAGTAGGAAATATTTTGATAAATGCTGAGCGAAAAAATCGCATTTCCTATGCAAAAATTGCTGAATATCTCTCACTATTGCATGATTTAAATATCCAAGTTGACTCTGAAACATCCGCGAAAGGATTTCATGAAATTTTATCACTCGCGCACTCTGAAAAATTAACAACCTATGATGCCGCTTATCTTGAACTCGCCATGCGCCTTGGCGCACCACTTGCCACCAACGACTTACAACTTTCACAGGCTGCAAAGCGATTGGGTGTGATGATATTAAAGACTTCATAAAGTGCTACTAATAACCCTCAACACTCAAATTATAAAAACTTTTTTCCCCGCTTCTTACTTTGAAAGAGGCTACGATTATTATCGCCAAGGCCGCGTGCAAGATATTGAAATTTTCTCTAATCAAAAACAAGAAAATGAAATATACGCACGCGTACGCGGCAGTAAAAACACTCTCTACCGAGTAAAAATTTATCTCACTGGCTCGGCAAGTAAACTTAATATTCGCGGTATTTGCTCTTGCCCAATGGAAATAAATTGTAAACATGTTGTTGCAACACTTCTAAAAATTCTGGGTGAAACAGAATCACCTATTTCTGCTGCAAGCCCTCGGAAGCCATGGACAGATGCAAAAAAAGATAGGAACACTTTATTACAAATAAAAAAAGCGGCCGCCTACCCTTACCAAATCATCGATGAGCCGATTGATGATTGGTATTCATCCATCGACGAAAGCGTCGGTCGCGATTGGTTTACGCTTGAACTCGGAATTACGTTAAAGGGTAAAAAAATAAATTTGCTACCCATTTTGCATCAATTATTAAAAAAATTGCAGTTTAATAATAATTCATTGGCTGCATTAGGCACTGAACCGGTATTGGCACAATTGCCCGATGGGCGTTTTATTCCTCTGCCCATTGAGCGCGTACGCAATATTTTAAATGTGCTGGTTGAATTACATGAGAGTAACAGCTTGCAAGATGGCGATTTTTTGCGTTTAGCAAAACTACATGCCGCACGCTTGTTAGAATTAGAAGCCGCCATGGGTGCCACCCAATTACGCTGGCACGGCGGAGAAAAAATAAGAGCCCTCGCAAAAAAACTCGGCCGATTTTCCGGCATAGAGCCGGTTAAATTACCCGACCAATTTCAAGGTGAGCTACGTCCGTATCAACAGGATGGCTTGAATTGGCTGCAATTTTTGCGTGAATATGACTTCGGCGGCATTTTGGCAGATGACATGGGATTGGGTAAAACCGTCCAAGCGCTCTCTCATCTTACCGTTGAAAAATTAAGTGGCCGGATGACGCATCCCACTCTTATCATTGCACCCACTAGCTTAATGTTTAATTGGCGCATGGAAACTGAACGCTTCGCTCCTCATTTAAAAATATTAGTTCTGCATGGAACCAGCCGGAAACAACAATTTGAAATTATTTCGCAATATGACTTGGTTTTTACAACGTACCCGCTCCTTAAGCATGACAAAGAAATATTATTAAAACATGAATTTCATTTCTTGATCTTAGACGAAGCACAAAATATCAAAAACTCAAAAAGTTTATCTGCGCAAATTGTTCAACAAATTCGTGCCAAACATCGACTCTGCCTGACAGGCACACCCTTAGAGAATCATCTAGGTGAACTATGGTCTCTCTTTAATTTTATGATGCCTGGATTACTTGGTGAAGAAAAAGTATTTAATCGGCTATTTAGAATACCGATTGAAAAACACGGCAACCAAGAACGGCGTGAACATCTCAACCGACGTATCGCGCCATTTTTATTACGCCGCACTAAAAACAATGTCGTCAAAGAATTACCTGATAAAGTGAACATGATCCAACACGTAGAAATTGATGGCGCACAACGCGACCTTTACGAGACTATTCGCGTGACCATGCAGAATAAAGTGCGGCAAGAAATTGCTAAGCTTGGATTAGCGCGCAGTCATATCATTATTTTAGATGCGCTTCTTAAATTGCGCCAAGTGTGTTGTGACCCACGTCTTTTAAAAATATATACGCCTAAGAAAAACAAAGCCAAATCAGCAAAACTTGAATTATTAATGACTTTATTGCCCGAGTTGATTGAGGAAGGAAGACGTATTTTATTATTCTCTCAATTCACTGAGATGCTTGAACTTATTGAGGATGAACTTAACAGCAAAAAGATAGCGTATGTAAAACTCACAGGACAAACGAAAGATCGCGCAACGCCTGTCCAAAAATTTCAAAAAGGAGAAATACCGCTTTTTTTAATTAGCTTGAAAGCCGGAGGCACTGGGTTAAACTTAACTGCTGCTGACACAGTTATTCATTACGACCCTTGGTGGAATCCTGCCGTTGAAGATCAGGCAACGGATCGAGCTCACCGCATCGGTCAAAACAAGACTGTCTTTGTTTATAAATTTGTTACCAAAGGGACGGTGGAAGAAAAAATCCTTGAAATGCAGCAAAATAAGCGCGCATTAATGGAAGGATTATTTTCTAACAATCCAACAGGCCAATTAAAACTTTCCGAAAAAGATTTACAAGGATTTTTTGAGCCGTTAGATCCCGGGGGATAATCCTTTGGAAATGGTTTTGTTGGATAACTCTCGGTCCTCAGTTATGTCAGCCGCGGGTGTTAATGATGCCCCGTTTTGGCTTACCCCAGTTGATGCATCAGGCTTTAATGGTTGTAACGCTTCTTTATGATCCGCTGAAGCTGAGATTCCAAGTGATTGACGCACTACTACTTGAGTTTGCGACAATGGTGTACCAACACTTGATTGTTCAGTCGCTCTGGAGGCCTCTAGGTATTTAGGTTCAATGTTAAATCTATATTTCTCTTTTGCTATATAATCATCTACAGTCGAAATATAGTGGAGCACAGGCATACCAAGACTTAATGGTACCAACATGACTAGCCCCAAAACCGCGCCATGAGATAAGCAGATGGCTAATGATATTCCCAATAACACAAGAGCAGACGCTATACTACTGCACCTTCTAACAAATACACTGCAAAATCATGATCGCGAACGTTAACTTGTGGGGAAGATTGCGTAAGATCTATTGTTATATTTTTTCTGCTAGTTACATAAAACATTGGATCATCGCTTTTATTTTTTAATAAACGATTTAATCCCGATGCGAGATGATCACAAAAACAGTTCATCATTTCTATATTTAGACAGTCAGCATATTTTTCAGCTTGAATTTTAGCCTCTTGATTTTTGATTTTGATCCCTTGTCCAGTTCTGCTTAAGCCACTCATTCAATGCCTGAAGTGAATGCGCTGTATATTCCATTGGAACAGAACGACTATCGATTTTCAAAGTAACAAGACAAGACTTAAATAACCTTGTTTCTTGACTCTTTGCTAATCCTTCTATTAGCACTTTATCGCCGCTCAGAACTTTTCTCAAACTCATAGTGAGTCTCCTATTAAGTAACTGCAGATATACTACATCGATCGACATTAAGAGAAGATCAAGAGAAGATTAAGAAAAACGATTTGATTTTCGGTGGATCAATGTTTTGATCTGAGCCGCGACCGTCAGGGAGCGATCGCTGGTGATTCTATTTTTGCCTGTCTCAATTTCAAGATACGTGACACTCCCTGACGGTCGTGGCTCTGTTTTAAAGCGGCTCGTTGTTTGGAATGTTTTGATCTGAGCCGCAACCGCCAGGGAGCGATCACCGGTGATTCTATTTACGCCTGTCTCAATTTCAAGATGCGTGACACTCGCTGACGGTCGTGGTTCTGTTTTAAAGCGGCTCGTTGTTTGGAATGTTTTGATCTGAGCCGCGACCGTCAGGGAGCGATCGCTGGTGATTCTATTTTTGCTTATCTCAATTTCAGGATGCGTGACACTCCCTGACGGTCGCGGCTCAGATCAAAACATCAAATTTAATTCATAACGCACACCGCGACCGCTGCCTGTTTGCAAATGCGCGTCCAACTCTGCCATTGCCATCTTCTAATCGGCTCACAATCAAGCTTAAAATGAGCCGATTAGATGTCTTAATCGGCTCATTTTATTATTTATCAACCAGTTAATTCTATAGCCAGCCACGCGTTTTATAAGCAGAAATGTATTGATTCACCAACAAAAATCCGCTTGCCCCGAAGAGAAAGAGCGACAACGTAAAACTCCAAGATGAAAAGTGTTGATGACTGATAAATTCATTCGTTACCGTGATGCCAATAAAAAGTAACAGCGTCTGCATAAATCCTAGCATGGAGGCTAGCATGGCATGTGAATAACCCGTAATCGTCATCACCAATCGCATGATGCATCCGTTTGCAAGTCCCATACCCAACGCATAAATTAGCATCCCTAACGCAATCCAGCGAATATCCTGTGAACCCAACAAACACATGAGCACACCCAGCAATACTAATAGCGCACCGATTTTTACTATCCGATAGATGCGATAGTTACCGACCATAAATTGCATGACAATCGTCGATGTGATCAGCCCGCCAATACTAATAAATTGATAAATTGCATACTGCATGTAATTTAAATGCAGTTTATACAAAATCAAATTAGGTGCCTCACCAATCCAAATTAATAATGGCAGCACAAGAATCGTCGTGCATAACATGCCGAAACAAAATTCTTTATTTTTGAGGATCGCGCCGTATTGCTGCATAATCTGCAGCACACTCTTGGTCGATGCAGGCAATTTGACGCGCGGCGTATAAAGAAATAATCCTACGAAAGTGAAACCACTGAGAATAGCAGTGAGCACAAAAATAGCCTGCCAAGATAAATAGCTCATCATCAAACTACCTAACCCGGGTCCAATTAAAGGTGCGAGCACACTCACATTTGCCATCAACGCAATCAATTTGATGGCATCTTTATCATTGAAATTTTCGTGAATGAGCGCATACCCAATTGCGATGATGGCCAGTCCTGCACCTTGAAAAAACCGCCAAAGAATAAATTGATGAATACTCGCGCTAAGAATAATAATGATAGTGAACAATAAAAATAAAAAATTTCCCCACAGCATCGTGCATCGCTTGCCATAACGCTCCGCCAACAATCCCGCCAGCAAGATAAACGCGCAATTGCCTAACAGATAAAAACTCAGCGCAAATGCCACATAATATTCCGGCGCATGAAAATGCGTCACGACTTGGAGCATGCCCGGCATGATCATATCGTTGGCTGAATAAGTGGTGAATTCATACAACACTAAAAATAAAGCAAAGAGGTACATGGTATAAATTCTATATTAATTATAAGGTTATATGTCTTACAAATTATCAATTCAATTTACAATTTGTAAGGATTTGTGGTTTTTCTCTTGTACACGACTGAAGTAGTTTCTATAGGATTGGCGCGTGCTTACCCCTGGGCTTTAAGCGTTGAAGCGCCTTGCGACCAGATGATCGCACCATTCCATTAAAATTTCCACAAAGTCGTGATATTCTTAAGAATTCGTTAAGCATTTGTTTCTATAATTTAATTATAATAGTTGATCGAGGAGCTTTTCCCATGTTGAACCGGTACGAATTACAACAACTTATTGCTGAAAAAGAGCATGAATTAAAGCAGCACAGTGAAAAAAAGCAATTAGAATTAGACACATTACTGCTGGCGGAGCAATCAGCGGAAACCGAAGCACTCATCGATCAGCTAGCCCATGAAGCCGTCAAACAGGCAGAAGAATTGGCTAAAGAAATTGAAGAATACTACGAAAAATTATCCAGCAACTACGAGGGTGAAGAATACCAAATTGTATTTGGTGAGAAACCCTTGATGGATCGTGAACGAGAAAATCATAAAGACCGTAATAAACAGGAAGAAAATGCAAATCCGTCGGTTATCTACCTTTATGCCAACCGGGCACAAATGCATTACATTCGCGCATTGTATCAAATATATGTTAACTCTATGTCTCGGGGCTTCGGTGAAGACTTTAAAGATACATTTACAGAAGATGGCGACAACTCTCGATTACACTTAACCCTCAGCACAGAAAAAGTGAGGCATCACGAAACAGGGGAAGAAGTCAGTCATGCACACATGTTCATAGCCAGTCTGTTATCGATTCAAAATAACAAACCGGAAGAATTACATCCTAGCTTACGTGCATTGCTGCCTACGTTCGAGCATTACCTGCAAAAGACATTGATTAATTTATCTCATTTAAGGCATACAGCTGATCAACATCATTCATCCTCTCATTCACCTAAAAAGCCACTCAGGATAACACTTCGTCATGATGGATCATGATCATTCCTTTCCTTTACGCCGCATAAAAAGTTTTGTGCGGCGCGATGGCCGCATGACAGAAGCTCAATCGCGTGCACTTGATTTTTTAATGCCGCGTTTTGGTTTGCAGTTAGAGCAGGGCATGTTGGATTTTGCCACCCTCTTTCAACGCGATGCGGCTAGTGTTTTAGAAATTGGTTTTGGCTCGGGTTACTCGTTATTGGCCATGGCTAAGCAACATCCTGAGCAAAATTTCATTGGTATTGAAACGCATTTACCGGGCGTGGGAACGTTGCTGCATGAGATGGTTGATGCAGAAGTAAATAACATTCGAATCTTTCATGCCGATGCGGTTGAAGTATTGAATCAGTGTATTCCGGATGGCAGTCTCGACACGATGCAAATTTTTTTCCCTGATCCTTGGCAAAAACGCCGTCATCACAAACGCCGTTTAATTCAAGTGCCATTTATGCAACTCGTATTACAAAAATTAAAAATGCACGGCACGTTACATCTTGCCACCGATTGGCAAGATTATGCGGTTCACATGATGAACGTTTTGACCAGCCTGCCACCATTTGAAAATTTAGCTGGCTCTCAACAATATGCTAACCGCTCCTCGCACCGCCCTGTCATTACTAAATTTGAATCGCGCGGCCAACAAAGTGGTCGCCCGATTTGGGAATTGCAATTTAAACGGGTTATTTAATTCTGGACTTTATCTCTCCTCTTCACTAATCTTTACCTAAAATAAACGTAACGACTCACCCCAGTCGTGACTCGTAAACCTTGCATAAAATTAATTTGATAAAGGGAAAATCATCAAATGAAACGATTTAAACTCGCGAGCATCGCCATCCTCTTACTCACTGTTTCAAGCACCACCTTTGCCGTTCGCAACGGGCCTTATTTAGGTCTGCAACTCGGTGAAAGTAACTCCCAAAACAAATCCGAACTCGTCATTACCAGTCCTGTTACTGTTGAACAAATTTCGCCGAGCAACTCGGGTTTCGCGGGTAGAATTTTCGGCGGTTACAACTTCAATCAATATGCCGCTTGGGAAATTGGCTACGCATATTATGCCGCTTCCAGTTATAAAGTCAGCGGAGGAACGGGTAACAACCCAGCCATCCGTCAAAATGCAGTTGACCTAGTGGCTAAAGGCATTTTTCCCTTTAGTGATACCGGCTTTGATATTTTTGGTAAAGCTGGCATTGCAGTCGTTCACAGTAGCACTTCTGCTACCGTGTTAACGTCGCAAAATACCAATGGTCACGGTGCAACCATTAACAAAGCACTTCCAACACTTGGCGTGGGTGTCAGCTACGATATCACCCAAAATTGGGTAGCCGATTTTTCAGCGAATCAAATTTTTGGCAGCGGCGATGTCAAATCCATTACCTTCATTGCGTTTGGCATTTCTTACCACATTGTCGATCAATATTGCGGACAGTTTTTGTGTTAAAAAACTGACTGACCTGCTTTCAACGGCGGAATCGTTAAATGTTTCGCGAGTGTTTGGCCAATATCTGCAAACGTGTCACGCAAACCAATTGGGCCGGGCTTTACCATCGGCCCAAAAAAAATCGCTGGAATATTTTCACGGGTATGATCTGTCCCCGTCCAAGTCGGATCACAACCATGATCCGCGGTAATAACCGCTAAATCACCTGGCTGCATCAATGCTTCAAATTCAGGCAAGCGACGATCAAATTCTTCGAGTGCATTGGCATAACCCACCACATCACGCCGATGACCGTATTTCATATCAAAATCCACCAGATTAACGAACACCAAGCTCCGATCAGGCGCTGTTTTCACTTCTTGCAAAAAAGCATCGAATAACGCCATATTGCCATTTGCTTTTACCGATTTTGAAATTCCGTGATGCGCATAAATATCAGAAACCTTGCCGATGGTAATGACCTGCCCAGACGCTGAAATAATTTTATCTAATAACGTGGGTTCCGGCGGCGGCACCGCGTAATCTCGGCGATTATCCGTTCGATAATACTGACCAGGGTTGCCCGCAAAAGGACGCGCAATCACACGCCCCACGTTATAGTCATTCACTAAACGACGCGCAATCAAACAAACGTCATACAACTTCGGTAACGTGAAGGAATCTTCATGCGCTGCAATTTGAAAAACACTGTCGCCAGAGGTATAAACAATCGGTTTGCCCGTTTTTTGATGCTCTTCACCGAGCTCTTTAATAATTTCCGTCCCTGACGCATGTCGATTACCCAAGATGCCTGGCACGTTGCTTTCACGAATAAAATCTTCAATTAAGTCGTCCGGAAAACTAGGATATTCCGGCGGAAAATAACCCCAATCAAATAACGCTGGCACACCCGCAATTTCCCAATGACCACTCGGGGTATCTTTGCCATAACTTTTTTCAGCCGCCGCACCAAATGCACCTTCCGGCGTAACAGTCGATGTCAACACTGTCATTGGTTTACCCATGCTGATTGCGGCTGCCTGAGACAACCCTAAACGAAGCAAATTAGGAATGTGCAATCCACCTTGACGCACACCTGCTTTGTCTGCCTTACCTGCTGCACAATATTCCGCAATATGCAAAAACGTATTGGCACCCGCATCGCCATACTTAACCGCATCCTGCGTCGCACCCAATCCGAAAGAATCCAACAAAATAATAAATGCGCGTGTCACATCAACTCCTTTATACTTTTATTGCTGCTGTTATGTAGAGAACACTAATTGCCTTCATCGCAATCTGTCGTGAAATTAGGTTCTGAGGCGATTGATAAAAACCAATCCAGTGCTTCTTTCTGACTTTCGTGCGCCAGAGTGACAGCGGCATAGAGCGGTCTAGAATCGAGCGTTTCCATCATAGAATAGTTCAGAGCAGAAAATCGAAGCCCATAAGGAGATTGTCGATGTGTTCCTAAAAAAAGATGCAAACTACGTAACATATTGCCATGTCCACTCTTGACTTCAATAGGAAGAATAGTTGAATCTCGCTGCAGAAGATAATCAACTTCTGCCATACTATTTTTTTCTAGTCGCTTCCAAAAATAAAGTTGTGCTTTATTGTCTGGATTTTCATAACAAATGAGCTCTTGCCCAATAAATCCTTCTGCAATTTCTCCGCGATTATCAAATCCTTTTAACGGATTTAAAAACCATTGTGACACATCAGAACCTAAAATAGCCTGACAAAGAGCGATATCGAGATAAATGACCTTAAAGATTTTAAGATCGACGCCTGCACCAATTGGGATTCCCTGGCCTGAAGTCCGACGAACAATATGAATGATATTTGCACGTTCTAACAACTCTAATGCTGGTTCAAGTTCTCGTCTGCGATAGTCTCCATGAATTTCACGATACGAAAATTCTTTACCGACCAAATGAGGAATTTGGTGAAATAACTGCTCAAGATATTTTACTTGAGTTCTCTTAGCATATTTTTCAAAATCTTGACGATACGTAGCGGCAATTTGTTGGAGCACTTTTAATGATGCGAGAGGATCTTTTGTTTGCACCCATCGCGCAACAACCTCCGGCATTCCACCAATTGAAAGATATTCCCCCAATTTACTTAAGATTTTTTCATGGATAACAGTCTCCATAGCCACTCCATCGCTGTGATTCCATATTTCTCGCGCCATAAGATGATGAGTTGTAGCGACCAGGTATTCCATGAAAGATAAAGGATACATGTATAACATCGCTATTCGCCCGACCGGCACACCCACTTTCTCTATTGCAAACTCCAACAACGATCCAGCTGCAATCACATGCAAATCTGGCATTTCTTCATAAAAATAACGAAGAGCAATAATCGATTGCGGTGCCTCTTGTACCTCATCGAAAAAGAGTAGTGTTTTTCCTGGAATAATCGGCGTTTTAGCGAGAAGGGAAAGCGCTTGGATAAGTTGCTGGGGAATGAGATCTTTGTCAAATAGCGATATTGCACCTTTTAGCTGCTCGAAATTAATTTCCACAAAATAATCAAATTGCCGCCCAAGTTGCCTAACGGCATACGTTTTTCCAACTTGCCTTGCCCCACGCAAGAGAAGAGGTTTCCGGTATGGATATCTCTTCCATTTACCCAAATGGAAGTCTATGATTCTTTTGAACATGGCTATTTTCCAAGGCAAAATTAAAGAAAATTGTCTAAAATCCAAGGCAAAATATCACGTTTTTGGTCAAATTCCAATTGTAATCTATAACTTAAATTGCTCATCAATGACGTATATAGTAGGTAACCTAAACCAGGTTACCTACTATAAATAACGCCTAACCAATTATTGCGATTCACAGCTACCCATCTGATCGGGCGTTTTTACAGCAGCCTCACGCGAGATAATTGATTCAAACGCTTGACTCACTAATTGACTAGCACCGATGCGAAAATGTTCCGCTGTGGCCCACTCGGGTGTCATGATCGTTTGCGCCAACGCAATATATTCTCCTGCCTGCTGCAATGTCCGCACACCGCCTGACACTTTGAAACCGATTGAACGCTTTAACTTCTGCGATAATTCGCGAATCGTATGCAACATAACCCACGCAGCTTCTAAGGTCGCACCTGTCTCAACTTTCCCACTCGATGTTTTTAAAAAATCAGCACCCGTCAAACATACGTTGTGACTGACTTCAGCAATGATCGCAAGATCTATTAATGCGCCCGTTTCTAAAATAACCTTTAACTGCGCGGAATGACCACACGCTGTTTTACACGCGCGAATAAAATCATACGCGCCAATTTTATTCCCTTGCAAATACATTGGATAAGGAAATACAACATCGACTTCATCCGCACCTGCTTGCACCGCTTGATAAATTTCTTCCATGACAATTTCTAATGATTGCGCGCCTGAGGGGAAATTCGCAACGGTTGCGACTTTAATCGGTAATTGTTTCAAATCACGTTTGACTTGGGTAATGAACGCAGGAAATACGCAAAGTGCTGCAACATTGCCAAACGATGAATGCGCATTTTTACAGAACTCAGCAATGGTTTCGCTCGTATCAGATACGTTGAGACTGGTTAAATCAATTAAAGATAAAATTTGTTTGGCATCGATGCTGGCTGCCATTTGTTTGGCAGCTGCAATATCTTGTTCAATTTGCTGTTGTTGAATCCACACGTTACATCGCCTTCACAACATCAGGAATAATTTTAATTAATTTACGCGCGGCCACTTCACCAAACTGCAAGGTGCCTTCATGGGTAATTTTTTCTGCACTCAAGCCAGCTGCCAGATTAGTAATAGCGGCTAAGCCGAGTACCCGCAAACCACAATGACGCGCGAGGATCACTTCCGGAACCACCGACATGCCAATGGCATCCGCTCCCAGTGTGCGAAACGCACGAATTTCTGCAGGTGTTTCAAACGAAGGGCCTAAGACAGACAGATAAACCCCTTGTGGTAAATCAAATCCGTATTTTGCCGCCACTTTCGTGACGCGGTCACGCAATTCTGGATCATACGCATCTTCCATGCTAACAAAACGGGGACCAATCGATTCATCATTCGGCCCCACCAATGGATTACCGGGATGCAAATTAATGTGATCATTGATCACCAAGACATCGCCTGCCACCACGCGTTCGCGCAAAGACCCGGCCGCACCGGTCACAATAATTGAACCCGCACCTAATTGCTTAACGATTCGCACTAAGGTACGAATGGACTCATAAGAAGCGCCTTCATAAACATGCAATCGGCCTTTCAAACAAATGACGGGCACCTCATTGAGATACCCAAGCACCAACAAAGAAGCATGACCCCCGACGCTACCCGCCTGCAAACCAGGAATGGCTTGAAAAGGAATCGTAATAGAATTTGTGAGTTGATTGGCAATTGAACCTAAACCGGAACCCAAAATCATACCGACTTTGCCAAAAAATTGTGGCGCAAATTTCCGAATAGCATCCATGGTTTCTTGCATCGACATCCTAACCTCTCCTAACCAAAAATAATGCGCAAAAAGTAAAAATAAATCGTAGCAAAACTGGCTGCGGCTGGAATCGTAATAATCCACGACATAAAAATATTTCGAATCACATTTAAATTCAATGCATCAATACCACGCGCAATGCCGACGCCAAAGACAGCGCCTACCAATGTCTGCGTCGCAGAAACAGGAATGCCGGTTGAGGTTGAAACAACGACTGTGCTCGCTGCCGCTAATGTTGCAGCAAATGCGCGACTGGGTGTGAGTGTCGTAATCGCACTCCCAACCGTTTCAATCACTTTGCGACCGTACATGAATAAACCCAGCACCACACCAAAACAACCGAACAGCATAATACCGCTCATGATCCACGTCTCATGCGCGACCTCACCGGTTGTGACCGCACTCAAGATGGCAGCAATCGGGCCCACTGCAATTGCAACGTCATTCGATCCATGGGCAAAAACCATCGCGCAAGCAGTAAACGCCATCAACACGCTAAACATGCCTTCAATGTAAATAAATTGTTTATGCCGTTCTAATGTCGTCAGCGTAAATAATCGGCGCATCGCCAGCAACCCGATCAACATCACTATGGCAATGGTTGCAACGATCACGAGAGAAGTTTTCACGACACCCAGAACAATGTGAAAATGATTCAACGCTTTTAACGTGGTCATCATCGCCAACACAACGCCCACTAAAAACAAATAGAAAGGCACATGTCGCTTAGCCGCTTCGAGCGGATCATCCGCGCCTAAAATCCAACGCCGAATGGAATTAAATAGTAAATAAGAAGTGACACCCGCTAAAGCAGGTGATGAAAACCAACTGATGGCAATATAACCCACTTTCTGCCAATGAATAGCGTGCAAGCCTAACATGATTGCACCAACACCTACCAACGCACCCACAATCGCATTGGTAATCGATACTGGCATGCCGAGAAAGCTCGCAATCGTAATCCAAGTAGCGCCTGCCAAGAGAACGGATAACATGCCGTAAATAACTTGTTGCGATGCATTCGCCAATCCGGAGGTATCAATAATGCCGCTGCGAATAGTCGCAGACACTTCATTACCCCCGAGAAATGCGCCTGCAATTTCAAACACAATCGCAATCACTAACGCCTGCTTCACGGTAATGGCGTGCGATCCCATGGCGGTACTCATGATATTTGCAAGATCATTTGCACCGATTCCCCAAGTCATCCACAAACCCACCGCGCAAGCGATTACAATAAAAATATTGCCGTAGTCTATCAACATGGTTTTCTCATTTTGCTAATAAAAGTTGTAGACGATCGCCAACTTCACGTGCTCGGTCAGCTAACTCACCCGTCCATTCGATGACTTTATAAATAAACATAACATTCACGGGAGGCAACTCCGTTTCTAGCTGAAACATGATTTGTCGCAATTTAATTTGCTGATCGTCTGTCTCACGCTCAATGCGCGACAACTCCACTAACATGGTTTCAACCAGTTTGATTTCGCTGCCACTGAAACCGGTTTCTAGCAATTCATCTAATTCATGAATCGCCGCGTCGGCTTGCGTTGCCGCCTCAATGCAGCGGTTTAAAAAAGTCTGGTACGATTGGATGATAACCTCAGGAAAAACCATCTTTCGGCCAAGAACAATACCCGCAATATCTTTTGCTTTATTGGCTAATCGATCTTGCACATTCAACAAATCCAATAAATCACTGCGCGAGACCGGCAAAAATAATCCTTTCGGCAAATGCAAGCGCAAGTCACGTTTTAAATCGTCCGCTTCATTTTCTAAGCGGACGATTTCTTGTTGCGTTTTTTCGGCATCCGCCCATTGTTGCGCAAGTACAGCCGCAAAAAATTTTTTCAACTCACTGACGCAAGCATGCACCTTTGACATATGCTCTTCGAGAGGACGAATGGGTGAACGCCCAAACATATTTAAAAACGGAGTCGTTGGCATAATACATCCCTCTCATAACGCAGCTATTTGGCAGACACCAGCGCAACAGCTGTGTCCAACATCCTGTTAGAAAAACCCCATTCGTTATCATACCAAGACAGTACTTTAACTAAATTGCCCATGACTTTTGTGTAAGACGCATCAAAAATAGAAGAGGCTGGGTTATGATTAAAATCGACGGAGACTAAAGGCGCTTCATTCACTTCTAAAATGCCTTTCAGCGCACCGTTGGTCGCAGCTGTTACCATCAATTTATTGACTTCCTCAACACTGGTATCGCGTTTTGCCGTAAAGGTTAAATCAACAACGGATACATTGATCGTTGGAACACGAATGGAAAAACCATCCAACTTACCATTTAATTCTGGTAACACTTCACCAACTGCCACGGCTGCGCCTGTTTTAGTCGGAATCATCGAATGGGCTGCAGCGCGAGCACGACGCAAATCGGTATGGTACACGTCAATTAATGCTTGATCATTGGTGTAAGAATGCACGGTGTTCATCAATCCTTTTTCAACACCGATTGCTTCATGCAACACTTTCACTAACGGTGCTAAACAATTAGTGGTGCAGGATGCATTTGAAATAACGGTGTGATTGGATTTCAACACGTGATGATTTACACCATAAACAATCGTTGCATCCACGCCTGTTGCGGGCGCTGAAATTAAAACTTTTTTTGCGCCGGCTTCAAGATGCGCGGAGGCTTTTTCTTTGCTGGCAAAAAAACCCGTGCATTCAAAAACCACATCGATATTCATTTCCTTCCAAGGTAATTTTTTGGGATCACGCTCAGCGGTAACACGGATCTTATCACCATTAATCACTAAATCATTGCCTGCCACTTCAACCGTGCCATGGAATTTACCATGGGTAGTATCATAACGGGTCAAGTGCGCATTGGTATTCACATCGCCCAAATCATTGATGGCAACAATTTGGATCTCTGGATATTTTTTTCCTTCATAATGAGCACGCAAGATATTACGGCCGATTCGGCCATAACCATTAATTGCTACACGAATAGTCATTTAACATTTTCTCCTGATTTTTTAATTGTGTTGTTGTCAGCATGTCTTTTGCTACCGCAACAATATGCGGAACAGTGAAGCCAAACGCATTAAAAATTTCTTTCGCAGGCGCGGACAAGCCAAACCGGTCAATCCCTAACACACGACCCTGACAGCCGACCCACCTGTACCAACCCTCGCTGGCCGCCGCTTCAATCGCCAGTCGTCGGGGCACTTCGCTCGGTAACACCGCTTCGCGATAACTTGCCTCTTGCTGCCTAAACACATCCATCGATGGCATAGAAACAACCCGAACGTTGACACCGGCTTGGGTTAACTCTTGTGCGGCTAAAACTGCCAAACTCACCTCTGAACCGGTTGCAATCATAATCAAATCAGGCAACCCTGTGCAATCTCGCAAGATATAACCCCCGCGTTTTATCGTCGCAACCGTTGCCGCATCACGCTCTTCGCAGGGTAAATTTTGCCGTGAGAACAATAAACACGTGGGGCCATGATGTTCTAATGCCGCTTGCCATGCAATAGCCGATTCCGTCGAATCACAAGGACGCCATAACGATAACGCTGGGATGAGACGTAAACTGGGGATATGTTCTATAGGTTGGTGCGTCGGGCCGTCTTCACCCAGACCAATTGAATCATGGGTATAAACAAAAATGACACGCTGCTTCATGAGCGCCGCTAACCGTACCGCATTACGCGCATAATCCGAAAATGTTAAAAACGTTCCGCCGAAAGGGATAATCCCGCCGTAAAGTGCAATCCCATTCATAATCGCCGACATACCAAATTCGCGAACGCCGTAAAAAACATATTGGCCTTCCGGCGTGTTTTTCGTAAACGCCTTCACATCTTGCCAATTCGTTAAGTTTGAGCCCGTTAAGTCTGCAGAACCGCCCATCAATTCTGGCAATATTTTTGCAAAATGATTTAGACAGAGTTGTGAGGCTTTACGAGTGGCAATGGTTTCTTTTTTCTGTTGCATGTCGGCAACTAATTCATTGGCCGACTCTGCCCAACCGGCAGGTAATTGTTTCTGCATGCGACGCATGAATTCATTCGCTAACTCAGGATGCGCTGCTTGATAGGTATGAAACATCGTTTGCCAGGTTTTTTCGGCTTGCTGTCCTTTGGGACGCGCATCCCAGCCTGCATAATATTCGCTAGGAATTTCAAATGGAGGATACGGCCAATTTAACGCGGCACGGGTTGCCGCCACTTCTGCTTCACCGAGTGCCTCACCATGTACTTTCGCACTGCCTGCTTTATTCGGTGCGCCCCAGCCAATCACTGTTTTGCAGCAAATGAGCGTCGGTCTATCGCTGTCGGCACGGGCAGCAAGAATGGCTTGATGAATAGCATCACTGTCATGACCGTCGACATGAGGAATCACATGCCAGCCATAGCTTGCAAACCGTTCTGGCGTATTGTCGGTAAACCAGCCTTGTACATTGCCATCAATCGAGATTTGATTGTCATCATAAAAAACAATTAACTTACCTAAGCCTAATGTCCCAGCCAACGAGCAGACTTCGTGTGAAATTCCTTCCATTAAGCAACCGTCACCGACGAAGGCATACGTATAGTGATCAATTAAAGGAAAGTTCGGACGATTAAATTGCGCAGCTAAATGTCTTTCCGCCATCGCCATTCCGACTGCATTAGCAATGCCTTGCCCTAAAGGACCGGTGGTGGTTTCAACACCCGGTGTTTCACCCAATTCAGGATGGCCTGGCGTTTTTGAATGTAACTGACGAAAATGTTTTATTTCTTCAATGGGTAACGCATACCCTGTTAAATGCAAGAGAGAGTATAACAGCATGCAACCATGACCATTTGAGACAATAAAGCGGTCTCGATTGAGCCAGTGAGGATTGGTTGGATTGTGTTGCAAGAAGTCATTCCATAAAACTTCCGCAATATCTGCCATGCCCATCGGCATCCCCGGATGACCTGAATTCGCTTTTTGGACAGCATCCATGCTCAGTGCGCGGATGGCATTGGCAAGTTGTCGGCGAGATGGCATGAAGAAACTCCTACGTATTTTCAAAATTCTGGAATAGTACCCGAAATCCGCACGTGAGGCATTAGAAAAATCAGTCTTTCGCCTCTTTTAAAAAAAGAGTATGATTCGAACCACCTTTTTTTATTAACTTTTAACATTAAGATAATAACTATGCAAAAAGAATACCTTTTTACTTCCGAATCCGTTTCAGAAGGCCATCCCGATAAAATTGCGGATCAAATTTCTGATGCTGTCTTGGATGCCATGTTGCTCCAGGATCGCTCTGCCCGTGTCGCATGCGAAACGTTTGTGAAAACCGGCATGGTCTTAGTGGGCGGTGAAGTCACCACCAAAGCATGGGTAGACATCGAGCAAATCGTTCGTACTGTCGTGCGTGATATTGGCTATAACAGTTCAGAGATGGGATTTGATTGGAATTCTTGCGCCGTGATGTCCGCCATTGGCAAACAATCGGTGGATATTGCACAAGGCGTTGACCGCAGCAACCCTGAAGAACAAGGTGCCGGTGATCAAGGCATTATGTTTGGTTATGCCACCAATGAAACAGCCGTGCTCATGCCAGCACCGATTTATTACGCCCATGAATTAGTGAAACGCCAAGCCCAATTGCGCAAAGAAGATATTTTGCCTTGGTTGCGCCCCGATGCGAAAAGCCAAATTACATTCCGCTATGCACACGGCAAACCTGTGAGCATTGATGCAGTGGTATTATCCACTCAGCACGATCCTGAGATTGAGCAAGATGATTTAGTGAAAGCTGTCATTGATGAAGTCATCTTCCCGACCCTACCCGAAGAGTGGGTTACCAAAGAGACGAAATTTTATGTCAATCCCACCGGACGTTTTGTCATCGGCGGCCCCTTAGGCGATTGCGGTTTGACAGGTCGTAAAATCATTGTCGATACCTATGGCGGCATGGCGCGACATGGTGGCGGTTGTTTTTCCGGCAAAGATCCGTCTAAAGTCGATCGCTCAGCGGCATATGCGTGTCGTTATGTGGCTAAAAATATCGTGGCAGCAGGCATTGCAGATCGTTGCGAAATTCAAGTGTCTTACGCGATTGGTGTCGCAGATCCTATCTCAATTCATATTGAAACGTTTGGCACCGGTAAAATCTCTGAAGAAAAGATTATTAAATTAGTGCGCGAACATTTTGATTTAAGACCTTACGGCATTATTAAAATGCTGGATTTACTGCAACCGATTTATCGCAATACCGCTATCTACGGACATTTTGGTCGTGAAGATTTAAATGTCTCGTGGGAAAAAACAGACAAAGCAGATGCCTTACGTGCCGCTGCAAAAATTTAATTGGAAAAATTATGCAAACGCAAACAAAAGTAAATGACTACAAAGTAGCTGACCTCAGTCTGGCTAACTGGGGCCGCAAAGAAATTCAAATTGCTGAAACCGAAATGCCTGGGTTAATGGCATTACGCGACACGCATCGTAACAAAAAACCGTTAAAAGGTGCGCGCATCGCTGGCTGTTTACATATGACGGTGCAAACAGCGGTGTTGATTGAAACATTAATCGACTTAGGCGCTGACGTGCGCTGGTCTTCTTGTAATATTTTTTCCACCCAAGATCACGCAGCAGCTGCCATTGCCAAAGCAGGTATTCCTGTTTTTGCTTGGAAAGGCGAAACAGAAGAAGAATACTGGTGGTGTGTCGAACAAACCATTCAAGGCCCAAACGGCTGGCAGCCCAATTTAATTTTGGATGATGGCGGTGATTTGACGGTGTTGTTACACGAAAAATACCCGGCCATTTTAAAAAATGTGAAGGGGCTTTCAGAAGAAACAACGACGGGCGTTCATCGTCTTTATGAAATGTTTAAAGAAGGCAAACTGAAAGTTCCTGCGATTAATGTGAATGATTCTGTCACCAAATCAAAATTCGATAATTTATACGGTTGCCGTGAATCGTTAATCGACGGCATTAAGCGCGCAACCGATGTGATGATCGCGGGCAAAATTGCGCTCGTCTGTGGCTATGGCGATGTTGGCAAAGGGTGCGCACAAGCCTTACGAGCATTCGGTGCAACGGTATGGATTACTGAAATCGATCCGATTTGCGCGTTGCAAGCAGCGATGGAAGGCTATCGTGTTGTCACGGTGGAAGAAGCTGCGCCACTCGCCAATATTTTTGTCACTGCCACCGGTAATTTACGTGTGATTACACATGACCACATGATGAAAATGCAAGATCAAGCGATTATTTGTAATATCGGCCATTTTGATTCAGAGATTGATATTGCTTCGTTGCGTAAATACACCTGGGAGAATATCAAACCGCAGGTTGACCATGTGATTTTTCCTGACGGCAAACGATTAATTGTGCTGGCAGAAGGTCGATTAGTGAATTTAGGCTGCGCGACGGGACACCCCAGCTTTGTGATGTCAAATTCGTTCACCAACCAAGTGTTGGCGCAATTAGAACTTTGGCTCCACAGTGACAAATATCCTGTTGGCGTTTACGTACTGCCAAAACATTTAGATGAAATGGTTGCACGTCTGCATTTAAAAAAGCTGGGGGTTAAATTGACTCAGCTGACGGATGAACAAGCGAAGTATCTTAATATTTCTGTGAATGGGCCGTATAAGCCGGAGCAGTATCGGTATTAGAATATCTGTCATGATAAGAAAAGGTTGTCAGTGAATAAGAACTTTTTCTTTATTATACAAATCCCCCCTCTGCCCCCTTTTCCAAAGGGCGTTGTTGCGTAATTCCCACTTCCGTCATTGCGAGGAGCGTTTTTTGCGACGAAGCAATCCAGTTTTGGATTCTTAAATCTAAAACTGGATTGCTTCGTCGCAAAAAACGCTCCTCGCAATGACGGTACGAGAATTACGCAACAACGTCCTTTGGAAAAGAGGGAACAAGGGAGACTTTATAAAAAAACAACATCCATCCGAAAACAACTACTTTTTAATCTTACTACCCGGCATCATCCGCATCAAAACCGTATCACGCAAAATAATATGATGATAAAGCGCCGCTAAAACATGAATGCTCACCAGAACAATAATCACAATAGCCAACACACCATGAATTGAAAAATAAAAATCTGAGAGCGCTTTGTTGTGTTGCAGAGGCAACATCAACTGCCAATGAAATAAATGCGGCGCCTTGTCTTCACTCACCGATCCCATCCAACCCACCACCGGCATTGCAATAATGCAAACATATAATAAAATATGCACCACTCTTTCACAGAAAATTTGCCAGGTCGGTGTGCCAAACGGTAAGGATGGTTTTGGATGAGTCCATGTCCAGCCAGCTCGCAATAACATTAAAATTAAAATCGTAATTCCGGTCAGCTTGTGAAGGTTCATGACTTCAACGCGCAAGGCCATGTCCGCAATAGCATGCCGAAAATAACCAACTAACATCATTACCAGCACTAAGAAAAAAATAAGCCAATGGAAAAATTTTGCAGTCGATCCATAAGAAACATCATGCTTGTTTAGCATCTCATTCACCAATCCGACTACGAACAGGCTATAAAAAAGTCGCTATTGAATTACTCCGTCACAGTCAGCGTGGCGCTACCGCCCGCAGGACACGTACCCGTTAACTTCGTATTTTGGGTTGTTAATAAATTCAATAATTGAGTACATGAAGCGCTCGGCACAGCAGGAATGGTAAAATTATAACTATTCGCAGTCGCCGTTGCGCCAATCGTAATAACACCGCCCCAGGGCGAATTCGGCACCGCTCCATTTGGAAGATAACTGAGTCCATTCGAGGGGAATCCTGTTAATGTACCAACCGCCCCTAAATAACTTTCTCCCGCTGCAATAATGGCAGTAACATCATCGGCCGCTGCATTGACTTTTTGATTTGACGACGCTTGTTGGTAATACTTGATTGACATCACGATAATCATCGCGGCGATTGCGAGTACGAGCATAATTTCTAGCAAGGTCACGCCGTATTGTGATCTACGAATTTCTTTCGTCATAGTTAAGCCCTTATTAACCAAGTTACTCGCTGATAACCAACGCAGCACAGGTTCCTGAAATTTTGGTATTTTGTGTCGTCAGCAAATTCAATAATTGTGTGCAAGAAGGCCCCGGAATATTTGCAATACTGACTGTGTAATTGCTTGTACTCGATGCTGTAATTCCAATAGCACCACCCCATGGGGAATTCGGCGTTGTTCCATTGGGCAGATAAGTACTTCCAGCCGATGAGAAATTCACTAAGGATCCAACCGCGCCTAAATAACTTTCTCCGGCTGCGACAACAGCAGTGATGCTATCGGCTGCTGCATTCACTTTTTGATTGGAAGATGCTTGTTGATAATATTTAATAGACATCACAATGATCATCGCTGCAATGGCCAGCACTAGCATAATTTCTAATAACGTGACGCCCAAGATAGATTTGCGAATTTGCTTCATTGATTTTAGTCCTTTAAAAGTTCATCAACCCTTGTGTGCTGTTTTTATGGATAAATCTTTGCATATAAGTGAATTAAGGGTACTATTTCTTATCTTTATAAGCAAGTATATGAATGGGCTATTTACGAGATACCTATGACCGCAACCTCTAATGAACTCTTATCCTGCATTGAAATCAATCCAGAATCTCCAGCCATTGGCAGCATTATTTGGTTGCATGGTTTAGGCGCAGACGGCAATGATTTTGCTCCCATTGTGCGGGAATTGAATGTGGCGGAACGATTACCCTTACGTTTTGTTTTCCCACACGCCCCTATGCGAGCGGTCACCATCAACAGCGGTTATGTCATGCGTGCTTGGTATGACATTGTCTCGATGAACATTGACAGCCATGCGGACCAAGCAGGGATTGATGAATCTGTTTATCAATTGAAACAATTAATTGAAAATGAAATAAATTTAGGTATTCCCAGTGAAAAAATAATATTGGCGGGTTTTTCGCAAGGGGCTGTCATTGCGTTAACAACCGGTTTAACTTTCTCTGAAAAGCTGGGTGGACTTTTGGCATTATCTGGTTATTTGCCCAATGCAGAACAAACATTGCAAATTCTTGCGCCCGCCAACAAAAACATTCCGATTTTTTTAGGTCATGGTACCGACGATAATGTGGTGCCATTTTCTCTTGGCGAAAAAGTTTATTCCGCATTAAAACATCACAAACAGCCGGTGAGCTGGCACAGTTATGCGATGTCACATTCGGTTTGTTATGAAGAGATTCAAGATATCGCAAAGTGGTTGATTGATATTTTTGCTGAGTAGGCTCTTTGTCACCGCGTTTGATCTGAGCCGCGACCGTCAGGGAGCGATCACCGGCGATTCTATTTTCGCCTACCTTCATTCGAGATGCGTGACGCTCCCTGACGGTCGCGGCTCTGTTTGGACCGGCGTCTTAAGCAATACGTTTTAACCAAACGTATAATTAAGACCCACTGAATAAAGATTTAAATTGCCGATATTGCTGCTGCCTCTCGCTCTCGCCCATTGCAAATTCGCGGCGAGATTCGGGGTGAACGCATAATCTCCGCCTAATGCAAAGTAAAGCCCGGTCGATGAATTCTTACCTGTCGACACCGTCACACCCGGCACCGTATTGGGAGCTGTCAAATGAGCGTGCATATACGCCAAGCCCAACTTAGCAAACACTTCAAATCCTGAATCGCTAAAAGGAACAATACCCTTGCCCGCAATATCCGCTGAATAAAATGTATTTTTTGCAATTTTGACGCCGCCTAGTTTTGCACTGGCATCTGCATAAGAGGTATAACCGATTTCAGCGCCGAAATAAGGAATAAATTTATAGCCCAAATCTAAATTAAAACCAAACCCATTTTCTGTTACTGATGAACCTGGAAAATACGTCACACCTGTTGTTCTTGATTGACCAACATTCACTTCACCATACCAACCATATGGCACCGCTTCCGCAGCAAATGTGGCGCTTGCACCACTCACTGCCATTACACTGATCGCCAAGCCAAGAATTTTTTTCACTTTCATGTAGATCGACTCCTTAATATTTTTGCGTATTTCCTGTATGCAGCATGTTATTAAAATCACTGCATGAATACAAGTAAGAGGTTTTATTCAAATCGATAGAGCACACCCACTTTGACTTGTTGGTCGCGTGGAATAATTCGATTACCAAATGCATTATACGAACGAAAATCACTGTAATCATATTCAGCCCGCACCGCCCAATCATGATAAAAACACGTTTGCCCGCCAATACCAAATTCAGCACCCGTTGCATTGTTATCACTCGTATTCGACGAAGCGCTAGAAGGAACAACCGATTGGTTCAGATCATAACGACTGCGTATCACACCCAGACGAAGATAAATCATAGTCTCTTGAGTAAAGAGATAACCTGGAAGAATGCTGGCACCATAGCTATAACGCATTTTAATCTGTGCCGAACTCGGACCGTCTTGTGTAATGATGGTCTTTGTACTCGTCCGACCCGAATTCCCGTAGGCAAAACCTTCTAAGGCCAAATAAGTATTCTCTCCGATATTATCACCCAGTCCGGCAAATAAACCGCCGACTGCACCATTGTAACTAAAATTCGTGTTAACCCCTGCCGCATCTTTTAACTGCAAGTTACCCCAATCACCACCCACTTCGACTCCCAAATAAGGGAGGGTATCTGCAAACGCAACCTGTGTTCCTGCTATCAAAGCAGCCAATGCGAATAAAATCTTTCGTCCCATGCGTCAAACTCCTTTTTGCAAAATTGATAAATTACTTCGTAGAATGCTCCGTGACAAAAGGTACAAATACTTCATTCAATTGTCGACTCACCCGAATAAAGGTGGTGCGCTTAGATAACTCTTTTAAACGGTGCGCGCCCACATACGTACACGTCGAACGAATGCCGCCTAAAATATCTAACACGGTATTTTTTACTGAGCCGCGATAAGGCACATTGACAGAGCGTCCCTCACTGGCGCGATATTCAGCCACTGAGCCATGATGTCTTTCCATCGCTTCTGTCGAACTCATGCCATAAAAACGTTTGAATTTTTTGCCATGCTCTTCAATCACATCACCTAGACATTCATCATGGCCAGACAGCATGCCGCCCAACATGACAAAATCAGCACCGGCTGCAAATGCTTTCGCAACATCGCCTGGCGACGTGCAACCTCCATCGGCACACACATGGCCGCCTAACCCATGACCTGCATCGGCACACTCAATAATGGCGGATAATTGCGGATAACCTACACCGGTTTTTTCGCGTGTCGTACACACTGAACCGGGGCCAATCCCAATTTTTACAATGTCTGCGCCCGATAAAATTAATTCTTCCACCATTTCACCCGTGACAACATTGCCCGCCATGATCACTGTCTTAGGATATGCGTTCCGCAATTGTTCTAGAAATTTAACAAACCGTTCGGTGTAGCCATTGGCCACATCTAGACAAATCAGACTGATGTTAACGTGTTGGCTAATTTCTTTTAATTTTTTGAATTCTGCTTCAGAGGTGCCGATCGAAACAAAGCATGAGCCGATCGCCTCGGGATGTTTTTCTGCAAACACTTGCCAGGCGTTGAGATTGTGAAATTTATCCATTGCGGTTAATAATTGATGCTCGGACAGTGCGAGCGCCATGTCAAAGGTGCCAGTATGATCCATATTCGCCGCTATAATTGGCACGCCACTCCACGTCACGCCAGAATGTTTAAACTGAAATTCTCGCTCTAAAGAAACCTCAGCTCTTGATTTTAATACGCTGCGTTTGGGTCGAATTAATACATCCTTAAAATCAAATTTCACATCGTACTCAATGCGCATAGTTACTCCCTGTCACGAACTTTAATAAGCGATCATTTTACATTGCTGGCGTGAGGGGTCAATGGCACTCGCTTAAGAACTGTCATCCTCGCAGGTTAGGATATGCACACAAATCTGCAAATAACCCCACTGCGTCGTCCTGAAAAATCTTTACGCCCAAATAATTTGACCGTAGTTATCGTAGTAGCGCGTAAGATTTATTCAGGATCCACGAGCGGAGAATTCATTTCGAAATTTATATGGATTTATGATACTAAAGTGGATCCTGAATAAATATTCCGTGCGAGTACCGTCGCTACGGTTAAAATATGTTGACGTCATATTTTTCAGGACGACGCAGGGGTGGAATTTGTGTCGATCCGTCAGCTCTGTCGGGTGAAGGCGTTCTAAGAAAAATTTACTTAGCTTGACGCAAGATGATCATGCTTTTTTTCGCAACACCGCAAAATAAAAACCATCCATGCCTTCTGCCATACCCGGCAGAATTTGTCGGCCAATGAGGCATTCTCTACCCCAAGTTGCTGTTATCTTTACTTCTTCTGCTTCTTCATGCGCCGCCAAAAAAGCTTGCAGTGTTTGCGTATTTTCTTCAGCCAGAATTGAGCACGTTGTATAAACCAATAAACCGTCCGGTTGCAACAATGGCCAAAGCGCATTCAAAATACGCCGTTGTTCAGCGGCTAATTTTTTAATATCGTCTGGCTGACGCAATAATTTAATATCGGGATGACGACGTATTACGCCAGTGGCCGAACACGGTGCATCTAATAAAATTCGATCAAAACATTTTTTATCCCACCAACTCGACGTATCGCCCGCATCGGCCACTTTCAACGTCGCCCTCATTTGTAAGCGAGTTAAATTATCTTGCACAGCATTGAGACGTTCCTCGCTAATGTCAATGGCGACTAATTCTTGCAAATCCGGCTGCAACTCAAAGATATGTGTCGTCTTTCCACCGGGAGCAGCACATGCATCCAGCACACGCTGTTTGGGTGCAAGCTGAAGCAACGATGCGGCTAATTGTGCTGCGCCATCTTGCACAGATACATCACCTTGCAAAAATCCAGGTAACTCTGTCACCTCAACAGGTTGTGCGAGCATAATGCCTGCGCTTGTTTCCAACAAAGGAGTCGCTTGCAGTGAATGTTCGGCTAATTTTTTTAAATACGCTTCTCGCGTGATATTGCGTTGATTCACGCGTAGCACAAAAGGAGGATGTTCATTATTTGCAGTTAAAATAGCTTGCCAAGTCTCCGGCCATTCTTTTTTGATTTGATCCATCAACCAAATAGGATGCGCAAAACGCGCGGAATAATTATTTTGTAATGCCTGCTCGATCTCTTCACGACGACGCAAATAATTTCGCAAGACAGCATTAATTAAATTTTTCGCCCAGCTTTTTTTGCATTCTTGCGCAGCTTGCACCGTTTCAGCCACTGCCGCATGCTCAGGGACACGCATGTCAATGAGTTGATATAACCCAATCAAGAGTAATGCATTTACATCATGATCTTTTGCCTTCAGCGCTTTCGGCATTAAGATTTTTAAAATAGCCGATAAACGAAAATACCAACGACACACGCCGTAACAGAGTGCTTGAATAAAGGCTTGATCACGAGCATCGTTAACTTTCATTAATTTCATCGGCAGCGCATCCGACAACGATGCGCCGGAAAAAATATTCGCTAAAATTTCTGCAGCAATAAAACGTGTTTTCATTTTAATATGTCACCGACCGTTAAGTTGTGTCGCGCATTGAGCACATCGCTGACAGCGAGCACACGACCGCCTGGAAATTGCATTTTTTCAATTTGCAATATGCCTAATCTTGTTTCAACTTGAATACCTTGCGGAGAAATCAGCGAGATACGACCGGGTTGATTGCTAACACTTGCTTCAGACACAACACGTGCTTGCCAAATGCGAATCATCTCATCTTGAATACGACACGTTGCAACGGGCCAAGGATTAAAGGCTCGAATTTTTCTAGCTATTTCTTCGGCGGAAGTTGACCAATCAATTGCCGCTTCTTCTTTCGAAATTTTTTGTGCGTAAGTTGCAGAAGCGTCATTTTGTTTTTCTGGCTGAATTGCAGCTAAATGATCTAGCGTGTGAATTAACGCATTCGCACCCAAGATCGCTAATTTATCATGTAATGTTGCACTGGTATCCTCTGCGTGAATCAAACAAGATTTTTTATAGAGCATATCGCCGGTATCTAAGCCTTGATTCATTTGCATGATCGTGACACCGGTTTCAGGATCGCCAGCCAAAATTGCGCGTTGTATGGGCGCCGCACCCCGCCAACGTGGTAACAAAGAAGCATGCACATTGAGACATCCTAACGAGGGTGTTTGCAAAATAGGTAATGGCAAAATCAATCCATACGCCACAACAATCATCAAATCGGCTTTTAACTCAGCAAAAATTTGTTGTTCGGTTGGATCGCGCAAAGTCAGTGGTTGATAAACAGGTAATTGATGTTGCAAAGCCATTTCTTTGACGGGACTGGGTGTTATTTTTCGTCCGCGACCGGCGGGGCGATCCGGCTGGGTATACACGGCGCTCACTTTATGACGTGAATGCAGCAACGCGTCGAGCGTTTTAACCGAGAACGCAGGTGTGCCTGCAAAAATAATCGTAAAAGTGTCGTCCACAATACCTCTAAAATGTTCGTCGTCGAATTTTATCTAATTTTTTGCGGGCACGCTCTTGGCGTAAACGGGATAAATGATCAATAAACAAAACGCCGTCTAAGTGGTCCATCTCATGTTGAATGCAAACGGCAAGCAAACCGTCCGCATCCATTTCAAATTCTTTTCCGTGTTGATCTTGTGCGCACAATCGAATCTTGGCAGCTCGTTCGACTTTTTCAAAAACGCTGGGGAATGACAAGCAGCCTTCCATCTCATGCTGCACACCTTCTCGGTGAATAATTTCTGGATTTATTACGCACAAAGGTTCGTTACGCGTCTCTGATATATCCATCACGATAATCCGTTGATGCACATCCACTTGGGTCGCTGCCAATCCGACACCGCCTTGTTCATACATGGTTTCAAACATGTCGGCGACAATTTTACGAATAGCATCATCCACGGTTGCAATGTGTTTTGCCTTGGTCCGCAATTTGGGATCCGGGAATTGTAATACACTTAATAATGGCATATTGATCACTCCAACTTTTTGTTGGGCAGTTTAGCATAATTGGGTAATAAAAGGGGCTTCTAAAAAGGTCTAATTTTTGATGAATGTTGCCTTTTATACAAATCCCCCTTTTCAAAGGGGGAACAAGGGGCAATGGCACTAGCTTAAGAACTGTCGTCCCGGAATTTACTGGCGCTTAATGAGCGCTTTTTGCGAATTTAGCGCCAGTTAATGTCCGGGATCCATTTTGCTTAAAGCATATAAGTTAAAAGCAAGAGGGCGATAAATTGAAGATGGATCCCGGACATTAAGTAGCTCTAAACGAGCAAAAGGCGCTCGTTAAGAGCTACTAAATTCCGGGACGACAGTTCTTAAGCGAGTGCCATTGGGAACAAGGGGGATTTGTATAAAAATAATTAAATCTTCCCTTATTTAACTCACAACGCCATCGCCAACCCTTCATGATAATTTTTCAGCGCACTCTGGGTTTCGCCCAATTGCTCTAACAATTTGGCATATTCAAAATAAGCTTCCGCACTGGCTTCAAATTTGAGTGCATCCTCAAAATAATGGCGTGCTTTGCCCCACAATTGGCAATTTAAGGATAAACGACCCAGCGTCAATAATAAGGCTGCCTGATTGGGATAGCTCTTCAGCCATTTTTCGGCGTGATTTAATTGTTTTTTAGGATCGGTTGTATAAAACTGACCATACAATTTCACTAAGTTCGTATCCCAACGATTTTTGACGGCGCTATTAATTAACGCCTCTACCTCTGCTAAGGATTCTGGATGTAATAACAATTGCTTAGCATAGCAATAAACCAAATGCGGATTTTTTTGTAACCGACGAGGAATAGATTGCCAGACTTGGGTTAAATCTTTTAACGAAAATGATTTATGCACTGTACTATGAATCAATTCTTGATAGGTTTTTTCTTCCAGTTTCGCTAATTGTTCCGTGGTTAATAAGTTCGCTTTACGCAAGCTAGGAATTAATTTTAATAAGCTCTTCCAATCCGCTAACCGCACATATAATTTTTCCAAGAGACGCAACACCAGAGGATGCAACGGCGTAATCGAACGCAAATGATTCAGTGTCGCTAAGGCTTGTTCTAATTGGCCTTGATTCAGCTGCAATTGGGCCTGGGTTAATCCAATCGCCATTTCCGCTTTGGGTGCCAACTCATGCGCTCTACGCAAATAAGAATCCCGCTTGTCATAAGCGCCGCGCTCATGCGCCGCTTTTGCGGCCGCCAAATAATTAATGAGAGGTGCATCCGATTGCGGAATGCCTTCCAACAAATAATTTTCTGCCGCGCTCCAATGACACTCGATCAATTCTAATAATCCACGGTTCGTTTTGCTGTAGGATTTATTTTTTCTCCGCCAGCGCAGCCAATTTTTCCAACGATAAAAAGAAGAATCGACGCTATCAAAGAAGCGAACAATTAAATATAAAACGACCAAGAGTAATAACAAACACACCACTGCAAACCAAAGCGGTGTTTCGACAGACCAAGCACGATAGGTAAAATAAGCCAGCCCAGGATCTTGTGCGATTTTCAGCCCCAGCCAAACAGATCCCAGCAAAATAATAATAGCGAAAATAAATTTTCTCATATTATTTGTCCTTCACATAAGACTGCAATGCTTGCAAGGAGTTATCGACATTCACTGCCGCAGGCTGCACATTGATCGCTAGCAAGTCATGAATCAGCGCGATCATTTGCTGCGTATTCTGCGCATTTTGCACCGCATACAGTTGAATCCAATTCGTGACTTGCTGCAAACTGTGCTGATAAACAGCTGAATTACGATGTAAAATCGCCCATTTGGCTTGATTCACTTCCGCTTGTAAATTTTGAATGAGAAAAACTTGCTGCTCGGGTGTCACAAACGGCAACGAATCGGATTGCACATGGCGCACCACCACAATGTGTTGCAGCGCTTGCCACGCACTGTCTAATCCACGTTTCCACCAAGGTAAATTCAGGATAGCTTGTGAAGCCTCTGGTGCTGCAGGCGCAAAAAACTTATTCGCGATCGTCAATTTATCCACCTCATCACCCAGCGTGGACAATTTTAAATAAATACTGGTTTGATCAATTTGCGGCGCACTCTGTAACGCAGCAATATCTGCCGAAATCGCTTCACGTACCGCATATAATTTTGGATCAGAAACACTTGCGATGGATTGATCTGCCATGTTTAGTAATTTAAGTGCCAAGGGAACATTATAGTCAAACAAGAGATTTTCATTCGCCATCTGCAACAAATAATTGGCTTCCGCCACTGTGAAATCATCTTTTCCGGTATTTTGTAGTTTACGCAAATCCGCTAGTGCTTGTGCTTGCGTCGTCAATTTATCCGTTAATTGCTGTGTGGTTTGTTGCATATCCGCAACGGTTTTTTGTGCTGCCAATGCATCGTCGTGGGATTGCTCAACGGATTGCTTCATTTCAATCAACGAAGAGGCGACCGTGCGATTCACTGTGAGCAACTCGTAATAGCCCAAGCCCAAAGAGAAAATCAGCACCAACATAGCACATCCCGAAATCAACACGCCGACATACCAAAAAAAACTCGTGCCGGATTTTTTATCGACGGGTTGGTTATTTTTACTCGCTTTTGTTTCACTTACCGCTGTGTTCTGGTCCGCCATAACGATTCCCCAGCAAATTACGAATGGTTTCTAATGCGTCAATAATACCTGCGTGGCTGGCATTATCGGCCAAAAATACATGTTTAAAATTCAATTGTTCCGCCAGTGCAACTAATCGTTCACTGACCACCACCAGCGAAAGAGATTGCAGCAACGCGTGCTGCTCTTTGCCAACCAATTCCAGTAAATGGTGCAAACTGGTTGCTGAGGTGCAAACTATTATATCGATCTTTTTTGCTTTTAATAACTCAAGATGATGATTTAAATCCGGTACCTTGGGTAAGCCGCGACGATAAAGAATTAAATTTTCTACCATTGCACCGCGTTGGCGCAATGTTTGTGCGAGCAACTCATGTCCGTCCGCGCCGCAAAAAATAGCAATGCGCTGACCGCTGATTGCTTGCATCTCTGGCAACGCTAATAATCCGTTGCTTGACCAATCCGATTTGGGATAAATAACAGAGTCAAATTGTTCGGCGAGGAGTGCATTGCGGGTACTTTCACCGACGCAGGCGATGTGACGGGTGGGTGGCATCGTTGGCCATTTCGCTTTGATGAGCGGAACCGCTTGTTTCACTGCATGGGGGCTGACAAAAATCCAATGTTGATACGTATCTTAAGTGTTCGATTTTTTCCGACAGGCTGGATTCTCGCAGCGGGACGATCTCGATAGTTGGAAAATAAATAGCTTGGCCTAGTTTTTCCTGAATTTTTTGACAGAGCTCTTCGCCTTGTGGTTTGGGGCGGGTGACTAAAATAGTTAAATTTTTTAAGGTTGCCACGGCTTTGTTCCTTCGTATGCAATGAATGTTTTTTTAATATAAATCCCCCTCAATCCCCCTTTTCCAAAGGGGGAAGTCTTCTCTAAGCAGCAGACTCATTTTAAATGAGGAGATGCTTAGTAAAGTCTCCCCCTTTTCCAAGGCGTTGTTGCGTAACTCCCACTTCCGTCATTGCGAGGAGCGTTTTTTGCGACGAAGCAATCCAGTTTTAGACTTAAAGAATCAAAAACTGGATTGCTTCGTCGCAAAAAACGCTCCTCGCAATGACGGTGCGAGAATTACGCAACAACGCCTTTTCAAAAAAGTCTTCTCTAAGCAGCGTGTTCATTTAAATAAAAAGATGCTTAGAAAGTTTCCCCCTTTGGAAAAGGGGGATCAAGGGGGATTTGTATAATCGCCCCTGCGCCCTGCTGTAACAAATCCAAAGCAGCCTTGATACCAATTGCCTCTGCCTCATGAAGCGCGCCCACTTGCTGCGTCGAAAGCAGAAGCGTGCCATCTGGTTTACCGACTCGACCGCGCAACACTAATTCATCCCCTTTTATTTCAGCATACGCACCAATCGGAACATGACAACCGCCTCCCAAATAACGACACATCGCCCGCTCCGCCAAGACGGCGACATAACTGGGTGGGTGCTGCAACACTTGGATGTAATGCTGCGTCTCTTCATCATTCGTGCGGCATTCAATGCCTAATACACCTTGTCCTGGCGCCGGCAGCACTTGATCGGTCGGTAAATAACTGCGAATCCGATCCGCAAAATTCAAGCGCTTCAAACCCGCTGCCGCTAAAATAATCGCTGCGTATTCCTCATCATCCAATTTTTTCAGCCGGGTATTCACATTGCCGCGTAAAAATTGAATGCGCAAATCAGGACGAATGGCGAGCAGTTGGCTTTGTCGACGCAAGCTGGATGTACCGAGAATCGCATTCCTGGGAAGCTCTGTTAAATTCGCGTACTGATTTGCGACGAATGCATCACGCGGGTCTTCTCGTTCCGTCATCACCGGCACCGATAACCCATCCGGTAACTGCATGGGCACGTCTTTCATGGAATGCACAGCCAGATCGGCTCTGCCATCAAACAAGGCTTCTTCCAACTCTTTGACAAACAATCCCTTGCCACCCACTTTATAGAGAGGTGTGGCAAGCAGTTGATCCGCAGATGTCGTCAAGCCGAGTAATTTAATCGATAAATCCTGAAAGTGACTCTCTAGTCGAGTTTTTACCCAATTCGCTTGCCATAAAGCCAACGGACTTTCTCGTGTCGCAATTATGAATGTTTTTTTCATTGAGGCTGTTCACACCTTGTATTATATTCTCACTTTAAACAGGGAGCGCGTCATGACGGATTCATTATTACAGCAAGATGCAATTATTTTCCATGAAATGATGGCGCATTTACCCTTGTTCTCTCATCCCAATCCGCGTCAGGTTGCCATTTTACACGATCATCAGCGTGACATTGCGCATGAAGTATTGAAGCATCCTGGCATTACCTTGATGCAGGAAACTGCAGAAACCGGCTCTGTCGATGTTTTGATTATTGCAGATGAGATCAAAGGAGACAATTATAAGAATTATTTTCATCTCTTACACAGAGATGGTATTCTGGTGCAGCTCAGTGAATCACCTTTTCATTTAGCAAGCTTAAAAACAACCCAGCACGCACTGCAATCTGCCGGTTTTCATGATATCCATATTATTCAATTTCCCCAACCCAGTTACCCCTCCGGCTGGCGCGCGGCGATGTTGGCTGTGAAATACGGTGTATTAAAACGTCCGCGTGAAAAAGATATTTTTAATAAATCATTTGGCACGCGTTTTTATAATCTGGATATCCATAAAGCTGCATTTGCCATGCCTGAATTTTTACGCACTGAATTCGTTTCTGACTAACAAGGATGTCTCATGGATAAAAAACCAGATTTGTTTAACACCCAATTTCTGAATGAGGTGGCTAAAAAATTGTGTGATGCGTTGCCGCAAGGGGTGCACACATTTAAGAATAACGTTGAGAAAAATTTTCACGTCATTTTAAAATCCGCCTTCAACAAACTGGATCTGGTTACCCGCGAAGAATTTGATGCGCAAAGCAAAGTGTTACAACGTAGTCGTCAACGACTCGAACTGCTCGAAAAAAAGATTAACGAATTAGAAGCTCTCATTGAAGCAAAAAAATAACTGGAACATTTATGACACCCAATCAATACACAGCAGAATCGATCGAAGTATTAAGCGGACTGGAACCGGTTCGCCGTCGTCCAGGCATGTATACCGATACCACGAACCCGAATCACTTAGCACATGAAGCGATCGACAACAGTGTAGATGAAGCGATGGAAGGTCATGCCAATGCAGTCGCTGTGACGCTCTACAAAGATGGCTCACTGGAAGTGTCTGACAATGGTCGCGGCATGCCGGTGGACATGCATCCGGAAGAAGGATTAACCGGTGTCGAATTAATTTTAACGAAATTACACAGTGGTGCAAAATTTTCGAATAAACAATATCGTTTCTCGGGCGGCTTACACGGCGTGGGAATTTCCGTCGTCAATGCGCTGTCCAAATTATTGGATGTTAAAATTAAACGGAATGGTAATGTGTATCAAATTACCTTTAAAAATGGGGAAAAAGCGGCTGATTTGAAAATCGTCGGCACCGCGAATAAACGTGAAACCGGCACGAGCATTCGCTTTTTACCGGATGAAAAATATTTTGATTCGGCTCGATTTGCTGTTAACAAGTTGAAACATACTTTGCGCGCGAAAGCCGTTTTATGTCCTGGCTTGCATGTTTCATTTCATGATGAGCACACTGGCAAAACAGAAGAATGGTTTTACGAAGATGGGTTGCCGAATTATTTGCTTGAAGCCATCGGCAAAGCAGAACGCATGCCAGAAGAACCTTTCATCGGATCTTTCAAGGGAAATAAAGAAGCCGTTGACTGGGCCGCTGTTTGGTTACCGGAAGACGGTGACGTGGTCTCCGAAAGTTATGTCAATTTAATTCCGACAGCACAAGGCGGCACCCATGTGAATGGTTTTCGCTTGGGCTTGCTGGAAGCGCTCAGAGAATTCTGTGAATTCCGCAACTTGTTGCCACGCGGAATTAAATTAGCGGCGGAAGATTTGTGGGATCGTTGTGCGCATATTATTTCAGTCAAATTACAAGAGCCGCAATTTTCGGGTCAAACCAAAGAACGGTTATCTTCGCGCGAATGCGCAAGCTTTGTTTCCGGTGTGGTGAAAGATGCTTTCAGTTTATGGCTAAATCAAAATGTTGCGTTCGGCGAAGCGTTAGCCAATTTTGCGATTGCCAATGCACAAAAACGCATGAAAGCCGCACAAACCGTTGTTCGCAAGAAAGTCACAGCAGGACCTGCTTTGCCTGGCAAATTAGTGGATTGTTCTTTACAAGATGTGAAGCGTACCGAGTTATTTTTAGTGGAAGGCGATTCAGCAGGTGGATCCGCGAAACAAGCGCGCAGTCGCGAATTTCAAGCCATCATGCCACTGCGCGGCAAAATTTTAAATACCTGGGAAGTGGATTCCTCGCAAGTGCTTGCATCACAAGAAGTCCATGATATTTCCGTCGCCATTGGCATGGAACCAGGCCATCACGAACTCGCCAATTTGCGTTACGGCAAAATTTGCATTTTAGCGGATGCGGATTCAGATGGTTCGCACATTGCAACGTTGTTATGCGCTCTCTTTGTTAAACATTTTCGCCCATTGGTAGCAGCCGGTCATGTCTTTGTTGCCATGCCGCCTTTATTTCGCGTTGATCATGGTAAAGAAGTGTATTACGCCTTGGATGAAGCAGAGAAACAAGGCATTTTAGATCGCATTGCGGCCGAAAATAAAAAAGGCAAAATCAATGTGATTCGCTTTAAAGGATTAGGTGAAATGAATCCCATCCAGTTGCGCGAAACGACGATGGATCCTGACACACGTCGCTTAGTGCAATTGACGATTGCACCCAATGACAACACTGACAAAATGCTCGACATGCTCTTAGGGAAAAAACGTGCGCAGGATCGAAAAGCATGGTTAGAGAAGAAAGGGAATTTGGCAGAGACGTAAAATAAATTAAAACAGAGGCGATGATGAACAACTTAGCAACTGAACAAGTACCTTTAAAAGAATTTACGGAAAAAGCGTATTTGGATTATTCCATGTACGTGATTTTAGACCGTGCATTACCGCATGTCAGCGATGGTTTAAAACCCGTGCAGCGCCGCATCATTTACGCCATGTCCGAACTCGGTTTAAAATCCACGGCGAAATTTAAAAAATCTGCGCGCACCGTCGGCGATGTCCTCGGCAAATTTCATCCGCATGGTGACATGGCGTGTTATGAAGCGATGGTGTTAATGGCACAACCTTTTTCATACCGTTATCCCCTCGTAGAAGGTCAAGGCAACTGGGGATCACCCGATGACCCGAAATCATTTGCTGCGATGCGTTACACCGAATCACGCTTATCCGCTTATGCGGATGTGTTATTAGCTGAGCTCGGTCAAGGCACCGTTGAATGGGTGCCTAACTTTGATGGCACGTTGGATGAACCGGGATTATTGCCAGCACGTTTACCCAATGTGTTATTGAATGGCACAACCGGTATTGCTGTCGGCATGGCAACTGACATTCCGCCACATAATTTGCGCGAATTGGTGCAAGGGTTAATTCTTATCTTAGATCATCCGCAAACCACCTTAGAAGAAATATGCGACATCATTCCCTCACCGGATTATCCAACCGAAGCTGAAATTATTACACCGCGACAAGAATTACTTGAGATGTATCGCACAGGGAATGGCTCTTTGAGAATGCGCGCAGTTTACATGGTTGAGAACGAAGAAATAATTATTACAGCATTACCGCATCAAGTCTCAGGCGCAAAAATATTGGAACAAATTGCTGAACAAATGCAAAATAAAAAATTACCGTTTGTTTCCGACTTGCGCGATGAATCCGATCATGAAAATCCAACGCGCTTAGTTATTATTCCTCGCTCTAATCGCGTGGATATTGAAATGCTAATGGCACATCTCTTTGCCACCACCGATCTGGAACGCAGTTACCGCATCAATTTAAACATGATTGGTTTAAATGGTCGGCCTGAAGTGAAAAATTTGTTAGTGATTTTAAAAGAATGGTTAGAGTATCGACTCGCCACCGTCAAGCGCCGTTTGCAATTTCGCTTAGATCAAGTGACCCATCGTTTGCATATTTTAGCCGGATTGTTAATTGCTTATTTGAATTTAGACGAGATCATTGAAATTATCCGTAAAGAAGATGAGCCTAAAGCCAAATTGATCAAACGTTTTAAATTAAGTGATATACAAGCAGAAGCGATCTTAGAAATTAAACTGCGTCACCTGGCTCGCTTAGAAGAAATGCAAATCAAAAAAGAACAAAAAGAATTAGCCGCTGAGCAAGAAGAAATCGAGCAAATCTTAAGTTCCCCTGCGAAATTGAAAAAATTAATTCGCAAAGAATTATTGGCGGATGCCGAAAAATTTGGTGATCCACGCAAATCGCCGCTGGTGATACGCAAAGAAGCGCAAGCGATTCGTGAAACAGAAATGTTACCGACTGAGCCGATGACCGTTGTGTTATCCAGCATGGGTTGGGTGCGCGCAGGTAAAGGGCATGAAGTCGATCCACAAAGTTTGAGTTACAAAGCAGGTGATGGCTTTTTATCGTCGGCATTAGGGCGCAGCAATCAACCGGCCGTCTTTTTAGATTCGACTGGCCGCTCTTATTCTTTACCCGCTCACACGCTTCCTTCTGCACGCGGTCAAGGTGAACCCCTAACAGGGCGCTTGAATCCGCCGCCCAATGCGCAATTTGTTGCGGCATTATTTGGTGAAAGCGATCAATATTTTGTGGTGGCATCGGACGCAGGTTATGGTTTTATTGTGAAGCTAGAAGAAATGTATGCCAAAAATAAAAATGGCAAAACCTTGTTGAGTTTACCGAAAGGTTCCAAGCCATTGCATCCTCGCTTAATTACGCAGCGTGAAACGGATATGGTTGCAACGGTAACGAATACAGGTCATATGTTAATTTTCCCGCTTAAAGAGTTGCCTGAATTAGCAAAAGGGAAAGGCAATAAAATGTTGAGCATCCCGGGTAGTCGCGTGATAACACGTGAAGAATTTGTTGCTGCGATGACGGTCTTCGCACCTAACCAACTGTTAGTCATTCAATCGGGCAGTAAACAATTGAAATTAAAACCGGGTGATTGGCAGCATTACACAGGTGAGCGCGGACGACGTGGGCATAAGTTGCCGCGAGGATTTCAGAAAGTGGATGCGATGTTTTCTGTGGTTGGATGATGCTGACCAAAACATCCTCGTTTTCAAAGAACGTTAATGAGCGGCTCTCAAACAGAGCCACGACCGTCAGGGAGTGTCACGCATCTTAAATTGAGATAGGCGAAAACAGAATAGCCGGTGATCGCTCCCTGACGGTCGCGGCTCAGATCTTGCCTTAATGCACTCGTTTAAGTGTTCACCAAAACATTTTTGTTTTCAAAGAACGTTAATGAGCAACTCTCAAACAGAGCCACGACCGTCAGGGAGTGTCACGCATTCTGAAATTGAGATAGGCGAAAATAGAATAGCCGGTGATCGCTCCCTGACGGTCGCGGCTCTGACCTTGCCTCAATGCACTCGCTTAAGTGTTCACCAAAACATCCTCGTTTTCAAAGAACGTTAATGAGCGGCTCTCAAACAGAGCCACGACCGTCAGGGAGTGTCACGCATTCTGAAATTGAGATAGGCGAAAATAGAATAGCCGGTGATCGCTCCCTGACGGTCGCGGCTCAGATCTTACCTCGATCTTCCACGACTCATAATTGCAATGGATGGATCATATTCACTTCCTTCTGCCAATGATCCAAGAATATTCTTTCGTATATCAGATAGTTCTAGCATAACAATCAGACCCGCATCATTTGCCTGTTGAATTCCCACTTTGGCTGCAGAAGGAGAAGACGCAGAGGATCCGCCTGCTGTCATGCGGCTAAGAAAAGAGGATCCGGCAGGTGTTGACGTAGGCGATGGTTTATAATTAGCAGCCAACTGCATCACTGTAACATCCATTAAAAATAATATTTCTAAAAGTGCTTCTTTATAACTGCACGTACTAGCCTTTGCTTTACTCATTAAACTGTCGCATTGCTTCTGAATATCCGTCAAAGCAAACTGAAAAATATTAGTTCTTTCTAGTGCTTTACTGACTTTGCTCAATTCTATTTGGATATTTAACAAATAATTTTGCGAGAGTTTTTCGTCCGGCACACCAAAGCCTGGCAATGGATTGGAATCAGCAAACTTGACAGGCACCACCACATTTCTCAAAAGATCATTCATGGAACATAGCTCGTTCAGCAACAATCGAAGAAAAATAGTTGTTTTCGATAATTCACGAGGCTCTAATATATTTAATTTATTTGCTAAATCTTGGACTAATCTATTGAGCTGTAATTGCTTTCTAACTTTTTTCTCAGTCAACACCCGAATATGTTGCGTCTGATCCTCGATTCTCTGTTTAAGATTCTCTGCATTTAATCGAGATGCTAATGGAATAGTTTTATGTTTTGCATATTGTTCTCTCACTTTCGCTTCTTTTTCTGCTTCAGTGATTTTATCTTCTTTCATGTCGGTGACTCTGATATCGCTATCAACATCAACCTCCCGCATCTTACTGGTAAGCTCTCTCAGCTTACTGGATGCATCTTCATAGGCAAACGTAATTGATATCAATTCTTGCTGCACATCTTTAACATGTTGTTGTAACAATTTTATCGGTTTTTCTTTTGCAAGTGCTTGCAATGACTCATCCTCAGAAACTTCTATTTTCTTTTCGACTTTTCTTTCAGTTGTGGTTGGCGTTGGCGAGGGTGTTTTACTTCTGCTAAATTTAGCCGCCAACGCAGCAAACTTGGATGGTTTTTTTGTATGGGTTAAATCGACTGAGGCAGAGGGCTGATGCGATACTTTTGATGGTTTATTTTTTTCGTCTTGCGCTGTCTCGATTGTAGAATAAAGAATGTCAGTCAATGCTGTTTTTAATAATAAAATCGTATTCTCATTATTAAAATTCGGAAATGTTTTTGTAATTAACTCAGGCGTGTAATTATCTAAAATTGAAGCTGTTTTTTTATATTTCTCATCGGGTAATAATTTTTTTATTGTGTCCAAATGTTGGAAAAGTTGCGCGACTTGTTCGTTTGTTATCGATTGCTTGGATTCTTTGTTTTCTTGGTTAACATCATCATTTTTTGCATCACTTCTACTTCTAGAGGAGGAGGCCATAATAAAGAATCTCCAATGCTAATTATATAATACTAATTATAGCATCTGGTCAAAAAATGGCGTTCAAACAGGGGTTGGGTACTGACTTTAATAAATCATTTTGTGTTGATTCGGTTAAATATTAAACTAATAGTCATTGTATGACATATCCCTCATGATGAAATCTCGTAAATTAAAAAAAGCCTAAAAATCCAATAACTTATACTTATCGGCTCATACCGCACAAAGCCAAAACGTTGGATGCCAGTCTGCTTTACAGAGGCGTTGTTGCGTAATTCACGCACCGTCATTGCGAGGAGCGTTTTTTGCGACGAAGCAATCCAGTTTTAGACTTAAGAATCAAAAACTGGATTGCTTCGTCGCAAAAAACGCTCCTCGCAATGACGGAAGTGGGAATTATGCAACAACGTCCTTTACAGCGGATGCCGAAAAATGCATTTGTATTTAAGGATTCCTTAATAAATAGTCAATAGAATGGCCATCATTTGAACGCTTCTTAACCTAAAGTTACAAAAAGGCATTCTTCGTATTTTCCGTTAACTTATTGAATCACTCGTATTTTATCTAGACTTAATTAATGAGGAGAAAGATCGCAAGCGCTCAATTTAATTTACTTTTACACCCAATTTAAACCGCATGGAGGCCATCAATTATTGTTGGCGCATTTGGCTGATGGAAGAGTGGATCCTATCGCAAATCTTTTGGCGGAAGATATTGGCTCTTTTAAAATGAATTCTAAGCTGGTTGCCGATGTTACCCTCAGAGGAGGAGATGCATGTAATGACAGTACTAACTTCAACTGTTGCCCTACTAATTGGATTACATGCTGGGTCTGTTGCTGCCTAACTAATTCAGCAGGTTGTTATCGCAGTTGCGCTGATAAAACCCCAATGAATCGTTTTGTTAACGATATACAACTGACCTCTACACTCGCAGCAGCATTAACTGGAAACCAAAATGTTCTTTGTGGCATCCTTGAGAATGTTCCTTATCAAATAAACCCTGCCATGAAAGCACTTAACTATTTATCGGGTCATAGCAAGATTCCATTTTATTGCAATGAGCTTGGACATGCTTCAAATAAACCTTTTACTCAAACTGAAATCGCTTTAGCAAAAAAACAATTAGCAGATGCCGCATTAACCACAACAGGAATGTCTAGCTCAGCGCTTAAAAAGCAAGTTCGGAGCAACTTGAAAAGAGAAATAGAGTCTAAAACAACGATTGAACAGTGTTTAGCTTTATATACTGAGTTGCCAGTAAGAAAACAATATGAAAAGCTTTTTAACGGAAATCCAGCGTTGGCTTCTAATGGCTTATTTGGTTCAGGGTCAAGATACCCCTCTCTTAAAATATCTGCCATCGAAATGCTGCAAGAGAGAGCGATCCATATACTACAAGAAACTAAACGTGAACCTAATGATGATTTTGCCTTGGCAACACAACTCTTTCAGCATCCGCTTTTTTCTACTCTTCATCACCAGAATGGTGTGGCAGTTAAATGGAGAGATGCTCTATCGATGAGAGCAGGTGAGGCGGAAGTATATAACTCGGATCATAAGAAGAAAGTTCTCGCCGCCATAACAGCAGAAATTTCACGGCAAAAAACTATTCCCGATTGTTTAAATTTATTTACTGACTTACTAACTAGAAAACAATATGAAAAACTTTTTAGCGCGACAAGCACGTCGCTTTTTGACGGTTTTTTTGCCTCAGCGACAAATTATTCCAGTCTTAAAATATCCATCATCGGGATGTTGCAAGAAAAAGCGCTCAGCATCTTACGGGAAGCAGATACACTAGATCCTCGCTCTTATCTTCGCTTGTGCATGGATGTATCTCAGCATGCTCTTTTTTCTGATGAACATCAGCAAAATGGTGTGGAAGCTAAATTTAAGAATGCATTATTGCTGAGAATTGCTGAGAATTGCTGAGATCAAAAAAGCGGGCGTGTCACCGGCTACTATTACACCCTAAACGTTGCAGGCTTGTTATGAATTTGAGAAATGAAAAATTAATCCCTTCCGGTAGCGACTCGACTGATTCGATAGAGATTGAAGCAATTCCTTTAGCTGCTTGCATCCCGCCAGAGGTGAGGATTGATATCGCTCCCATTGAGAGTGATGAAATAACGTTAGAGCATGCAGTAGTCAGCTCGACAAGCCAAGCGTTTGCTCTTTTACACGGGAATATCGATTCTTCTGATCATTCGGAAACTAAAACAATATCGCGAGAAAAATTTGATGAGATTATGGATTTAACAGGCGTGAAATCAACGGATGTTGATACGATAACACCGGCGGATATTGAAGAAGCCATTAGAATTGCAAATGAAATAAAAACTGATCGTCATTTTTGGAATTTTTTCCGGACTTGCTGTACTTTTAATTCCCGCTGGGACGTTTGCTATGCCGTTAGCTTTATTTCGATGCTAGCATCGATTGCTTTTTTTTATATAGCACTCATCAATATTATGCCTAATAGAGATGAAGAAATACTGGAATGCCCAGGAATAAATGATATAAATGAAAGATTCTGTAAATCCCTAAATCAGCCTGGTCCGGCTTTATGGCTTAATCAGACTGCATGTTCTCTTACTACGTATGAAAACTATTGCAAGACCCAAGGACAATTGGGGATATTATATCTGGTGGGTGGTGGGTTCGGAGCAGGCGCTCTATGTTACCTTCGCCGAATTGCTGAGCTTATCCGCGATATCTGCAAAAACTGCTCTATCAGTTCTGATAATACAAAAGCAGTACGACAAATGCGCGAAGTAGCTGTTCAGATAAATCGTCCAATCGCTCGACGCTGGACATTTTTCACGAATGCACAAAGAGTTGCGGATTGTAAAAATGCGCTGGAAAATAGTGTTGGTCAATACTGGATTGAACAGCAGGAAACAAAGAAAAGAATCATTCGTGATTTTTTTCACGAAATTAACGACTTTACAACTTCTTTAATCGATATTGTGATTGATTATTTGGGAACGTATGAAACCATTACATCTGGTTTTTTTCAACAATTACATTCAACGTTTTTCAAGGATTATGCGTATCCTCTTGGTGAGGGCTATCCAGCTTCCCGCCCCTCCGATATTGTACTCGCGTTTTTAAATATGCCGCACAGTAAAGAAAATGATCGCAATTATTCAACTGATATTATCCGAGGATTTTTAGAGGCACCTAATCATGATGTTGTCGCTGAAGAACATGGCAGAAGAAACGTCAGCCTATAGCAATCGCGCCTCGTAATGCGAATCTGAGCCACGACCGTCAGGGAGTGTCACGCATTCTAAATTGCGATAGGCGAAAATAGAATAGCCGGTGATCGCTCCCTGACGGTCGCGGCTCTGATCTTACCTCAATGCACTCGCTTAAGTGTTCACCAAAACATTTTTGTTTTCAAAGAGCGTTAATGAGCAGCTCTCAAACAGAGCCACGACCGTCAGGGAGTGTCACGCATCCTGAATTGAGATGGATGAAAATACAATTGCCGGTGATCGCTCCCTGACGGTCGCGGCTCAGATCAAAACATTTCTCAGCACGTTTTTGCATATAAGCGGTTTTCAATCTGAGCCACGACCGTCAGGGAGTGTCGCGCATATTGAATTGAGATAGGCGAAAATAGCATTGCCGGTGATCGCTCCCTGACGGTCGCGGCTCAGAGTGTACTTAAACTCGGATTTTAGCGTAATCGCTCTAACGCAATATTTTCCGCGACTTCATTCGGCGCTAATTTTTCTTTTTCCGCGCGCACAAAAATATCCAGCACGGTGTGATAGATGTCACCGACTTGCTCTCGCGCTTTCTCCAGGTTGGCATGATCATACGCCGCAGCAACATAAATTAAACCGCCTGCGTTAATCACAAAATCAGGGGCATATAAAATGCCTCGTTCGCCTAACAGCGCACCATGGTGTTGATGCGCTAATTGATTATTTGCAGAACCGGCAACAATTGGCGTGTGTAATCGTTTGATGGTATGCAAGTTTAAAACAGCGCCCAGTGCGCACGGCGCGAAAATATCCGCTTCAACATCATAGATCGCCTCGGGTGAAACCACTTTTGCACCGAATTCATCAACACACCGCTGAACATTTTTTTGATTGATATCGCACACGGTCATCCGTGCACCACGTTCATGTAAATCTTTCGCTAAATAATATCCCACGTGACCCACACCTTGGATCGTGACATGCATATCTTTGACGTCATCTCGGCCATGCTTAAATTTGACCGCTGCTTCAATGCCGCGTAATACACCATACGCTGTTTGCGGAGAAGGATCACCGCCTACCCCTGATGCGGTTGTGCAACACACATAAGGCGTGTGCTGTTGAATAATGTCCATGTCTTCTTGGCTGGTTCCGCTGTCGACTGCCGTGATATAACGACCGCCGAGCTCATGAACGAATTCCGCAAATTTTGTCAAATATGCTTTTCGATCTTTAATCACTCTGGGTTTGATTAACACGGCTTTTGCTCCACCGTGTTTTAAATTACTGATCGCGGCTTTGAAACTCATCATGTAACCTAACCGCAAGGCATCTTCTAATGCTGCATCTGCTGATGCGTAGTGAATTAAGCGTGCACCGCCGATCGCCGGGCCGCGTTTTAAATTGTGAATGGCAATGATAGCTTTTAAGCCTGTTTCGTGATCGAATTTGACGTGGACGTCGCCGAAATTTAATAAATCAGCGTAGCGAAATAATCCGTCGAGTGCAGTGTGACGCAATTTAGATTTGTTGAGGCTGTTTTTTTTCATGGGGTTTTCCTTCAGTGCTTCCATGTCGTCACTCCTGTCTTTTTATATGGTTTGCTTTGTGCTTCATTCGGTGATGAAGATTGTTTTTATACAAATCCCCCTCAATCCCCCTTTTCCAAAGGGGGAAGCCTACTAAGCAGCAGCTTGAATCTTGCTGTTGAAACACAGGCTGCTTCGAAAGCTTCCCCCTTTGGAAAAGGGGGATTGAGGGGGATTTGTATAAAAAATTATATATAAATCTTCCCGATTTCTCTTTTAAGTAAACGACAGCGATTTTACTTATGCTTTTTCAACTGTCGGATCGCACGAATCATTGCAATGGCTTGTGATAATTCAGCGGTTGCTTTGGCAATATCCACTTCTGCGTGTTTTTCGGCGAGCATTTTCTCTGCGCGTTCTTTTGCTTGCACCGCAGCGGCTTCATCTAGATCGTGCGCGCGTATCGCTGTATCTGCTAACACTGTCACGACATACGGTTGAATTTCCAGCATCCCGCTTGACACATAAAATACTTCTTCTTTCTCATTCGGCAGCAACACCCGGACATTACCTGGCTTTAAGGATGTCACTAACGGTGCGTGACCGGGTGAAATACCAATTTCACCCAGCTCGCCGGTGACGAACACCATGGACGCTTGGCCAGAAAAAATTTCTGCTTCTGCGCTTGCAATATCTAATCGGAGTGTCACGGCTGTTGTCATTTTTTTTAAACCTTACGTTACAGTGTTTTTGCTTTCTCGACCGCTTCGTCAATGGTGCCGACCATGTAGAAAGCTTGTTCGGGCAAGTGATCATATTCACCGGACACAATTCCCTTAAAGCCGCGAATGGTTTCTTTAATCGGTACATAACGACCTGGCGTACCCGTAAAGATTTCTGCAACAAAGAAAGGTTGTGACAAAAAGCGCTGAATTTTACGGGCGCGGGTCACGGTCAATCGATCGTCTTCTGATAATTCATCCATGCCAAGAATCGCAATAATATCTTTTAATTCTTTGTAACGTTGTAATGTTTTTTGCACGGCGCGCGCTACATTGTAATGTTCATCACCGACAACCAACGGATCTAATTGACGACTGGTTGAATCCAATGGATCAATCGCCGGGTAAATACCTAATTCCGCGATTTGACGCGACAACACAACGGTTGCATCTAAGTGAGCGAACGTTGTTGCAGGCGATGGATCGGTTAAATCGTCTGCGGGTACGTAGACAGCTTGCACCGATGTGATCGAACCTGTTTTTGTCGATGTGATTCGCTCTTGCAAGGTTCCCATTTCTTCCGCCAAGGTCGGTTGATAACCAACCGCTGAAGGAATACGGCCTAATAATGCAGACACTTCCACACCCGCCAAGGTATAACGATAAATGTTATCGATAAATAACAAGACGTCACGGCCTTCATCACGGAAACTTTCCGCAATGGTTAATCCTGTTAATGCCACCCGTAAACGATTACCCGGTGGTTCATTCATTTGACCATAGACTAATGATACTTTGTCCAAGACTTTGGATTCTTTCATTTCGAGGTAGAAATCGTTTCCTTCGCGCGTTCTTTCGCCGACACCGGCGAAAACGGAATAACCACTGTGCTCGATTGCGATGTTACGAATTAATTCCATCATGTTAACGGTTTTGCCGACGCCTGCGCCGCCAAACAAACCCACTTTACCGCCTTTCGCAAAAGGGCAAACCAAGTCGATGACTTTGATCCCGGTTTCAAGTAACTCGTCAGAAGCCGCTTGATCAGCAAAAGCAGGTGGTTCGCGATGAATCGGTAAAAAAGATTCTGTGTTGATTGGACCTGCTTCATCAATTGGACGTCCCAATACATCCATAATGCGTCCCAGTGTTGGCTTGCCAACTGGCACTGTGATCGGTGCACCGGTGTTGTCAACCGCTAACCCACGGCGTAAACCATCGGTTACACCCATTGCAATCGTGCGAACGACGCCATCGCCAAGTTGTTGTTGTACTTCAAGTACAACGTCATTCTCTTGTATCCTGAGAGCATCATATATTTTGGGCACAGCGTCACGTGGAAACTCAACGTCGACAACTGCACCAATAATTTCTGCGACATGACCAACACTCATTTCATTTACCTCTAAATTTTAGGTTTTATACGACCGCAGCACCGGCAACAATTTCTGTTAACTCGCGGGTAATCGCCGCTTGGCGCGCTTTGTGATACATCGTTTCTAATTCACTAATTAAATCCGCAGCATTCTCTGTTGCACTTTTCATTGCAACCATTCGAGCGGCTTGTTCACAAGCAATGTTTTCAATGACGCCGCGATAGACTTGTGATTCTATGTAGCGGGTTAATAATTTACTGACAATTTCTTTCGCATTATCAGGTTCATAAATATAATCCCAATAATGTTTTAACTGAGTATCTGTCGACGGCACAACCGGCAAAATCGGTTGTAACTGAGGATCTTGCTTCATCGTATTGACGAACTCGTTTGAGCATAAATACAATGCATCGATTTCACCGGCTAAATAAGCGTCTAACATGACTTTGACGCTGCCAACTAAATCCATGACAGATGGCGCATCCCCTAAATGATCGGTTTGCGCTAACACTTCGCCGCCTAACCGTTTAAAGAATGATTCCGCTTTGGTGCCAATTAAACATAACCTGATATCGACTGATTTACTTTTCCATTCTTTGATATCGTAAATCACTTTGCGTAATAAATTGGTGTTTAAACCACCGCACAAACCGCGATCGGTAGAAACAACAATATATCCCACTTTTTTAATCTCACGTGTTTGTAAAAAAGGATGCTGATATTCCGGATGCGCTTTGGCTAAATGCCCGATCACTTGCAAAATCTTTTTCGCATAGGGTTTAGCATGCTGCATGCGCTCTTGCGCTTTCCGCATTTTGCTGCCCGCCACCATTTCCATCGCACGCGTAATTTTTTGCGTATTCTTAATGCTGCGAATTTTGGTGCGAATCTCTTTTGCTACTGCCATGCGCCGCTATCCTATGATTACCAAATGTGTGATTTTTTAAACGTTTCAACGACGCCACGCAGTGTTTTCGCAATTTCGTCATTGTAATCGCCCGTGCTATTGAGTTTTTCAACCAATGGCCCCTGTGTTTGCTTGAAGTAGCTTAATAAGTCATGTTCAAATTCCGCTAACTTATCTAAAGGCACATCGTCTAAGAAGCCTTGATCGGCCGCAAACAAAATGATCGCCATTTCTGCAACGGGCAACGGTTGGTATTGCTTTTGCTTCATGATTTCTGTGATGCGTTGACCGCGCTCTAATTGTTTTCGGGTTGACTCATCCAAATCCGATAAAAATTGTGAAAACGCAGCTAATTCACGATATTGCGCGAGCGCTAACCGTACACCGCCTGCCAATTTTTTAATGATTTTGGTTTGTGCTGCCCCACCGACACGCGACACCGACAAGCCAGCGTTGATTGCGGGACGAATACCTGAATTAAATAAATCGGTTTCTAAAAAGATTTGCCCATCGGTAATCGAAATCACATTGGTAGAAACGAATGCAGATACGTCACCTGCTTGTGTTTCAATGATAGGTAACGCGGTTAATGAACCCGTCTTATTTTTCACTTTGCCGTCGGTTAATTTTTCAACGTACAATTCATTTACGCGAGAGGCTCGTTCTAACAAGCGTGAATGCAAGTAAAAGATATCGCCTGGATATGCTTCACGACCGGGTGGACGGCGTAATAAAAGCGAAATTTGACGGTATGCCCACGCTTGCTTGGTTAAGTCATCATACACAATCAATGCATCTTCACCTTTGTCGCGGAAATATTCGCCCATCGTGCAACCTGCATAAGGCGCGATGAATTGTAATGCAGCCGCTTCGGCTGCCGATGCGGCAACAACAATTGTATGAGCCATTGCACCGTGTTCTTCTAATTTACGCACGACAGAGGCAACTGAAGATGCTTTCTGGCCAATTGCCACATAAATACATTTTACGCCTGTGCCACGTTGATTAATGATCGCATCAATGGCCACTGCGGTTTTACCAGTTTGACGATCACCGATGATTAATTCACGCTGACCTCGACCCACTGGCACCATGGCATCAATTGCTTTGATCCCGGTTTGCATTGGCTGAGAAACCGGTTGACGATGCAACACACCCGGCGCGACTTTTTCGACAGGGGCTGTTTGCGTTGTTGCAATCGGCCCTTTGCCGTCGATCGGATTACCTAATGCATCCACGACGCGGCCTAATAGCGCTTCACCGACCGGCACTTCTAAAATTCTGCCGGTGCAGCGGGCAACTTGTCCTTCGGCTAAATGGTCGGCTCGACCCAACACCACTGCGCCGACATAGTCGCGCTCTAGGTTTAATGCCAAACCATAGGTGTTTTCATCAAATTGGATCATTTCACCCTGCATGACATCAGCGAGACCGTGAATTCGCACAATGCCGTCTTTGAGACTGACAATGGTACCTTCTGTGCGAATTTCAGCACTGATATCAAATTTTTGGATTCGCTGTTTAATCAGTTCACTGATTTCAGATGGACTTAATTGCGTATGCTGCATAGACCGGTACCTTCAAGAAATTCCAGAAATAAATTCAACCAAGCGGTTTAACTTGCCGCGGACTGAACCATCAATCACATTATCACCCGCGCGAATAATCGCGCCGCCCAAAATAGCCGTGTCAATTCGACACGCTAACTTCACTTTACGTTGCAATCGCTTTGTCAGCGCTTGCACTAAATTTTGTTGATATCGTTCATCTAATGCCACCGCAGAGATCACTTCTACATCCACCGTTTTTTCTGAGTCTGCGCGATAGTCTTTGAATAAAGACGCAATCTCCGGCAATGCGGATAAGCGATAATTCTCTGCCAGCAATTTGATAAAATTTGTTTTTTCAGGATCTAAGACGGCTGCTAAAACAGAACAATATAATTCTGCATGCTGCGCCGTCGTGAACGCTGGATTTGTTAAAAAACGCGTGACCTCTTTGCTCTTCGTGACAACAGCCGCCGCTTGCAGCATATTTTCCCACGCAGGAATACCCTGATGCGCAGCAGCATATTCAAATGCTGCGACAGCGTAAGGTCTTGCTTGTGTCGTTATATTCCCAGTCATTATATTTCCGCAGCAAATTCATTTAATAAAGCGGTGTGGGCTGATGCATCTAAATTACGCTGAATCATTTTTTCAGCGGCAGCAACTGCTAAGGTAGCCAATTGTTTGCGTAACTCATCTTTGGTGCGCGTGATTTCGCGAGCAATTTCATCTTGTGCGCGATCAACAATCCGCTTGCTCTCCAGTCGCGCAGCATCTTTTGCCTCATCGACAATGACGCTGCCACGGTGATGCGCTTGATCAACAATCTGCGTGGCTTCCTGTTTCGCATCGCGAAGAATGGTTAATGCTTTATGCTCAGCCATTTCAAGTTCGCGGTTACCGCGCTCTGCTGCTTCCAATCCGGCAGCGATTTTTTTCTCGCGGTCCAGCATCGCTTTCGTAATGGGCGGCCACACAAAACGCTTCGTGAACCATACCAAGAGCACAAACGTGATTAACTGGCCGATTAAAGTTGCATTAATCTCCATTCTCTATCCTCTGTCTTATTGAGTCGCTGTTTGTTGAGCTGCATTTAATACGGCAGTGACAAATGGGTTTTTTGAAGCAAACAAAAGATATAAGCCCATTGCAATTGAAATCACGGCGAACGCGTCGACGAGACCTGCCACAATAAACATACGCACCATCAACATGGGTGACAATTCAGGCTGACGCGCGACACCTTCTAAAAACTTTCCGCCTAAGATACCGAAACCGATTGCGGTACCGAGTGACGATAAGCCTAGCAACAACCCGACTGATACGGCGGTAAAGCCTTGTACTTGACCAATAACACTTGCAATATCCATGAGATCTCCTAAATTTTAATAACCTTTTTTAATGTGAATCGTGTGCCATGCTTATATACACAATCGTCAACATCATAAAAATAAATGCTTGGATTGTGATAATAAGAATGTGAAAAATCGCCCAAATTCCACCTGGCAACCACTGTGCCCACGGCGGCATCAGTGCAATCAAAATAAAAATCAATTCGCCGGCGAACATGTTGCCGAATAACCGCAGCGCCAGTGTAAAGGGTTTTGTTATTTCTTCAAGTATGCGAAACGGTACATTCAAGAAAAAGAGATACGGTCCAAAGGGCTTCGTCAAAATTTCTTTGCCCAAAGAAAACCCTTTGACAACAACATTGTAAAAAACAATGAGTACAAAAATGCAAATCGACATTGCAAACGTCGCATTGGGATCCGCGGTAGGAACCACTTTAAAATGCTTCACGCCAAACAGATTTAAAACGCGCGGGATCAAATCAACCGGCAACAGATCCATCATGTTCATAGCAAAAATCCACAAAAACACAGTTAATGCGAGCGGACCCAGTAATTGGCTTTTACCGTGATACGATTCATGAACCGTTTGCTGAACAAACTCAAAGACGATTTCGCAAAAATTTTGCAGTTTGCCAGGTACGCCTGTCTGCATTCGCACAGCAATCCAACGCAAAACACCTGCTAATATCAAACCAAGCACAATGGAGACACACAAAGTATCTAAATTGACTGACCAGAAACTGGATGCGCCCAATTTCCACGTCGGTACATCAAACACCAAATGGTCTAAGTGATGTTGAATATAATCGCCTGAAGTTAATGTTTCCACTTCACTCATTGGCTACTCACCCCTGCTTGCCGAGAAAGATAAACAATTGCTGCAACCCAAAATGCGACGATTGCGCCGACATATCCGATTAACACCGACGAAAAGGTGACCGGCAAATACTTGGCAATCAGTACAAAAAGTACAGCACTCAATAATAATTTAAACGCTTCGCCTGCAAAAAAAGCGAGGACAAACTCTTTAGCGGCTCTGATCCGTGTTTTGCCAAAAACCCGCAGGACAAAAAAAAGAGTTGGTAGCCAATAGGCTAGTCCGCCCAATCCAACGGAAATTGCACTTTTGAAGCCTTGCGCTAACAATAAAATTACGGCTAGCCCTGCGATCAAACCTAGCTGCAAATATATAATCCGATATAATTCTTTTTTAATTTGTAATCCAGTTCCTGCCACTTCAAAGCCTCGTGGGACAGCCGTTTCGGAGAATTCGGGCGAGTATAATGACTTTTTGCGCGGTCTGCAATGCGTTAATCAGCAATTTCAAATGATTTCATCGAGCGGTCGTGCTTAAGAATGTGCTTCGCCTGTGAGCTCCCTCGGAGGAGCTAAGATATGCGCACAATTTATTTGCTTAGAACGCCTTCCCCGCAGGGGGAAGGTGGCCGACAGGCCGGATGGGGGGGGATAAAAAAACGCAAGGAATCTTAGCAAAGAAATGACAAAAGCAGCAAGAGAGCCATGGTTGAAAATATTATTTTGATTCCCCCATCCGGCCTGTCGGCCACCTTCCCCCTGTGGGTGAAGGCATTCTAAGCAAAATTTCCTTAGCTTGACGCGTATGCCCTGCAGGGAAGGCGTTCTAAGCAAACAATTTGCATGCATAATTTCCTTCTTAAGCACTCAAAAAACCTCAACCCAGAAACTGATAAATCGCACCCAAGCCAATTTCATTGGATTTCGCGGAACCCAGGCCGGCAATGGAGCGATACGACGTATAAATATATTCGGCGCGATAACTCCAGTTGGGTGTAATAGCGCCTTGCACCCCCACCCCTAATTGACCGCCATTTTTATTGACATTGGGACCGCTAAATTCAGTATTCACAATCCCTAATCGAGCAAACCCAATCATTTGATTATCCAGCACGATACCGGGCAACAAGCTCGCGCCAAATGAGTGGGTGACTCTTGCACTGGAATGACTGCCATGATTATCTGAAAAAGTAATCGTTGTCGGAACCGCAAAAATTTCACCGGCTAAATAAAAGTCATCCGATAACCCTTGATAACCAAACCCCAGACGCGGACTCAAGCCAGTAAAATTGCTATGACTGGCACTGATGTGCTGAACCAACACACTCGGCCCCATATACAAACCGTCTGCATAAATCGCCTGAGAACCCATGAGCAACGAGATGAGCGATGATGCGAATAAAATTCTTTTTAAAAACATTTCAGCTTCCCTAGAGTGTCTATTGTAAATATTCCAAAATCGCATCCAGTTCTCTTAAATTACTATAGTGAATCACAACCTTACCTTTGCCTTTGGAATTACAATTGATTGCAACATTCATCTTTAATCGATTGGTAATATCCTGCTGCAAACGCGCGATATCAGGGTCAACTGCTTTCGGTAAATTGGGTAACTTGGGCATCTGTAACCGTTTCACCAGCTCTTCTGCCTCTCTGACGGACATACCTTTTTCGACGATGGTTTGCGCCGCATCCACTTGGGTAACTTCGGGCAAGGTCAATAATGCACGCGCATGCCCCATTTCGATATCTCCATGCTCTAACAAGGTTTTGACTTCTTCTGTCAACGAGATCAAACGCAGCAAATTCGTCACCGTCGCCCGCGACTTGCCAACCGCATCCGCGACTTGTTGATGCGTCATAGCAAATTCTTCTAATAAACGCTGTAATGCCATGGCTTCTTCAATTGGGTTTAAACTTTCCCGCTGGATGTTTTCAATTAATGCAATTGCAATGGCTGCTTCATCCGGAATGTCTCGAATAATGGCTGGAATTTCGTTCAAGCCAGCTAGCTGTGATGCGCGCCAACGTCTTTCCCCCGCTACAATTTCATAACGTCCACCCAGCAAGTGACGGACGACGATGGGTTGAATGACACCTTGAGAACGAATGGAGCTGGCTAAATCTTCCAATGTCTCGGGATCCATTTCTCGGCGAGGCTGGTATTTGCCGCGCTGAATTCTTTCGATAGGTAACATGCTGTACTTATCTCGACTGGGCTCGACGGCGCTATCCACCTGGCTGCCTGAACCGATTAATAAAGCATCTAGTGACTTACCTAACCCGCGTTTTTTAGCCATGACGTCGTCCTTTAGACAATACTAAGCAACATAGTAATCAATCGTGTGCCTCAGTGCAATTTTTGCTTTATGGTTATGCCTGATCCGCGTAGAATTTTGGCACCACCCCTTCTCTAACGAAAAGATGCCTGCATGAAAACAAAGACCAAAAGCTTAGCGCCTCATTTGAAATACCATGTTATTAAAGATCCTGTGCATGGCACGATGCAATTTACGACGACCGAAGATAATTGGATCAAGCCCTTCATTGACAGCCCGCTTTTTCAACGGTTACGGCATATCAAACAATTGGGCATGGGCGATTACATTTTTCCCGGCGCCGTTCATACGCGTTTTAATCATTGTCTTGGCTGCTGCTATGTCGCCAGTCAGATCGCTAACAAAATTGGCTTGCCAGAGCAAGAAAAGCAATTAGTCATGGTGGCAGGCTTGCTGCATGACATTGGTCATGGTCCTTTTTCGCATACATTTGAAGACGTGTTCTATCAAAAACTCATCCGCCACGAAGCGTGGACACCGTTTTTTCTAAGCGGTTTTCGCACTGAAGAATTTTTCAAACACTATCATCAGCGCAACCCTAAGCACCCTTTGACCGAAGAAACTTTTTTGCAGATTGAAAAAATGATTATGCATAAATCTGCGCAAAAGCAATTGTTAGCGGACATTGTCTCCTCCCAGCTGGACGCCGATCGATTGGATTACCTATTACGCGACAGTCACTTTTGTGGCGTGACGTATGGCGAATTTGATTTTCGCTGGATGCTGCACTCTCTCTTAGTCATCGACACCCCTTATGGCGAACGATTAGGCATTTCGCACAAGGGCATTGGTGTCATTGAACATTATTTAATGGCGCGACGTTTAATGATGCGCAATATTTATCATCATCAAAAGAAATTAGCGATTGAATATTTTCTGGTGCAATTACTCGCGAGTGTGGCAGAAAGCTTGGAATCCTATTCCGCGTATCGCGATATCAAAGCCACTCGGCTCGGCAAGTTTTTATTGGCAGTGAATCAATTCAATCAAGCGGCCAGCCGCAATCCTGATCATGAACCCTTAAAACAGCAATTTTTGCAGGATAATTTTGCGGATTATAAAGAGCTTTGCGATTATGATGTCTTTGCTCTGATCAAATTGTTAGCTCACAGCAATAATGCGCATCCTGCCGCACAAATTGCCACTCGCCTGCATGATCGACAAATGCCTAAAACCGTGCGCTTTAATCCGCTTTGTTTGGCTGACGTTGAAGCCTTAATCCAGGATTTTAAGCACACACATCGAGCCACTATTCAATCTTGGCAAATAGACATTATCAAAACGCCTCATCAATCGTATTTTGTTGACAATGATCCCATCTTAGTCATTGATGAACAGGGCTTAATCATGCCGCTGAATGAAATGTCTTTCATGATTAATGCGATTTCGGATAAATCAGAGCATACCGCGTTTGTTTGTATTGATAGTGTGATTGCGGATGAAAGCGCGGTAGTGCAGTTGGTGAAAAAACTGAAAGAGATATCGATGAAAAGGCTGCCAGCTTGAGTGCTTAAGGAGGGGCTGTCATCCTGAGTGCTCTTCGCTCCGAAGGATCTCCCTATATAGTAGAGAACTGCTTAGAAAAATCTTTTGCTGAGCCTCAGAAATTTGCGGGAGATCCTTCGGAGCGAAAAGCGCTCAGGATGACAGCCCCTCCTTAAGCACTCAAGCTGACAGCCCCTCCTTAAGCGCTCAGGATGACAGCTCATGCCAACCCTTCCTTCAGCGGTATACTTTCTGCCCCAAACCCTTTACAATTCGCCATTTGCTGCAAATTGAGGTTGCAAATGGCAGAGAGCATTGTGATTCTTGCCGCAGGGCTTGGCAAACGCATGCATTCGCAATTACCAAAAGTATTGCATCGCATTGCGGGTAAAACTCTTTTAGAGCATGTCGTTGATACCAGTTTAAAACTAAATCATTCAAAACCGCCTATCATCGTGTATGGTCATCAAGGGGATGTCGTTCGGCACACCTTGGCGCATTTAAATGCCGAATGGGTCGAACAATCTGAACAATTAGGCACGGCTCACGCGTTACAACAAACGTTGCCCCGCCTGCCAACCGATCAGCGCGTTCTAGTTCTCTATGGCGATGTGCCATTAATTTCACTTGCGACATTAACCCATTTTATCCAAACCACACCGGCTGATGCATTGGGTATTGTCACTGCACACCTTGCAAATCCGCATGGCTTTGGCCGAATGATTCGCGATGCAGAAAATCGCATCCTTCGCATCGTTGAAGAAAAAGATGCGACCGATGCCGAACGTCAGATCACTGAAATTAATTCCGGTATTTATTTGATACCTTCCCACGCGCTGCATACTTGGCTGCCCGCCATCCAAAATCAAAATGCGCAAAAAGAATTTTATCTCACTGACATTGTTGCCATGGCGGTGCGCGATCAGGTGACCATTCACAGTGTGCAACCGCTGCAGAATGAAGAAATATTAGGTGTCAATGACCGCGTCCAACTCGCTAACTTAGAACGTTTCTATCAACGAAACATCGCAGAAAAATTAATGCGTCAAGGTGTCACACTCCTCGACCCCGCACGCCTTGATGTACGCGGTGAAGTATCCATCGGCCAAGATGTCATCATTGATGTGAATGTCATCTTAGAAGGGCACGTCAAAATCGGCCACGGCTGCATCATTGGCCCTAACACTATTTTGCGCAATACTGTCTTGGGTAACCACGTCGAAATCAAAGCAAATTCGATGTTAGATGGCGCCGAAGTGGCTGATCAATGCTATATCGGTCCCTTTGCCCGCTTACGACCCGGTGCTGTATTAGCGTCGGATGTGCACATTGGTAATTTCGTTGAAATTAAAAATAGCCGCTTAGGTTCGAACACAAAAGCCAATCATTTAAGTTATGTCGGCGACAGCGACGTCGGCAGCAAAGTTAATATTGGTGCAGGCACGATTACGTGTAATTACGATGGCGTCAACAAACACAAAACCACGATCGGCGATGACGTGCTGGTAGGTTCCAACACTTCATTGATTGCGCCGGTCACCTTGCATGATGGCGCAACCATTGGCGCAGGATCCATCATTTCGCGTGATGCGCCAGCGCATCAACTCACCGTCTGTCGTGTTCCGCAGCGCAGTCTTGCCAATTGGCAACGCCCTAAAAAGAAAGAGCGAGCAACTTAATTTATTAAGAGGATTTTTATTATGTGTGGAATTGTCGGCTCCGTTTCTGAAAGAAATATCGAGCAAATTCTAATTGAAGGATTAAAACGGTTGGAATACCGCGGTTACGACTCCGCAGGCTTGGCGGTGCTCAATGCGCATCAAAAATTAGATCGCTTGCGCACGCAAGGCAAAGTCATGCAACTGGAAAATGCCTTAGGTGAAACTGGTTTGCGTGGCACAACCGGCATTGCACACACACGCTGGGCAACCCATGGCGTTCCGGCGGAACACAATGCGCATCCTTTAACATCACACAATGAATTTGCTCTCGTTCACAACGGTATCATTGAAAATCATGAAAAACTGCGTGCGAAATTGCTAGCAGAAGGATATGAATTTACATCCGAGACGGATTCCGAAACAGTCGTCCACCTTTTGCATTTTCATTTTCAAAAAACGCGTGACGTCTTAAAAGCCACTCAAAAAACCGTTGCGGAGTTAGAAGGTGCTTATGCATTAGGTATTCTCTCTTCGCATAAACCAGGACATTTGATTGCCGTTCGGCATGGCAGCCCCCTCGTCATTGGCAAAGGCATCGGCGAAAACTTTTTTGCCTCTGATCCTTTGGCATTATTATTTGTCACTAAACAATTTATGTATTTAGAAGATGGCGATCTGGCGGATATTTCTTGCAAGTCTATTGAAATCTATTCAGCAGACCATAAACGGGTAGAGCGTAAGTTAGTTAATTTAGATTTGAGCGCTGACACAGCGGATCGCGGGGAATATCGTCATTACATGTGTAAAGAGATTTTCGAGCAGCCCGATTCTATTTCTTCTATTCTGGAAGGGCGTCTGATTAAAAACACCGTGTTAGAAACAGCCTTTGGTTTGTCTTCAAAAGAATTATTTAAGAAAGTACAACATATTCAAATGGTAGCCTGCGGTACGAGTTATCACGCGGCAATGGTTGCGCGGTATTGGATTGAAGCATTAGCAGGGATTCCCTGCTCAGTGGAAGTGGCCAGTGAATACCGTTATCGCAAAACGGTCGTGCCTGCGAATAGCTTATTTCTAACCTTGTCTCAATCCGGTGAAACAGCCGATACCTTAGCTGCTCTGCGGCAAGCGAAAAAAATGGGATTTTTATCTTCACTCGCTATTTGTAATGTGCCTGAAAGTTCGTTAGTGCGTGAATCTGATTTACATTTTATGACACGCGCAGGCGCTGAAATTGGCGTGGCATCCACCAAAGCATTTACAACGCAGCTGACCGCCTTATTGATGTTTACGATTGCATTAGGCCGTCAACACAATTTGGATCCATCTCTTGCCGATCGATTAGGGACTGAATTGCAACAATTATCGCGCAAAGTGAAAGCCATTCTGGGTATCAATGAAACCATCGCACAAATTGCGCGAAAATTTATTGATAAACAACATGCATTATTTTTAGGTCGTGGCGCACTGTATCCGATTGCATTGGAAGGTGCATTGAAGTTGAAAGAAATTTCTTATATTCATGCTGAAGCGTATCCAGCCGGTGAATTAAAACATGGTCCGCTGGCTTTAGTTGATCGCAACATGCCCGTGATTGCCTTAGCGCCAAGTAATGAATTACTTGAAAAAATTAAATCGAATTTGCATGAAGTGAGAGCGCGTGGCGGCGAGTTATTTGTCTTTACTGACACTAAAATTGGATTAGAAGAAGTTGATAATGGTTTACATATTATTGAGATGCCGGAGTTGGATCCTATTCTCGCGCCGATTGGTTATACCATTCCAATGCAATTGCTGGCTTATCATGTGGCTGTCTTGAAAGGCACGGATGTGGATCAGCCTAGAAATTTGGCGAAGTCGGTGACGGTGGAGTGAGGGGGAAGATTATTATTTTTATATGCGTCACCCTTTGTTCAAAGGGCGTTGTTGCGTAATTCACGCACCGTCATTGCGAGGAGCGTTTTTCGCGACGAAGCAATCCAGCTTTTGATTCTATAAAAGTCTAAAACTGGATTGCTTCGTCGCGAAAAACGCTCCTCGCAATGACGGAAGTGGGAATTACGCAACAACGCCTTTTCAAAGTGGGAGACCTTCTAAGCAGTTCTGCGTTTTAACAGTGAGAGCTGCTTAGAAGGTCTCCCACTTTGAAAAAGGGGGAACAAGGGGCAATGGCACTAGCTTAAGAACTGTCGTCCCGGAATTTACTGGCGCTTAATGAGCGCTTTTTGCGAATTTAGCGCCAGTTAATGTCCGGGATCCATTTTGCTTAAAGCATATAAGTTAAAAGCAAGAGGGCGATAAATTGAAGATGGATCCCGGACATTAAGTAGCTCTAAACGAGCAAAAGGCGCTCGTTAAGAGCTACTAAATTCCGGGACGACAGTTCTTAAGCTAGTGCCATTGGGAACAAGGGGGATTTTTATAAAAACAACATTCATTCAACAAAAAGCACTCCCGGGTCAACAACCTAGAATTGGAACACACCCATGCACAGCCATCGGATCAGCGCTCTTACAAAAAATCTTCTCCTCATTCTTTTTTTATTCATCGCCGTTCTCCTGGCGGATTATCCCATTTTAAAAAACGACATCTTATATCCCGAACAACCCACGATGTATCTCGTGAATCAAATGATTCATTCCATCTCGGATTTAATCAATGTGTATTTACACCCTCAAGCCTTAGATGACGTGATTCCATTTTTTCGTCCCTCAGGCCATTTTTTACTTTATCAGTTAATCACTCCCATCATCGGCTGGCACAACACCCGCGCACTCATCGTGCTAAATTTATTTTTTCTGGCCTTGTCTGGCTTTGTCATGATTAAGTTGTATGGATTATTTTTCCCTGGCAAAAAAATCGGGGGATATTTAGCATTCGGTTTCTATCTCATGCATCCCGCATTGATACTGTCGCGCTTTCTCTTACTGCATTTTGAATTTTCCTACGTGTTTTTTCTCTTGTCGAGTTTGTATTGTTTCATTCTATTTTGTCAAAAAAATAAAATGACTCGCTCAATGCAACACATGGCCTGGCTCGTTGGCGCGTTGTGTTTGTATTTCATTGCCATCACCTTCAAAGAAGTGGCCATTATGCTTGGCCCTGTCATGTTGGTGTATTTTGTCATTCATTTTTATCACGATATCTTCCACAAAGACGCTTTTAAAGTTATGGCATTGTTATCTGCTGCTACCGTCGCATTTGCCATTTATCTCACCTTACCTTGGCCGATGCTGGCGCATCCACAACAACAAACCGTGTTAGGCAATTGGTCGGATAAAATAATATTGCTTAATCAATTTTTAAATGATGTGACGGGCATGCGTCTGAATTGGCTGACGCAAACCGAAATACCTTACCTCAATGGCAGTGTTTGGCGACATATCATTTTCCCGCCTGCGGCATTGATTATCACTAGTTTATTTTTATTGATTGGTTTATCCCATGCAGGTTGGATGTTCATCCGTCCTCAGAATAAAACCACTCAACAATCCATTTTTTTTCTTTTTGTAACAATTGTTTTATTTCTAGTGATTCCCTGTCTCTGGACCACGGGATTTCCTTGGCATTGGAATCTCAGTATTTTATTTCTGAGTTTTATACTCGGCTTCGGTATTGAAACGGCGCTCGAAAAAATTCGCTGGCACGCTCGGTTAGCGCCTTATGTCGCCGCTCTGTTATTTTGCGTTCTCTTAGGCACGGCTGCTGATGTTAATGCAATTAATATCAACGAAATATTGCATGCCTATCCCATCATGAATGTCACGCGCGAAGCCGTTTTTCATCCGCCCGCCATTCAACAGCAATTAACCGCTGAGAGCGTCATTGTAATCGCAACCGGTACGCAATCCGATTACGACTTGGGCAATTCACATTTTAATTTTTTGGCGTCTGGCACTACTTTTCAAGATGTTAATCCGACCTTTGCTTGGCCTTATCGACGGTTTGATGATTGGCGTTACAATGGCACGTTATTTAAATGGGCTTACCTCATGCCGAATTTGCATGAAGAATTATTCCCTTTTTCCCTCGCTAAAATGCAACAAGTGCCGGGTTTGGAAATTTATCAATGGTTAGAAAATTACAATCATATTTTTTGTTTCACCGTGGATGATCATTGGCACAATGTGACTGAGTTATTTCGCAAAAATTTATTGCGTGAGAAACAACGGCGGCATTTGGTTTTTTATTCTTACGACATTCACTATGCGCAAAAGATTGCGGGGCATGTGATGTACAGTAAAAAAATCCCATTTCCTGATGCGCGATTTTGTCGATATGAATGTGATCAAGACATTACTTGCAAAGGGTTTCTCTATGTCAGTGATACGAGCACCCGCAAGCCTTGGATCAGTTGCGATTTTTTCAATTCGATAACGCCTGGGGCGGGAAACTTTTGTTCTTTATGTCAGAGTTTTGTGAAAGGATCTAGCCTTAGTTGAGCGGTATAAAACTTAAAACACCACTTCTCGAATCAATTCCGGTCCCGCAAAAATCAAACCCGAATAAATCTGAATTAAACGTGCGCCCGCCGCTAATTTTGCAAGTGCATCTTCCTTCGAAAAAATTCCCCCGCACGCGATAATGGGAATGTCATCGCGCAATATCATATGCAATTGTCTGACAATGTCAGTGGAAGAGTGCAGCAATGGGCGACCGCTCAACCCACCGGATTCGCTCGCATAAATCGATTGCTCGACACCGGCGCGACTGAGCGTAGTATTCGTTGCAATGACACCATCTATTTTTTCTTGCAAAAATATCTCGGCCATTTCACCGACTTGTTCAGGTGATAAATCAGGGGCAATTTTCACGACCAACGGCACATATTTTTTTTGGGATTGTTGAAACGCTCTCTGTTCGTTTTTCAAAACAGATAGTAAAGATTTCAACTTATCACTTTCTTGTAACTCACGCAGCCCTTGTGTATTCGGCGATGAAATATTGATTGTGACATAACTTGCAAACGGCGCTACTCGACGGAAACCCAACAAATAATCATCCGTGGCTTGTTCATTCGGTGTTTGTTTATTTTTGCCAATGTTGATCCCTAACACACCGGTGTATTTTGTCTTCTGCAATCGTTCGACTAAATAATCCAAGCCTTTGTTATTAAAACCCATCCGATTGATAATAGCTTCTTGCTCGGTTAAGCGAAACAAACGCGGTTTATCATTACCCTGTTGTGGTTTTGGGGTGATGGTTCCGACTTCAATAAAACCAAATCCTAACGCAGCGAGTGCATCGATGTAATCCCCGTTTTTATCTAAGCCTGCGGCTAAGCCAACAGGATTAGGGAAAGTCAGCCCCATAACTTGATGAGGTGATTTTGCGGGTGGAAAATGGGGTAAGAGATGACAACGATGCAAGAGACGCAACGATTTGAGTGTCACCTGATGCGATACTTCGGGATCTAAGCGAAATAAAAATTTTTTTGCTAGAGAATAAAACATGTTAGCTGCCTTTTTGAAGAGGAATTTTTTTATAAAATTCTTTTTTATAAACTCCGCCCATGCGTCGTCCTGAAAAATCTTACGCCAAAATCATTTGACCGCAGTTATTGCAGTAGCGCGTAAGATTTATTCAGGATCCGCGAACGAAGAACTCTTTCCTGAATTTATATGGATCGATGATACTCAAGTGGATCCTGAATAAATATTCCGTGCGAGTACCCTCGCTACGGTTAAAATACGTTGACGTCATATTTTTCAGGACGACGCATGGGTGGAATTTGCGTCGATCCGTCAGCCCTTGCTCCCCCTTTGAAAAAGGGGGGAACAAGGGGGATTTGTCTAAATTAATTTATCACCACCCGTTATAAACAATACCCATCAAGTCGACACGAAGCTCGCAATCAACCACTTTGTACCCGCATCCTCAAAACGCACTTGCACCCGCGCATGTTCACCGCGTCCTTCACATTGCAACACAGTGCCTGCACCAAATTGGCGATGCATTACTTGCTGGCCAATTCGAAACAATCCTTCCGACTGCTTTGTCACAGCAGCAAAACTCGATGTAGTATTGCGAGACGTCGCCGCAATTTTTGTTTTAGCACGCACAGAGTCTAAAAATTCTTGCGGAATTTCTGTTAAAAACCGCGATGGGCGATGATACGCTTCTTTGCCATGCAAACGCCGCACTTCCGCATACGTTATGTATAATTTCCGCATTGCGCGTGTCATCCCGACGTAACATAAGCGTCGCTCTTCCTCCAACCCTTTCGGATCTTCCATTGTCATATAATGCGGGAACAATCCTTCTTCACAACCCGCCAAAAACACCACCGGAAATTCCAATCCTTTCGCAGAGTGCAACGTCATGAGTTGCACGCAATCGGTAAATTCAGCCGCTTGCCCTTCACCCGCTTCTAAAGCGGAATAAGAAATAAAAGCCGCTAATAAAGGCATTTCTGTCATTTCATCCGCGAGAGAAAATTGTCGCGCTGCGCTGACTAATTCTTCTAAGTTCTCAAGCCGCGCTATCCCTTTTTCACCTTTCTCTTTGCGATAATGCTCAATCAAACCGCTATTTTGAATCACATGTTCAACTTGCTCATGCAATTCTAATTGATTGGTATCAACCGCCAAGGTATTGATCAATTCAATAAAATACTGCAGTGCATTGGCTGCACGAGCAGTGAAGGCATTGTCCGCCAATAAATTTTCTGCCGCTGTCCAAAGAGGTGCGTTGTGGGTATTCGCATACTCACGCAACGAAATAATCGTGCGATCGCCAATGCCGCGCGTCGGTGTGTTCACCACTCGTTCAAATGCAGCATCGTCATTGCGATTGGCAATTAAACGCAGATACGCTAACACATCTTTAATTTCAGCCCGCTCATAAAACCGTAAGCCGCCATACACACGATAAGGAATGTTGTATTGCATCAAGGCTTCTTCAAGCACGCGTGATTGCGCATTGGAGCGATATAAAATGGCTATTTCGCGCAAAGCAACATCGTCTCTGTGCAACGCGCGAATTTCATTCACGATAAATCGCGCTTCATCTAAATCATTAAATCCCGCATACACATGAATTAAATCGCCCGCCTCACCCGCCGTCCATAAATTTTTACCCATGCGGCCAAAATTATTCGCAATTAACGCATTGGCAGCATTTAAAATGGTGCCAGTTGAGCGATAATTTTGTTCAAGACGCGCGGTAATTGCGCCGGGAAAATCTTTGCTAAACCGTAAAATGTTTTCCACTTTTGCACCGCGCCAACCATAAATCGATTGATCGTCATCGCCAACAATCATGACATGATTATGCTCGCCGGCGAGTAACCGCACCCACGCATATTGAATCGCATTGGTATCTTGAAACTCATCGACTAAAATATAACGGAATCGCTCTCGATAGTGCTGAAGAATCTCGGGCTTGGTCAACCAAAGCTTATGCACTTTCAGCAATAAATCGGCAAAATCAATCAACCCGGCGCGTTGGCACGCTTCTTCATACGCGCGATAAATTTTAATCATCGTACGGGTATTCACATCGCCGTAATCCGGTAAATGATGTGACTCTAAGCCCTCATCCTTTTTCCCATTGATAAACCATTGGGCTTGTTTGGCTGGCCAACGGTCTTCATCTAAATTAAGGGATTGAATGACGCGGCGAACAAAACGGGATTGATCATCACTGTCAAGAATTTGAAAACCTTCTGGCAATCCAATATCGCGCCAATGCGTCCGCAATAAACGGTGCGCCAAGCTGTGGAAGGTGCCAATCCACATGGTCTTTGCTGTCGGGCCAAGCAAGTTCTCCACGCGAGAGCGCATTTCACGCGCTGCTTTATTGGTGAAGGTGACTGCGATGATATTGAACGGCGATAAATTTTCTTCGGTGACCAACCAAGCAATGCGCGAAGTCAACACCCGCGTCTTGCCGCTACCGGCGCCCGCAAGGACCAGTTGATGACATAAAGGCGCTGTCACAACGTCGCGTTGCGCCTGGTTTAGGGTATTTAAGTTAAGTGAATTTGACATGGGGTGAGAGTATATACTAATCGTGCTTCAAAATGCGAACCTAAAACTCGGCGCGCAATTCATCAGCGGATAAAAATTGTCTTGTATTCGTCGTAGATTTACTTTCTACTATCAGGTCTCTTGGTCAAAGAATATTGAGTGACGACGTGGCAAAATCAAATTATCATTCAGCAAAATTTTTATTAAGTGTTGCAAAACTCACGCAATTACCCCCAGATGAAGGAATTGAAGTCGCCATCGTTGGGCGCTCAAATGCGGGCAAGTCCAGCATCCTGAATCAATTGACTCAAAATAAGTCTTTGGCGCGTGTGAGTAAAACACCGGGGCGAACGCAGCTGATTAATTTATTTGGCTTTGCTGAAACAAAACGCATGGCGGATTTACCCGGCTATGGTTACGCCAAAGTACCTCCTGCGATGAAGCTACAATGGCAAGCGTTGTTGGATAATTATTTGCGCTCGCGTGACTGCTTGCGGGGTTTGATTTTAGTCATGGATATTCGCCATCCCTTAAAACCATTCGATCAACACATGCTGGCTTGGTCTAACCAATGTGAATTGCCCGTTCATGTGCTGTTAAATAAATCGGATAAATTGTCGCAAAGTGGGATTAGCAAAGCGTTGCGTGAAACGAAAAAATATCTTGAGCAATTTGAAACGGCTATGACAGTGCAAACGTTTTCGGCGTTGAAAGGACGTGGGGTTGATGAGCTGGTGAAATGCATGGATGCTTGGTTTGAGTTTTGAGAGTGAACTTCGATGCAACGTTTGATTTTTTGTAACTGCCCGCATAGGTATTTACAGGAAAATTTAATTTTTTATACAAATCCCCCTTGTTCCCAATGGCACTAGCTTAAGAACTGTCGTCCCGGAATTTACTGGCGCTTAATGAGCGCTTTTTGCGAATTTAGCGCCAGTTAATGTCCGGGATCCATTTTGCTTAAAGCATATAAGTTAAAAGCAAGATGGCGATAAATTGAAGATGGATCCCGGACATTAAGTAGCTCTAAACGAGCAAAAGGCGCTCGTTAAGAGCTACTAAATTCCGGGACGACAGTTCTTAAGCTAGTGCCATTGCCCCTTGTTCCCCCTTTTCCAAAGTGGGAGACCTTCTAAGCAGCTCTGTGTTTTAACAGCGGAAGATGTTTAGAAGGTCTCCCACTTTGAAAAAGGGGGAACAAGGGGGATTTGTATAAAAAAGAAAGGCTTATTCAACACAGCTTAGCAAGTCTTCCGCCAAGGAACTTGATACATCACTGGGTGCTCAGGATCAGACATATCTAATACCTCAATCCGCTGCGCTTTTTTCGTTTTTCTTGCCGCTCTCTGCACGAAATCGACTTCTGTTTCAGCATATCCCGGTTTAACATACGGTTTCAGCATCGCAGCAAATGCTTTTTCTTTTAAATCGGTAGCAATCTTGTGGTCCATCTCTGGTATTTTCAATAAATTTTCAATGGGCTGATCCCATAATTGCTTCAATGTAAAAAAGCCATGTCGCACCAGTTGACAGGCTAACTTCGCTTCAATGTTTAATTTCTCTTGAAAAAAACGTATGAAGAAATCTTCTTTCCCCGCATGACCCGGCTTTGGCAGAACAAATCGCTGCTCTGTTGAAAAAAGCGCATTGGCACTGCCGACCATCGCTGATTTTCTTTCATGGGTAGGTAACAAAGCAGATGCTTGCTGCCGACGTATTTCTTGCATTTCTTTTTGAGTAATGCGAGAGGCTCGCTGACAAGCCTCATGGAGCTTGCAACACTCTTTAAATAATGCCTTATCTTCGATACAGCGAATCAATTTAACCAACAACTCTAACAAAGCAGGACCCATACCCATCTTATGAAAAGAGGGATTCAATAACGCTTGCCACTTTAAAATCGAATGCGGCTCACGATAAACGCCGTGCAGACAAACAAACACCTCGTTGCTCACCACAAATTTCTCTTCTGCTAAAAATTTTGCAACGTCTTGCGGCGGTACTTTTTGTTCATTTAAAAAATCAATAATCAGTACTGTATTTTCATCACGGATAAAATTTTCATTCCCAAACGCTTTAAGACAGGCTAAATGCAAAGCACGGCACGCTTCATAAAAACGCTTATCTTCAATACCACGCACTAGCGATTCAAGAAGCTTTAACAATTCATAGTTTTGCCCCGATTTAAATAAACTCGGATTAAACATCGCCTGCCAATATGGGCGATGCTTGGGTTGGTGATAAACATCTTTTAATAAAGAAAATTCCGGTTTACTTGGTAAAAAATGCTTTGCTTCTTTCGAGAAAAAATTATTGATCTCAGTCGCTTCACAACCTTCTTGAGCTAAAAATTCCGCTGTTAATTGATCAATCTCAGCCTGCTTTATAACCTTACGATCGAATTCTTTCTTACACAAATGATACAATGCTCTGCACTCGCTCAACATCTCTTGATCGTCTATGAAAAAAATCAATTCGCCCAACAAGCGTAACAGCGGTGCGTTTTTCCCCTGATTAAAGTGAGCGATCTGTAAAAGTGATTGCCAATTTTTCAGCGTATTGAAATCGTGATACAACAGATGCAAATAAATCCGCAATATATCACCTGTCATCGTCCCAGGCTTGCTCGTGAAAAAAGTTACCTCTAACTGATCTTCCGCCAAAATATTGAGAACAAGATTGCGCGGAGCACCATCACTGAAGGTGCCTACTTTTACGTATTTCCCAACAGCATCCTTATATATTTTCTGTCTGTCGGGAATACGTTGCTGCTGTAAATACTTTTTAAAGCACCGTTTTATTTGCAACTCTCTCTCTTGCTGCGCTAATTTACTGTCTTGTTGTGCAGCCAGGCAAGCTTGATAGAATCTACGACATTCTTTAAACAACATCTGATCTTCAATGCAAAAAATTAGTTTGAACGCCAACTCCAACAAAGGCGCTGCTTCCGATTTTGTAAACAGTGCCGGATTCAAAAAGGCTTGCCAATGACCAGCGTTTTGTGGATGCCTATAAATGGTGTTTAAGGCCGTCATTAATTCTCTGTTTTTAGCATACATCGGCGACAAGTCAGCTCGTTTCAATTCGTGCTGACCAAAGCGGCTCACGTCACTCTCTTTGCAATCTGGATAGTGTTCTCGCAAATAGTCTTTCACCATTTTTTGTAATGCATTGTTGACAGTGACTTGTTGTGGTGCGACACGATCTGAATTTATCAATTTTCTGCATTCGAGCTCGGTCAACTGACGGATCGATGCAACAAACCGAACGAAGTCACCCGATCGACTCTTATCTTGCAATTCAATCTTGGCTTCTAATTCTTTTTTATGTTTTGCAAATTCGGCAATTTGCTTTAAGCACTCCTGGGTTATTTTGTCTTGCTTGACCTCCATTTCTGCTAAGTTTTTTTCTGCGCGCGAAAGTTGCAACTGAATTTGCTCTAAGCTTTCTGTTTCTTCCTCTTGTTCCTTTTCCTCAGCCGCCTTTTCTTTTTCGTCGCCTGGCTGGTCTGTTTTTTGATTGTCCGCAGCGTCCTGGGCGCGCTCTCTTAAAATCTGCACTTTTTCAGCATTTTTTGTGACAAGTTTCTTATATTCCTGCACTTGCTGCGCTTGCTTTTTCAACAGCAAATCATGTTGTTTAAACGCAGCTTTATCTGCTTGTAGCACTACATCACCGCGCTCTAATGCGCCCTCATTTTCATCTGCTAACCAACTTAATGCTCTTAAATTTTGACTCACGTCACTAACAGCCCTCTGTTGCTGGTCAACGTGGCCTCCCCCCATCTGCACATTTTGTTTCTTATTCGCATTCATTTGTAGCAACAGCATATAAAGTGTAAGAACAATTTGTGTCACGTGTCTCGGCTGAACTTGGTTGAGAAATTTAAATCGTTGTGTTGCTCTCAATAACCGTTGCTCTGCTTGAGCAAATAACTTTTGCTCCTGTAAATATTTTTGCTCCGCCTCTAAATAGTCACGTGCAAGCGGTACAGTCTTATGCTTCTGTTCCTGCGCAGACAACTCTCTGGCTAGCTTTGCTAATGTTGCCTTTGCGCTTAAGTAGCGTTGCCCGACCTCATTATTTTTATTAGTCTCAGACATCAACAAAACCATGGCCGCTTCCGCATCCAATTTATTTTGCTGTTTAAGCGCCTCTTTTGTTTTGATTAATTTTTCATTCGCGGCAACCGATTGAGCCTCTGCTTTTAAAAGCTGTTTCATTGCATTTGCATGTTGCTGCGTTAATTCCGCATACTCATAATCAAGGTTTCTAACCGCTTCTTGAAAGGGTAAAAACTCTTCTTCTGCTTTAACCCATCGGTTTTCTGCTTCTTTGAACTCTGCATTTACTTTTTCCCGAAGCGCTCCCTCCTCTCGCGTAAATTCTTTTTCATCTTTTGCAAAAAGCTCAAGTTCTTTTTCTGTTATGGGTTCCTCTAAATCAAGCATCCAATGAAGTGTTCTAGAGGTTAGACCTACACTTTTTAAATACAGCGCAACCTTTGTTTCAAACTGCCGGGATAAGTCAGCGTTAGTTAATAATGCTTTTGCCATATAATTTTCAGGGTTACAAAATTGCAATCTCTTCTTTGTGACCGGATCGCCATGCTGCTCAATAAACTGAGTCCGGAAGTGTCCTAAGCTCGCAGGTGTTGAATTCGAAGGTAAATAATCGGCATATATCCAGAACTCTGATTCACCCCGTTGGTTTTCATTCGCTTCCAGCTTATTTTTGCCTCCGACAAATTGCACAAATTTAGTTGCCCATTCATCCATTAGTGCAATGAACTTAATCCGTTTTTTTTCCTTCTTGCCCACCACGCGATCTTTGCTTTCTTTCTCTGCGCGGGCTTGATCTCTCAATCGCGCTGTGTCTACAAAAAGCTGTCGCGTGTCTCTATCACAATAAGCCCAATCTTCTGTGCGCGTATCATATTTTTGTTCTTTTTCGGTTTCGTGTTTTTCAAGAAAGCCTTTCATTTCATTTAACACGCCATCCAACAAATCAATGTGGTCTGCTTGCATTTGACCAAATTTTTGAGCTGCATTTTTGGCTGACATTTCTTGGTATTGCGCTTCTATTTGTATTGCATGATATTTTTTCTTTTCGTTAACAGCTTGTTGATAAAGACTTTCAAGTTTTTTAACTTCTGCTACAGACTCTTCTTGCGCTGTCTGCCCAGGAAGCGCCCGCCCTGACTTAACGGGTGCGATAGGCAATTTTTTATTGCTATTTCTGTTTGACTTTTCAATAAGTGCTTTTACTTCTTTTGCTTCACAATCACGTTGATTGACTTTTTCTTTTGCTTCCTCTGCTTTTGTTTTAGCCGCATTTGCAGCTGCATTTTCTTCTTGTTCTTTTATTCGCAACGTAAATCGCAATTCTTCTTGCCATAGCATAACCTTAGCAACTTTTGCTAGTTCATCCTGAATCTGATTTAATAATTTTGCTATAACGTGTTGACGCACTGATTTATCTTGCGAAATATTTTGTAATTTTTCAGCAAGAGCCACCAACATATTACCTGCAACGGCTAGCAATGGCCCTCTTAAAAAGAAATAGTGCCCGCACGCTTCTCGCGCTTGATATTTTTCCTCGACGGAATCAATGAAACCTGATAAATCCTCGCAAGCAGCTTCTTTTTTCTGATCGAATTTGTCTTTGTCTTTTCGTAAAATAGTCAATGATTTTGGCCATGGATCATCCGCCTCAACGATCTCAACCTTCTCACTTTTTGCTACTTCCAGCGCGCTTTTGAAGGTTTCTTTTCGTTTATCTAACCAAGTTTTATCTAAGATACGTTCGACTCTCTCATCGCTGGATATAAACTCTTGTAGACAATTTAAAATATAAAGGCGAAGTGCCTTGTACTTTTTTGCGAGCGATTCATCGTGTTTCAACTCATCTATGCGTCCATTGATCTCATCGAGTAGCCGATAAAAGACGCGCCTAATTTTTTCTTGTAAAATGTGTTTTTTGTTCGCTTCCCATCCTGCTTTGTTATGCAGTTCCTTTATCATTCTTATATATTTATTTTTGAAACGGTCTAACTTCACAGCTAACTTACCAAGTTCTATTGTATTTTTGGTTTTTTTGCTAGCTGCTTCTTTTTTCTCATCACTTTTCGGTACACCGACGCTTACTTCTTTTGCTATTACCAAATCCAGCTCTTGCTGGATTTTATTATGAACTGCAAATTCCCATTCGCGGTGTAAGCTTTTAATTAAATGTAATCCGCTGTCTAAATTGCCATCCAGAATCACATTCCCTGTGCCCCATGTATGATATTTTTTTAATATTTCAATGAACTCTGGCGTAAATATTTTATCGTGACGATGAATTTTACCTTTTAATTTACTTAACTCCTTGTTGGGATTTTTGATTTCATTCAATACCCAGTTGCCATCTCCTTTTTGATCGGCAAAAATATGACAACGTGATTTATCTTTCTGCCAAATAACAATAGGCATCTGCTTCTCTTTCGCTTCATTCGCTTTATCTTGTAGTATTTTAGCGATATCTTTTTCATCTTCGGCATCTACAAAAAAGAGATCACATCCCGCTTTGAAATCAAATAGCGTTTCTTTTTGGACGTCGACAGAATGAGCGACGAGAGGAGGCGTGACAAGTGAGCGCGATAACAAATTGGCAGGGGGCAAGCTGGCTTTAACCTCGGGCGCGGTTTTTGGGGCAGACTGTTCTCTACCGTTAGATGATTTTGGGGCAGACTGTTCTCTGCCGTTAGATGATTTTGGGGCAGACTGTTCTCTGCCGTTAGATGATGCTGTCATTTAATCACTCTCTGAGTTATTTGTGATCATATTGTAATCAGAATAGATTAAGAAACTCTTAAGCATGCGCAAATCCAAAGCTGATAATTTCTGCCATATTTTCATAGCCTAAGGCTAACATCAGTAGCCGATCCAATCCCAATGCGACACCTGAACAATCAGGCAAGCCGTGAGATAAAGCCGCCAAGAGACGTTCATCCATTGGCACAGATGGAATATGGTGTCTTGCTCGATAGCCTAAGTCTTTGAGAAAACGATTCTTTTGCTCAACTGGATGCTGTAATTCATGAAATCCATTCGCCAGTTCAATGCCCTTATAATAAACCTCGAAGCGAGAAGCGAGGGAGGATTCGCCTGGTTGCTCTTGAATTTGCGCTAACGCCGCCTGGCTAGCTGGAAAATCATATAAAAACAAAGGTTTAGACTGGCCAAAATGCGGTTCGAGGCAATGCGTCAACAAGACATCCAATAACACATCTTTTTCTTCGATGGGTGCATTTAATTGGACGTGTTGTTGGGTGAGGGCTTGCAATTCTTTTAAGGAAATCACATGCGGATCGATGCCAAGGTGTTTTTGAAAGGCATCGGCATAACAGATGCGCTCAGCGCGCGGGGTCTCTAGTACCGCTTGCAGCAACGCATCCATTTCATCCATTAATTGGTGATGATCAAAACCCAGGCGATACCACTCTAACAAGGTAAATTCGGGATTATGTAATCGACCTGTATCGTCTTGCCGAAACGCTTTGCAAATTTGATAAATAGATCCAGAGCCTGCTGCGAGAAGACGCTTCATTGCATATTCAGGCGATGTTTGTAAGTACAGCGTGCGCGGTTCTGCATGCGCATGGGATTGATACGTTGCTGGTATACCCCTGACATAAGGATCGGTGACCGTGCCGTGTGAGAGAAGAGGTGTTTCAACTTCGAGGACATTGCGCTCTGCAAAAAAAGTGCGGATTATTTTTAAGATCGCTGCGCGTTTTTGTAATGCGGATAAACTAGCGGTGGGTTGCCAGTGGATGGAATTTTCTTGCATGGTTATTTGCCTCTTTGGCATTTAAGAAGAGCTGTCATTTGAATGCATTTTGCTTAAGAAAGAGCTGTCATCCTGAGTGCTCCAATTTCCGAAAAAAAAGGGGGTAAACATCTAATAAAAACTTCTTCTTTTTATACAAATCCCCCTTGTTCCCAATGGCACTAGCTTAAGAACTGTCGTCCCGGAATTTAGTAGCTCTTAACGAGCGCCTTTTGCTCGTTTAGAGCTACTTAATGTCCGGGATCCATCTTCAATTTATCGCCCTCTTGCTTTTAACTTATATGCTTTAAGCAAAATGGATCCCGGACATTAACTGGCGCTAAATTCGCAAAAAGCGCTCATTAAGCGCCAGTAAATTCCGGGACGACGTTCTTAAGCTAGTGCCATTGCCCCTTGTTCCCCCTTTTTCAAAGTGGGAGACCTTCTAAACAGCTTTCACTTTTAAAACACAGAGCGGCTTAGAAGGTCTCCCACTTTGAAAAAGGGGGAACGAGGGGGATTTGTATAAAAAAATTATTTTCCTCTGTGGATACCTAGATGACAGCTCTCAAAAAAATCCCTATTCCTTCACCCGCGAAACATACTCTCCATTACGCGTATCCACTTTAATCAATTCCCCTTCTTGCACAAACAAAGGCACTCGAACCACCGCACCCGTCTCTAACTTCGCAGGCTTACCGCCACCGCCCGAGGTATCACCCCGCACACCCGGATCGGTTTCCGTTATTTTTAGCACCACAAAATTGGGCGGTGTCACCGCCAACGGTACACCATTCCATAAGGTCAACTGACAGTCTGTTTGTTCTTTCAACCACAACTTGGCCTCACCGACACCCCCTTCATTCACAGCAAATTGCTCAAACGACGCCTGACACATAAAATGCCATTCATTGCCATCGTTATAAAGATATTGCGCTTCAATTTCACTGACATCGGCGGCTTCCAATGTATCGCCCGACTTATACGTACGCTCAACCACGCGGCCCGTTTTTAAATTGCGCGTTTTAATCCGATTAAATGCTTGGCCTTTGCCAGGCTTGACGAATTCATTATCTACAATCACACAAGGATCACCATCAACCACGACTTTCATGCCACCACGGATTTCATTCGTCGTATAAACAGCCATTATTTAGTCTCCTCATAGAAAATTTGCCTATGATATACTCCGCAAAATTCGAAAGTAAATGAATATGACAAGCACAATGAAAACAAATTCCTGGCAAGATGCTTTAATCCATGCAGTGACTGACCCAGAAGAATTGTTACACCTTCTTGAGTTAGACCCAGAATGGCTGCCTGGCGCAAAGCAGGCAGCCGCCTTGTTTCCGCTAAAAATCACGCGCAGTTTTATTGCTCGCATGGAGAAAGGCAATCCGTTTGATCCCTTGCTGCGCCAAGTCTTGCCGCTTGGAATTGAATTGGCTGAACATCCCGATTTTCAAAACGATCCCCTCGAAGAAGCACGCTTCAATCCACTGCCTGGTTTATTACATAAATACCATGGCCGTGTATTACTGACACCCATCGGTACTTGCGGCATCAATTGCCGCTATTGTTTTCGCCGCGCATTTCCCTATCAAAAAAATAATCCCGGCTCTGCAGGCTTGGTAAAGATCATTGATTACATCCGAAATGATCCGACTATTTCGGAAGTGATCTTAAGTGGCGGCGATCCGCTAGTAGCCAGTGACGCTGTCTTACAACATTTAATCCAATCGATCGAATCGATTCCGCATGTCACCCGTTTGCGGATCCATAGTCGCATCCCCATCGTCCTTCCCGAACGGATGACATCTGAATTCGTCGCTCTCTTGAAAGCAACCCATTTGAAAATTGTCTTAATCGTCCATGCCAATCACCCACAGGAAATTAACCATGACGTTAAATTAGCTTTGCAACCCTTGCGCGATATCGGCGTGACGCTGTTAAATCAATCTGTCTTACTCAAAGGTATCAATGACGATGCTGATACCCTCATTCGGTTAAGCCATCAGTTATTTGCGGCAGGCATTCTGCCCTATAATTTGTATTTATTAGATAAAGTCCAAGGGGCTGCCCATTTTGATTTATCGCTGGAGGCCGCGACTGCATTGCATCACAAGGTGGCCAGCCAATTATCCGGCTACTTAGTCCCCAAATTAGTCAGAGAGCAACCGGGTGCGCCCGCCAAACAAGTCATTGCAACGGGAGAATTGTACACAGACTAATTCCAGCACACTATTTTGTCTGGTTTTTTAAATATCTTCGCAGAGACAAACTTTTTAGCATATAAGACATTGATTTTATTGTTTTTATTCGCGTAATGGGACAGACTAGAGACAGTTACTTTGTAACGTTTTACCAAACTGCTACCAGGTTTTGCTGGAGTTAGCCACAATGTTATCCACAGAAAATGTGGATAAGTCATGTAGGTTGGGTTAAGCGTCAGCGAAACCCAACAATGGATGAATGCACGAAAGCGTTGGGCTTCGCTGGCGTCAACCCAACCTGCAGGACTCACCCCTCGCCATGGAGAATGCGGCTTTTATTCTTTAAGATAAGAGTTATTCATGAGAAAATATCAAATCAATGCTGCATTAAGGATAATGCTATGACTACCGCGTGGAATACCCATTTAACAGAATTATTGATTAAAAAATTGGGCAAAACAAAAGGAACCGCATTAGCCGAGAAATATCATCCCGCCTTTCCCACCAGTTACCATGAACAATGCACTGTCCATGATGCGTTGAATGACATCATCAAAATGGAAAAACTTTCCTCGGATAACCCGTTGGAAATTGATTTTTATGTCGCAAAAAAAAATGATGATTACCCCATGCACTTGAAATTATTTCAATATGACAAACCGATTCCTTTGTCAGATGTGTTACCCATGCTAGAAAATATGAATTTGCGCACTGACCGAGAACGTCCTTTTCAAATCACACTCAGTAAAAGTCACTCCATTTGGATCAGTGATTTTAGTGTGGCATACACCGGCAATAAAAGCGTAGACGTCGAAAAAATTGAAACTGTTTTTTTAGATGCTTTATTAAATATCTATCGCAAAATCAGCGAAAACGATGGCTTTAACAAATTGATTTTAAGCATCGGTTTAACCTGGCGAGAAATCACTGTTATTCGCGCCTATGCAAAATATTTATTACAAACCGGCTTTCGCTTTAGCCAAGCGTACATTGAAAACACCGTCACGCGGTATCCTGACATCACGCAAAATTTAATTAACCTTTTCTTAACAAAATTTACTCTGAAACAAACAGCTGCCACTAAAAAAACACTCGCCGAATTAGATCAAACCATTCAAAAAAGTTTAGACAGCGTTAGCAGTCTCGATGATGATCGCATTTTGCGGCGCTTCTGGCAGGTGATTAAAGCAACCATTCGCACCAATTATTTTCAAAAAACTGCCGATGGCAAACCAAAAGACTATCTTTCTTTTAAATTGCGCTCGGCTGAGGTTCCTGAATTACCGCTTCCACATCCCCTGTTATGAAATTTTTGTTTACGGCACTCGCTTTGAAGGCATTCATTTACGCGGCGAAAAAGTCGCTAGAGGCGGAATTCGCTGGTCAGATCGGCGCGAAGATTTTCGTACCGAAATTCTTGGCTTGATGAAAGCACAAAAAGTTAAAAACGCTGTGATTGTTCCATCCGGTGCAAAAGGAGGATTCGTTTTAAAAATGCTTTCTCCGCAAGCAAATCGTGAAGGCATTCAACAGGAAGTTATTTATTGTTATAAATCTTTTATTCGTGGCTTATTGGATTTAACCGATAACTTAAAAGATAACAAAACCATTCCTCCGATAAACACCATTTGTTACGACGATCCCGATCCCTATCTGGTCGTGGCTGCGGATAAAGGCACTGCGAGTTTTTCAGATATTGCGAATAGTATTTCGGCAGAATATCAATTTTGGTTAGGTGATGCGTTTGCGTCAGGCGGCTCCGCCGGTTATGACCATAAAAAAATGGGCATCACCGCGCGCGGTGCATGGGAATCCATTAAACGACATTTTCGTGAGTTAGAAATGGATTATAAACGTCACAACTATTACTGTCGTGGGCATTGGTGATTTGAGCGGTGATGTATTTGGCAATGGTTTAATTTATTCAAACAAATTAAAACTGGTTGCTGCATTTGATCATCGCAATATTTTCCTCGATCCCAATCCCCATCCCGAAAAATCTTATCAAGAGCGCGTGCGAATTTTTAACTTACCCACTTCTTCTTGGGAAGATTACAACACTAAATTCATTTCAACAGGCGGCGGCGTCTATAAACGCAGCAGCAAATCAATCACGCTCTCCGCTGAAGTTAAAAAAGTGTTAGCACTCGACGAAAATTCCGTAACCCCCAACGAGTTAATTCGTCTCATTTTAAAAGCGCCTGTTGATTTATTATTTAATGGCGGCATTGGCACCTATGTCAAAGCCTCGACGGAAAGCCAAGCCGATGTCGGCGACAAAACCAATGAATTTTGCCGCATTAATGGCGCTGAGTTACGGTGCAAAGTGGTGGGTGAGGGTGGTAATTTGGGATTCACGCAACTCGCTCGGGTGGAGTATGCCTTACAAGGCGGGATGATTAATACCGATTTCATTGATAATTCTGCCGGGGTCGACTGCTCCGACCATGAAGTTAACATTAAAATTTTACTCAACAAAGAAGTGGCTGCAAAACGGCTAACTGAACAAAAGCGTAATCAATTACTGGTAAAAATGACCGATGATGTTGCGCGCTTGGTCTTGGCGGATAATTACAATCAAGCCTTGGCGATGAGTTTTGCTGCATCGCACTCTGCTCACTATACTGGGTTATATCAAAACTATATAAAAGATTTGGAAGTAGCGGTTCATCTTGATCGCAAGGTTGAATTCTTGCCAGATGACAAAAAAATCTTAGAACGCAAAGCGGCTGGCGTGGGTCTCACTCGGCCGGAACTTGCTGTGTTACTTGCTTACACAAAAATTTATATTAAAAATGAAATTTTAAAATCGAATTTGCCAGAAGATCCTTATTTTTCGAGCATGCTAGACACAGCCTTTCCCACTCTACTTGTCGATAAATATGCAAAGGGGTTGCAACACCACCGTTTGCATCGAGAAATCATTTCAACTCAATTAAGTAATTATATCGTCAACAATGTTGGCATCACATTCGCTTATCGTCTGCAAACTGAAACCGGTGCAGCCATCTCGGATATCGCACGGGCGTATGTTATTTCTGTTAACGCCTATGGTACCGATGCCTTACAACACACCATTGATTCGTTTGGCCCTAACATCTCTGTCAAAACACAATTTGAAATGCATCATCATGTGCGGCAATTATTAAATTTAGCAACCCGTTGGTTTTTACGCGGTGATCGTCTCAAAGGGAATATTCAACAAATTATCGATCATTATGCAAAATCTATTCGTTTACTGGAGGATCACATTCCTCGCTTGATGGTAGGCATCACAAAAGATTATATGGAAACCACCTTGCTGAATTTTATCAGTGCAGGCTTGCAAGAAAGTGTTGCGCGAAAAATTCTGATTACACGTGCGATGTACACTGCGCTAAATGTGGTTGAAGTAGCCACTCAGCATCAATTTAATTTGTTGCAAACTGCTGAAGTTTATTTTCATACCGGCTCATTTTTCAATTTAGTTTGGTTTCGGGATCAAATTGCAACGGATGCGAGAGAAGGACATTGGAATACGCTAGCTCGTTTAACCTTGCGCGATGAATTGGATTCGTTACAACGCAGCATTAGTATTGTCATTTTGAAAACGAATAAAAGTGAAAAAAATTCCGAACGGCGCATTCGCACCTGGCTTGAAAAACATACGCACGTACAATCTCGTTGGGAACACTTGCTAGCCATGTTAACAAGTAGTCCTAGCATCGATTACACCATGTTTTTTATTGCGCTGCGTGAACTGGCCGATTTAGTGTTAGCAAGTGAGATAAATTGATGTTACCTATTTTATTAGCTGGCATCGGTGGATTCATTGGCTCCATTTTGCGTTATCTACTGAACAGTTGGATTTATGATTTACTCGATTACCCCATTTTTCCCGTGGGTGTGTTGGTCGTCAATATTTTAGGTTGCTTAGTCATTGGGTTTTTAAGCGGGTTGGCAGAAACGCGTGACGTTTTTACACCTGACGTTCGAATTTTTATTTTTATCGGGATACTGGGTGGATTTACCACATTTTCTTCGTTTGGTTATGACACATTCGGACTGTTGCGGGATGGACAATTTTTTTATGCATTGTTGAATATCGGTGCGCAAGTTTTTGCAGGGTTAGGGGCTGTTTGGGTTGGCTACAATCTTTCGCGTTTCTTAGAATGAGGTGTTTATGTTGCTACCAGAGGAAGGTTACTTACTCCGAATTTTCATTGGTGAGAGTAATAAAAAAGATGGAATGCCATTGTATGAATGGATTGTACGTCAAGCTAAACAAGAAAAAATTGCTGGCGCGACTGTTTTGCGCGGCATTGAAGGTTATGGTGCACAGAGCCATATTCATACGGCTAAAATTTTACAGCTTTCAACTGACTTACCTGTGATTGTTGAAATCATTGATACCTTGGAAAAGATTGAGAATTTCGTACCGTTGATTGATGCGGTGTTGACGGATGGTTTGGTTACAATGGAGAAAGTGCAAATTCGGTTGTATCGAGGAGAGAAAAAAAGTTAGAGAAAATTAGAGGAAAAATTGTTTTTTTATACAAATCCCCCTTGTTCCCCCTTTTTCAAAGGGGGAGACCTTCTAAGCAGCTTTCGCTGTCAAGACACAGAGCTGCTTAGAGGGTCTCCCCCTTTGAAAAAGGGGGAACAAGGGGGATTTGTATAAAAAGCAGCATTCATTCTTAAGCTCTCTTCTCTTATCACAATGACAACGGAAACAAAAACACTTCCTCCGTCAACACACCTTCTAACCGCACATCCCATTTATCATGCGGAATTTCTGGCACTTGTTGAAACGCATACGCCATTCCAATCAAGTAAGGCTTGGGGCCTTTGCCGATTCGTTTTTGCAACGTACGATCATAATAACCACCCCCCATTCCTAATCGATTCCCTTGCAAATCAAATCCCAGCAACGGCATGAGAATTAGATCCAATTCCATCAAATCAATTTTGGGAGAATGAATCGGTTCTGGAATATGATATCGATTGGAATGCAATTCTGTGTCTGCATGAAACTGTGCAAACTCTAATGATTTATCTTCCGTCAAAATCGGTAAATAACACTGTTTGTTAGCTTGCCAAATTTTTTCAATGATTGCACTGCAATCAAATTCTTGATCGAATGCGAGATAACACGCGATACGCTGGCTTTGTTGATAAATAGATGAAGCGCATAACTGTACCGCAGCCTGTTCTGCCGCCTGAGCACGATCCTCTGGCAAAACCCGTTGACGCATGGCACGCAACGTTGTGCGTAAATCAGATTTCTTCAACAACAAAAGCACTCTCTAATTTATCTTGTAAAGAATGTAACCGCTGATTGATCAGTTGAATGTGTGTCTCTTTGTCTTGCTCAATTTGCAACAATTGATGAACTGCATTTAATGCAGCAATCACCGCCAATCGATCTAAATTAGCAATTCCGCTGTTATCGCGTAATTTACGCATTCGATCCTCTAAGTAATGTGCAGCATCTTGCAGTGAACTGATGGCATCCGTTGGGCATTTGATTTGATATGCTTTGCCTAAAATTTCTATGGTCGTTTCAGTCATTTTACTCATGGGCACTCTCGATTGATTTAAGACGGACTATCATATTTTCAATTTGGCTGATGACTGTTTTGTTTTTTGCTAACAAAACTTCTTTTTCTCGATGTAAAAGAGATTTATTTTGCTTAAGATTCGCATTATCGGTGTGCAGTAGCTCGCATTTTTGAAGGAGCGAGCGGAGTCGGACTTCTAATTGTTGCAATAATTCATCCATGATTTTTCCCTACTATCTAGCTAGCAGTGTAACGCGATCTATCAATAACTTAAACTGAAATTCGACTCAGCAAACAAAATCGGGTATCATTCTAACTCATTATTTAATTGAGATTATCAGTAAAACCAATGAGTAAACTAACCGAACTTCCTGCTTGGCGTGCGCTGCAAGAGCATTACATCAGCATTGCAAACCATTCAATGCCTGCCTGGTTTACAGCGGACCCTGAACGATTTGCTCATTTTTCCTTAGCACATGGCGAAATGCTTTTGGATTTTTCCAAAAATCGATTGAATCGCGATACCATTCATCTCCTTTGTCAACTCGCTCATGAAACCGATTTGACAAATAAAATCTCGGCGCTATTCTCTGGCAAAGCAGTGAATTGGACCGAGCACCGCCCTGCATTGCATACTGCATTACGCGATCGTGAAGCACCCTCCTTAGTTGTCAACCAACGGGATATCGTGCCGGATATTCAATCTGCATTAACCAAAATGCAAACCTTCATTGAAAAAGTTCACTCACAACAATATCTCGGCGTTACCAATAAACCTATTCGAGACATTGTCACCATTGGCATTGGCGGTTCGCACTTAGGCCCGCTGATGACAACGCATGCGCTGCGCCATTTTGCTGTGCGCGACGCACATTGTTCGTTTATCTCAAATTTAGACGGCTCTCATCTTGACCATGTGTTGCAAAAAATCGATCCAGAACAAACTCTTTTTATTATTTCGTCAAAATCATTTACGACATTGGAAACCATTGAAAATGCGAAAATCGTTCGGACTTGGTTGCAAGCAAAATTAAATCAACCCGATGTTTCTGCGCATTTTGCGGCAGTCACTGCCGCACCGAATAAAGCAAAAAGCTTTGGTATTCGTGATGCACTCACTTTTCCGATCTGGGATTGGGTAGGGGGTCGTTATTCAATTTGGTCTTGCATCGGATTGCCGCTTGCGTTGCAAATTGGCATGCCTAATTTTTATGATTTCTTGGCGGGCGCGCATGCCATGGATCGTCACTTCCAACAAGCAGATTTTCACCTCAACATGCCCGTGCTCCTGGCGCTCATCGGCATTTGGTATATTAATTTTTTTGGTTGCACAAACCAGGCGATTGTACCCTATTCACATGAGTTAGATTATTTCCGCCGCTATGTCCAACAAGCCGACATGGAAAGCAATGGCAAAATGGTTTCTGAGCGGAATGAAATTTTAGATTACGCCACGTCTCCCGTTATTTTTGGTGAGCAAGGGTGTGACAGCCAACATTCTTTCTTTCAATTATTACATCAAGGGCCCCGTTTTACGCCCATTGATTTTATTATGGTAGGCGAAAATAAACAATTTCCAGAGTTACAAAATTCACTGGTCGCCAGCGGCCTGAGTCAAGCGCAAGCGCTGATGCAAGGTGCCAATTATCAAACGGTCATCTCTGAACTATTAGCTGCTGGCACTTCAAAAGAGACAGCGAATAATATTGCATTGCATAAAACCCTGCCGGGCAATCGACCCAGCAATACATTATTTTTAAATCGAATTTCTCCTTACAATTTGGGCGCATTGATTGCTCTCTATGAACATAAAATTTTTGTTCAAGGTGCCATCTGGAATATTAATTCCTTTGATCAGTGGGGCGTTGAACTCGGTAAAAAACTGTTGCCCTCTATTTTGCATGAAATTGAATCGTCATTAGTAGCGTCTTATCATGATTCATCTACGCTGGGTTTAATTAACCATTTTAAAAAAATTCGAGAACCCCGATGATCAAAAAGCCATGTCTCATCATTTTTTTCTCCGGATTATTTTTTATGTTAATCAGCTGTGGTCAAACAGGCGGCTTATATTTACCGAAGCAGTCTAACCCTGCAGGAACGTCTCAGCATGAAACCGATTAAATTTAGCAAGATGCATGGTCTGGGCAATGATTTTGTTGTCATCGATGGTATTTCACAAGACATTCATTTCACTAAAACACAGATAAAACAATTGGCGCATCGTCACTTAGGAATTGGTTGCGACCAGATTTTGTTGATTCAGCGCTCTACTCGCGCAGATTGTTTATGCATTATTTATAATGCAGATGGCAGTGAGGCGGAACAATGTGGCAATGGCATGCGGTGTGTTGCGCGCTTTGTGCATGAAAATCAAATAATCGCTAAGCCTTCGCTGACCATTGAAACAAAATCCGGCGTGGTCTCTGCTGTTATTCATGATTATTCATCGATTGCTGTCGCGATGGGTACACCGGTCATCGATTTAAATCTTAAACAATTAGAATTATCAAATCACCGCATCTTACCGATTACCGCTCTCTCGATCGGTAACCCGCATGTGATTACGCGTGTTGACTCTGTGAAAGATTTTCCTGTTGCAACGCTGGGTGCCGAAATAGCAACGCATGCGCATTTTTTAAAGGGTACGAACGTTGGCTTCATGGAAATCATCGATCCTCAGCGAATTCGTTTACGAACGTATGAACGCGGCGTCGGCGAAACATATGCCTGCGGCAGCAATTCCTGCGCCGCGGTGGTTGCCGGTATTTTACATCATTCTCTAAAGAAGGATGTCACTGTTGAATTGCCATTCGGTGAATTACAAGTCAGTTGGCAAGATAAAGATGCGCAAGTTATCTTAACAGGGCCTGCTGCGTTGGTTTTTAGAGGGGAATTTGATTCACAGATTTAAATAATCTTCTAATCCCACCGCCTCAATACCCGCTGTCAACGGAAAAGATATTTTTCCTGGAAAAATAACAAATAATCGATCCAATTTAAGATCTTCCATGGCGATATTCATCGATTTAGTGACCTTTGGCATATCCGTATATTTAAATTCAAATCCTAAGCGTTTGCCATTTTTAATAATCAGCAAGTCCAATTCTGCATCGCCTTGAGTCGCCCAAAAATAATATTCGCCCTCCGTCGCTTCGTGATGCCGAATAACTGATTCGAGCGCAAAGCCTTCCCATGAATATCCTAATTTTGGATGTTGGTACAGGCCATCGTCATTAGGAATGTTTAATAAGTAATGCAAAATTCCACTATCGCGAAAATATATCTTGGGCGATTTGACCTGTCGTTTAGAAATATTTTCAAACCAAGCTGGAATTTCGCGCAACATGAATGTTCCGACTAAAATATCCGTGTAGCTGCGAATTGTTTTATGATTGACGCCAAGTGATTTCCCAATTTCAGATGCATTAAATATATTGCCATGGTAGTGGGCAATCATCATCCAAAAACGTCTTAACGCCAACGGAGAAATGTGTATACCTAAATTTGGAATATCGCGCTCTAGAAAAGTTTGGGTATATTCTCTACGCCAAATATAACTATCTTCATCTGTTTTGGCCAAGTACGAGAGTGGAAATCCACCGCGTAGCCATAAACGATCCATGTGGTGTGTTTCTTCATATGAAAAAGGTGTTGTTTCGATATATTGAATTCGACCCGCTAACGTTTCGGAAGATTGTTGAATTAAGTCACGAGAAGCACTGCCCAAAATTAAGTAACGCTGTGTTTTCACCTGATCAACCAGCACACGAATTGTCGGAAATAACTCAGGAATACGTTGTATTTCATCAATGACAATTAATCCATCCAGCGATTCCAATGCGAGCTGTGTATTGCTTAATCGAGCTAAATCAGTATGTTTTTCTAGATCAAAGTAGTTTTTTGCTTTCATGGAAATGGACTGACCCACTTGCTTGATATAATCATTGGCAAGTGTCGTTTTCCCGCATTGCCTGGGACCCAATAAAGCAACGACTCTATGAGTCTCAAAGGCTTTTTGGATACGTTGAAGATAATGCTCTCGTTTCATATCACCTTGAAAATTGGTATTTGATATCCCATTTTACAAGGAACTTGCCGGGGATTTCAAGTATCAATTTTTCGTTACGCCCAAGGCTTGATACGGTGGGTCAGCACTTTTCTGATAGCACTTTCAGCGACTAGCAGAATTGGCGCTTTTGTGGCGCACCCATATCATTACCCCCTTTCTTTGTCGAATAGTAATTAATTGTTGTATTTATGAGCAGATTGGAGTAAAATGCTTGTTTTAATTCAGTTTGCTCAACTAGCTACGGTACGTATATGACAAGCGAAAGAACTCTTCTCACTGAGCAAAAAGCAGAATCTCCTACTGCAGAGCAAATTCTCAAACGCGCTGTAAGCAGAGTAATACTGATACCGAATAAGCCGGATCCACGCCTGGATCGAACCAAAGAACTAAAAGAATTAACGAAAAATCTTCCTGTGCAAAGAGAGAAATTAACTTTAGTCTATTTCTGTCTCCAAAAATTGTATTGTTTGTTTGAAGGAGTTTTAACTGAAGAGAAAGAAGCATCTGTTGAGAACACAGTTAACTTCTTTCAGCACGGCGGGGATAGGATAGAGGATTTATTTGAGCGCGGAGGAATAAAGCTAAGACATCAGATGATGCTAACTGTTAATTACTCGGATGCTGACCGGGAGTTGGCAATTTTTCCACTGTTGGCAGAAGCGTTTGGTATCACAACCTGTACCGAGCTTAGAAGTATAGTACTGTGGGAAGCTATTGAATTAGATTGGAAGGGGACAATTAAGCCAATCACGATAAAATCAACCGCAGAAGAAACCCTCCACCATGTAAATGTTCTTGAGCAGAAAGACTCGCAGACTTATTCTTTAATTGATGCTTGGAATCAGGAAGAATTCCCTTTGAAAGATCCAATGACGATACCCTTGAAAAGGTTAGCTAAGTCAGCAGCATTTAAGTATCCAGAGCTAGAATATCTAGGGGCTACCTGTTGGAAAGATAAAATTTGTGAACTACCTTTGCCAGTGACGACGTTAATAAGCCACGTTAAACTTTTAGAAATTATTAAAAAAATTATCGCACAACCTAACTGGGGCATTCCAGCAGAAATATTGTCGCTCAAGAAGAAAGAAAGGAATAGCTTCATTGGCCTGAATGAGCGGCAATGTACACAAAAAGAATTAGCTGCATTGACTGCGCGAATGAACGTTATAATTGATCGTAAAATTTTATCTTTAAAACACATCATGCAATTAAGCTTAGTAAAAAAGCCCGCTTCCAAAAGTGTGTTGCAAGCAGGCTCAATAACAAATACAGCCGCATTTAATCCTAGCGCCAAAAGTGTTGAAGAAATAGTGTCAAGTAACCCCATTAACCATGTAACAAAATCAAATGTATAATGGGATTAAGTCATAGAACAGAATCATTTGCTACACTGGATAAAAAATTAATAAAAAAAACGAAAAAATTAAATCTAAAACTTTTCTCTATCTAATACACATCGTCATTTAAGTTATAATAAATTAAATGACGACACATCCTAGATTGAATTAAGAATACTAAGCTTTCGTTTCACCGCATTTCTTTCAATGACTACACCGCTTTTATTGATACCTAACACAGCAGAGCCATCCGGTAATTGATCGCCAATATTTACAATTAGGAATTTTCCTTGTAAGCCTAAGACAGCCGTCCATTTATTAAATTGCATGGAAACTGAAATAACGACGTAATTGGCTTCAGGGATCGCTTGTGGGACGGGAATAGCCGCCAATTGTGAACCTGATTGTACCGGTGAAACTAAACTATTTGCATACGCACCCACCGGTAATGTGGGGACGGCAGGTTTTGTTAATAAATCGCTAATACCTTTTTCTGCGGTAGCAGTGGCCAATTTTGCACTGGCAATTGCTTGGCTTGTTTCAGCAACTTGTTGTTGCACCTTTAAAAGTTGTAACGAATTTAATTCGTCCAAATATTTTTTTTGTTCTTGTTGCTGGTTTTGCAAGGTATTCACATCATTTGGAATCGTTAATACATTGGTTTGCTGCAACAATTGAGCCGCCCCGTTAGCAGCAGGTGCTGGCATCGCATTAGGTGCTCCTGCAGATGGCATCCCCACGCCTGGCTGAGCGGGTGGTTGGCCGCCTGCAGCAGCAGGAGAGCCGGGTTGCATAGGCTTCGGTGTGACTGCCGCCATTTTGGCGGGTTGAGGTGCCGACGTTCCGCCGCCACCGCCAAATAAACCGTAGACTTGCCAAACAATCACAATTACGACAACAACAAAAATGGCTGCAATCGCTTTTTGTCTATTGGTTAATCCCGCAGATGCTTTATCATCATTTGCCATAATTCTCAGTTCCCCAATGCATTAAGTTCGATAGTACCGTTAAATATGCCATTATCCGATTTCAATACAACATTCTCCAGCACGAGCGGTAATCCTCTAAATTGTTCTCCAAGAAGATTGACCATTGGAATCGTTAATGAGGCAAAATTAATTTTTATACTCATTTGTGAAAACCTACCTGTTTGGACGGGTGCGGTAAATGTCATATTATTGCCAGGTACCACTGTCCCCAATCGATCGGTTAATTCGGCGATAACTTGTTGTAAATAAGAAATGCTATTGGGGTTTCTCACGGCCAGAGTCGGTAAATTCAACACCAGTGAAACACCTTGCGGCGTAATTTGTATTCTTCCGCCATTCCGTACTGCCCACGAATATAAGACGTCTAACTTTATTCCCGCAGATACCATGTTTGCCGTTAGCATTCCACTGCCATAGTCGATTTCAGCCGGTGACCACCCTGGGATGCTATATAGCAAGGCTATCTCTTTTGTCATTGCTGCAATTTCATCTGCCGGATCAGGGCTCGTTAAGGTTGTAATATATAATTGATATGGGCTGACATAGCTTATAAACGTAGTGGGAATAACTTCTCTTTTGTGTGAGGTGAGGTAATTTAAAAATAACCAAAACAATACCAATACCACAACACCTGCGATCAGTTTCCGGGTAGGAAATACACCAATTCCTTGTGATTTTAGTACGACATCCACTAATTGTAATTGAAACGCTTTTATTCTGGGTAATTTTGCAAACGCCGATTCGGCTAAAACATTGAAAGATTTTACTGACGATGCATCTAGCGCGATTTTACCTTCTTCTGGCTCTTGGCTAATTGGTACATCGCCATAGATGTAAATATCAAAATTATTTTGCTGCGTTCGAAAGATGACAAGCTCATCTGCAATGCTATCAACCGGAAAACTGCCGTCTAAATAAACCGTTCCTGATTTGACAATCACTAAAACCGCTTCAGTCGTATTCGGAATTTCTTCACAATAAATGAGATCGAGTGGTCGTTTGAAGTAATGCCAAACCGTTTCACCTAATAAATAACCCGGTTCGGGTGAAAATGATGCTTCAAATTGTTCGACATTTTTCCTCTGTAAGGTAATGTAATTGCCGTAATTAGAGCTCAGTAGCAGGATTTCTTTTTTCAATAAAACCGGCTTCTTCGCGCTCAGGGTATCGCGATAAGAGGGAATAATAAAACGTTCACCATCTTCTCGTGTAATATACGGCATCTACACCCGCCCAGTTAAAATAAACGGCGTAATCAATACAACCACTTCAGAATTGACTTGTTGTGATGTTCGACCGCCGAGCGCTTGTGAATCCAGTAACTGAGATGCACCCGTTTCATTATTAACTTGTTTGAAACCTGACAAGATAAGCGTGTCGCCTGTTGAAATGACACTGCGTTGATTAAATTGTTTTTGCTGGACATGGGGAACCTGAATAATCGACGTACCCGCTGGCGGTGTCGTGCCTGGGGTCAAGCTTGCGCCATTTGAGGTAATCGTACTAATTCCTAAGTTTGTCGATAAATCGGCATTGACTTGCAAATACACTTTACTACCCATAATTTTAGGTAACACATACAACGTAAACCCTGTTAAAACAGCACCGGGAGTAATCTGCGACGTAATCGATGCACCACCTGTAGAACTACCGGATAAAGATGTCGTTTGTACGCTTGCCAAATAACCTTGCTGATCCAGCAATCGGACGGCAGAAACTTGATTGTTTTGACACAACACTTGAGGTTGCGTGACGACAGAAACTTTACCTTGTTGCTTTAAGGCATTAATCAATGCAAGCACACCTGTTCCTCTCGCCCCGCTGGTTAAAGCAGTGTTATTCACACCCACAGAGGTTGCACTTGCAATATTTAAACCAACTGTACTGCTTAAGCTAATCGGTGCACCGTTATTAGCAATCAACTGATATTGGCCGCCGGAAAAAGCCTGCTGCACAATGTCCCAATTAATCCCAAAGTTAAAATCGCTTTCGAGAGCAATTTGGATGACATCAATTTTAACGAGGACTTGCTTGGATAAACTACTGTTTAAGTTTTTAATAAATCGCCCAATCAAAGCAACATTGCTGGGTCTATCCCGTACTGTCACACTCGTGGTGGCTTGAGAAACCATGACTTTGCCATCGGGTGACAAGAGATTTTTAATCGAATCCGATAAATCTTGCCATACCGAGACGGTTCCTTTAAAGCTGCTGTATTCACTGCCAGACGAATCATCGATGGTTCCTGTTACCGTCTGCGAGGAGCTCGAACCGCCGCTACTCGATGAGGTAGAAACAGGTGAAGCACCGCCGCTACCACCACCGGTCTTACCCATCATGTAATCTGAGGAACCCGGCATAAAAGCAATATCAAATGTTTTAGTGACAAACGCTTGCCAATAGACATCATTGCCATTAATCGAATACACATAGCCTGTTTTCGCAGCCAACAAATCCAGTGCACCTTTCACAGTACCCGTGTAATTCATCGCAATCTGTGTCGATTGATTTAAACCGTTTTGGTAGTGCGTCAAAATATTTTTTCCGCCGCCGCCCACGATGGTTCGGCTATAGTATGAAAAGGGTAATTCATCGCCGCGTAGAATAATTCTATTTTTTAACCATTTCGGGTCTCTTGCTAAACTAATCGGTGTTTGATCAACATAGAGTCCTTGATTGACGACCAAAGCGGGTTGAGGCTTTAATTTTTGATCCATCTTTTGTCGCGCATCGTCAATTTGTGTTTTTGCATCCGCTACATTGGATTCTGTTTGTCGATAAACCGGTGCATTACAGCCTGTGAGGACAAGTAGCATCGTGATGCATAAAACTAGGATTCGTTTATAAAACATTACACAGTCCTCTGAACAACAATCATTGTGCGGTTAGACAGGTACATCTGAGCCTGCAATGGAAATGGCTTAAGTAATTTGTTAATGACATCTGGCAAACTTGCACCTGTGATACGACCATCAAAATTATAATCATAGGGAACTTTCCAAATCACTTTCCAGTGATAACGATCCATGATGCGCTCTAAATTTTCTTTGAGCGAACCACTGACGCTGATGGCATAAACGGCCGCTGGACGACCTAAATTTGCAAATTGATTGGGAAACGCGCCGCTGCCATACGATGGCATAAACGTCGTATCTTGTTGGGTTCCCGCTTGGAAAAAAGGCTCATTGGGGATGGCGGCAGTCGGACTTGCAACTTGCCAGCCAGCGTGTGAAATCACCGGCATCAACATGAGGAGAAACACACTTGCTATAGTGACGAGGCACTTCATCATAAGACTCCATTAAACCATATGCCTATCTCAGAAAATCCATAAACTCTCTTAGGATGAAAGTATAAGCTATTTATTTTACAGATGTAAATGTTATTCACTGTATCCTGTCAGCAAAAGCGATCTATTCAAATTAATTGTGCTATAGAAAATTAAAATACGCTCACGGCGGAATCAGTGATCTTCGCTATGGATTATAATTAATATTACTTTGCCAAACGTTGAAGGTTGTTCCGACAGGTGATTCATTCCCGCTATTCGGTACACAGCGCGTGAATACAGCAACATTACCCGTCATTTTTCCCCACTCCGCCATCACAGAACCGCTATTAATAATAATCTGTCCTTTCTCCGTCACGACGGCTAAACACACTCGCCAATAATTAACTGTGGTCGTTAAGTTAGATGAGGCTTTTGTGTCACCACTTGTTTTGGTGAATGAATCACCCCCTTGGGTCACTAGACAAGGCTGTCTATTTTGAAGTGCATTCGCGCCAATCGCACAATCATAAACTGTTTGTGCGTCAGTCGACCACGCTGCGCCAGGTATACCAGGATCACCTGGATCACCTCCGGAATCATAACCAACTGCAAATGCCGTAAAGCTACTGATTGGATAAACATTTGCCTGACAGCCGCTCGAACTAGGATTCCAAGGTGTTTTGCTATTTGCACAAGTAGGCGATTCAAAAACGCCACTGACGCCAGCAGGCACAACTGTAATAGAAGGCTTCATGCCTGGTGGGCAATTCGGAGCTGGCACACAAGAGCTAGGTGTGTAGACACCCATGTAATTTATCGAACGCGCATTATTTAAATTCTGGCCTGGAATATTGATAAACGAAACAACGTAATTACAGGTGGCAGGCGGTGCGTTTCCTGCGCAAGATGCAGTTTGAGTAGGCGGGCTTGCTGGAGTCACTGTCTTAATAGTATTGTCTGTGACATACGCCATCGGTAACTGTGCTGCAATAATGCTCGCGTTGGCAAATGTATCCACTTGGGTATAGACATAAAAAGCCGCATTCGGCGCATTCGCAGAGGAATAATTCACACAGTTGTAGGTATAGAGATTGTTGATGTAAGGACCAATAATCGTTTGTGGTAAGTAGCCATCCGTTACTAAAGAGGATGTACTTGGGCCCGGCGTAGGATTCACATCCGTATTTGCACCTACCGTTTGACAGGATTGCCCCGCCGTAATTGGCCACTGAGAATTATTCACATAATAACTGAGCGCACCATTCAGAATTTGTTCCATTTGCATCGCGGTTTTATCTCGACGCAGTTGATCCGCTTTTTGCGTGGTGTAATTCAACATCAGCACAATCAATGAACTCGAAATCGCTAACACTAATAGCATCTCAAGTAAGGTAAAGCCTTTTTGATTACGCTGCGTCATGTTCTATTCACCGCATAAGTAATATTGTGACGTATCGCCATTTGAAAATTTTTGATAATTGGGTTCATTTAGCAATTGCATACTATCATTTGTATATTGCATATTAAACTGTTTTATCATGGGCTGAGTAATCCAGTAATTGGTTGTATTGTTTGAAATAAATGTGGCAGAACGCTCCCAAACTAAATACCCGCCCGGATTCGTCGATGGAGTTGTTTCGCATGCCGGAACTGGACCCGCACTCGAACCGGCTTGTGAAATACATTCAGCACCTAATTGTTGCAAGAGAGTGGCTTGCTCCTTTTGCGAAGCATAATTACTCGCTAATTTAACCGCCACCTGAAGACGCCATGTGATGACTTGACCTGGTCCCACTTGAACCTTCGGTGGTGGCGTGGGTGGTGTAGTCTGCGTTGTCGGTGTTATAAAACTCGCGTTCAAGGGTGTTGTATTGTTTGTATTACAAGCTGAGGGCGTCGCGCCTCGCGGAATGGACGTTGTGCCATTATAATTATTGTCTGTGCAAGCAAATGCGTTAGTCGTCTGAAAAGAACCCGCATTAAATTGCAGATAATACCCTTTATCAGTCGGCGTATTGTCGACCAAAAAATTAGTGGGATGCCAACTGCTCGTTATCAGATAGCCCGGCGTTTCTAATTTTTTAATTTTTAGAGTAACCGTTAAATTGCCGTTCGTGGTAACAGGATCTAATGCGCCTGCGGATGATTTTACACCTGTGACATAACTGATTCCTTGTCGACAATTCGCTCGATAATACTGTTGCATCGCAAGAAATAATTGATCGACATTGGCAAGTAGTTGCGCTTGTGCGGCTTGGATTCGATATTGGTTATACCACTGATACGAGGCAAGAAAAAGTGAGCTCGCAATGGCAAACACCAACAACATCTCGAGTAACGTTACACCCGCATTTTTCTGCACCGTTTTCACGTATCGCCTCGCATCAAGCTATTTTATTTATGCTGTACCCATCGCCATCCCCGTGAGATAGATCCCGCGGATAATAACAATTATTAAAACTGCACCGACCGCAAGTAATGCACCGCCCATCAGTTTAGAAATAGTCGCTAATGTTTTTGTACTTTCGTCTGCGCCTCGAATACCCATGCGAATTAAACCATGTTCAAAGCCTTTCACTTCCGCCATGATTCGTAAACGCAAAATACTTTTATCGTCAATTAATCCAGTCGCTAACACATCGGCAATATTTCCTTTACCCGCTGCCATCAGATGTTCCATCATCACTAAGTGAGAGGCTAAATAGGGATTAGCATTATATTGCATGACTTTAATTGCATTCTTAAACACAACACCATTTGCAACTAGCAAACCCAATGTTTCCATCAAGCGCGCGGAAGCAAAACGGCGATATAAAGTGAAGGGAAATATTTTATCTAGCATGGGACGAAATTCGCCAATGTAATTATTCATCGCGCGTCTCATCGCAATGACAATGAAAACCACGGCAACTAAAACAACCCACCACCAATCTTGAATCAGAACGGCTGCTTCGATAAATTGCTTGCCGGCATCCGGCCACTGCTCGATGGGTTTAATTTGTCGAAATTGAATAAAGACTGAATTGTTGAGATAAACAATAATGGCGCACGCCATGGTGATGACGAGTAATGGATAAGCGACTGCGCTGACGACCGCACCTAATGCGCCTTTTTGCTGCGTTAATGTTTTAATTGCCGACTTGAGTGTTTCGACCAATGCGCCGCCTTCTTCACCCACGCGAATGATTTCAACGATATTGACGTTAAACCATAAGCGCATGCCTTCTGCGAGCGCCTGCCCTTCCGAAATTTTTTGCGAGAGCGAGAGCGCCACATCGCGCGTAATGCCGGTGGTCGCTTGCGCCATCATTTCAATCGCGCGATTGGCGGGAATACCGTCGTTGACTAAAAGATATAAGTCTTCTAAAAACGCTAATTGGTTTTTGGTTCCAAACTCTAACCGTTTTAACCGTTGCGTAATCGTATCACCTATCGATCTGAGATCTGAGAGATCCATTTCTGCTGCACTCCGCTACTTTACCCTTTATTGATATCGATATATTTTTGCTTTTGTTGATGTATTAATCGGCCCGACGACTTTTTCTGCATCAAACGGATCACAAACACCTTCATTAATTAACTGAATGGCACGCGCATGAAAATCTAACCAACCATTTTCTTTTAAATATTTTTCCCAATTCAGTGTGTCACATTTTTGAATGAATTGCCTGCCTTCTTCGTCAACCCAAATGACTTCTGCAACAACAATACGTCCGCCCACCGCTGTGCCATGACACGCGGGACAACCGGCGCCGCGTGCGCGGGCATTATTAATAATTTCTGCGCCGAGCACCGCTTCCCACTCTGCAATATACGGTTGATGTTTTTCTGAATTCCGCAACGGGATTGCGCATTTAGGACAAACTTTTGGAATTAAGCGTTGGCACATCAGGCAACGCAGTACACTGCTATCACTTAATAAAACCGGTGAAACACCCATATCCACTAAGCGCGTAATAATTGCCGTTGCGCGGTTGGTGTGTAAAGTGGTTAACACTAAGTGCCCGGTAATGGATGCGCGCACCATCACATGAGCAGTATCCTCATCGCGCATTTCGCCGAGGATGATCACATCAGGATCCATACGCAATGCAGCGCGTCCCATGCTCGCAAAACTGCGGTCTTCTTTTTCCGTATTGACGGGAACTTGGGTGGCTTCTTCTACAACTTTTTCAACAGGATCTTCAATGGAATATAATTTTTGGGTGGTTTCTACCATTTCCATACACGCAGCCAGTGTGGTGGTTTTACCTGAACCGGTTGGGCCCGCCACAATGATGGCACCGAAAGGTAATTTCAATGCCATTTTAATGATGTCGACTTGTTTTTCTGTATAGCCTAATTGTTCTAATGTTTTTACTTTTTCTTCACCCGTTGTCAAAATCCGCATGACCATGTCAAACCCGCCGTGTGCAGGAACACTGGCGAGACGTAAGCGAATATCACGGCCTTGAATTTTTAATGGCATCGATGCATCTTGCGGCACCAGTGGATTAAAGTGTGAGGTGGCATGATCTGTTTCTTTGTTAAATGCAACAGAGGCTAATTCACGCCCGAGCTTTTCCGACCATTCCGCATAAACGCGCAATTCCCCGTGTTGGCGCATGCGTATTTTTGTATAGGTAGAACGAACTTGAATATGAATATCACTGACATTTTGTAAGACGGCTTCCATCACGAGATCGCGCAAATGTCGTTGCTGATCGCTGAACGTTGCGCTGGTTTCACCTTTATGCCGTTTCGCAACATCACTTTCTTGACCACTCGCGAGTAATAATTTTATGAAGGAAGGCGTCGCTGCATACACTTGTCCGGGATGAATCCCTTTACTGAGCATCAGTGATTTACAATTTTGTACGGTACGTGACGTTGGATCACTGGATAGAATGGACGCGCTTTTTAAAACAACAATGTTTCCCTGCTCTTTACACCAACTGAGCATTTCATCCATGACACGATCTTTTGTATCCGTATCCGCTTGGCTGCTAATAATTTTGGTAAACGTCGCATTCGCAAATTGCTCAAGTAAGGCAATTTGCTCCTTGTTTTCACCCTGTGAACGAGCACCTTTTGGAGTCACAATGTCAGCCATTATCCTGTCTCTCAAAATGTATTAAACCATTGAGGAACTTATTAATAATAAAACGCCACACTATATTAATTATATAGTATAGAGAATAGGTTGTGTTGGGTCTGTTGACAATTGGTTTACTTAAAAAACATCGCGTTGCCGCGATGTTTTTTAACCCATTGATTTTGCTTAAACGTCTAGATTGACGACTTCAAGCGCATTACTTTCAATAAAATCACGTCTGGGTTCGACTTGGTCGCCCATTAATGTCGTGAAGATTTTATCTGCCGATACGGCATCATCAATCGTCACTTGTAGCATGCGACGCGTTTCAGGGTTCATGGTTGTATCCCATAATTGATCAGGATTCATTTCTCCCAACCCTTTATAGCGTTGAATAGTTTGGCCTTTTTTGGCTTCTGCCATCAGCCATTCCACCGCTTCTGGGAACGTTTGAATCGGTTGCTTCTTCTCGCCCCGTTCAACATGCGCGCCTTTGTGCAGCAAGTCATGCAATTTTTCGCCCAATGCGATCAAGCTTTGATATTCGCTAGAGTTAAATAATTCCTTATTAATCAATAAATTAGACTCTACCCCGTGGTGCATAATGTTGACGCTAGGTAGCCAAATATGCTTTTCTAAATCTTCCACAGCCGTCAATTGGTAGCGAATAGGCGCATCCATTTCACTCACTAATAATTCATTCATCTTGCTCAAGACTTCTTCTACATCTGCCTTGTTGGTTAATTTCTTTTCCGTTAAAACAGGGGCTTGAATAAATGCTTCTAATACAGCCTTAGGATAGCGTCTTGATAACCGGTTAATGATTGAAACAACGGATAAATATTCTAATATCAACTTTTCTAGTGGTGCACCTGTTACCGGTAAGGTATCAACACCCAAATGCAAGCTTGCTCCATCCAGCGCGGCTTGCAAGAGAGACGCTTCTAACGCTTCATCATCTTTCAGATATTGCTCTTGTTTCCCTTTTTTTAATTTATAAAGAGGTGGTTGTGCGATATAAACATGGCCTCGTTCAATTAATTCGGGCATTTGTCGAAAAAAGAACGTTAACAATAAGGTTCTGATATGTGAACCATCGACGTCAGCGTCGGTCATGATGATAATGCTGTGATAACGTAACTTATCTGGATTATATTCTTCACGCCCAATGCCACAGCCGAGCGCGGTAATTAATGCAGCCACCTCGATAGAAGAAAGCATCTTATCGAAACGCGCTTTTTCAACATTCAAAATTTTACCTTTCAATGGCAAAACAGCCTGATGTTTACGATCCCGAGCCTGCTTGGCTGAACCACCTGCTGATTCACCCTCGACAATAAACACTTCAGATTTGCTGGGGTTTTCTTCTTGGCAATCGGCTAATTTGCCAGGCAATCCCGCCATGTCTAATGCCCCTTTGCGACGGGTCATATCTCGCGCTTTACGCGCTGCTTCCCGTGCACGAGCCGCATCTATCACTTTTGAAACAATTGCTTTGGCATCCTGTGGAAACTCTAAGAGAAACTCTTGAAGTTTTTCACCCATTGTCGATTCCACAACGGCTTTTATTTCGGAGGAAACTAACTTATCTTTTGTTTGTGAAGAAAACTTCGGATCCGGCATTTTTACCGATAAGACAGCCGTCAAGCCTTCACGGAAATCATCACCCGTCATCGAGATTTTGTCTTTTTTTAGATACCCTTCTTGCTCAATATAATTATTTAATACACGTGTCATTGCACTTCTGAACCCAGCTAAATGCGTGCCGCCATCACGTTGTGGAATATTATTCGTAAAACAGAAGATTTTTTCATTAAACGTATCATTCCATTGCATTGCAACTTCGACCATAATCCGCTCTTTCTCTACCATGAAGCAGAAAACCTTTGAATGTACAGGCGTTTTATTCTCATTGAGGTCTTCGACAAACGCTTTGATTCCGCCATGATATTCAAACATATCTTTGCGACCGGTTCTTTCATCAAATAAGTAAATTTTTATACCGGAATTTAAGAAAGATAATTCTCTTAAGCGTTTGGCCAAAATCTCGTATGAAAAACTGATATTCGAAAAGGTTTCTTTGCTGGGTTTAAAGCGAACTTCTGTGCCTTTTTCAGTTGTTTCGCCGACGGCTGCTAATGGCGCGAGTGGATTACCGTGTTGATAATGTTGTTCGTAGACTTTACCATTCAATCGTACCGTTAAATAAAGATCTTCTGATAATGCATTGACAACAGAGACGCCAACGCCGTGCAAGCCGCCTGACACTTTGTATGAGTCACTATCAAATTTACCGCCCGAATGCAGTACTGTCATGATGACTTCGGCAGCGGATCGCCCTTCTTCTGGATGAATATCAACTGGGATGCCGCGCCCATTATCTTTGACGGTGACCGACTCGTCTGCATGAATCGTCACGTAAATCGCGTCACAATACCCAGCTAAGGCTTCGTCGACGGAGTTATCAACCAATTCGAACACCATATGATGCAGTCCGGTTCCATCGTCGGTATCACCAATATACATTCCGGGACGCTTTCTGACTGCATCTAAGCCTCTTAACACTTTAATATTCGCTGAATTATAGCTGGCGGCACTATTCACTCTATTCACTCCTAATTCATACATCCCTAGACGTTACATCCCCATGTTCCACGTGAAACATTTTCATTGCTTTGCCTGTCAATAAGTCCGTTAACGCATGTTGCTCGACAGCAGTCACAAAAATCTGCGCATTTTGCTGTGCCAACAACCGTAGTAATTTGGCTCTGCTCATGCTATCTAACTCAGATGGTAGATCATCTATTAAATAGATCGGTACCCGATCAACACATTGATTTAACAATGCTCCTTGGGCGACTATCATAGCACAAATGAATAATTTTTGCTGACCTCTTGATAAAATGTCTTTGACCGGCGCTCCATCAATGGTCATTCTAAAATCCGCGCGATGAGGTCCTAATTGGGTAAAGCCAGTGTAACAATCTCTATCGATATTCTGGGTTAACGCCTGATGAAAAGGTAGCTCGTCATCCCAGCCAGGCTGATATTTCATCGCTAGCCCAGGAATATCGAGTAATTGATCTAATCCATCCATTAAAAAAGGCATTAATTGTTGAATAAAATCACGGCGCAATTGATCCAGCTGTAATCCATGCTGCACAAGCTCGATTGTCCAGCTTTCAATTTCTTTTTTAGAGACGCGCTCACGTAACGCTGCATTTCGTTGCTTTAACGCACGCTCATAGTGGCGCCAAATTCGCAAAAAATCATTATTGAGATAGAAAATTCCCCAATCGAGATATTTGCGCCGAAAAACCGGTCCGGCATCCAGTAAATTAAACGTACTTGAGTTTATTAATAGAGTAGGGGTCAAACGGACTAATTCGACAAATGAATGCTCATCTTTGCCTAACATTCTTACTTTTGCAGAGCCAAATCGGCCGCGTTCAACACCGATTGGGATATTCTGATTATTTTGTGCCGCAATTTGACTAAAAATTGAAAATTTTTCGGCTGAGTTTTTGACAGTGTGCTGCATCGTTGAACTGCGAAATGAGCGGCCGCGGCTTAAATAGTAAACAGACTCTAGCAAACTGGTTTTCCCGCTGCCATTATTGCCGTAAATCAGATTAAATCCATTGGGGAGGGGGCTCATCGTGATTGAGCTTAAATTTCGAAAATTAGTAATTTCTAATTTTATTAATGGCATGCGTTAGCTCTTTATTGCAAGATAAGAAAGGGCTGTCATCCTGAGCGCTTTTCGCTCCGAAGGATCTCCCGCAAATTTCTGATGTTTAGCTAAATATCTTTCTTAAGCATCTCTCTACTATATAGGGAGATCCTTCGGAGCGAAAAGCGCTCAGGATGACAGCCCTTTCTTAAGCACCAGGATGACAGCCCTTTCTTAAGCACCAAGATGACAACCCTTTCTTATCTTAACGCCATTAGAATTAAGGGAAAATTTACAAAAAAATAATTGATAATATCTCCCAAATACCGTTTCACTGTGATGATTTTTTAACTCCCTAAGAATTAAAAATAAACACAATGCCTATTTTTTATATTCTCATTGGCATAACAACATACAAACTGTCATCTTTTTCAGCAGACTCGATTAAAACACCACCACTTGGATCATTGAATGAACATCTGATCTTATCTGTGGCGATAGTTGACACAACGTCCAGTAAGTAGGCTACATTGAACCCAATTTCAACGTTATTACCTTGATATTCCAACTGAATCACTTCTTCCGCTTCTTCTTGCTCGGGATTATTCGCCACAATTCGCAAAGAGTCCGTGTCTAATTGCAACCGAATGCCACGGAATTTCTCGTTAGAAAGAATCGAAGCGCGCGCCAATGCTTGCTTCAATGCGTCACGACTGGCAATCGCGGTATTTTGAATACTCCGTGGGATTAATTTGTCGTAATCCGGATACTGCGCATTAATTAATTTAGAGGTAAAAATAAATTCGGAAGACTGCACGCGAAAATGATGATCACCGATATTAATTTTAACCGGCTCCTCCTGATTAGCGTCTAATAAACGCATCAATTCCAATACACTTTTACGCGGTAAAATAACTTTAGCTTGCATATTTGTCGCTTCAAGACCCGCAATACTGCTAAATGCTAAGCGATGACCATCCGTTGCAACACATTTCATGGTATTTTGCTGAATATCAAATAAAGCACCATTCAAATAATGTCTCACATCTTGCTGACCCATCGCAAAATACACATTACTAATTAATTTTTTTAATCTCCCTTGCTCAAGAAAAAATTCCGTATTAAACGTCGTGTCTTCGACGGATGGAAAATCTTGCGCAGGCAGGGTAGAGAGCAAAAAACGGCTGCGTCCTGAGCGCAGAACAACATGATCATTTTCTAAAACGAGCGTCATCACAGCGTCGTCAGGCAATGCACGGCTAATATCTAATAACTTGCGTGCTGACACGGTAATGGCAAACGGTTCAGACACTTCATCCAGGATCGCATTACCGATGAGTTCAACTTCCGTATCCGTCGCCGTCAACGAAAGATGGTTCTCTTTCACTTTGATTAAAACATTCGCCAAAATAGGCAGTGTTTGCCTGCGCTCAACCACACCGCTAATCATTTGCAAGGGTTTGAGCAACGCCGCGCGTTGAATTTTCACTTTCATAAGCTATCCTTTGTGATTAAGTCGTCAAAATTCGCAACAAGTTAGTATAATCTTCTTCGATATCTTGGTTTGATTGCTTAAATTCAGCAATCACACGGCACGCATGCAACACCGTCGTATGATCACGTCCGCCAAACGCATCGCCAATTTCCGGCAAACTGTGATTGGTTAATTCTTTCGCCAGCGCCATCGCCATCTGCCGCGGTCGTGCCACCGAACGGCTACGCCGTTTCGATAATAAATCTGCCATTTTCACTTTGTAATATTCAGCAACGGTTTTTTGGATATTTTCAATGGTGATTAATTTATCTTGTAACGCCAACAAATCACGCAATGCGTCTTTGACAAAATCTAACGTGATCGCTTTTCCCGTAAAATGTGCATTCGCAATAATCCGTTTTAAGGCACCTTCCAATTCACGCACATTGGAACGAATCCGTTTGGCGACAAAAAAAGCCACTTCATACGGTAAAATAATTTTTGAAGACTCGGCTTTGCTCATCAAAATAGCAACCCGTGTTTCGAGTTCCGGCGGCTCGACTGCAACGGTCAGCCCCCAGCCAAAACGCGATTTTAAGCGTTCTTCGACACCATTGATTTCTTTTGGATAACGATCACACGTCAAAATAACTTGTTGTTGGCCTTCTAACAATGCATTGAACGTATGAAAAAATTCTTCCTGAGAACGATCTTTGCCCGCAAAAAATTGAATATCATCGATGAGCAATGCATCCACCGTCCGATAATAGCGTTTAAAATCATTCATAGAATTCGTTTGTAAGGCACGTACCATGTCAGCAACAAATCGCTCTGAGTGCAAATAAAGGACTTTTGCATTCGGATTATTTCGCATAATTTGATTACCAATCGCGTGCAATAAGTGGGTTTTGCCCAACCCAACACCGCCATATAAATAAAGCGGGTTATACGCAACGCCTGGATTTTCACCCACTTGCAACGATGCGGCTTTTGCTAATTGGTTTGATTTCCCCTCGACAAAATTGTCAAAGGTAAACGTAGGATTAATATTACTCTGATGATTCGGTAAATCCGATGCAGTCGTCGCTTTATGCCGCTGCGGACTCGATTGCGTGACTGGATTAGCCGTTTGGATTTTATTTTCTGCTTTCGGTTGCAATAATCGTTTGCTACCAATTTCAAGCGTAACAGAAGGCGGCTCAGCATGACTAAATTGATTGATCAATTCTTTAATGCGATCCAAAAAGCGCTCATTAATCCAATCGACGACAAAACGGTTTGGCGCAAACAATGTCAACTTGTGGTCCACATGCTCAACTTGTAACGGTCTTATCCATGTATTAAATTGTTGAGAAGGAAATTCATCCTGTAGACAACTTAGACATTTTTCCCAAAGCGTTGCGCTCACTCACATCTCCTGAAACTAAAAATCATCGCTGAGTATACTACATGTATCGCTACCATACAGCAAATTGCACTGGTCGGGTCTGGCACAAATGGCACTCGCTTAAGAACTGTCATCCCGGAATTTAGTAGCTCTTAACGAGCGCCTTTTGCTCGTTTAGAGCTACTTAATGTCCGGGATCCATCTTCAATTTATCGCATTCTTGCTTTTTAACTTACTGTGCTTTAAGCAAAATGGATCCCGGACATTAACTGGCGCTAAATTCGCAAAAAGCGCTCATTAAGCGCCAGTAAATTCCGGGATGACAGTTCTTAAGCGAGTGTCATTGTGGTCCTGGGCGATTAAATTTGCTAAAACAGATGACTCTTTCAAAGCTTAAAATTATTGCGTATCATCCAGCGATCCACCTTCTCGGAAATCAAATTTTTATGGTCAACAAAAAACCGCTCATTTTGGTAGATGGTTCTTCTTATCTGTATCGCGCATTTCATGCCATGCCCGCGCTTACCAATTCAAAAGCATTTCCGACGGGTGCTGTGTACGGTGTCGTCAATATGCTGCGCCGCTTGTTAAAAGATTATGAACCGGAGCAAATCGCAGTCGTATTTGATGCAAAAGGCAAAACCTTTCGCGATGATCTGTTTGATAAATACAAAGCCAATCGACAAGCCATGCCGACTGACTTGGTTCAACAAATTCAACCGATTCATGACGTGATTCGCGCGATGGGAATTCCTCTGATTATGGAAGAAGGGGTCGAAGCCGATGATGTCATTGGTACCTTAGCAAAACAAGCGACCGCCCAAGGGATGCAAACCATTATTTCCACCGGCGACAAAGATTTAGCCCAATTGGTTGATCCGCATATTACGCTGATCAACACCATGACCAATACCGAATTGAATCCCACCACGGTGGAAGAAAAATTTGGTATTCCACCCAGCTTAATCATCGATTATTTAACGCTCGTCGGAGACACCGTCGACAATATCCCCGGTGTGCCTCAAGTCGGCCCAAAAACAGCCGTAAAATGGCTAAAAGAATATGGTTCGTTAGACGCAATTGTGAGCTCCGCCGACAAAATAACCGGCAAAGTCGGCGAAAATCTACGTGCACATTTGCCTCAAATACCGCTCGCCAAACAATTGGTAACGATTAAAATGGATGTCGAATTAGCGGAAAAAATTACCGATTTAATTCGCCAGCCGCCCGATAACGAAAAATTGATTGAGCTCTATCGTGACCTCGAATTCAAATCTTGGTTAAATGAATTACTTGAAAAAAATCCGCAAAAAACATCTGAAAAATATGCCGATTATATGACGCTTTTTTCTGACAACGAACTCGATGCGTGGCTAGAAAAATTAAACCGTGCAGATATTTTTGCTCTGGATACGGAAACGACCAGCTTAAATTACATGGAAGCCAAACTCGTTGGTATCTCATTTGCAATAACTGCCGGGCAGGGTGTTTATATTCCACTTGCGCATTCGTACGAGAATGCCCCAGCCCAATTAAATTTGACATCCGTGTTAGCAAAATTTAAACCTCTCTTAGAAAACGCAGCGATTAAAAAAATTGGTCATAACATTAAATACGACAGTGAAGTATTGGCGAATTACGATATTCATCTACAAGGCATTGCCTTTGACACGATGCTGGAATCTTACATCTTAGAGAGCGCAAGCAATTCACATGACATGGATTCTCTCGCGTTGAAATATTTAGGCTGGCGAACGATTCATTACGAAGATGTCGCAGGAAAAGGTGCAAAACAAATATCATTTGATCAAGTCACGATTGAATCTGCTGCAACCTATGCCGCAGAAGATGCGGATGTCACATTGCAATTGCATCAAACACTTTGGCCTAAACTAACCAAAGAACCTGGTTTGCAAAAAGTCTTCACTGACATCGAAATGCCACTCATTCCTGTGCTGGCGCGCATGGAAAGAAATGGCGTACTGATTGATGCGGATAAATTAAAAAAACAAAGCGCTCAGTTAGAAAAAAGAGTCGCTGAGTTAGAACAAGAAACTTATGAATTAGCGGGCGGCGAATTTAATTTAAATTCCCCAAAACAATTACAAGAAGTGTTATACCAAAAATTAAACTTGCCTATCTTGCAAAAAACACCGACAGGTCAACCCTCGACAGCTGAGCCCGTTTTACAAGAGCTCGCCTTAGAATATCCGCTGCCAGAAAAAATAATCGAATTTCGCACGTTAAGTAAATTAATTACGACTTACACAAAACGATTGCCCGAACAAATTAATCCTCATACCAAAAGAATTCATACTTCTTACAATCAAACAGGTGCGGCAACCGGCAGGCTCTCATCCTCTGACCCAAATTTACAAAATATTCCTATTCGCACAGAGGAAGGAAGGCGTATTCGACAAGCTTTTATTGCGCCGAAAGGCTACCAACTCATCAGCACCGATTATTCACAAATTGAATTGCGAATCATGGCGCATATTTCGGAAGATCCAAATCTGTTAAAAGCATTTGCTAATAATTTAGATGTGCATGCTGCCACGGCAGCAGAAGTATTAGGTAAAAAAATTGATGACGTGAGCTCAGACGAACGCCGCGGTGCAAAAGCCATTAATTTTGGCTTGATTTATGGCATGTCAGCGTTTGGTTTAGCCAAGCAGTTAGGTGTGTCACGCACCGAGGCGCAAGAATATATCGATCTTTATTTTGCGCGTTATCCCAAGATTAAAGAATACATGGAAAAAACGCGTGAAAATGCGCATCAAAAAGGTTTTGTAGAAACATTATGGGGTCGACGTTTGTATTTACCTGACATTAATTCCAGCCAAATTCCACGGCAAAAAGCTGCGGAAAGAACCGCTATTAACGCACCCTTACAAGGCAGTGCCGCCGACATCATCAAGCGTGCCATGATTGCGTTAGATCATTGGCTACAGACCCATGACATCGATGCCAAAATGATTATGCAAGTACACGATGAATTGGTGTTTGAAGTCCATGAATCCGCAGTGGATACGCTGTTACCGGTCATCGAAAAACAGATGATGGCAGCCGCCAATTTACAAGTTCCATTATTAGTGAGTCTTGGGGTGGGAGATAATTGGGATGCCGCCTCGGGTAAATAAATTTCACAGAGATCAAACATTCCCGCAATAAGCCGCCTTAAACCGAGCCACGACCGTCAGGGAGTGTCACACATCGTGAATCGAGACAAGCCGAAAATAGGATCGCCGGTAATCGCTCCCTGACGGTCGCGGCTCGGTTTAAAGCGGCTTATTGCGGGAATGTTTTGATCTGAGCCGCGACCGTCAGGGAGCGATTACCGGCGATCCTATTTTCGCTTATCTCGATTCACGATGTGTGACACTCCCTGACGGTCGTGGCTCGGTTAAAACGTAGTGCTTTATCATTGCCGAATCAACCAAACCAGTTTATCTTACTAACATCAACTAACAAGGAAGTTAGCGAATGCAATATACCCCCGCCACGACGCCCGAAAGTTATCCGCAATTAATAAAACGCGGTTTAACGCTGTATCGCAAAGCATTTCGACACGTCATCCTCTTCGCATTGCTCACAGCGATCGCTGTGTTCTTACCGCGTTTAATTAATTTAATTTGGCAATATAATTTTTTTGCCATCAATACCTCCCACCCATACTTAAACAGAGTCTGCCAATTAGTTTTTACCTTAATTGATTTAACCTTTTTTACTGCAATTCTCTGGCGTTTGCAGTGTCGAATGGTCGGAATCAAAGATACCTTGCTCAAGGATTTCATCACGGCCTGTAAAAAATTGCCGCGCATTTTTATCGCCGGATTAATTCAATCATTCTGTCTTTATTTGATCAGTTTAGTTGGGGTAGTTATCTTGCTGATCCTATTACCCGGCAACTTGCAAGACGTGTCCGAGCTGGATCATTTAGCCCTCTTCCTGACAATTACTTTATTCACTGTCGTCATTTTTTATGTCTTTTATTTATTTTATTTTTACTTACCGTTAATTTTAACCGAAAGCCGTAGCATCTTAGGCGCTTTAAAACGAAGTGTCATTTTAGTGCATGGAAATTTTTGGCGTACCTTGATCTTTCAAGCGACACCTTGGCTGACTTACTTAATTCTATTGGTTGTTCTTCGAAGCGTTTTTCATATTGATTTGCATATTTATTTTATTGAAATAAAGAATGTCACGCTCTCAAGCACATCACTCCACATTTTAATTTTTACGCTATTTGTTCCATGGGTGGCGATCAATTTATTGATTCAAGTCCATGATCTAGAGTTGCGCAAAGGCTTAATTTAAAGTAGATTCCGCCCATGAAATCGACTATTTTACTGGGCTTTGATTTTGGCATGAAACGCATTGGTGTCGCTGTCGGGCAAACCGTGACAAAGACAGCGAGAGCCCTCACCACGCTCAGTGCCAAGCAAGGGATTCCGCCATGGGAAATGCTGGATAAACTCATCAAAACATGGCAGCCGGATGCGTTCGTCATTGGAATTCCGCTAAATATGGATGGAACAGAACAACCATTGACCCACGCTGCACGTCATTTTGCAACAGAGCTCAACGCGCATTATCAATTACCGATCTATGAAATGGATGAGCGTCTTAGCACGAAGGATGCGCGGGAACGAGTTTTTGCTCAGGGTGGCTATAAAGCATTACAGAATGGACAAATTGACAGCGTCGCTGCACAATTGATTTTACAAAATTGGCTGTCTCAACATAACGAAGAGTAACCTTATGAAAATGCCTTCACTGCGTATGACTTATTTTATCTGCTTTATGATCGTTGCTTTTTTAATTGCAACCTCGGTGTATCTGCAAAAATATGATGGAATCATTCCCTGCCCGCTCTGTCTTTTGCAACGAATTGATTTAGCCTTGCTAGGTATCTTATTTTTCTTTGGTTGCGCCTTTTCAATCAAACGATGCGGCGCATGGTTCGTTGGCGTGTTAGCCTTGATCGTCTCATCCGCGGGCATCCTCTTAGCCGGGCGCCAAGTTTGGTTACAACATTTACCGCCGGATAAAAACGCGGATTGCGGGGTGAATTTGCAATATTTGCTGCATGTGCTGCCTTATGATCAAGTCTTCGCAAAAATCATGCAGGGATCGGCCGAATGCGCCCAAAAAAGTTGGCAGTTTTTAAGTATTAGTTTAGCGGAATGGTCTTTGTTATTTTTCATTTTATTTTGGGTAATTAGCGTCGGTCAGCTGCTAAGAAAACCAGTTTATTAAACGGCTAAGATCCGTTTTGAAAAAATAAATAATTAAATAAATCACCCCTGCTACCACAAAAGCACGTAACGGTGCCCCGCTCACGTAATGCAATGCTTTACGCCACCGCGGTATTTTTTTAATGGCCATGACTCGTTCAGAAAACCATCGATCGCCATATGAAACAAAAATTTCTTCATCTTTCGCGATAGGACGTAGCGCACGAAAAATTAACAGTTTATTTTCAAAATCGAATTCATACCCTGCATTGGGATCGCTCGCATGGTTATAAATACTGCCAAAACCTAAGGCAATGGCACTGTTTTTACCTGCTTTGAAATAATAATCCACAAATGCAGGATCTTGGTTGTGCGTGGGTAAAATAATACATTCTTCAATCATTTCATCTTTAACAAATGCTTGTTCCGCAAAAACACCGTAGCCTGCAATCGCAGATAAACGCACACTTAATGGCTTTTGAATTAATTTTGCTTTCATAAATACTGCTTAACCGATGAGTTAAGTTGTATAATACTCAAAATTTGCCTGATAGGAATACCATGACAATAAAAAAATGGGTTGCCATTTTGCTCTTAGCAGCCAGCGTCTTCCATGTTCTTGCATCGGCACAAAATTCATTAGGCCAGGTCATCCAAATTAACTCTAATTTTCGTTCTGTGATCGGCAGCCCGACTTGGTTATTGATTATTCGTAATGAAGACACCGGACAAGTTTTTCCCTATCTTTTTGATGTGAAAAACAAAGATAATTTTTGGCTAGCATTTACTTACGGTCGCACCTATCGTATAACTGCCTCTAAGCTAACATTTGGAACATATGCTGTGATTCATGATTTTTGCCACTTAGAAGAAATAGGTATTCTCGCCGGAAAATCCATGATCATTACATTAAAAGGCGATTTAACCCCATCACCCACAACGTTCAACTGCAATGTCATCCGTTTTGAAGACGCGGGTGAAATTGCTAAATAATTTTAAAGTGAGGAGCTCTCATGCGTATCCATACCATCTTAGAAGCCATCGGTAATACACCACTTGTTCGTATCAATAAAATAGCTAGCGATTTACCGTGTGACGTCTATGGCAAATGCGAATACTTTAATCCAGGCGGCTCTATCAAAGACCGCATTGCTTTAAACATGATTGAACAAGCCGAAAAAAGCGGCAAAATTAAGCCGGGTTATACGTTGATTGAAGCAACCTCCGGCAACACGGGTCTGGGCATTGCGCTCGCCGGTGCGGTGAAAGGCTACAAGGTCATTATTACGATGCCGGAAAAAATGAGCCATGAAAAACAAGTTGTGCTAGAGGCGCTCGGAGCAACCATTTATCGCACGCCGACAAAAGCGGCTTCGCATGATCCCGATAGCCATATTTCACTCGCAAAAAAATTAAATCAAGAAATTCCAAACTCCTTTATTCTCGATCAATATAACAACCCCGATAATCCTAACATTCATTATCAAACAACAGCTCAAGAAATTATTGATGATGCCGGCGAAGGACTTGCCATGGTGGTCATGACGGTTGGAACAGGCGGTACCATTACCGGTGTGGCGCGCAAATTAAAAGAAGTGAATCCCAAGATTCAAGTAATCGGTGTCGATCCAGTGGGCTCCATTTTAGGCGGCGGTACTGAAATTTGTCCGTACCTCATTGAAGGGATTGGTTATGATTTTTTCCCGGACGTATTAGACAATACACTCATCGATGAATATATCAAAATTAATGACAAAGAATCTTTTTTAATGGCGCGTCGCTTAATTCGTGAAGAAGGTCTCTTAGTCGGTGGTTCCAGTGGCGGTGCGATGTGGGCGGGTTTGCAAGCCGCAAAACGCTTAAAAAAAGGCGAAAAATGTGTTGTCATTTTACCTGATGGAATCCGCAATTATTTAACCAAATTTGTCGACGACAAATGGATGAAGAATAATGAATTAATGGATTAAATCGTTCGTTTTGCTGGCGGCTACACCACGAGGAAGACTGATGACAAAACAAAAAATTGAAACCCGCGTGATTCACGCCGGTCAAACACCTGATCCAACAACTGGCGCCGTCATGACGCCTATTTATGCCACCTCCACTTATGTCCAAAGCAGTCCTGGCAAGCATAAAGGATATGAATATTCACGCACCGGTAATCCAACTCGGGATGCGTATGAAAAATGCATCGCCGATTTAGAATCCGGCACGCGCGGCTTTGCTTTTGCCTCTGGGATGGCCGCAACCGCAACCGTCTTAGAATTATTAAATCCAGGCGACCATATTATTGCGATGGATGATTTATATGGCGGCACTTACCGCATTCTGGAACGCGTCCGAAAACGATCTGCGGGCTTGCAAGTGTCATTCGTTGATTTAAGCCACCCGGAAAAAATTCAAGCCGCGATTCGTCCAGAAACCAAAATGATCTGGGTTGAAACACCAACCAATCCGATGTTGAAATTAGTCGATCTCGCGCAAGTTGTCGCCATTGCAAAAAAACACACGTTGATAACCGTCGCCGATAATACCTTTGCAACACCTATTCTCCAGCGTCCGATTGAGTTGGGATTTGATATCGTGGTTCACTCTGCCACCAAATACATTAATGGTCATTCCGACATGGTGGGCGGTATTGCGATCGTCGGTCATCATTCAGACCTCGCTGAGCAAATGGCATTTCTGCAAAATTCTGTCGGCGCGATTGCCGGTCCTTTTGATAGCTTTTTGGCGATGCGCGGTGTCAAAACGCTTGCTCTCAGAATGGAGAGACATTGCAGTAATGCGCAGGAACTCGCGCATTGGCTAGAGCAACATCCGAAAGTGGCGAAAGTCATTTATCCCGGTTTAAAAAGCCATCCTCAGCACGCACTCGCCGCACACCAAATGTCATCGTTTGGCGGCATGATTTCGGCTGAATTACGCTGTGATTTAGCAGAAACGGTGAAAGTCCTCGAACGTTGCCACTTATTTTCATTGGCTGAGAGTTTAGGGGGCGTAGAAAGCTTGATTGAGCATCCTGCCATTATGACTCATGCCAGCATTCCGAAAGATCAACGAGAAGCGCTGGGTATCAAAGATGGTTTGATTCGAATTTCGGTTGGGGTTGAGAGTATTGATGATTTGAAGCGGGATTTGCAAGAGGCGTTGAAATAAATAAATGAGGATTGCTTTTTTATACAAATCCCCCTTGTTCCCCCTTTTTCAAAGGGGGAGACCTGCTAAGCAGCTTCGTGTTTAGTCGTGAAACTGTTTAGCATGTCTCCCCCTTTGAAAAAGGGGGAACAAGGGGGATTTGTATAAAAAGATTAAGTCTTTCTCTGTAGATACCTATGAGGAGTGCTTAAGAAAGAGCTGTCATTTTTAGCTATTTATCCTCATGATCAAACGTACGCCCCTGATGTTTCAATTGCTTTTTAACCGGATAAAACTTATCTCGCAACCAAACGACTAAAAATAAAATCCCACCCACCACCGCGCCCGCTAACAACAAATAGGAAAAAATAACAATTCCCACGATAAATAGCACCACAAAGATGCCTAGGAAAAAGAACGGCATGATTCGCGCTAAAATTTTATTCATTTAAAATTTGTCCCATAATTCTTTCGGTACTTTTGCTTGTGCAGGCTTTGCATTGTCACGCAGCCGATAGACGCGTTGAGATTTAGCAATTTCCTTTTGTTGTGAAAGAGACTTATCCGGGTGAGTTCGATCAAATTCTTGGATAAATTGATCTATTTCACTGACATAATTAGTTTGTATTTTATTTTGACTCATGGAAATATCTCCATCCAAACGTTACCTGACTTAAGATAAAAAAGGCACAAAGAGTAGAAATTGTATCATAAATATCTATTCATCTTTAGCAATTTGCACGATAATTATGTTTAAGATTTGGATGAGTATAGGCAGGGAGAAAAAATGAAATTATCGGGAATATTGATTGCCATCTTGAGTGCGCTTCTTCTACTAAGCAGCCCCGTGTCCGCCAAATCCAAAAAACATCACGTTCATCACAGCAGTACCCACGCTGATTACAGCACACAAACCATTAACGGCGAACAAAACTTAGCTGCCGTCATCAACGACTATATACAAAATACCGACCCCCACGCGGAAATTGGCGTCCAAATTAAGTCGATGAAAACCAATGAGACTTTCTACGCACACAATGAAGAGCGCGGCTTTACCATCGCCAGCACCTTAAAATTATTCACAGCGGCGGCCGCGTATGCATTTTTAGGCCCCGATTATAAGTTTTCAACTCAGGTCGTCACCGATGCCAAATCAACCAACAATGGCGTGGTGGATGGAAATGTCTATCTGGTGCACAGCGGCGATCCATCACTCACCTATTCTGATTTAACGGATTTAATGGTTGCACTGAAATCCTTACAAATTCACACCATTAATGGAAATGTTTATGTGGATAATACCGCCTACGACCAAGAAAATTATGGACCCGGTTGGTCATGGGATGATACGCGTTATTGCTACGCCGCACCTATTAATGCCAGCATCATTAATCACAATTGTGTCTCATTTAGTATTTCACCGTCTAAATCGGAAGGTCGTTTAGTCAACATCACAGAGAACCCGCGCTTTTTTTATTCGGCATTCAGTAATGATGTCGTCACCAAATCCGCTTGGACGCGCTCCTGTCACGTATCACTCACGTTAGATAATAACAATACTATTGATATGCGCGGCTGCATGCCCAAAGGACATTATTCACGCGGTGCGAGCATCGTCATCGCCAATGTTGTGAAATATAACGAATCGATGTTGCAATCGTTATTCCAAGAATTTGGTATTCAAGTAAATGGCCATATTTCAGCTCAAGCAGCACCGCCCAATTTGAGCGTGTTAGCATCGCACGATTCAAAACCCTTGCACGTCTTAATTAATGAAATGCTCAAAAAATCAGACAATATCATCGCGGGTTCGCTCTTCAAAAAAATGGGAGAAGTTTACACGAATAAACCCGGTAGTTGGTCCAATGGATCATACGCAGTCAAAGCAATCTTATCTGAAAAAGCAGGAGTGAATACTGCTTCGCTACAATTAATCGATGGATCCGGCTTGTCGATTGATAATCGTGTGACGCCCGCCCAACTGATGCAAGTTCTCGATTATGGCTATCACAATTATTCCACCAACTATGAGTTTGTCTCAGCATTACCCATTGCGGGCATCGATGGCACATTAAAATATCGCTTGTCCAATGTCCGCGGCAAAGTTCGCGCGAAAACAGGCACCCTCGCTAAAACCGGTGTCATTTCGCTAGCCGGGTATGCAATTAGCAAAGACAAAGAACCTATCGCGTTTGTCATTGTGATCAATGGTCGTAATGGTAATGTGTGGAAGTATCGCGAGATGGAAGATAAAATTGTCACTGCGTTGACAAATTTTTCGCGATAACATTTTTCGTTTACAAAAAAAGGGAATGCTGTGTTAAGACACCGACTATTTACATCAAGCAAACGATTTCTATCAACAGAACCCCCTCGCCCTAGCTTATCCCACCAACAAATGCAGGGATTAATGCGACTGCTAAAAGTTTACGGGCTGCCGCAAACCCAAGATTTAAGCGAATTACGTCATCTCTTGCAACCTCACGCGACACCCCGTGGCGCTGCCTGCTCATCGTCTCATGATAAAAATGAATTACAATTAGCAGCGCTTGAATTAGGACTCTGCACTCATTTGAATCCTACGTTTCGCGCATACGACTATGAATTATTAGTGCCTGATCATCCGGGCATTTTAAGCCATCGAATAAGAAATTCGATGAGAGTCAATCCACTCGAAATAGTGTTGGCGAGTCCGCCAAGCAAAATTTATTATTCTTTGGACAGTGAAAGTGAAGATTTAGCATTTCGCACCGCATCATTTGGACAGAACGTAGAATCCTTAAACCATCGTCTCAGATCGCGAATAGGATTTGAAAAAGCAGAAATATCAATACAACAAATAGGATTCACCAGAGTACGGCGGGAAATCGAGATGGCAAAAGCTATTTGTATCCCTTTCGTCTCAAATCAAATCGCAGTTCTATTAAATCAACCCCGCCTGTTTTGGTTGGGTGAAACATACAAAAAGATATTAGAAAAAAAATATCCGGCTGCAAAAATTGAACTGATCAGTGAAGGAATGTCACACTTTGAATATTTACAACGTATTTTACCCGACATTGCATGCTGGCTTCAAACAACCATTCCAGCTGAGCAGCCAGAAAATCCACTGAGCATTCGACCTGGTTTGCGTCCAGGCGCGTCGAGCTAAACCAGAATTCATCACAAATCAAGATTTTTCATTCGACACTTTCCATTGTTGAAATTCACTCGGTCGAATTTTGTAACGGGCGATGTTACCGTCATGTAAGCTGATTATTTCCACTTCTATCACTTGAAACAGATACAGAGAGTCTTGCGCTGGAAGGTTTAATTTTGCGATAAATTTTTTAATCGTCATGATAAGTTGATGGCCTGATGTTTTTCCCAGGATAATCGAACGCACAATCTGTTGGATTTCATTGCGATATTTCATTTTAAATAAATTAGGTTCGCCCATCGCTTGCTGCACCGCCGAATAACGCTGGGCTGATCTTTCATAAGCCCATATGTATAATTCGCGCAAAAGGCTTATGTCGTTTTTTTCATATATACCAAGTAACGCATGCGCATAATCTTTTTGATCCACATCAAAAAAGCAAAGCGGCTTTAAGTTTTTTTTGATAAATGGGATGTTTGCTACTAATCGGGCTGTCCTTTTATTTACATCTTCAAAAGCTTGTAAATAAGATAATTGTACCAGCGAAAAAAAAGATTGCTCAAAAGGATTTTTAATTGCGTTTATTTTTTCAATTATCAGCTCAAAGTTTTCTTTTAAAACATGTGGGTTCGCGAGCGGAATATACGTTGTTCCAGAAATTCCAACAGCCATTTCTCTTATACGACCTGAAGCACTTGGATCGCCTAAAAGATTTTCTGATAATAAAGCATGAATACTCCGGACTTCATGTGAAGTAATTTTTTTTTCATTAACCGACTCAACAATATATTCAATTGCATTCTTATGATTCAGAATCATTTGTGTTTCTATTGTTTCTTTGCCAATAGCTTGCTGCCCAAATTCGATCAATCTTTTTGTTTCCAACAACGAATAGGTATTCCCTTCAAGACGGCTTGAATTCCAGGAAAGATCGATGAGCAACCGATTTAAAATGATTCGCGCATAAGTACCAGCAGGATGGACGCCATTTTCCACTCGGCCTATTTTAGCTAAGGTGCTTTGCAGAGAATTGTTTAAGTAAAATGTTTTATTAGGCTGATATGATTTTAAGAAATTTTGTTCATAGCTACCTGGTTTTCTTGCTTGGATGGGTTTTGCTAGATATTTCAGAAGACGGGTTGATTCAGTGCTCAGCGAAATATGTTGAAAATTATCAGGGACAATCACTTCAGTTTCTATTTTATATGCAACATAAACCTGCGCTCTTGCCTGCCCCTTTCGTTGAATGATTCTTTTCTGGATCAATTTCCCCAGCGTGCGCTGAATAATTTTGCGACCAGCAGCATCCGTTATTGAAAGCCCTGCTTCTTTTGCCACGTCTCGCGAACTTATTTGTTCTTTTTTTTCCAGCATTTTTAAAATCAATGCCTCAAGCTCTGCTCCCTTGTTGACCATCTGCCCCTCACTGATTGCATATTAATTATGTCGCAATACGGGTGATGATAGCCTAAAAAATGTCGCAATACTAGTATTGCGACAAAACATAATGTCGCAATACTAGTATTGCGACATATTCTCTGTCAAGGAATGTATCCCGGGCCTTATCAAGAAAAGTTAGATTTAGCGATTTGGTACAACAGTTATATTCGTATCTATACATCATAAAGCAAAAAAAGCGCCCTCAGTAACTAAACCAAAAGCCCTGCCAAAACGAAAGCCAGCCCAATTCCACAAAACGCATAAATCACATTCAAATGCAGATGCAAAAATACGCCTAAAGCACTCGCTAAAAATGCAGCCCCGAACCCTAGCAAAAAATAACCGCGCGGTGCGCGCGACACAGTGAGCTCTTGTTGAGACACTCGGGAAAAGCGCTCATGTTCTTGCCGCTCACGCTGTTGCGCTAACACATCATAAACCAACCCGGGTAACTCAGGCAGTTTTTCCGACCAGAACGGTAAATTTTCGCGGATACGATGAAAAAATGCTTTAACACCTAATTGCTTTTTTAACCACTTTTCTAAAAAAGGCGCCGCTGTACTCCATAAATCTAAATCAGGATAAATTTGCCGACCGACCCCTTCAATATTGAGCAGGGTTTTTTGTAACAAAATTAATTGCGGTTGGATGTTGATATTAAATCGCCGCGCCGTCTGAAATAATCGTAATAACAATTGACCAAACGAAATTTCTTTCAACGGCCGCTCAAACATGGGTTCGCAGACAGAACGTATCGCTCCTTCAAATTGATCAATTCGCGTATCGGGCGGCAACCAACCCGATGCCACGTGCAGCTCGGCGACACGCTGATAGTCACGTTTAAAAAAGGCCAGCATGTTTTCTGCTAAATAACGTTGATCACGTGTATTCAACGAACCCGCAATACCAAAATCGACGGCGATAAATTGCGGATCCTGTAAATTATCCGGATTCACAAAAAAATTGCCGGGGTGCATATCCGCATGAAAAAAACTGTCACGAAAAACTTGGGTAAAAAATAATTGGATACCACGCTCAGCTAAGCGTTGCATATTAATACCCGCTGCTTTTAACGCTGCAATATTATGGATTGGAATACCGTAAATGCGCTCCATCACCAAAACATCGGCGCGAGAATATTGCCAATAAATGTCGGGCACATACAAGAGTGGCGAATTTAAAAAATTACGCCGCAATTGCGAGGCATTCGCGCCTTCGCGTTGTAAATCCAATTCGTCATACAACGTGTGCGCCACTTCCTCAACTAATTCTTTTGGCTTTAAGTAACGTGCGCGCTGAATATAACGATCGGCAACACTTGCCAATGTTCTCAATAAATCTAAGTCACGGTCGATGATTTTTTTGATATGAGGGCGCAGCACTTTCACAACAACTGCATCGCCTGTTAATAAGGTAGCCGCGTGCACTTGCGCAATAGACGCTGATGCTAACGCAGTGGCATCAAATTCACGAAAAATCACCTCGATTTTTTCACCTAAGGATTTTTCAATAATCTTTTTGGCGAGCACGCCTGAAAACGGCGGAACTTGATCTTGTAACTTCGCCAATTCAATTGCAATATCATCCGGCAATAAATCCCGTCGCGTCGACAAGACTTGTCCTGCTTTAATAAAAATAGGCCCTAAGTCTTCGAATGCGCAGCGTAAACGCTCTCCTCGGGTCAACTTATTTTTTAACAGCCAATACCATGGATTGAGATAGCTCAAAAACCGCAATGGATAAAACCACGGCATGGCAAAAATAATTTCATCCAAATTGTAGCGCACCAAAATAAAATGGATGCGGATGAGTCGAAAAAATTGCGACACTGTTTTCATGGCGTCCCGAGTCCTCTATTCAAGCTATTTATCGCATGTGCCACTCTTGCCTCTAACCGGTCTACAGCCATCCGCAAGTCATCGACCTCATTGAAAAAATCGCGCAAGGCTTCATTAGCCGGTACAAGATTAATTTCTTCATGCACGTATTCATTTACATTTTGCAAAAAACTGGTTTGAAATTGCTGACCCATCTTCTTTAAACCGCGAACAAAACGGCCTAAATGATGCGCAGACACATCGCCGATGTATTGTGAAGAAATCTCTTCCCAATCAATTTCTAACTCATCAAAAATCGCTAACACATATTGCGCTAATTCCAAATCACCTTCAATTTTAACATCTTCCGCAAAAAAACGTTGGCGTTGCTGCGGCACCAGACCCATGTGCAACAAATTAAGCGGTGTGCCGCTGATGGTTAAATCAGCGCGCTCTGAAGACTGCCAATGTAATTGAATACGTCTCTCTTGAAAAAATAATTGCAACGATAAGTCAACACCATGCAATTCAATTTGGACTATCTTATTTTCAAGCGCTGCCAAACGTTCTTTTGAAGCCGCATCGAGCGCGAGATACTGATTTAACGCATTTTCAATCACGCGTTTCATTAATATTTATACCCCGTATGCAAGGCAACGATGCCGCCGGTTAAATTGTGATACGTTACATCTTCAAATTGACAGGCGAGCATTTTATTTTTCAATGTCTCTTGATCGGGATGCATACGAATGGATTCCACTAAATATTGATAGCTGGACGCATCCTGACAAACCCACGCGCCTAGTTTGGGAATCACATGAAAAGAATATTTTTCATAGAGAACATTCAATAACGGTAATACCGGTTTAGAAAATTCAAGAATCAGTAATTTTCCGCCCGGTTTTAACACTCGAAACATTGAGCGTAACGCCTCTTCTTGTCGGGTCACATTCCGCAAACCAAATGCAATCGTAATGCAATCAAAAAAATTATCCGGAAAAGGCAGCTTTTCTGCATCGGCTTGGACAAATTCTACATTGCCGACAATCCCTTCATCCAGCAACCGTTCTCGACCGCGTTGCAGCATTTTTTCATTGATGTCAGCTAAAATAACCTTGCCGGATTTGCCGACTTTTTTGCTGAATTCACGGGTCAAATCACCGGTGCCGCCTGCAATGTCTAACACAACGTGTCCCGCTCGAACAGGACATTGACTGAGCGTGAAGCGTTTCCATAATCGATGCAAGCCAAATGACATCAAATCATTCATCACATCATATTTGCTCGCCACTGAGTGAAACACATCGGCCACACGATCTGCTTTTTCATGCACAGAAACTTTTGCAAAACCAAAATGTGTTTCGTTGGAATTCTCTGTCATGCGCTGCTGACCATGCTGATAACGGACTGAACAATAACAGCGACACCTGCGATCAATAAGAAGACCAACATAAATTTACCGCCAAAAAACCGATAACCTTTGGCAAGGTTAATCCGATACCGTCCTTGCCAAATCATTAACACCGGTAAAAGAGTTAACAGCACCATACAATAAATACCTGCATAGGCTAATGCCGCAATGAAAATGCCTGGTTTCAATAATACAATTAAAAAAGGGGGTAATAATGCGGTTGCACAGGCAATAAAATCATTCTTAGAAGATTTTCTTAACTGAAAACCATCTGCTAGAAAATCCGCAAGACAGAGAGCCACACCTAAAAATGACGTTAACAAACAAATTGAGGTAAATAAATTTGCAAATGTAGTGATTGTTTCGGTATGAAGCAATGTACTGACTTGGTCAACGAATTCACTGGTTGAGCGTCCGGAATGCAAAATACTAATTAACCCTAGCGAACCTTCGCGTGGAATTAATCCCATGATAGTGAAGTCCCAAACGATGTAACACAACAATGGAATAATGCTGCCGAAAAATATCGCCAACCGTAACTTCCTTATATCATCATGAAAATAATTACGAATACTCGGAATAATCGTGGCATAACCAAATGACGTCATGGCAACCGTGATGCCGCTGCTCAGCCACGTTAATTTGCCGCCGGTTAAATGCGGTAATGACGTATGCGGTACAATTAAAAAAATTAAGGTGAATAAGGCGGCAAATTTGATCAGCATCAATACGCGATTTGCCATATCAACTGCTCGGATTCCTAAATAAACAATGAATCCCAACAGAGAAACATAAATCAGTGAAATCGCCCAACTGGGACATTCATTCAGAAAAGGCGTTGTGCTGATCAACCCTTTAAAAAAATCACTGCCTCCGGCAATATACGCCGCCAGCAAAGAATAGAGTAAGAGCAAATAGGTGAACCAAGCAACGATTTGTCCTTTGATCCCGAGTGTCGCTTTTGCCATCGAAATAATGTTGGTATTGCGCGGTAACCACAATGTCACTTCCAGAATCAGATAAGCACTGGCTGTCATGACAGCCCAGCAAAAAAACAAAATTAATGTGGAATAAAAAAACCCGTACTCAGCGGTTGCAATTGGCAAGGCTAATATTCCACCGCCGATGGCGGTGCCGACAATGAGTAATGTTCCACCGATTAATCTTGCTGTCATGCTACGTCCTCGTGTTGGTGTGCTTTTTGAGCAGCGTACTGAACCGCTTCTGAGCCGCGCACTGAGCCGCGACCGTCAGGAAGCGTCACGGAATCAGCGTTAACTTTAATTGCTGATTCCGTGACGCTTCCTGACGGTCGCGGCTCTGTACGCGGCTCAGTTATTATTTATTGCCTAACCTGTCTTCCCAAATTATCCGGCAAACCCTTCTCCGTCGAGCGAAATGGATTAATATCCAATCCCCCTCGCCGCGTATACCGTGCATAAACCGTTAATTGCCTCGGCTGACACTGCCGTAAAATATCCATAAAAATTCGTTCCACGCATTGCTCATGAAATTCATTATGATTGCGTAATGAAATTAAATAACGTAACAACCCTTCATGATTTATTTTCGCGCCCACATAGTGGATTTGAACACTCGCCCAATCCGGCTGGCCTGTCACCAAGCAATTTGATTTTACTAAATCAGAATAGACGGTTTCCGTGACGATTGCACTTTCTGTTTGCAAAAAACGCGGCTCAACTGAATAGGTATCGCAGGTAATATCTAGGTTATCTAAACAAATCCCACTGAATGATTCAAGTTGCGTACCCACCCATGATTTCAATGACGTTATTTTAACGTGCACGGAAGCTCCGGCATATTCACTCAAATCCTGTTGTAACAATTGCTCCACATCGGCTTCCTTCGCAAAACGGGAATTCGTGTATGAATTTAAGTAGAGCTTAAATGATTTTGATTCGATGATGGCGGGCGATTCACAGGGAAAAATAAATTCAGCCATGGCAACCACTGGCTTGCCGTGACTATTCAACCAAGAAAGTTCATAAGCCGTCCAGAGATCAACACCTTTAAACGGTAACTGACTAGGCACATGGATTTCATCACGATTTAATTGACGGGGAATGGCATACAATAAATCGCGCTGATATTCCGAGATATACGTTGTTTTTTTTCCGAGCGGAGAAAGCACAACCGTTTCGTCTTTCATACTTCTGCCTCAATAAATTGCGTTTGATCTTTTGTTTCATCTACCCGGCGTAACATTTCACCTGCTAAGGTTAAATACGCAACGGCACCTTGTGATTTGCCATCATACTGCATAATCGGTAAGCCATGACTGGGAGCCTCCGCTAAACGAACATTGCGCGGAATCACCGTGCGATACACACGGCCTGGAAAATGTTGTAACAACTGAGCAGAGACATCGAGTGCTAACCGATTACGACCATCGTACATGGTGCGCAATAAGCCTTCGATATGCAAGTCAGGATTCACCGTTGCTTGGATTTGTTCGATGGTATTAAGCAATGCGGTCAATCCTTCTAACGCATAATATTCACATTGAATCGGGATCAACACCGAATCTGCCGCGGTCAACGCATTCACTGTTAAAATATTTAAAGAAGGCGGGCAATCAATTAAAACATAATCATATTGCGCAACAATCAACGCTAATACCTGTTTCAACTGTGTTTCACGCTGCGTCATTTGCATGAGCTGCACTTCCGCCACAATCAAATCATGGGTGGTGGGAATTAAATCATAACCGCCTGCTGTTTTTACACTCGCAGAGGTAATGTCGACTTCATTCAACAGAACTTCTTTGATACCAACCTGAAAAGAATTTTTATCCACCCCGCTGCCGACGGTTGCATTGCCTTGAGGATCTAAATCGATGAGCAGCACATTGCGTTTCATGGTGGCGAATGAAGCAGCCAAATTAATACTGGTTGTGGTTTTTCCGACACCGCCTTTTTGATTGACGATCGCAATAATTTTTCCCACTGAATCACTCCTTTAGAATTTCTATACAGACGACATGTCGTTTTGCATCCAATCCTTGAATGGTTAAGGGATGTACCGCTTGCAGCTTAAATGGCTTGGATACCGCGGCTAATTCTGCTTCAGGATACACCCCTTTCATTGCGATAAATTGACCGTGTGGCGCCAATAAATGCTGAGTCGCTACTAACATATCGTTAAGACTGGCAAATGCCCGAGTGATGATACTATCAAAACATTCACTGGGATGAAAATTTTCAGCACGTTCATGGATCACGGTAATATTTTTTAAGCCTAGCTCATACACAACTTGGTTCAAAAATCGGGTTTTCTTGCTGTTGCTATCTAATAAAAAAAATTGTTTATCAGGTTCAATAATCGCCAAGGGAATGCCGGGTAACCCTGCGCCTGATCCCACATCGAGTAAACGTGAGCCATGCAAATAAGGCAAGATCGATAAACTGTCTAAAATATGTAAATAAACGGCTTCTTTCGGTGAGCGGATCGCCGTGAGATTAAAAATCGTGTTCCATTGTTGCAGTAATTCGAGAAACGTGACGAGTTTCGTTTGATTCGCATCGGATATCGCGTAATGGTTTTCACTGAGTGCTTCTTTAAGCAATTTATTGAGCTCTATCATGATGGATTCCATTTAAATTTATTGAGCGTCAGTCTAAGGAAATTTTGCTTAGAATGCTTTCACCTATAACCTATAGAGGTTGCTTAAGTTGTAGGGTGGATTAGACGCGCCTTTTGCGTCGTAATCCACCAAGCTGCAGATAAGGTGGATTACGACGCAAAAGGCGCGTCTAATCCACCCTACAACTAAGCAGAATTTCCTTAGCTTGACGCCTATGGCTGTGACACCGCCCCTTTCTTCAACCCCACCAACAACAAAGAAATCGCTGCGGGTGTCATTCCCGGAATTCTTCCAGCCATCCCAACCGTCATCGGTCGATGCTGTTGCAATTTTTGGCGTACTTCCGCCGATAAGCCATTCACTTTGTTGTAATCAAAATGCGTTGGAATCTTGGTATCTTCATTCCGCGCATGTCGGGCAATTTCATCTTGTTGTCGTTCAATATAGCCTGCATATTTAATTTGAATTTCAACTTGTTCAGCGGCGGTTGCATCATCAATGCCGGGACCGACATCCGGAAGACCCATTAAATCAGCATAATTGACTGCCGGTCGACGCAAAATTTCTTCTAAGCGATATTCGCGCGCCAACGGTTGTTGTAACAATTGTTCAAGCGCTTGTCCCATTGCTGTATCGGGACGCACCCATGTTGCATGTAAGCGTGTTTGTTCGGTCATGATTTTAGCGCGTTTTAATTCGAACTGGCGCCAATGCGTTTCATTCACCAAACCCAGCGCAAACCCTTTTTCCGTCAAGCGAAGATCGGCATTGTCTTCCCGCAGCATTAATCGATATTCCGCACGGCTAGTAAACATGCGGTAAGGCTCTTGGGTGCCTCGGGTAATCAAATCATCGATCAACACACCGATGTAAGCTTCATCGCGGCGCAAGGTGAACGGATCTTTGTCTTGGGCTTGCAAGGCTGCATTGGTTCCTGCGATTAAACCTTGAGCCGCTGCTTCTTCGTAACCGGTCGTTCCATTAATTTGTCCGGCAAAGAACAAACCTGTTATTTGTTTGGTTTCTAAGGTGGGTTTTAAATCTCTCGGATCAAAATAATCATACTCGATCGCATAACCTGGGCGGGTAATATGCGCATTTTCAAAACCTTTCATGGTACGGACAAATTCAATTTGCACAGAGAAAGGTAAGCTGGTTGAAATACCATTGGGATAAATTTCAACCGTGGTTAAGCCTTCCGGCTCAACAAAAATTTGATGCGATGTCTTGTCTGCAAAACGGACAATTTTATCCTCAATCGAGGGACAGTAGCGCGGCCCGACCCCTTCAATAATGCCCGCATACATGGGCGATTCACCTAATCCAGCACGAATTAAATCATGGGTGTGCTGATTCGTATGGGTGATGTAACAAGGGATTTGTTTAGGATGTTCGCTCGCCTGGCCTAAAAAAGAAAAAACGGGGGTTGGGACATCGCCCTCTTGTTTTTCCATCACACTGAAATCAATCGTTCGGCCATCAATTCTGGGCGGGGTACCTGTTTTTAATCGACCCACACGCAAGGCTAACTCACGCAAGCGCGCTGCTAAATTTTTTGCGGGGGGATCGCCTGCGCGTCCGCCTTCGTAATTTTGTAGACCGATATGGATTTTACCCGCTAGAAACGTCCCTGCGGTTAAGACGACTGTTTTAGCATTAAATTGCAAACCCATTTGGGTGAGAACGCCGCTGACACGCCCATTCTCTAACAAAATATCGTCAACAGCTTGCTGGAACAGCCATAGGTTGGGTTGATTTTCTAAATACGCGCGAATGGCTTGTTTATACAATACGCGGTCTGCCTGCGCGCGGGTTGCGCGCACAGCGGGGCCTTTGCTGGCATTTAAAATCCGAAATTGAATACCGGCTTGGTCTATGGCTCTGGCCATGACGCCGCCGAGGGCATCAATTTCTTTGACCAAATGACCTTTGCCAATGCCGCCAATCGCTGGATTGCATGACATTTGGCCCAATGTTTCAATATTATGGGTCAATAAAAGAGTTTTGGCGCCTAAGCGCGCGGCTGCTAATGCCGCTTCGGTACCGGCATGGCCGCCGCCGACCACAATGACATCGAATGTTTGTCTACTATCCAACATAGGTCTTCGCTAATGGGTAAAAAATGGTTGGTTATTGTACTCGATATTGCGGCGAGGGAGAAGGATATATAATCCTGTATAATGGAGCAGTTCTTAACTGAGCCGCGACCGTCAGGGAGCGAAGCAAAAGTCCGCGGCCGGTGGGAAGTAAAATCGCCGCCGGTGATCGCTCCCTGACGGTCGCGGCTCAGTTGAGAGCTCAGTTAATTATCCAAGGAGGGATCACCCATGCGTTTTTTACTTTTTTTATTTTTCGCGCTGATTGCATCAACCAGTTTTGCAGCCGATTTAACCCTGACAACGCATTCTTTCATTGACCAAGGCGGTCTCCCAGTTATGTATACCTGTGATGGCAAAGATATGTCGCCTGAATTGACTTGGAATAATGCGCCAGCCAATACCAAATCATTTGCCATCATCATGAGCGATCCAGATGCCCCGGGTGGCACTTGGTATCATTGGGTGATTTATAATCTTCCTGCAGCGACCACAAGCCTTGTGGAAGGCATGAGTCATTTACCTGCTGAGGCAACACTCGCTGAAAATAGTTGGCATAAAGCAGCATACAATGGTCCATGTCCGCCGAAAGGATCGGTGCATCATTATATTTTCACGCTGTATGCGCTCGATGCTGTTTTGACGGTGCCGGTTAATTCGGATAACAAAGCGGTGTTAGAGGCGATGAAGAGTCATGTGTTAAAACAAAGTGTGTTGACGGCGGTGTATAGTCATTAAAAATGCAGCGAGAGTTATAATGCTGCTTAGAATGCCTTCCCCCTGCGGGTGAAGGCGTTCTAAGCAAAATTTCCTTAGCTTGACGCGTATGCCCACAAGGGTGGAAGGAAATCATAGATGAAGTCAATTTGAATTATGCAACAACGTCTTTTGGAAAAAGGGGCACGGGGGGATTTTTATAAACAGCAACATTCATTTACCAATACAAAAACTCGCAAATATTCTTCCCAGCAAATCATCCGGCGTAAACTCACCCGTAATTTCACTCAATGCCATTTGCGCTTGTCTCAGTTCTTCCGCTAATAATTCACCGGCTTTATGCTGCAGCAATTGTTGTTGTCCCTCAATTAAAAAACGATGCGCGCGAGCCAGCGCGTCTAAATGTCGTCGACGCGCAGAAAACGTGTCTTCGATAGAGGTATTTAAACCCACACATTGCTTAATATGTGTTTTTAATAGATCGATACCTACTGACTGCTTAGCAGATAACGAAATAATTGTTTGATCGGGTGACTGTTTTAAACTCGGTGCTTCATCCATTAAATCAATTTTATTTCGCACTGTGATTACCACAGCATGTTCGGGTAGCTGAGGTAAAAATTCTGTTAACGACGTGGTGTCAGGTTCACTCGCATCAATAACAAATAAGACTAAATCCGCACGCGCAATTTCTTCTCGCGCACGACGAATACCCTCTTGCTCAACACGGTCTTCGCTTTCACGCAGCCCAGCCGTATCAATCATATGAATAGGCATGCCATCCAACACAATATGTTCGCGCAATAAATCACGCGTTGTGCCTGGAATATCCGTCACAATTGCAATCTCTTTGCCGCTTAATTGATTTAATAAACTGGATTTGCCAACATTGGGTTTGCCCGCGATCACCGCGGTAATACCATCCCGTAATAAACTGCCTTGTTGCGCAGCATCTTGCACGTGTTCTAATTCAGCAATGCTATTTTTTAAATCGGTTGCAACAGCTTCATTGCCTAGAAAATCAATTTCCTCCTCGACAAAATCAATTGCGGCTTCAACATACATGCGCAAGCGAATTAATTTTTCCACCAGCTGATGAATTTTTTTAGAAAATTCGCCTTGCAGAGAACGCACGGCATTGCGTGCCGCTTGTTCAGACGCAGCATCAATCAAATCGGCAATCGCTTCCGCTTGCGCAAGATCCATTTTGTCATTCAAAAATGCCCGCTCAGAAAATTCGCCCGGACGTGCCATCCTCGCACCTTCCGCTAAAATGCGTTTGACTAAACAATCCACCACAGCAGGTCCGCCATGACCATGCAGTTCTAAAATATCTTCGCCGGTAAATGACGCAGGACCCTGAAAAAATAAAGCAATGCCTTCATCCAGTGACGTCTCGTGTTGATCGTAAAAGCGGGAGAACGTTGCTAATCGCGGTTGAGGAATTTTTTTTAAGAGAGCAACAGAAATTTTTTTAACAAGCGGGCCTGACACTCGGATAATGGCTACTCCGCCGCGCCCAGGTGGCGTGGCGGGTGCAACTATCGTATCGAGAAAGGTTTTCATGCGAATTTTATTTTTTTACTTTTTTATCAATTTTAATTTTAGTAGAACGCATGATGAACCATTGTTGTAAAACAGACAGCGTCGTATTCACAAACCAATACAGCATTAAACCCGCTGGAAAATTCACAAATAAAATCGTAAACACAATTGGCATTGCCATCATGACTTTTGCTTGCATCGGATCCGGTGGTGGTGGATTTAAACGTTGTTGTAAAAACATCGAAAGACCGACGAGAAGCGGTAAGATGTAATAGGGATCTTTTTGTGAAAGATCATGAATCCAAAAAATAAACGGCGCTTGGCGTAATTGCACACTTTCAATCAATACCCAATACAATGCAATAAACACCGGAATTTGCACTAACACGGGTAAGCAACCGCTCATTGGATTTACTTTTTCTTTTTTGTAAAGCTCAAGCATTCCTTGGGTGAATTTCTGTTTGTCATCGCCAAATTTTTCTTTGAGCGCATTAATTCGCGGTTGCAAATTTTTCATCGCACTCATAGAACGATAACTTTTTGCAGACAAATGGAAAAAGAGTAATTTAATAACTAAGGTAACAATAACAATTGCCCAACCCCAATTACCCACGACATTATAAATTTTTTGCATCATCCAAAAAATTGCCGCGGAAATAATCCACAACCAACCGTAATCAATTGTGAGTTGTAATCCCGGTGCGACTTTTTCTAATTGTTCACTGCTAGCAGGGCCTGCATAAAATTTTGCAGCCGTATCATAGGTTTGACCCGGTGCTAATTGGATGTTAGGTCCAATCATGCCTACTGTGTATAAACCATCGGGGGTCACGCGGCTAAAATATTGTGAGGTTGAATCAACGCTGGGTACCCAAGCACTCACAAAATAATGCTGAACCATCGCCGCCCAGCCGCCTTTGATGGTTTGATTTAAATTAGCAGTATCCATTTGTTTGAAAGTGATTTTTTGATATTTTTTTTCTGGACTCGAAACAGCGGCACCAAAATAAGTTGATAAATTCATGAAGCCTTGTTTGGTCACAGGCGGCGTATTTTTCCGCATGAGCTGTAAATACAAATTACCTTGCCAGGATTGCTTGCTGGAATTGGTAACTTGATAATCCATGTTAATCGCATAATCATTGCGTTTAAACGTGAAAATTTTTGTAAACATTACACCGGCTGCATTTTTCCAATGTAATTTGACTTGTAATTCATTTTGATTATTTGCTAATTGGTAATTGCTTTGTTCTACCGAATAAAGAGCTTGGCCTTTTTGTGTATCAGGCCCCGTTGCACTTAATAAGCCACTTTGTGCAATATAACGTGTCGCTGCTGAATTATTGAGTAATTCGAAGGGTTGATCAGAATGCAATGACTCCGGGTAATTCAGTAAATCAACACTCATGATATTGCCACCTACTGGATTGATAGCAACTTCTAAGAGATCTGTTTTCACATGAATCAATTTTGCAGCCGTTTCAGGTGCAGGATGGGCTTCTGCAACAGAAGCGGTTTGATTCGTTGCAACCGTATTATCGATAACTTGCGGGACATAATTACTGGCTGTTGATGTTTCAACAGCGGGTGCTGCATTATTTTTAGCATGTTCTTTATCCCATGCTTGAAAGAGAGCAAGAACAATTGCAATTAACGCTGCATAGAGAGCAATACGAGCATATTCAGTTATATTTGTTGGCATTTGGTATTAGATTCCGGAACTGGATCATAGCCGCCGGATGTCCATGGATGACAGCGTATGATGCGTTTAAATGTTAAAAAACAACCTGGTAGTAATCTTTTTGTTTGGATCGCTTGTATCGCATAGGTAGAACAAGAAGGTGAAAATCGACAACATTGACCAAACAAAGGGCTGACAAAATATCGGTATGCCCGTATTAAATGGATGAAGACGTTGGATATTGAGTTAGCAATTTTTCCCACAAATCATCTATGCCTTTTCGAAGTTTTGCTTTGCTTAAGGTATCGCATTGAGCTCTTGCGATAACGACAATGTCTAAACTAGCTAATCGTTGTTGCTGATGACGAAAACTATCTCTAATGACTCGTCTGATACGATTCCTATCAACGGCACTGTTAGCAACACGCTTTCCCACAATAATACCTATCCGTGGGTGGGATATTTCATTTGGCCGGAAAAGGATTAAAACATGTCTTTGATTGATTTTTTGTGCTTGATCAAAGACACGTTTAAATTCTGCTTTGGTGGCCAGTCTATGGTTGCGTGGAAAACTCAAAATAACGGTCTAGTCTTAAATTAAGCTGATAAACGATCACGACCTTTCGCACGACGTCTGCTTAATACTTGACGGCCTTTTGCGGTTGACATGCGTGCACGAAAACCATGAACTCTTTTACGTTTCAATTTACTGGGTTGGAATGTTCTTTTCATAGCGCTGTTCTCATAAGTCTTTTAAATCAGGGGGCTAATAATAGGGGGCATTTAAAACGAAGTCAATTTAAAGTTATTCTCAAGATGAGATTTTCTTATGTGCATACCGAGCGAAATTTGCTGCGCATTAATATAAATACATATTTATATATATCTTTTTTATTTTTGTTGTTTATTAAGGAGGGTATTTTCTGTGGAAAAGTCATTTTTCCCTATTTGTTTCATTAGGTTATGGATGTATAAGTCTGTGGATGAATCGGGTAGTGCATGTGGTTTAGCTGGGGGCAGTTGGGGATAAAAAGAGGGGGTATTGTTTTATCCAGCTTATACACAGACAATGCCAGACTTATAAGCTAGGTTATGAACAGGTTTCAGAGGAAAGAAAAAATGCATTCTGTCGAATTAGAGAGCTGGTTGCAGCGCATTCAAATACAACATCCGATCACAATTGATTTGGGATTAGAGCGAGTGCAGCGGGTTGCTGAGCGTCTCGATTTGTTGAAACCGCATTGCCCGGTGATCACGGTGGGCGGTACAAATGGGAAAGGATCAACCGTTGCTGGATTGGAAGCTATTTATTTAGCGGCGGGTTATCAGGTAGGAACGTTCACCTCGCCTTATCTATTTCGGTTTAATGAAGAAATAAAATTAAGGGGGCAAGAAGTCACCGATGCCGACTTAATTCGTGCGTTTGAACACATTGAGGCGGCGCGTCAAACAGACACATTAACTGTTTTTGAATTCAATACGTTAACGGCACTTTGGCTTTTTCGAGCAGCGGCATTAGATATTATTATTTTAGAAGTCGGTCTGGGCGGGCGATTGGATGCCGTCAATATTATCGATGCGGATGTGAGTATTGTGACAACGATTGCATTAGATCATATCGATTGGCTAGGTGATACACGAGAGAAAATTGGGTTTGAGAAAGCCGGTATTTTTCGAGCGGGAAACCCTGCTATTTGCGGTGATTTTGCTCCTCCCGAATCCTTATTACGCTATGCGAAACAAATAAATGCTCCTTTGTTCTGCCAAGATCAACAATTTGGTTTTACAGAAAATGCAACGAATTGGCAGTGGTGGAGTGAGACAACCCAGTTAGATCATTTGCCCAACGCATCATTGGCGTTGCAGAATATGGCAAGCGCGTTGATGGCGGTGGACTTATTGCAAAACCGATTACCAGTCAGTGTTAAAGCCATTCAAAAGGCCTTAGGCAGCGTGACCTTAACAGGCCGGATTCAAACGGTGCCAGGGGACGTCATGACGATCGTAGATGTCTCACACAATCCAGCGTCTGCTGAATTATTAGCAACGTATTTACGCCAACATAAAATTAAGGGTAAAACGAAAGCGGTTTTTTCGATGCTGGCAGATAAAGATATCATTGGCACTCTCCAAGCGATTTCCGCTGAAATCGACGAATGGTATGTTGCGCCACTTGGAATACCCCGGGGGGCAGCGCAAAAAGAGTTAGCCAATGCGTTTGCGGCTGCAAAGATAAAGCTAATTCAATGGTTTGATACCATTGAAATGGCATATGAGGCGGCTCAATCAGATGCAAAACACTCGAATCGCGTCATTGTGTTCGGGTCTTTTTATACGGTCGCACAAGCAATGGCCTCTTCCTGCTTTTCTTTGCAAATGCTACCCTGTTAGGATAAAATGTGAGCACAAGTCAATTATTAAAATGATTTTCAATCGGTCGAGGTGGGGTTATGGCGCAATCACGAGAACAGCTGATAGCAGCGGCAGAAGCAGAATTTAAAAAGTTTGAGAAGCATACCACACAGCTTTGTGACGAATTGAAACAAACATTAGCAGCTCGCGAAACAAATAAAAAGGTATTGGAAAGACGAAACTTAGCTAGTTCAGCTCTTCAAAGTAGACTTACGCCTGCGTGGAGAGAGATTGAGGACTTAGAGAAAGAAAATAAAGATTATAGCCGTGAACTCGATGCGTTTGAAAATAACTTGCCACAATGGATAAAAGAAGCAGAAGCAAAAGAATTTAAATTGAAAGATGGGAATGGAATTAAATGGATACCAAATCTAAAGCACAGCAGTTTGTTTTTTGTAGAACAGAAAACTGCTACCGCAGCGATAGAGAAGTTAGCTGAAAATGCAGAAGAAGCAGAAGCAAGAGCGAAAGCAGTAAAAGCACGAAGAAAGTTAATAGAAATACAAAGAAAATTAGTAGAAGCACGCGCCGTAGAAGCAAATACAAAAGAAGTAAAAGAAAAAGCAAAAGAAAAAGCAGCAGAATTAAAAGAAATAAAAACAGCAGAAGCAAAAGATATAGAAACAGCAGAAGCAAGAGCAAGAGAGGCGGAAGCAAAAGCATTAGCAGCAGAAACAGAAGCAAGAGCATTAGCAGCAGAAGCAATAGAAATAGAAGCAGAAGCAAAACCAATAATAGCGGAGTCAAAAGCAGAAGCATTGTCCGATAAGCTACAACATTATGAACGTAACGTTGAAGATGAAAGACAGAAACTAGATGATTGGGAAACCAACAATTTAGATTTTCTGGTGCTAAAAGACCTTGTTGTCACGGTTGGCCGAAATAGAAATAAAATGTCATTAGCAGGATTAGAGTCTTTCTATTCAGAAAAAATTCGCGGGATGCGAGAAAAGTCAAAAGAGAAATTAGAAGAGAAATTAGAAGCTCCTCCTGTAGTTTTTACCCCACCTTCTCCAACTCCCTTGTTTCGAAGAGGCGGTGTCAGTGCTTTTTTTGCGGTAGGTGGAATAATTTGTTGTACCTTGTTAGCCGCTGGCGTCATTGCAACGGCTCCTTTCAGTTTACCAGCATTAGCCGTGACTTGTGTTCTGGTGGGTCTTGCTTCGTTGGAGTTAACGGCGAACGCTATCAAAAAAATTCGAGCAGCATTTGTGTTGACTAGCATAATCGATTTGTTGACTCGATTTCACAAAAATAAACCTGGGTTGCAGAAAAAGTTATTTGAAAATGAACGAGAATTAGCGCGGGACAATGTACCAACGGCAACGCGAAAAGCCTGTGTTCAATCGGGTCTTATCTTAAGAAAATTGGATCAAGCTAACCTCATCAATAATGCTTTTCCAGAACAAAAAATCGGCCGAATGCCTGATGCAGAATATGAAGTTGAAAATGCAGGAGATTATCAGGGTAATAAAGACGCGGCGCATATTGTTGTCCTTAACAAAAAGCTAGGTCGATATACACCAGGTGTTTACTGGTTTAATCAGAGGGAAACTGAAATTAAGGAATCTGTTAGCGACAAAGCAGCCGAATTAAAAAAAGAGTGCGCAGCTAATTTGGGCATGACTTTTTCTTCTTAACAGCATGCTGCTTTTTTTACAAATCCCCCTTGTTCCCCCTTTGCTGACGGATCGAGGGGCAAATTCCACCCATGCGTCGTCCTGAAAAATATGACGTCAATGTATTTTAACCGTAGCGACGGTACTCGCACGGAATATTTATTCAGGATCCACTTGAGTATCATCGATCCATATAAATTCAGGAATGAGTTCTCCGTTCGTGGATCCTGAATAAATCTTACGCGCTACTGCGATAACTGCGGTCAAATATTTTGGGCGTAAGATTTTTCAGGACGACACAGCGGAGGCTTATGTAGATACTTGACAAAACACATAGCAGCACGCTGGCACGACACTGAATTGACACCGCGAATTACGCAACGTTGCGAGGAAGGCGTTCTAAGCAGCAGTCTAAAGTTATGTATAAAGATACGCCCTAACGGTCGCGGCTCAGCGCGTACCCTGGGCGATATTGTGAATTACGCAACGCCCTTTGGGAGCGCTTTTCGCTCCGAAGCATCTCCCGCAAATTTTATTCGTTATTGTTAAAATCTAACTTCTTTTAACCCATGGAGGACGAGGTGTAGGGGCTGAAGAAGCTGACGCTTCTGTAGATGGATTTTTCTGAACAGTCGCTGGAGAAGCAGATCTCTCGCTGGCTTTTTTCAACGTTATTCCAAACGGGTTAGTCGGTTGTGCAGGAGCGCTTGCTGCAGCCGCAGGTTTTGGCGCAGGTGCTTTTAATTTAGTTAGGCCTGCGCTAATCAGATTATTAGAGTTATTAGAGCTTGTAGTAGGCTTAGGCTCAGATTTTTTTACAATCTTGGGTTTAGTCAGTAGCGCTGCGAGAGCGTCATTTTTCGACTGCATTTTTTGTTGCTCTTCTGCAGTAAAAAGGACATTGCGAGATGTTTCATTCAGAAGACCATAAGCACCCGTCATATCCGCCAAGGCGCGTTTTATCAAGCCCGACTTGTCCTCTTTAAGCATTTGTAAAATAGTTTGGCTAAAGAAAGCGATATCATGTTGTCGACCTTCTGGATTTTTATCGTCCCGACAATTTGTTACGAAGCTTGAAAGAGCTGTTCTCAATGCGTTGTCATTATAAATTTTAACAGCAGACTCGATTGATGATTTAAGATTTCTTTGCGAGGAAGTCGACGCAACGAGTTCAACGTCAACTTCTTTTTTATCCTCGACTGAATTCGTTGGCGATTCTACGGCTTCAGGAATCAGCAAACTAGCAAGAATTTCTGCTTTAAGCGCTTCCATCTCGGCTATTTCTTTTTCAGCTAGATCGGCTTTTTCTTTTTCAGCTAGGTATGCTTTATAAGCATTATAATTAGAATTGCCCTCTTCAGTTATATAGTGTTCCAATTCATCCAGTGTATAATCTTTTTTAAGCTCAGGAGCCAATTCTTCGATGAATTGATCGAGTTGCGCGTAATATATTTCATTTGTTCTAGCAGGATCTGTCATGACAGGAGAAGAAAAAAGCGCTTGGATCTGGTCAATCAGCTCTTTATTATTTTCTCTATCTAATGGGCGAATCTTAGGAAGATCATTGGCAGAGCTAGTCATGTTTTATCCCTCGTCAGGAAAATAAAGACTGTCGTTATATTGATATTATAGCTTAAAAAACGAGCTTATTTGGGAGGGAAACTGATGTTGTTAACTGTTAGGAAATTGGCAATTTGTTGAATCTATAAGAAAAGCTGTTAGCGTGAGCGCTTAAAAAAGAACTGTCATCCTGAGCGCTTTTCGCTCCGAAGCAACTGTCTTGAAAATTAAACTTCAATAGAAGCTACTCGCCATGCTTCATTATGTTTAATCATGGCGTTTATGATAATTAATAACTTATGCATACAAGCAATTATGGCCACTTTCTTCAGTTTTCCTGCATTACATAAACGCTCGTAAAAGTTTTTTATTTGTGGATTATGTCTTATTGCAACTAAAGTGGCCATATATAGCATGGTACGCACAGAAGATCTTCCTCCCCAAATGGTCCGTTTACCTCGTAATGTGCCGCTGTCACGATTGTAAGGCGCTAAACCAGCAAGGGCACTAATTTGCTTTGAGCCTAGACTTCCTAATTCGGGCAAGTCTGAAATGAGTCCAGCAGCAACAACAGAACCCACCCCTTTAATGCTTTTTAACAAGGCGTTTTTTTGCGCAAAGGTCTCATCATTTTGGATAGACTTTGCTAATGCTTCATTAATTGTTTGTAATTCTTTTTCCAATGCTTTTATGATTCGCTGAATTGATTTTTTTAGGTCATTGCTTACCTTATCTAGACGATTTTTTTCCATCGTAATCATGTCGATAATCTGGCGTCTGCGCACATTAAGCCCCGCCAATTTTTGCTGATCTTCATTGTGTAGCACATTTGCCTGAGGTTGCATTTTCTCTGCAAATAAGGCAATGACTTTAGCATCAATTCGGTCTGTTTTAGCCAGTTTTCCAAGTGCTTTTGCAAAATCTCTAATGAGCCTGGGGTTAACAATAGAAACGCTAAGCCCGACTTTTTGCAATGACTGAGCTATAGGTTTTTCGTAACCTCCAGTGGCTTCCATTGCAATAGAAGTCTGGGGAAATGATTTCAATTTTTCAGTTAATTTCTTTATTCCTTTGGCATCATTTTTAAATTGCATATATTTTTCGTAAGGCAAAACATATACATCTAAAATTGCTTTAGAAACATCAATACCGATATAGCATTTTCCATCTTGAATTGTCATAATATTATTCCTTTGGCACTCAGCCTTGTTGATACGGGATCATAGTCCCAGGCAACTGTACGAGTTAAGTTAAGGGTGGGAAGTGACGATCAAGCTTCGTCACGGGCTCGTAGCCCTAGGATCTCACGATCTATCACTTCCCTTTTTTATTACCGTACAACGATAATAAAGAACTCTCTTTTTATATCATGATTTCAAGATACAAGGATCTCCCTATGTAGTAGAGAGATGCTTAAGGAAGATAACTAAACATCAGAAATTAGCGGGAGATCCTTCGGAGCGAAAAGCGCTCAGGATGACAGCCCTTTCTTAAGCGCTCACGCTAACAGTTCTTTTTTAAGCGCTCAGGAAGACAACTTTTTTCACAACGGCAGCTCTTCTTTCATCTCAACCCATTCTTCACTTTAAACGCCCGCGCATGAAGATCAGGATTATGTACCCGCAAATAATCCACTTTTTTATCCGCTAAAAATAACGATAACACCACCGTCTCAATATCGCGCTCAGCGAATGTTTTATCGGTAAATTGATTGATAAATAATTTGCGCGAGTGACCGACTAACAAGCGTAAACCAAACGAATGAAATTGTTCGATTTCATTCAGCAGTTTTAAATTTTGTTCGGCGGTTTTACCAAAACCAATACCGATATCCATAATTAAGCGATCAGAGGCGATGCCCGCTTCATCAATCTCAGCAATGCGCTGTTCAGCCCATTGTTTAATTCCGGCAATCACATTTTGATGACGCGGCATGACATTTTTTTTATCTACAGGAATACCAAGATGATGCATAAAAACAATATCGCAAGTGTGCTCAGCAAGCAGTTGACGCATCGCCGTATCTTGCAAACCACTCACATCATTAATCCAATCGACACCGAGCAGCAGTGCTCTTTCTGCTGTTTGAACATGACGCGTATCAATACTGATTTTAGGGGTGACTAACCAATTTGCACGCGCTGCCATGACGACTTCTAATACCTCGGCCAATCGTTGCCATTCTGTCTCAGCAGAAATCGGTGCGGCTGTTGAGTTAGTGGCTTCAGCACCGAGATCAATTATTTCAGCGCCGCAATCAATCAACTGCGCAATCTGGCCAAGCACTTGCTGAGGTTGAATAAACTGACCGCCATCTGAAAAAGAATCCGGCGTTAAATTGATAATGCCCATTAATTCCGGCGTATCAATTCGCTGAGCAATTTGTCGAGTATGGAAAACAGCATGGCCATCAAAGCGTGATCCCCATGGCAGAACCATTTCAGCGGCGGTTTTTCCTTGATAACTGTTCGGTAGAGGATAAATCCAATCCGGTGCAACATCTGCTAGAGGCCACAATGCAAAAGGCCGTTGATGCAAATGCTCATGTGGGATATGTAATTTTTCATCATATTGAATGAGGTCATCCCACGCTAATAAATCAATATCAATGATCCGCGGCCCCCAGTCAGCTAATTTAATTCGACCAATTTTTTTTTCGATCGCTTTCGTGTGTGCGAGTAATTCATAAGGAGATAAAGACGTTTCACAACGCAGTGCTAAATTGAAATACGGTTTGTCCCATTCGGCCAAGGCATTCTCAGGTAACAAGGCATCAGAAACATAAATGGGTGAAATTTGCTGTACTGACAGTTGGGGAATTTTTTTAATGTCAGCGAGTGCACGTCGTAAATAAGTGAGTCGATCACCTTGATTAGAGCCTAACCCCAAAATTACCATGCTTGCTCCAAATCACTATAACAAAAAGTGACGCCGCCAATTAAATCAGGAATCGGCGGTTTTTTCGTTAAACAAATGGCAATCGGCGTATGCGTTGTAAATTGAGACTGGATCGCATGATGCAGTTCATGACCTAAATGTTCAAGCAAACGAAATTTTCGGTCGAGCACAAACGCTTTGATGTGTTGAATCAATTGATCATAGCAAAACGTATCATCGAGTTGATCGTTTTCACAGGCAAGCGGTGGTTTCATAAAATAAATCGTCACATCTAAGCTGACGGTCTGTTGTCTAACACGTTCGTCGTGCGGCCAACCTAAATTGACCTTGAGCGCTAAACTATTTAATTTGATACAGGCAGTTGTCATAGTGTTATTTTATCAAGCCTATTCATGATGTCGGGCGTTAAGGCGGATTTTAATTCGATTGCCTCTAAGTTTTCCAGTAATTGTTCTTTGCGCGATGCGCCGGTGATGACGGTGCTGACATGCGGGTTCTTCAAACACCAAGCAATCGCGAGCTGCGAGGTCGTGCAATTTAATTCATCTGCAATGGTTGAAATTTCTTTGACTTTATTCACTTGTTCTTGAAAATTCGGTGGAATTAACCACGCTTCTTTGGCTAATCGGCTCTCTGGCGGAATGCCATGATCGTATTTGCCGGATAAAACGCCTGAGGCGAGTGGACTCCAAATGGTGGTGCCCAAGCCATATTTTTTGAATAAGGGCAGATAATCTTTTTCTAAATGATCACGGAAAAATAAATTATATTTGGGTTGTTCCATCGAAGGCTTGATGCAACCCAACTGATCGGCCAGTTGAAATGCCGTATCAATTTGCTCGGCTGACCATTCGGACGTTCCCCAGTAGAGGGCATAGCCTTGACGGACTAAATAATCCATGGCCAGCACCGTTTCTTCGATCGGTGTTTCAGGGTCAGGTCGATGGCAAAAAAGTAAATCAATGTAATCGAGTTGCATGCGGCGTAAGGAATTTTTTGTCCCTTCGAGCAAATGTTTGCGCGATAAACCGGTGTCATTGGGTCCATTGCCGCCCCAGAAAATTTTTGTCGAGAGCACTAAATCTTCGCGCCGAAATTCCTGGAGAGCTTGTCCCATTAATGTTTCGGCTTCGCCATGCGAATAACCTTCCGCATTGTCGAAAAAATTCACCCCGTGATCGAATGCCGTGTGCATAAATTCTTTGACGGCATTGACGTCGAGCTGCTTGGCAAACGTAATCCAAGAACCGAAAGAAATTTCACTGATTCGAATACCGGCTTTTCCGAGTTTGTTGTAGTGCATGGGGATCATCCTGAAAAAATTTGATTTGGTAGTATAGCATTTGGGGTGTTTGGGTGGTCAAGGTGAGGTACTTTTTTAGAGTTGTTATCCTGAATGTTCTATTTCGAGAATATCGAATAAGAGCTTGTTTTTATACAAATCCCCCTTGTTCCCAATGGCACTAGCTTAAGAACTGTCGTCCCGGAATTTAGTAGCTCTTAACGAGCGCCTTTTGCTCGTTTAGAGCTACTTAATGTCCGGGATCCATCTTCAATTTATCGCCCTCTTGCTTTTAACTTATATGCTTTAAGCAAAATGGATCCCGGACATTAACTGGCGCTAAATTCGCAAAAAGCGCTCATTAAGCGCCAGTAAATTCCGGGACGACAGTTCTTAAGCTAGTGCCATTGCCCCTTGTTCCCCTTTTTCAAAGTGGGAGACCTGCTAAGCAGCTTTACTGTTAAAACGCAGAGCTGCTTAGCAGGTCTCCCACTTTGAAAAAGGGGGAACAAGGGGGATTTATATAAAAAGCAACATTCATTATTTCAAGCCCCCTGGGAGTTCAGCTAATGGGTGGCGCCGTTATGTTATTATCTGATTCTTGCTTAGGTTGATGGCTATCGCGCTCAACTCAACCTAAAATCCCGCGGCAATTTTATTGAAAATGCATATTCTTCGACAATTTTGGGAACATCCGGATGCTGAAAAAAAGGTGACATGCTTACCCATTGATCTAAATTCGACAACTGATTTGACAGCTGAATCGAATTCGAGTTCTTTTTGGAAAATATCCTTTGTGATAGCAGCATACGACCTACCATGATCAGGTGATATGTTTCTAAGTTCAGAATAATATTGACGCATGTTTAAAGTTGTTTGAGGGACATGGTCTTGCCTCATCAAAGAACCCATCATGGAATCGATCACGAATAACCATTCTTGGTCTGTCATAATACCATCCTGAAAAAGGCGACCAATAAATCGCAATTCCTCCTTGTTACAAGATGACAAACGCAGACCTCCTCGATCAAAATCTTCAATAAGACAGACTATATTAGGCAGCAATTCAGCACGCAAAAATTGGATGAATTGATTCCCATAAGATGATTGATCCACATATTTGGTAAAACTAAGCAACCAAAGTTCCACAAAAAGATAATTATGGTAGTTGATGTCTTGGACTAGATTTTTTAGAAAATAAACACCCAATTCCAAAAAAATAATCGGGCTTGCATTGGAAAACATGGATTTAAGATCACGCTCTATGCTTATCATCGTATGATTATTTTGTAGCAAACCCAACCTGTCGCGAGGAGGTCGATTAATTGTCTTGATTGCTTCTAACCTTGAGATAATTTTATGGAGAGCAGTCTTTATTTCATTTTCATCTAATCGACAATCTTTTACAGGTAATCTATTAAAAGCAACTGAAGTGGAAGAGCACTGTAACTCATCTATAACAAAGTGAATAAAACGATTATCATAATGACGACTCATACCACTATCATATATCACACCGACAATTCTATACCTGCGAGGAGACTCGCATAATACAATGGCATGATTATTTTTTGATTCTCGAATCTTATTTTCTCGATCTTCTATTTCGATATCTGAAAATAAAACGGAAGATATGCCAGAATCAAAAGATGTTAAGGCGCGAGCGGTAAGGCTATTGTTTTGCTGATCTGGCTTAAGCAAAGTCCGAGAGTACAGCGGCCCTCTCCATACGCTGCGCTTTTCTTCCTCAACTGTACTACTAAGTCCTATATTGGCCTTGTTTAAATTTTCAAGCTTCATATCGAGAGAAAGAGCAAATAATTCATTCGCTTTCATTCTCCTAAATTTTGCCAAAGGAGCATCATTCTTACTTTCTTGAGTTGTCAAAGACACAGAAGTTTTCGCTTGAACCATCAATTCTCTTGTTACAGAGGTAGTCGTCAGTGTTGATGCTGGACGTGATACAGGATCGGGCGATTGTTTTTGTGGCTGTACTTGTGCACTGCTAGGTGTCTTTTGGCGCGATATCCGGTGTCCTTTATAGAGTAAGACGAGAGAGATGATCGCTAAGGCAAAAAGCGCTGTACCCAATGTCAATGCGAGTGCAACAGTGGTAACTGCTGTCACAAGAGCACCAAAATAATAGGCTGAATACGTATTTTTTATAATGCGTTGCTGTGCTAATTGTTGTTCAAGCTGTTGTCTTTGCTCTTGATAGGATGCAAACGCGTTCTCAAAGCCAGTACTATAACTGTCATCAAGGATGACTCCAACGTCGTTCATTTCAAATATTTTTTGGCAATGAACGAGTAATTCAGCGAGTGTGTGATTTCCCACATCCGCAAACTCGAATAAATAAAAAATTGGACTGACTGAAGAATGGATGCCGCCGGGTTGACTCTCTTTCACTTCTCGCGTTACATCGGTGCTTTGTTTGTTCTCTGTAACATCTACTCTATCAATTACTTGATTAGAGGGTTGTTCCTTTTGTTCTTTTGATTCAAAAATCAAAATAAGATTCGCATCATTTTTTCGATAGATGATTTTGTGGAGTACCGTAATCATTCTCACGTGGAGGGTTCTCTCTTTGAAAATTAACGTTTTAAATACTTGCTTTAGATTGAGTGTATCGGAAAATCCTTAATAAAATATTAAGCTTTTCCACTTTTTTTGCGCGCCCTAGCCCCTTTGGGGCATGGCCGAGTTGCTATAATCAGGACAAATACGGTACTATATCACTCCGAAAGAGCTAGGCAAGTTAGAGCAATGTTACGAATCAGTAAATTAACCGATTATGCCATGGTGATTTTAAGTTATCTGGCGATAGATCCAAACCGCGTGGCCAGTGCGACCGTGATTGCCAAGGAAGTGCATCTCAGTGCCCCAACTGTCAGTAAGTTACTGAAAATATTATCCGAATCCGGATTGGTGAAATCATTTCGCGGTACTGGCGGCGGTTATCAGTTAGCCAAACCGGCGCGCGAAATCACAGTTGCCGCGGTGGTCACAGCTGTTGAAGGGCTGGTCGCTATGACAGAGTGTTGCGATCCAACCCATTCATGCGTGATCCATTCGCTTTGCGCTTTGAAAGATAACTGGCAAATCATTAACAATGTGATATTAAAAGCACTTGCCGAATTAACGTTACAAGATATGATTCACCCGCTCACTGCACAGACAGTGGCATTACGCGGCATACCCATCAAGGTGATAGAACATGGCAAATAGATATATCAAAGAAGTGGTCAATAAAAATTATCAATACGGTTTTGTCACCGCAATCGAATCGGATACGTTTGCGCCGGGTTTGTCAGAAGATGTTATTCGTAAAATTTCTGCGGTAAAAGAAGAACCTGAATTTATGTTGGAATGGCGTTTGCGTGCCTATCGCCACTGGTTGACGATGACACCACCGCAATGGGCAAACGTCCATTTTCCTGACATTGATTATCAAAAAATGATTTATTACTCGGCACCCAAAGCCAAAAAAGATGGGCCGAAAGATATTTCTGAAGTGGATCCACGCTTACTGGAGACGTATGAAAAATTAGGCATCCCATTACATGAACGCGCGCGGTTAGCCGGTGTCGCAGTGGATGCGGTGTTTGATAGCGTTTCGGTTGCAACTACTTTCAAATCTAAATTAGCCGAAGCGGGTGTGATCTTCTGTTCTTTCTCAGAAGCGGTAAAAAATCATCCGGAGCTCGTCGAAAAATATTTAGGTACGGTCGTACCTTATCGCGACAATTTTTTCGCAACATTAAATTCAGCCGTGTTTAGCGATGGATCATTTGTGTTTGTGCCAAAAGGTGTGCGTTGTCCAATGGAGCTCTCAACGTATTTTCGAATTAATGCCGCCAATACCGGCCAATTTGAACGAACCTTGATTATTGCCGAAGAAGGAAGCCATGTCAGTTACTTAGAAGGCTGCACAGCGCCTATGCGCGATGAAAATCAATTGCATGCAGCGGTTGTTGAATTGGTTGCGCTAGACCATGCTGAAATTAAATATTCGACAGTCCAAAATTGGTATCCCGGCGATGAAGAAGGTCGTGGCGGCATTTATAATTTTGTAACGAAACGCGGTGCGTGTCGCGGTGTACGTTCCAAAATTTCTTGGACGCAAATTGAAACGGGTTCAGCGATTACGTGGAAATATCCCAGCGTCATTTTGCAAGGCGATGACTCCATCGGCGAGTTTTATTCCGTGGCCTTAACCAATCATCGACAACAAGCAGATACCGGCACGAAGATGATTCATATCGGCAAAAATACCAAGAGTACGATCATCTCGAAAGGCATTTCCGCAGGATTTGGCCAAAATACCTATCGCGGCTTAGTGCGTGTTTTACCAACCGCAACGAATGCGCGGAATTATACGCAATGCGATTCACTTTTGTTGAGTGATACGTGCGGGGCGCATACGTTTCCTTACATCGAGGCAAAAAATCCCACGGCTCAAATTGAGCATGAGGCATGCACCTCAAAAATTGGTGATGACCAATTATTTTATTGCCGCCAGCGCGGCTTAAAACAAGAAGATGCGGTCTCTATGATCGTCAACGGGTTTTGCAAACGTGTCTTCAATGAATTGCCCATGGAGTTTGCGGTTGAAGCGCAAAAATTATTAGAAGTGAGTTTAGAGGGGAGTGTAGGCTAGTCATGTTAACCATCCGAAATTTACAAGCATCGATTCAAGATGAAAAACAACAAACCAAACAAATTTTACGCGGAATTAACTTAACCGTGCAGCCCGGCGAAGTGCATGCGATTATGGGGCCCAATGGCTCCGGTAAAAGTACGCTCGCAAATATTTTAGCGGGACGTGAAGGCTATCAAGTGACGGATGGGGACGTGCGTTTTGCGGAGCAAGATTTATTTTCGTTAGAACCGGAAGAGCGAGCGATCGCTGGATTATTTTTGGCGTTTCAATACCCGGTGGAAATTCCCGGCGTCAACAATATGTATTTCCTCAAAGCAGCATTAAACAGTTTGCGCAAAGCACGGAATTTATCACCGCTCGATGCGATGGATTTTCTCGCCTTAGCCAAAGCTAAAATGAAAGAAGTGGGGATGGATGAAAAGTTTTTAAGCCGTGCAGTGAACGAAGGATTTTCTGGCGGTGAAAAAAAACGAAATGAAGTGTTGCAGATGTTATTACTGGAACCCAAGCTCGCCATTTTAGATGAAACCGATTCTGGATTGGATGTGGATGCCTTGCAAGCCGTTGCCAAAGGCGTGAATAGTCTGCGTGATCCACAACGCAGTTTTATTGTGGTAACACACTATCAACGCTTATTAAATTATATTGTGCCAGATGTCGTACACATCATGGTGCATGGCAAAATCATTAAATCAGGTGGCAAAGCGTTAGCACTGGAAATTGAAGAGAAAGGCTATGGTTGGTTAGAGAAAGAGGCAAGCGCATGATGGAGACGGCAACTCAGCAATCTTGGGTGGAAAAATGCGTGGCAAACAATCCCTATTTTGCTGATCAATCTTGGCTGCAACCCTTTCGCGCAGAGGCATTGCGAAAATTTCAGCAACGCGGTTTTCCAACACGCAAAGAAGAAGCGTGGAAATACACAACCATGACAAGTTTGTCAGCGCCAGAGATAACACTTCCCGCAAAACAATCAGCGGCAAGCCTATTGAAATTGCGCCACGTTCTTGAGACAAAATACATTTCTCAGCATCGAATGGTGTTCGTCAATGGTCAGTATGCGCAGGAATTATCGCATACAAGTGATTTACCCAAAGGGGTTACGTTGTTGCCTTTGTCAGAAGCGGTTGTTCAGCAAGAGGAAGTCGTCAAAGCAAATTTATTACGAGAATACAATGAAGCGCATTATCCGTTTGCAACATTAAATGCAGCGTTGATGAGCGATGGCATTTTTTTACAGGTGCCTAAAGGCATTGTCATTGCAGAGCCGATTCATTTAATTTTTCTCAATACCGAGCAAAGCGATTTTACCCTGCAACCGCGCAATATTATTTTGGTGGAGCAAGGTGCAGAAGTGAAGCTCGTTGAAGAGCATACAGCTGTACAAGCACAACAGTATTTTTCGAATGTGGTTACCGAGATTCATGCAGCAGAAAATTCACATGTTCATTTTTATAAATTACAAAATGAAAGTCTCAGCGCAACACATTGCGCGTCGATATTTATTCGCCAAGCACAAGATAGCCACGTTAGAACATTTACTTTTTCCCATGGCAGCAAATTAGCCCGAGAAGATGTCACCGTGTTGCAAGCAGGGCCGGGTGCGCACACTGACATGCATGGCTTGTATCTGCTGCAACAGGATCAACAACATATTGATCACCATGTCCATGTGGATCATCAAGCACCGCATGGCGTCAGCAAAATGGTATACAAGGGAATTTTAGCCAAAAAATCCCGAGCGGTCTTTAATGGCAAAGTATATGTGCATGCGAATGCTCAGCATATTCATGCGCATCAAGCGAATCATAATTTACTCTTGTCGAATGATGCGGAAGTGAATACCAAACCCGAGTTAGAAATTTATGCCAACGATGTTCGCTGTACGCATGGCGCAACGGTCGGACAACTCGCGACAGACGCTTTATTTTATCTTTGCTCACGCGGTATTACGAAAGAAGTGGCGTTAAAAATGCTGACCCAAGCGTTTGCGAATGAAATATTTTCTGAGATGGATTCAGTTGAATTAAGAGAATATGTTAAACATCAGGTGATGCCCGCATGAATCCGTATCAAAAAGATTTTCCGATTTTAGCGCAAACCATACATGGAAAGCCGCTGGTATTTTTAGACAGCGCAGCCAGTAGTCAAAAACCGCAATGTGTGATCGATGCCTTAATTCATTATTATCAACACGATCACGCGAATGTGCATCGCGGTGTTTATGAGTTGAGCGCACGTGCTACCAAAGCGTATGAGCATACGCGTACTGTGATTAAAGAATTTATCAATGCAGCCAGCACGTGTGAAATTATTTTTACCCGCGGCACAACGGATGCGATTAATTTAGTGGCGCAAAGTTATGGTGCCCAACATTTTAAAGCAGGCGATGAAATCATTGTCAGCACGATGGAGCATCACTCTAATATTGTTTCATGGCAATTAGCCGCTGCGAAAGTGGGCGCAAGTTTACGGGTGATTCCTATTTCGGATGCGGGTGAAATCGATATGGCGGCGTATCGAAAATTATTTTCAACACACACCAAAATGGTCGCGGTAACCCACGCATCCAATGTATTAGGAACGATTAATCCCATTCAGGAAATGGTGAGCATTGCTCATTCGCATGGCGTGCCGGTTTTAGTCGATGGTGCACAAGCTATTCCGCATTTGCCGGTGGATGTGCGGGACTTGGATTGTGATTTTTACGCATTCTCTTCGCATAAAGCATATGGCCCAACGGGTGTCGGCGTTTTATACGGTAAAGAAAAATTATTGGAAAAAATGCCGCCTTATCAAGGCGGTGGTGACATGATTGAAACGGTGCAGTTTACTCATTCAACGTACAACAAGCTGCCCTATAAATTTGAAGCCGGTACACCGAATATTGCGGATATCGTCGCATTTGCAGCGGCATTGGACTATTTAAAAAATATTGGGATGCAAAACATTGCGGCGCACGAGCATAAATTATTGCAGTACGGCACTGAAAAATTATCCGCTCTTCCTGGCTTAAAAATAATTGGCGAGGCAACCGAAAAAGTGGGTGTCATCTCATTTATGCTAGACGGCATTCATCCGCACGATATCGGCACGATTTTGGATCATCAAGGTATTGCTGTGCGCGCAGGGCATCACTGTGCGATGCCGCTCATGGAACGGTTTGCGATTCCTGCCTGTGCGCGTGCGTCATTCGGTATTTATAATTCAGTTGAAGATGTTGATGCGTTAGTAGCAGGTCTTCAAACCGTACAAAGGATGTTTGCATGAGCGCTGAATTAAGAGAATTATATCAATCCGTGATTATTGATCATGGCCGACACCCGAGAAATTTTGGGGCATTGGCGAGCGCCAATTATCATCAAGAAGGATTTAATCCATTATGCGGTGATAAAATTCAATTACACGTGCAAGCGAATAATGGGACCGTGGAAAAAATAAATTTTGAAGGATGTGGTTGTGCCATTTCGATGGCATCGGCTTCCTTGATGTCTGAAGTATTGCAAGGCAAATCCATTCAAGAGATAGATGACATTTTTTCAGCCTTTCACGAATTGGTCACGGTTGGAAATGACTCTGACAAATTAGGCAAATTAACGGTGTTAGGTGGTGTGCGTGAATTTCCAGTCCGGGTGAAATGTGCAACGTTGGCCTGGCACACATTGAAAGCGGCATTGGCAAATGCAGCCGGTGTCGTATCCACAGAAGATGCAGCAGATTGAGGTGAACCATGGAAACAGTTATTTCATTAACCGATGCAGCCGTTAGCCATATCAAACAGATGATGGACAAGCAAGCGAATAGCAGGGGTTTTCGTTTATCGATTAAAAAAACGGGATGCTCTGGCTATGCGTATGTGCCAGCTATCATTGAACAAGAGACGGCAGGTGATTTACATTTTGAAGCGCAGCAGGGTTTACACATTTATGTCGATCCAGCGTGCAAAGAATTTGTCAAAGACTTGGTGATTGATTACGTGGCAGATAACGCTGGTTTAAAACAAAAGAAATTAGTCTTCCTGAATCCAAACGAAAAAAATCGTTGTGGTTGCGGGGAAAGTTTCACGATTGATTAGCACAGAGATAAACGATGTTTAAGAAAGACACCATTGAAGTACAACGCGAATGTGATGGCATGCTCATTCCATCTGGCGTTAAAATTACGATCCAAAAAGGCTCGTTGGTTTATATTACCCAAGCGTTAGGCAACTCATACACGGTGTATGTCAATGGCAACTTAGCACGTGTTGCAGGCAAAGACGGTGACGCATTAGGCATGATCATCATGGATGAACCAGATATAAATGAGATAGAGGGCAGCACGGAGCAAAAAATTTGGGAATTATTAAAAACGTGTTTTGATCCTGAAATTCCGGTCAATATTGTGGATTTAGGATTGGTGTACGAATGCAAAGTGGATGAAGGCAGTGTCGCGATCAAGATGACGCTGACCGCTCCGGGTTGTGGCATGGGCCCGGTGTTAGTGGGCGAAGTGGAACAAAAAATTCGGTTAATTAAAGAGGTCACTGAGGTCCATGTCGATTTAGTTTTTGATCCTCCGTGGGATCGCGGCATGATGAGCGATGTGGCGAAATTACAATTAGGTATGATGTGAGGTAATGATGACAACGCAAGAAATGATTCAAAAACAAATCAGTGAAAATCCCGTGATGCTTTACATGAAAGGCACGCCGCAATTTCCGCAATGTGGTTTTTCATCGAAAGCCGTCCAAATTTTAAAATCCTGTGGGTTAGAGACATTTGCATCAGTCAATGTGTTAGAAGAGCCTGAGATTCGTCAAGGCATTAAAGATTTTTCCAATTGGCCGACGATTCCACAATTGTATGTGAAAGGCGAATTTGTGGGCGGCAGTGACATTATGGCGGAGATGTTTGAGAACGGTGAGTTGCAAGCGTTGATGAAAGAGCTTGTTAAGTTGTAGGGTGGATTAGACGCGCCTTTTGCGTCGTAATCCACCTTATCAAATTGCTGCAGCTTGGTGGATTACGACGCAAAAGGCGCGTCTAATCCACCCTACAACTAAGGTAATTTTGCTTAGAATGCTATCACTCTATAGAGGTTGCTTAAGTATCTACATAAGCCTCCGCTGCGTCGTCCTGAAAAATCTTACACCCAAATCATTTGACCGCAGCTTGACGCGCATGGCCTTGTGGGGGAAGGAAATTACGGAATTTGATTTGTGATGAATTATGCAACAATGCTCTTTGATAGCGGTGTTACTCTAAAGTAAGAGCACATTTTAGCGAGGTAAAACTTATTGCTATTTACCCGTAACCTTATGCCACCAATCCAAGCGAGGCAGATAAAGCAGTAAATAAATCAACACAGCCGTCAATATCGCCACTAAGTACATGCCAAATGCCACTGTTAAACCCACCGCAGAGGTTGCCCACAAGGTCGCAGCCGTGGTTAAACCACTGACATAATCACCTTGCCGAAAAATCACACCGCCGCCTAAAAAACCAATGCCAGTGACGACTTGCGCGGCGATGCGGGAGGGATCTGCGCCAATAATGCTAATGGATAAAACGCCAAAGACACAGGCACCTAATGAAATGGAACCATAGGTACGGATACCCGCCGAAATGCCGTGACGTTCACGCTCCCAGCCAATCAACGCGCCTAATAAGAATGAGATGACGACACGCGCAAAAATTTCAAAATCCGGTTGTAATTCAATGAGCGTCATAATGCTGGCCTTATAAAAAAATTCCAATTAAATATACCACTCGCGCTTCAAAATGCGAAGGTTAACAGAGATATACTTAATAAAATTACCCATTACCATGTTTTGTAATACAATTTTTTCATAGCAATAAAAAGGCGCAGCTTGCTATGCCAAGCAGTGCTATCAATACATTAGGTTGGCTATTGTTGTTATAGACTATAAGATAGATTGCTCGGCGATGGATTTTAATTTTATAGACTATTTGTCACGCAACACGCCTTTCTACCAGTATGTAGAGGGTTATGGCAAAGTACAAATTTATACGCGAGGCTGACGCTGATAAATATCATATTTATAATATGAGATACCTTGTGCAGCGATGGCTTTTTGCATGAGAGCATGAATGATCGCTTTGTTGCGGGCAGTCAATTTAAGTAATCCAGCCTGTTGTTGTTCAAGAAACTGTTGTTCTTCAGGTGTTAGGCTAATGTGTCCAGTGATATAAGTATGTCTTAATTGCAAGATATCGCCATAAAAAATGTAATAAACAATTCGTTGAGTGCCGTGACCTGTTAATGCAATGATATGTGGCCATAGATGACTTGTTTTAATATGTTGAAAATCATCTGCTAAAAATAACCCAAACTGCATTTGGTCGGGATAAGAATATTTTTGTTCTATCGAAGCGACATAATGATAATGTTGCCACGCCTGACGAAAAGCTGCATTTCTTGAAAAATAATCAATGTAATTGATGTCATTGTTCATCAACCAAGTTTTATATTTGCTGGTATCTACAAAAACATAAGCTGGTTTTTGATTATTTAAATCATCGGTAATTAATTGAGTCAAGAATTGACTATCTTTTAATAGCTGTTGTGAAGCAGGATGATAATGTGCCACTACCATTCTGCGGATGATGCTAGGCAGCTCAAAGTGAGCGAAGCGCGCAGCTAATTTTTCATGGGCATAAAAAAGTGTCGGCATATCATTTTCGATGGCCGTGGTAACAAATAATACGGATTGATTGGGCAATTGTTTTTTTAAGTAACTGATAAAAGGCTGCATTAATTTTTTATATTCCATTCCATTCGTAAAAGAATGAAAAGCAAACGAAATAGGATAACAAAAAATCAATGTGATTAAACAAACTAGAAAAAGATAATCTTTAGTGCTTTTGTGTATTTGGTTAAAAAGAAATAAGGCGAGATATAATAAGATCGATAACGAAAAGCAGGGTAAAACATGGTAATCCCAAAAAGTACGCTGGATTAAATAGGAAAATTGGCAGCCAATCAGCGCCAGTAATAACACGGTATAAAAGGAGATATATTTTTGATTTTTACTTACGAAAAAGTAAAGCAAGCCAGCGCTCAATGAAAATAAAAATCCAGAATTTAAAAAAGTTGAAAACCAGTTATTTGCTATGGAGTCATAAAAATAGCGTAATGATAAGGGTGCAATGACTCGGTAATAATCAGGATAATAAATATCAACTAGCAGAATGTAGCTTGCAAATAATACCATAATTGCAATTATTTCAGGCCGCAACCAAGAAAGGACGCTGCGTTTTTTATACAAATAATATAACTCAAGAAGACCGAGCGTCGCACAAAAAAAAGGTTTTATCGCAAAACCTATCCCGGCCAATCCGCCGATCAATACTGCAATCGCAGAATTAACTGACTTACCCTTCAAACGATTTGTCAGCAAAAATATATAAGGCATGGTTAAAACCAAAAGAAAAACTTCGCGCTGGCCAAAGTTTATTTGTGGCAAAACAAGAAAGATAAATGCTAAAAAAAGAGTCGTTACTTTTGCGAAAAAACCATCTTCTGGCGAAAAAAACTTTTTTAATAAAAAATAACAGAGAGTGAGAGAAAAAGAAGCCAGTATAAAAAAATAGAGACGAAATGCATCGGGAATAAACAGAGAAAAATGCTTAGAAAGTAGAATAGTGGGAGAATAAAGAAAATGTGTTAAGGGTAAATTGACATCAAAAAAATCAGTTAGGTAATTCCCGCCTGCTAATATTCGTTCGCTGACTTGAATGCACCAGCTCACATCCCAATTGAGTAAAAGTTGTCGTTGCGTTAACCAAGCGATGAGGTACATGCTGATGAGGCAGAGTGGGAAGGTAAATTTTTTTATTAAAGTCATAAAGGTTTCTAACTCTTATTAAATTCGGAATGCTATTTATAGGTATCAAGCTGAAGAGACGTTGTTGCATCAGTCAATATTCACTTCATGCGTGATTTCCTTCCCTTCACAAGGGCATACGCGTTAAGCTAAGGAAATGTTGCTTAAAAACTCCGTCGTTGCGAGCCCCGTAGGGGCGCGGCAATCCAGTTTTTTGCTTTAATTCTCTGCAAAATTAAACCAAATGCAAAATCTGGATTGCTTCGTCGCAAAAAACGCTCCTCGCAACGACGGAGTTTTTAAGCAAAATTTTCTTAGCGTGATGCCTATGTTCACAAAAGGGCTTAGGTATCAAGACAAGCCTCCGCTGTGTCGTCCCGCGCTAAAAGCCGCGCGGGACGACACATGGGTGGCTTGTCTAGATCCCTAAGCCGCAAGCAACTGTGTTAAAAATCACGGATGAAGTAAAGTCGAATTATGCAACAACACCTTGACTATGCTTGCTCACCGCCGAAAACATTTCAATATCCGCAAACCAATCCTGTAATAATTGGATTTCTTCTTGTTGAATCAATTGCATCTCAATTAACTTTTCATAACAAACCAGCATATTATCCGGAATGTTTGCAACCCCCGCATTCAAATTCAATCCTTGCAACGCCAAACCAATTTTTTCATTCTGTAAAAAATTATCAATTTCCATCGTGAAATCTTTCATCAAATCATGTTCGTTGCGTTCTTGATAAACGGTAGAAGGTGTGAAAAGAACATGCCAATCATTGGCCCAAGCAATGCGTTGCGCCACAAAGCTTTTCCAAATATCCGTCACACGTGCATTACACGTTATTGGCAAATATAACAAAGGAAAAGCAGGTGCAAAAAATAGCGTGCTTTGCGTGTTGAATGGACACCAAGCATTATTTCCCAGGGCAAAAGACTCTGTGCCTGGAAATGAAATCGGTAAGGGTTGGGTTAAACGATAAATCGCATCGACATCCGGATTTTCATCCGCCAACCCTTGTTGAATAGGACATGGCAATTGTTTTTTCTCTAACGTTGAGAGCGCCGGAACATTTTTTTTAACATAATTTAAAGGTAACCCACGCGGCCAAATATTCTCATGGGTAAAATATTTATAAATATTCACCCAGCCTTGATCGTGTAATGAATGGGCTTCTTGCATCAACTGTTTGTCTGCAAAAAAAGTATCATTCGGAAAGTTATCATCGTCCGATTCCATGATAATGTCACAGCCCGCTTGCATCGCCAGCAAATAACCCAGATTTTTACGCGCATAACTGTTTTTGGGCAGCGAGCGACTCAGCGCAAAAGGAAGTTGCGACTGTCTTGCCATGCTCCAATAATCACAATCGGCTAATTGAAAATCCGTTGGTGACTTGGCATCGCCAATCAAAAAAAATGCTACATCATTTTTTTTGCATTCCGCTGCAAATTTTTTCAGTGCGGCATTGGGTGCGTGAATGGATGTGATCACTAAAGCTTGTTTTTTCATAAGGCAATACTCCGGAAAGAAAATTTGCGCAAGGTGTAGTAACTTAATACTTGCAAACAATTCATCAGCGATTTTCCACTCACACGTGGCGAAGGACTGCTGTATTGAATGGGAATTTCAAGTTGTGGATAGTGACGCAATAAATAACGAACTTCAGTTTGATAAAAATGCGCGGTGGAGCGAAAGGAATAATCCAGCATTTTTTTGACAATGGGTCGACGAAAACCTTGATACCCTGAGGTCATGTCTTTCAAGTGTGCGCCTAAAAATAATTTAGCTAGCCACGTACCTATATTAGATAAAAACCGCCGTTTCCATGGTGAATCCGTATTGGATCCGCCAGCAATATTGCGCGAGCCAAATGCGCAATCGTATTGCTGAGTTAACGCGGCTAAAAACAACGGTAAACTGGCAGGGTCATGTGATAAGCCACCGTCCATTTCAATGATGAAGTCATGGCCATTTTCGTAGGCTGTTCGCAAACCGCGGCGATAGGCATCCACGACATTTTTATTCTCTGGGGCATAAAGGGTGACAAAACGTTTATCCTGCTGACTTAATGCTTGGCAAAGGCTCAGCGTATTATCACGTGATGCACGATCAATAATGAAATAAACCGTACCGCTGCCAATGTTATCTAATGCAGTGGTAAGTGATGCTACAAAAACAGGTAAATCTTGTTCTTCATTTGCAAGTGGAATGGCAACTGCAAAATTAATGGGATGTTCTTTCATGCGTGAACTCTTCAGGTTGTGACAGCTTCAGTGGCGTTTGCTGCCACTTGTGCCGCTATCCATTGATACGTTTTGATTAAACCTTCTTGTAACGGTTTGCTAGGTTTCCATTGCAGTTTTTCAGCGATTAATCTGTTATCGGAATTTCTTCCGCGTACGCCGGTTGGACCCGGTACGTTTTTAATCTGCAATGGCTTATTGGCAATTTGCATAATTAATCGAGCTAACTCATTAATCGCGATCATTTCTTCCGAACCAATATTAACAGGGCCTGACCAATCAGAATCCATCAAGCGTCTTAATCCTTCGATGCATTCATCAATATATAAATAGGAACGAGTTTGCTTGCCATCGCCCCAAATTTCAATGTCACTGCCTGAGCGAGCTTCTGCCACTTTTCGGCATAACGCAGCGGGTGATTTTTCTCTGCCATCTTTCCAGCTTCCCTCTGGGCCAAAAATATTATGCAACCGCGCAATTTTGACATTCATTCCGTGACACCGTTGATGTGCGAGATATAAGCGTTCGCTAAATAATTTTTCCCAACCGTAGTCACTGTCGGGGGCAGCTGGATAGGCGGAATCCTCGGCTGTTTTAGGATTCAGCGGATCTAATTGGTTATAGTCTGGATAAATGCATGCAGAGGAAGTATAGAGAATGCGTTGAATATGTTTGCCTTGGCAGGCGCTTAATATATTTAAATTGATTAAGGCGGAGTTGGATAGGATATCGGCATCATTCTCACCGACAAACACAAAACCGGCGCCACCCATGTCGGCTGCTAATTGATACACTTCATCATAATCGCGATCAACGGCTTGTCGGCAAATATCAGGATTACGTAAATCACCTTGGAGGAATTCATCGGCTTGATTTTTCGCATAGAGATCGTGATGCAAATCGACACCTTTGACCCAGTAACCGGTCTTTTTTAAATGACTGACAAGATGATGCCCGATAAATCCATCGGCTCCGCAGACTAGCGCTGTTTTCATTGCGACTTCTCCTTTATATCTATTGTGCACTTAAGAAAGAGCTGCATCTTGAGCGCTTAAGAAAGGGCTGTCATCCTGAGTGCTTTTCGCTCCGAAGGATCTCCCGCAAATTTCTGATGTTCAGCTAAGTATCTTTCTAAGCAACACGCTGCCTTATCGGGAGATCCTTCGGAGCGAAAAGCACTCAGGATGACAGCCCTTTCTTAAACACCAACGAGCTTAGCATGCTCATCTCGAGCGATGCCAGCAGTTTTCATGATCAATTCACGCATTTTTTCGCACACTGTATGCATCACATGAATATTGTGAATACAGGCTAAATTGCTATATGCGAGCGCTTGTTGTTTGAAAAGAAAATGCAGATAAGAGCGAGAATAATTTTTACACGTATAACACGTACAACTTGCCATAATGGGATTGTTATCTTTTGCAAAAATACTTTTCTTAATAAGAATTTTGCCATTCTCTTGTGTCGTATCAAATCGCAGCCAGTCATTCTCTTCAACCAATTCACCACAATAGAGCGAACCATGACGTGCATTGCGTGTCGGTGCGACGCAATCAAAGATATCAATTCCTTTTGCGACCACATCAATTAAATCTTGCGGGTTCAATCCAACCCCCATGGTATAACGCGTTTTATTTTCGGGCAGCAACGGACGTACCCAGTCAATGACTTCAGCCGTTTTTTGCATATCAAAACCAATCACTTCACCACCAATAGCAATACCATCTAAATTAGCATTGACAATAAATTGCGTACTCTCTTCGCGCAAATCTCGAAAACTGCCGCCTTGAATAATGCCAAAGAGGGCTTGGCGATTACCATACTGTGAGTTTGGATTTTTCTGCTGCTCTTCGATGGATTCATAAAGCCAACGATGCGTGCGCTCCATGGCTTGCAATGCTGCTTCACGACCACCGTTTTCGGGTGTGCATTCATCAAATGCCATAATAATATCGGCGCCAATTATTTTTTGTGTTTGAATGGAGGATTGCGGTGTTAAGTGAATCAATTGACCGGTAATGGGATGTTTGAAGCGCGCACCCTTGGCATCAATTTTACAAATCTTACCGTTTTTCGATAAGCTAAAAACTTGAAACCCACCGCTATCGGTAAGCATCGGCCCTCGCCAATTCATGAAAGGATGCATACCACCCGCATTCTGGAGGATGTCCATGCCAGGCGCGCATAACATGTGATAGGTATTGCCGCCTAAAATAATTTGACTGCCCGCCTGAAGAAGATCCGTTGGCGTCATGCAATTCACAAAAGCGCGTGTACCCACTGGCATGAACGCAGGCGTCATCACATCGCCATGCGGCGTGGTAATCTTCGTTACACGAGCAGGTAATCGATTGTGCTGCTGGATAAGCTCAGTTTTGAAAAGAGTCGGCATAATTCGTTAGGCGTTATTAGCAATAAAGCGGATTAGTATATATCAATTGCTTACTATAATGATACGTAACATAATTATACGATGAATAATATCTTAAGAACTTATACCTTTTTAGATAACCTCTGCCTTGGCGTTGACCAAGCATTGCGTGCTGTCTCTGGCGCATCAAAAACGTCAGGTCGTCCTTATCCGGCTAATGCATTGAAAGACCAAGAGATGACTCTGCCGCAACGCAACTATTCGGCTGCGTTGATGAGGATCAATCATGCGGGTGAAGTGTGTGCGCAAGCGCTTTATCATGGTCAAGGATTAGGTTCGCGTAATCGATTGGTGAAAGAAAAAATGCGTCGAGCGGCGTTGGAAGAAGGTGATCATTTAGCGTGGTGTGCAAAACGACTCACTGAGCTTCATAGTCACACCAGTTATTTAAATCCATTTTGGTATGCCAGTTCATTTGCGATTGGTTTAAGCGCAGGCATGATAGGGGATCAATGGAGTTTAGGTTTTTTAGCAGAAACCGAAAATCAAGTTGTGCAGCATCTGGAAAAACAATTAGGCGAATTGCCCGCAACCGATCAAAAAAGCCAAATGATTATAAATCAAATGCAACAAGATGAAGCGAACCATCGGGATGATGCGATGCAGGCTGGCGCGGCTGAATTGCCCACTTGGTTGAAGAGAGTGATGCAATTCACCGCAAAAATAATGGTTAAAACAGCTTTTTGGATTTAGCCGGCTGCTTTGGTCGCAATGATCACCGCAGAGGTTTGAACTAACCAAATGATCCAAACGACTTCCATGAAATAAGTAAACCAAGTGCGTTTTGCCAACCATAATACGATGACAGGAATTAAACTTGCTGCGAGCGGAATAGCGAGTAACGCAATTAATTGACGAATTAAATTACCGATTTCACCGCCTGAGAAAACTTCCTTCAGCATATCGGCTACCCAATTGTGGGCAGTGACAATGAATTCTAATGCAGATTGCGCATAAGGCGCGCCGACAATCACTAAAATACTTAAGACAACAATCGCGATCATTTGTTTTAACATAGAGCTTCATCCTTGTGAGTTATTAACGTTTTAGCAGTGCCAGTATCATACCGATGACAGACGCAATGATCAATTGCCATGCATCTGTCGAGGAAATCCAAGCGTATTGATACAGTTGATATTGCAGTGCAAATAAATCTAATCCTCCCGCTATTAATGTGATCAGAGGGAAAAAGATTGATTTTGCTGAGCCAAAAAATAGAATAATAACCAGTAGAATTTTAATCGCTAGATGAATCTTATCCTGGTAAACCGGAAATAAATCTTCTCGTTGTAAAAAATGAAATGTATAAATCAAGGCAATCGTCAATAATAAATGTGGCAGAATGGCTAAAAATGAAAAATACGGTGTGGAATATTGATCGCTATAAAATGTTTTCCGCATTTTTTTATTGTGATTAAATGGGGTGTCTTTTTTTTTCATATGTCTCCTTGAGTTTATAAATTGTAGAGGAAAATTTAATTTTTTGATACAAATCCCCCTTGTTCCCAATGGCACTAGCTTAAGAGCTGTCGTCCCGGAATTTACTGGCGCTTAATGAGCGCTTTTTGCGAATTTAGCGCCAGTTAATGTCCGGGATCCATTTTGCTTAAAGCATATAAGTTAAAAGCAAGAGGGCGATAAATTGAAGATGGATCCCGGACATTAAGTAGCTCTAAACGAGCAAAAGGCGCTCGTTAAGAGCTACTAAATTCCGGGACGACAGTTCTTAAGCGAGTGCCATTGCCCCTTGTTCCCCCTTTTTTTAGCTACGCAGCCCCACCCCTTTCTTCAATAAGAAAATGCTCCAGACGAACAAGACGATAAATAATACACAAACTAATGAGAAGCCAAAATAGATATTAATATCCACTTTGCCTAGCATGCCATATTTAAAGCTATCCACAATATTCAAAATCGGATTGAATATCGAAACTTTTTGCCAAAAAGGCGGCAATTGGCTCACTGAGTAAAAAACACCGCCTAAATAAGTCAGCGGTGTCAAAATAAACGTAGGCACAAAGGACACATCATCAAATTTCCGCGCGAAAATACCATTAATTAAACCACCCAGCGAAAAAAGCATCGCGGATAAAATCGCCATACAAATCACAATCGCAACATTATAAATATGCAAGTGAGTGAAAAAGGTAGAGAGTAAAATAACAATGAGACCGGCTAACAAACCGCGCAACGCGCCGCCTAGCATGTAACCCAGCAGAATAATATAACTTGGCATCGAGGACACCAGCATTTCTTCAATGCTCTTACTAAATTTAGCGCCAAAAAAAGACGAGGAGGTATTGGAATACGCATTGGTCATAATCGACATCATCGTTAAGCCAGGTACGATATATTGCATATAGCTATACCCATTAATGTCTTTGATTTGTGAACCAATCAATTTGCCGAAAATAATAAAATATAACGTCATGGTAATGGCAGGTGGCAACAATGTTTGGGTCCATATTCGCATAAAACGGGTAATTTCTTTGGTTAAAATGGTTCGTAATGCAATGAAATTTTTATTCATGTTGGTTATTCTCACGAATTAATCGGACAAATAATTCTTCCAATCGATTGGTTTTGTTACGCATGTTATTGACAGTAATATGTTGCTGGCTCAACTCCAAAAATAATCCATTCATCGTTTGCGATTTATGCACTTCCACTTCCAGCGTGGTTTTATCCAGCAGGCGATACGGATACATCGGCAGATTCGGTGGAATGTCTAACGGGTGACTCAAATCAAGAATCACGGTTTGAATGTGCAAGCGATTGATGAGTGACTTCATATTCGAATGTTCAATGATTTCGCCATGGTCAATGATGGCAACATGTTTACACAGATTTTCAGCTTCTTCTAAATAATGCGTGGTTAAAATAATCGTCGTGCCATTTTGATTAAGCTCTGTTAAAAATTCCCATAAACTATGGCGTAGTTCAATGTCTACGCCAGCAGTCGGTTCATCAAGAATTAGCAATTTAGGTTCATTGATGAGCGCGCGGGCAATCATCAATCGGCGTTTCATGCCACCCGACAGGCGTAAAGCGGGTTGATCTTGTTTTTCCCAGAGACCTAATTTTTTTAAATAAAATTCAGCGCGTTTTTTCGCTATGTTCCGAGGGATGCCATAATAACCGGCTTGGTTTATCAAAATCTGCATGACTTTTTCAAATGGATTGAAATTCAATTCTTGCGGTACCACGCCAATGCAGGATTTAGCTGCTTCAAGTTCTACATCGATATCATGACCAAAAACGATCACTTGGCCAGAAGTTTTATTCACGAGAGAACATAACACGCCAATGGTGGTCGATTTGCCAGCGCCGTTTTTTCCTAACAAAGCAAAAAAATCGCCTTCGTTAACAGTTAAATCAATGCCTTTTAAAGCAGCTAATCCATTGGCATAAATTTTTTTTAAATCTTTTACGACGAGTGCATGCATTTTTTATCTCTTAATTGAATCATGAGCAGATTGAGTGCTTGGCCGCGATGACTCACGCGATTTTTTTGATCCAGCGACATTTCGGCGGCACTGCAATGTTCAAGCGGATCAAAAAAAACGGGGTCATAGCCAAAACCATCGCGTCCGGTGGGTTTTTCCAAAATAAAACCTTCCCAGCGTCCTTCACAGATGATGGGTGCAGGATCATCTGCATGTTCCAGATAGACTAACGTGCAGTGAAAATGGGCTCGCCGTTGGTCCTCTTTAAAACCTTCCATCTCAATCAATAATTTGTTGATATTTTCTTGGCTGCTGCATTTTTTCCCAGCGTAACGTGCGGAATAAATACCGGGTGCGCCATCCAGTGCGTCAACAACCAAACCGGAGTCATCGGCAATGGCAGATTTGCCGCTTTGCTCTGCAGCATGACGTGCTTTTAAAAGAGCGTTTTCCACAAATGTTTTTCCGGTTTCTTCAATGTCGTCAATGCCAAGTAAGGCTTGCGGCAAAATTTCATAGTGAAAGGGTTCAAGAAATTGTTGGAGTTCGAGAATTTTTCCTTGATTGAAGCTTGCAAAAATAAGTTGAGTTTTCATAATGCTCAGGGTATTAAAATAAGTAAGAATTGTAAAACCAATAAGGCGGGAATCGCCGAAATATCAATGCCACCTACGGGTGGAATCACGCGTTGGAAAGGATACAAAATCGGTTGGGTGATTTGCATGAGCAATTGACCGATCGGTGTGTAACCTTGTTGTACCCAGCTTAAAATGGCTTGGATTAAAATGGCATAAAAATACGTCTTCAGAATTAATCGAATCGTTTCGGTAACTGTAAAAAAGAACGTATCTGTCACTAAAAAAGAGCCATACATCAGAAAGCTTAACGTAATGAGTTTAGCGAGCTCAAAAAGTAAGATCCAGATGAGCGTGGCGATTTCAACATTGCGGACATTCGGAACAACACGTCTGAGCGGTGCAACAAGAGGTTGGGTGAGCTTGATAATGATTTGCGTGACGGGATTAAAATAATTCACCCGGGCAATTGCCATGATAAAGCGAATGGTCAAGACATACAGATACAAACCAAACAGTGCACTGATTAAGAAGGCACTTGCGTTATAAAATGAACCCGTCATACATTACCTCACTTGTTTGCTCACTGCTTCGGCCAATTCTTCTGAGCGGTTGAGAGCGGCTTGCAGCGCTTTTTCGATCAGTTGGCGATAGTGATTATTTTCAAAGACATTGATTGCCGCTTCCGTGGTGCCTCCTGGTGAGGTCACTTGACGGCGTAATTCAGTAATGACCTCATTGCTTTCGAGCGCCATGCGCGCTGCACCGTAGGCAGTTTGCAACGTGAGTAAACGAGCGACGTCAGCCGGTAGCCCCATTTTTTCGCCGGCCTTCTGCATGGCTTCGATCATTAAAAAAAAGTAAGCAGGGCCTGAGCCTGATAACGCGGTGACGGCATCCATTTGCTTTTCATCGCTTAACCAGACGGTCAAACTGACGGCGCGTAAAATGGATTCGGCTAAATTTTTTTGTTCAGGGGTGACAAATGAATTGGCATATAACGCACTGGCACCGGCTTGGATGAGTGCGGGGGTATTTGGCATGCAGCGAACAATCGCGATATGACCGCCTAACCAATCTTGCAAGTCGTCTATTCGAATACCGGCTGCGATGGATATGACTAATGGTTTGGTTTTTTGCAGTGTCTCAGCGAGTGAAATGGCCACCTCTGCGATGATTTGTGGTTTCACGGCGAGGATCAAGACGTCCGCGTCTTTGATGGCGATCGAATTATCTTGTTCAATAGGAACATGAAATTGACCATGCAATTGATTTAATTTTTGTTGATCAAGATCGGCGATTCTTAATTGTTGCGGCCTAAGACCCGTAGCAATCAATCCACCTAACAAACTGGCGCCCATGTTGCCAGCACCTATGATACTAATGATTTTATCGTTCATCGTGAGTTATCCGTGTGACGAGAGCGGTATGTTAGCACAGAGAAGAAATCTGCGGAATCAGTCATAGGCTGCTTAGCGAGGACTTGCCGAATTATTTCTAACATCGAATGAGAATTTATTTTTAAATAGAGGTTGTTTTTATACAAATCCCCCTTGTCCCCCTTTTCAAAGGGGGAGACCTACTAAGCAGCTTTGTGTGTTAACAGCGAAAGCTGCTTAGTAGGTCTCCCCCTTTGAAAAAGGGGGAACAAGGGGGATTTGTATAAAAATACTTAAAATTTTCTTTATGAAGTTATGCGACGTCTTTCTACATTTACTTCACCGGATACGTCTTCAACACCATAAACAAATTATCGTACAAATTATTAGGACTCCAAGCATACCAACCATCTGCATCCGCATCCTCTGCGGCATGAATTTGCGCATAGATATAAGCCAATTTTTTGTTATGCGAGAGAGGGTAGTGATAATTGGATAATTCAATATAAGGAATCACTTTCATCGGTACTTTGTCATCAAACTGATTGCGAATGGATTCCAATGCGCTATAAACCGTTTGATAAGGTGTGGCAAAATGTTGTGGAAAGGGTTGAAAATGCGATGGATAAACCATTGGGCAAATGCCGTCGGCTACTTTACCAATTAAATGCAAGTCTTGGCCAATGTACATCGATTCGCCAAAGCTTGAAATGCCAAAGACATCCACTTGCAGAGGAATATTTTGTTGCGCTAAACGGTCTTTGAACCATTGCATGACCCGTGTCACATTTTCAGCATTCTCATGCGAAGGCGGTTGTTTTGAACTGTAGCGAATATAATCCAATTGAATTTGTTTTGCACCATAGGCAATCGCGTGCTGGACTAAGTTATATTTCTTTTGTCGAATTTCTTGTGAGGCAATTTGTGCAGCAGTGCCCCCGCCCGGAAACATCACAATGCGAGCCACATAATTAATATTATTTTCTCTTAATATCGCAATATTCTGTTCATACCGTTTGGAAGGAATATCCAAATCGATAACAAACGTATTAATGCCAGCGGCTTTCGCATTTTTGATTAAATAAGTGAAATAAGGCGTGTTTTCCAAGGTCTCTTGGGAAATATAAATTCCCTTAACCATGGCAGTCGCACAGTGACTAAAAAACAGCAGGCAGAGACAAACCAGTGAAGCTAAAAACCGAGTGAGACTGTTCATGGTCGAGTTCCTCACAAGACTTTCCGTGTTGTTATGCTGATAGTCTACAACAATTCAAGCGAGGTATTTTGTGGTATAATTTTTAGCGTGAGCCAAATAACGCTGTTCCAATTCTGACTAGAGTCGCACCTTCTGCTATCGCCGCTTCCATATCGTGAGACATACCCATTGAGAGAGTATCGAGAGCGAATCCTTTTTCGCGTAATTCTGCATAAAGTAAGTTCATTTTGTGTAACTCAGCGCACTGTTTGTTAAATTCTGTTTGTGGCGCGGGGATGGCCATTAAGCCACGTAACTTTAAATGGGGTAATTGAGTACAGAAAGTTGCGAGCTCAACCACCTCATCCGGCGCGATGCCTGATTTTGTGGTTTCATGACTGATGTTAATTTGCAGACAAATATTTTGTGGCGGCAGTGCAGCAGGGCGTTGATCATTCAACCGTTGCAAAATTTTTTTTTCTGAGACGCTGTGCACCCAGGCAAATTGCTCTGCAATTTTTTTGGTTTTATTGCTTTGGATGGGCCCGATGAAATGCCATTCCAATGTGTGTTGTGACAGCGCAGCCATTTTTATTAACGCTTCCTGTAAATAATTTTCGCCGAATGCGGTTTGACCGGCGGCTATGGCCGCTTGAATTTTTTCTATCGATTGGTTTTTACTGACAGCGAGTAATGCAACGGAATGAGGCGGGCGGTGATAACGGATTTCACAGTCGCGAATTTGGTTGTTGAGAGAAGAGAGATTTTCTTGGATGGTTGGCATGGGTGTCCTATGCATGTCATTGCCTAATAACCGGTGAGTCTAATGGTGCTTAAGAACTGTCATCCCGGAATTTACTGGCGCTTAATGAGCGCTTTTTGCGAATTTAGCGCCAGTTAATGTCCGGGATCCATTTTGCTTAAAGCACAGTAAGTTAAAAAGCAAAAGGGGCGGTAAATTGAAGATGGATCCCGGACATTAAGTAGCTCTAAACGAGCAAAAGCGCTCGTTAAGAGCTACTAAATTCCGGGATGACAGTTCTTAAGCTAATGTCATTGCTCCCTCTTTGCTCCCACAAAAAGCGTGGGAGGAGAGGGCGTTCAGGTTCTTTTCCGGTGCAATTTACTCTAACGTAGGCCCTGCATTACGAATGACATCACTCACGTTAAACTTTTTAAAGTTTTCAATGAACCGTCCCATCAATTCTTTTGCAACGTGGTCGTGCTCTTCACGATTTGACCAGGCATTGCGCGGATTTAATAGTTTGCTTTCCACGTCGGTTACTTCAGCAGGAATAGCTAAATTAAAGCCTGGCAGCGTGGTGTATTTCGCATCACGTAAATCGCCGTTCACGATGGCGCGCACAATCGAACGTGTGGTCGGAATTGAAAAACGTTGACCGCCTTGACCATACGCGCCGCCTGTCCAACCGGTATTGACTAAATAAACTTGCGCATCAGAATTCTCTAATCGCTTCATGAGCAAATTAGCGTACTCACCGGCCGGTAATGGGAAGAACGGTGCGCCAAAACAAGTGCTGAATGTTTGTTTAATGCCAGCACCTTGACCGACTTCGGTGCTGCCAACTAACGCAGTATAGCCACTTAAAAAATAATAAGCCGCTTGCTCTTTGGTTAAGCGTGCAACGGGTGGTAAGACACCATACAGATCGCAGGTTAAGAAAATCACCGAGGTAGGCAAGCCCGCTTTATTTTCTTCGATGCGCATGGAAATAAATTCAAGGGGATAAGCCGCACGCGTATTTTGCGTTAAGCTGACATCACTGTAATCGGGTTCGTGGCTAGTCGGATCCAGCACGACGTTTTCTAAGACAGTGCCATAACGAATCGCATTCCAAATCACGGGTTCACGCTCGCGGGATAAATCGATACATTTTGCATAGCAACCGCCTTCAAAATTAAATACGCCAGTTGGGCTCCAACCGTGTTCGTCATCACCAATCAAGAAACGTTCGGGATCAGCAGACAAGGTGGTTTTGCCCGTGCCGGATAAGCCAAAAAATAACGCAGTTTTGCCATCTTTTCCGACATTGGCAGCACAGTGCATCGGAAGAACTTCATGTTGCGGCAATAAAAAGTTCAATACCGAGAACATGCCTTTTTTCATTTCACCGGCATAGTAAGTCCCCACGACTAAAATAGCGCGTTTTGAAAAATTTAAAATAACGGCTGCATCACTGTTCACGCCATCGCGGGCGGGATCTGCTTTGAATCCAGGCGCACACATCAATGTCCATTGCTCAGCTTGATCGGTCGTAAACGGACTTTCTGGGCGGATAAAAAGATTTTGGGTAAACAAGTTATGCCAAGCCAGTTCTGTCATCACTTTGACATTCAGCGTGAACTGAGGCTCTGCGCCCACTTGTAAATACGAGACAAAAGAACAGTCTTTTTGTTGTAAATACCGTTCAGCACGTTGCCATAACGCATCAAACTTCTCTGTGCTTATCCCTTGATTAATCGCATTCCAATCAACAAGGTGATCGGTCGATGCATCTTTCACAATGAATCGATCTTTGGGCGAACGGCCTGTTCGTACGCCGGTTGTAACGTTCAATGCTTGATTAGCGGCAAGGACACCTTCTTTACGGGTCACTGCCAGATTGATTAATTCGGAGGCTGATAGATTCATATAGACTTTATTTTTTGTTGCAACATTATCAGCTTGTGCCATCATGTCATTTCTCCTGCTAACTAATTAGCCTCAGTTTTTAGAGGTTGTATTGTACCTAAAGTTGGTATATTAGACTACGTTTGGAAAGAGAAAATGACTGAATTAGATCAAGTAATCGCCGCGGCCTATGCGAGCCAAGGCAAGCAAGAAGACGTGAATAAAGTTTATCTGACGCTTTTGCGCACGGAACTGTATCTCCCTGTAAAAAAAGAACAAAATCCCCAGGATGAAGAGCTTTTTCAGCCTCTTTTTGCAGAGGTAGAGGGTAAAGTTTTTCTGCTAGCGTTTGATTTATTAGAACGTTTATCCGAATGGGCAGGTGATCAATTCGAAAATATCGATCATGTCACCTTATCAGGCAAGGATTTGATTGCCGGTCTAGGCGAAAATGTCTTTTTTATCCTAAACTTAGGATCAGACCATTACAAAGAATTTTCGCCAGAGGAAGTGTTTCATTTGAAGAAGGTGGTCGCTAGGATTGATCAATTGCAGCAAAATGAAAAGGGATCAGGATAAATTCAGCATAAGGACTTAGCTTATGACAACGAGACCTGCTTATATCGTCGGAAGTGCACGAATACCATTTTTTAAATCAATGACAACGTATAACGATATTCTGCTGCAAGAGTTAATGACAACAACGCTGCAAAATTTAGTGGATAACATGCAGCTCGGCGGCCAAGTGTTGGGTGATGTTGCATTAGGTGCCATTATTAATAGTTCGGCCAATTGGAATTTAGCCCGTGAATGCGTGCTAGGTACGACATTAGATCCTCACACACCGGCTTATAATCTCCAACGTGCTTGCGGGACGAGTCTTGAGGCAGCACGCCAAATCGCGCTTAAGATTTCAAATTATCAAATTGAAAATGGTATTGCCGGAGGATGTGATAGCAATAGTGATTTACCGGTTCTCATTAGCCATTCATTGACAAAAAAATTAATCGCGCTGAAAAATGAAAAAGATTTGCTCGCTAAATTAAAACGACTCGCATCCTTTCGGCCTGCCGATTTCAAATTGATTTTCCCTGCGGTGGTTGAACCGCGTACGCATCTCTCGATGGGCGAGCACTGCGAAAAAATGGTGAAAGAGTGGCATATTAGCCGTCAAGCGCAAGATGAGCTAGCGTTGTTAAGCCATCAAAATGGTGTGAGAGCGTATGAAGAAGGATTTTATGATGATTTGGTGGTGACATTTAAAGGATTGAAACGCGACGGCATTTTGCGTGCGGATACTACGTTAGAAAAACTTGTCAACTTAAAAACAGCATTTGATTTTACGGCGAGCGGAACATTGACGGCCGGAAATAGTAGCCCACTCACCGATGGGGCGGCAGCTGTTTTTATGGCTAGTGAGGAATATGCTAAACAAAACAATTGTCCTTTACTGGCTCGGTTTGTCGATGCAGAAGCGGCGGCGGTTGATTTTGTGCATGGCGAAGGATTACTGATGGCACCGACGATTGCTGTCAGTAATCTCCTAAAACGACAGAATCTCACGCTGCAAGATTTCGATTTTTATGAAATCCATGAAGCATTTGCAGGGCAAGTACTTTGCACATTGAAAGCATGGGAATCCGCAGAGTATTGCCAACGAGTGCTCAAGCGAGACAAGGCGCTGGGTTCCATCGATCGATCAAAAATGAATATCAAAGGTGGCAGTGTTGCATTAGGACATCCATTCGGTGCAACAGGCGCTCGGATAGTCGGCGCACTGGCAAAAATGCTTTTTGAAAAAGGCAGTGGCAGAGGTCTCATTTCAATTTGTACGGCGGGAGGAATGGGAGTGGCCGCTATTTTGGAAGCGGTTTAAGGCTGATTTAATCGCTGCTGATACGCTTTCCATCCTGCCAATCTATATTTTTTTGTTTCCGCTAACGGATCAGCTGCTTGCAAAATACCGCGTCCAACAATAATGACATCGGTGCCATTTTCAATAATCGCTTGTTCGGGTGTCACATAACGTTGGCCTAGCGCATCGCTTTTTGCCGCAAATTGAATACCCGGTGTGAGGTAAATCCACTCAGGACGGTCAGCTAATTGATGTTGTGCAATAAAACCGATTACAAATTCTGGAAATTGCTCTGCCATCGCTATGGTTTGTTGTACATAATGAGAATCAAATAAATTGGCTGCGGAGCTCATCTCAGCAAGCAACAGCAAGCCACGATTTTTTTCCAGACCCACTTCAGCAAGACCGGACACAATACCAGGGCCAGGCAAACTGTGTGCGTTGATGATATCCGCCCACTCGGCAATTTGATAAATGCCGCGTTGATATTGCAATTTCACCGTATTGCCGATGTCAGCAAATTTACGATCTTCAAAAATGAAGAATTGATGTTGAGCGGCAAGTTTTTGTAATTGTCGAGTCAACTCAAGCGAGAAATCATCAATGATATCGATATGGGTTTTTAACACACAAATTTCAGGGCCTATTTTATCCGCGAGAGCGAGGAGTGCCTGAGCTGACGTCACATCAGCAGACAAGGCTAAATTCGATTGTTTTTTTTCAATGAGCGCAAACAATTGCTTGGCAAAATTATTTTTGCAGAATTCGCTGCGTTGTAAGTAACTAAGTTGTTTCATTGATTAATTCTCGAATAATGCTGGCTTCCTCTGGATTTAAGCGTGAGGAGTCTTGGAGTGTTTGCAAAATTTCTGACAAAGTGAATGCAGCATGCAGTTCGCATTGTCGGTCGCGAAGGTTTTTTCGACCTTCTTTTTCGCGGTCAATTAATACAACAGCATCGGTGATTTTTAATCCGGCTGCTAATAAATCGTCGGCTGTTTCAAGAATGCTGCCACCGGTGGTTAACACATCTTCGATAATTAAGCAGGTTTGGCCTTGACTGAAACGACCTTCAATTTGCTGTTTCGTGCCATAGGATTTTTTTTCTTTGCGGCGCATGATCATGGGAATGTGATGGTCCAGCGAGATGCAGGTGGCAATTGGTAATGCGGTATATGGCACGCCGCAGAGTAACTCCGGTTTAAGATGCTGAATCTTTTGCCAAATAGCGTCAGCCACGCTGCGAAGAACGATGGGATGAGAAATAATTTGGCGTAAATCCAAATAGATTTTCGATGTTTGACCGCTTTTTAACGTAAAATTGCCGAACTTAATCGCACCAATTTGATGCAGTGAAGAAATTAATTCTATGCGTGTCATGGAAATGCCCAAAAGTGATATAAGTGGCGGAATTCTCGCATAAATTCAGGTTTTTTTCAATCGGGCACGATGCATGAAAAATAGATTATAATTTAAAGAGCAGAGTCATATTGATAGCTCAGCGAGGACATTGATCATGGATAACCTATTTCGACCCAAGCACGCTTGTTTTTATTGGCTCCTCTTGTGCACGCTGCTGCTCTTCTTAGCGAGCCAAAATGTCTTTGCGGCGCCTCAGCCGATTGGACAAGTTGTTTGGTCAACTGGCGATGTCAAAGCGGTTCAGTTAGATCATTCTTCGCGTGCGCTGCAACGTCGATCCGTTATTTTGGAACATGATACGATTGTGACCGGTCAAAATGGTACCGGTGAAATTGTTTTTACCGATGGCGGCACGGTTTCACTTCGCAGTGGTACGGAACTCAAAATTGATAGTTATCACTATACGAATCCGAGTGATACGAATAATAAATATATTGCTAGTTTAGCGAAGGGTGGTTTTCGCACGATTACAGGTTTCATTTCAAAAGGACATCCTGATCGTTATCTTGTTAACACGCCCGTCGGCACTATTGGTGTGCGTGGAACCGAGTATGTCATAGTATTTTTGAATGGCAAATTACTCGCAGGCATTCTTCGAGGTGCAATTTTTTTCAAGAATGATGCAGGGGTTGCTGAGTTGAGTGTATTGACTGCGCTGCATTATCTCCAGGTGGATGGGAAGAAACAAGCACCGATCAGATTGCAAAAGCAACCGACGCAGTTGAAAGGCCAGCCAAATTTAACACCTGCTCAAGCACCGAGTGCTGCGACGTTACAACAACAAATGACAAATCAAAATGGGAATAACCCATCGAATTCGTCAGGCTCATCGAATACATCAAATCAACCTCCCGGGACAGTGGGCGGCGGCTCTAGCGGCGGTACATCCGGTGGATCAAGCAGCAGTGATACGACAGTAGGCGGTACTGAAAGTGGTAGCAGCAGTTCTTCCTCTACAACGGGCACAGGCAGCAGTGGTTCTTCGAGCACAACGACTACGAATGGCAGTACGACTACGACAGGTGCCACGCCGAATAGTGCACCTGCACAAAACGGCGGTACAGTGAGCCAGTTTTGTATTGGTGGTGGTTAACTCTAAACATGATGAGAGTGGGTGCCATCCCAATCGGCGGGTGGCGGGTTCATTGCAAATTCTGCGACACGCTCTAAATATATTTTGTAAATTTTCGCGTGAGGATACGCTTCATGTAACTCCGCTAATAATAATTTAGCTTGCAGCCATTCTTGTTTAAAGTAATGCTCCAAGGCCAACTGATAATTGGCTAATTCTAGCGAGAGCGCTTCGGTTAAGTCTGATTGTCGGCATAAGACTTCATAAATTTCCACAACGTCTTTTTTTCCTTTGACTCTCACCCGATCTAATTTTCGAGTGACAAACATTTTTTGTTTTGACAACGTGTTTTCTGTTGTAATGATTTTGGCGCCATAAAATTTAGTTAATTGTTCAATTCGTGAAGCTAAATTTACTGCATCACCTAAAACCGTATAATTGCGGCGAAAGACGGAACCCATGTCGCCTACACTCATAATGCCGCTATTGAGCCCTACGCCAATCATAATTTCGTGCCACCCTTTTGCAGCAAAAACGGGTTTTAGATTTTCTACTACCTGCTGCATATCAAGCGCCGCATTTAATGCATGGAATGCGTGTCGTTTATCTTTCAAGGGAGCACCCCAAAATGCCATGACCATATCACCCACATATTTATCAATGGTGCCACGGTATTTAAAAATGATTTCGGTGATGGGCGTAAAAAATTCATTGAGCATTTCTTTTAATTGCTGGGCAGAGAGCGGCTCAGAGAGAGTGGTGAAATTTCGAATATCAGCAAATAAGACGGTCATTTCGCGATCTTCGCCGTACAAGCCATAATCACCGGAGCTTGTTAGCATTTCATCAATGTGTTTGGCGGGAACGTATTGACCAAACATATTTTTCAATTTTTCACGACGACGCGTTTCAAATAAATAACCATAAATCATATTTAACATTGCCAGCAGGATAGAAAAAATAACGGGCATAAAGACTGAAATCAGTAAGCCGGTTTTTTCCCAAATCCAATCATTGATGAGAATGAATGCAAGTGGAATCGCAATAATAAATAAACTGAGTGCTCTGGGCCCCAAGAAGGGGAAAATCAGGGTTAAAATAATCCCCAGCGCAAAGGTAATAAAAATTTCTGCGCCCAGAGACCATGCTGGTTTATAAGAAAAGTAATTATTTAAAATGCCATCGACGATGGTTGCTTGAATTTCAACGCCGGGATAAACGCTTTGGATTGCAGTGGCTTTCAAATCACCTAAGCCGGTTGCGGAAGTACCGACAAAAACTATTTTTCCTTCAAATTTTCCGGCTGGAATTTTGTTATGTAATACATCGGTTGCAGAATAGTAAGGATAATAAAAACTCTTGCCGTGAAAAGGAATGATCACTTCTCCGTGCGAATCGGTCGGAATAATGTGATCGCCAATTTTGACGCCCTCTAGGCGCAATTGATTATTATATTTTGCAGTGACGATGCTTATTTTTTCTAATAGATAAACGCGGGCAGTTTCGAGAGCGAGTGATGGGTATAAGCCACTCTTGTATTCAATTAAAACGGGAGAATGGCGAATAATGCCATCCACGTCAGGAAAGACATTAATAAACCCCGTGTTTTTAGCGGATGAAATAAAAAGAGGGGCATTGCCAATGTAACCCGGCGCGGTAAAAAATCCCAACTGTGATTGCTCAAGAGGAGACAATTGCAAAAGAGGTGCGGCTAATTCACCTTCAACTGTCTGACGAGGTACGAAACTAAAACCAAGCACCGTATCCGCCGAGGTGAAACTTTTTGCCAAGACGGCATCATTGTTAAAGAGAGGCGCTATTTTTTGGAAAAAAGGGACTAATGCCGGTTTCATTAAATTTAATTGGGTTAATTTAGCTGACACTTGGTTGGCGATATTTTCTTCTTTCTCCGAAAAAAGAATATCCAGCGCAACGACAGTGGCTCCTGCTTGTTGAATTTGACCGATAAGTGCGGCAATTTTATCTCGATTCCACGGCCAGCGACCTTCTTTGCTAATGCTTTTGTCATCAATATCGACAATCGCAAGGGTGTTGCTATTGAATTTTTGTTGCGTGTAAACGCGAGTTAATAATTGCATATCATAAGCAAGATCTTCAAAACGGGTAATGAAATGGTGCACCGATGTGAAATGGGTGACCTGCGCCCAGATTGCAAAAGCCAGTAGAATAAAGCCGAGCAATATTGGTATTCGTTTACCCACGCATCAATTCCTTAGTGATTTTTTTTAGTATACCCCTCACCTTTCAAAATGCGAAATTCTCGGTGTTATCCTGTGTGGTTCCGTTTAGCGAAAAAGCTGTCGAATTGTTTTGCAATAGCGAATAGACTGTTCATTTTAAAGATATGGAAATTTTTGAGTTAGTAACGCTATAATGAGCAAGTTTTTTGACGGAACGAATCTGTATTTTAAGGAAGAAGAATTTGAACAAGCAAAAATGGCGCTGGCTTTCTCAGATCATGGCACTAGCATGTGGCATTTTTATTAATGGATCTATCTTTGCAGATGTTCCTGCGACAAAAGAGCAATTACCCGGTAGCACTCAACCAGGTTTAATGCCAACTTTTCTCACCCCACCCGTCGTACCGAATGCAAAAGCCCACGTGGCGGTAAAAGCACCCGAAGAAAAACCCTCTTCGCTAGGCCCGCAAGCAGCGCAAATTAAATTCAAATTAGTTCACATTATTTTAGAAGGCAATCACGTCTACACGGATCAGCAAATAAAGACGGTTTATCAAGATAAACTGAACACCACGATCACCGTCGCAGAGCTACAAGAGATTGTCCAAAACATTACAAATTATTACCGGAATAATGGGTACATTTTATCGCGTGCTGTTTTGCCACCTCAACACGTACATGACGGTATTGTGCATGTTCGTCTGATTGAGGGCTATATTGATAAAGTGCATGTCATCGGTCAGCCCAAGGGCGCGAATGCTATTTTGCAACGCTATGGCCAGCAAATTTCAAAATCAAGACCGCTGCAAATTAAGGTGATGGAATATTATTTGCGCTTAGCCAATGAAGTTCCGGGTGTACAAGTGCGCGCTGTTTTAGAGCCTTCTAAAACCGAAACCGGTGCAACTGATTTAGACTTATCGTCAGCGACTCAACTTGTCAATGCGTCGGCATCTTATGATGACTATGGCACGCGTTATATCGGGCCTCATCAAGTCACCACTAACTTAGCGGCGAATTCAATTTTTATCTCAGGGGATGTGACGCGATTAACGTATGTGACTTCTACGCCTAAACGAAAAGAATTGGATTATTACGATATTTCTTATCAAGCACCGATTGGCTCGAATGGTTTGAATGCGGCTCTCGGTAAAAACCGATCTGCAACAGAGCCTGGTTTTGTTTTATCGCCACAAGATGTAGTGGGTCTGGCGGTGACTTATTACGGTAACATGCAATATCCATTGATTCGTACCCGCGATCAAAATATGTCATTGGATGGCGGTTTTAATTATGTCGATAGCGGCGTGAATTCATTAGGGCAATTACTTTATATGGATCATTTACGCACGATCAAAGGTGGTGCGACGTATAGTTTTGCAGATCGCTATGTGGGTTCCAATTTATTGGCGTTACACATTGAGCAAGGGTTGAGTATTTTCCATGCGTCAACAAATACACATTCAACCACGACTTCTCGTTTTGGTGGAACGGCTAACTTTACCAAGTTCATTTGGCAAGCAGCACGTAATCAAGGATTATGGGGACGGTATTCTGCTTATCTGATGGCGACTGGACAATATACCTTTGAACCGTTGTTGGCATCGGAACAATTTGCATTCGGTGGTAGTCAAATGGGCCGTGGTTATGATCCGGCGGAAATCATTGCTGATCGTGGTATGGGCGGCACATTGGAGTTTCGGGCGGATTTCGCACCGGGCTTATCTTTTTTACAAACGTTACAACCGTATATTTTCTATGATGCAGGGCTGGTGTGGAATTTGCGAAATATTCCAAATACCGAAGAGAAACAAAGCGCAACATCAACAGGTATTGGTTCACGCTTTGTCTTCAATCATTATTTTACCGGCAACTTTATGTATACTCAGCCGCTCACTCGTACGGTTGCGGCTCAGGCACTCGTAGGCGAAGGAAGAAAGCCACGGATGTTTTTTAGCATTGTTGGATCTGTCTAAGGAGATGAGGATTGATATCGGTTAAAAAAGCACGTCTTGGGCCAATTGTTTGCTTGGCTTTGCTTTTTTCACAATCTGCTTCTGCCTTTGATGCAGCAGCAGTTGCTGCGCAAATACCCAGTTTATTTGATGCCGGACAAGTGAGTAAACGCTTGAACGCTTCGCCGACGCTTCCTGCAGCAACTGCCTCGGTGACGCATCAGCTCAAACCCGAAACACCGATTCAATCGGCGCAAAAAATCAGTTTCAAATTAACCAAAATTATTTTATCAGGCAATACTGTTTTTACGGATGCGCAAATTGCAGCGATTTACCAAGCTAAACTCAATACAACAATTACCTTAAGTGATCTGCAACAAATTACCGAAGAGATTACCAAAAAATATCGAGAAGCCGGTTATGTTCTTTCACGTGCCATTTTGCCGCCGCAACAAATTAAAAAGGGTGTGGTCAAGATTCAAATTATCGAAGGCTATATCAACAATGTGTCGATCAATGGTGATGCGGGTCCTGCTAAAAAGTTGTTGCTGGAATATGCCGAAAAAGCAAAACGTTCTCATCCCATGCAGATTGCGGATTTAGAACACTACATGTTATTAGCCAATGATTTGCCGGGTTACAAAGTAGCCGCTATTTTAAATCCGTCAACGACGACATCGGGCGCTGCGGATTTGGTGTTGAATGTGACGCGATCACGCGTAGCCTTTATGACGAGTTATGATAATTACGGTACGCGTTATTTGGGACCGCAACAGGTGACAGCGAGTGGTTCAGTCTATTCGTTAATCGCGGGTGGCAGCATGGATTTATTTCGTGCGGTTGAAACGACACGCGGCAGAGACCTGCATTATGGTGAGTATTTACATACGCAGCCCATTGGTTCAAATGGGTTAAATCTCTCAGTGGATGCCAATTACACGCAAACGCAACCTGGATTTGTGTTAACACCTTTATTAATTGTTGCAAGAAATGCGACGGGTTATATGGATCTTTCTTACCCGGTGATTCGATCGCGAAGCACTAATTTATATCTGCACAGTACGGCAAATTATCAAAATGTGACATCGACGATTTTATCATCGCCTTTTTATCAAGATCGTATTCGTTCAATCATTGTGGGCGGCGCGTTTAATCATTTGGATCATTGGTTTGGATTAAATACAGTGAGCTTAGATATCGAACACGGATTTCCGATTTGGGGTGCGCATACGCATACCCTGCAATCAAATCCATTTGGACGGACTGTCTTTACCAAAGAGAATTTGACGTTAGCGCGACTGCAACAAATTAATGCTCGTTTTTCGTTGCTAGGTTCAGTGCATGGTCAGTATTCGAATGAACCGTTGTTGGCGACAGAGCAATTTATCTATGGCGGCACTGATTATGGTCGAGGTTATGATCCATCGGCAATCGTGGGTGATCGAGGTGCGGCAGGTAAACTAGAATTACGCGCGGATACGTCGCCCGAACTACGGTTTTTACAAGCGGTGCAATATTATGCGTTTTATGATGCGGGTATTATTTGGAACATCAATGAAACGAATTTACCCTTGCGTCAAACCGCAATGTCTACAGGTGTTGGCGCACGAATTAATTTTATGAACCATTTGTCAGGCAATGTGTATGTTGCCAAACCACTGACATTACCGGTTGCTGTCTTTCAAATTTTAGGACGTAATGCGAATGCACCACGGACGTTTTTTCAATTGGTGGTGAGTGCGTAAAGTCTGCACCATATCATTACCCACAAATGTTTAATGAGCGCTAACTTTAAGAAGAATTTAGAATTATTTTATATAAATCCCCCTCAATCCCCCTTTTCCAAAGGGGGAGACTTTCTTAAGCAGCTCCTCTCTCAAAAACGAATCACGATGCTGCTTAGTACGCTTCCCCCTTTGGAAGAGGGGGATTGAGGGGGATTTTTATAAAAAATTGCTTATGATTGCTTGCGCGCAAGCAGGAAATATTTGTGGGTAATGATATGGTCTGCACTAGGCCTCTTTTTAATGGCTCGTCTTCACGCAATTTTTCAAACAAAGACCAATAGAAATTATTTATCAAATATATAAAAACAATTAATTATACTAATTGATATGCTATCGCTATGCTGCATATCAAGGTTAACCCTATTTAGCGAGATGCCATCATGATGAGATCAATACAGCAAACGCAACACAAATATGACTTACATAACGAGCTAAAGATACGATATAGAGAATTTTTCGAATCTAAGTGGGCTATTCATTTATCAAAGCAGGCAAAAGAATTTTCTTCCGTCAGTAAAATATCCTCTGCAATTGTAAAATTAATAGAGTCGAATAAAAAAACAGTCATAAATTTAATCGCAAATGATCACAAGATGATTGCAGAGCTTCGCGAGCCGTATTTTGGTAGTTGCTATGACAGTAAGCAAGAAGTGACGGCTGAGGAAGTGTTTGAAAAAATCCTGTTGATATTAAAAAATGAAACACCTGATCTAAGCAATGTGATGCAGATACATTGCATTTTTATCCATCGCATTTATGACCATCTTGAAAAGAAAAGCGAGAAACCGGAGTTAGTCAGCAAACTATATCCTGGATATTTGTTCAGTAAAGAAAACCGTCATCGAGTAGAAGAAAAAAAAGAAAAAATGAAATTGACCACTCAATTAGGTATTTCAAGACATCGAGTCTTTAACAGAATGCTTGAGCATGCGAGTAAAAAGCACCAACGGGCTATAGAGAAATTTGTCCCAAATTATCAAGCAAACTTTTTCAAATCAGCGTTGAAAGAAGCCATTCCGGTTGCCACAGGCCCATCAGGACATGCTGGTTCGCTCATGTTAGGCGCAAAACTGTATGGAAATTTGACGTCTGAAGAAATGACTGAATATGCATTAGCATGTTTTGCATTTCTAGCTGCAGGAGGGCATCACAGTTATCATGAAGTAATGACGGTAGCAGCACTTGTAGGAGTAGATTTTCAGGTGGGTAATTATGAAAAAGGAGTCCCATCATCCATCAAAAAAACAAAAATGTATCAGATACTCAGTAAGCAATTTCCAGAATTTTTAAATTACAGCGCAGGAGAAGTGACATGTTCAGTAGTGCTTAAGAAAGGGCTGTCATCCTGAGCGCTTTTCGCTCCGAAGCATCTCCCGCAAAAGAAAGGGCTGTCATCCTGAGTGCTTTTCGCTCCGAAGGATCTCCCGCAAATTTCTGATGTTTAGTTAAAAGTATTCTAAGCATCTCTCTACTTCATAGGGAGATCCTTCGGAGCGAAAAGCACTCAGGATGACAGCCCTTTCTTAAGCACTCAAGATGACAGCCCTTGTCTTAAGCAGCTCTCGCAATTGATAGACAACGAACTTGGAATTACGCTTGTGTAGATACCTTTGTAAAAAATCAAACCGTCGTCTTAGGGATCACTTTAACCGTCTTCGCATGAATTAAATCTAGAAAGATAAGAATCGCCAATTGTTCACGTTCGCCCAATTTTTCAAATCCAGCCTCTTCAAACAACATTTTGACGTGCGGCTCTAAAATGCGGACAGAAATAAAATTTTCGATATTCGTCAACGATTCTTCCCAAGAAGAATTTTTTTCCAATTTCGTCATCGCTTGATCAATGGGATATTTCAATGTTGCCAGCAAGAATGCGAGCAATGATGGATCCTCCATGGTAATTTGGCCGACAAACCGTTTGCATGCCTCTTCATCACCCCATTCACGCCAAGCATTTAACAAAGGCAAGAGTTTGGGATGCTCTTGTAATCTACCAATGCTTGCCCAATATAAAATACGTTGTACGGCGCTCTCTTTTAATGCCTCTAATTGTTCAGGGGTAACATCACGCTGTTCCAACGGAATGAATGTATCCTCTGACGCAAGATGGGTTTGCTCTTGCAGTCGAATTTCATGAACAATAATGTAAACACTGTGTATCGCTTTTTGTATCGCTTTCTGTAACACGTGAAACCGTGCGTCGCTCGTCTCTAATCGCCGTAATAATAAATGTAGGATGCGATGAATACGATCGGCCGTATCAAATTGAATTAAAGTGCCAATGCCTTCTGGAAATAAGTCAGCACTGTCAATCAGTGCGCTAACCACATGCGCAATGTTCTCGGGTTCAATTTGATTAATCAGCAGTTGATCAAACGTATCCAAAAATTGTGGAATACGCTCGTCTTGATTGATGCGCAATAATTCCAGTGCAAAACCCTCTTCATCTTTGCTCAACGAAAGCAGTGCTTTCATTTCAGCGGATGAAATGGAACCGGTTGGTAATGACAATCGAAAATACACATCAAACACATCCGGACTGCAAATACGATGAAATTTCCGCGCGAGCGATTCCGAATGAAAAAAAACTAAGTCAGTTTGATATATACTACGTAAACGCGGGAATAATCGAATACATAACGGCAACATAAAAGCGCGCGAGATTTTTTCAGACCGTTGTAAAATTTCATCGACTCTTGTTTTGTCTTCAACTAATTTCTCTTGATTAAATTCGTAAACATTTTCCATTAAATCAGTAAATAAATCCTTATTATCACGAATGCCCTTGTACACAGCCGGTTCAAAGACTTCTAATGCCGTAATGGCAAAAAAGTCGACTGGGTTAACAATATCTTTTACGCGGGAATAACTGAAACTCAAGGTATTCACATAACGCGTAATGTCACGGCAATTTTCAAAAATATGTTTTAACGTGGAATAATAAACATCTGCCCAGTACTCTTTGTCCCAAAGATCTTCCGGCATCAGCGAGACAATTTTTTGCAAACGGTCTAATAAAATATTTTCAATATCTTGTTTAGAAATCGCAGGAATTTCAAAAGGCAGCTGAACGACTTTTTCCAAATAATCTTGGCCACCCTCGCCATAAATTTTTTCAATAGAACGAATCACAATTTCTTTATCCATCGCAAGCAAATAAATGGTATTGGCATAATCGCCGATGGATTTGACGATTTGGAAAATTTGATTGATTTCTTTCTCATCAATCCGCGCAATATTATCGATAATGATAATTATTTTATGTTTTTGCTGACGCAGTAGCTCATTCAATTCAGCTTTGACTAATGTTAAATCGCGTCCGGCTTCCCAGCCAAATGTTTCTTCGCGCGTCTGTTGTGGATAAAAGAGGCGAGTTAAAAAATGATGTTTTGGCCGCAGAGATTTTGGTACAGGTTGATGGGTAAAAAACGAAACATATAATTCGAGCAAATGAATTATTTTATCGGCATTTTCTAGGAAGGGTGAGTTACGCAATTCAGACGATAGTCGGCGAAAAAAACTATACAGCAATTGATTTTGACCGGAGTAACTCCACGGACTGAAATTTAAAATGATAGGTCGCTCATCATCAAACATATTGGTTGCGCCATAGCGTAATTCTTCTAACATGAGATTAATGACGGACGTTTTGCCACAGCCCCAGCCGCCATATAAGCCAATGACTAAACTCTCAGGATTTTTATGATCAAGAATACAGCGCGCTAAATATTTCGCAAAGGTAGATCGACCTAGCCGATCTTGTTCGCTTTTTTGAATGGGACGGTCTGCATCAAACACGTTGGCGTACCTCTCGCGGCAGTGCTTTGCAATACTAAAATTATAACATATTTAGCCTGCCCCTGAGGGGGCGGGGCAGGTTAAGATTCAATGAGTTAAATCAGCAGGTCCCGTATGTTCTTCTTCAGTAGGAAACCGACCCAAGTTTTTCCAGGCCGGTAAAAGCTGTAATAAAAACAACAAGACACTGACACCCGCTGCGATCAGAGAAAATTTAAAAAAGGCGAGACGATAAATTTGTAATTGCAGGAAGTGGTCTGTCACATTCGGCCCGATGCTGGCAAACTTTGCTAACATACCGCCGAATTCGCCGCCAAATCCAAGCGCGACAAACCAAATGCCCATCATCATGCCAATTAATTTGGGCGGTGAAAGCAATGTCACCGCGGATAAACCAATCGGTGACAGCAATAACTCACCAATTGTAATGAAGAGATACGATAACATGATCCACAATGGACTAATCATACCGGCATCGTTTGCATAATAAGTCCCAGCCGTTAACACGGCAAAGCCGATGCCCGCCATTAAAATGGCGAGAATAAATTTCGTAAAGGGTGACGGATTGCAGTGATGATGATTCAGGACTTGCCAAGTCCAAGCAAAAAATGGCCCTAATAAAATAAGAAATAAGCCTTCTAACGCATAAAAAGCAGTGGTTGGAATATGCCAACCGAAAATAATTTTATCGACTAATCGATCAATAAATAAGTTTCCAGAAAAAAACATTTGCAAATAGAGCATCCAGAAAATGACAGAGGCGATGGATAACATATTTAAAAGGATTAAACCATCACGATAATATTTTTGTTGTTTAGCAGCCAAACCAAAAATAAAAAATAATAAGAAAATACCCACACAAGGCAGCAGCCATGTGCTTAAAAAGGCGCTTTGCAAAATTAAACTGATGCCATAAATAGCAATCAAAATATAAATTAATAAAAAAGGCTTGTTGAGAAAGAAAGAAGTTTGGCGAGTTGATTCATGCGTTTGAAAATTTAACCGACAAATGCGAATCCCCGTAATGAAAATACATAACCCTAAAATTAAGCCAATGCTGGCGAGCGCAAAACCCGCATGCCAACCAAAATGATTTTTTATCGCACCGGATGTTATACCGGCTAAGAAAATTCCGAGATTAATACCAATATAAAAAATCGTAAATCCTGCGTCTCGGGCAGTATCATCGCGCGTGTAGAGCGTACCGAGTAAACAGGAAATATTAGGCTTAAATAAGCCATTACCAGCAATAATCGTCGCCAGAGAAATATACAAACCATTCGGCCAAGGCAATGCCATCATGGCATAACCCAGGCTAAGCAAAATGCCGCCCCATGCAATCGCTGTTTTAAAACCTAATAAGCGATCGGCAATAAATCCGCCTAACATCGGCGAGATATAGGCCAACGCTGCAAACATTCCAGAGATGATGTAGCTCTCATCATCGGAATAGCCAAAACCTTCTGTCATGTACAACACGAGCATGCCTTGCACGACATAAAAGCCAAACCGTTCCCACATTTCTGTTAAGAATAAAAAGGGTAATGCTTTGGGATGTCTGTTAAAAGATTTCATGCAGAGTTTCCTTCGACTAAGCCACTGTGTTTTAACAATGCATCCACGTGCGGTTCTCGTCCACGGAAAGCCACAAATAATGCCATGGGTTCACGCACGCCACCTTGCTCTAACACATTATGTAGAAATGAACGACCGGTTGCAGAATCGAATACACCTTTTTCTTCAAATAATGAAAACGCATCGCTGGATAATACTTCAGCCCATTTGTAACTGTAATAACCGGCTGCATAACCACCTGCAAAAATATGCGAAAAACTGTGCTGAAATCGATTAAATGCAGGTGTTGGAACGACCGCGATATCTTTACGCACATCATCCAGTGTCGCTTGGACTTGAGGTCCGCGGGTCGGGTCAAATTCCAAATGTAAACGAAAATCAAATAACGAAAATTCTAATTGCCGCAACATTTGCATACCCGCTTGAAAATTTTTCGCCGCAATCAATTTAGTAAACAATGAATGCGGTAACGGTTCGCCGGTTGTTTCATGCGCCGAAATCAAATTCAATGTTTCGCGGTCCCAGCACCAAAATTCAAAAAATTGACTGGGAAATTCAACAGCATCCCAGGGCACGCCATTGATCCCTGAAAGCGGTGCATAATCGACTTGTGTCAGCAAATGATGTAAGCAGTGACCAAATTCATGAAACACGGTTTGCACATCGTCGTGAGTTAACAATGCAGATTTATTGCCAATTGGACGATTAAAATTACAGGTTAAAAATGCGACCGGCTGTTGAATGGAATGATCAGGCAATCGTCTACGCACTCGGCATTCATCCATCCAAGCACCATCACGTTTGTGAGGTCGTGCATATAAATCGGTGTAAAAATAACCGCGAATCTGATCGTTCTCATCCATCACAGCGAAAAACTGGACGTGCGGATGCCACGTGTCGGCACCGGATTGTTCGACAATTTTGATGCCGAATAAACGTTCCATCACGGTAAACATACCTTGTAACACTTTATCGACGGGGAAATATTGGCGGATTTCTTCTTGTGAAATTGCGTATTTTTGTTCGCGTAATTTTTCACTGTAATAGGTTAAATCCCACGCTTCTAATCGATCAATTTTATCGTGTGATGCTGCAAAGTCATTTAATTCTGCCATTTCGGCTGCTGCGAAATGTTTCGATTTTTTGACCAAATCATTCAAAAATGACAGCACCCGTTTGGATGTGCCAGCCATCTTTGTTGTCAGTGAATAATCTGCGTAGTTGGAGAAGCCGACTAAATTGGCGAGTGCATGGCGCGTTTTCACAATGTCTTCCATGATTTGGGTATTATCAAAACGACCCGCGTTGGGGCCTTGATCGGAAGCCCGTGTGGTATAGGCTTCATACATTAACCAACGTAATTCGCGATTGTCTAAATACTTCATCACGCTTGAATAACACGGATAATCTAATGTGAGTACCCAGCCAGTTTTACCTTGTTGTTCTGCAATTTCTTTTGCAGACTGCAAGGCAGTGTCAGGTAATCCTTTCAAACTGGCTGCATCGGTAATATGCAGTGTCCAGGCATGGGTTGAATCCAAAATATGTTCTGCAAATTGCGTGGTTAATTTGCTTAATTGTTTTTGCAATTCAGCAAAACGCAATTTATCCTGCGGCGGTAAATTGACACCGGCTAACCGAAAGTCACGCAATTCATTGGTAATTAATTTTTGCTGCGCTTCATTCATTTTTTTAAAGTCAGCACGTTGCTCGATGGTTTGTACCGCTTGATAGAGGTGCTCATTTTGCATGAGATCGGTGTGGTATTCCGTGAGCAAGGGCAGGCAAGCATTATACGCGGCACGCAATTCATCGGATTCCATCACGCCATGGAGATGCGAAATAGGCGACCACATTTTATTCAACTTACAGTCGAGATCTTCCAATGGCGCGATTAAATTATCCCAGCTTGGTTCTTTATTATTGTCAATGTATTCAAGAAGTTGAGATCTATTTTGGCTGAGTAATTGTTTGAGCGTGGATTCAATCTGTTTAGGATCAATTTGACTAAAAATAGGCAGCTGACCTTGATTTAATAAGGGGTTTTCCATGGATATTATTCTCTATCAAAAGAATAAGAGTAGCATAAATTGGAGGGTGGAGGCACTCCAACGGGTGTTGTTGTGTAATTCCCACTTCCGTCATTGCGAGGAGCGTTTTTTGCGACGAAGCAATCCAGTTTTTGATTCTTTAAGTCTAAAACTGGATTGCTTCGTCGCAAAAAACGCTCCTCGCAATGACGGTGCGAGAATTTCGCATTTCGAGTCGCGATTGGTATATAATCCTCTGTTTCTTAAACAATAAGCCAACCACCATGAAAAAATTCACATACGACATTCAAACATTGCAAGGAATGATCGCAACGTTGCAAGCATTTTGGGCCGAACAAGGCTGTGTCATTGTGCAGCCCTTCGATCAAGAAGTGGGAGCTGGGACATTTCATCCCGCGACGTTTTTACGGGCAGTTGGGCCTGAGCCATGGCGTTCTGCGTTTGTGCAGCCATGCCGTCGACCCACCGATGGACGGTATGGTGAAAATCCCAACCGCGTGCAGCATTATTATCAATTTCAAGTTGTGTTAAAACCCTCACCGGATAATATTCAAGAAATTTATTTAGATTCGTTGCGCGCATTGGGAGTCGATCCCTTAGTCGATGACATTCGGTTTGTAGAAGACAATTGGGAATCGCCCACTTTGGGTGCATGGGGATTGGGTTGGGAAGTTTGGTTGAATGGCATGGAAATTACTCAGTTTACTTATTTCCAGCAAATCGGCGGGTTGGAGTGCAAGCCTGTCACGGGTGAAATTACCTATGGTCTTGAGCGATTAGCGATGCCGTTGCAAGGTGTCGATAATTTTTTTGATTTAGTGTGGAGCAAAACACCCAACGGCATCGTGACGTATGGCGATGTGTTTCATCAAAATGAAGTTGAAATGTCAACATTCAATTTTGAACAAGCGAATGTTGCGTTACTGTTGCAACAATTTCAAAACTACGAACAAGAAAGCGAACGGCTGATTCAACTTAATTTGCCATTACCCGCATATGAAATGGCGTTAAAAGCCTCGCACACGTTTAATTTATTAGATGCACGACGAGCGATTTCAGTCACAGAGCGGCAACAATATATTTTAAAAATTCGCCGCTTAACAAAACAGGTGGCGGAAAGTTATTTGAATGCGCGACAAGCGTTAGGGTTTCCTTTATTGCAGGATACGAACCATGCAGCATGCTGATTTTCTCGTTGAAATTCTCACGGAAGAATTACCGCCCAAAGCATTAAAACGCTTGGCAGAAAGTTTTCTTGCCGAAGTGAAATCACGATTAACCAAATTAGACTTATCATTTAAAGAAATAACTTATTATGCGACGCCCAGACGGCTGGCTGTGTCTGTGAAAAAATTAGCGGCTCAACAAATGGATATGTTGGTTGATCGCAAAGGACCTGCTATCAATGCCGCCTTTGATTCAGCGGGAAAACCGACTCCGGCTTGTGTGGGATTTGCGCGGTCTTGCGGGGTGACACCGGACGACTTAACGACGCTTAAAAACGAGCAAGGCGAGTGGGTGACTTATCAGCAAAAAGTGGCCGGTAAAACCGTTCAACAATTATTGCCTGAGGTGATTCAGCAAGCATTAGCGGCTTTACCTATTCCAAAACGCATGCGGTGGGGTAATCGGTCAGATGAATTTGTCCGTCCAGTGAAATCGATCGTTATGTTATTTGGTGATGAAGTGATTGATGCGGAAATCTTAGGTGTGAAGAGTGGTCGCTTGACGTCAGGTCATCGCTTTCATAGCAAAGGATTTATCTCGATTGCGAAACCCGCTCGGTATGTGAAAGCGTTAGCAAATAAATATGTGTTAGCGGATTTTGCCGCGCGAAAAAATTTAATTCGAGAGCAAGCAGATGTCTTAGTCAAACAACTTTCGGTGCCGCATGCGCAAGTTGTCATGGACGAAGCATTATTGGATGAAGTGACGGGATTGGTTGAGTGGCCTGTTGCCGTCTGCGGCCAATTTGATAAAACATTTTTAGCGGTGCCGCAAGAAGCGTTGATGTCAGCCATGCAAGATCATCAACGGTATTTCCCGGTGACCGATCAAGCTAATAAATTGATGCCGTATTTTATCACGATTAGCAATATTGAAAGCCGTCAGCCGGAGAGTGTGATTGCCGGAAATGAACGCGTGTTACGTGCGCGCTTATCCGATGCCGCTTTTTTCTTCGCGACCGATAAAAAAACCAAATTAAGCGATCGCATCGAAAAATTAAAAACCATTATTTTCCAAGCCAAGCTTGGCACGTTGCATGCAAAAACAGAGCGTGTAGCAAAATTGGCGGAGCAAATTGCAAACCTTATTCAAGCCAATCCGGAACAAGCCACACGCGCAGCGTTATTGGCGAAAACAGATTTGCTGACAGACATGGTAGGTGAATTTCCCGAGTTGCAAGGTGTGATGGGATATTATTATGCTTTGCACGACGGTGAGGGCGAGGCGGTTGCGCAAGCATTACAAGAGCAATATTTACCGCGTTTTTCTGGCGATGGGTTGCCGAGTTCGTTAGTGGGTTGCGCATTGGCTCTGGCAGATCGAATCGATACCTTGGTGGGTGTGTTTGGTATTCATCAACCGCCGACCGGTGAAAAAGATCCGTTTGCATTGCGACGTGCTGCATTAGGTGTACTGCGCATTTTAATTGAGAAAGAATTAAATCTAGATTTACGCTTGATTTTAACTGCGGCGCAAAAAGAATATGGCACTTCGTTGCCGAATCAAAACGCGGCGCAAGATGTTTTAACGTTTATCCTAGAGAGATTACGTCCTTGGTATCAAGACCAAGGCATTGCCGCCGATGTCATTGCAGCGGTTTCCATCTTGAATATTGCCCAACCGTTGGATATTCATCGTCGTATTCATGCGGTGCAGACATTTAAAAAATTACCGGATGCGGCATCGTTGAGTATTGCGAATAAACGGGTCAGCAATATTTTGACGAAAAGCGACAGCATTATTTCAATCAATCAAATTAATGCGAATTTATTTCAACATGACGCGGAACGTATTCTCGCAGACAAGTTAACTGAAAAACGCATGATGATTGCGAAATTTGTTCAGAATGGTAATTACGCCGAAATATTAACGGAGCTTGCGACGTTGCGAGAGCCGGTGGATAATTTCTTTGACCACGTGATGGTGAATGTTGACAACAAAGAACAGCGCGAAAATCGGTTGTTGATGTTAAAACAGTTGCGTGAATTATTTTTACAAGTAGCCGATATTGCCTTACTCCAATGAATAAAATTGTTATTTTAGATCGTGACGGCGTCATTAACGTTGAATCGCCAAACTATATTAGAACACCGGATGAATGGCATGCCATTTCCGGGAGTTTGGCTGCGATTGCGCGCTTAAATCAAGCGGGTTTTAAAGTGGTGATTGCGACGAACCAGTCCGGTGTTGCGCGCGGATATTATGATTTGGCGATGCTGGGTAAAATTCATGAAAAATTGATGACTGAGTTGGCGGCACTGGGCGGTGAAGTCGATATTTTTTTCTGCCCACATCACCCGGATGAGCATTGTCCTTGCCGAAAGCCACAACCGGGTATGTTTTATCAAATCCAACAGAAATATCAAATGCAGTTTGCTGATGTGTTTTTTATTGGCGATTCTTATACGGATGCAGAAGTGGCGAGGAAGGTGGGTTGTCGATTCATCATGGTGCTGACTGGGAATGGGCGAAAAGCTTTGGCAGAGCATCCGGAATTAAACGATGTGCTGCATTTTGAAAATTTGGCGAAGGCGGTTGAGTATTTGATTCAGCAGGAGTAAGTAGATTAAATTCGCAAAATGCACGCAGAAAAAATAGTAAAAAGGTATTTCAACATGAAAAAAAATATTTTCCACAAGCTCACTTTATTTATCCGCTCGTTGATTTTTTCGATCTTCCTGATCGTCGGCATCATATTTTATAGCGTGATTTGTTTGATCGCTTTTATTTTCCCGCTTCGCATTCGTTATTTGATCATCAAAAGTTGGACGTTGGCCGTCATTTGGGTTTTAAAAGTGGTCTGTCGAATCACTTACACGCTTGAGGGACTTGAAAATATCCCAACGGATAGAAACGGTATCCTCATGAGTAAACATCAATCTGCCTGGGAAACGTTTTTTTTGCCGGGTTTTTTTAATGAAATTGCGATTATTGTGAAAAGAGAATTACTGTGGATACCTTTTTTTGGCTGGGGACTCGCGTCAATCGAACCCATTGCAATTAATCGCAGCAATAAAGCGCGCGCGATGGATCAAATTATTACGAAAGGAAAAGAATGTTTAGACAACGGCCGCTGGATTTTAGTTTTTCCAGAAGGCACACGGATACCGGTGGGTCATGTTGGCCATTACCGGTTAGGTGGTGCACGGTTAGCGGTTGCAACCGAGTATCCGATTATTCCTGTCGCACATAACGCAGGACATTTTTGGCCGAGACGAAAATTTATAAAAAATCCCGGTAACGTCCATGTTGTGTTTGGTCCACTGATTGAAACAAAAAACCGCGCGGCGGATGAAGTGTTAGCGGAAGTGAAAAATTGGATTGAAACGACGATGAAGAGGATTGAGGGTGGTTGTTCCTCTTAACCCATGCGCGTCAGGCTAAGGAGATTTTGCTTAGAATGCCTTTCCGCCTGCCGGGTATACGCGTCAAACTAAGGAAATTTTGCTTAGAATGCCTTCACCCTGCGGGCTGACGGATCGACAAAAATTCCACCCATGCGTCGTCCTGAAAAATCTTACGCCCAAATCATTTGACCGCAGTTATCGTAGTAGCGCGTAAGATTTATTCAGGATCCACGAACGAAGAACGCATTCCTGAATTTATATGGATCGATGATACTCAAGTGGATCCTGAATAAATATTCCGTGCGAGCACCGTCGCTACGGTTAAAATACGTTGACGTCATATTTTTCAGGACGACGCATGGGTGGAATTTTTGTCGATCCGTCAGCCCGGAGGGTGAAGGCGTTCTAAGCAAAATTTCCTTAGCTTAACGCTATGCTCTTAACCTCACTCCCCCGCAATACAATGATAATCCCCCTTAAGACACGGCGATAACGGTGAATCAGCTGCTAATACCGGCTTTAAGGTTGCATAAGGAATCTCAATTTCCTGCGCACCATACACATAAGGTGCTACTTGATACTCATCAAACGTAATTAAAATCCCATCATTTTCAATGTTCCAATTTTTATAGTTTGCAGGAGTGGGGGCTGTGCCATCTGCAATCATCCACTTATCTTTCAACGTGCTAGTTAATTTGTGGTTACAAAATTTAGCGATGACAGTTAAATAATTGGAGTGTGTTTTAAATAAATCATCTAACGTCAGCACTTTATTATTTATTAAATCAAAATTTAAGACTTGATGAACATGATAAGGATGCGCACGACCTGCTTGCATGCCTTCAATCCGTAAGCGCACGCTGATGATAGGATGATTAGCCGGTTTCACCACCTCTAAATCATAATCAATTTGAAAAACATTATGTTGCACGGATTCAGGCAGTGTTTGCATATGCACATGGTCTTTTTTAACATAATAAATAAACTGTTCCACGGCTTGATCAACCATGCTTTGGACTTTTTGATTAAACGCTAAAGCAGCCGCTGACAAATCCTGTCCTTCAATTCGCGGGTAATTCACATCGACTTGGTAGGCGAGCTCAGCATCTTCCATGTGCTTTTGGATCGCAATAATCCGTAAGTGCGCATCGAGCGCAATGGATTGATCTTCAGGTGCTTTTGTCTCAGGAACATTCGCGGAAGAAGTCAACGCGGCATTGGCAGCCAGCAACGCGTCATCTGCCGCCAGCGCAAATGGGCTAGCTAAACTGGCAGCGATAAAGAGAGTCGCTAATTTTTTTATGGGTAACATTATAATAATTTCCTCGTGTTCTAGTAAAAAGCTGAAAAATGAAGAGATATAATAAAGGCATTGTTGCTGAAACGACAACACCGTAAAATGGCATTTTTAAGCAATTTATTATATGCCATTGTGGCTAAATTAAAAACAACATTGGAAGTATATCACCGGTTTATGAAACTCGCATTTTGCCTTTTTAACTATTTTCCATTTGGCGGTTTGCAGCGCGATTTTTTGCGCATTGCAGTCGAATGCGTTCAGCGTGGACACAGTGTGGATGTCTATACCATGCAATGGGAGGGTGAGCAACCCTCATTTTTAACCGTAAAAATTTTCCCGGCAGATGGGTGGCAAAATTATTCACGCATTAAACGCTTTATTCGCCAGGTAAAAGTAGCCATTACCCGCACGCACTATGACCTCATCGTTGGCTTTAATAAGATGCCAGGATTGGATGTTTATTATGCGGCAGATACGTGTTTTCAAGCGAAAGCCAGACAACAACATGGCCAATGGTATCGATTGACGCCGCGCTATCGGAATTTTGTCGCCTTTGAAAAAAATGTTTTTGCCCGAGGTCTTCTGACGCAAATTTTATTGATCTCAAGATTACAGCAAGAGGAATTTGAGCATTATTATCAGACGGAACACGAGCGGTTTCATTTACTGCCGCCCGGTATTGCAAGAGATCGTATTGCGCCGCGCAATGCAGCAGAGATTCGTGCGACCCTACGCGGGCAATTCAATTTAACAAATGCGGATCACCTATTATTATTTGTGGGTTCCGGGTTTAAAACCAAAGGATTGGATCGTGTCATAGCGGGATTAGCGAGCTTGCCTCCTTCCCTCAAAGCGCGGACGCAATTATTTGTGTTAGGGAAAGATAATGCCGAGCCTTTTGTTAAGCAGGCGGAACAATTGCAGATAGGAGAGCAGGTCAAATTTTTTGGTGGTCGCGAGGATGTCGGGCAGTTTTTTTTGGCAGCCGATCTGTTAGTGCATCCTGCCTATAACGAAAATACCGGCACCGTTTTACTGGAAGCGATGGTCGCAGGACTGCCCGTGTTGACAACAGAAGTGTGTGGATACGCAGGCTACGTCCAAGCGGCGACGGCAGGACATGTATTATTATCTCCCTTTAAACAACGTGAGTTTAATGAGGCATTGCAAACCATGCTGCTGTCACCCAATCAAAAAACCTGGCAGCAAAACGGATTACGGTTTGCAGAACGAACCGATATCTATAGCCTGGTGGATCGTGCAGTTGATTTTATTGAGTCACAAAAAAAATGCTAACCATTGCGCCTGAATTGCGCGCCTTATTGCCTGCTGAATTATCGTTTGCTGAGTGGATGGCGTTACGCGGAGACGTGTACCGTGAATTGGAAAATCGCCGCACGCAACGCATTGTCTTGCCCAAGACTACTTTTTTTATTAAGCAGCATTTTGGTATTGGCTGGCGCGAAATTGTGAAGAATTTATGTCAGTTACGGCTACCGGTCACCAGTGCGGAAAATGAATGGCGAGCGATTCAATTTTTACAGCGGTTAAGGATACCTACCTTGGAGATATTGGGTTACGGCAAGCAAGGTTTCAATCCTGCCAAAATGAAATCTTTTTTGGTAACGCGTGAATTGCCGCCCCACGTCAGCTTGGAAGAGTTGACTCAGTCGTGGCGGATGAACCCACCCTCCGTGCAATTTAAGCGAAAACTCATTAGAGAAGTGGCGCGTCTGGCGAAAACAATGCTTGAGAATGGCATGAATCATCGAGATTTTTATATTTGCCATCTTGTGTTAGAAAAAAAACTGCTAGAGAATGATCTGCATGATTTAACATTACGTGTGATCGATTTGCATCGCGCACAACTGCGGCATACCACACCGACTCGTTGGGTGATAAAGGATTTGGCAGGCTTGTATTTTTCAAGCAAAGAGATTGGTTTGACCCAGCGAGATTTATTGCGCTTTATGAAAGAGTATCGCCAAAAACCATTAAAAGACATCATTAACAAGGAAGCCAACTTTTGGCAAAAGGTGAAACATCGTGGAGATGAATTGTATCGAAAGCATACGGAAGGATAGCGTGCAAGAGATAACGTGGAAAAAATTATTGCGCGCCAATCGCACGATTGAAGGCCCATTTCAAATCAACGTGGCGGAATTGTCATCCCCGGTTGTCTGTGAACACGTACTGCGGGTATTGCCGGGTAAGCGATTAGTCGTCATGGGTACCTGGGAAGATAAACCCGTTGTTGCCAAAATTTTTTATGAACCCGGTCGGGCTAAAAAACATTACAAAAAAGAATTATCGGGTAATGAAGACCTGGTACATCATCGCATTCCAACACCAACGGTTCTTGCACATGGCACAGCGTTTAAAAAACGCGCGTATGTCATTCTATTTGAACAAATCCTTGAAGCAAAAAGTTTGGGGGACATCTGGGAGCAAAAATGTCATCCACAAGAATTACTCTCGCTGATGCAAGCATTTACAATCGAGTTGGCCACCCATCATGTGATGGGCATTATGCAAAATGATTTACATTTAAAAAACTTTTTAGTGCAAGGTAATCGCATTTTGACATTAGATGGCGGCAGTATTTCGGTGAGCGATGAGCCGCTGGATAAAAAAGCGAGCTTGGATAATCTAGCCTTGTTTTTTGCTCAATTAGGCGTTGGTACCGAAAAACTTCAAGATGAACTATTTCAATTGTATGCCAAATCCCGAGGGTGGTTAGTGAAACCTGCGGACATTCAATTTTTACAACAGTCGTTAAAGAATTGGCTTAACACGCGTTGGCGGCGCTATGAAACAAAGATTGCACGTAGCAGCAGTGCGTTTGGCAGAATTGTTTCACCGCAAACATTAACGATGTACGATCGAAAATATAAGACACCTGCGTTATACAAGTTACTCGCTAACCCGGAAGCCGTGATGCAATTACCCGAGACGCGCATGTTGAAAGCGGGTCGATCGTCAACGGTTGTTGAATTTGCATTGGATGATAAAATTTTTGTGATGAAACGTTACAATATCAAAAATACGTGGCATCGTTTGAGACGCTGCTTAATTAGCACCCGCGCGGCAAATTCCTGGCGATTAGCGCATTTGTTGTTGTTATTTGGAATTCCAACTGCAAAGCCGGTAGCATTTATTGAAAAACGTTTTTTTGGATTGCGTGGTAAATCGTATTTCATCATGGAAAAAGTGCCGGGTGAAAATTTAATTGATTTTTTTGCGAATTATTCATCAGACGATCCGCATGAACCGCATTATGTAAAAGTGGCGGTGCGTGTTGCAACGCTTCTCAAAAATTTAGCGAAGTTGTTGTTGAGTCATGGAGATTTAAAAGCGACCAATATTTTGGTACAGGATGAGCGCCCCGTCTTGATTGATTTAGATGGCATGATTGAACATCACTCACAAGGTGAAATGCGCCGCGCCTATCGCAGAGAAATTCGACGTTTTATGCGTAATTGGGAAAATCAGCCTAGCGCGCAGTGTTTGTTTGAGAAGTTGTTGGATGAGTAGTTGGGGTGCTTAGAGTAACAACGAGTCAGGCAAAGACAAGATCAACTTTTTAAAGAAAAGGATTTTCTATGCAGCTTAACAATTCAAAATTATTCCGCCAACAAAGTTTCATCAACGGCCAATGGATCAATGCGGATAATCAAAAGACTTTTTCCGTCACTAACCCTTATGATCAAAGCATTTTAGGCAACGTCCCCGAATGCGGCGCAGAGGAAACAAAGCGTGCGATTCAAGCCGCCAGTGCCGCCTTCACTCTGTGGCGGGATAAAACGGCAAAAGAACGAGCTGACATTCTCTGGCGTTGGGCGCATTTAATTGATGCGAACAAAGAAGACTTGGCTGTGTTAATGACCTTGGAACAAGGCAAGCCCATCACCGAGTCGCGCGGTGAAATTGATTACGGCAATTCATTCATCAAATGGTTCGCAGAAGAAGGACGGCGAATTTACGGCGATGTGATTCCTTCCAATAAACCGAACCAACATTTGCTCGTCATCAAACAACCACTAGGCGTCGTCGGTGCGATTACACCGTGGAATTTCCCCATGGCCATGATCACGCGTAAAATTGCACCGGCGCTGGCAGCTGGCTGTACGGTTGTATTAAAACCTGCAGAAGATACGCCTTTTAGTGCTCTCGCCTTAGCTGCATTAGCAGAGGAAGCGGGTGTGCCACCGGGTGTCTTAAATATTTTAACCGGCATACCTGAAAAAATAGGCGCAGAGTTAACGTCAAATCCACTCGTTAAGAAAATTTCTTTTACCGGTTCAACCGCCGTCGGCAAATTGTTAATGCAACAAAGTGCACCCACCGTCAAAAAACTTTCGCTGGAATTGGGCGGTAATGCACCGTTTATAGTTTTTGATGATGCAGATTTAGAGGCGGCTGTTAAGGGTGCGATGGCATCTAAATTTAGAAACACCGGACAAACTTGCGTGTGTGCGAATAGAATATTAGTCCAAGACAGCGTATATGAAGCATTTGCTGAAAAATTATTAGCTGCCGTTAAAAAATTAAAACTGGGCAATGGGATGCAAGAAGATGTGCAACAGGGCCCGCTCATTAACGAAGAAGCCATTCAAAAAGTATCCGAGCACATTGAGGATGCTATCAAAAAAGGTGCGAAGGTACTCTGCGGCGGCCAAAAAAATTCGCTAGGAAAATTATTTTTTGAGCCAACCATTTTGACGGATGTCACAAATGCGATGCGTGTTGCGAAAGAAGAAACATTCGGTCCTGTTGCGCCATTATTTCGATTTCGTACTGAGGAAGAGGCGATTCAAATGGCCAATGACACGGAGTTTGGTTTAGCGTCTTACTTTTATAGCCGCGATATTTATCGTGTTTGGCGTGTAGCAGAAGGTTTGGAATACGGCATGGTGGGAATTAATGAAGGAATTGTGTCGACAGAAGTGGCACCGTTTGGTGGATGGAAAGAGTCAGGGATGGGTCGAGAAGGGTCGAAGTATGGTATTGAAGAATATTTAGAGATTAAATATTTGTGTATGAGTTGAAGAGGCTAATTCAATCACCAATGACTTAAGTAAGGGCTTCGTCGCAATGGTGCTAGCTTAAGAACTGTCATCCCGGAATTTACTGGCGCTTAATGAGCGCCTTTTGCGAATTTAGCGCCAGTTAATGTCCGGGATCCATTTTGCTTAAAGCACATCAGTTAAAAAGCAAGAAGGCGATAAATTGAAAATGGATCCCGGACATTAAGTAGCTCTAAACGAGCAAAAGGCGCTCGTTAAGAGCTACTAAATTCCGGGATGACAGTTCTTAAGCTAGTGCCATTGGGGCTTCGTCGTTGAGCAGGGCTGTCAGCGTGAGTGCTTAAGAAAGGGCTGTCAGCGTGAGCGCTTAAGAAAAAGCTGTCAGCGTGAGTGCTTAAGAAAGGGCTGTCAGCGTGAGTGCTTAAGAAAGGGCTGTCAGCGTGAGCGCTTAAGAAAGGGCTGTCAGCGTGAGCGCTTAAGAAAGGGCTGTCATCCTGAGTGCTTTTCGCTCCGAAGGATCTCCCTATATAGTAGAGAGATGCTTAAGAATACACTTAAGCTGTATTATTTTCTTTAAGCATCTCTCTACTATATAGGGAGATCCTTCGGAGCGAAAAGCACTCAGGATGACAGCCCTTTCTTAAGCGCTCACGCTGACAGCTTTTTCTTAAGCACTCACGCTGACAGCTTTTTCTTAAGCACTCACGCTGACAGCTTTTTCTTAAGCACTCACGCTGACAGCTTTTTCTTAAGCACTCACGCTGACAGCCCTTTCTTAAGCACTCACGCTGACAGCCCTTTCTTAAGCACTCACGCTGACAGCCCTTTCTTAACCACCTGCAAGTATTTACTAATTTTTCACATAGAGTCATCTCTATCACGGATATTCTTGGTATTTGTTTCAGCAAGAATACCGCGCAAGTCATTCATGTTCTGTCTTGCTTTCACATCCGTGCTCTCAAAAATCTTATCCGCCGATGTCGCCACAAATCCACTGTATAATTTCCCATTGGGCAACGCATAACGCTTCGCAAATTCATAATAACAAGAAGGAATTCGATAAGTGCCTTCAATAAATTTCACATCGACTTCCTCAGCCAACGTACTCGATTGTTCTAAATATTCCATCGGCGTGCCTTTGATCAAACCACCAGACGTATTTAATTTAAAGCCATGCTGCTGCAAAAAAGTATTGATATCACAAATTTCTTTAATCGTTTGAAACGCATTAACATTCACCGTAAAGTGATTCGCACAAAATCCAAATGCATACAACCAAGCCGCATATTCTGATTCATCTAATAAAGTTTCATAAACTTGATAACTCAACGGCTGCCAAAAAGTACCACTCGTTAAAAAATTTTCTTGAGTCACCGCATTGGCTGGAATTTGCCTAACACAGTCGCGTACGATTTTTTGCAGTGCTGGACTAAACTCATTCGTCATCAATTCACTGATAAAAACTTTAGGCGCAGTGGGATCCGCATGCTCATAATGCTTGGCAAATAATTTCTTCACCGGAAAATCATAGGTACCCATTTCCTCATAACCATGTGCGATAAAAAAGTCAGCCAGCTTGTCGACATTAATGCGGTGATCGTTAAACGTTCGGAACGCAATGTGATCATTGATCACACGCTCACCTTGTTGATGAAACAATTGAAATACTTTATTCGCATGTGGATTACGGTTGGTATAATCATTCCAAAGTGCATCAAATAATGGTTGATAAGTCATAAAGTTCTCTCATATAAAATTTCCAACGGATGTTGAATGCGTTTGCCGAAAAATCGTTTCACTTGTGAGCGGCAAGAGTAACCTGTCGTTAGGATAAAATCCGCAGCCTCTGGATTTTGACAGAGATGCTTTTGCCAATCTAGCGTAAATAAATAGCGGGATTCACGCGCATGATCCACTTCGTGTCCATAAGCGCCTGCCATTCCACAGCAACCTGCTGCAAGAGGCGAGAGCGTTAAACCACTTCTGGCAAAAATGTCACACCATTGCGTTTCACTGGCAACGACAGCCGTCTTTTCAGTGCAATGCGAAATTAAAGCGTAATGCGCAGAAGTCGCTTGCGGTAATTTATCTAAGTGTTGATGCAAAAATTCTTGAGGAAGTTGAATGGAAAAACCTAACGGTTCGCTGCCCAGCAATTTTTGATATTCATCGCGGTACGTCAATGTGATACTGGGATCAAGCCCCAGCATAGGAATATTGAGCGTCGCTAATTGCCGTAAATAGGCAATGTTTTGGATGGCAATGCGATTAAATTGGGACAAAAATCCTTTCACCTGAAAGGGTTTGCCATTGATAAAAAATGGCAAAATTCGCACGTTAAAGCCAATGCGAGCTAAGTACCCGCTGTAAGCGGCCAAGATTTTCTGATCATAAAACGAAGTAAATGCATCCTGTAACAAAATAACAGATTTGGCTCTATCGGCGGGTTTTAATTTTTTTAACGATTCGTAATGAGCGGGCTTGTAATGAAAAGCAAACTGTTCGATGCGCGGCAGATCAATTAAGCCAAACTTTTTCCGCATTATTTGTTGTAGCCACTTCGTACCCACTAGCCAATTAAATAGCTGAGGCATGCGTGCTTGCCATTGCGCAATTCGCTCTGTTCGCGCAATAAAATAATCTTGTAGTGGCCGAAAATAACGTGTGTAGTAGTGGGCTAAAAATTTTGCTTTAAAGTCCGGCACATCAACATTCAATGGACATTGACTGGTGCACGCTTTGCAAGAGAGACAGCCTGATAGCGCCGAAAAAACTTCATGCGAAAAATCCGGTTCATCCGTCATGCGAATAAATAATTTTTGCCAAAGCGGTGTGTTTTTAACAACAGATAAATCAAATTTTACGCGGGCTAATTGACGTAGCCATTCACGAATGACGGTGGCTCTGCCTTTTGGCGATTGCACTCTCGCCAATGTCGCTTTGTAAGAGGGGCACATGGGATCATTGGTTAAAAAATTAAAACACGCGCCATTGCCATTGCACGCCATCGCGGTTGCATAATCGTCTTGCCAAGCGATAGGAATTTCTTTATCAAAGTGGCCACGCAAAGGCCCATTGAGGGTCACGAGCGATTCGTCTGAATCAAGAGGCAAGGCGATTTTGCCTGGGTTTAATCGATTGAATGGATCAAATAACGTTTTGATTTTGCGTAACACGACATTTAATTCTGTGCCAAAAAATTCTGGGGTGTATTCTGAGCGAAACCCTTTGCCATGCTCTCCCCAAATCACACCACCGTATTTTTTTACCAGGGTGACGACTTCATCTGAAATAATTCGAATTAATTTCTCATCATCCGATCGCTTAGCATCCAATGCAGGACGCACATGCACACAGCCTGCATCGACATGACCATACATGCCATAAATTAATTGATGACGATCGAGTAATTGCTTAAATTCAGCGATGTAAGACGCCAAGTTTTCTGGCGGTACCGCAGTGTCTTCGACAAATGGAATAGGCCGTCGCGTACCATCTTGCTGTTTGCTGATAATGCCAACGGATTTTTTTCTGAGATCCCATAATAGTTTCATTTCGTCAGCATTTTTTGCAACATAAAATCCGCACGTGGTTTGGCTTTTTTGCAGGGTGTGGCAAAGCGTTTGGACTTGCTGATCGAGCTGAGCCGCATTATCACCGATAAATTCGACTAAACTAATCGCTTTCGCCGGTTCAATAAACTCTTTGATGTGAAAATAAATGGCGTCTTCACGAGCAAGCTCAATTAATTTCTCATCAATTGTTTCGATGACTAACGGTCGAATGTCTGGTGTGATCTCTTTAGCGTTTAATGCATCTGAGAATGTTTTATATTTAATAACAACAAGTTTTTTATGCGCAGGCTGCACGGTTAATTTTAATTTACATTCTGTGATAATACCGAGCGTGCCTTCAGAGCCACAAAATAAATAATTTAAATTCAATGCTTCTTGATACGCTTTCGCTAAATTGTAACCGCTTAAGGTGCGAGGTGCGGGAAAAAATTTCTCTTTAATTTGCGGTTGATGTTCTTTCAACAGCTCAGTCAATTGCTCAGTGATGTGATTGTTGAAAGAAAGTGTTTTAATCACTTTGCCGTCACTTAGCACACAGGTTAATTCGATCACGTGATCGCTGGTTCTGCCAATCATCTTTGAGCCGTTGCCACAGGCATCGGTATTGATCATGCCGCCTAAGGTGGCTCGATTACTGGGTGAAATTTCCGGTGCAAAGAATAAACCGTCTGGATGCAATGCTTGATTTAATTGATCGAGAATAACACCGGGTTGAACGCGTACCCATTTTTCAGCGGAGTTCACTTCCAATATGTTACGCAAATGTTTAGAGCAATCGATGATGATACCGGGCGAGAGTGATTGACCATTTGTGCCGGTGCCGCCACCGCGCGGCGTAAATTTAACGGAGCGAAATTTTTCGGAGTTGCCAATCGTCATGGCCATCATGACATCGTTTTCGCTGCGAGGAAAAATGACTGCTTGTGGAATGACTTGATAAATGCTGTTGTCCGTCGCTGCACTCAAGCGAGTGGCATAATCCGTATGAATGTCTCCAGAAAATGCGATTCGGCGCAGTTCATCAATATAATTTTGATAATGCGTTTCTAAAATGGCGTCAGGGGCAATTCTAGGCAATCTCAAATTTAATTCCTTGTGCTAAGGGCAATGCATCACTCCAGTTGATGGTATTGGTTTGTCTACGCATGTAGGCTTTCCATGAATCAGAGCCTGCTTCACGTCCACCACCGGTGTCTTTCTCGCCACCAAATGCGCCGCCAATTTCAGCCCCAGATGTGCCAATGTTGACATTCGCAATGCCGCAATCACTGCCACGTGCTGACAAAAATGTCTCGGCGTGTTTTAAGTGATTGGTAAAAATGGCAGAGGATAATCCGTGTGCGGAATGATTTTGCAGCGCAATCGCTTCATCCAATGTTTTATATTTCATGACATATAAAATCGGTGCAAATGTTTCACGTTGCACGACCGGCCAATCATTTTTTGCTTCAACTAAGGTGGGTTCAACAAAATAACCTGGCCGATTTAACACGTTGCCGCCAAATAAAATATTGCCACCGCTTTTTTGAATGTCTTGAATCGTCAATTTGTATTGATCGACGGCAGATTGATCGATTAAAGGACCCATTAAATTTTTTTCATCAAGAGGATCGCCAATGGTAATTTTGGCATACGCTTTTGCTAAAGCAGTGACTAAAGTGTCATAAACAGTTTCATGTACAAACAGGCGTCGTGTTGTTGTGCAGCGTTGACCGGCGGTGCCGACCGCGCCAAATAATATCGCGGGAATCGCTAATTTTAAATCGGCTGTTTCATCAACAATAATGGCATTGTTGCCGCTTAATTCAAGTAATGAGCGTCCTAATCGACGTGCGACCATTTCATTGACTTGGCGTCCTACTTGAGTTGAACCGGTGAAAGAAATTAATGGTACGCGCGGATCATTGACGAAATGCTTAACGATCTCAGTTTCATTGGAGTTGAAAAGCGTTAGCACACCGCGCAAATTATTTTTTTTCATGACGCTGTTACAAATGTGTTGCACGGCAATGGCGCAGAGCGGTGTTTTTGGAGAAGGTTTCCAAACAACGGTGTTGCCGCAAATGGCAGCGACAAATGCATTCCATGCCCAAACGGCTACCGGAAAATTAAAGGCAGAAATGACACCAACGACGCCGAGTGGTTGCCATTGTTCATACATGCGATGCGCGGGTCTTTCTGAATGCATGGTGGAACCATAGAGCATGCGTGCTTGACCGACCGCTAAATCGGCCATATCAATCATCTCTTGCACTTCACCCAGGCCTTCTTGTTTTGATTTGCCCATTTCGAGTGAAACCAAATTGCCTAATAATTCTTTTTGCTGACGCAATGCATCGCCAATTTGCCGAATGATTTCACCGCGTTTGGGTGCAGGTACCATGCGCCATTCTGAAAATGCTTGTTGCGCGCGGGTAATCACTTGTTCGTAATCTGCTGCTGAACAATTGTAGACGCTGCCAATGATGCTGCCGTCGGTTGGATTGTAAGATATCATTTCACCGGCGGTCGTGGTTGTCGACCATCCGTCAGCATCCGTGCAGGTGCCTTGATTTTTTTCGCTGAGATGCAAGTCTTTTAATAGGTTTGCCATAAATGTCCTTGTTATGCGTAATATTCGCCAAAACGATTCTTGGTTAAATCCTCTAGCGAAAATTGTTCTTGTTTCACGAAGCCTTTAAATTTGTTCGGTTGTGACATCACTAAATCAATGACAGCACAGAGAGACGATGCCGTGGTTAATTGAATTGCTGACCAACGGTTGCCGTGAATGGTTTTGGGATAGAATTTTTTCACGTAATTTTCTTCGCTGAATACACCGTCTTGGGTGCCAGTGACAGAGACATACACGAGAACAACGTCTTGGTTTGTTTTCGGAATCGTTCGTTCTAAAATTCGTTTTAACGTATCGCGGTCATAATTTAATTGTAAATCATTCATGAGAAAACGAATTTTAGCGCAATGACCGGGATAGCGAACGGTTTTGTAACTGATTGAGCGCACGCGATTTTTATAGGATTCGGCTAAGCTGCCAATGCCGCCGGAGGTGTTGAATGCTTCATAGGTTAAGCCATCAATTTTAATTTCTTCCAAATCATCAAGAGGCAATAATGTCACGTCTTCGCCGTTTTCAATGCCGTTACATAAATTTCCGTACTCATTAATTAAGCCATCAGTTGACCAAGTCAGTGAATATTGCAAAGCGTTGCTGATGTTGGTGGGCAATGCACCGACGCGCATTTTGACGGCGTCTAGCGTGGGAAAATGTTCCATTAAGTTATTGGCGACAATGCTGATGAAACCTGGGGCTAACCCACATTGTGGGACAAATGCACTGGTAATGGATTTGGATAATTCCTTGATGGTGCTGGCGGTGTGCGTGTCTTCGGTCAAATCAAAATAATTTATGTTAAACTCTTTGGCGACGGTTGCGACGTTGATGTTGCAATAAAAAGGTAAGCTAGAGACGATGCTTTCAACCGGTGATTTACGCAAAAATTCGGTGAGTTTATCAGGATCTTTTGCATCGAGCTGGACTAATTCAAGATTAGGAACTTTATGAAAAAGTTTTTTTAAAATAGCAGTATCCACTTGTATGTCAGCAAGATAAACTTTATAGCTGTTGGAGCTTGCTAACAGCGTTCCAATCAGAGATCCAATTTTGCCTGCGCCGAGGACAAGTATGCTTTGCATAATTATTTTCCTTTTTAATTATGGGGGAGACGCGACAGGATAACATAAATTTGTAGGGAAGGAAGCGTTGATGAGCACGAAAAATCGAGTCATTGAATTAGCTAATTATCGGGATAAGTTTGCCAAAAAAGCGGCGCATTTATTTGCGAAATTAATGATGACTCAGCGGTTGTCTGCCGAGAAAACATCCTTCACTCTGTTAGTGATTGCGGCGGGAAGTTTTCCGAGTTATTTGCCGTTGGTGCGGCAACTCATTGCAACGCAACCTCACCTTCAATCGATTCATTTTACTTTACTGGAACCGGTTGCGTCATTGACGGATATTTTTTTAAAACACTTTGCAGAGTTACCGAGAGATTTGACAATTGCGGTTGAGTTTACAGCGATTGATCAAGATTTAGAAACGTATTTAGCAAGTGGAATAAATTCACGATTTGATATGGTTTATTTCGAACATCCTGAAACCATGACGTTACCCATTGTATTGGCGAAGGCAGGCATAAAATCTTTTCAACGTGTTCCTTCGTTCCGTAAATCATTGCCACGATTATCGACCGTGTTAGCACCGAATGCTCTCCTGCTGGCTTGTTGTATGTCGCATCATGAATTGCACCAGTTAAAGAATTTATTAAATTTCGGATTACCGGTTAAATTGCAAGTTACGAAATCGTTTCACCCGCTGCATTATTTTTTTGGCGGGCCATTTTGTGCAGGGTTGCAGGGAGAAATAGGAAATACATGTTTCAGTAAAGACTTGCAAACACAGCGCATGGATTCAATCGCACAAAGCGATTCTCTTTTATTTATTTTTCTCATATTTTCACTCGCGATTTTCTTTTGGCAATTTATGCAGCCAGAGCAAGTTGCGCAACGCACGATTGCTGTCTTATTAATCGGCGCACAACTGTTATGGCATAGACCGGGATGGCGAGGATTTTTGACTAAAATGGGTTTGCTGATTTTATTAGGTGGCTTGGCGGTATTAAAAATTTAGGATCATAATGCCATGTCAAAAAGTTATTATGTTTACATTCTCGCAAGTAAAAAATATGGAACCTTATACACCGGAGTTACCTCAAATTTAATTAAAAGAATCTATGAGCACAAGGAAAGTCTAATAGATAGTTTTACAAAAAAATATAAAGTTAATCAGCTTGTTTATTACGAAATTCATGGAAATATTATAGAAGCCATTTCGAGAGAGAAACAAATAAAAAAATGGAAAAGAGATTGGAAAACGAATTTAATTGAAGAAACCAATCCAGATTGGCTTGATCTTTATTCCACGCTGTAAAGGATCACAATGCCATCAACTTAAGAACGGCCATCACTGCAAAGGATCCTAATGTTTTCAACTTAAGAACTGTCATCACTATAAAGGATCCTAATGTCATCAGCTTAAGAACTGTCATCCCGGAATTTACTGGCGCTTAATGAGCGCCTTTTGCGAATTTAGCGCCAGTTAATGTCCGGGATCTATTTTGCTTAAAGCACCTGAGTTAAAAAGCAAGAGAAGGGGTAAATTGAAGATGGATCCCGGACATTAAGTATCTCTAAACGAGCAAAAGGCGCTCGTTAAGAGATACTAAATTCCGGGATGACAGTTCTTAAGCGAGATGCCATTGGGAGTAATACCGCGTGTTTAGCTAGTTTACAGACTAAATATTTCATAACTACCCAACCCGATACGCCCCACTCGCATTCGCAATCAACACACTTTCATGATTATGCAATTCCATCCGCGCAAACGTAATTTTCGAGCCGCTATGCAATATCCACGCTTTCGCCGTAAAGTGTTCGCCTTTGCCAGGTTTCAAGTAATCCACATGCAAACTAATGGTACTCGCCTTCGCCAACAGCGCGGTGATTTCAGCCAAATTTTTGTGACTATTTTTTTGAATCGCGTTAACCATCGCTGCCGTGCCGCCTGTCATATCTAACACCGCAGAAATTACACCGCCATGCAAAATACCTTGCAGGTAGTTGCCGATTAAATCGTGGTGCATTTGAAAACTCATATCGATGTGATCGCTTTCAATCGCAGCGAGTTTTAATCCCAAGATGCGATTGAAAGGAATGTTGTTGATGGTATCGGCAAATTGCTGAATGAAATCTGCTTTAGACAATTCAGACATTTATTTTATTTCAAACGTAGGTGTGCTTGTTAAGGAATTTAATCGTTTCTCATCTACGAAATCAAGGATGCCAGGAATTTTATCAGAGAAGTCATTTCGTAAATGCTCTGCCGTCGCATACCAACCCATTTTTTCAACATTCGATTCCTGGATAGAGGTTTGCCCGCGACCTTTTGTGGCTGCTGCCCCTGTTGTTTCGATGACATTTGCGTTTGCATCCACAATGGCAACTAATTTTGATTTGGGTTGCGGTGCGCCTGGTTTAGGTGCCTCAAGTGTGAGTGCTTTTTCTAAATCATCGATGACTTTCTGAGCGACATCGTCGGTCAATTTTAATCCTGTTAACTTTTCAACAGAGTCCAGTTCTTTCTGTTGTTTCTCAGTTAAGAGATTTTTTTCTACAAAGGGTAAGCTATAGTCAAATTTTTTGAATGGAAGGTTATTTTTTGCCGCATAATTTTCTGCGTGAGTTCTTGTTAAAGCAGTTAGTAACCCCATGACAACTTCGGGTTTTTTGATATTATCGACATTAATATCGGCATTTGAATCTAATAAATTTTTAGCGGTATCTTTAACTAATTGTTTTTGTTCTTCGGGAGACATATGGTTGGCAATTCCGCTGTCTTTCAGCACTTTTTCAAGGACTAGCATCAGCTCTTCTTCACCCAATTGATAAGATTTTTGTTTTGGCATACGACTCTCCGCTAAAAAAGATAACATTCTCTAAAATTATAACATATTATTGTCTTTTTGAAGGTCTTCCCGCGAGTTAAACCCATGACAGTGCTAAATATTGCCGTTCCCACGCCTCTCCGTCGTTATTTTGATTATTTACCGATGGTTGGGATGGATTTATCGCAAATTAAGCCAGGCATGCGAGTTAAAATTCCCTTTCAACAAAGAGAATTAGTGGGTTTAATCATGGGGATATCTGATCAGACAGATATTGCATACGATAAATTAAAACCTATTCGTGAGCTCATTGATAAAGAGCCTATTATTCCGACGGATATTTTGCAATTGGGTCTATGGGCGGCAGATTACTATCATCATCCCGTCGGCGATGTTTTGCTAAGCATCTTGCCAGCTTGGCTACGTCAGGGTAAATCAATTGAGCTAAAGCGCGCAAAAAAACTCATCACAACAGATGATGTAGTGGCACCCTTACCACTCAATGATGCGCAATTAACGGCTGTTTCGGCAGTGCTTGCTGCAAAAAATCATTTCCAAGTTTTTCTCTTAAACGGCATCACCGGCAGCGGCAAAACCGAAGTGTATTTGCAAATTATTGCGACATTACTAGAAGAACAAAAACAAATTTTGGTGTTAGTTCCCGAAATTGGCTTAACACCGCAAACGGTGCAACGATTTCGTCAGCGCTTTGCAGTACCTGTAGTTGCTTTGCATTCGGGGATGACAGAGAAGCAACGCTTTCAAGCATGGCTGCAAGCCAAGTCAGGTGACATTAAAATTATTATTGGCACACGCTCAGCGGTGTTTACACCGTTTGCTAATTTAGGTTTGATTATTATTGATGAAGAGCACGATCTTTCGTTGAAGCAGCAAGAAGGTTTTCGTTATCACGCACGCGATGTTGCCATCATGCGCGCGCACATGAATCAATTACCCATTTTGTTAGGTTCTGCAACACCGGCGCTGGAGTCGTTGCATAATGTCACCACGGGTCGATATCAACCGTTATTTTTGCGTGAGAGAGCGGGCAATGCTGTTTTACCGGAATTCACTATTTTAGATGTGCGTAACTTACCGCTTGAGGATGGTCTGTCGGTGCCGTTGGTGAATGAAATCAAGCAACATTTGCAAAACAACGATCAAGTCATGCTATTTTTAAATCGACGTGGATTTGCGCCAGTGTTAGTGTGTTCCGCTTGTGGTTGGATGGCGAAATGCAAACGCTGTGATGCACGCATGACTTACCATTACAAAGCAGCGCGCTTGCATTGTCATCATTGCGATGCGCAGAAAAATGTAACAACGCGTTGCGAAAGTTGCGGCGCAAATCATTTGCAAGCCGTTGGTCAAGGCACAGAACGATTAGAAGCGGCGTTAACGAAATATTTTCCCACCCATTCGATCGCCCGAATTGATCGCGATAGCACTCGCAAAAAAGGATCGCTCGAAGAAACGTTAGCAAAAATTCAAAGTGGCGAGCATCACATTTTAATTGGCACCCAAATGTTAGCGAAAGGACATCATTTTCCGAATGTGACATTGGTTGCAGTGATTGATGCGGACGGCGGATTTTTTAGTGCAGATTTTCGTGCGCTAGAGCGCATGGGACAATTGTTGTTGCAAGTTTCAGGACGCGCGGGACGCGATGAAAAGCGCGGCAAAGTGATTATTCAAACTTTCCAACCGAACCATCCGTTATTGCATCAATTGCTGCAAGAAAACTACGATCAATTTGCTGCGTCTTTATTAAAAGAGCGAGCGGAAACCGAATTGCCGCCTTATACGTATTTTGCTTTATTTCGCGCGGAAGCGCATCAAGCGGACGTGGCGATGGATTTTCTGGCGCAAGTGAAGCAGAGTATTCACGTCAAAGACCCCGGCTGTTATGTCATCGGCCCCGTATCAGCCCCGATGCCGCGCAGAGCCGGGCGTCACCGAGTGCAATTATTATTACAAGCCAAACAGCGTCCTTTATTGCAAAAAATGCTGACAGAATTGCTCCCCCGAATCGAGGCGATCCCGACCAAAAATCGAGTCCGTTGGTCATTGGACGTCGACCCATTAGAAATGTTTTGACGTCCATTTTCATTTTGCTATACTCGCTCTTCCAAAAAAGGTTGCCGGGATGGCGGAACTGGTAGACGCGCCGGATTCAAAATCCGGTGGTGGTGACACCGTGTCGGTTCGACTCCGACTCTCGGTACCAATCTTTTTCAAGTTTCTCTGTAAGTGAGTGATCATTCCACAACATTTCATATTTAACTCAACACGTTAAACCGTTACTATTACCCCACGTCCCGGTGGCACAGATGGATAGCGCAGCCCCCTCCTAAGGGGCAGGTCGGAGGTTCGAATCCTCTCCGGGACGCTTGGAGAAATAAGTAAATTTATGATTTTCTTTAGTTGTTAAGAATATTGTTTAGTTAGTAGGGCGCCTATCTGTGTGTTTGGAAAGTTATTTTTAGAGTTAAAGAATTTCGGTTTTTTGAAGTTATTAAGTTTAGCAATGCTTCTCGGCTAATGTATCAATTTTTTTGTTAACATCGTTTTGTAAGTCAATTTCTCCGCTTGATAAAGTTCGCAATTAGTTTTTGCAAGAACTGCTTTGTTATCTAGCATGATAGATATATCTCGAAGATCTTTTGCTATTGATTTATATGAGCTCATATTTGAGTACATCATCAGAGTTTTTTGTGTTTCTAGAATTAATATATTGCAAACGAGGATTGCTTCAGATGCTATGATGCATGTTTTTTAGTATTCTCCATTTAATCAATAGGTTGAATTGAGTTGAGATTTTTGTATGAAACGTTATAATAATAGTAACTCATCTACCATGCGTAGAAGGAGCATCCGAAGGCGCCCTGGGCGCCTTCAGTCTTTTTTGGTTACCCAAAAATTATTTCTTTCTCGAATAAGTTCCTGTAACCTTCTTTTGTTTGCACAATAAGCAGTTTTAAGTAGATAATAACCATTCCGTTTTGCGAGTACGACAACATAACTTTCTTTTTCATGTAAAAAGACAATGTGAATGTTTCCAAAGCGTTGGTTTTGCCACCAGGTGACTGTGCTATTAATTCCATTTTTGGCATGCTTAATTATCCAGGGGATCCATGGAATTCTTTCACAGCGCCTTAGATCTACAGTTCTATTTTCTTCGTTTGTACCTTCAGATATGGCGTGCCAAAATCCAGCACCTTTGTTTTCATACATGGGTCTTCGTTGACACTTAACAGGCAGACCAAGATAAGTGAAATTGCTATCAGCAATTTTATTTAAGTAAAGTTGGTATATTGCTTCGAGATAAGGTGCCCAGTCACCTTGGAACTTAGTAAGTTCGATTAGTTCTGGTAATTGGCTATCCAGCATTATTCGTATTCCAAACAAAAACATTGAATTTATCTTCTCTGGGTAAGGTGCTCCGAGTTAAGTTGTTTTTCGAGAGTTTTTTGATTAATTCAATGATTTCTTTTTTTGCGCAGCTGGTTTCTAATTTTCTATGGAGATAAGTAATTGCGCCAATTAGCAGATCAGTTAATTGCATAATTGTTGCTTCATGCGAGCGAACCTGTTGAGTTTTTTTTATAATATTTTTGTCAAAGTCGTATGCATTATTGCATAGTACTTCATGTAATTTTCTTAGCTTTTCAGTCCCTTTGGTATCTTTGATGTCAATGTAAATGTTGTAACTGTATCCTGGATTTAGTATTCCTTTTAATAATAAAAAATACATTTTATAGTACCAATCATCATGTGACTGATTGAAGCGTGCATGGTCAAGCTTGTTTTTGTCTGGAATAATGACAGTTCGAAAATGCAGCTTTGTTTCATTAAAAAAATACTCAACTAACTCTAGATAAAAATCTTTTTTTGCTGGTGATACTTTAGTCCATTTAATTTCAAAGGACTTAGCTAGTCCATGTTTATTTATTATGGATTTTACGTTGTTTGAAATAGTATAGGCATCGTTTTTTTGGCACCAAATTGCTCCCAATGCCATTGGTTTATTATGGTCGTTTTCAAGATGACAAGATTCATCACAATAAATATTATAAAGGTATTTTGAATTTTCGCTTTTTTTGGGCATTACTGCTCCTATCCGGCATTATTCATCAATGGTTGGTTGGCGTAAAATAAAGTCATTTAACAGCGGAACGGCAAGTGAATACTTACCAAATCTGTTTTTGTATACCAATCCAATAGTTGAGAGGGCGACTAGCATTTGATTTACATGGCTAGGGCTGAACGACTTTTTAAGCATTTTCTTTGATGCTTCTGCTACATCTTGGCCAGTAAATTCATCATTAGACATTTTCAATTTTGCTATTACACGCAAAAGAGAGCGCTGTCTGTCAGTGGATCTCGCCCATCTTCCTTGGAAAAAATCGGAATCGAGCTTTCGTATAATATCTTGTTCGGGAATGGTTGGAACTTGGCCTTGATGAATTTTTGTAATCCAGACATCAAAAACTTCTTTGCAAATAAATTGAATGAAATATGGATATCCACCTGAAAGCTTTACAATTCTATCGACAGTTGCATTGGAAAATTTTAATGATGATTTGGCGTCTTCAATTGGTTTTGTTATTGCTTCTTTAGTTGCTTCTTCGTCAAGTTGGTTTAGGAAGATTACATGAAACATTCGTTCTGAATATGTTCTTGCTTCAACTAGTTTCGGAAATAAAGTAGGTAGCCCAGCAAGGATTAAAATATATGGAATATTTTTCCTTTGTAGTGATTGAAATACTTCGAGCAATAATGATAAAGGATACATTCTTTGTTTTGCATGATCAGCTAAATTTTGGGCTTCATCATAGGCAAAAATAATCCCATTTATTTTCTCTTTTGCGGGCAATATTTGCCATACGGTTTCTAGTACACATTTTAATTTATCAGAAGTAAGGCCCGGGGTTTTTGAATAGAGATCGTATAAATGTTCATAGCTGATGGGCTCAATAGTTGTTTCAACATTATGTGTAAAGGCTGCGGGCGGTTTTTCTGTTTTTTGGGTTAAGATCAAGGCTGATGTTATGCGGGAAATATCAGCTAATATTCTAATTGCGAGAGTCTCCTCGGTGACGCTGGCGGATTCAGATAGGTCGGTGCCAGCCCATAACCAGCTTTCTTGAACTGCTATGGGTTTTAACGATTCAAGAAGCACTGTTTTACCAACGCCACGAAGGCCCGTGAGAATAATGTTTTGAGTAACAATTTTTTGTTGCAATAACTTTTTAACTTCATCTTGTTCGTGTGTTCTGCCTGCTAGATAGGGCGGCTTATGTCCAGCTCCGGGGCGAAATGGGTTGTCATAAGATGTTGTCATAATATTTAGACCAGTTTAGCTCAATTAATAAATTTAGTATACACTATAAATTTAGTATAATGTATACATTTATAATTTACAAGCGCTTCATTAAGCTATATTTATTTTTGAGATAGAAATATTTGTCAGCGCGTAGCCTGGGCGATAGCCCAGGCTACGCGCTGAGTATTGTAATTTTCCCCGTCACAAGCAGTTACCCGGAATTTCCGGGTAACTGAATTTTGATCAAGTTCATGCGCCTTGAATACATTTTGAAGATGCTCGCCTACAGTGTTGGTATCCACGGCAAACAAGTCAGCCATCAGTTTTTGAGTCAGCCAAATAGTTCCATCTTCATAGTGTGCTTCAATGCCTTTTTCACCGGCCTGTTGAGTAAAAATAAGAAATTCTGCCGTGCTATTACGAATATTGAGCTTGTGTTCCGGATTTGCTCTATCCATGATGTGTTTTCCTTCTTGGGCTACGGCACCCCATTTTTTTTGGATAAAACATAACCCCTATGATAAATAAATAAAAATACGTGATTTCGCATGAAATTTTAATAAAAATACTTGCAAAATTAGCCAGATTCGCTATGATTAACTTATGAACACATATAGCTATGAATATCTCAATAATCAAATGCGCGCTGGTTATGTTTATCGGCGCGATATGCTTTTGGCTTATTCCAAAGCGTTGGATAGAGATTTAGATACATTGGTTAAAATGGGGTTGCTGCGGAAGTTGGCCGGGGGGCTTTATTATAAGCCACGTTTGACGATGTTCGGTGTGTTGCCGCCAAATGATGAAAATTTGGTGAGTAGTTTTCTCAAAGATAATAACTTTTTAGTTTATTCTTGGAATCAATACAATTCCTTAGGTCTTGGTTTGACACAACTTTACAATCGGGTGGTTGTATTAAATCGCAAACGACATGGTGTTTTTAAATTGGGAAATAGAGAATTTGATTTTCGAAGATCAAATAAAGATTTCCCTAAAAAAGTAACGCCGGAATTTTTATTAGTGGATTTGCTTAATAATTTAAACGACTTGGCGGAAGATGTCTCTCTGGTGAAAAAAAATATCTGCAATCGTCTCGCAAATTTTGACAAGAGAAAATTACTTCAACTAGCGCGAGCATATGGAAAAATAAGTACTAGAAAATTTTTTGAGGAGCAGATTGATAATGTTTTTGCATCAACATCCAAACGCGAAACAACTGTTTGAAATTGTCGCTGAATAGTCAGGCATTTGTTAGAAAATCGCCTATATATTTTGGTAAGCAACCAACGCTTAATGAGATCATCGAAAGGATTCAAGAAAATGTTGATCGCCTTTAGTGCCGTAGCCCAGGGATTTTCCTCGACAAAAAGCAAAAGCCCCTGGGCTATCGCCCAGGCTACGCGCAATGATGATTTTGTTGACTTAGGCGCTAAGCCAAAAGGGTCAAAATCATCAAAATTAGCACCCTCAGCAGTTTGACGATTTTCAGAAGAAACTTCACTCTTTGCTTCTGTAGGACGTTCACCCGCATTGAAAACTTTGTTCATACTGCTCGCAAGAAAAGCAAATTCGTCTGGTGGTGTTGTCGCGCTATCTCCTGCTTTAGCTTCTTTCGCTTTAAATTGTTTATCTTTCAACTTTTTATCGATGCACTCTTGCAATTGTCTAATTCGTTCTTGAGTGGCACTATTTGGTTTCTTGGATTTGTCATATTCAACGTCAAGCAGTGTGACATGAGAGGATTCAACGGTACGTAATAAAGAAGTGAATGCAAAATTGTCACAGCTAGTCACAAATTTTAATGGCAATGCAAGCGTTTCAATTGTCTTATTTCGTTCTATGCACCGGATGAGACAATTTATCATAGTCGTTGTAAGATCAGAAAACATAATAAAACCGGCTATCCTCAATGTTTGGATGCTCTGATTCAAACCCATGCCGTCTAAAATAAATTGGCTACACTGATCGTCAAATACAGTAAATGCCATTTCTCGCAGAACTTGTGTCTCTTTCAAATAATCTCTCAAAAGAAAAAAAGGCTGGAAGTCAGACGCCCGCAGACTATTTCCACTTAAATCTAAATGAGTTAAATTTTTATTAGCACAAATTCCTTGGAGAAAGCTAAGAGGATCATGAACTTGTAAATAACTGACATCAGAAGATGTTTGGCTCAAGCATGCTGTTGTTATTTTTGAATCAGCAATGGCTTTTTGAAATTCAAATTGATTGTAATCACAATCCTGCACGACAAGAGTATGAAGCTTAGAGAGTTTTTTGAGATTATCACACAGCACAGTAGGGTTGCCGAATTTGCAGTTAATAAATTCAACTTTTAACAAATTTTCATTAGCAATTAACGAATCGCAAAATTCACTCAATTGTTTTTTTTGATTTTCTGGCAACTCATATCGCGTATCAAAACTTGCTCCGACTATACGCAGTGATACGAGATCGGTTTTTTTCAAGATTTCATTAATTCTTTTTAATGTTATTGCAATTTGCTCATTTGACAAATCACGCTTATCGACAACAATGACTAACTCTTTCACGCTGCGATTAGCACCCACCACGCTAACGAATGATTGACTCTCTTTTTCATCTAAAGCGTGCAGCGATTCAACTTGAAGTTTTTTTAAGGATGTTGATACTCCCGTGGCACCCATGATCGAGGCAAACCATTTTATTTCATTGCTTAATATGCTTTTTGCCATCGTCATTTCAATATCGTCAGCTTTTGATGTAATCAGGGTGACTAAAGCAGCCATTTCTTTTGGGTTTAGATCATTCAAACTTTGCAAATGAATCCGAATGGCTGTCCGCATTAAATTCGCAATGTCTTTTTTCTCTTTTTTGGCATACTGGGTAATATCGACTCGATCTAGCGCCATGCTGAATTCTCCTGCTTTGTTAAAGGTTTGTATAATAAATAGCATAACTTGGAAGGTTGGTACAAATAATATCTGAGAAATATCGGATTATAAATATTTTAGCCAGAGCGACACTGTCTTTAAAAAAAGGCCAACGTCAAGTTCTAACGACTCGAAATGACATGTTTCAAGGAGGTCATGGGGTCAGTACCGTAGCCCGGGTGCAACCCGGGGTTTTAAAGCTGTTTTATTCCCCGGGTTACACCCGGGCTACGGTACTGTATTATTTGGTGGGAACAAACGCATATAAGCTACCAATGAATTTTTATCTTCGCCTAATAAATGCATTGCAAAAGTATCATTTCCATCAGGATCAAGATAAAAACATTTTTGTTCGTCAACAAATCAAATGTTGTCTCAAATTGTTCGGGTCACTGCAACATCTGGTTTTTCCGGCAATGTAACTCCTAGCTGAGACTGAATTGGACTGCCCGCAACAACTTTCCCTAACGATTGAGTCAATAATCCAAGAGGAATAACGTTAGATTGTGTTTTCTCAGCTGCTGCACCACTTTGCAGCGCAATATCAGCCACTTCCATCGATGAACTACTCAGCCTTCTTTCCGGCAGCATTTCCTCAGCATCATTGTGAGTTTCTGCAACAGCAGTTTCTTCCGTCGAGGTGTTTTCTACCTCAGGCTGACTTGCAGTATCTTTCGTTAACTCTCGATACAATGACCCATCAGAAATAAAAACAACGGGAGGTTGTGTTTTCTCATCTGCTACCTCACTTCGATTGTTTGCAATCGCTATTTCTAGATTAGATTCTTTTAATTCAATTGAAACAAAGTGTCGTTCGTCTTCTTCTTTTTGGCGTTGAGCTTGTTCTTCATGGTGTTGCGCTTCTTTTTGTTGGCGTTTGTTATCTTCTTCTTGGCGTTCGCTTTCGCGTCGTGCCTCATCTCTTTGTTGACGTTCTTGCCGTTTTCGCTCTCTGATTGGTACCAGATAACCCTTTATTTTATAACCAGTCCAAAGCGTAGCAACTACCAAAGCAGGAACATATAAAACCATTTTTGTATCATTGAACCAGCTCTGTCCTTCATTCCTGCAGCCTGAAATAAAATCATCTGTAGCCTTGTCCATCGCTGCGTATGCATTAAAGCAACAATTCACGGTTGCTTTAAGACACTTCCAAGATTCCGTTACTACATCTCCACTTGTACAATTATTCGGCCAGGATCCCCATGTTTTGCGATCTCCATTTCCACCATTATTAAAATAAATATAGCAGGCGGGTTTAACTGTATCATAATAGTTTTGAACAAAGTTAACGCATCTACACTCCATTTTACTGCCATAAATACTGCCATAGATAATGCCGCCGACAACTACTTCAACTGCTGCGAAAGCCCCACTGAAATTTGCGATTACCTTGTAAGAATTTTCCTTAATCCCAGTACACAATGTAGAAGTAGATGAATATACAGCCGAACAAGTTGAAGAGATGGTTGAACCCATCGAATAAATTTTTCGTAACATTTTGTCCTCGTTTTAGCCTAATTTGCGAATAATTAATAACGAGGTATGAAGATAGGCGATTAAGCTTAAGGGAATATGAAGGACATCTCTCGAAATTCAAATTTTTATGAAACTACCCACATAAAATCAATAGGTTATAAGAGTCTGGTTAAAATCTTTTTAAAAAAATGAATTACATAAATTTGCCGTCATACCAAAACGCTGGGTTGTTGAAAGATCATTTGGATGAAGTGAAAAAACTGCCGTTTATGGAAGAGCTGTGAAAGAAAACTTAATCCGAGTTTGCAAATGTCGATTTGTTGAGCTAACGTTAAAAAATTTTAAACAGGCTCTTAATAAAGCGTTAATAAATGCAATATAAAATCAGTGAAAAACAATCAATAAATTAAGCTAACAGCAGGATGACGAAACCCGTATGAAACCACGAGAACTCGAATCAAAAGACACATTCGATTTAGAAGCCGATGCTCATTCATCTGAATTTAAAAGAGATGATTCGGTAACTCCATTTCACGCGCTTACTTTAGCGTATAACTTACCTGGTTTAGTTCTAAGCGATGCAAAAGAAGATAAATTGACGAGCCCTCCAAAAACAATGGTTAGTCAACCACTAGAAATAAAACAAGTTCCATATTTACCTTCGCCTTTTGCGAATTATGCATTTAATCAATCACTCTCTCAAGCAAGTGAACACGATATGCTGGGCATCTTCGCATTACTCGCGCGCATTGGTGGATTTTCAGAGGATATTAGTGTTCTTATTATCTGCTACTTAGTCGATAAAGAATCTTTTGATAAAGAACCCAATAAATTTAAGAATTTAAAAACTACCAGTCCTGTCCAAGTGTTTTCTGAGGCTCCCGAAATACTTACCTTCAGCCAACAACTTCCAAGTAATGAAGTTATTAAAAAAAGAATGACAAAATTGCATCAAGGACAAGTAGGTATTTATGCAGATTTGACAGGAACAAAGAATAATCCAACGATTCATTTAGCTGTTACAGTAGATCCAATCGTAGGAAATAAAGAAATGTTTACTTTTGTAGATTATTATAATGGTGATGCAGTCAATCGATGGCTAGATCAAAAACCACGTGTCAATCACAATGTTTTTGTTTATGTTAATGATGACATAAGAAGGCTTGTTCCTCTTATGAATGCTGAAAGAGGGAGGAAAGTGTGGTCGAAACGCCCTACAGCTGGCTCTTTTTGTGACACTGTCATAAATCGCATAGCAGAGATAATTGTTGAAAAAGCCGTTACCAGTGATTTAGTTTTTGTTTTAGAAGCGCATCGTTATACATCATCTTATGAAGATTTGAGCTCAGCACGACAATTAATTCGTAGATCTCTCATCCGCGCCGCTATTAGGTATATTATCTATGAAGAAGAAAAGTTGGGTATCAAGATACCTAGACAGGACGTACTAAAAAATTATTTAGAAGATGAAGGTTTTATTTCTTCCGTTCTTAGGGGTACTTTTTCATTACATGATCATTTAAAAAATGATATAGAACGTTTGTGTCGTGACAACCCAAAAATAAGCCGAAAATTATACGTTATGCTGCAAGGGAAAACGGAAACGGGTTGGATAGAGATTCAGTGTACATCAGCAGTAATTCAATCGGATCCACTCTTGATGCAAGTCGCGGCACTTGTTGGCAATGGAAGCTTCCAGCCAAGAGAAGCTGACACTGTGATGCAATGGCATAATGAACTTAGATATAAACATGTCGATGTTTATTCTCGAATGTTTGCATATTATCCTGATACGAATACGGATGCTGTTAATTTAAATCAAGTGGCTTTTTTTAAAGCCGGCACTATCCATCAGTTTGAATATCAACCTTATCTCGTACCTCAAGATCGACATATTTCTTTTGATATTCAACTCAATCAAGTTTTAGTAAGGTATGCTGTGACTATTCCACCTATCTTACATTTGCCATCACACGAATTTAGCACAACCTTATCCGAACAAAATGCTCGAACTTATCCAGTTGTTGATGCAGCCATAAAATGGATTGATCAAACCAATCAGTTATTTGATCATCTAGATGTAAAATTTAACTTACGTCAACTGTATGCTCGATACATAAATTTTCCAGAAAGTTTTTCGCCAAAAAATAGGCTGTTTTTGCGTAAAGTAAAATTTATTAGAGAGTTATTATGCACGGCATTGAATAATGGTCAACCGATTCAACACATCCTTTTTATTCATAAATACGATCTTGATGAAGGGATGAAAGCAGTTACACCACAAAAGCTTTTAACTTCAAATCAAGATGGCGCAGAAAATAAAGAGTTTGATAGTTTAGTTAAGAGCATATTAACTATAAATACGATGCGTCGAATTCCATTGCGTGATAGACGTACGTTGATTCTTTCTACCAATTTTGGATATTTAATCGATCCATTGGGTGACAATCAACTCATTGATTACCAAAAAATCCCAATTAAATTCTTGTGCGAATTGGTTAGGTTAATGGAACCAATAGATTGGCAATTTGTGAAGAGGGATATGCTCAAAGAATTCAAACTCGCCTGGTTAGAAGATGGCGCTGAAATTTTTACTATACCGTTGAGTGATGGGAGCAGTTATGTTCCTACTCATGATCCCTATATAGCTTACTTAGTGAGTCCATCACAAGAAAGATATTGTGTAAATTGGAATACAGTTTCACCTGATTTTATATTCAAATTATACAGCTTAATCAACGAACCTTTTGATCGCCATTTTTTTATGACCATGGCTAATAAATATTATCTCCATCTTATCGCTGTAAAAGAATATTTTTCTGCGGTTGCGAATGATATTGTTCTCGACCATGATAAACAAGATACAATTTATGAAGAGACATCAATTCATCCAGAGAGTAAAAAAACAATTAACAAAATCCATGCTGATTTATTAAAATTAAATCGTTCATTTATTAATGATCCATTAACAGATCAAGTTGATAGAGAGGCATTTTCAGCGTTAAATGATATTTTAACCCGAGACAAATCTAAATTACGTTCTTTAGTAAACTTTCAAAAATCGTTACAGTGTGTTAGTCAAAACAACATTCGTCGCTCTCATACGTGGGATCGCTATCTTGCAGATGCTTTGTCTATTTTGTTTGTTCTTCCCGCTTTATATAGAGCGTGTGTGAGTTATCACAAGTACAACACATTTCGTTTTTGGCAGCCAGAAAAGGCGCGAGTTTGTCGTGCGCTAAATGCAAGGGTCGATAATTTTTCTCGCCTCGAGATGACAACACGCGGTATTGTTTAGCTTTGAGAGAGTTCAGTCATTCAGAATGACAGCGCTTTCTTATTCTTTACGCAATTCCAACAAATGAATCCGTCGAGTGTCACTGTGTAACACTTTAAAACGAAATTGGCTCAGCTTAATTGTTTCGCCGCGTTTTGGAAAATGACCAAAGCCTTTTAAGACTAATCCGCCAATCGTATCAAATTCTTCATCGCTTAAATCCGAATCGAAATACTCATTGAAATCATCGATAGGCGTGGCTGCTTTCACCGTGTAAGTGCCATCAGCATGTTTTTTAATATCGTCTTCTTCATCGGTGTCATATTCATCTTCAATGCTGCCGACAATTTGTTCCAATACATCTTCAATCGTAATCAGTCCAGCGACATGGCCATATTCATCAATGACGATGGCAATATGATTTCGATTGACACGAAATTCTCGTAATAAAATATCTAAGCGTTTACTTTGCGGAGTGAAAACAGCAACACGCAGCATGTCGCGGATTGAAAAATCCTGTGTGTTTTTATGAAAACAATATTTCAATAAATCTTTGGCGAGCAAAATGCCAATTACATCGCCATCTTCCACCACGGGAAAACGTGAGTGACCCGATTCAATCACTAACGGTAGAATTGTTTCAAACGGACTGTCGTGTTCTATCACAATCATTTGCGTTTTGGGAACCATGACTTCTCGCACATGCATCTCGGACACTTGCACGACACTTTCAATCATGCCTAACATCTCTGCGCTTAAAATATCACGCTCTTCTGCATCGCGCAGAACTTCCATTAATTGTTCACGATCTTTGGGTTCACGAATTAATAAATCACTTAACCGTTCAAACCAAGAACGCTGTTTTTGCTCATGCTCGACATCACTCATGGTGTTTCACCTTGCTCCTGATAAGGATTGCTAAAACCTAACGACGCTAAAATTTTTATTTCTTCCGCTTCCATTTGTTCAGCTTCTTCATTGTCTTCATGATCAAATCCCAATAAATGCAATGTGCCATGTACGACCATATGTGCCCAATGTGATTCAACTGTTTTTTGTTGCGCCAACGCTTCCTCTTCAATCACCTCGGCGCAAATAATAATGTCGCCCAGCAACGGAGTTTCCTCGTGCAATTCTTCAGGCATGTCAAACGGAAACGATAATACATTAGTCGGTTTATTTTTTTTCCGATACGTTGAATTTAATTCAGTTATTTCATTTTTATCGACGATGCGAATCGTGAGCTCAGCCGCTGGAATTCGCGTGTCTAACGCAGCGCTTGCCCATTGTTTGAATTGCGTATTGTTCGGCAATTTCTTTTTGACGACTGCGCGTTGCACAGAAATATCATACATAAGCGTTTATTTACCTGAATTTTTGTTATTGTGTCGTTCGTACGCTTCAACAATGCTTTGCACCAGCGGATGACGCACGACATCGCTTGCTTCAAATTTCGAAAAGCTAATACCCTTCACACCGTTTAAAACATCTAGCGCGTGAATCAAACCGGAGTCACGTCGATTGGTTAAATCAATTTGGGTAATGTCACCCGTAATGACTGCTTTAGAATTAAAACCAATGCGGGTCAAAAACATTTTCATTTGCTCAGCCGTCGTGTTCTGACCTTCATCTAAAATAATAAAAGAATCATTTAACGAGCGGCCACGCATATAAGCCAACGGCACTAATTCGATAATATCGCGTTCAATTAATTGACCGACGGTATCAAAGCCGAGCATTTCGTATAATGCATCATAGAGTGGACGCAAGTAAGGATGGACTTTTTGCGCTAAATCGCCCGGTAAAAAGCCTAATTTTTCACCGGCTTCAACAATAGGGCGCACTAAAATAATGCGACTGACCCGTTCTGTTTCTAACGCATTGACGGCGCAGGCAACAGCCAAATAAGTCTTACCCGTTCCCGCAGGCCCCACACCAAAATTGATATCATGTTGTAACATGTTTTGAATATAGCGTATTTGATTTTCCCCGCGCGCTGTAATGATGCCGCGTTTAATCCGAATATCCATCCGATGATCCTCGATTTTATGGCTGTTTTTGCTTTGGAGATAGAGATGAATGTGCTGGGGGGCGAGATCTTTCTTGCGAATGGGTTTCATGGTAAAGCGTTGTTAAGGCGTCACATGCTCGATGAACTGCCTCTGGGTTGCCGCTAATCGAAAACGTGTAACCTCTTTGTTTTATATCAACTTCTAAGCGGTCCTCAATTAAGCGTATGTGTTCATCACATCTCCCGCAGAGGTTGAGTAGGCGTCGATTATCTTCGGGGGTCAAGATTACAACTTTTGAATAATGTGTCGTTTCCAAGGGTCAAATATATCCTCTTCGTTACAGTCATACTGATAGTATAGCGTAAAAACAGCCTACAATTCACCACGTAAGGAGTTTGGTAAACTGTCAGTCATTTTTAAAGTGACTAAATTACCGACTAAATCGGGGCTTCCTTTGAAGTTCACTACACGGTTATTTTCCGTCCGTCCGGATAATTCAAGCGGATCTTTTTTCGAGGGGCCCGTCACTAAAATCGTTTGTAGCGTTCCCACCATGCTATCGCTGATGCGTTTGGCATTTAACATAATGCGATTTTGTAACACGGCTAAACGCTGTTTTTTGATCTCCATGGAAAGCGCGTCTGGCAATTGGGCGGCAGGTGTGCCGGGTCGCGGGCTATAAATAAAACTAAAAGATGTATCAAAACCGATATCATGAATTAAATTCATCGTGTCAGCAAAATCCGCATCGGTTTCACCTGGAAATCCAATAATAAAGTCAGAGGTAACACTAATGTCAGGCCGAACTTTTCGCAATTTGCGGATTTTGGCTTTAAATTCTAATGCAGTATAATCGCGTTTCATGGCAGCGAAAATTCGATCGGAGCCACTTTGCACGGGTAAATGTAAATGATTGGCAAGCTCAGGCACATCGGCATACGCATCGATCAAACTATCAGAAAATGCGAGCGGATGTGACGTGGTAAAACGAATGCGCACAATCCCTTCAATCGCTGCAACATATTGAATCAGTAACGCTAAATCAGCAATATCGCCATCGTGCATGGGTCCGCGATAATCATTCACATTTTGTCCCAACAAATGTGATTTCTCTTACGCCTTGTTCGGCAGAGTAGCAATTTCGTTAATCACATCATCAAACGGACGGCTAATTTCTTCGCCGCGGGTATAAGGAACAACACAAAAACTACAATATTTGCTGCAGCCTTCCATGATCGACACATACGCGGAAGGACCTTCTGCCTTGGTTCGGGTAATTTGTCGAATTTTTCAATTTCAGGAAAGCTGATATCCACAACCGGTTTTTGTTTTGCTTTCGACTTCATTAAGCATGTCACCAATTCGATGCAGGGTTTGCGGACCAAATACCATATCCACAAAAGGCGCTCGCTTTAAGATGGCTGCTGCCTTCTTGACTGGCGACACAGCCACCCACACCAATAATGATATTCGGGTTATTTTCTTTTAATACCCGCAAGCGGCCTAGTTCAGAAAATACTTTTTCTTGGGCTTTTTCGCGAATTGAGCAAGTATTCAATAATAAAACATCCGCTTCTTCAGGGTCATCACGTTCTTTCCAAATGATGCGAAGCGCGCAGGACATCCGCCATTTTCGATGAGTCATACTCATTCATCTGGCAACCATGCGTTTGGATGTAAAACTTATTCATGACTGTTTTCCTCTTGCCACCTAATAATCAAGCCGCATATGATATTCGATTGAAAACTTATTTGCCAGGCTGAGCTATCTATGAACGAAGAATTGCGCATGCGTGCTGAAAAATTAGCCATAAAATCCATTAAACGACACATTTTTTTGTGTTGTGATCAAACAAAGCCCAAGTGTTGTCAAAAAGAAGCCGGTATCGCGGCTTGGGATTACTTAAAAAAGCGGTTAGATGAGCTAGGTTTGACCTATCAAGGCGGTGTTTATCGAACGAAGGCAAATTGTTTGCGGATTTGTTGCCAAGGGCCGATTGCTGTTGTCTATCCTGAGGGAGTTTGGTATCACTCCTGCCATCCCGATGTGCTAGAAAGAATCATTCAAGAGCATTTAATCAATGGCCAACCTGTTCTCGATTATGTGATTTCCGTATGACGCGTATTTATCAAGCGAGGGCATTGCAGACTGGACAAGCCGTTCAATTGGATCCATTGGCCAGCCATCATATTGCACGGGTATTGCGTATGACGGTTGCGGAACCGGTGACACTTTTTAATGGCGACGGCGGCGAATTTGCCGGTGTCATTCGCCAAATTGATAAAAAACATGTCACCGTCGAGATTCAGCAATTTATCGATCGTGAGGTGGAATCGCCGCTCAATTTAGTGCTCGCCCAAGGAATTTCTCGCGGTGAAAAAATGGATTTTACGATTCAGAAAGCCGTAGAGTTAGGCATCAAACACATCATTCCTCTGTTGACGGAACGGTGCAATGTCAAATTAGATCAAGCGCGCAGTGAAAAAAGAATTCAGCATTGGCAATCGGTGATCATCAGTGCATGCGAACAATCTGGGCGTAATCGAATTCCAACTATTTTAGCGCCGCAATCTTTTGCTCACTGGTTAGAGCAATCTGCTGACGGTTATCGTTTTATTCTTTCCCCGCATGTCGAACAAAAATTACCTTTGTTGAGTTTAAAAAATGCGGAGCCGATCACGATTGTGATTGGCCCTGAGGGAGGAATGAGTGAGTCAGAAATTCAATCGGCGATGCGAAAAGGTTTTTTGCCGTTAAATTTAGGACCTCGTGTACTGCGTACAGAAACCGCTGCGATTGCGGCGATGACAGTGATGCAATGTTGTTTAGGTGACTTGAAATAGACATTTAAAACCTTTCACGTATAATACCCGATCCTTTTTTATGAGGGTTTGTTATGGCTGATGAAGCTGATTTAGCGAATGACTTAATTGCAAATGAAGTAAGTAGTGTACTGAGTCGTTTGCGTCAAAATACAACGTTTAAGATTGGCCCGAAAGAATGTGTTGAATGTGGTGAAAATATTCCGGATGCGCGTCGAAATATGGGTTTTAAATTGTGTATTGTGTGTGCGGAAGAAACAGAACGTCGTAGAGCGCTATTCGTAGATTATTAGGATAAATTTTTCAAGGATTAAAATATGTCAAATGAGAATACCAATCCCTATGTGGATCCTGTCGTTGTACCGTTGCGAGAAAATGTGGCTGAAGTGTTAAAACAATATTTTGCGAATCTAAAAGGTGAAGCACCGCGTCATCTGTATGATTTTTTTATCGATGAAATTGAAGAACCGTTGTTAAATTCAGTGATGAAATTTACCCAAGATAATCAATCTGAAGCAGCCCGTATGCTGGGCTTATCGCGCGGAACATTGCGAGCTAAGTTGAAGAAGTTTGGGTTGTTGAAATAAGAAACCTGTTAGAAAGTCTCTCCCTTTTTCAAAGGAGTTGTTGCGTAATTTAACGTATTGCTTAGAACGCCTTCCCCGTAGGGGGAAGGCGGCCGACAGGCCGGATGGGGGGGATATAAAATTTTTTTATACAAATCCCCCTTGTTCCCAATGGCACTAGCTTAAGAACTGTCGTCCCGGAATTTACTGGCGCTTAATGAGCGCTTTTTGCGAATTTAGCGCCAGTTAATGTCCGGGATCCATTTTGCTTAAAGCATATAAGTTAAAAGCAAGAGGGCGATAAATTGAAGATGGATCCCGGACATTAAGTAGCTCTAAACGAGCAAAAGGCGCTCGTTAAGAGCTACTAAATTCCGGGACGACAGTTCTCCATTGCCCCTTGTTCCCCCTTTTTCAAAGTGGGAGACCTACTAAGCGCCTTTCGCTGTTAAGCACAAAGTTGCTTAGTAGGTCTCCCACTTTGAAAAAGGGGGAACAAGGGGGATTTGTATAAAAAGAAGAAGTTCTTATTCGATGTTTACCACTTTTTTTACGGAGTTGGAGTGCTCAAGATGACAGCTCTTTCTTAAGCACTCAACATCATAAAAATTAGTTAAATTATTCAAACAGCGCTATAATTTAAAATAATCTTACAACTCTCTCAGGCGTGACTAGACATGGCAAATGAAGACTACCAAGAAGTCATTCGTGAGCTCTCTGAGCGGATTGTTGTCGCACAAAAGCCAATTCGGATTCTCGATGCGATTAAATGGAGTCCAGAGGTTCAAGAGCATTTTTTCAAACATAAATGCAAAAAGTTGCCTCATGTTAATACAGACTATTATACCCAGCAAAATCCCTTACAATTTGACCCACAGCAAAAGTTAGAAGAATTTTATGAAATCGAGCGTAGTATTCGACGCAAATTAGGTCAATACAGCGGCGTCGGCAGCATTATGCAGAGAATGTGCCGAGAATATTGTCGCGTCGTGGATTTATTGATGGCACGCGGCACACCGCGTTTTACCGAAGTGTCTCAAGAATTGTATGGCAGTTCTGAAGACGCTTTTCATGTGGGTGCGCCGACGTTGAAAGATTTGGCGACGCTAGTCACTCAGACATTGGATAAAATTAAAGATAAAGTGGCCACCAAAGCGGACGAAAAAATTTATACCAGTGAAGAAACCGTGGCGATTTTAAGTGAGCGGTTAGGTAATTATTTTACGGAAAAAAACGGCGGTCGTGCGCCGCGCGTTGTTTTAAGTGATGGTATTTTAGCGGACGCGGCTGCGGGTGCGGATAAAATTAAAATCCACGACGGTTACAAATTCAGTGAACGTGAAATTAGAACATTTGAAATTCACGAAGGCTGGGTGCATTTAGGGACGACATTAAATGGGATGGCGCAACCAACGTGTACTTTTTTAAGTAAGGGCCCGCCTTCTTCGACGATTACCCAAGAGGGGTTAGCGATCATCACGGAAGTTTTTACTTTTTCGTCGTATCCCGGTCGATTAAAAAGATTAACCAATCGCATCACTGGCGTAAATATGGCGGAAGAAGGCGCGAATTTTCTCGATGTTTTTAATTTTTATCGGGAACAAGGATTGGATGAAGAAGACAGTTACCAATCAACAACACGTGTTTTCCGCGGCAGCACACCGGATGGCGGACCCTTCACCAAAGATTTATCGTACAGCAAAGGATTTATTTTAATTTATAACTATGTTCGCTTGGCGGTGCAGCGCGGGTTGGTGACAAATATCCCGTTGCTGTTTGTGGGTAAAACTACCTTAGAAGATATTCATATTTTAGGTGATTTGGTGGAAGAGAAAATCGTGGTACCGCCACGTTATATTCCACCACAATTTCAAGACATCGCCGCTCTCAGCGCGTGGATGTGTTACTCATTATTCTTAAACAAATTGGATTTGGGGCGACTCGCGACAGATTTCAAAGCGATTTTGCAGTAACTAGGCTTTATTTCTCAATGTCGTTTTACCTTCATTCACGCTTTGTTCGATAAACTCAATAATTTTACCCGCGACATCAACCTTCGTTGCTTTTTCAATTCCCTCTAACCCAGGTGACGCATTCACTTCAATGATCAACGGCCCGCGATTCGAGCGAACAATATCAACACCTGCGACATTCAAGCCAATAATGTGCGCCGCGCGAATGGCCATTTTGCGTTCCTCTTCGGTAATTTCAATAGCGCTGGCCTTGCCGCCACGGTGTAAGTTAGAGCGAAATTCTTCGGAGGATTTTGACTGACGTTTCATGGCAGCAACGACTTTGCCACCCACCACAAAACAACGAATATCAGCACCACCGGCTTCTTTAATGTATTCTTGCACTAAAATATTCACTTTTAAGCCTAGAAAAGCTTCAATCATGCTGCGAGCGGCTTTTGCCGTTTCCACTAAAATGACACCAATGCCTTGTGTCCCTTCTAAAAATTTAATCACCAATGGCGGGCCGCCGACCATTTTAATTAAATCTTGAATTTCATCTAACGAATGCGCAAAACCCGTGATGGGTAAGCCAATCCCTTTTTTGGAAAGTAATTGCAAGGAGCGTAATTTATCGCGTGCACGGGTGATCGCGACAGAATCATTGACGCAAAACGCATTCATCATTTCAAGTTGTCGCACAACCGCTGCACCATAAAAAGTGACCGATGCACCAATGCGTGGAATCACGGCATCATAGTTTTCAAGTTCAGCACCTTTGTAATGGATGGATGCGCGAGCGGACGTAATATTCATATAGCAGCGCAATGTATCAATCACATTTGCATTGTGCCCGCGTTCGGTTGCTGCATCCACTAATCGCTGGGTGGAATACAAATCATGCCTTCTTGAGAGAATACCAATTTTCATAACTAACCCTATAAATATTAATCTATTTTTAATTCTTTATGTGTAAACGAGCGGCCTGGATTAATGACAAAGCGCTTACGAATAGCGCTTCGACCCAGCAGCATGCGAAATAACATGCTGTCCCTTTCTGTCAACGTAATTTCAATAGGCCACGTTTTATCACCAATGACGATAGGCGTGCAAATAACATATCGCTCTTCTCGATGGCCACCGGAGTCACTGACCCAGCGTTTATCTATCACATCGGCGATGCAAGTAATGACAGTGCTAACATTGTTTTGCAATGGATGAATGTCGAAACAAATTTTCTGCTTATCATTTTCGATGAAAGGTCGTAAGGAGAATGCATGTAATGCCGACGTGCGTGCGCCAGTATCCACTTTTGCCTTGATGGAAGCAATACCCAGTTCAGGCAGTTCAACCCATTCGCGCCAGCCAATCAGAGGCAATTTCCGTTTCTTTTTGCTGCCTAATTTTTTCAGGGTGTCTATCATGAATTAGCCTATTAGGAAATGGGGTTAATAATTTGAATGGGCAGAGGATGAGATGAATTGCCTGCAAAAAGTGTCCGACAGGGAAAAGGCATTTCAATGTTATTTTCATCGAACAAAGGCTTAATCGCATTCAGCAAGCTATACTTTAATAACAAATAATTTTCAGTATTGACCCAACCATAAAATTGCAAATTAACAGACGAATCGCCATAACTATCAACATCCACGGTCGGTGCGGGTTCATCCAGGCAGAGCGGATTTTTTTCGGCGAGCGTTAATAAAATATGTTTAGCATGAGCCAAGTTCGACAAATAAGAAATGGCAATGATTAAGCTGACGCGCTTAATAGGAAAATGAGTCAGATTGGTCACCAGTGATTTGATTAAAACTTCATTTGGAATTCTAATCAGGGTGTTTTCAATAGTGCGAATTTTCACGGATAAAAAATCAATTGAAAGAACTTCGCCTTGGAGATTATCGACGCGAATAATATCGTGCAATTCAAACGGTTTCTCACCAATAATAGATAACCCACTGACAAAATTCGAAATCGATGTTTGTGAGGCGACACCAATCGCGATGGTGATAATACCGGTTGCGCCTAATAATGTCTTAATATGAAAACCCAGTTCTTCCGCCGCAGAAGTAAAAAATAAAATAATAATGGCATAAAAAACAATGCGGCGAGCCAACATGGTTTGATGCGGCGACAACCGCTTTTTAGCGAATTTATTGATGCTGAGGCTAAAGACACGGGCGAGTATCACGCCAATGAGCAGTAATAAAACTGCCCGCATGGCGGTATCAATATGAAGTTCATTTAAGTAGTAATTTAGATTATGCATCCGAACGGGTTCCAGCTTTTTGGCAATAGTAACATATTTATTATTGGACAGGGAATTACACTAGCGGAGTGCTTAGGAAGGGGTTGTCAAAAGCCCCTGAACAATCGGCCACAGTTCATTTTGCCACACGGCCTCATCGATTGTGCCCAAATGGACGTGTCGAATAATACCTTTCGCATCAATGACAAACGTTTCAGGTGTGCCATATAAAGCAAATTCTACACCTGCTGTTCCATTCGCATCCACACCGGAAACAACATAAGGATTGCCCGATTGCTTAAGCCAATTGCGGGCATTGTTAGGATCATCTTTATAATTAATGCCATAAATAGGAACATGATATTCATGAGCAATCTTTTGCAAGGTATCATTCTCAGCGCGACAGGCAGAACACCAAGAAGCCCAAAAATTTAATAAAATAACACGACCGACCAAATCATGATTTGTTAAATGCGTTTTAGACTGTGATAAGATAGGTAAATCAAAGGCGGGAATTTTTTGATTGAGCAAATGAGGATCCACTTCGACTTGCCAACCGCGGAAATTTTTCCACATGACGCCAGACAGTATTATTAAAAACGCCAACCAACCCAAAAAATAAATCGGCGATTTTTTGTGTGAGTTCATTCGACTAATTATCCATGAGGATTTGTATGACAAAGGATTCTGTATCTTACCCTATTCATGCTGAGTTTGCACAACAAGCTTGGATCAAAGAATCAACTTATCAAGAGATGTATGCTCGCTCTATTCGCGATCCCAAAAAATTCTGGGGTGAACAAGCCGAAAAATTTGTCACTTGGTTTAAACGCTGGGATGAAGTGTTTATCGGCGATTTTACTAAATTAAACGTGCAATGGTTTTCAGGCAGCAAATTAAATGTTTGCTACAATTGCTTGGATCGCCATCTTGAGCAACGCGGCAAACAAACCGCACTCATTTGGCAAGGCGATCATCCGGATCATGAGAAAAAAATCACATACACTGAGTTGTATGAACACGTTTGTCGTTTTGCCAATGCATTGAAAAAATTACACGTCAAAAAAGGTGATCGCGTTTGCATTTACATGCCCATGATTCCTGAAGCCGTCATTGCTATGTTAGCGTGTGCTCGTATTGGTGCGGTGCATTCTGTGGTGTTCGGCGGATTTTCGCCAGACAGTTTACAGACACGCATTTTGGATGCAGATTGTCACATTGTCATTACCGCCAATGAATCAGTGCGAGGCAATAAATTTATTCCGCTGAAAAAAAATGTCGATGAAGCGCTCGCACAGTGTCCGCGTGTTCGTCACGTGATCGTGGTTAACCACACGGATAATGCAGTAGAAATGCAAGCAGATCGTGATCATTGGTATCATGACATCATTCAAAATATGTCTGCGAAATGTCCCTGCGAAATGATGAATGCAGAAGACCCTTTATTTATTTTGTATACCTCTGGCTCAACTGGAAAACCGAAAGGAATTTTACATACGACGGCGGGCTATTTGGTGTATGTCGCCATGACGCATAAATATGTTTTTGATTACCACGACGGCGATGTGTTTTGGTGCACAGCAGATGTTGGTTGGATCACAGGACATTCATATTCAATCTATGGGCCATTGTGCAATGGTGCCATTACATTAATCTATGAAGGCGTACCTCACTATCCAACGCCTGCTCGTTTTTGGGAAATCATCGATAAATTTAAGGTTAATATTTTTTATACGGCACCCACCGCCATTCGTGCACTACGTCGAGAAGGTGACAAGTGGGTGCAAAAAACGGATCGCAGCAGTTTAAAATTATTAGGCACGGTCGGTGAACCCATTAATCCAGATGTGTGGGAATGGTATTACAATGTGGTGGGCAATCAGCGCTGTCCTGTCGTCGATACGTGGTGGCAAACAGAAACAGGCGGAATTTTAATTAGTTCATTACCCGGTGCGACGCCATTAAAACCGGGTTCTGCTACCAAGCCTTTATTTGGTATTGCGCCTGCTGTGTTAGATGATGAAGGTCATGTTTCTCCTCCCGGCAAAATGGGAAAGTTAGTCATCACGCAACCTTGGCCGGGCATGATGCAAACTGTGTTTGGTCATCGTGAACGATTCAATCATTATTTCCAAGAATTCCCCGGCAACTATTTAACGGGCGATGAAGCCAGATGTGATGCAGAAGGTGATTATTGGATCACAGGTCGAAATGATGATGTGATCAAAGTGTCAGGTCATCGATTAGGGACAGGCGAACTTGAGAGTGCTTTCATCGAACATCCGGCTGTATCAGAGGTGGGTGTGGTGGCTGTGCCAGATGAGATAAAAGGTGAAAGCATTTATGCGTTTGTGATGTTGAAAGCGGGCATTAAGCCAACGGAAAAATTAAAAAAAGAATTGATCCAACAAGTTCGTCACAGTATTGGTGCGATTGCCACGCCGGAATATATTCAGTGGACGGATGCGTTACCCAAAACACGTTCTGGAAAAATTATGCGACGTGTGTTGCGTAAAATTGCGAATAATGACATTGAAGAGTTAGGTGATGTCTCAACGTTAGCAGAACCGCAAGTGATCGATCAGTTGGTTAAAAATCGGATTGCTGAAAAGTCATAAAAAGTATTGTGATTGTGTGCGTTCCAACGCCTTTCCAAAGTGGGAGACCTGCTAAGCAGCTTTCACTGTTAAAACACAGAGCTGCTTAGCAGGTCTCCCACTTTGGAAAAGGGGGAACAAGGGGGATTTATATAAAAAAAATTTTCCTCTGTAGATACCGACGGGGCGCTTACAAAAAATCAAACGAATAGCAACTCAATTTCATGTTAAAATAAATCATTGCACGTTCAAGAAGGAATTTCACCATGCCGCTGAATGTCGCACAAAAGCTAATTCGCACGCATTTGATCGATGGAAAAATGATTCCCGGCGAAGAAATTGCACTTAAAATTGACCAGACACTCTGCCAAGATGCAACCGGTACGTTGGTCATGCTCGAACTGGAAGCAATGGGTTTAGACCGGGTCAAAACAGAACTCTCTGCACAATATGTCGACCATAACTTAATTCAAGAAGATTTTAAAAACGCAGATGACCATCTTTTTTTAAAAAGTGCGGCTGAACGGTTTGGTGTTTGGTTCAGTCGACCCGGCAATGGCGTGAGCCATCCCGTGCACATGGAAAATTTTGGCAAGCCTGGCAGAACATTATTAGGCTCAGACAGCCACACCTGCGCAGCCGGTTGTCTAGGCATGTTGGCGATGGGCTCCGGTGGTTTAGAAGTCGCAATGTGCATGGCAGGTCATCCCTTTAATGTCAAAATGCCTAAAATCATGGGCGTCAAACTCACCGGAAAATTACCCGATTGGGTCAGTGCAAAAGATGTGATTTTAGAAATGCTGCGCCGTTATGACGTCAAAGGCGGTGTGGATTTTATTATTGAATATTACGGCCCAGGTTTAAAAAATTTAACGGCGATGGATAGACATGTGATTGCAAACATGGGCGCAGAACTTGGCGCCACCGCAACGGTTTTTCCATCCGATCGAGAAACACAAAAATTTTTACGCACACAACAACGCGAACAAGACTGGATTGAAATTGTTGCGGATCATGGCGCAACATATGATGAAAATATTCATATTGACTTGGCAACATTAGAACCGTTAATTGCATTGCCCTCTAGTCCAGGAAAAGTGGTTCCCGTGCGAGAAGTCGAAGGCCGTGACTTGATGCAAGCCTACATTGGTTCTTCTGCTAATCCGGGTTACCGTGATTTTGCGATAGCCGCATTGATGGTGGAAGGCAAAGTGATCGATCAACACGTTTCATTTGATATTAATCCAACTTCCCGTAATCAATTAGAAGATTTGGCAAACAGTGGTTTGCTTAGCAATTTAATTCACGCCGGTGGACGAATTCATCAAGCAGGTTGCAATGGTTGCATTGGCATGGGGCAAGCACCGGCAACTGGACGCAATAGTTTGCGCACGGTACCACGCAATTTTCCAGGTCGTTCGGGTACACGAGAAGATAGCGTATATCTTTGCAGTCCTGAAACGGCAACGGCATCAGCTCTCACGGGAAAAATTACCGATCCGCGTAAAGTAGCAATGGTTTATCCAAAAATTAAATTGCCAAAGCGTCCGACCGTCAATCGCGCCATGTTACAAAAACCATTGTCTCCCACGGAAGCCAAAACCATTCAGCTAGTGAAAGGACCCAATATTGCATCGATTCCAACGATCGAACCATTAGCAAAAGATTTTCAATTACCGGTTCTCTTAAAAGTAGGCGACAATATTTCTACCGATGAAATCATGCCAGCGGGTGCCAGGGTGTTACCGTATCGCAGTAACATTCCAAAAATCAGCGATTTTTGTTTTGATATCCTTGATGAAACGTATCCCGCGCGTGCTCGTAAATGTAAAGGACATGCCATTGTTGGCGGCAACAACTATGGCCAAGGTTCAAGTCGCGAACATGCAGCACTTGCACCGCGTTATTTAGGATTGCAATTGGTTATCGCCCAAAGTTTTGCACGCATTCATTGGCAAAATTTAGTGAACTTTGGTGTATTACCCTTAACGTTTGTGAATCCTGAAGATTATCAAAAAATCCAACAGGGCGATGTGATTGTCATCCACGATGTTCCTCAGCAATTGCAACAAGAGAAAGATGTGCTTGCAACTATCGATGGAAAGAATCTACAAATTCCCTTACATCATCGCTTATCAAAACGACAAATTGATGTATTATTAGCAGGTGGTTTAATTAATTGGATGAAAAAGCACGGATAGGATTATGACAAAAAATCAGTTCGTCTGGGATGACCCTTTACTTTTTTCTCTGCAACTTTCCGAAGAAGAGCGCATGATTGCGGATGCTGCTGAGCATTATGCGCAAACAAAATTACAACCGCGTGTACAAGATGCTTTTCATCGTGAACACTTTGATCGTGAAGTATTGCGTGAAATGGGTGCGCAAGGATTTTTAGGCGCAACTCTTCAAGGGTATGGGTGTGCTGGGATAAATTATGTGTCATATGGATTAATGACGCGTGCGATTGAACGAGTGGACTCAGGTTATCGTTCTGCTCTGAGTGTGCAATCCAGTTTGGTGATGCATGCCATTGCTCATTATGGCAATGACGAGCAAAAACAACGATTTTTGCCGCGGTTAGCAACGGGTGAGATAGTCGGTTGTTTTGGTTTGACCGAACCGAATCATGGCTCAGACCCCGCTTCGATGGAAACGCGTGCGCGAAGTGCCTCGAGTGGTTTTGTGTTAAAAGGCACAAAAATGTGGATTACGAATTCTCCGATTGCGGATGTTTTTATTGTCTGGGCGAAAAATGATGCGGGTCGCATTCGCGGATTTATTTTAGAAAAAAACATGTCAGGATTATCTGCGCCGATTATGCATGGCAAGATGAGCATGCGTGTTTCGGTGACGGGTGAAATTGTCATGGATGATGTATTTGTGCCTGCCGAAAATGAATTACCAAACGCAGATGGGTTGGCAGCTCCCTTGGGTTGTTTGGATAATGCGCGCTATGGTATTGCGTGGGGTGCATTAGGCGCGGCGGAATTTTGTTGGCATGCTACGCAGCGTTATGTGTTAGAGCGCAAACAATTTGGTGTGCCGCTCGCTGCGAATCAACTCATTCAAATGAAATTAGCCAATATGCAAACTCAAATTGCGTTGGCATTGCAAGCGTGTTTGCGCGTGGGTCGTTTGAAAGACGAAGGCTGCGCATCCTCCGCAATGATTTCACTGATCAAGCGAAATTCGTCGCTGATTGCATTAGACATTGCACGCGAAGCACGTGATATGCACGGTGCAAATGGCATCATGGAAGATTTTAATGTCATCCGCCACATGTTGAATTTAGAAACGGTCAAAACGTATGAGGGCACGGCTGATATTCATGCGTTGATTTTGGGTTATTCACAAACGAATATTGCAGCGTTTAAATCGGGTGGATAGGGCTGTCGAAGAGCTGTCATCCTGAGCGCTTAAGAAAGGGCTGTAGCCTGAGTGCTTAAGAAAGAGCTGCAGCCTGAGTGCTTAAGAAAGAGCTGCAGCCTGAGTGCTTAAGAAAGGGCTGTCATCCTGAGTGCTTTTCGCCCCGAAGGATCTCCCGCAAGTTTCTGAGGCTTAGCTAGAGATATTTTTAAGCGTCTCTCTGCTCCATATGGAGATCCTTCGGAGCGAAAAGCACTCAGGATGACAGCCCTTTCTTAAGCACTCAGGCTGCAGCCCTTTCTTAAGCACTCAGGCTGCAGCTTTTTCTTAAGCACTCAGGATGACAGCCCTTTCTTAAGCACTCAGGATGACAGCCCTTTCTTAAGCACTCAGGCTGCAGCTTTTTCTTAAGCACTCAGGATGACAGCTCTTTCTTAAGCATTCATGATGACAGCTTTTTCTAATCACTATTTACCAAGAGATTTTCTTCTTTCCCCAGGATTTAAAGGTGTCTGCGACGTGCTAGAAGAACTAGAAGAAATGGAGCTTTGCAAAGTAGAAGTAGAGCTAGAAAAAAAGGATGCAGTCTCCGATTTTTTATCATCAGAGCTGGGTTTTTTATCATCAGAACTGGATTTTTTAGATTCTAGTCTTGGAACCGCACAATCCACTCGAACAATAGACATATCGCGAGATTCACTGCCGCGAGATTGGGCGAAGATTAATTGATTATTGGCTGGATTATGCGTACAAAAAACAGCTCGACGAGGATCGAATTCATCGAGTCGCATCGTTTCAATCTGTGCGAGCTTTCCTTCTTTCAATTGACAGACATGAATGACGGGATAAGCTTCTTGAATAAGAAAAGTGTTTGTTTCCTTGTCCAGCGGAATAATGCTATTTATTTGCATCGGTTCGTTGTTTGCTGATAGCAAGGATGTGTTGGGAAGAGAAACTTTCCAGTTAGTTGTATCGACCATCAATAATCTATCTCGGTTATGAACAATTAATTGATCGCCCAGTTGCGTAAAAAGGTTAATTTCATTGAGTCGAATCCCTGTAAATTCAAGTTTGCCGTCTTTTCCTGTGACGAATAGTTCTGTAAAAGCCCCTGGCATTTCGCCTTTGTTAGGATCTCTTGTAGTTTCAGCGGAAACCACGACCCGTCCATCTTCTAATCGAGCCGCTGTAAACATAGAATCAAAGACATAACCTGGTGGATGAGCAATCGTTTCATCCAGATTAAATTTGTCTTCTTTTATACTGAAGCAACGCAGCGTGCTACAATTATTCTGTGTTACAAAAACATTGTTAGCTTGAACGTGGCCACCCTCAAGCGTCGTGGGGTTGCTGTAATAATTAATTGAACCGGTCTGTGCTAATCGCCCAGTGTTGACATCAAACGTATAAAGCGAAATGGTAGAGCTTGTGTCACGGATGATATGTTTGTCATCTGCAAAGTTTAAATAAACGCAAACGTTTTGTAGCGCAACAGGGTTGCAGAGCGCTTTAGTCTCTACCGTTGACAACACTTGAAGATCATAAGCATATCTTGGCGCGTCTGCACGAGAGGAAAATTCACCCACCAATAATGAACCATCAGGTGAGATGCAGGGATAGTTGCAACGACCAGCGGAGAGAGTTATCGGATCTCTTTTTGTCAAAAAGCTGTGTGACGCGGTCATGTGGTTATCTCCTCAAAAATAGCTTTATTTCTTGAAATTATAGCATGTTTAATGGGGGTGAAATTTTGACAGATGGATGTGAATGTGAGGTGAGTAAATTCAAGAAATTACGCGGCAAAACAAAAGTGCGTCATTCACACACCGTCATTGCGAGGAGCGTTTTTTGCGACGAAGCAATCCAGTTTTTGATTCTGTAAGTCTAAAACTGGATTGCTTCGTCGCAAAAAACGCTCCTCGCAATGACGGAAGTGGGAATTACGCAACAACGCCTTTTTGAAAAGGGGGATTTTTATAAAAAAACAACAAACATCATTTGCAATAACTCACCCAAACTACATCGATTCAATTTTTACATTCGAATCCACTTCAGCATCATAATTTATGCCATTCAAATTGAAACCAAATAATCGGTAAAACTCATTCCGATAACCTTCAATGTCAGTGAGTTGCGTTAAATTTTCTGTTGTCACGGTGGGCCATAACGCAGCTACTTTCTTTTGCACATCAGGCCGCATTTCTAAATCATCAATTCGAATATGTCCATCCGCATCACGCGCAGGCGGTGTGGCAGAATATAAATGATCTTTGAATAATCGATACATTTGTTCGATGCAGCCTTCGTGAGTATTGTTCTCTTTCATAATTTTCATGATAAGAGAAATATACAAAGGCACAACCGGTATCGCAGCACTGGCTTGTGTGACGAGTGCTTTGTTGATCGAGACAATTGCGTGACCTTTTAAACGAACTTGTAAGTCCGCATCCATTTTTTTAGCCGCGCGATACAAATCTTCTTTCGCTTTGCCAATAGTGCCTTCTTTGTAAATAGGAAAAGTTAGCTCAGGACCAATGTAAGAATAAGCAACCGTCGTCACGCCTTCTGCTAATAAATTTTCTTGGCTCAAAAAATCGATCCACATTTCCCAATCTTCACCGCCCATGACAGCAACGGTATTTTGAATATCGTCTTCATTCGCAGCGTCAATTGAAATATCTTTTATCTCACCGCGGAAAACATCAACTGTTTTGCTGGTATAAGGATTGCCAATGGGTTTTAACACAGAAGAATAAATATGTTCTGTCACAGGATGCACGCGACGCGGAGACGCTAAACTATAAATAATCAAATCGACTTTGCCCAAGTCTTCACGAATCAAATCGGCCGTACGGCGTTTAATGTCATTGGAAAAAGCGTCACCGTTAATGCTTTTTGCATAATGCCCTTCCTGGTGCGCGAGTTGTTCAAAGGCAGCCGTGTTATACCAGCCTGCAGACGCGGTTCGTTTGTCATCCGCTTCTTTTTCAAAAAACACACCAATGGTTTTTGCATCGGTGCCAAAGGTCGCAGCAATCCGGCTAGCCAAGCCAAACCCGGTAGATGCGCCAATCACCAGCACATTCTTAGGCCCTTTAAATTTTCCTTGTTTTTTAACATATTGGATTTGTTCTTGTGTTGCATTGAAACAGCCTTTGGGATGCGCAGTGGTGCAAATAAAGCCACGAATTTTGGGTTGGATAATCATTGGTTTCCTATTCCTTGAAAAAGAAAAAACGCTAAAAGCGTCGGATTATATCCTGCGTATAGAATATACATCAAGCACTAAAAAGAAGGTGTCATCCCAATGGCGCTAGCTTAAGAAAGTGTAAAGTGGATTAGACAAGGTAATCGGGCTCAAAAGTGAAGAAGAGTGCTGCTTAGCACGCTTCCCCCTTTGGAAAAGGGGGATTGAGGGGGATTTTATAAAAAACAACATTCATTTCAATGAGGTAGTCATTTTATTTTTGATGCGTTAGCGATACGGTTATCAGATAAGTGTTTAGACAAATCCCCCTCAATCCCCCTTTTCCAAAGGGGGAAGCGTGCTAAGCAGCACTCTTCTTCACTTTTGAGTCCGATTACCTTGTCTAATCCACTTTACACTTTCTTAAGCGAGTGCCATTGGGGTGTCATCCTTCGCTTGAGCTTAAACCAGAGGCAAGGCGCTTCAGATAAATCTCGATCTGAGAGCCATCTGAGCGGTATAATCCACACTATTTATCTGAAGAGCTCTAGCAATGAAGAAAACGGTAGAAACAGATGTCGCCATTATCGGCGGCGGTATTTTAGGATTGTGGTTGCTAAATGACTTAAGACGGCAAGGGTTCTCTGCGATTTTGCTGGAGTCAGCCACATTAGGCGGCGGACAAACACATAAGTCTCAAGGAATCATTCATGGTGGTATGAAGTATGCCTTGCAAGGTGTCATGACCGCGGCGGCGGAAGCGATTGCCAATATGCCATCCGTTTGGCAACAATGTTTGCAAGGCAAAGGCAGTATTGATTTACGCCATGTTCCTGTTTTATCAACGCATCAATACCTTTGGACAACAGGTTCTCTCACCTCAAAACTCGCCGGTTTTTTTGCGGGCATGGCGTTGAATGGTGATGTGAAAGCACTGAATAAAGACGATTTGCCTGGGTTTTTTAAAAATGCGCAGTTCAAAGGACAAGTGTATTCGTTGGATGAAGTGGTCATTGACGTGCATGCGCTGGTCAGAGAACTAGTGAAGCCCAATCAAGACGTGATTTTTAAAATTGAACAACCGAATGAAAATGCGCTGCAAGTCGATGAAAATGGCAATTTAGTGGGTTTTGAAATTCATGCGGCACCGATGCAGCCGTTACAATTGAAAGCGAAAAAATATATTTTTACAGCCGGTAGCGGCAATGAACTTTGGTTGAAGAAAGTGAATCACAATCGGGTCACGATGCAACGCAGACCATTGCACATGGTGGTCGCAAAGCATGATTTTTCCCATCGGTTATACGCGCATTGTCTTGGGTTAGGCACGGTGCCGCGTGTGACCATCACAACGCATGAAGCGCATGATGGTAAACACATTTGGTATATCGGCGGACAAATTGCAGAAGAAGGCGTGAAGCGTGATTCAGCAGAACAGTGTGCATTGGCGCGCAAAGAATTAAAAACATTATTTCCTTGGTTGGATTTTTCCAATGTGGAATTTGCAAGTTTCATGGTAGATCGCGCGGAAGATGCGCAGGCGGGTAACAAGCGCCCGGACTCTTGTTTCTTAGCAGAAGTGGGTAATAGCATCGTGGCGTGGCCAACCAAACTTGCGTTTGTGCCGCTGTTATCAGAACAAATTATTGAGAAGCTACAACGCGCAACGATTAAATCCGGTAAATCGGATACACGCGAATTACGCGCATGGCCCATGCCAGCGTTTGCCCGTCCGATGTGGGATCAATTGCTATGCTAAAAAAAAATCGGTTAGGCAACACCGATTTGTGGGTGAGTGCGCTGGGGCTGGGCACTGTCAAATTTGGCCGTAATCAAGGTGTGAAATATCCAACAGATTTTGAATTACCGACCGATAATGACATCGCGGATTTATTGGCATTTGCTTATGACTTAGGAATTAATTTAGTCGACACGGCACCCGCCTATGGCAGCAGTGAAGAGCGTCTCGGTAAAATGTTGCAAGTGAATCGTCAGCAATGGATTGTTTGCTCCAAAGTCGGCGAAGAATTTTCGCAAGGCCAATCGCATTATGATTTTTCTGAAAAAGCGTTGCGTGATAGCGTAGAGCGCAGCTTGCGACGATTGCGGACGGATTATTTGGATATTTTATTAGTCCATTCGAATGGCGATGATGTCAATATTATTGAGCAAGAGAATGTGTTTGCGGTGTTACAAGAAATGAAACAAGCCGGATTCATTCGCGCATATGGGATGTCCACTAAAACAGTGGACGGCGGCAAGTTGGCAGTGGATCATGCTGATGTAGTGATGGTGACGTATAACCCATTGCAAACGGAAGAGTTGCCGGTGATTCAGCATGCACAAGCAAAAAACAAAGGCGTTTTAATTAAGAAGGCATTGGCAAGCGGCCACTTAGAAAAAATTTCTGCTGTTGATCCTGTGCAAACTGCACTGCAATTTATTTTTAGAGAGCCTGGCGTGAGCAGTGTGATTTTAGGCACGATTAATAAAAATCATTTAGCGCATAATGTGGAATGTTTGATGAGGTTTTAAAAACCCACCCCACCAAGAATAAGCCATCGTTTTGCGTTTGAACCCTATTTATTTTTTATACCAATCCCGCTTCAAAATGCGAATTTTAAACTTGGCGTCATACTAACATGTTTTAAGTTGAGATAAAAACATGTTGGCACGACACAAATTGACGCCGAGCTTTAGATCACTGCAAATATTTTACAGCAATTTTCTTCATAATTGTTTTATAAAGATCCGACCTAACAGAGTGATGCAGTTCTATAACACGCTTTAGGAAAATTGAAGAAGGGCAAGCATTTTTTCCTGAAATAATATCAATAAGCACATCCTCAGGGAAGTCGGTGTATTCAGCGATTCCTTGCAGGGTATATTCCTGCGTAGATAAGATATCGTTAACAATTGAAGATGCAAGACTTGATTCAAGCATAATACTCTCCATTTCTTTGGTGAATTTCACTAAACGAAAATAATCTTTCTGTTGTTCTCTGAAAACTTCCTTGAGTTCTTCGCAGGCGCATACAAAAAGTTCGGCTTCTACGATTAATAATTCTAGTCTTGAAAGATTAGATGCTTCTATACCCATTAATTGAAATAGTGGAACTATAGCTGCCATAAATTATCCATTCCTTTTAGCAATTAATTGCACTTATTGATTATTCTACGCAACTGAGATAACTAAATTAAATAGAATCAATAAAAACTCTATGAGCTATTGTAGGTTGAAAGATAATTTTTTCATTCAGCAATCAAGGAAATTTTTTTTTGAATTTTATCAGATAATTACAGCGAATTTTCATCAATTTTATTCTGTAGCGGCAAATAAACAGAGAAAATGGACCCAACATTGATCTCACTTGTTACAGTAATTTTACCTCCCAGTTTTTTTGCGACCAAATTTGCATTACTCAATCCAAGACCGATACCTGGATATTTTGAATTTTCAACAGATGAAACTCGATTGAATGGTTCAAATATAGCTTGATGATCTTTTGATAAAATTCCTATACCGGTGTCTGCAACTTCGATGATAATACATGATTGATGATCATTTACCTGCTTGTCTAGTTTAATGGATATTGTACCCTTGTCGGTAAACTTAATTGCGTTAGATACAAGATTTAATATGACTCTATTAATCGCTAGTCTATCGCCAAAATAATAAAATGGTTCGGTGCAAAAAATGTAGCTGACTTCTAATAATTTTTCTTTGGCCTTTGCAGACAAACATAAGACGACATCTCGAATAACTGCTGCAATATCAAATTTTTCAAAAATTAATCTCCATTTATTGCTCTCTAACCGAGAATAATCCAGTACATCATCAAGTAAATTAAGTAATTGACCAGAGGAGCCTACTACCAACTTCATATAAGAAGATAATTTGGGGTCTTCTAATTTTTTATGAACATATCTGGCCATCTGATAGATGCCACTAGCAGGTGTTCTAAAATCATGCGACATATTCATTAAAAAATTCGCTTTAACATGATTTGCCACTTGTAATTGCTTAAGAGTATGTAATGTAAATTTCTCTAGCTCATTTATTTCAAAGACATCAACAACTTTATCGGCATGCACTGAGTTTTCATATTTATTCTCATATACTAAATTTATTTTCTGGTGCAGATAATTAAGCGGCTCTGTTATGAAATCTGCAACCACTCTACTTATTAATAAAGTTAATAAATAAGAAAATATTAATATCACGGGAATGTTTTGAGGAACAATAGTATTGCTTCCCCCGATTTTCCCAATTTCTGAAAAAGAAATTGTAAAACCAACCAAGATAAATAACGTAAATAGAAATATTGCAAAGGAGACAAAAATAGCGCTTGTAATAGAGTGAATGGAGTGAGCTGGAAAAAATGCAATTTCCTCGCTCTTGTTTACATAAGCTTTTGCTAAACCAAAAATAATCATAATCAGAGCTAGTATCCAAGCGGCATCAAATATCTTGGTATAATGGCCGGTCATATAGCTAAATCTATGCATCAAATTAAATGCTATTAGTAATAAAAAACCTGATTCCAAAGTAACTAACGAATTATTTTTTGTTCTAGATAAGCAAGCAGAGACAAGAATAAACAGAAGAGCCTCTAATATAGAATTAATAACCCCTAAAAGATTCATCCTGGAAAAAACATCACTGCCTAGCAATATAATCGCAACAAAAGAAAGCAATAGAATAATTATTGGCTGTGCATAGAGGACAATAATAGATTTTCTTTGAAAGTCAGCGGCATTATTACTATAATGCCGCAATAAATAAAGCCAACCAAAAATTTGAATAATTATAAATAATAAATATGATATTGACCAATATAAATCAGTTCCTGTTGTAATACTGCTTACACCTGGAAGAATAATGATTAAATTATATATTTCATTTGTAAAAAGACCTGGGATTAAACTAAGAAATATAATGAAATAAAATTTTTTCTCGGCAGGAATAGATCGGTTGCGGAATGTTGCTAGGCCGTAATATCCAATCAAAATATCAACAAACAGCTGTGTCAAATAAATCACGTGCTGCCATTGCTGCGTGTAAAAATTATATTTAATTGACATTCCATAACATAAAACAAATCCTACCCAGCATAGAAGCCAGAAACGCATTGTCTTTATGCAGTCCATTTTGAAAGTCATTAATGTTCCACTTCTTGCTTATCTGGAGCAGCATTTTGAAGTAATTTTAGTAGTAACCCACGAGAATTACTATTATTCCTTATTTTTTTACTGATTTTTGATTTAATATTTTTTATGTGAGCTAGTTCAACGCATAAGTCTTCTGCAATTTTATTATCTGTTTTGCCCGCAGCGGACTGAATAAAAATTTCAAATTCTCGTTTAGTTAGCTCGCTGATGTCATTTAGCTTGTTTGACTCGCGTAGCTTCCCGAGTAATGATGGATCTATATACGTTCCACTATTTGCAACCTCAAAAATAGCAGTTAAAAAATTATCTTGGAAGTATCGTGAACCTTTGACTGCAATAGCATCCACATTTGAATCGTCGATCAATCTCTCAATAATAGAAATTTCAGTATGTGCCGTAATAACGAATATTTTGATATTCTCACTGAATGTTTTTATTCGCTTTGCAACCTCGAGACCTGTTATATCTTCTAATTGAAAATCCAATAAAACTAGTGACGGATTAAATTTCTTAACTGATTCCATACCTTTGCGGCCGAAACGATCTACACTCACTACACTAAATCGTGAGTTATTTGAAATTTCTGCGTTTAGCCATTCCCTGTGTATTTCGCTATCTTCTATGATGCTAATTCTGATTATATGATTCATAAATGGTTTTAATTTTGGAGCAAAGTAAATGGGATAATTTCCGATGCATATTTGAATCAAAATGCAGTCCATCAATAGATGATGCGGAAATTGTTTGTGATATATCGAGAAAATAGCAGTCTTGCTGTTCAGCAAGTTCAGCATAAAGCCCAATAAGTGATTTTGTTTTTCCGATTATTCCTTCAAAAATTGCGATACCATTTTCATCAAGAAATGTTTCTGCAATTTTCTGCACTGCTGGTGGTGATAAAATCAAAATAGCAGGAGGTTTTGTCATGTTGCAGCCATACGGCGAAGTTTTTATTATGCTAATAAGTTCTGCAAGGCCATCACGCACTTGTTCGGGCGAGCGGTTGAAATAAGTTTTTAGATCATTGCCGCCGAGTGCTAACACTACTAAATCAATCGGTGAATGAGTATACAAGCAAGGTGGTAAATAAGTTTTCCCATTGCGATCTGGCGGCACTTGATAATCTAAGTTAGTCGTCCGACTATTTAATCCCTCTTCAACTACGTAATAGTTCTTGCCTAACAGGCTTTGAAGCAATCCTGTCCAGCGTACTAAGCGTGGGTAACGTTGCAGATTAAACGTTTTTTTATCCGCTGGAACGTATCCCCATGTATTTGAATCGCCGTAACAAAGTATCGTGCGTTGCATATTTAAACCAATGAAAATTTAAGATAGACAAAAATTTACCATGATTATTCGTTTTTTGATAGTAAGCAAATCGAAAAACAATTAACGCAGCATTGAAGCATCAGTCTACTTTTGCATTCGATGCTGAGTTTTTTAGTGATCTATTTGGAATTTTTTAGAAAGACCAAGCTAGAATAAGTTATTTCAACTCAAAGGGTTGAGGCTTTAAGAGTCAACTCATAAAAGCAGCAATAATGCCTAATGTCTCCCAAATAGCCGTCCTTTTCTCATTCAAGGAAGTAAAGAATTATTGAGAGAATTTTTAATTTCTTACGGTTATCTGCCTGAGGAGATGACAAAAAAATTAAGTCAGCAACTGACCGCATTAATGCTATTGCATCGATATAGCAATTTAAACGTGCAAATCAGGATACCGAATTGGAAGGATCGAATACAAAGCATCAGTGACTTGGAAACCTTAGTTTGGGGATTCTAAGAACGTAAACCTATGTTACTTCTTTCAATGCATCAAGCCGATATTTCATTTGCACAAAGCCACCTTCGAAAGTTTGAGTGTCTACCAAAAAATAAAAAATGTTTTTAAACTGAGCCGCGACCGTCAGGGAGTGTCACGCATGATGAATTGATCGATGCGAGAAAATAGGATCGCCGGTGATCGCTCCCTGATGGTCGCGGCTCAGTTTAAAAGCATTCCTTTTCATCTCTTGAGCTCATTGCAGATTTTTTTAGAGTAGATCTAAATGATCTTTTATATGAAGATATTTCTAGTAACGAAGTTAAAAATAAAAAGAGGTTTATGAGTTTATAGCTTGCTTCTCATTCTAGACAAAGTTGGGATTATCCAGCTCGTTATTTTCAACATGGCTATTTAACACTGCTTGAAGTTCCGATTTTTTTTGGTCTGAATGAGTCGTTAAGGGTAACGTTGCAAGACCCAGGGTAGAATAGATAGATTTTGTTAACGAATGGTTATGAAGGTGAGTGATATGACCTTTCACTGTCAGTGTATCACCCCGTTGAATAGGGCCGGTTAGAGCCTTTTCATGATCTGAGTTGTTTATATTATTTAATGTATTACTCATAAGCATTGATACAATTTTCTTAGATGTGATCGCGTCAACACCTGCAGCTTTATAGCATTCAAAGGCTTGATGATGTAGCGTTACTAGGTAATTGCTCGCAATGACCGCAGCTGCGTGGTAAAGCACTTTCTTCTTTTTATCCAATTCAAATACTATCCCGCCAATTGATGTAAACAGGTTAGCTAAAAGAGACTTAATATTTTCATCCCCTTCTAAACCGCAATATGTGCCAGCAAAATCTTTAATGCTTTGTTCTGGATTGGCAAAGCTTTTAATGGGGTGGATGCTCGCAATAAAACATCCAGCTGATTTTGCCTTCGACAGCACATCAGAAGAGAGAAAGCCGCTACAATGGACAACGATAGCACCACTTTTAAAGATGCCTTCAGTTACGAGTTGGTTGCAGATCCTTTCAATAGAATCATCACCCACGGTTATAAAATAGATATCTGCTGGAGGTAGTTGTTGAATTGTTTCACATGGCAAGCCTTGTCCAATAAAACGAGTTGCATCGGTAGTACTTTTTAACGATGAATTTAAAACACCTGCAATTGTTACAAGGTTATTTAATGTTAAAAGTTTCGCAATAGTTTTTCCGAGTTTACCGCAACCTATGAAATTGATTCTAGTGACTGACATATTGATTTTTCATCCAGTTTTGAAGTAGTGAATTAAATTATAACACGAACGAAACTTGATCTTCTTTTGCGAAAAAATTTTATTAATTTCATCAACTTTATAGTAGCTTTGCCAATTTATAGCTAAGTGTTGTTTTCCCTAATCCAGTATTGCCGGTAATCATAATCCTATTCATAAAATTTACTTCTCCAGTTATTTCATTTGCACAAATCTACCTTCGAAAGTTTGAGTGTCTACTAAAAAATAAAAAATGTTTTTAAACTGAGCCGCGACCGTCAGGGAGTGTCACGGACGATGAATTGATCGATGCGAGAAAATAGGATCGCCGGTGATCGCTCCCTGACGGTCGCGGCTCAGTTTAAAAGCATTCCTTGCTCGTTATGGATGATATTAGTGAGGATGGCAAATTCATCCGGTTGTTCGACGCCATTTTCTTTCCAGTAATCAGTGAGTTTGTTGCGGGTTTCTTGTCCCATCATTCGTTGTTGAATCCACTTTTCACTGTAGCCGTGTTTTTGCCATGTTTCTCTGGCTCGTTCGAGGGATTTGGCGGGGTCGGCCATTTCTTGCATACGTTCGTAACCAACTTTGGCCAGCCAAAGCTTGATGGGCTCGGTTTTTGGGCTGGGTATTGATTGAATAAGGCGCAGCAAGGTTTCGGCTGTAGCAACGTCAGTAAGGTATTTTTTACCATCACTGGCTTCTAATTTCAGTCGGTTACAATTTGTAACCGACTGGCTGCCTTCTTTTTTTAGTCTATTTTTCAATACCTTCCAATAATTTCTAGCAGCCTGATAATCAGATTGTTGAATTAAAATACGAACAACATCAATGACCGAGAAAAACCAAGTTTCAGTTTTTTCGTCGTATAACCTTAGGATTTGATATTCTTCAAATATCGCTAAATCGTTTTTCATAAAACTCCATCATTGTTTGTAATGTTAGTCACAAGTCTCTGCAGTTTCCTTCAGCTTTTATTCATACTCTAGCGGCGAGAAAATAAAAGAAATTTTCTCTGTCGCAATCATTTTGTTATCCTATTTGTCGAGATAGATAATGAATTAAGGCTAATGGGGTTGATTACAACGCTACCTCGAAGGCTGAGCAAGTGATTATTGATGCCGAGGCAAATTGAGTATAAGTGGCAGGCTGAGATTTATCAATGGCTGTTTCGTCAAAACGAATTTAAGGTTTCGGATACCGCAGGTAGATACTAATATTGTTTCAATGATGGATGATTTAGCATAATACGTATCTTTCCCAAATCGATTTAAAGAGTTTAAAAATGATCGGACTATCTAAAAGTGAGATTCATCGTTTACTTGAGCAGTATAATGTTCCTGGTCTGTCAGTTGCTTTAATTGAAAGTGGAAAAATTGTTTGGCTAGATGGATTTGGTATAAAAAATTTAGTTACCCGAGATATTGTTACTGTTAACACGATATTCGAAGGTGCTTCACTCGCCAAGACATTATTTGCCTATGCTGTTTTAAAATTTTTTAAAAAAGAAAATCTTAGTATTGATGAACCATTAGTAAATTATTATCCTCATCCATATTCCGAATGGAAATTTTCTTCGGATAATCCTTCTTTAAAATTAATAACACTACGCCACATTCTATCTCATACCAGCGGATTCAGTAACTGGGATAACGTTGAAGGACCTCATGCAGGAAAATTGAAATTTATTCCAGGAGAAAGATTTTCCTATTCAGGTGAGGGTTTTATATATTTGCAACGCGTACTTGAATATTTATCAGGCGATGCACTTTCATACTATATGCAAAAAAATATTTTTATCCCTTTTAATATGCCAAATTCCAGTTATATCTGGTTAAACACGTTTTCCAAAAATATTTCAGATGGCCATGGCAGCCGAAATATTGGTTTGGATACACATTGGTCTGAAGGGTTTTCAGCCTATAGTTTATATAGCACACCTAGAGATCTAGCTAATTTTTTAATTGAAATAATGTCCGCTGATGAGGGTGACGAATTTAGATTAAATCAAAGTGAAGTTAGAGATATGTTATCTCCTCAAGTAAAAATAACGTCTTTTTGTTCATGGGGACTTGGCTGGGGAATAGAACATGCTTCTCAGGGTGATTATTTTTGGCAATGGGGAGATGCTGGTAACTATCAATGCTATCTATTAGGATCTATAAAACAGCATTGGGGTTTTATTGTAATGACAAACAGTGAGAATGGCTTAGAGATTTGTGAACGCTTGATACATGAAGTATCAGGAAAGGAACATCCGTGCGCTTCAGTAGCATTTTTAAAGGTTCTTTAGAATATTAAATGCCACCTAAATTGCGCGCATGGCCAATGCCGGCATTTGCGCCTCCGATGTGGGATCAATTGTTATGCTGAAAATAAATCGGTTGGGCACTGTCAAATTTGGCCGTCATCAAGGCGCTGGAAAGGCCAACAATTATAATCAATGTGCATGGCAAATTTTAGGAGAAGGCCAATTTTTTGCATGCATGCAATCAAGCAAAATCCTATTTGGGTAAAAAAAATGAATTAACAAAAGTTCCAGAATATTATGTAGAAATGTTTTGCGATCCTGATGTTATTCACAATGCAATTGCTGCCATCTAAACTGGTAGCAATAAATATTGAGCATCTGGCTAACATGATATTTTTTCCTTAGCGAATGATGCTAAACATATTCTATTTATTCTTAGCTTTTTTTCTCATGATGCGCACCTTAGCTATAACATTTAAATAAATAAAAAAATGCTTTTAAACTGAGCCGCGACCGTCAGGGAGTGTCACGCATGATGAGTTGATTGATGCGAGAAAATAGGATCGCCGGTGATCGCTCCCTGACGGTCGCGGCTCAGTTTAAAAGCATTCCTTCCTTAATGGGCTAAACTAAACCTTCTTTGCGAGTATTCTTACTTATTTTTGTGTAAAATTTAAGGGTATTTTACGCAAAAACACGCCTATAATATCGCATTAAATATGGAAATATGAGTAAAATGATGTATACTAAATAGAGGGGTATTAACATGATTATAAGCAACTTATTGATTTTAAATGGCAAACTAAAGGGGGTGTGTTGTGGTTAACTCACTTACTACAATAAATATAAATGAAAAATACAAATTATCGCCGTCATTTATTGTCGATAGCTGGAGCCAATTTGCGAGAAACTATAGCTCTGCTAGTTCCTTGATAGGCAAGCTTCCTCTTGGTAAATATATAGAAATTCGTGACAAGAAGTTTCTCGGAGATAGTTTTATTATTTTTCGTAGAACGGACTTTGATAATTTAAATATGCTTTCTAGTATGGCATCAAAAGTTACCCGTTGTTTGTTTCAAATTGAGAGAATCACGACCACCTTCTCGCGTAATGAACAGCCAGAAAATGTAATACAGATGATTCGTGAAGAGGCAAAATTAGGGATTGAGTTTACTGTTATATCTTCTAGTAACACGAGTAGTGAATATTTCAATTCTTACTTTGTAGAAAATGATAAAGACATAAAGATGCCACAAAGTAGAAAAGAAATTGAAGGCAAATAATGAGAAAAAAGAAAAAAATTGTCAAAGTTAATGAGCTTCAGTCAATCTTAGAGAATTATCACAATACTAATTGCTGGAGTGAAACAAAAACGTGGTTCAATCAATTTGGCAATAATGTTAGCGAAAGAACTAAGTTTTTAAAAGCGAACATGTATACGCCAAAGCCAATAACTCCTGCAGATAGCAATGGAAGGATTAACGATTTTTCTGTATTACAAGGAGATATAATTAAAACCAAAGCAGCCATCACAAGTTCTCCTTTATTTAATTATGCTCCTTTGGAATATTCTCATTGCTTGATAGTTCCATCTAGCTGTTCTGTTCAGCCGAATCGATACAAGCAGGTTTTGCTTGCGAGGCTTTCTCCAATAGAGAATATAGAGCAGGAGATGAAAACGATTTTTATTCAGAGTGTTAAGTTTGAATCGGTTAAAACCTTTTATTTGCCGCCTATTGATGGCGAAGAGCTAGGGGAGTTTGGGTTTGTCGCTATTTTTGAGGAGATTTCGCATATTGAAAATGGCTTACTGCAGTCAGCTCAGAGAATAGCCTCACTTTCCATGATTGGTTGGCGCTTATTAAATGCTTTTCTTGTTAACCATTTTACTCGTCCATCATCTGATGATGTCACACTTAGAAAATCTAAGCATGATGCAGAATGGAGTTTTTATGAGTAAAACAGAATTTCAATTTGATAAATGTTATTTTGATTCTCTTAAAATCGTAATGAATCATAGTACACAAGAGGATTTGCTTTTTACCTTTGGAAAAGGGTTGAAAAAAATCGCATCTGATCTTGGTGGGGATATTAGAATAAATCAAGGTGACGATTTTATGCCTCCCGAAATTCCTAGAGTGATAATTCAAGCAAAAGATATATATATAAACTTTGGGCTGAATCGGCTGGAGGTAGGAATCAAGAGCTCTAGAAAGCATGTAAGAAATGATGAATTATTATCAAAATATAAACATCGATTAAAAGAAATTGAGTTATTGATACTTTCCTATTTGCAGGAAACGGGTGCCAAAGAAGATTTTATTGGGATGGTCGCGCCGGTTCGTTTTCCTCAAGATATACATATATCAAAAGAGTCATTAATTAAAACTCTACATGAAATGTATACTGGTAGAGATGATCCTGCATTGGTTGCATTTTCATTTAAAGTTGGGTGGGTTGTTGATGGTTTTTATGAAAATTACGAAGTAAGCGATTATGAAATTAAAAATGTAAAAGTTGCTCCTTCGCCGATTTCATCGTCTTTAATTAATATTGATGAGCATCCTACAGTTGAAAAGGGATTATTAATTGTTGTAGATGTAAATAATAAATCTCAATCAAATTATACTTTCACAACTGACTTTATAAATGTGAGTGCTCATTTCTTTAATGCAGCGAAGACTAGTAAAAAGATATTTGGAGCAGAGTATTTTTAATTTCTCTATAAATTGTTGGAGGTCATTTTATTGTCGTAACCGTTCAGCTAACCCCATCTTCATAACACAATAAAAATCTAGCATGATGTTGCTTTTTAAGGAGCAGCATATGAATTCCAGCAATCAACCAAAGTCACGCGCAGAATGGTATGAACAAATCAGGGATTACGAATCTAGTGGTCTTTCTCAAACGGAATTTTGTAAACAGCGCAATTTGATTCAATGCCGTTTCGGATATTACCGTAAGCAATATAAACAACAAACTGATGATTCATTTGTCACTACTAAGGAATTTTCCCCCGTTGTTCTTAATCAACCGTCAACCTTACAAATAAATAATATAAAAATTGAATTACCCAATGGATTTCGTTGTTATGTGCCTAATGAAGTATCACCAGAGCATTTAAAAAAATTACTAGGAATTATGCTATCATGTTAACTCTTGATGAGATGGATATTCTGTTTTATAGCCAACCAATTGATATGCGTAAATCAGTTAATACACTATGCGTGCTTATCACTGAAACGTTAAAGCGAAATCCGATGGATGGATCTCTCTTCTTATTTCGAAACCGTTCCGGAAATAAACTTAAGGCAATATATTACGAAACAAATTGCTTTACTATATGGTATCGTCGCCTTGAGAAAGGCAGATATGTGTTTCAGCGTAATTTGCAGGGTCAGATTGAAATGAGCAAAGAGCACTTTCGCTGGCTTTTGGCCAGCGACAAATACTCACGAAGCGACGCTGGCTTTACGGGAGAAATTAGTTGTTTCTTTTAAATAAAACTCGTATTTCATGCGCCAATTTATTAAAATTGACGCATGAAAATTAATATTAAAAAGCTGCCAAAAACACATGAAGAGTTAGAAAAAATTATCTTGTTGCAACAGCAAGAATTAGCAAAGCACAAAATTAAAATTCAATCACAGCAACTTGAAATCGTTACACACAAAGAACGATATATTCGCCTACTGGAAGAATTCAAATTAGAAAAATCACGACGATTTGCACCATCCTCAGAAAAAAATATATACCAATCAGATCTATTTGATGAAGCAGGTGTTGGAATTGAGGGTGAATTGAAAGACCAGATGGATTGCACAATTGATGTTCAAAACTATACTCGTAAAAAACATCCTGTACGCAAACCAATACCAAAAGATATTTCACGAGAAATAGTGATTCATGATATCGCTGAAAATGAAAAGATGTGTGGCTGCGGTGCTCATCTTGTTCGCATCGGCGAAGAAATCACTGAGAAATTGAAATATATCCCAGCAAAACTGAGCGTGATCCAATATGTGCGCCCTAAGTATGCCTGCAAACCTTGTCAGGAAAATATAAAAATCGCACCTTTACCCACTTTTTTATTGCCAAAAAGTATCGCATCACCAGAGCTGGTCGCTTATACAATCATTGCAAAATATTGTGATCATATCCCGCTATATAGGCAGCAAGCGATTTGGGAGCGTGTAGGTATTGATATGCCGCGCAGCAGTTTGTGTGGGTGGCTGCTCAAAGTATCAGAGCTATGCGAGCCCTTGATTCAGCTTAAACAGAAATTGATTGTTGCTGACGACTATGTGCAAGCAGATGAGACAACCGTGCAAGTGCTTGATGAAGTTGGTCGTAGCAATAAAACAAAATCGTATATGTGGTGTTATCGTGGCGGAGGTGATAAACCAAGCATTGTTTATGAATATCAGCCAACGCGTGGCGGCCATCATGCCAAGAGTTTTTTGACCGGATTCAAAGGATATTTGCAATCAGATGCATATTCGGGCTACTCATTTGCTGATAAAGATAATGCTATCACAAGGATGGGCTGCATGGCGCATGCCCGCAGGAAATTTGCGGATATTATTAAAATTACCAAGTCAAACGGGTTGGCGCATGAGGCAATTAGATTCTTTAAGGCCTTATATAAAATTGAAAAAGAAGCGCGTGAAAAAAATTTATCGACATTTGATCGGTTTTTATTACGCGAAGAAAAATCAGCACCAATTTTGGATGCTTTTAAAGCATGGCTTAATGTTAATCTAACTAAAACACCAATGCAGAGCAAAATTGGTGAAGCGATCCGTTATACATTATCTAATTGGGAATATTTAAATAATTATCTTAAAGCTGGGCATCTCGAAATAGATAATAATTTGATAGAAAATGCAATCAGACCATTCGCGCTCGGTCGCAAGAACTGGCTTTTCAATGGCAGCCCAGGCGGCGCAAAGGCCGGTGCTATATTTTATTCTTTGATAGAAACATGCAAAGCTAATAATATCGAGCCATATAAATATTTATGCACTATGCTACATCGCATTCGTGAGTGCGTTACTGAAGAGAATTATCGAGATCTATTGCCACAGTTTATAGCCTTATAAGCGAAAATGCGTTTAAGCGTACATTTATGATGAACAAAGAATACTGTTCACCACTAAGTAATCCTCATATAATTATTTATTTATACTGACAGAAAGAGTTAATCAATGATATCTACATACGCCTATACAATATTGCTACTCATTTGTTCTAATACATTCATGACATTTGCATGGTATGCCCATCTAAAAAATCTTAATCATAAAGCTTTATGGATTGCTATCTTGATTAGTTGGGGAATTGCATTTTTTGAGTATCTGTTTCAAGTGCCAGCAAATCGAATTGGATATAACAGCGGTGAAATCACCTTGGCACAACTGAAGATATTACAAGAAGTAATAACACTTTCAGTATTTGTACCATTTGCAGTTCTTTATATGCGCCAGGAAATATCATGGAATTTCTTATGGGCAGGACTATGCATGATAGGCGCAGTGTATTTTATCTTTCGTTAAACTTGGTGTGCTTCTGCGAACGGTTACTCTACAACTTTGCATAATATGTAACTCAACATAATGGCAATTCATTGCCACTCATCTTATTATTCCATTATTAAAAAAGTCGGCAGGCATAGGCGAATTGATTAATAAAATCAATGCCCTAGTTGAAAATAAAAAATATGCTGAAAATTGAATAAATTCTAGGAGGTATTTTATACAAACTTCCATAAACAGTACGATTTATTATATAATTAAGTATAATAATAGAGGTATTTTTTTATGTTTAGGGCAAATAATAAAGATATTCAAGACCAAGTGGCAAAGTTAAATACTTCCGATTGTATCAAGAAACCTGATACTTCCAATGCAATAATCATTTATTCATGCATACCACAAAAATACTACGATGATGTTTTGACTCATGGACTTAAAAGCTATGATCTACTAACTAAGGAAAGTAAAGAGGCTCGATATCATGCGCTTCCAGGTCATAATCAATGCGTGTTTTTTAGGCCAGGATTTTACGTATCCGATGACTTATTAAAAAGGGAACCTTATATCGGGATCAAAGTTGATCCGCACAAGGTGAAAATTGCAAATCAAGAAATCCGCACTCTAACTGGTGCTAGCCTCAATTCTATGTACCTCGTATCTGCGGTAAGTTATGATCAATTCCATTTAGAGAGAGAAAAGTACTTAAAAGAATTGCCAATAAAATTTCCCCACTCTGATAAATCGGGTCAGTTAATTTGGCTAACCTATATGGATGCAGTGAAGAAAAATTATCTTCCATATGTACCTGAAATTGCAATCAATTTATCTGAACCAATACCACCTGAGATGTTTGCTTACTGCAATAAATCTTTAAGTCGAGAAAAAAGTACAACATTACTTCTACAAACTAATTCGACAATTTTTTCAAGTAAATCAGATGCTAAATTGGATAAAGTATCTATTGAAGAAGTAAGGCATAAATTATCTGACAAAATATTAGGATTAAAAAGCATATCATCTGATTCAGTTGGATATATACGGTTAATATTTGAAGATAAGGACGCTTTAAATAGACAATTAAAAATCTGGTCTCACATTGGTGGTCTCAAACAAGCAATTTATCCGGATAATTGTATTGAAATTGATAATGCGTGTACGAGTGATATAGTAGATAAAATGTTACAAGTAATGCCGCGAAGATTGTCTGATAGCATATAAACAAATTTTTACATTTATAAATTGCTAGCAGAGAGTAAATTTAATAGGAGGTGTCTACCAAACAGGCTTATTCCGCTGCAACTCCGACAACATTTTTTGGTAACTCGCAAAACGTCGCGAATCAATTTGTTGATTAGCAACGGCAGCTTGTACAGCGCATTGAGGTTCTTTCACATGTTGGCAATCGCGAAATTTGCATTGAGAGATATACGGTTTAAAATCAATAAAACCCGCCATTAATTCTTTTGGATCCACATGCCAAAGCGCAAATTCGCGCACGCCGGGTGAATCAATTAAATTACCGCCGGTGGGTAAATGATATAAACGCGTCGTAGTGGTTGTGTGTTTGCCTAAACTGTTTGCGACAGAGACATCGCCAATTTTGATGTTCTGCTCATGCGTGAGTTCAGCAATGATAGAAGATTTGCCGACGCCAGATTGACCCACTAGCACACAGGTTTTATGATGTAAAAATTCCGTGAGACGATTTAATCCATCGCTGGTGAATGTACTCGAATAAATCACATCATAACCCATGGTTTCATAACTTTTTAATTGGGCTTCAACAGCTGTGCGATTGGATGAATCTAGCAAATCCATTTTGTTGAGCAAAATAATCGGCCGAATGTTCACTGTTTCGGCGGCCACTAAATAACGATCAATCATGTCTTCGGATAAAATGGGTGGCGGTGATGTCACAATAATGATGATATCAATATTGGCGGCAATCAATTTTATTTTATTCGCATGCTCTGGTCGGAACAATAAAGAAGAGCGTTTCGCATGGCCTACTACGGTCGCCGTGCCATCTTTTTCGGGTAACCAAAATACGCGATCGCCGGTCACAACGGGATCGGCATTTTTGCGCATGTGGCAACGAATGATATGCCCCTCTTCATTTTCGATATCGCCTTGCGCTCCAAACGTAGAGATGAGCAACCCTTCACGCTCGGTGCCGAGTAATTTTGCTGCTTTTTGAAAAGATTTGTTTTTTGACATGGAGGCTATGATATCATCTTTAAAAATCAACTTTGTAGCTTAATTTATGAAAATATATCTCGTAGGTGGTGCGGTGCGCGATAAATTATTGGGCCTTCCCGTTAAAGAACGGGATTGGGTCGTCGTGGGCGCAACCGCAAAAGACATGCTGCAAAAAGGCTTTCGCCAAGTCGGCAAAGACTTTCCTGTGTTTTTACATCCTGTCACCCACGAAGAATATGCGCTGGCTCGTAAAGAACGAAAAGTTGGATTGGGTTATAAAGGTTTTACGTTTGATGCATCCACCGATGTCACCTTAGAAGACGATTTAATAAGACGTGATTTAACCATTAATGCAATGGCGGAATCTGAGGCGGGTCAATTGATTGATCCTTATCAGGGTCAGCACGATTTAGCTAAAAAAATCTTACGTCATGTTTCTCCTGCTTTTGTTGAAGATCCTGTACGGATTTTGCGAGTGGCTCGATTTGCTGCACGCTTTGGTGATTTTACGGTGGCGCCAGAAACCAATGCGCTCATGCAAAACATGGTGAAATTAGGTGAAGTGGATGCGTTGGTGCCGGAGCGCGTGTGGAAAGAGTTAGAGCGTGCATTAGGTGAAGCGTATCCGACGCATTTTTTTCAAGTGTTGGCGGATTGCGATGCATTGCCTGTATTGTTTCCTGAAATTCATATCACCGATAGCAGAATGATTGCTGATTCTGATACGCAAATTCGTTTCGCTGTGTTGATGCATCATTTAAGTGAGGCGCAAATTGAATCGATAGCTGTCCGTTATCGAATTCCAACAGATTATCGTGATGTTGCATTACTCACCGCGGCTTGTTTTTCGAAATACCATAAGGTTAAAACACTTTCTGCTGAGCAAATCGTTACTGTTTTGCAACGACTGGATGCATTTCGACGTGAAGAACGGTTTAAAAAAATAATCAAAGCGTGCGCGATTGCGTCAGGCGAAGATTTTGTTGCGTTGTGGTTGAGTTATTTGCAAGCGGCGAAACAAGTAGATATGTCTTCTCTATTAAAAGAAGTATCAGGCAAAGATATTCCAGCGAAAGTGCATCAGGCGCGCGTTGAGCAAATCGAACAATTATTAAAATAATCCGCCTTGACATCATCATGCCCCTATTTTAATGTTGTCTGTCCAAAATCCTAGGAGGGAATGGCTGTGAAATTTAATCGAATTATTCTTGCGCTTGCTGCTACTGGTTTGATCACAACAAGTGTTTCTGCTGCAGAATTTAACGTAACCCAAAAAAAACAAATTCAAGAAGTGGTGCGTGACTACTTAGTTCAAAATCCAGATGTCATCATTCAAGCGTTGCAGGTGTATCAACAAAAGCAAATGGATCAAGCTAAGCAAACCATGAAAAAAACCCAAGATAATTCACCCCAGTATGCGGATGCATTATTCCATCAAACCAGTGATCCCGTTGCGGGCAATCCAAGCGGTAAAATTACCGTCGTCGAATTTTTTGATTACCAGTGCCCACATTGTGTTGAAATGACACCTGTTATCGACAAGTTATTAAAAGATAATTCCGATGTGAAAATTGTTTACAAAGAATTCCCTATTCGCGGACCCGTTTCGGATGTTGCTTCACGTGCTGCATTAGCGGCACAACTCCAAGGTAAATACATGCCGCTTCATCAAGCGTTAATGACCTCAAAAGTCGAACCGTTGACCGAAGACCTTATTTACAATCTGGCACAATCGGTTGGATTGGATGTTGCGAAATTAAAAGCGGATATGAAATCGGATGCGGTGAATAAAGCCATCAAAGCAAATTACAAATTGGCGCAACAATTGCAATTAATGGGTACCCCCGCTTTCTTTATCGCGAAATCGGATGTCTCTGCTAAAACACCTTCCGCTGCGATCGTTTTCATCCCAGGCCAAGTTGATTCGACTCAAATGGGTGAAGCAATTAAGCAGATTTCTAAGTAAGGTAAAATAAATACCTAACTTAGGTTGAATGTCGCCAATCTTTTCTATAGAATGGCGACTTTATTGCGGGGTGGAGCAGCCTGGTAGCTCGTCGGGCTCATAACCCGAAGGTCGTTGGTTCAAATCCAGCCCCCGCTACCAACAAGTTAAAAATAAAAAAACCCCTAATGGGGTTTTTTATTTTGTAAGGCCCGATGGGGTCTATAAACAAAGGAAGGAGTTCCCGCGTTTTTTAGCGGGAATTCTGGTAAAAAGACGATGGGCGGAAGCCCATTTTTTATATGGTAATGCAGATGAGAAAAGTAGAAACTTCCTTAAGCGACCGCTTAGCTGCCCTGGTGACCGCCATGGGTTATGAGTTTGTCGGTTGTGAATTGGCGAATCAAGGAAGAGGATCCGTTTTGCGCATTTATATCGATCAAAACGAAGGAATCACATTAGCAGATTGCACCAAAGTAAGTCATCAAATCAGTGCGATGCTTGACGTAGAAGATCCGATTCAAGGAGAGTATTCTCTTGAAATATCGTCGCCAGGCCTGAAGAGACCCTTATTTGAATTGGCGCAATTTGCGAAAGTTATAGGTCAAACAGTTAAAGTTAGAATGGCAAGTCCTTTGAACGGACAGCGTAATTTTGTAGGTATCCTACAAAAAGTGGATAATGCAGATATTTCTATTTTAGTCGGTACAAACGAAGTGGCATTACCTTTTGCGGGTATTGATAAAGCGAACCTCTTGCCCGATGAAGAAACATTGTGGCAAGAGAAAAAAGGTAATGAGTAACCGGTAATTAATCAGGCGAGGCTGACGCTATGAGCAAAGAAATTTTGTTAGTTGTAGAAGCGGTATCGAATGAAAAAGGCGTTGAAAACGATGTTATTTTCCAGGCGATTGAAGCCGCATTGGAAATGGCAACCAAAAAACGCGCAGGCTCTGAGATCAATGTCAGAGTCACTATCAACCGAAAAACAGGCGAATATCTAACAACCCGTCGTTGGTTAGTCGTTGCGGATGAGGCTGATTTTGTTGAATTAGAAGACGAAGAAGGTTTCGCGCATTTACGACTGACAGAAGCGCGTGAACGTCGCCCCACTGTGAAAGTCGGTGACTACATCGAAGAACCGATGGACAACGTCGAGTTTGGCCGAATTGCTGCACAAAAAGCAAAACAAGTCATCGTGCAAAAAGTATTAGAAGCTGAGCGCGCACAATTAGTCAGCTCTTTCAGAGAGCGACTGGGTCATTTGGTGAATGGCGTGGTTAAGAAAGTAACGCGTGAATTTGTCATCTTAGATTTAGGCAATAATGCAGAAGCCATGCTGCCTCGCTCAGAAATGATTCCACATGAAGCCATGCGGGTGAATGATCGCGTGCGTGCTTATTTACACGAACTCCGTTCAGACTTAAAAGGCCCACAAATGGCTGTTAGCCGAACACGGCCTGAAATGTTAGTCGAATTATTCAAAATTGAAGTCCCAGAAATTGGCGAAGAATTAATTGAAATCAAAGGTGCGGCAAGAGACCCTGGTTCACGCGCGAAGATTGCTGTGAAAACCAACGATGGTCGAATTGATCCCATCGGTGCGTGCGTCGGTATGCGCGGTGCGCGAGTGCAAGCTGTCTCAAGTGAACTGGGCGGCGAGCGTGTGGATATCGTGTTGTGGGATGATAATCCCGCACAATTAGTCATAAATGCGATGGCACCGGCGGAAGTTGCCTCCATCGTTGTCGATGAAGATACACACACCATGGATATCGCCGTGCGTGAAGAACAATTGTCGCAAGCGATTGGTCGCGGCGGTCAAAATGTCAGATTAGCCGGTGAGTTAACGGGCTGGCGGTTGAATGTCATGACAGAAGATCAAGCTAAAACAAAATCGGCAGCGGAAGCAGAAAACACTCTGCAACTTTTTAAAGACAAATTAGGGATAGATGATGACATCGCACAAATCTTGGCAGAAGAAGGATTCTCTTCTCTCGAAGAAATTGCGTATGTTCCATTACAAGAAATGCTGGAAATTGACGGGTTTGATGAAGATTTAGTGGAAGCATTGCGTGAACGCGCAAAGGCTGCTTTGTTAACCAAGGCAATTGCTGAAGAACAACAAATTGGAAGTAATGAGCCTGCCGAAGACTTATTAGAAATGGAAGGCATGGATAGACATATCGCGTACGTATTAGCAAATCATGGTATTATCACCCGCGAAGATCTTGCTGAACAATCCGTCGATGATTTGTTGGGTATTGGTAGTGAAATAGATGAAAAAACTGCTGCAAAACTTATTATGACTGCTCGCAAACCATGGTTTGACGAGTCGGATCATGCTGAGTGATAAGAGGAGGCTTGATGCCAAAAACTGCAACTGATAACAAGAGCGCTGTGAAACCCACCAAAACAAAAGGTGTTTCAGTCAAACAATTAGCTGCTGATATTGGCATATCAGAAGACCGGTTACTTGCGCAATTCAAAGAGGCAAAAATCGAAATTTCAGGCCCTGATGAAATTGTTAATGAAGAGAAAAAGCAAAAGTTATTACAGCATTTACAAAAACATCACGGCGTTAAGACAGAAACAAAAGATAAAATTATTTTAACGCGTGCTCGCACCAGTAAAATTAAAGTTGCCGATTCACAAGGCGCTCGAAAAACGATTAGCGTTCAAGTTCGCAAGAAACGAACCTACGTCAAACGTCCAAATGTTGACGAAGAACAACAAGTCGAAGCAACACCCGGCATGACAGAAAGTGGTGCCACCTCTGCTGAACCTATGCACATGACGCCAGAGATGTCTGCATCTGCCATCGCAGAAACCACAGAGACACCTGTTGAGTCAATGGTGGCGCAGGTGAGTGAGGCTGGACTTTCCGCTGAAACACCCGCAGCAGATGCGAAGAAAATACCTGCCGCCGTGGAAAAAACAGCGGACATTGCTAAGCGCAAAGACAAGCGTCATCAAGAAACAGAAAACACTGAAGAGGTTGATCGCAACGGCAAAAAGAAAAAACGCGTGCGTGGTGGTGGTGTCAACAAAGAACAACCGGGTCGTCAATTTGAAAGCTTAATAGGTAAAGGCGGTGTCTCTATTAACCGTGTATTAAGCAGAGGGGAAGACGAAGATGATGTGCAAGTGCTCGAGCATCGCAGAACACGCAGACATCAAAGAACGCGCAAAATTGCCCAACAAATGCAAGTACAAGCGTTTACCAAACCGACAGCGCCAATCATTCACGAAGTGAACATTCCAGAAACCATTACGATTGCTGAGTTAGCGCAAAAAATGACAGTCAAAGCTGCAGAAGTCATCAAAGCGATGATGAAAATGGGCGCGATGGTCACGATCAATCAAGTAATTGATCAAGAAACAGCGTCATTGGTTGTCGCAGAAATGGGGCATAAAGCTAAATTAATTAGTTCACATGCACTTGAAGAATCGTTAATGGAAGATTCAAAAGCGGAAGGTGAGCTGACATCCCGTGCGCCGGTTGTTACGATTATGGGACATGTGGATCATGGTAAAACATCTTTATTAGATTATATTCGTCGCACCAAAGTCGCGTCATCGGAAGCCGGTGGAATTACGCAACATATCGGTGCTTACCACGTTGAAATCGATAAAGGTGTGATTACCTTTTTAGATACGCCCGGTCACGCCGCATTTACTGCGATGCGAGCACGCGGTGCTAAGCTAACGGATATTGTTATCTTAGTCGTTGCAGCCGATGACGGCGCGATGCCACAGACCATCGAAGCCATTAACCACTCAAAAGCGGCAGGCGTGCCTATCATTGTCGCTGTGAATAAAATGGATAAGCCTGATGCAGATCCCGATCGCGTCAAAAATGAATTATCAAAACATGGTTTGATCCCAGAAGAATGGGGTGGTGAAACCATGTTTGTGCCAATTTCAGCAAAAACAGGCCATAACATTGATAAACTGCTGGATTCCATCTTGGTTCAAGCGGAAATCTTAGAATTAAAAGCCAGTATTGACAGCCCAGCGAAAGGGGTCGTCATTGAATCGCGCTTAGATAAAGGGCGTGGTGCGGTGGCGAGTTTACTGATTCAAGAAGGTACGTTGTCCAAAGGCGATATCGTATTAGCGGGTTTTGAGTTTGGTCGAGTGCGTGCGTTGTTTGATGAAAATGGCAAACAAGTTGAGAGCGCAGGTCCATCGATTCCCGTCGAAATTTTAGGGTTATCGGGTACACCCAATGCAGGCGACGATTTCTTTGTGGTAGAAGATGAAAGACGAGCGCGTGAAGTGGCCTTATTCCGACAAGGTAAATTCCGCGAAGTGAAATTAGCCAAGCAAAATGCAGCAAAGCTGGAAAATATTTTGCAACGCATGGGCGAAGACAAACAAGAAACAACATTAAATATCGTCCTCAAGGCAGACGTCCAGGGTTCTGCGGAAGCATTATCCCAAGCGCTTTCTGAATTATCGACACCCGAAGTCAAAGTGAAAATTGTCTCGAGTGCGGTGGGTGGTATCAATGAATCCGATGTCAATCTTGCCTTAGCATCCGAAGCGATTATGATTGGTTTCAACGTGCGAGCTAACAATGAAGCGCGTAAATTAATTGAAAATGAAAGTGTCGATTTGCATTATCACAGCATTATTTACGATGTCATTAATGAAGTGAAGCGTGCGATTAGCGGCTTTATGGCACCTGAAATTCAAGAAAAAATCGTCGGTCTTGCCGAAGTGCGTGATGTTTTCCGCTCTTCTAAAATTGGTGCAATTGCAGGTTGTATGGTGTTAGAAGGTATTATACGCCGTAACTTGCCAATCCGCGTGCTAAGAGACAACATCGTGGTGTTTGAAGGTTCGCTGGAATCGTTGCGTCGTTTCAAAGACGATGTATCCGAAGTGCGCCATGGTATGGAGTGTGGTATTGGCGTGAAGAGTTACAACGACATTAAACCGGGCGACCAAATTGAAGTATTCGAAAAAGTTGAAGTAAAGCGAGCACTCTAATGGCCAAACGATTTAACCGCACGCAGCGGATAAATGATTTAATCCAAACAACCCTAGCTGAAATTTTACAGCGAAATGCCAAAGACTTGCGCTTTGGCATGATCACCATTACTGGGGTTGATGTATCACATGATCTGGCGTATGCGAAAGTTTATGTCAGTGTTTTAGAAGAAGAGAAAGCCAAAGAAACAATTGATGCGCTAAACAATGCAACAAAATATTTACGCTATGAATTAGCGAATGCTGTTGAGCTACGTGTCACACCGGAATTAAAATTCATTTACGATGATTCAACTGTCCGTGGTAATCGAATTTCTTCTCTGATCAATAACGCACTCAAAAAATAAGTTTATGAAATCGAACGCAAAAAAAATTGATGGCATTTTATTGCTTGATAAACCATTACACATGACATCAAACGGTGTTTTGCAACGAGTGAAATGGTTGTTTGGGGCAAAAAAAGCGGGGCACACGGGTAGTTTAGATCCGTTAGCAACGGGCATGTTGCCACTTTGTTTTGGTGAAGCGACCAAGGTTTCGCAATTTTTATTGGATTCAGATAAGTGTTATCAAGTTGAAGTCACCTTAGGCGCGAAAACAGCGACAGGGGATGCGGAAGGTGACATCATTGAAACCAAGGCGATTCCAGAATTGTCAGAGACTTTGTTAAAGACTGTTTTGCAACAATTTATTGGATGCATCGAGCAAGTCCCTCCCATGTATTCCGCGTTAAAATTTCAAGGCAAGCCGCTCTATCAATTAGCACGGAAAGGAATCGAAGTAGAAAGAAAAGCGCGAACCGTAAAAATTTATTCAATGACACTCAATGAATGGCAGCACGATAAACTCAACCTCACCGTGCAGTGCAGCAAAGGCACTTATATCCGCACGTTGGCCGAACAAATCGGCGAAAAATTAGGTTGTGGTGGATTTGTTAGTGCGTTACGCCGGATAGCGGTAATGCCTTATCAGCAAAATAAAATGCACACCCTGGCAGAAATTGAAGAGTTACATCAACGCTTAGGTGCTGATGCATTGCAAACATTATTATTGCCGATGGATACCTCCGTGCAGCATTTGCCTCCCGTGAAGTTATCTTCTTCAGCAACTTTTTATCTACGCACAGGACAGCCTGTGATGATCGCTCATTTATCCACGGAAGGTTTCGTGAGACTCTTTGCAGATGATGGCCGATTCATGGGAATTGGCGAAATCCTCGAAGATGGCAAGCTGGCACCGCGTCGATTAGTGAGTATCAATTGATATCAGCCATTCTCCGGCACTGCGTCAAAATCACAATCCGCCAACTTCACTATTTTTGTTTTATGCATCCATTTGTAACCTAACCACAAGCAAACAAAAACAGGCAAGCCAATATAAGAAATAAACAACCCATACCAGTCAACATGTTCGCCGGTAAACGCTTGTAAATTTTGTCCGCCAATGACAATCAAGCAAAGCGCGAAAGCAAGCAAGGGTGCAAAAGGATAGCCTTTTGCAACATACGGTAATTCTTTTAAACTGCGACCTTGTTTGAGATACGCTTTACGAAATCGATAATGACTGATCGCAATGCCTAGCCATGCAATAAAGCCCGATAAGCTTGAAGCGTTGAGCAACCAAAAATACACTTTGCCATTGCCAAAGAGCGATGACAAAAAAGTGAGTGCAGCAACCATAGACGTAGCAATTAGCGCTGCTAAGGGTACGCCTCGTTTATTCACTTTGCCAAAAATAGCAGGCACATGTTTCTTTTGCGCTAAAAACCATAACATGCGAGTGGCGGCATACATGCCTGAATTTCCAGCCGATAAGATAGCTGTCAGAATAATCGCATTCATCAGTGAGGCGGCAAATGTGATTCCTAGTTGTTTAAAAACAAGTGTGAAGGGGCTCATCGTCACATCTGAGCTGATTAATTGTGAGGACGTGTAAGGAATCAGCAGGCTGATCACCATAATCGACAAAATAAAAAATAATAAAATGCGCCAAAAAACTTGTTTGATTGCTTTGGGGATGCTCTTATGCGGTTCATGACTTTCACCCGCCGCAATACCGATTAACTCGGTGCCTTGAAAAGAAAACCCTGCCACCATGAATGCACTAAACACAGCCAAATAACCGCCATGAAATGGCGCATCACCCACCGTCCAATTTTTGAAACCGATGGCATCATGGTGATTAAAACCAAAAATCATACTCATGCCGGTGACAATGAAAATAATAATGGTACTGACTTTAATAAAAGACAGCCAATATTCTGTCTCGCCAAAACTGCGAGTGGATAGCGCATTAATACCGATAAATAAACTAAAAAATATCATACTCCATAACAGAGGACTGCTATGCGGAAACCAATATTGCATGACCAACGTCGCCGCTGAAATTTCGGAAGCAACTGTGATGGCCCAGTTGTACCAATAATTCCAACCGAGCGCATAACCGAGCGCTGGATCGACAAATTTTTCTGCATATATATAGAATGAACCGGTGTTAGGCATAAAGGCCGCCATTTCACCTAAACTGGTCATGAGGAAGTAAACCATAATGCCAGTAATGAGATAAGCCAATGTGGTACCGCCGGGCCCCGCCATTGAAATCGCACTGCCGCTTGCTAAAAAGATACCCGTACCAATGGAGCCGCCAATGGCAATCATATTTAATAAGCGTGGATTCAATTTACGTTGTAATGAATGCGAGCGAGTAGAGTCTGAGCTAAGCTGGGTCATCTTGAGAATACCTTTCTTCAACACTTATAGTGAGCAATCTAAGCAGAATAAGCTAATCTATCTATTTCGACAAGGGCGAGGCGGCTATCCCATTTTGTACTTGTCCAAACGCCTTCTCCCAGCTACAATACGCGGCTTGGTAATTAATACAACATTTGAATTAGAAATTTTTGGGAGTTTATCCATGGCGTTAACGACTGCTGCTACAGCACAAATTATTAAAACTTATCAACAAGGTAAGAGTGATACCGGCTCATCCGAAGTGCAAATTGCTTTGCTTACAGCACGTATTGAATATTTAACTCAACACATGAAAGCAAACCCACACGACTATCATACTCGTTATGGATTGACCAAATTAGTTAGCCAACGCCGTCGTTTAATGACTTATTTGAAGCGCACCAATCTAACATCATATAAACAACTCATTGAAAAATTAGATGTTCGTGGCTAAGAACATGTAAGCGCCGATTATTAGATCGGCGCATTTCTTTTTAAATACCATAATCAATTTAGGATGTACTCCGTGACTGCAGTTAAAAAAACATTTCGCTATGGTAATCATACCGTAACCCTTGAAACAGGCGTCATTGCAAGACAAGCGACCGCTGCTGTCCTAGTGAGCATGGATGATACCGTCGTATTAGTGACCGTGGTTGGCAAACAAAGCGGAAACGAAGACCGTGATTTCTTCCCCTTGACGGTGAATTATCAAGAACGCACGTATGCAGCAGGCAGAATTCCAGGGGGTTATTTTAAGCGTGAAAGCAGACCGTCAGAAAAAGAAACACTGACATCCCGGTTAATCGATCGTCCAGTCCGTCCACTCTTCCCCAAAGGATTCAATTTCGAAGTCCAAGTGATTGCGACAGTCATGTCAATGAATCCAGAAGTGGATCCCGATGTACCCGCTATGTTAGGTGCTTCAGCCGCATTGACGTTATCCGGTATGCCATTTTTAGGGCCATTGGGCGCTGCGCGCATCGGTTATAAAGACGGCGCGTATCTGCTCAACCCAACGTTTGCGCAGTTAGAAGAATCCGAATTAGACATGGTCGTCGCCGGTACCGAAAAAGCAGTCTTAATGGTGGAATCCGAAGCGAAAGAATTGTCTGAACAAATCATGTTAGGCGCCGTGGTATTTGGCCATGAGCAAATGCAAGTTGCGATTCAAGCGATTAACGAATTAGCAGAAGAAGCTGGCAAGCCCGCATGGGATTGGCAAGCACCTTTAGTGGCGGCGGCAATTGAAAAACGCGTGATCGAATTAGTCCAAGCAGAAATTGCTAACGCGTATCAAATTCGCGATAAACAAGCGCGCCAAGATGCAATAGCCGATGCACGCAGCCGTGTATTAGAAACGATGCTAGCAGAGAATGCGGAAAAAGAAGGCGAAAGATCGTTAACAGACGAGATCAAATATGTCTTCAAACATTTAGAAAGCACGATTGTTCGTGGCCAAATCTTAGAAGGCAAACCGCGTATTGATGGTCGTGACACGAAAACAGTCCGTCCTATCTCGATTCAAGTCGGTGTGTTACCACGTACGCACGGCTCAGCATTATTTACCCGTGGCGAAACGCAAGCAATTGTGGTTGCAACCTTGGGAACAGAACGTGATTCGCAAGTGATTGATGCATTAGAAGGCGAGCGCAAAGATAGCTTTATGCTGCATTACAACTTCCCTCCTTACTCAGTGGGTGAAGTCGGTTTCATGGGCAGTCCAAAGCGTCGCGAAATTGGTCATGGAAATTTAGCGAAACGCGGTGTGAAAGCGGTATTGCCGACGTATGATTTTCCTTATGTCATTCGTGTGGTATCTGAAATTACAGAATCCAATGGTTCAAGCTCAATGGCAACTGTGTGCGGTAGCAGCTTAGCGATGATGGATGCCGGTGTGCCTATGCGTACACATGTGGCGGGCATTGCAATGGGCTTAGTCAAAGAAGGTGATCGTTTTGCCGTGTTGACAGATATTTTAGGCGACGAAGATCACTTAGGCGATATGGATTTTAAAGTGGCAGGCACAGTCAATGGCGTGACTGCGTTGCAAATGGATATCAAGATTGATGGTATCACAGAAGAAATTATGCGAGTCGCGCTGGAACAAGCGCATGCAGGCCGGGTTCACATTTTAGAAATTATGAACCGACGATTCAAACAGCACGAACTGAAATGTCAGCGTATGCACCTCGCATTTTAAACATCACCATTCCGGTCCGACAAGATTCGCGAAGTGATTGGTAAAGGCGGTGTCACTATCCGTGCATTAACAGAAGAAACGGGTACCGTCATTGATATTACCGATGATGGCCAAGTGAACGTGGCGGCAGCTGATTTAGCCGCGTGCGAAGAAGCCATTCGTCGCATTGAACGCTTAACAGCGGATGTACAAATCGGCGAAATTTATGAAGGCACCGTGGTGAAATTAGCTGATTTTGGCGCATTTGTGAGTATTCTTGCCGGGCAAACAAGGCTTGGTGCATATTTCACAAATTTGCAAAGAACGCGTTGAAAAAGTCACTGATAAGCTAGCGGAAGGACAAGTTGTCAAAGTGAAAGTATTGGAAGTTGACAAACAAGGTCGTATTCGATTAAGCATGAAAGATGTGGAATCAGTTGCTTAGATTCTTTTTTTCAGCGAAAAATTGCCATCGTCAGGATGCAATTTTTCGCTGAAGTTTAAACGGCTGTGTCATGCTAGCTAAAAGCATCAAAAGCATCAAAAGCATCAAAAGCATCAAAAGCATCTACACAAATTTTCTTCTTGAGAATGCGTGTTTTTTTTATAAAAATCCCCCTTGCTCCTGACGGATCGACGCAAATTCCACCCATGCGTCGTCCTGAAAAATCTTACGCCCAAATTATTTGACCGCAGTTATCGCAGTAGCGCGTAAGATTTATTCAGGATCCACGAACGAAGAACGCATTCCTGAATTTATAGGGATCGATGATACTCAAGTGGATCCTGAATAAATATTCCGTGCGAGTACCGTCGCTACGGCTAAAATACGTTGACGTCATATTTTTCAGGACGACGCATGGGTGGCATTTGCGTAGATCCATTGGGATCAAGGGAGGGGTATAAAAAACACCATCCATCAAAAAAATCACAACTGACTCTTATGCACCAAACTCAAAAACTCTGCACGCGTCCTGCGGTCTTTACGAAACGCTCCCAGCATCACCGACGTTGTCATAATCGAATTTTGCTTTTCAACTCCGCGCATCATCATACACAAATGCTTTGCCTCGATAATTACACCGACGCCTGAACCTTTCGTAATTTCACTCATTGTTTCAGCAATTTGTTTGGTTAATTTTTCTTGGACTTGCAACCGCCTTGCAAACATATCCACAATGCGGGCTATTTTAGATAAGCCAATAATCTTGCCTTTGGGTAAATACGCAACATGGCATTTCCCGATAAAGGGTAATAAATGATGCTCACACAATGAGTAAAGCTCAATGTCTTTCACAATAATCATTTCATCATTGTCAGACTCAAATAACGCGCCATTGACAATGTTATCTAACGATTGATGATAGCCTTGAGTCAAAAATTCAAACGCTTTGGCGGCACGTTGGGGTGTGTTTTTCAAACCATCACGGCTCAAATCTTCACCGACCACTTCAATAATTTTTCTAAAATGTTGTTCCATGGTTTACCCCGGTGGCCACGCCATTTGACGTCCGCCTAACAAATGAGCGTGAATATGAAATACGGTTTGACCTGCGCCACTATTACAATTCATGACCAGACGATAGCCTTGGTCAGCGATATGTAACTCTTGCGCTAATTTTTTTGCAGTTTGGGCGATATGACCCACTAGCGCATTATCATCAGGCGATAAGTCATTGAGAGTAGGTATATGTTTCAATGGAATAATTAATTTGTGTTGCGGGGCTTGAGGATTAATATCATCGAATGCGACGACTAACTCATCACGATACACAATGTTTGCTGGGATTTCTCCACTTGCAATTTTGCAAAATAAACACGCCATCCGAACTCCCATCCAAAAACGCCATAGTTTAATGGGTTGGCAGTATTTTTTCCAGTTATATTGACCTAGACGGGCTTCTCGAGTACAGTGGCAGTCGTTTTTTTAGCTTATTTTTAGCCTATATGACACACATATTGAACATCGCGGGTTATAAGTTTATTACGCTAACAGCGTTAGCGGCACTGCGTTCCCATTTATTGGCGACGGTAACGGATTTGCAATTGAAAGGGACTGTCCTCTTGGGTGAAGAAGGGATTAATTTAAATTTGGCGGGAACGCGCGAAGCGATTGAAGCATTTAAAACAATTCTCTTGCGTGACATTCGCTTTGCGGAGATGACTTTTCGGCAAAGTTTTTCAGCCAGTCAACCGTTTAAGCATATGCGCGTTAAGATTAAAAAAGAAATCATTACGTTAAAGCAACCCGACATCAAACCCGAATTCGAAGCAGCGCCTAGCATTACCCCCGCAGAATTTAAGCAGTGGTTAGATGAAGAGCGTGATATCACCGTATTGGATACGCGCAACGATTACGAAGTGCAATTTGGCACTTTTAAAAAAGCGGTCAATTTGCAGATTGAAGATTTTAGTCAATTTCCTGAGGCGGCGCAGCAGGTGCCAAAAGATAAACCGATTGTGATGTTTTGCACCGGTGGTATTCGTTGTGAAAAAGCGGCTTGGGTGATGTTGAATGCGGGTTATCAGAAAGTGTTTCAATTGCAAGGCGGCATTTTAAATTATTTTGCCGAAGTGGGTGGAGAGCATTTCCAAGATGAATGTTTTGTCTTCGATCAACGTATCGCGGTGAATCATCAATTACAAGCGAGTGGCACGATACAATGTCATGTTTGCCAAGGGCCGATTACTCAGCCAATGCAAACTGTGCTGAATGATGTTAGCAAAGCAACTTGTCCTGCGTGTTCAGAATTTAATTTAAGTCAAAGTTAATTTATTAAAGGAAAAATTATGAGTTTAGAACATGTTGATGCTGGTCGTTCCGTGCCAGATGATATTAATGTTGTGATTGAAATTACCTCGCGCGGTGATCCAATCAAATATGAATTTGATAAATTAAGCGGCTTGATGATGGTTGATCGTTTTGTCGCGACCAGTATGCAATATCCTTGTGATTATGGGTTTGTTCCTCACACGTTGTCCGAAGACGGTGATCCTGTTGATGTGTTGGTCGTTGCACCGTTTCCTTTATTACCGGGTGTGGTTATTCGTTGCCGTCCGATTGGCATGTTACGCATGACGGATGAATCTGGCTTTGATGCAAAAATATTAGCGGTGCCTGTTGATAAATTAACGCCGCGTTATAAAGATGTGAAGGATCCTGAAGATTTAGGCAAAGATTTTTTAGCGACGGTTGAGCACTTCTTTAAACACTACAAAGATTTGGAAGCGGGCAAGTGGGTGAAAGTCGATGGTTGGGCATCTGTTGATGCGGCCAAACAAGAAATTCTCCAAGGTATTGCGCGATTTGACAAAACTAATTTGGTGGCAGCGACGGAAAAATAATGTTTGTCATTGCAAGGAATGTTTTGATCTGAGCCGCGACCGTCAGGGAGCGATCGCCGATGATTTAATTTTCGCCCGTGTTAATTCAAGATACGTGACGCTCCCTGACGGTCGCGGCTCTGTTTGGAAGCGGTTAGTTGCTAGGAATGTTTTGATCTGAGCCGCGACCGTCAGGGAGCGATCGCCGATGATTTTATTTTCGCCTATATTGATTCAGGATGCGTGACACTCCCTGACGGTCGTGGCTCTGTTCTGACGCTACAGATACCTGGCTTGCTGAATGACAACTAGCAGCTTTATCGAATTCATCTGATAAGTCCCGTCTAATATTGCGATGATGAGGATCTAGTAGCCTACGTTTTTTAAAATTATCATAGCTGCCATTGCCTGATCCACCCTTAGCTTGTTTGGAATGAGAAGGTAAATCGTTATCCACGTTGTTTGCAGCACTTGAATAAGTAGGCTCATCATTGTCAGCGCCGCAACAGGGTAAGCAGCAGCGTAATAAATTTATGAATGATATCCAGCAATCTCTCAATCGTTGTCCAAGGGATCTTGGAGCTGATACAGTTTGTGGTTTTGCCGCAATCAGAGGCTGCTCAGCATCCCTGCTCGCGCGAGGAGATGAAGTGCTAGTCTGCTTGTTTGAATCAGGTGCTTTCTCTTCTCCGTCAAAAGAAAAAGAGGGCGTGTTAGATAATACAATATCTCCACGAGCAGGTGTTGGAGGTGCAGAAGGCGGTAGTTCATCGGCAGATGGAAGCATCTCAATCTCTTTGTGGGAGTTACCAACATTTTTCCGGCTAGGTGGCGGCGTTGCAGAAGCTGCAGCTTGAATATTTAATGGCGCGTCTGTTTCTGCTTGCAAATGCTTCGTTGTTGCAACAGAGGATGTTCTTATCGGCGTCATCGAGTGGTTGACTGGATGACCATCAGGACGAAAAGCACCTTCATCGTTTTCTTTCGCTTCTTGCGGAAGTTCTGTTTGATCGGTTAATGTGTTTTCTGTGCTTAATAAATCACTATTGTTTTCTATCGCAGACACATATTCTGAGACAGATGAACGTAGTTGTCCAAGTATTTGATCTTTTTTCTTAGCAGACTCTGGCTGGTTAAGCACGGGAGCTACGTGCTGAGCAGACTGAGTCATGAGTTTTTCTACCGATTGTTTATACTTTGTAATCTGTGTTATAAGCAACGCCGTACTTTGAGTGTCAACTTCATTGGCGGCAGAAATAATAGCAAGATGTCGAGTCATTAATGTTTTATAAAAATGAATCATCACATCACTATTTTCGGTCTGACAAAAATCAATGATCGCTTGCAACTCAAGAATTCTAGCAAATTTATTTTTAATAAGAACTTCTTGGCGCATGCTAATGTCTGTCGCGAAATAAGCTTTAAGAAGCTCATTGATAACAGCGTGCAGAGATTCAAACTCTTTTTCATTTAAAGAAAGATAAAGTTCAACAATACTTTTTGTTGCCAATATTTTCTCTCTTGGAATCAGATCAAGATCATTTTTTTGGTTGGGCGATAACATAACATATAAATCAGAATCGGCTTCGGTAATATGTTCAACGAAAGCAGCTATATTTTTTCGGAAAGGAGTACTCTCAGGAATATTGCGTAAAAATGCCATTTCGGGATGACCCAAGAGATTGCTAACACGATCTTTATTAGCCGCTTTATAATCTTCTGATGCGTTAGGTTGACTAAGCACAAGGTCGGAAGACTCAGTCGAGTTTTTGTCAGATTGTGTTGAGCGGGATCCTGATTTCATAGTTGAATCACCCTAAAATTAGTAGTAAGAGCCAATTTATCCGGCAGTTAGCGAATAAATACGTTATTTTTATGGGCCTATCATATACCTATTATCTTAAGAAACTCTTAAATCAAGGCTGTCTTTTTTAGCATCTAACTGCAACATTTTACTGAGAAATCAGATATAATTTAAAATAGAAAACGAAACACTCATTGAAACAAATAAGCAGGTTTTAAATTATGCATTTACGTTATATGCGCCACATTGAAGATGTGGAAACAGAAAAATCGAAGAACCCCAACACATCTACTACCTTAGCAAAAATTGTAGAAGATCATTTGTCGCATGATGAGAAGGGCAGTCATCAGGGTCAAACTGCGGCAAAAAAAATGATTCATCAAATTGTCCGCAATGCTCGTGTAGAGAAGCAAGTGGAGTATGCAGTTGCTAATCTAAGATTACTTGGCAGAGATGAAAGCGAGATTACAAGTTTAGAATTAAAACGACAAGAATGGCGAAAACTCCAAGGTGAAGAGCTTAAGCTGCAAGCATCAGAATCTAAGCTTGCAAACTTGAAATTGCAAAGGCAAAGAACCCAAGCTAACCTTTCCAGAATGAAACTGCAAAAACAAGATGGTGCAGTTCAAGAAGACAAGAAATTAAAAAGATTAAAACAAGGCATCAAAACGCTAGAGAAAAAAGTTAAAGAATCGAAGAAAGCACTGCGTGCGCTACAAGCTTTGCGAGACAAATTAAAAAAAGCACTCACAGAAGAATTGGAACGCCATTATGTAATGTTTTTAAATAATCCGGTCGATAGTGCTTTATGGAAGGAAACAGCAAAAAAAGTTTGCCGTGCTGAAATTCGCAATACGGGCAAAGAAACCAGCATTTGGGATAAAAAAGTAATTAGATTTACACGCTATCCAACCAAGCTAGAAATGCGTGATCTTCTACGCAAAAATGTGGCAAATAATTTATTTGTTAAAGATAAAACAACAGGTGCAAATGAAGCGGGCATGTTCGGCGGTGAATATCTCATGTGTTTTGTCGTAGAAGGTGCAGATGGCCAAGCACCAACATTCCATACCCAGCGTTCGCTGATTAAGCAAGATGCGCCTGCTAAAGATGTTATTGAATATTTTCTCAGCCGTTTTGTAAATCAATTAATCGGTAATAGTGGCGCCAGCGTTAATCATATTTTTGCGGGCAAAGTGGATCCTGCTACTAATCTTATGACAGATGAGAGAGAAGATGATCTTTTAAAATCCGGTGATGATGTTTATACGCAATCTATTTACTATGAACCTTTTGACGAGCTTTATCAGGCTGTTTATAAAGCAGAGGGTAGAGAGCCGCCTGCAGATAGACCTAAGCTACTTGGATGGTTTAATCGATCTCAAGCTTCATTTCTTACTAGCGCCGCCAATATGATTGGCTATCCTCATGACTTTAATGAAGAGGTGGAGTGTACTGGGTTGCTGAGACACCATATGTTTAATCCTCAAATGCATTTGAGAAATGGTGGAGATGCTGGGCCTGAGATGAAAGAGAGCGAGTTAAATCCGAAATTTAAGGATTTTGTCCTAGGCGATTGTCGTTTTCTCGATTTTCCGCAAGTTATCTTTGCTCCGTCAATGGGCGGCGATTTTGATTCTCATCCTGCGAATTTAGGCGTTGAATCTGTTTTAGATGAAAAAGGAAGAGAAATACTCGTCTATAAATGTAACTCAAAGGGGTATCTTTTAGCTGAAGTTGATGAGATAAAGGATGGCAAGAAGATACAGAAAGATGTGCTGATTATTGATCCAGTGACAAAAAAGCCCATTCATTTGATGGAGCAATATGAAAAAGGAAATGCGAACGATGGCCGAATTCCTATTATGATGTATAAGATGGAGGGTAAGACGCCAGGTAAGACGCCAGTACTTGATGAAAATAAGAAGCATAAACAAGAAGTCTTGAAAAGACTCAGACGTATTGACTATGGCGGTGGACTGCGAAGAGCAAGAAGACAAGCGCAATTACCCTATGATGTAGATATGCACTCAAAAGCAGATCATATTTGGGCTTATTTAGGGTTAGAACCTTTTAATCATAATCTTGACTATGATGCATTATTAAAAATATCACCTTATTTTGCAGATGAGCTGGCTCGCATGGGAATTCGCAGTGGAAATGTAACCTATGATCATGTTGCAGCCTGGGTACACACTATTCTAGGGGAAACTGTTAAGTTTTACGGTCTTGCGCCCTTGAAGGCCTTTGCTGAGCGGATGGATAAGCGGAGTTTGGGCTTGAAAAATGTTGATAATGAACAACATCTGCTACAAGTACTGGAGCTTTTTCTGACGCGAAAACTCTATGCGCGTCAGCTATCTATGTCGCGTTTTGAACTAGAAATTCGCATGAGTTGTGCGACTCACGTCAAAGATGAAAAAATCGTTGCGAATCCAGCGTTAGATGCTCTTATTCGAGAGAACCCGACTTATTTTTTAGGTAATCATTTTCATTTTCGACATCCGCGTCAAAAAGAAAAGAGTGTGCCTACTTCTGCAGTGAAAGCTTATGCGAATTCAATTTTGCAACAAGATAACCAAAAAATATTGGGTTTACTGCGCTCCGATTTTAATCATGTAACAGATATAAAATTGCGAGCCGAAATTTTTATCGCGCGATTAAACATTTTAGCTCGTTTTATCGATGATGAAAAAGAACGACACCACATGCTTGAAGTAGCCACCTCATTACAATTTTGGCTGAACAAGTATCGTCGTGTTTTCAAAGATACAAGAAATGTGAGACGAAATAATATTGTCTTTTTGTCTGACACAGCATTTCAGATGATTAACCAAAAATATGATTATTTATTGAAGCAATCACCTTTGCTGCCAGCAGTAAAAGCTAAGATTAAAGAATTAATGACAATTGATGGCTTTTTTAATTTAGCCAAGAGTTCTGAGCAAGAGCGTTATGCCAAATCATTTACGAAGACGGCACAGACCAGTGGCAATCGCGTAGCCATTATTGCGCAGGATGAGATGGGTGGCAGAACACCGCCGAAAAAAGTTAGAAAAGATCCCGCTGTTTATAACCATCGAGCACCTGTTTTCTTTCCGCAGCATGCATTCAGTTATGATAAAAGCCAGATGTCACGTGAGGGCGTGATTGCGATATCAGGTCTTTTGGCGACGATGGATAAAGCGACTCAAGCACTTGTTGCGTTAAGCGCTACCTTGGATTTGTTTTTGAAGATTCGTTTGTCGGTGGAAGATCCAGCGCAACAGCAACAACAGCAACAACATCAGTCGCAGTCACATTCGCATTAATTTCTGTTCGGGTAAAATTTTATAGAAATCTTTCTCAATCTCAATGGCACTAGCTTAAGAACTGTCGTCCCGGAATTTAGTAGCTCTTAACGAGCGCCTTTTGCTCGTTTAGAGCTACTTAATGTCCGGGATCCATCTTCAATTTATCGCCCTCTTGCTTTTAACTTATATGCTTTAAGCAAAATGGATCCCGGACATTAACTGGCGCTAAATTCGCAAAAAGCGCTCATTAAGCGCCAGTAAATTCCGGGACGACAGTTCTTAAGCTGATGCCATTGAGATTGAGGAGGATTTTTATAATTTTTGTCAGCGAAAAGCATACTCCCCACTGTGCCAACGTAAATTGTTATCGAAGCTCAGTTAATTTAAAGAACAAAACAAATTCCTCTTTAAGTTTTTCTTAAGAATAAAAGCTTAGAATAACCTCGTTTTCTGCTAACTATTCTCTTCATTATGTTTGCAAACGGAGCCTGTTCGGCAAATTATTGCGCGATAATGAAGCGGTTGTTTAAAAAATAAATCATTTTAAAAATTGGATATCACTGTGTTTAATAAACGAAATATGAATAAGCGTCATTCTCTCAATGTCATGGAAGCCATTTGTTTGGTTGTTGCGCTTTACATTATCTGCTGTGTGTTAGGCGGGGACTACATGCCGATTTCAATAAGTTCGGTCTGGTCAAGCTTAACCCTGAGTCATTGGGCACGTCATTGGCACGTGCTGGCAGCCGGTTTGTTACCGGTTTATGTTGCCTTAATGGTTTTTGGTACAGCAATTGCTAGTCTTTATTTTGGTTCAGCCTTGCATCGCTGGTTGAAGCAATTTATTCATTTTAGATAGGTTTGCTGGGTTGCTGTCATTGGGTGTTACCAGAGAAAAATTATTTTTATATAAATCCCCCTTGTTCCCCCTTTTCAAAGTGGGAGACCTTCTAAGCAGCTCTGTGTTTTAACAGTGAAAGCTTTTTAGAAGGTCTCCCACTTTGAAAAAGGGGAACAAGGGGGATTTGTATAAAAGTAATTTTCCTCTCGGGTAAAATAACTATTTTCTAATCATTTTGCATTCGACCCATCACTTGCCCCATTTTGACAGTGCTATTTGCTTGCAAAGTAGGAGCCCAATTTACTTGATCCTGACCAAATAAAACAATCACCGTTGAGCCCATTTCAAAATAGCCTAAATCCTCACCCCGTTTTATCTGAATAGGATACGAATAAAATTCGGTCGTGATTTTGTTTCTCGGATGAGTGGTCGGCCACATGGTTTTAATCCGGCTGACTAACATCGCACCCACTAAAATAACCGCCATGGTTCCGGCGTCAGTGGCAAAGTAACAGACTAATCTTTCATTCCGGGCAAATAAATTCGGCACGGCTTCTGCCGTCAATTGATTCACAGAGAATAATTGGCCGGGAATATAAGTGGATTTGATTAACGTACCGGTTAACGGCATATGAACCCGGTGATAGTCGCGGGGCGCCAGATAAAGCGTTGCGAATTTACCATTGGCAAATAACGTTGCATCTGCTTCAGTGCCACCCAATAATCGAGCAGCGCTGTAATCAAACCCTTTCGCTTGAAAAATAGTATCACCTCGAATATCACCCATTTGACTCACACAGCCATCCACGGGGCTGGCGATTTCGCCTAGTCCAGAGGCAATAGGGCGCAGCTCAGGCTTCAAACGACGGGTAAAAAAACTGTTAAACGTAGGGTAGTCGTCCAAATTTTCCAGTAAGGCTTCGCTCTTATCGACATGATATTTACGGATTAGCCGTTTAATCGCCCAGTTTTTAAACCAGACCCAGCGGCATTCTGCTAACACCCTAATAAAACGGGATAATGTTTGTTGTGGACAACAATATTGAAGTAGGATATTAAAGGATTTTGGCATCATACGAATCTAAAGTTCTTAGGTTAAAAAGCGGGTCAGTATACTGGTTTTTTACGTCCCTGTCGTCATTGAGATAAAAGGAAGCATCTTATGTTAGCGAAAAGTATTATTGTCATTTTCTTGCTTGTGATTCTTTATAGCCTTGGCAGTGCCCTTTATTATTTAGCCCGCGAAAGCAACGAATCGGACTCCATCAAAGTGGTGAAGGCATTATCTTGGCGGATTGGTCTGTCGTTACTCTTATTTTTTCTCTTATTTATTGCTTATGCGTTAGGCTGGATCACACCCCATTCGATAGGGAGATAACCATGTTGCGCGGAATGAGTTTTGGTTCGTTATTGCTTATTTTATTTATTCTTATTGTGTTATTTGGTACGAAACGACTGCGTGAAGCGGGTGGTGATTTAGGCACGGCAGTTAAAAATTTTCGGAAAAGTCTGCAAGGGGATGAAGAGACTAAGAAGGAGCCATAAACATGCACATGAGTCTAAGTGAAATATTATTAGTGTTATTGGTCGCGCTGTTGGTATTGAAGCCCGAACAATTACCCGATGTCGCGCGCACTCTCGGCAAATGGGCCAGAGTCTTCAAACAATCCATCGATAAAATCAAGCAGGAAATGTTGCAGTGATAGCACAACCCACTCACATGCTGCATTACTTAATTGAATTACGTAAACGACTGCTGATCTGTTTAGCCGCACTGGCTATTATTTTTTTCGTGTTATTTTATTTTGCAAATGATCTTTACACTTGGTTCGCATGGCCATTATTAAAAAAATTACCACACGGGCAAGGTTTTATTGCAACGCAAGTGACTGCCCCTTTTTTAGTGCCTTTTCAATTGGCTTGGACGGCAGCTTTGTTTCTGGCTGTGCCGGTTTTTTTATATCAAGTATGGTCATTTGTCGCACCTGCTTTGTATAGTCATGAACGCAAATTTATTTGGCCATTACTTTTTTTGAGTTCGTTTTTGTTTTATCTGGGCGTTGCTTTTGCTTATTTTATTATTTTCCCTACGATTTTCAGCTTTTTAACCAAGGCGGCGCCGCACAGTGTCATGTTAATTCCAGACATTGGTCAGTATTATGATTTCAGTGTGAAGTTATTATTTTTGTTTGGCATGATTTTCGAAGTGCCGGTGATCACCGTATTATTCATTTGGATGCGGATACTGACACCTGAAAAATTAGCAGAATGGCGTCCTTATATTATCGTCGGTGCATTTGTATTAGGAATGTTTTTCACCCCGGATGTCATTTCACAAACATTGGTTGCATTACCGTTGTGGCTGTTGTTTGAAGTCGGATTATTGTTCGCTCGTTTTTTTGTCGGTAGACTAAACACGTTGAAATAGGATCAATGGAATGACCACAAAGAAAAAAAAGAAGAAATCGATGCGGCGCGCCGCTGTTTTCTGCGTCGCGCGACGACCACGGTTGGCGGGATCGGATTGGCGGCGGGTGCGGTGCCATTTATTTCTTACTGGCTGCCTAGCGCAGATACAGAAGCCGCCGCTGAGCCAATTAAAATTGATATCAGTGCCATTCAACCCCGCCAACAATTAACCGTGTCTTGGCGCAGTCAGCCGATTTGGGTGATTCGTCGCACACCGGATATGTTAGCAAGTTTATCGAAGTTAACAGACCAGTTACGTGATCCCGATTCCAATGAAGATCAACAACCGTTCTATGCGCGCAATGAATACCGCTCGATCAAACCAGAAATTTTTGTTGCCATTGGTGTGTGTACGCACCTCGGCTGTATTCCCAATTATCGTCCGGATGTCGGCGGAATTTCACCGGATTGGTTAGGCGGATTTTATTGTCCGTGTCACGGTTCTCGTTATGATTTAGCAGGTAGAGTTTATAAAGGAGTGCCTGCACCTTTAAATTTGAAAATCCCACGCTATATGTTTTTAAGCGATACCGAAATCATGATTGGCCAAGATCAAGAAGGCGTTGAGGACACATAACATGTCACACGGAACAAATCGATTGGTGAAATGGTTTTACGAACGGTTTCCCATTCGTGAATTTGATGAGAAACATTTTTCGGGTTATTACGCGCCGAAAAATTTTAATTTTTGGTATTACTTTGGTTCATTCTCATTGCTTGTTTTAGTGTTGCAAATTATCACAGGGATTTGGTTGACCATGGAATATGTGCCAACTGCGGATCAAGCGTTTTCTTCCATTCAACACATTATGCGCGATGTCAATTATGGTTGGTTGCTGCGCTTTATGCACACGACCGGTGCTTCTGCATTTTTTGTGGTGGTTTATTTGCATATGTACCGTGCCCTGATTTATGGCTCGTATCGAGGGCCGCGGGAATTGCTTTGGTTGATTGGGATGTTAATTTATATCACCTTGTTGTTAGAAGCGTTTACAGGCTATGTGCTGCCGTGGGGACAAATGTCTTATTGGGGTGCGGAAGTGATTACCTCATTTGCCAGTGCGATTCCTTGGGCGGGAAAATTTCTCGTCGTGTGGTTGCGCGGTGACTACAATGTCTCAGGTGTCACATTGCATCGGTTTTTTTCTCTGCATGTGATTGCGGTGCCGCTGGTGTTGCTTGCGTTAGTGTTCTTGCACTTGGTCGCACTTCATTATGTCGGCTCCAATAATCCAGACGGGATTGATATCAAGCACAACAAAGATAAGCAAGGCCATCCAGTCGACGGCATTCCATTTCATCCTTATTACACGGTCAAAGATTTAGTGGGGGTGGTGGTATTTTTAATTATTTATTTCACGATTGTTTTTTATTTGCCGAAATTTGGCGGCTTATTTTTGGAACCTGAAAATTATCTCCCAGCGAATCCATTACAAACGCCAGAACATATTGCACCAGTTTGGTATATGACGCCGTTTTATGCGATTTTACGCGCTGTGCCAAATAAATTTTTAGGCTTGTCAGCCATGGCGAGCGCAATTGGTTTCATGTTTGTCTTGCCTTGGTTGGATCGCAGTCCTGTGCGCTCCATTCGTTACAAAGGCATTTTTTCAAAAATTGCGATCACGGTGTTTTTGATTTGCTTTATTGGGTTGGGTTATTTGGGTATTGCGCCGGTGACACCGGTGCATTCTTTCTTGGCGCAAATTTTTGCGGTCGGGTATTTTTTATTTTTCTTAAGTATGCCTTTTTATACGGCGTATGAAAAAACGAAGCGTGTGCCGGAGCGAGTGACAGAATGAAAAAATATCTATGGCTATTCCTCGCGGTATTTTTTTGTAGCACGTCATTGCATGCTGAGGAAGTTGCGCTGCAATTAGACAGTGCGCAAATTAATTTAGAGGATATCAACTCTGTTAAACGCGGTGCAAAATTTTTTGCATCTGTTTGCATGGCGTGTCATACAGCCGTTTATTTACGCTACAACAAATTGGCAGAAGAGTCCGGTGTGCTCTATGATAAAATGCCAGTGAATGTGAAGAGCTGGCCGAATGGCATAACGCCGCCGGATTTATCGCTTGAGGTGGATGCCAGAGGAGCGGATTGGGTTTATACCTATTTACACAGTTTTTATGTGGATACATCGCGTCCGAGCGGTGTGAATAATTTATTGGTTCCCAATACGGCAATGCCGGGTATTATCATGGCGTTTCAAGGGCCGCAACTTTACAGTGGTAACTTACCCAGTTTATCCATGTTAGGTAATCAACTTGAGTGGTTTGATTTATTAACGTTGCAGAAACAAGGCACGATGACGTCTGAGCAATTTGATCAAACGATGCGGGATGTCGTAGATTTTCTTGCTTATGCGGCTGAGCCTTTTCATGAGCAACAAGTAAAATTGGGCCGCTGGATAATAGGGTTTTTAATTATTTTATTTGTTTTCATGTATCTGTTAAAAAAATCTTATTGGCACATGCTAAAAAATAAGCGGAAAAAATGATAATTCGAAATTGGTTCACTAAAAGAATACGCGCGACGTTATTTCATTCGCTCAATAAATTACAAGAAGTTATTTTTATAATTTATCTCAAGCGTGATTATCCTGCTTATCGAGAGGTTTACGAAAAAAAATTACATGAAGCACGTGCAGCTGTTATGCAAGCGATGCAAAGAGCGCGTCGTTGGTTGGCGGAAGACGAGCTAGAAATGTTTGAACAGCTTATTGAAATTTTATCCTCGCTCAATCAGTTGAAGTCTCGCATCAATAACCATGATTCGTTTGAAATCGGCGAACAGGAGTTTCGTTTGCTGTTGGCGAGTTTGAAACAAATTTTTCTGGCGCTTGCGATTGGAAAGTCATTTGATTTAGTGAATTTGCAAACCGCTATTCTTGGGTTTGAAGAAGTGAGTCAATCGGCTTTGCAAGTCATAACGATTGATCCACTGGTGTTGATTTTATTTTTGCGAGATTTGCAGGCGTTGCATAGGTGTTTAATGGTAACACTAGGAGTTAACTGCATATGTTTGTAACTGTAACCAACAACAAATTCCGCTATGCCATCAGCATGGCGCTAGCTGCTCTCATTTCATCAAGTGTTGCCATGGTATGGGACAAGCATGATCATTGCCTCATTGCACTCTCCGCACTGTATGTGATGCAAACCTCCATAGGCAATGCCTTGTATCAAGGAATGAAAAAATGCTTGCAACTTATTGTACTGGTGTTGCTCGCGACTTGGTTTGCTCACTCCGCGACATTTCTATCTATCACGTTGCAAAATGTTTTGATAGGTACTGCTATCGGCATTGCAGCGAATCTTTTTATTTTCCCACGCAAAGCTGACATTGAATTTCGTCAAGCGCTGCTGCCAATTTTATGGGTCTATCAAAATTATTTAAAAAACATATTGGAGTGCATTCAGAAAAAATCGGCATTGCAAAACAACGCAGCCTTAGAGAAATCTATTTTAGCATTCCCTGACTGGGTAACAAAAAGAGGCTTTGATGTCGGATTGCAAAAAGGTTACCAATTTTTTTTCATTAAAGTCGAGCAAGTGGCAGAAGTATTATTCACATTACATTATTTAGCGCGCCATGCATTCGAAAGCGACTTGTTAGAAGTAACAGAAGAAACGTTGCAAAAGTGTGCCGCCCAAATCGATGGTTTTTTCGCTGCATTACGGCAAGCATTAGCTCTGCAACCCCTCACGCATGAAGTACGCCCTTTTGAAGAAGAAATTAATGCATTAGAAAAACAATTTTATCTATTGGCGCCGAATAGTATTGAGTTATTGGATTTACGTGAAGATTATATTTATTTTGCAGAATTTATTTATTGCTTACGCGATCTGGATCGATATTTGACGAAGATGGGGGAGGCGCTTCGATAATTGTTTTTAGACAAATTATTATATACAAATCCCCCTTGTTCCCAATGGCACTAGCTTAAGAACTGTCGTCCCGGAATTTAGTAGCTCTTAACGAGCGCCTTTTGCTCGTTTAGAGCTACTTAATGTCCGGGATCCATCTTCAATTTATCGCCCTCTTGCTTTTAACTTATATGCTTTAAGCAAAATGGATCCCGGACATTAACTGGCGCTAAATTCGCAAAAAGCGCTCATTAAGCGCCAGTAAATTCCGGGACGACAGTTCTTAAGCTAGTGCCATTGGGAACAAGGGGGATTTATATAAAAACAATTTATATAAAAATAAATTCTCAAGTAATGTTTAAAATTTAGCAAACATCAAGACTCGTCTTAACCGGTCTCTCTGCCAAACTGCTTTCCCCCGCATAAAGCGCCTCAGCGCCCCACTCCGACCAAGAACCATCATACAGCGCATTATTCTCAGCAAAATTTGCCAAGTCCAACACGACATTCAAAATCGGTGCAGTCATGCCAGAGCCACAAGTACTGACAATCGGTGCTGACAATTCAACGCCAATTTCAGTGAGTGAACGACGAATTTTTTCAAACGGAAAAAACTTTCCCTCGGCATCAAAAAAATTCGTGTAAGGAAAACAAAAGCTCCCTGGAAGATGGCCAGGTCGAGTTCCCGGGCGGGGATCTTTGCCGCCAGCAAAGCGCAAGGGATGTCGCACGTCAATCACTTGCTCGCTGGGGTGGACACAATTCATTTTCATTTGTGCCAATGTGCGAATGTATTCGGGTTTGACGGCGGCTTGATATTGCTTAGGAGAGACATTCACATCACCGGCTTCAGTTTTGCCGCCGTATTTTTCCCATGCAGCCAAGCCACCGTCTAATATATAAAGTTGATGCGGATTGTGTCCAAAAATGCGAAACATCCAAAATGCTCGACAAGCGGTGTGCAGATCACTGTTGTCGTAAAAAATAATTTTGTAATCATCTCGAATCCCTAATGCACTTAATTTTTCACTGATGAGTGTTTCATCCTGAATTAACATATTGGGGACAGCATGATTCGGATCATGAAATAAATTTAAATCGAGAAATTGTGCATCAATAATATGTTTCTCAGCAAATTCTTTTTTTGCATCGCGCGCAGCGGCAGGTAAATGCCAACTGGTATCTAAGATCACCACGGATTTTTGGCTTTTGCGAAACTTATCTAATTGAGTCGGGTTAATTAACCAAGGCATAGGTCAGTCTTCTTCTTACCAATAATAGTTGAGAAAGCCTATTATAACCAATAAACAAAAACAAACAAAAATAACCATACTACATCGACAAAATGCCAATACCATGAGACGGCGGCAAAGGCAAAGTGATGATGGGGTTTAAAATGTCCTTTTAAACAACGGATTAATATCACTGTCAACATGGTTAAGCCCAATGTGACATGCACCGCGTGAAAACCGGTTAGCATAAAAAAAGTAGTGCCATAGATGCCGCTGCCTAAGGTTAAACCTAATTGCTGGTAGCTTTCTGAATATTCGAAGGCTTGGCAGCATAAGAAAATCACGCCCAATAAAATTGTTAAACAGACGCCACCTATCATTTGCAGACGGCGGTTGGTTTGCAATCCCCAATGTGCCCAGGTAATACAGACTGCACTGCTGAGCAATAAAAGAGTATTGAGAGCAGGAATGCCCCAGGGGGCGATGACATTTTTGGGGCCTGTAAATAAAGAAGGGTTAGGGTTTTTTAATAGCGGCCAGAGTGCTTGAAATTGCGGCCAAAGCAGCGTGTGAGTTTCTTTTTCACCGATCAGTCCGCCGAGTAGCGGCACGGCATAAATGCGAACATAAAATAATGCGCCAAAAAAAATACCAAAAAAAGCGATCTCAGAGACAATAAACCACACCATGCCCCAGCGATAACTGCGATCCAGTTGTGGATTATGCAAGCCGTGCAGGCTCTCAGTGATCACCGCATGAAACCAACCAAATAACATATATATCAGTAAAATCGCACCGCCCATTACAAAATAATGGCCATACCAATGATCATGAATCACATTGATGATGCCGGTTAAGATGAAAAATAAGCTGATGGAACCGAGTATAGGCCAATGGCTGGGTGCGGGTAAAAAATAAGGTTTGTTTTTTTTCATTTTCATTTTCATTCCTTTAACAGTGGGCTAATGTTGCTTTTTATATAAATCCCCCTTGTTCCCAATGGCACTAGCTTAAGAACTGTCGTCCCGGAATTTACTGGCGCTTAATGAGCGCTTTTTGCGAATTTAGCGCCAGTTAATGTCCGGGATCCATTTTGCTTAAAGCATATAAGTTAAAAGCAAGAGGGCGATAAATTGAAGATGGATCCCGGACATTAAGTAGCTCTAAACGAGCAAAAGGCGCTCGTTAAGAGCTACTAAATTCCGGGACGACAGTTCTTAAGCTAGTGCCATTGCCCCTTGTTCCCCTTTTCAAAGTGGGAGACCTGCTAAGCCGCTTTGTATTTTAACAGCGAAAGTTGCTTAGCAGGTCTCCCACTTTGAAAAAGGGGGAACAAGGGGGATTTGTATAAAAATAATATCTCGAATTCAATCCATATTCTTTCTCACTTCAAACAACGTATAAGCCAACGTGATCGTATGCAACTCAATCGGTAATTGCTTATCAACACGAAACACCACCGGCATATCTTTTTCTTCCCCGGGCTTTAATGTTTGCTGAGTAAAGCAAAAGCACTCAATTTTATGAAAATATTGCGCGGCCACTGCGGGCGAGAAACTCGGAACAGCTTGCACTGTCATGATAGTTGGCGAATTATTTTTAACGTGAAAAATAATTTTCGTAATTTGCTCAGGCAGCACGGCAATTTCATTCGTGCGTGAATAAAATTCCCAAGGCAAGCTTGCATTATTCACCGCAATAAATTGCACGAGTACCGGCTCAGTGTGAACCAGAGATCCTGTGTCACTCGTTTGAATTTCGGCAACATTGATTCCACCATTTAATCCGGTTTTTTTACAGACCAGACGATACAACGGTGATAACGCAAAACTGAAACCAAACATCAGCAGTGCCAGGCAAGTGGTTATCAGAATGATTTTTTTCCCTTGAAAATTAGCCATGCGGTCACTCCGTTATGATATATCAGGCGCTGTTTGAAAAGTGTGATACGGCGGAGGCGACTCAACAGTCCACTCTAATCCATGCGCCCCTTCCCAAACGCGAGCACTCGCTTTTTTCCCACCGCGGACCGTGATAATAATATTATAGAGAAAAATTAATTGCGCGAATCCCAACACAAATGCACCGATGCTTGCCATCTGATTAAAGTCAGTATATTGCAACGCATAATCAGGAATGCGACGCGGCATACCGGCCAACCCTAAAAAATGCATCGGAAAAAAAGTAACATTGACCGAGATCACCGTTAACCAAAAATGCAATTTCCCTAATGCCTCATTGTAGTAATGCCCCGTCCATTTCGGCAGCCAAAAATAAATGCCCGCAAAAATAGTGAAAAGCGCGCCAGTGACTAAAACATAATGAAAATGTGCGACCACAAAATACGTATCAGTGATATTGATAATCCGCGGGAACAATTGCCAGCATCAATCCAGACAATCCACCGATCGTAAATAAAATCACAAACGCAATCGCAAATAACATTGGTGTTTCAAACGAAAGAGAGCCGCGAAAAATTGTGGCAACCCAATTAAAAACTTTGATGCCAGTGGGTACCGCAATCAACATCGTGGCATACATAAAAAATAATTGCGCACCCAGCGCTAATCCCGATGTAAACATATGATGCGCCCAAACCATAAACGATAATAATGCAATGGCCGCAGTCGCCAGCACCATAAATTTGTAACCAAATAATTTTTTGCGACTAAAGGTTGGAATGATTTCTGAAATAATACCAAATCCCGGCAAAATCATAATATACACTTCAGGATGAGCAAAAAACCAAAACACATGTTGATAGAGGACCGGATCGCCACCACCGGCCGCATTAAAAAAACTGGTGCCAAAATGCCGATCAAACAGCATCATGGTTACCGTACCCGCTAGAACAGGCATTGCGACAATTAATAAAAACGAAGTGATTAACCATGTCCAAACAAAGAGAGGTAATTTCATCATCGTTAAATTCGGCGCGCGCAAATTTAAAATCGTTGTCATGATGTTAATGGCACCCATGATCGATGAGAGCCCCATCAAGTGAATCGAGACAATTAAAAAATCGGTACTCGGTGGACCATACAACGTTGAAAGCGGTGCATACATCGTCCAGCCAAAATTGGGCCCGCCGCCTGCTAAAAATAAAGTGCTGAGCAAAATGGTAAAGGCAAACGGCAAAATCCAAAAACTCCAATTATTTAAGCGCGGCAATGCCATATCCGGTGCGCCAATCATTAAGGGAATCATCCAATTCGCTAATCCGACAAACGCAGGCATGATGACACCAAAAATCATAATCAAACCGTGCAGAGTAACCAATTGATTATAGAAATTGGGATCAAATAAATTCATTCCGGGTTTTAATAATTGCAAGCGAATGAGTTCTGCCATCATGCCACCGATAAAAAACATCACGCCACTAAAACACAAATACAATGTACCAATGTCTTTATGGTTGGTGGTAAAAAGCCAACGTGAAAGTCCTTTCGGATGGGCGTCATGCGTTGTTGCATGTTTCATTACGATTTCCTTTTAAGAAGGTTTTTTTGCATTCTTCGCCGCGGTAATGTCATCCGGCTGAATGACATCCCCCGTGTTATTGCCAAATGCGTTGCGCTCATAGGTAATCACCGCTGCTAAATCCTGATCACTGAATTGATCGCGAAATGCTTGCATCGCAGTGCCTGGGTGACCATTTAAGACCGTATTGATGTGTTCTGGAATCGGGCCTGTCGCAACTTTATCGCCTTTTAACGCAGGAAACACCGGCGGCGATCCCGTCCCATCCGGCTTGTGGCACGCTGCACAGGTGCCAAGAAAAACTTGTTCACCTTCTTGCATTAATTCATCTTTCGTAAGTTTTTTTCCGGGTGCGGCAGTGGTCGGCGTTGTTTGTGGTTTTGCGGGTGTCGCGTTCGGGATTGCTACAGCATTTGTCATGGGAGTTGCGGGAGTCGGCGCAGGCGCTTTTCCTTGTTGTTGCAACACCCAATTATTAAAATCCGTTTCACTGAGTGCAATGACGACAATGGGCATGTAGCCGTGATTTAAGCCGCACAATTTAGAACATTGTCCGCGATAGATGCCAGGTCGATTAATACGCGTCCATATTTCATAAATAAATCCGGGAATCGCATCATGTTTCACGCCCAATTCCGGCACCCACCAACCGTGGATGACATCGTTTGATGTAATTAAAAACCGAATTTTTTGGTGAATTGGTAACACTAATGGATGGTCTACTTCACGCAGATAAAATTCATCTTTCGGTGCATTACCGTGCAGTTGGTTATAAGGTGTCGACAGATTACTGAAAAAACCAAAATTCTTTTCCAGATAATCGTAATGCCATTTCCATTGATACCCCGTTACTTTAATGGTCAAGTCAGCCTGCGATTCATCATGCATTTGAATTAAGACGCGTGTTGAGGGGATGGCGAGCGCAACTAAAATAAGAAAAGGAATCAGCGTCCAAGTGATTTCAAGCCAAAATTTTTCGTGAAATTTCGCTGCTTTCGCGCCGCGTGATTTACGGTGATAGACAATGGAATAGAAAATAACGCTGAAAACGAGAACACCGATCGCAACGCATACCCAAAAAATCAGCATATGCAGCCAATAAATATCCCGACTGATGGGGGAGACACCTTCTGGCAAATTAAAAATCATTTCGGCATGCGCGATGCCACTTGCGAAAATGAGGCTAAACAAGGTAAATTGTGCGATTCGCATGTCACTACCGTTCCTTGGTCATGATTCCATAATTATAGGTGTTTAAACAATGCAGTCAAATAATTCAACAGATCCACAAAATGTCACCGCGGCGTTGTTGCAAGAGTTGGTGAAAGAGCGTCGCAGTGATCGCCGTTGGCGCAATTTTCGATTTTTCCTGGTTTTTGCTCTGATCGTTTTTTTCGTCTTGATGATTTTTTCTCAAATGAGTGTGCCGGTTGTTTCTGAAGGAGAGGGGTCGGGTTATGTGGCGTTGATTCGATTAAATGGTGAAATTGCCCCGGGCGCAGATTTTTCGGCTGAAACCGTTTTACCGATTTTGCATGATGCATTTGCGGATAAAGAGGCGAAAGGGGTGGTGTTGGATATTAATTCAGGCGGTGGCACGCCGGTGCAAGCGTCGATTATTCATGATGCGATTATTGAAATGAAAAAGAAATATCACAAGCCAGTGATTGTGGTGGGCGAAGACATGATGGCATCCGGTGCTTATTTTGTTGCGGTGGCTGCCGATAAAATTTACGTCAATCCGAGTTCGATCACGGGTTCCATTGGTGTCATTATGAAAGAATTTGGTTTCCCAGATTTGATCAAAAAATTAGGCGTTGAGCGGCGTGTGTATGCAGCAGGTGCGAACAAAGATCGATTGGATGAGTTTTTACCGCAAAACCAGGAAGACGTGTTGAAAATCCGCCAAGTCATTGGCGAAATCCACGGGAATTTTATCCAAGTGGTACAACAAGGACGTCAAGGTAAGTTGCATGCTGATCCGAATTTATTTTCCGGCGATTTTTGGTCGGGTCAAACGGCTGTGAAAATGGGCTTGGTCGATCAATTAGGTAATTTATCCGATGTGCTGCGAAATGAATTTCATTCGGCTGCATACAAGGATTACAGCAAACAACAACCGTTATTGAAGAGCTTGATTGGCCAAGTGGGAACGTCTTTGAATATGGCGTTAACGGGGACGCAGGTAGGGGTTTTAGAAAAGCTATAACGTTTTATTGTCATCAGGAGCGTCCTAACCTCTCAAAGGTTAAGCATCGAAAATGTTGTTTTTTATAAAAATCCCCTTTTTCCAAAGGACGTTGTTGCGTAATTCAATGTGACTTCATCTGTGATTTCCTTCCCCCACAAGGGTGGAAGGAGCTCGCGGATGAAGCTCTGTAGGTTGGGTTGAGCGTCAGCGAAACCCAACAATGGATGAATGCACGAAAACGTTGGGTTTCGCTGGCGCTCAACCCAACCTACAGGACTTTTAACTAAACATCAGAAATTTGCGGGAGATCCTTCGGAGCGAAAAGCACTCAGGATGACAGCCCCTGTCTTAAGCCTTGACTTATTTATAACCCCGCGTCCAAGTCGTCTGTGTCGGCATGCTCGTATCATCATTCCAAACCGGCAACACCGTTCCAGCGTTTGCCATGAACCGAGACACATTGTTCGGTGAGCCAAAAATATAAATACTGCTGTTATCAGACGCTGCTGCAAAAATTTTCCCATCGGATTCCACATTCGCATGCGACGAATTGCGTGTTCTCACATAAGCATTGCAAGCATGCAAATATTGGCCCTCAAAACGAGACGTGCCCGTGATATCGACATTCAAATTATACGAAGAGCCTGCTAACCCCACGCGGGCATTGCCTCGCTCGGTAATATAAGCACTCTTGGTATTGACCCAATACAAATACACTTGGGTATTATCCACCGCCGTCAATTTGCGCAAATTAGCGTACCCTGCCACCGTGGTGCAACCACTGCCACACGCATAAATCGTCAGCGCGGTACTGTTTGCGCCAATGACAGAGACGGAGCCGTTGCCCGCATGATTGATCATATGGACATTGACGCGTCCGCTGACGTTGACACTGCCTGCGCCATTCACTGTTAAATTCAGATTGGGGGAGTAAGCGCCGATCACAGAAATCGTGCCCGGGCCTGAGTGGGAAATGCGGCTTAAGTTCATATTGCCGCTTAACAAGGTCATGCCGCAGCTAGAGGAACTAATGGTTAAACCGTCGCTCATCAAATTGCGCCCTTCGATTTTACTGCTGCCTGAAATCGACAAGTTGCGTAAGTTGTGCACGCCAATGCGCACGATGATATTTTGCAAATCGGCTTGTGAGGCATCACCATTTTTGGTTTGGGTAATATAAATGGAATCGCCACTGACCCTGACCATGGTTTGACGCACAGCCGCATTTGTCCCCAACACATAAACACTATTCTGTTCTTGCATGCCAACGAGTTGTACTTGCAAGGTACCATTGATCACGACATTGGTGAATTGTGGTACTTTGACAGCGGAAATTGTCATCGCACTGTTGTAAGGCGCTTTATTGTCGAAACGCTCCGTTTGATTGGGTTCACCGGTGAAATACCAAGAATCGGCTGAGCGTGTCCATTTATTCGGGTCTAAATTGATTTGACGCATCCACGTTTCTTTCACTAAGTTGTGATTCACTTGGCTTTGATTGAGGAAATTATTGTTGCTGGCACAACTGATGAGGAATGTCATGCAAATGAACAATAATCCAATGCGGTAAAGTGTTTTCATAGCGTCCCTTCTACAAAAGCCGGTGATTTTAAAAATTGTAACGATAAATTGGTTTTATTGCTAGCTTGGAACGTCTGAGCTTCGTTTTTTTAAAATGAATGCTGCTTTTTATAAAAATCCCCCTTTGGAAAAATGCGTTGTTGCGTAATTCACGGTGTCAGCTTAGTGTCGTGCCAGCGTGCTTTTAGCTGGCATCCAGGTTTGCTCTTAATAAAATTTATATAGTCATAAATAGAGCAAACCTGGATGCCAGCTAAAAGCACGCTGGCACGACACTAAGCTGACTCTGTGAATTACGCAATAACGCCTTGGAAAAAAGGGGGGTATAAAAATAAATAAACTTTTCTTATGTCACTGAGGATCACGAGTTAAGAGACTTCAATATGTATAAATACCCTTGCACAGGTTCAATATTTTGTAATCGAGTTACCACGATTTCATGATGTTGAATACTGTATTGATATTTTTTGGCAAGTTCTTCGAGGTAGTGTTGTTGATGTCCAAAACGTCCCGATTGGTTCATTCTAAACGGTTTATCAATACAAATTTCCGTATTAAAGGCAAATAATCCACCCGGATGTAATGCTTGCTTCACGAATCGAAAAACATCATCGAGCGCGCCGATGTAGACCAGGACATCACCCGCCAAAATTAAATCATACTGATCGGATTGGGTATTGAGGAAAGCGGTAATGTCTTGATGAATGAGTCGATCATAAATATTTTTTTTCGCTGCCACCGCTAACATTTTTTCCGACAAATCAACACCGGTTAATGAGCTGGCATAGGGTTTTGCAATTGTGCCACATAACCCCGTTCCCGCACCCAGATCTAAAATGCTTATGCTGTGCGGCGCAAATTTAAAACGCCGAAAAATGGTTTTTTCAAAAATAGCCGGAAGCTGGTAGTTCAATGCAGTTAGTAAATGCGGTTCATAGTGATCGGCGTAAGCGTCAAACAACGAAGTCACATAATCCGGCGGAGCCGTTAGCAAATGGTGATGCTGTGAGAGCATTTGCACGGTGTATTCAATTGATGCATTCGTCGGCTGAATGCGTAAGGCTTCTCGAAAATGTTCCAACGCAAAAGGAATATGCTGTTTTGCTAAAAATGCGACGCCTAAATTATTGTGTGCTGCAAATGAATCGGGTTGTTGTTGCAACACGCGTTGATAATTTTGAATGGCCAAATCGAGATGCCCTTGTTGCATATTGATCACGCCTAAATTAAACAGAATTTGGCTATCATCTACTTTTAATTCAAGTGCTTTGTAATAATGTTGTTTGGCTTCATTCATAGCACCTTGTTTTAAATAACAGGTTGCTAAGTTGGTTTGCGTTTCGAAATGAAACGGCTGTGCTTGCTCAATCGTTAAAAATTGTTTGATGGCATCCGAGAGATGATTTTGTTGCATGTGAAGACACGCTAAATGAAATCGTGCGGCAAAATGCGTTGGAGAGCGTTCTAACAGTTGGGTATAAATATCGATGGCATCTGCAACATGGTTTTGCTTCACGAAGGCTAAGCCTAAATTGTAGTATGCATCAATGTAATCAACTTGTTTTGCAATAGCATGCCGAAATGCGGTAATGGCTTCCGATAATTTTTCTTGTGAATAATAAATGGATCCTAAATTATTATAAGCGGCAGCGTATTCCGGATGTTGTTCAATCACTTTTTGCAAAATGATCGCGGCTTGACTGAGTAATCCTTGAATTTTATATACATTGGCCAAGTGCAATTGCAGCGAAGGATTGTTCGGTTGGATATCAACGGCTTTTTGCAAATAGGTGATGGCGGGAGAGAAGTTTTCTTTTTGTGCGTAAAGAATTCCAAGTGAATGCAAAACGTCAACGTGGCGCGGATTTTTGCGCAAAAGAGCTAAATAACCTTCTTCTGCTTCCGTTAAAAATCCAGCACGATGCATGTCACGCAGAGTTGCGTAATCATAATTGTTTTTCTTCATCCTTTTTGATCACCTTCTTCCGTCGACGAGTTTTTTTGCTGCGGGGTGATAATTTGGCAACGTCTTTAATCATTTTTTCGCGCTGAGGGGCGTCGCCTGAATAAAACAGTGTCCACCAGTCGGCTAATTCTTTCATCTTTTCATCAACAATTGCACGCAATAATAATAAATCATATGCCGCGCGAAAACGGGGATGATCAAGAGTTCGGTGAGGTCTTGAACCATGGCGCTGAAGAAGTTGATGTTGCAACACATAAATTTCACGCACCGTCACCATTAATTTGCGCGGCGCGGCCAGTTGCACTGTTTGCGTTTTCAATACATGTTGTAATGCTTTTTCCATCGCAAGATAAGAGGGTATGCCTTGATGCAGAGCGAGGGCGATTTGTTCTTGCAATGGCTGCCATAATATCACTGCAAATAAAAATGCGGGTGAAACCGTTTTCCCGGCTTCAATTCGGTCATCGGTATTTTTGAAAGCGATTTCTAATAATTGCTTGGTATGTGGTTGATGCAGTAACGCGGCAGTTTGGGGAAAAAGTTGTTCGAATAAATGATATTTTTGCAATAATCGAAACGCGTTAGCCGTCGCGCCTTCTTGAAATAATTTTAACACTTCCTGGAATAAGCGAGCGGCGGAGACTTTTTGTAATAAGCTGCTTAAGCGAATCAGCGGTTCTTCTGTTTCTGGGCTAATTTGAATGTTTAATTTGCCGAGAAAGCGGACAGCGCGTAATAACCGGACAGGATCTTCTTGAAAACGCTGATCAGGATTGCCGATGATGCGCAGTGTTCGGGTTTTAATGTCTTGCATGCCGCCGACATAATCCACCACCGAAAAATCAGCGATATTGTAATATAATGCATTGATGCTGAAGTCACGTCGCCACACATCATCTTCAATGTCGCCGTAGACATTATCGCGAATAATCATGCCATGATGGGTTTTGGCATGTGATTCTTGAGCATTTTCGTGATGGGTGCGAAACGTGGCAACTTCAATAATTTCTTTGCCAAAGACAATATGGGCAAGCCGAAACCGTTTGCCAATCAAGCGACAATTTTTAAAAAGTTTGCGGATATCTTCTGGGCGAGCATCGGTTGCAATATCAAAATCCTTTGGCTTGTGCTCTAGCAATAGGTCGCGCACACACCCGCCCACCAAATAAGCATGGTAACCTGCGTGATGTAAGCGATATAACACTTTTAATGCGCTAGGATTGATCGCATTTCGGGAAATCGTGTGCTCGCTGCGAGGCACAATAACGGGCTGTATCTTTTTACGAACCGGTGTTTCTTTCTGAGAGATACGCTTCAGAAACCCTTTTAACAACTTAATAATATCCTTGACCCTCAACCAAAGCGGGCTAGCCATGCTAACTCGCGGATTAACATCTATAAAATTGTGCGTATAATACCACAGCCATTATGTATTCGGCCATCATTAGGCTCCCTTCGTCTAGTGGCCTAGGACATCGCCCTCTCACGGCGGTAACACGGGTTCGAAACCCGTAGGGAGCGCCATATTAAACAATTGGTTATAAAATTGGTTGCACAAAGATAGATCAATATAGGCAAATTATCGGTAATATCCCTTGTTAGAAAATAATAGATAGTCACGGAAGTAATGCGTGATTCAGTTACTTACTGAGTTGCAGAAAAAAATCAACTTACATCCCGGATTGCTTTGGAAAGCGCAGAATGTGAAAAAATTTAATGAAGGTAAACAAAAGGAATAATGGTATGCGTCATGATAGGAAGTGGCTGTCTCAGCGAGTGCAATTCAGTTGACTAGGGAATGAGGAAAGTGTTGGGTTTCGCTGCGCTCTACCCAACCTACGTGACTAAAATACTCATTAATCCCCAGCTTTGGTTTGATTTCATCAGTGCTTATAGGGCACGCAAAAAGTAATAATTAACGCCTGCAGCAAATTCTTAATATTTATTTAAGGTTAACCTGTTAATTTGCGTATTCTTTGGAGAGTCTCTGGAATCGATGTATGTCACTGATCAAAAAAGCAATATACGCCGCAAATGCGAAAATTAGCGCACAAGCTTATGCACGTCGAAAAACAGAGCAGCCGGTCAGTTATGGTAAATTTTCTGAAGCCTATCCCAGCCGTCTTAAGCTGGCTGTCTCAGGTCGTGACGAAAAGTTGGATGAGAAAAAAATCGAAGAGAAATCGGATGCTGCTCCGATTTTTTATTTGCGGCCAAGGCAGCCACTGAGCTCTTATTTTCTGGGCTTGATAAAGCGCGCATATGATTCGACGACTGTCATTTCAGCTGATTTTAATGAGTTCCCCAATGCGATCGATGAGCGAGGGAATCGATATTTTATTGGCAATGCACCGATATCTGATTTGTTTGAATTTATCAAAGAGCAAACGGAAAAAGAGCAATATTTACCTCTTGATACCGTCAAGAATTTAACGATTGATTTGATTTTAGCACTTCATGCGTTTCATGCGAGCGGACGAGTGATCTGTGATTTTAAACCGGAAAATTTTCTGATTTATCTCTCTAGTACGGGCGATTATTATTTAAAACAAATTGATTTTGATGAAGTGCGAGAGGTCAGAGAAGGAGACAAATTTCCAATCGATCGTTATGAGGCTGGAGGCACGTATTTCTATCTGGCCCCAGAGCGTAGAGCGCTTTATCATTGTACTCGTGATCGCTTGGGCAACTACATCGTTGGCGACTTTAAAAGTGCAAAGCACGAGAAAATGCATGTTGAATTGAATGCAAAACAAGCGGATCTTTACAGTTTTGTCCAAACCACGAATGAGCGACTAGCGTTATTGTTATCGCCTGAGTTAAGAGGAGATTTTTATAAGCAATTTACACACCTTTACAGAGAAGATCCTAGCAAGCGTGGTTCTATTGATGCGCTATTGGATCTTGAGTATTTAGGCGGCAAAGATGCGTTTGACAAACGAAGAGAAGCGGCTGCACGTCGTGCAAACACTATCAAAGTCAATGGAGAGACACCGGTACGAAGACAGATGGGCGATGTCAGATTGTTACAGCCAAAAGATATTCGCCCCGCCTATGAACGTGCGTGGACAGCGTTGGAAGCAATGGAAGAACCGGCGAGAACACCGGCGCAAATAGCAAAAATGGTTGCCGCCATTAAAGAGTTAGAGACGGCATCGCTGACCATAGAAGATCCTGAGCTTGCAGATTGCTTTAAAGAAGCGGTTGAAGTCAGTGTTGAGCAAACTAAAGCAATAGCCCTCAAAAAAAATCATCCATTACTTAACATCCTCTATCCCAGCAAACTATGGTTTATCGCCGGTATGGTGCTTCTTGCCAAGGTACTGGCAGGTATTATTGTAAGCGCTATCCTCTTCACCGCACTTGCTTCGCCACCCGTTGCGTTGGCTGTTGGCACGGCGCTGGCGTTGGCGTTGTGTGCAGTTGGGACGTTTTTTGTATTGCGTCAAGCAGCCATGTTTGCCAAATTAAACCAGTTGCTTACTCTTTTTTTCCGTAAACATTCACCCATGGATGCCAATCTGTTGCGACAACAACATGTTGAGATGAAGAAAAACAAAGTACCCACTTCCACATTGATGATGTTGGCGGAAAAAGGAATTTTTGTCCGTAAAACTGGGACGATCGTGGCTGAGCGAAAGTGTGTATACCTTAGTGCTCAATCAAATGAAAAAGCGTTTTTTGATCCGGTGAAAAAAGAAGTTTTTTTCAAAATGCCGCAACAGCAGAATGAAGTGGCTGCGCAATTCAGCTGGCTAGGCAATGAGGAAAATGTTGGGTTTCGCTGCGCTCTACCCAACCTACGTGACTAGGCAGGAAAATGTTGGGTTTCGCTGCGCTCTACCCAACCTACGTGACTTTTTCTTCAAGGGTTATTAGTCACGTAGGTTGGGTAGAGCGCAGCGAAACCCAACAGCATCACTCTTGGTTAAAATACGCAAACAACATATCGCCTGATTCTTCTAAGCGTAAATATTTTGATTGGCTGGGCAATAAAAAATATCGATCTAAACGACTGCATAATTCGAGTAATTTATTTTTAAACGATTTTGGGGTCGTCTTCTTGACCCCAGTCGTCTTGAACATGGCTTAGGTGTTTTGGTGCGCCAAAGGAGACAGTTTTTAGACGCGCCAAATTAACTTTTATTCATTTGGTGCGGCGTATTTACGGCAGCCATGGGCGCACTAAATCTATAAAATATATTTTGGTGCGTCCTATCGGGTGCTAGAATAGACGCACCAAATTAAGTATTAGCGGGGCTACAGTGAGCATACCCTTTGTTGGCCGAGAAGCAGAAATTCAAGAGTTGAGCGACTTGCAACATAAAAATACTGCGAACATGGTAATCGTGCAAGGCCGCCGCCGCATCGGAAAGAGCAGACTGATAGAAGAGTTTGCCAAAAACCAAAAATTTTACTGTATCGCAGGCATTGCTCCTCATAAAGAAACAACTGCGCAAATGCAGAGAGATGAATTCGCACGACAGCTTAGTGAGCAATTCGGAATACCAAAATTTAGCATGGATGATTGGGGGAGCTTATTTACATTATTAGCCCAGTATACTGTAAAAGGTAAAGTAGTGATTCTGTTAGATGAAATTTCATGGATGGGCTCACTCGATTCGACATTTCTAGGGAAATTAAAAAATGCTTGGGATTTGCAACTCAAGAAAAATCCTAAATTGATGCTGGTATTATGTGGATCAGTATCTTCATGGATTGAGAAACATATTGTTAGCAGTACGTTATTTATGGGGCGCCCATCTTTATATATAAAGCTACCTGAATTATCAGTATCAGAATGTAATGAATTCTGGGGTAAATACGAAGAAAGAATATCTGCATATGAAAAGCTGAAAATACTTTCAATCACCGGCGGCGTACCAAGGTATCTTGAGCTTATTAATTCAAACAAGAGTGCTGAAGATAATATAAGAACCATGTGTTTCTCACCAAATGCACCATTATTGAATGAGTTTGAACGTATTTTTTCGGATATTTTTGGTACACGAAGCGCTATCTATAAAGAAATTATTAATCGATTAGTTGTAGGGCCTGCCACACAAGAGGAAATTTTGACGAGTTGTAAACGTAGTAAAACTGGAGACTTTAGTGAGTATCTTTCTGATTTAGTTATGGCCGGATTTATATCGAGAGATTTTACTTGGCATTTAAAAGATGGCAAAACATCAAAGTTAAGTCGTTATCGTCTTAAAGATAATTACGTGCGGTTTTATTTGAAGTATATACAGCCTAATTAAACTAAAATTGAGAAAGGCACATTCTATACATTTGACACGCATGGGATTGCATCCGGTCTCGCAGCTTTGGCAATATAGGGAACATTTTCCCTTTGGTATCAACTGTTCCAGGATTTCTTAATCTTTCCTTAAGCAAGGACCATTAAACTATCATCCTTTAGCTAAGTAAAATATCTAGAGGATTGTATAATATGGCAATGGCGAGATTTGTTATTTCAGTAGATAGCCTTAATGACGATGAAACAAGTCAACTGAAATTATTAGGATTATCACTAAAACAAGACGATCACGGCAGCTTTTTTGAATGGCCTGTTAAAAGTAAATTATTTTCGACAAGCGCAACGCCATTAAGTGTAAATAAACAGCGTCAAAGACTTTATTATCATGGTGGTGGAGAAAAAATTACGTTAGCCGAGTCAACCATCATCACTAAAAAAAACGGTGTTCAAGTCCAGACTACATGCGAAGATGGGATCGACAAAGCAGTTAAAACACACCAAGCAAGCAATACAGCAACGAATGATGAAATGCCTTTCAATCAACTGACGCCTGAAACGTTGGCAGATTCTGTCAATATTGCGCAGCAACAACAAAACCAAGATACGTCTCAAACGGCATTAGAAATCAGCGTTAAAAATGCTGAACTCCTTTTAGAGTACATGAAAAATGATACGTCAGAACAAACAGAACAACCTATCCAAGTATTAGATATCGACTTAGGTTTAACACGATTTACCGATGAGGATGGCTGTGAGAGGCTCAGTTTTAAAGAATTTCGTAAGAGATTCGGTATCTCTGTTGCGGGAATTGCAGAACACCAAAAAAATAAAAAAAACGAAGCAAATGAACGCAGTGATTCAAAAGAAGAAAAAAACAAACTATCTCGTATCACAGTGCTACCTAACGTTATCCTTAACGAAGTATCCGCAGCAACACCCGGCACATTATTACAAGGACAACACATTGGCGATCCTTTGCATCGATTTATTAAAGAATATGAAAAACTGAAAAATGAGAAAATCGGTTTCGTCAGCGTGTATTCCGGCATTCGTTTAAAAATCAGCGCAGCAGATGAAAAAGCCTACGCACAAAAAAAAGAAGCATTATTACACTATTTAAAAAATCGTTTGGGCATCAAGGCAAAAGAAGTTTTGTTGCCAGGTCAGCTTTTTTCTGGATTACACGATGAGAATGAAGCGGATCAAAATGCATTAGGTGCGCAAAAACTTTATGATTTGCATGGCCCACTTGAAACGAAAGTAAATGCCTATGACAGATTACGCAAAATTGCACCGCAATTGGTATTTCCTAGCCAACATTTAAAGAATGAAGCTAAAGGTAAGAATAAACTGGTAGAGTTACCAGAATTGACAGAAGATGAAATTGGACTGTTGGCAAAAAAACATATTTTAAACGTGAAAAAATCTGAAAAAACACCAGGTCTTTTCCGTGTTTGTATTAACATGGTTGAATTAGATTATTTTCAGTTAAGTGAATATATCACTCTCATAAAAAAGCAATTACAACTAGTCGGTAAAGAAACCACCGAAATAGATGCACAGGTAAAAAGTCTCAATGCGACAATGGATAAGATACGCAATGAAATTGATCTTTTAGATGAAGCACGTGCTAAGATTGAAAAGGCAATTCCTTTTGATGCGAATCAATATGCCGCAATCAACAATAGAATAGACGAAGCGTTAAAAACACTAAAAAATACGGTTAACCAGTTAGAAAAATACATTCATGATCTCATAACAGACCTACCTACGTTGAAAAAAACTGAGATAGCAAAAAATTTCGAGCGATTAATTCAAGCTAAAAAACCCCAACCTGTTATTTATATTCCTCAAAGAGAAGCCCATGCCGCTAAACTGAGACTTCATCATCAGGGCCCCGCGAGTGAGTCTGCGGTAGTTGGAAAAAGGTCAAATGGCCAATTGTTAACAACACTCTCACTTGAAGTATTAGAAGCATTGATCCAAAATATCGTTTATAGCGTTGATTTAAGCGATTCTATGACAGTGCACTTAGACATGGTCGCCCGTCTTATTGAAAAAATATTTGATGCAAATAATGATGAGTATACGACGCATATTTTAAAAACTTTTTACAGCTCAAAAGATAATATTTTGCAATACCCAGAGCTTACGAGAGTAAAAGGCGATGACCAAACTGGCAAAGATAAATTGGTAAGAGCACTTAAACAAAGTTCTGGCGGCGGCGTAACCCCAATCGTCTATGCAGTCACGCAGGATTATGACGAGCTTAAAGCAGGTGAACGACAGTGTTTTGTGAGAATCACCGACGGTGGTGATGCCACGCTTTTCCCTATGCCTGTAGTAGAACAGAAAAAAGAAAATAAAGCGGATTCTAATTATTTTAATGAGCAGCTTCTGATGCCAAGTTGGTTAGAGGGTGCCGCTAAGACAAAGCTTTTAGCAAACATTTTAGAACACAACAAAAAAATGGATAGAGAAAGAAAATTATCATCTGTTGAAATTAGAAAAATACAATACACATACGCTACACAAAAAGCACTTAAGGATAATCCAGAGATAGCAGATGATGATGCTAAATTAGAAGAAGCGGTTGATCGCATTATGGAAGATAAATTTAATTTTTCGATGAGTAAAAAGTCAGAACTTCTTTTCTATAATGTAACAGGGTTTAAGAATGCAAAAAAACTTGCCCGCGAAGCTGCCGAGCGCCGCGGTGTAAACTTTAGTACAGACGTGCATAATGTGACTGTTGGAACAGGTCAAGATTTTTTACCTGTGGCTCAACACGAAACTGGCGCAGTGGCAAAGAGAAGAAAAGAAGCACAAGCTTGCCTGTACTCGATTGCCGAAGACGGCGATCAACGAACTAAAAACTGTTTCTCACTGCCACACCCAGGACAGCTGGATCAGACATCCAATTTGATTGTAACCGCGATTGCGGGCTCTGAAATATCTATTGCGACTGATCCAGGACTCACTTTTAAATATGATGAGGAAGGCGATCATATTATCGAGGTAATAAAATCAGAAGCTGCTAGAGAATTAACAGCTGTTGCAAATATTCCTTCCCTGATGGGTGCCGCACTCGATATGCCACCTAAAGGGCAATCGCTTCATTACCATCACATTATCCGTACCAGAGGTCATACCTTCGTTATTCCTATCGAAATTACAGCAGGTGTTCTTGCCAATGCAAAGAAAGTTTCTCGAGAAGAAGAGTTTGCTTTTGCACGACAAGAATTATTGCTGATTTTGTCTGAAGATCGCAGTACACATCCTGAATATTATCAACAGTATTTTAAAAACAGACTTGCAATCTTGGGTGTTCGTGAAAAACTAAAACTGATCTATGAGAAAATTCAGCAAAATTATTATCCTTCTTTAGCAAATCACGATAAAGAAGAGCACATGAAATTCGTCATGCGAATGATGAAAAAATGTGACAATGCATTATTACTTTTTACCGAGAAAGATGAAAAAACGTCATCTAAACGAAGTGAGATCGAGACATTAAGAGCAAGAAAAATCGAATTAGAAGAGCAGTTGAATGATTGGAAAAAGACAGTAAATGAACTTGAGTCTAACTTTAAGCACATTGAGGAAAAGACGGCTAAGCAAAAGCAAGCGCTCAAAGATGCAGAACAAAAATTAGCGTTGCAGATGATAGAATTGCTTAAATTAAAAAAAGTTGATTTGAATGAAAAGAATTTTTCATCTGATATCAACGAATTAATTCTTCTTGAGGAAATACTTAAGTATCGTTCGAATCTACGTGATCATGTTCAATATCAAAAATTTGATCAATTAGCCGGACGAATAGCAACAATTTTAAGTAATATAGCCGAATCTGCTCGAAGAGAAGAAGTTGAACGAAGCAGAGAAGCAATGACTACATCTTGTAGAGAAGCGGGTGGAACTAACTCTACTGAACGATATAGACGTCGTGGCCAGGGTGTGAGGAGTGCTCGAGTTCATTATTACTGTTCTGGACTGATCACATTACAACAAGATATTACTGAAAAGTCAGATGAATTAAAGCAAGCAGTAACATCAGCAATTGCAATGATCAAAAAAAGCGACACGTTGAATTTTAAGACCGATGACATCATAAAAGAGATAGAAGCTGCTCGTGATTTCCAACATTGTTGTAAAGATGAATTATCAAAAACTGAAAAACAATTAGATGAGTGGCAAAAGAAAGGCAGATTAGTTTTAACTGACAATGAAGAGTTTGGTAATTTTACCCAAGATGGGTTAGAGCGGGCGGATACGAGTCTGCAATTACGTTTAGCGGATGATATTGCTCTCGACTGCGGTTTATTGATAACGCAGGCGCCAACACCTGAAGACGAGAATACAGAAAACCTCCGTGATTTAGTTAAAACTCAGCAGCATATGCAAGCAAGACAGCATGAACTCAGTGTTGATCATGTGTTTCTTGAGCGAAAAGTGCAAGCAACTGCGTCAGAGCAAGATACATTAAAACTTGCGCAATCTGCATTGCAACTAGAAGTTAAAACCGTAGCACTTTCCGCAGACTCTGCCGCATCAAACCTTGGGAAAGCTCAGAATGAATTGAAGAGCGATCTGAGTGAAGTAAAAACACAAGTTGCCAATCATGATGAGCAAATTAAAGAATTGCAATCATTTTGCAAAGAAATCAAGCAAGCCATCGTTGAAATTAAAAAAGATCTCACACTCATCATGTCTTCCGACGAAGATCAAGAGCAAAAATGGGTGAATGAGCAATTTAAAGATCAAAAGCTTGCTGATTTTTACCTGATTGTCAAAAACAATCTGACTGATCTCTTGACAGTTAATGCCTTACAAGTCCGTGGGAGAATTAAAGTTGAGAATTCAACCAAAGGATCCATTGCTAAAATGGTAGCCGAACATTTAATAGGTATCATTCCATTGCCTTGGATGGGTGTCTTAGCAAGCTTTGTGGGTTCTGCTATCTCTGCTGTAGATAAAAATAGAGAGCTTGCTAAAGCCAAAAATACAGAAGTCATTCACTTGGATCATGTGCAGCAATTTGCATATCGATTTACTATGAAATTTCGTTCACAAATTCTCTTGTGTAAAGCTAATAATGATGTAGCGATTTTTGCTTCAACTATTCAAGAGAGAATTGTTGGAGGATTAGGTCAATTAAAAAAGAAATCGCAAGATTTTTTAAAAGAGGATATGTCAAACGAACAAATTGCCAAACAATTAATGTATTGTGCAATAAAAGGTAAAGCATCGAAAAAATTAATGACTTGCCAAGATAAACCAACAACCGTTGAAAATTTACTTCGCGGTGCAGTCACAACGTATCGTGGTGCTTTTTGGCATGATCGTAAGAAGAAAGAGAAAGAAGCAGCTGTACTAGCTGAGGTAAATGGCGTGACTGAAGCCTATCCAGGTGAAGTGGAACAGCGAAAATTAGTTTTGTTCTCAACCCTGCCTTCAGCGGGTCGATTTAAAAATAAAGCAGGATTACCGGCTCCTGTTTCTGAAGCACCAGATGAACCCGAATCCATTTGCGATGTAGTCTTTCACTAAATATGGTTAACTTAACGAGGAAAAATTTATGCAACACAACCTAACTCCAACAACAAATCCCACTCTGGAAGAATTACGCGGAGTCATCGCAAAATCTCCCTATTATCAAAAAGGTTTGACAACAGAGATTTTAGAATCATGTGGTGAAGACCTTGAGCGGTTGTTGCAGAGCCGTGCCAATTTGAATCGTAAGCTTAATCAAGCGCGTGGTTTTTTTATTTTACGTAACTCGTCTGATGAAAGGTATTTGACTTCGGAAAAGACTGCATTCCCTTTTACCATTACCATGATAGAGTCAAATTCGGTACTGACAGCAGATGATGTTGCTGATTCAAAAGATGATGATAACATTTTTACCCACATGCGTTTATTCTTGGAGAAGGTCACTGAGATAGGTAAACCTATTACCTATCGGGTAAAAATTCAAAAAGAACACCGTATCCCAGAAGCAATCCGCGATTTTATGCCAGAAAGTTTTTCATGCCTGAATGATTTGTTTCACCAAATAGAAGAATTTGGTTATATCGGTCTTAGGCTCAAAAGTGATTCCGCTGACATTCCACTTGAACAGCGAGCATTCTCAGATTCAGACAAATGGGTTGGTGTAGCAATGTATCAAAAACTTGATCAAGGATCTGCAGATGAGGAAGCAGAGAATCGCAGAACAATGCAATTTGCAAAATTACCCGTAGGCCCTGATGGTAATGCTCATCCTGCTCATCGTATTATGTATTTCAATGGCCTCACAGGAACTTGTTCTGAGCACAAAGATGTGCAGCAGCTCCTAGAAGATTTCAATAAAAAACTTTTTTCAAAAGAAGCTATTGCAGCACGTCAAAAAAATGCAGAACTACCTGAATTAAAAGCGTTAAGCGATGGACAAAAAGAAAAATTGGTCTCTTTTTTCGTTTGTACACGTTCAGTGTGGGAGCGAGATGTTATGAAGCGCGTAAAAGGCGTGGCAAATGTGGAGCTTGAAGGATTGTTACCAAAACTTCCCAATTTCAAGCGGTGGGCAGAACGTATTAGTATTAAAGATTCTAAACCTAAGGACAGGCATGAAGTAAGCTATGCACCATCAAGCCTTACTGAGTTAAGTCGTATTGGCAATGGACAAGTCTCAACTTATTTTTGGCGGGAATTTTATGAAGGAACAACCAGCAAAATACCTAATCTAAGATTAATTGCGTTGATTTTGGGTGTTGATGCAGAAGTCGTAGAAAAGAATATGTATGACATGGAACTTATTGCATCCTATTACTTTAATAATAAACAGTTTACAGATGTTAACCAACACCGTCTGGCAAGCCCAAGTGATCTTAGACTGTTGCGCGAAGAAAAAGCAGCGGCAGCAATTGAAGAAGCAAAGCGAAACGTAGAAAGAGCAAAACAAGCGGAAAAAGACGCAGCAATCAGGAAAGAGCAACAAGAGGCTGATGCAGCAAGAAGACCCGCACGAGCGGCTGAAGCGGAAAGAAAGGCGGTTGTTGCTGCACCCGCACCCGCTACATCGGTAACTAAAGCTAATAATGAAGGATTATCTACGCCTGCTTTTCTGCAAAAAACAGTGGCAATGACTCAGGAATCGAGTTCAAGTGCGCAAGGTAAAAATTCTGATGAAAAAGCAGCAACTAAGCCTCCGATGGAATCCTTTGGCTCTTATACTCTTATAAATACTATTGAAGTACCAGCAACGCATGTTTGTCTGCGTGCGACGTCGGCTGCAGAAGGCCAAACAAAATATTTAATAGTAGAACGGCCATTAACAAATGAAAAAGTTGCAAAGGCTGAATTAGAATGGAGCTTAAGTGTACTTGGTAAAAATTATGATGAAAAACTAGTAAATGAGACTCCCACGAAGTTAGTTGAGATGGGCTATTATAGTGTTCGGATTCTGAAATCAATGAAAGAGTTGGAAGCTCTCTATATCGGTAAGACTCAAGATCAAGCACCAGACCTATTACAAAAATTTCTCATCCCTGGAGAAATTGATCCTAAAACGAAAAAAACAAGTTATTATTATGCGTACTGTAATGCCAAAGACAGTAAATTCGCTGTTGTTGACTGTCCTGAGGCATTCCAATTTCCAGAGAGATGGACAAATAAAGCAACCGTTTTAGTTCGTCGTCAAAATGATATCAATGGCCTATATATTCGAGAGATGGAAGATCCAGATTTTGTCCATAAAGAGAGATATCGTAGGAGAGGTAAAGGTGTGACTGAATCAAGAGCAGCAACAATTAAAATAACGGCTTGGCTAACTGAGATTAATAAAAGTAAAGTTAGACCAGTTATGTAGCGAGTAGCCCGGGTGCAACCCATAGGCGTCAAGCTAAGGAAATTTTGTTATTAGATAAAGTACGAACAATGAATGACAATTGGCGACTCTCAACTGTGCATAATGCTTTGTTGAACCAGGAATCAAAATGAATTTTTGAGCAGATAAAGCGAGCGTATGATTCGACAATCGCCATGCCATCTGATTTTAATGAATTCCCTAATGCGATCGATGAGAAAGGGAATCGATATTTTATTGGCAACGCACCGATATCCGATTTGTTTGAGTTTATCAACGAGCGAGAGGGAGAAGAACAATATTTACCCCTTGGTATCGTCAAGAATTTAACAATCGATTTAATTTTGGCGCTTCATGTGTTTTATGCGAGTGGACGGGTGATTTGTGTTTTAAGAGTGAGGAAAATGTTGGGTTTCGCTGCGCTCTACCCAACCTACGTGACTTTTTCTTCAAGGGTTATTAGTCACGTAGGTTGGGTAGAGCGCAGCGAAACCCAACAACATCACTGTCACCCCATCGTAGCCGCGCCAGATTGCCCAGGACCATTAAACACTCTAACCGTCATGCCTTCGATGCAATTTCTCGCGACTTCAGCCGGATCGTGGGTCAATTGTTGCAAAAACCAATGCGATAATTCTTCAATGGTGATATTACAAAGCGGCAAAATCACGACATCTTTTTTCAAAAACGGAATCCGCTCTTGGTTAAAATGCGCAAACAACATATCGCCTGATTCTTCTAAGCGTAAATATTTTGATTCACTGGGTAATAAAAAATATCGATCTAACCGACTGCACAATTCGAGTAATTTATTTTTATAAATTCGATAATCAAATGCCATGCCATTGTCATCCACCTTGATTTGCATTTCCAAGTTGACGTTATAATTATGGCCATGCAATGCTTCGCGCTCCGTCGCAGAAAAAACGGTAAAATGACCGGCAGAAAATGAAAACTCATCTTTGTGTAATTCTAAAAGGGCGGATCGACTCACGTTGGTGTGCTCCTCGTTTTGGCGCAGAAGTATATCATAAATTCCGGCGTTTATCGTGCATTAAAAAGCCATTTAATGCCGTAGCAACACTTTTACTGAAGCCAATGACTTTTACCAATTCACCCATTTCACTGGGTAGCAAGAGTTGCTTAATCGCCTGAATTTGCTGAGTTTTTTCATATTCTTGTTTTGATAAGAGACTCTCAGCCATCTCCAACAAACCACAATTCATTAAAAAAGCCGCTTGGGTGGTATAACCCTTTAACGATAATCCCGCCGCCAGCGCGCTTTCAGTGACTTGGGTAAAATCAACATGGGCTGTGATATCTTGCAAGCCCACTAAATGCAAGGGATCATCGCTATGACGATGCTCAGAAAAACATTTTAACGTACCCATCGAGCGATCCGGATGATAATACTCTGCTCGTCCATAGCCATAATCGATGCAGAGAATCACACCTTGCTGCAGGCAATTGGCCAATGACTGTATCCACGGCGTAATCGTCAAATGAATTTCAGATCGATAACCGATGGGTAAAGGTTGCTCTGTCTCTAGCTTGATAATAGCGTTTGCTAAATCCGCGCTAGGTGTATTGAGAGACCAAACAAATTGATCGTCATGCCAGCTCACACAACATTCTTTTGCACCTTCCGCGGTGATTTGAAAACAATGGACAGGTAAGGCATCTAACACTTCATTTGCAAAAATAATCCCAGTCATTGCAGTGGGCAATTGATCCAGCCAAACGACGCGTGATGCTAAATGCGGACAGTGTTTTTCAATGCATTGCTTTTGGCGAGTGCGTAAATCAGGGCTGATTTCAAACATCAAATAGCGATTGGGCAGTGCATGCAGTTTTTCTAATGCTAAGAGCAAATCGGCGGCAAAAATACCAGAGCCACCACCGATTTCTAGAAAATCACTCTTCGGTAAGTCGGTGAAAATTTGTTGGCATTGATTGGCAAGACAGCGAGCAAAAAAAGGAGATATTTCAGGCGCTGTCATAAAATCGCCGTGTTTGCCCAGTTTAATGTTTGCAGCGGTGTAATAACCCAGATTCGGTGCATATAATGCTAATGCCATAAATGTTGCAAATGAAATAGCGCCGCCTTGCTCTTCAATCGTTTGACGGATGAGTTGGGTGAGTGTTGTGTTGCGGTCTAATGCGTTAGAATGGGTCGTCATACAGTGGGGAAGAGTATACCATGCCAAATTCACAAAAAGTGGCTTTCATTACCGGCGCAGCACGGCGCATCGGTGCTGAAATTGCCCAAATCCTGCATCAAGCAAATATCAATGTGGTATTGCATTACCATCAATCGCATGCGGCAGCTGAGCACTTATGCCAGCAATTAAATGACATTCGTCCTCACTCGGCGAGTTTGTTGCAAGCTGATTTGTGTGAGGTTGCGTTGTTGGCGCAACTCGTGCAAAAAGCCGCGGCGGTTTGGGGGCGGTTGGATATTTTAGTCAATAATGCTTCTCGGTTTTATAAAACAAAAGTGGGTGATGTGACGGATGACATTTGGCAGGATTTATTTACGAGTAATCTCCAAGCGCCCTTTTTTCTCAGTCAGGCGGCGTTGCCTTATTTGCAGCAACAACGCGGTTGTATCATTAATATTGCGGATGTGCATGGTGAGCGTGCGATGCGAGATTATCCTATTTATAGCATGACGAAAGCTGGGGTATTGATGATGACGCAAGCATTAGCGAAAGAAATTGGCCCGGATGTTCGAGTAAATGCAGTGTCACCTGGAACCGTTGTATTGCCCGAAGGTGATAATACCTTGAGCGCAGAACGTCGGGAAAAAATTATTAGTAAAACCGCTTTGCTGCGTTATGGTACGGCGCTGGATGTGGCGAAAGCTGTTTTATTTTTGGTGCGTGATGCGGATTATGTGACGGGGCAGACGATTGTGGTTGATGGTGGGCGATCTTTGTCGATTTAATTCATGCTCTACTCTTTGGATGACTGTTGCTTTTTATACAAATCCCCCTTGTTCCCAATGGCACTAGCTTAAGAACTGTCGTCCCGGAATTTACTGGCGCTTAATGAGCGCTTTTTGCGAATTTAGCGCCAGTTAATGTCCGGGATCCATTTTGCTTAAAGCATATAAGTTAAAAGCAAGAGGGCGATAAATTGAAGATGGATCCCGGACATTAAGTAGCTCTAAACGAGCAAAAAGAGCTCGTTAAGAGCTACTAAATTCCGGGGATGACAGTTCTTAAGCTAGCGCCATTGCCCCTTGTTCCCCCTTTTTCAAAGGGGGAGACTTTTCTAAACAGCTCTGTGTCTTAATAGCGAAAACTGTTTGGAAGGTCTCCCTCTTTTTCAAGGTGTTGTTGTGTAATTCCCACTTCCGTCATTGCGAGGAGCGTTTTTTGCGACGAAGCAATCCAGTTTTTGATTCTTAAGTCTAAAACTGGATTGCTTCGTCGCAAAAAACGCTCCTCGCAATGACGGTGCGAGAATTACGCAACAACGCCCTTTTTCAAAGGAGAAGGCTTTTCTAATTTCCTTTTTACGTGATTTCAACTGTCGAATCTAGGATAATGCCTGTATCAAGAAAAAAGGCAGCCAAGCGATGAGCTTCTTACGCAATCCATTCATGACCGCATATAAGGCGCGCTTATATCCAAATTATTGGGATATTATTGCGTTATTGTTTGCGTTGGGGGTGATTGCAGTCTTGGCCTGGACAGCGAAGCAAATGTCAGTGCCGTATCATTTAGGTCAAGTTATTCCAATTTCGCTCGATCCTCACAATTTACCCGGTTATGCGTTGCGGACTGTATCGCGGATGTTGTTGGCCTTATTTGTCTCATTATTATTTACCTTTGTTTTCGGCACCTGGGCGGCTAAAAGTAAACGCGCTGAACGAATTATTATTCCCATTATTGATGTTTTGCAATCCGTGCCGATGTTAGGATTTTTATCCGTTACCATCGTTGCGTTTATCGAATTGTTTCCCGGCAGCTTGCTGGGCCCTGAATGCGCGGCTATTTTTGGTATTTTTACCTCACAAGCATGGAATATGGCATTGGGTTTTTATCAAACCGTTCGTATCTGTTCCCAGCTGAATTGCAAGAAGCGGCGCGATATGTTTCATTTGTCGGCTTGGCAGCGTTTTTGGCGTATTGATGTGCCTTTTTCGATGCCAGGATTATTGTGGAATATGATGATGTCCATGTCGGCGGGTTGGTTTTTCGTGGTGGCATCTGAGGCGATTACCGTCTCCAATCAACAAATTTTGTTACCCGGCATTGGTTCTTACATTGCCCGTAGCGATTCAATTGGCAGATATGCAAGCCATTGGTTATGCCATTTTAACCATGTTCATTGTGATTTTAATTTACGATCAATTTTTATTTCGCCCACTGGTTGCTTGGGCGGAAAAATTTAAAGCAGAACAAATTGCGCCAAGAGCGAGTGGCGCGACTCATGGTTAGTTGAGTTTATTGCACCGTACGCGATTGCTGCGTTATTTGGGTATGCGATTAGATGATCTGTTTGATAATTTGTGAATATTGCTATTTTTCGTCGAAGCCTGTTCAACGAAGCCGTCCCTCTTGGTTTCATCAACATGGCCGTTTTAAATTCGATTTGGAATTTATGTTTTACGTTGGTGATTGCAGGTATCATTTTCTATTCCGGTTATTTGTTGATAAAAAATTTCCCGCTCAGCATCCGTTGCGCATGTGTTTTTTCTTGGCTTAGCAACAACGTTGCGCGTGATGGTGCTAATTATCGTTTGTTCGCTGATTTGGGTGCCGATCGGCGTTTGGATCGGTATGCGTGCCGAAATCGCGCAAATTGTGCAGCCGATCGCGCAATTTCTCGCAGCATTTCCAGCGAATTTATTGTATCCGTTGGTTGTCATTTTAATTGTGAAATACCATTTGAACGTTGAAATCTGGGTGACACCGCTCATGATTTTGGGGGCGCAATGGTATATGTTATTTAATGTGATTGCAGGCGCGTCTGTGTTGCCAAAAGATTTATTGCAAGTCACCGACAATTTTGGTGCGACGGGTTGGTTGCGTTGGCGCCGTTTGATTTTGCCAGGAATTTTTCCTTATTACATTACCGGTGCTATCACCGCGGCGGGTGGCGCATGGAATGCGAGTATTGTGGCGGAAGTGATTAGTTGGGGGGATACAAAATTGGCAGCAACAGGGTTAGGGGCTTATATGTCTGAGTGTACGACGCACGGCGATTTTCTGCATATGGCATTAGGCATTGCCATGATGTGTGTGCTGGTGTTATTTTTTAATCGGATAGTTTGGCGGCCACTCTATGTATTGGCTGAATCACGTTTTCAGTTAGGAATGTAATTATGGACTCAACAATGACACCACCACTTATTAGAAGTGGTGAATGTGAGTAAGAGTTTTAAAAAAGGCGACGGACAAGAATTGTTGGTGCTTGAATGATGTCAATATTCGCGTCCAAGAAGGCGAGATTATTGCCATTCTTGGTAATCGGGTTCGGGTAAATCGACATTATTGCGTATTTTAGCTGGGTTGGTGCAACCAAGCGCAGGTACGGTGTTTTATCGTGGCCAACCGGTGAATGGTCCGGTGCGTGGATTATCCATGGTGTTTCAAACGTTTGCGCTTATGCCGTGGCTGACGGTTTTGCAAAATGTTGAATTGGGGTTGGAAGCATTAGGTGTCGATCGCGATGAGCGTCGCGAGCGCGCACTCAAAGCCATTGATACCATCGGTTTAGATGGATTTGAAACAGCGTTTCCCAAAGAATTATCCGGTGGGATGCGACAACGAGTCGGCTTTGCGCGTGCATTGGTTGTTAATCCAGATATTTTATTAATGGATGAGCCTTTTTCTGCATTAGATGTATTAACGGCCGACAATTTAAAGAGTGACTTATTAGATTTATGGGAAACCAAAAAAACCGGAATTAATTGTATTTTATTCGTGACCCATAATATTGAAGAAGCTGCGTTGATGGCGGATCGTATTATTGTTTTTAACAGTAACCCGGGTTCTATTCGTGGTGAATTAAAAGTGAATTTAACCCATCCGCGTAGTGATTTAGATCCTCGTTTCCGTAATCAAGTGGATCGTGTGTATACGTTGATGACGACGCAAGTCCAAGTTGCGGGTGTGGCAGAAGGGCATCCACCGATTGATTTAGGTTATCGGTTACCGGAAGCCAGTGTGGCTGAGATCACGGGATTACTTGAAACACTCAATGCACCTGAAACCGATGGCAAAATGGATTTGCCGGATGTAGCGGATACGTTGATGTTAGATATTGATGAATTATTTCCGTTGACAGAATTATTAGAAATTTTGCATTTTGCGAAAGTATCGAAAGGTGATATCTCTATGACAGAAGCGGGCAAAGCATTTGTTGAAGCAGATATTTTGGAGCGCAAGAAAATATTTTTACAACACTTAAAAAAATATGTGCCATTGGCGCGTTATATTTACGATCAATTAAATCGTCACCCTCGTCATCGGGCATTGGAAGAACATTTCTTGTCGTTGTTAGAGGATTACTTAACCGAGAAAGAAGCGGCGAGGGTATTAAGTACTGTGATTGAGTGGGGACGGTATGCGGAATTGTTTGCATATGATTATAATGCGGGCGTGTTGAGTTTAGAAAATCCGAATTGATTGTTTTTATACAAATCCCCCTTGTTCCCAATGGCACTAGCTTAAGAACTGTCGTCCCGGAATTTACTGGCGCTTAATGAGCGCTTTTTGCGAATTTAGCGCCAGTTAATGTCCGGGATCCATTTTGCTTAAAGCATATAAGTTAAAAGCAAGAGGGCGATAAATTGAAGATGGATCCCGGACATTAAGTAGCTCTAAACGAGCAAAAGGCGCTCGTTAAGAGCTACTAAATTCCGGGACGACAGTTCTTAAGCTAGTGCCATTGCCCCTTGTTCCCCCTTTTTCAAAGTGGGAGACCTGCTAAGCAGCCTTATAACTAAACGCGGCGCTGCTTAGCAGGTCTCCCACTTTGAAAAAGGGGGAACAAGGGGGATTTGTATAAAACACAACTTTCATTTAAAAATAAGTCCCCATTCGATGTTTCCCCTGAAGTGGATTAGGATGACAGCTCTGGCTTATTCAACTGCACAACAAGCTCCGCCAATCTCGCTAACCTTGACAATAAAATTTGCGCGCTAAATAAAAACGTATCGACCGCTATGCGTTCTTCTTCGGAGCATTCTCTGATTGATTGCAACAAAGCATTTTTCAAATTTGTGATATCAGGAATTACAATGAATTCTCTCGGCTCAACTTTTTCAATACGAAGCGCAACGGCGTGTAATGCCTTGGATGCATCGTGGTGAAAATTCTGCAAGAGAGTTTTATTCGTATGCCAAATTTCTAAAGCAATAACGCTTTGATGTGCATGATGCATAAACGTAATGCTGCGTAAAATTTCTTTTTCACACCAAAGTAAATGATTAAATAAATTCAAACGAAAGTGCGGCCCCAATTTTTCACGCATGGATTCATCTGCCAATTTGCGTTGTTTAATGAGTGATTTCGCAATTTTTTCATCTAAGGCTAACCAAGTCGCTTCTTGCGGATTTTCATCCATCAGCGTCACAGCATAATATTGTTTTAATTGCTCTAAGGTGGCGGCTTGATTACGCCGTAATCGTTCTCTTGCGTGAATGGGGAGTATGAATTGAGACACTAATGCGGCAATGGCAAGGCCGATACAAATTTCAATACAACGTTCAACACCTGAGGCGGCAGTCGGTTGTACGCCAAGCAAAATAATGGCGACCGTGACAGCGCCTAGTGTTCCCGATTCATTAAACGATTTATTGCTGGTCGCAACAAAACTAAATAACATGGCTGAGACGGAGATGACGATTGCAGCAACAAGTGGATCATTCCCGAAAAGCAGCAGCGTTACAATGGCGATGGCAGACCCTGTGAGCGTGCCTAAAAAACGCATGTAAGATTTCATCAGCATACTGCCGACATTTATCTGCGCACACATGACGACTAAAATAGTAATAATTAGCCATTGGTCGATACGAAAATGGATGAAATGCGCTGCGACAAAGCCGATGAAACAAGCCAGAGCGGTTTTAATGCTATGAACGAAACGATCAGAAAGGACTAAGTCCCTGATTTTGCTCATGACTTCCTCGTTAAAATAAATTTTTTAAAAATCCATTGTATAAATAAGGCGTTAGTCTGTCATGCAAAAAGAATGCCCCAATGGCCATAGGGTTTGCAGTATAATTGTATAAATATAGACCGTTTGAAAGTGAGGTAATACATGTCCTTTCATAGAGCTGTTACCAGTCAAAACATTGAGATTGTTGAGCAACAACTGAGAGCGTCTCAAGAAGATAAATTAGATTTTTCCGACAGTGTATTTGATTCATCCGAAACCATTCGAAAATTTTGTAATGCATTGGAGCGCTTGCCGCAAGGTTTGCAAGTGACGCTCAATAATTGTTTATTTAAAGAAGATCGCGAGTCGATGATGGATTTGTTGCGGGAATTGCGTATGTGGTTTGCAACGATGCGTAATATTCGTGGATTAGAATTTACTGGCATTCGTTTTGAAACAGTCCATGATCAAGACAATTCTAGCGCGCGTTTTATGACGTATCTTGTTTCAGGCTTATGTCGCAATCAAACGTTGCGCCGAGTGATTGTGGATGGCGTGTTGCTGAATGAACAAGCTGTGATTGATTTAAAAAATATTTTGAAGGAAGCGATTATTAATGGGATTAAAATTCAAAAACATTCGGATAGTTTTTATCAACCATCTGCTCCGGAACATCCTTCTGTTAATCAGCATTCATCCGCGAAAAAAATGCATCCTCGTAGAAGTGGGGGTTGAAAGGATTGTTATTGTGAGTGCTTAAGAAAAGGCTGTCATCCTGAGTGCTTTTCGCTCCGAAGCAACTGTCTTGAAAATTAAACTTCAATAGAAGCTACTCGCCATGCTTCATTATGTTTAATCATGGCGTTTATGATAATTAATAACTTATGCATACAAGCAATTATGGCCACTTTCTTCAGTTTTCCTGCATTACATAAACGCTCGTAAAAGTTTTTTATTTGTGGATTATGTCTTATTGCAACTAAAGTGGCCATATATAGCATGGTACGCACAGAAGATCTTCCTCCCCAAATGGTCCGTTTACCTCGTAATGTGCCGCTGTCACGATTGTAAGGCGCTAAACCAGCAAGGGCACTAATTTGCTTTGAGCCTAGACTTCCTAATTCGGGCAAGTCTGAAATGAGTCCAGCAGCAACAACAGAACCCACCCCTTTAATGCTTTTTAACAAGGCGTTTTTTTGCGCAAAGGTCTCATCATTTTGGATAGACTTTGCTAATGCTTCATTAATTGTTTGTAATTCTTTTTCCAATGCTTTTATGATTCGCTGAATTGATTTTTTTAGGTCATTGCTTACCTTATCTAGACGATTTTTTTCCATCGTAATCATGTCGATAATCTGGCGTCTGCGCACATTAAGCCCCGCCAATTTTTGCTGATCTTCATTGTGTAGCACATTTGCCTGAGGTTGCATTTTCTCTGCAAATAAGGCAATGACTTTAGCATCAATTCGGTCTGTTTTAGCCAGTTTTCCAAGTGCTTTTGCAAAATCTCTAATGAGCCTGGGGTTAACAATAGAAACGCTAAGCCCGACTTTTTGCAATGACTGAGCTATAGGTTTTTCGTAACCTCCAGTGGCTTCCATTGCAATAGAAGTCTGGGGAAATGATTTCAATTTTTCAGTTAATTTCTTTATTCCTTTGGCATCATTTTTAAATTGCATATATTTTTCGTAAGGCAAAACATATACATCTAAAATTGCTTTAGAAACATCAATACCGATATAGCATTTTCCATCTTGAATTGTCATAATATTATTCCTTTGGCACTCAGCCTTGTTGATACGGGATCATAGTCCCAGGCAACTGTACGAGTTAAGTTAAGGGTGGGAAGTGACGATCAAGCTTCGTCACGGGCTCGTAGCCCTAGGATCTCACGATCTATCACTTCCCTTTTTTATTACCGTACAACGATAATAAAGAACTCTCTTTTTATATCATGATTTCAAGATACAAGGATCTCCCTATAAAGTAGAGAGATGCTTAAGAATATCTTTATCTTTAGCTGAGTCACAGAAATTTGCGGGAGATCCTTCGGAGCGAAAAGCACTCAGGATGACAGCCTGTTTTTAAGCGCTTACGGTGGCAGCACTTTCTTAAGCTTTACAATAACAGCTCTTTCTTAAGCCTCCATTTTCCCTCAAAAATAAGTCATTATATTGCTTAGCGAAGAGCTTCCCTTTTTTTTAAGAAAGCGAGCTTCTCAACATCCAAGCGGTTTTTTGATGCACTTCCGTTCGATTGATCAGTAGATCAAATGTGCCTTCATCTTTTGCTTCTTGCACAATAGGAAATAATTCTTCGATGAGTTTGATAACAGCCTCATGATCGTGCAATAATTTTTTCACCATCTCATTTGCAACCGGTGTGCCCGTTTCATCTTTAACCGTGCTTAATTTCATAAATTCCGTATAAGAAGCAGGTGCATTAAATCCCAGTGCGCGAATCCGTTCGGCAATTTCATCAATCGCAGCCGCTAATTCAATATATTCTTCTTCAAACATCCGATGGAGGGAGTGAAACAAAGGCCCTGTGACATTCCAGTGAAAATTTTGTGTTTTGAGATATAACGTATAAGTATTTGCTAGTAACTTACCTAAGCCATCAGCGATTTTGCTGTTGTGGTTTTTCATCCCCATGCTCCTTTTGAACAAATGATGCTTTTATTATAGCAAATTGAGGAGGATTAAGGATTTAGTCGTTTATCGCGACTTGCCATTAAGCGTTCACTTACTGGACAATTTAGCAAATAAAATATACAATTCACGGCATTGAAATCAAATAGGCGCCTATCTATCATGCAATCCCAAGCCAGAAAGCCCGCAGGCAATGCAGATGCAAAGCAAGAGGTGAAAGCACAGTCTGTGCCGCAACCGATTATTTTTCCGACGGTCAGGGTAAAGGATTTAGTAGGTCCGAGTTACCTGAATGGAAATGGTATTTCTTGCAGGCATGGTAAAAGAAATTGGGTGCACTTGCGAGGCCATCTTTTTGCACACTGTTATCAAGCAGGTGATTCGTTGCATCCAAAAAGTTATGTATTGATTTACAACACAAGCACCCAACAAACGCAACAAGTTGTTCAGACTGAACGCGCTGACCAAATTGTGCCTTGTACGCTCGATCGCTTTGTCACGATCGCTGATAAAGAAGTGAGATGTTTTAAATTGAAAGGTGAAGAATACATTCAAGAGAAAGTCATCACGATGTCGTCGGTGACGGATCTCCAAATTCATGTCGAGTATCAAAGCATTATTTTGTTGGCAAGTGGTTACGATGGAGATTTTTTCTCGTGGTCAGGAAATTATATTTCTGTCATCGTCCATCCATTGGATGATGTGACTCATCCTTTCAAGATGACGTTTAAGTCGTATGCAACTATCGAATCAGTCACGTTTGCGGATCATTGTTTCAGTATTTTACTTCGCGATGGAGAGAATACTAGGATTGAAACGTTTACACTGGATTTCGCAGCAAGAACGATTCAGCGAAAATGGTCTTGTCCATTGCCAGAAGAAGCAAAAAATATTACTGCACCTGTGTTAAAGCTGTGGCGTCACGCAAGATATATGGCTATAACAGATCAAGGAAATCCTCTAGGTCATTCTCCCGTTTTATTTTATCGGGTGTCACCTCTAACAGGTCATTTAACTTTTTTACAGAGCAAACGAATACACAGCAATTACAATCTCTTGCTGTTACTGGATGACACGGTATTGCTTCGTCCTCGGCAAGGTGTGGGAGGTGATTTTCTCTATGCGCGCCTCCATCCTGAAGATGAAAAACTCATAGGTCTGGTGAATATATTAGACTCTAATAAACAACCAATAGATCCTGACGTGAAAAAAGCTCAGGCGAATGCGGAATTGGCAAAGCTAGAAATAGCCTGCTCAGAGATTTTTGAAGATGAAGCGCAGGCGGATGCAAAAATGGATGACGCATCTGATTCAGAGGAGGAAACATCACCTGCTGAGACAAAGGAGTGGTCGCTGACAAACAGTGATTCATTCAATTCTTATGAACTTTTTTTATCGGCTGGAAAAAGAGTGATAGTCCCTGTTGAGCCGAATTACGCAGCATGGCGACTGGATTGTTTGGCAAAAGAGAGGGAGCGGATACAGGCCTATTTACGTTATTTACCTGCGCTTAATCAGTGGCCGACCGTTTTGCTTGATATGCTGTTAGATTATTTTGCTTGGGATCTTTACGAATTTGCACCTCCTCGCTCTTCACTCTATATTCCATTTACATATTGGCCGAAGGAGTTGAGAAATGAAATTAGCGAGTTATATCATTGTTTAGAGGAAGAATTAGAAATATTAAAACCTAGCAAGAAAGTTACAAGAGAAGGCAGTCATACGTACATGCTAGAAGCTCTCACGGAACAAGCCGGTGAGTCTAAGCATTCATCCAATCCTGCAGATGAAAAATCTACGTCTGTTGCTAAAAGAAATTTCAGCGATCCCTTGCTAGAGCATGAGTGTTTAGCTGAAGAGTTTAATCATGTAACGCAGCGTTTTGAAAAAACGAAAACAACGGAAGCTAAAAAAGCAGTTGATGTTGCGACTAAAAAAATAGAAATAACAGCGGTTAGAACATTAGTTGATGCGATGCCAGCCCATTTTTTTTGGAGAAGTGCTTGTGTGGATAGTGTGTTAAGAATGTATCCTCAGTTGCCAACAGGCATGGTAAGTGTCAGCGGTCATTTTTTTGGTGGAGAATATCGGGTTAGGGCGCTGCTTCAAAAAGTGAAGGATTTGAAGCAAAAGCCTGTTGCCAAAATGCTTACTCGCTGAAGGTGCGATCAATGATTTGTACCGTTCAAATTCGAATTTAAAGTTTGGAGTTATCCGGCTATAGGTATCATCACTGTCTATTTTTCTTTTTGAAAATGAATGTTGTTTTTTATACAAATCCCCCTTGTTCCCAATGGCACTAGCTTAAGAACTGTCGTCCCGGAATTTAGTAGCTCTTAACGAGCGCCTTTTGCTCGTTTAGAGCTACTTAATGTCCGGGATCCATCTTCAATTTATCGCCCTCTTGCTTTTAACTTATATGCTTTAAGCAAAATGGATCCCGGACATTAACTGGCGCTAAATTCGCAAAAAGCGCTCATTAAGCGCCAGTAAATTCCGGGACGACAGTTCTTAAGCTAGTGCCATTGCCCCTTGTTCCCCCTTTTTCAAAGAGCGTTGTTGCGTAATTCACGGTGTCAATTCAGTGTCGTGCCAGCATGCTTTTAGCTGGCATCCAGGTTTGCTCTTACTAAAATTTATATAGTCATAAATAAAGCAAACCTGGATGCCAGCTAAAAGCACGCTGGCACGACACAGCGGTGGTTTGTATAGGTATCAAAGCAAAATCATACTGGTATGACTCGCCGTGAATTACGCAACAGCGTCCTTTGAAAAAGGGGGACAAGGGGCAATGGCACTAGCTTAAGGACTGTCGTCCCGCAATTTAGTAGCTCTTAACGAGCGCCTTTTGCTCGTTTAGAGCTACTTTAATGTCCGGGATCCATCTTCAATTTTATCGCCCTCTTGCTTTTAACTTATATGCTTTAAGCAAAATGGATCCCGGACATTAACTGGCGCTAAATTCGCAAAAAGCGCTCATTAAGCGCCAGTAAATTCCGGGACGACAGTTCTTAAGCTAGTGCCATTGGGAACAAGGGGGATTTGTATAAAAAGAAGTTCTTATTCGATGCTTACCCTTCTTTTTTCGAGAGTTAGAGCGCTCAGAATGACAAGCCGTTTTTAACCAACCAATGACAACACCGCCCGCCATTCATCCTCAGTCACTGGCGTAATCGAAAGCCGATTGCCTCGTCGTGCCACTTGCATGGTTTCCAATCCAGGATGTTTTTTGAGTTCATCCAATGTAATCATCTCAGAAAACTTCCGCACAAATTTAACATCGACCATAAACCAACGCGGATTATCCACCGTTGCCTTAGGATCATAATAGTTTGATTCAGGATCCAGCGCACTCGGATCGGGATAACCCTATTTCACTACTTCCGCAATACCAACAATACCAGGCGGCGTGCAGTTAGAATGATAAAAAAAGACGTGATCGCCCACTTGAATATCATCACGCAACATATTGCGTGCTTGATAATTACGAACACCGTCCCAATGTTCTGTTTGCTTGGGACGGTTTTTGAGGGTATCAATACTGAATGTTTCAGGTTCTGATTTAAACAGCCAATAACGCATGCGAATTATCGCTTCATCGCATCAAAGAAATCTTCATTGGTTTTGGTTGCTTTCAAGCGATCAATGAGAAATTCAATCGCAGCCAATTCATCCATCGGTTGCAATAATTTGCGTAAAATCCACATTTTTTGAATTTCATCTGGCTTGGTCAATAATTCTTCACGGCGTGTGCCAGATTTATTAATGTTAATCGCAGGATAAATACGACGTTCAGCAATACGACGATCCAAATGGATTTCCATGTTACCGGTTCCTTTGAATTCTTCGTAAATGACTTCATCCATTTTGGAACCTGTTTCAACGAGTGCGGTGGCGATAATCGTTAAGCTGCCGCCTTCTTCAATATTTCTCGCTGCACCAAAGAAACGTTTGGGACGTTGTAATGCATTCGCATCCACACCACCGGTTAAAACTTTACCGGAAGCAGGAACAACGGTGTTGTAAGCACGTGCTAAACGCGTAATCGAATCTAACAAAATGACGACATCACGTTTGTGTTCCACTAATCGTTTGGCTTTTTCAATCACCATTTCAGCCACTTGGACGTGACGGTTAGCCGGTTCATCAAACGTACTGGCAATGACTTCGCCTCTCACTGAGCGAGTCATTTCAGTGACTTCTTCAGGACGTTCATCAATCAACAGAACCATTAAATAACATTCAGGATGATTTTGTGAAATGGAATGCGCGATATTTTGCAACATCATGGTCTTACCCGCTTTAGGCGGAGACACAATCAAGCCACGTTGGCCTTTCCCAATCGGTGACGCTAAATCAATGACGCGGGCAGTAATGTCTTCGGTGCTGCCGTTGCCGCACTCCATTTTGAGGCGTTCATTTGCAAAAAGAGGTGTTAAGTTTTCGAATAATACTTTGCTCTTTGCATTTTCAGGCGCATCAAAATTAATATGATCCACTTTTAATAATGCAAAATAACGTTCGCCTTCTTTGGGCGGACGGATTTTGCCAGAAATGGTGTCGCCAGTCCGTAAGTTAAAGCGGCGGATTTGGCTAGGAGAAACATAAATATCATCTGGGCCTGCGAGATATGAACCTTCTGCGGAACGCAAAAAGCCGAAGCCATCTTGCAGAATTTCCAATACACCATCGCCGTAGATATCTTCACCTCGTTTGGCGTGTGCTTTTAAAATTGCAAAAATAATATCTTGTTTGCGCGATCTGGCCATATTTTCTAAGCCATATTCTTCAGAAAGTTGAATCAAGTCTGCTGCGCTTTTTTTCTTTAACTCAGTTAAATTCATAATGATGTTGCCCATTTGAGAAGTTGTTTGTGGTTGATCGGATAGGGATGAAATAAGGATATTCCTTTAGTTTTGGGTTTTGCTGCTGAATAACAATAGACTCTTGGTTGTATATGGTGCCATTTATTCAAACTACGAACTCAAGGTTTTTGTTTTCATACAGCGAGTTAAATCGATTGGTTCTAAAACGAGGTTATCTACGTCGACAAAAATACCATTATTTTTTTTAAAATGCTACTTTTTTTATAACCAGTATAAAAACGATCGATTTATGCCGATCTGAGCCGCGACCGTCAGGGAGTGTTGCGGTATATGTCGATACAACATAGTCGGTTGAACACTCCCTGACGGTCGCGGCTCGGTTTAAAAATAGCGCGGGCAAGCATCACTGTGCAACGTGGTCGTCAATAAAGCTCATTAATTCATTTTTTGACATTAAACCCACTTGGGTTGCTTTGACTTGACCATCTTTGAATAAAATCAGAGTGGGGATGCCACGTACGCCGAATTTGGGTGGGGTGCCGGGATTGTGATCGACATCTAATTTGGCGATTTTGATTTTGCCAGCGTATTTTTGAGCGATGTCTTCTAAAATAGGTGCAATTGCTTTGCAAGGTCCACACCATTGTGCCCAAAAATCAACAAGAACCGGTGTATTTGAATCAATCACTTCGTTTTCGAATGAACCATCTGTAATATTTATAATGCCATTGCTCATAATGTTTTGCCTTTCTTAAAATTAATCCGAGGGGTTATTTTACTCTATTTTTTTCGGTTCGCGAACAAAATGAATGAGAAGAGCGCCAACTGCAAAAAATAATAGGATGGTTCCCATGCCAGCCCGTTGGCTATGAAAGGTTAATGTGGCCAATCCCAGCACCCACGGGCCAATGAAAGCGGTTACTTTGCCCGAAAAAGAATAGAGGCCAAACATTTCAGTGGATTTTTCTGGGGGTGTGAGACGGGCCATTAACGATCGACTGGCGGCTTGCACGGGGCCTAGGAAGAGACTTAAAAATAACGCAATGCCCCAAAACCAAGAGACGTCCCGCACCGTGAGTAGTGGAATACCAAATAACACTAGGCAAATCAGCGATAAGAATATTGTCGGTTTAGACCCAAAAAAATCATCTACCCAGGCGAGGGCAATGGCACCCAAGCCCGCAGCGATATCTAAAGTAATTCCAAATAATAAAACATGGGTTAACGTCATGTGAAAAGTGCCTGCGGCATAAATTCCGCCAAAAGCAAATAAGGTATTCAACCCATCGGCATAAATTAAATGCGCAATCAGATAGAGAAAAAGATTTTTTTGTTGTGGCAATGTTTTTAAGGTCGTCAACAAATCCCGCAAGCCATGTCGAATAGATTGCTTCATCGTTAAACCTGACGCAGTTGTTTCGGGCAGAATCAAAAATAATGGCAGGGAAAAAATAAGATACCAAACGGCGACTAAAGGCCCACAAATACGAACTTGTTCGGCGGTTGTGGTGTTTAACCAAGCGGGAGGCGTTTGAATAAAAACCCATAATGCAATGCTTAAACTCATAATCCCGCCAAAATAGCCGAGTCCCCAAGCCCATCCGGATATCCGTCCCAGATAATCTGTCGGCGCAATACGGAGTAAAAAAGAATTATAAAAAACGACTGCAATTTCTAAGCCGATGGTGCCAATGACAACCCACGTTAAGGCAAAATACACATGACCTGTGTCGGGTGTCACAAACCAAAGCATTGCGCTGCTGACAATACAAATCGCGGTAAATAAAAATAACCAGTATTTGTGTCTGCCTTGATAATCTGCAATAGCGCCAAACATTGGCCCCAAAATCGCAATGAGAATGCCTGCGAATGCAGTTGCATTGGCCCATTGAAAAGTGCCGGTAATTTCATTGGCAGCAACATGCGAAGTGAAGTAGGTTGCAAAAACAAATGTTGTCACAATGATAGGAAATGCGGAGCTTGCCCAGTCGTAAAAACACCAGGCAATGATATTTTTTTTGTTCGTTAGAGAGCGCACTTTTTTCTATCCTTATTTGAAAACTTACACGAAGCGTTCTATGTCGTCATCATACCTCAAAATGCGAAATTCTCGCACCGTCATTGCGAGGAGCGTTTTTTGCGACGAAGCAATCCAGTTTTTGATTCTTAAGTCTAAAACTGGATTGCTTCGTCGCAAAAAACGCTCCTCGCAATGACGGAAGTGGGAATTACGCAACAACGTCTTTTCAAAGTGGGAGACCTTCTAAGCAGCTTTCACTGTTAAAACACAGAGCTGTTTAGAAGGTCTCCCACTTTGAAAAAGGGGGATTTGTATAAAAACAAAAGAAAGCATGGTTATGCTAAAACCTAATCATTCCTAAACAATTTCGGAATAAACCCCGCACTTCCCATCGCGCGTTTAATAAAAAACGTTTTAGCCATCGCACAATTATCCAATCCAATTAAACCCAATTGCCGAGCCGCTTGAATCCCTAAAAAATTAGCCGAAAAAAGATGTGCCAAGCGGTGTGATAAATCAATGCTAATTTGTTGCTGTTTAAAATAATCGGTTAAATCAGGCAACGAAAGAGAATGAGGCGTTTGTGCGCCGAGTTGTTCAGCGAGCACCGCAATTTCATACAATGCTAAATTCAATCCTTGAGAAGCAATGGGATGTAACGTATGCGCTGCATTACCCATTAATAATACGCGTCCTTGTGCTTGTTGTTTAGCTTGCACAAATTGCAAGGGATAAAAAGCCCGATGATGCACGTGAAGAAACTTACCCAAGCGAAAACCAAAATGTTGCTGCAATTCTTGTAAAAATTCACGATCCGATAATTTCAATAACGCATCCACTCGCTCTGTTTGATCCGTCCAAATTAATGCGGCACGCGAGTCACCCAGCGGCAACATCGCAATCGCACCAGTCGGTAAAAAACGTTCATAAGCAATGTGCTGATGATGGCGTTGTAAATCAATTTGGCTGACCAAGGCTTTTTGGTGATAAGCGATTTTTTCTGTGCCAATTCCCAATAATTCGCGCACCGTTGAATGCGTGCCATCCGCAGCCATTACTAATTTAGCGGAACAACATTCCAATCTATCATTTTCAATCGTGAGAGTGACATGGTCAGGTTGTTGCGTCAGCGCTGTTAATTTGGCAGGTCGCACGATCGTTAAGTTTTTTTGTTGAGCTAACTGATCTGTCAATGCAGCATTAATCGCTTTGGCTGGAATCAAGTAACCCAATTGCGGTAAATTCACTTCACTGGCTGCAATGCGTGTTGCACCAAAATGGCCACGGCTGGAGACATGAATTTTTTTTATTTCAGTGGCGTGTGGTTGCAGCGCAGGCCAGAGAGTTAAGTTTTTAAAAACCTGACAGCTGTTATAAGTCAGCGCAATTAATCGATGATCCATGCTTGCCTGCAAAGGCGATGCATCAATTAATAAAATTGAAAAAGCAGTGTTTTTTAGGGCATTTGCAAGCGCTGCCCCCACCATTCCACCGCCTACAATCGCAATGTCATATTGTTTCATGATGTCATTAAGGCTTCTATGTCGGCGATGGTTTTTGGCGCGCGCTGACTCAAGACTTCATTCCCGTTGGCGGTTACCAAAATATCATCTTCAATGCGTACACCAATGTTGTGCCAACGTTTTGGTACGCCAGGAATATCGGCGGCAATATAAATACCGGGTTCAACGGTTCTCACCATGCCAGGCAGGAGGCGACGCCATTTATCATCGATTTTGTAACTGCCCGCATCATGCGTATCCAATCCTAGCCAATGACCTGAACGGTGCATGTAAAATTTAAAATAAGCTTTTTGTTCAATTAAGCCATCCACATTACCTTTTAAGAGGCCAATGTCTTTTAATCCTTGGGTGATGACTTTAACGGTAATCTCTTCAATTTTCGGCCAAGCTGTGCCGGGTCGTACGGCTTTAATACCAGCGAGTTGAGCGGCTAGCACAATCTCATAAATAGCGCGTTGTTCTGCGCTGAAACCACCGTTGGCCGGAAACGTGCGAGTGACATCTGATGCATAACATTGATATTCTGCACCGGCATCAATCAATACCATATCGCCAGACTTAATTTTTTGTTGGTTAGTGACATAATGCAAAATACATGAGTTAGCGCCACTGCCGACAATCGGTGTGTAAGCATGTGCACGCGCACCTTCTTTTAGAAAAGCATAGGTTAATTCAGCTTCTAATTCATATTCATACATTCCTGGGCGACACGCTTGCATCGCGCGTATATGACCATCGGCTGCAATGTTAGCCGCTTTTCGCATGCATACAATTTCCTCGGCACTTTTTATCACGCGCATTTCATGCAGCGTTGGGCGGATATCGGCGATGGCGTGAGGAGCTTTCATCCCTTGGCGGACTTCACCACGCAGAGTATTAATGGCTTTCATGATGAGCTCATCGGTTGCGGGATCTTGACCAAATGCGCAATGCACTGTTTCGCGTCCTGCCATGAGGTCAGGCAAGAGTTGATGAATGTTTTCAATGGCAAAGGCTTGGTTTGCACCATATGTTTTGACGGCGCCTTCTTGACCCGCGCGATGACCTTCCCAAATTTCTTTGTCACGATCGCGAATGCGATTAAATAAAATAAATTCACCTTCTTTGCGTTGAGGCGCAATGACTAACACGGCGTCCGGTTCTTCAAAACCGGTTAAATAATAAAAATCGCTATTTTGGCGATAAGAAAATTCATGGTAGTGATTGCGAAAAGCGATCGGTGCCGCTTTTAAAATGATAATGCCATGTGCACCAATTTTTTTGGCGAGCTCTTTGCGGCGTTTCGCAAAATCAGTCATTTTCATATCCTTTAATGCAGTGGCTCAGTCGTGTTTTGGTCGGATGGGTTGTGCGGCTTTTGTAATTCTTGAAAAATGAGTAATGCAGATAAACGGACATATTCTACTAATTCAAAATAAGATGTTTCATCTTCTTCGGTGAGTGTTATATCGCCATAGCTCACTTGAGAAATTTCGATGAGATCATTCAGCGCCTCACCGAGATCATTCTCTTCATGATGTTGAATGGAAATATTGCATTGCTCTAATCCCGTTAAAAAGCCTTGGCACCACAGCCCTAAATTTTCTGTGCGGATGTTGATGTCTGTTTCATCATCCGGAAGTAACAATGCAAATTCAAACGAGAAGTCCGTCATTTCATGATAGCTTGCTTCGATAACTTGTTTGAGGATTTGGCTAACTTGTGGCGGGTGATTTTTGCCGAACAAGTTTTCTAAGCGTTCATTTAATTCACCGCCCGTCGCTGCGATAAAACCACAAATTAAGCCATGAACTTGCGAAACATTTAAATCTGCTTTTTCAGCAAAAAAAACGGCGTTGATGGCAGCGTAATCAGGTAGAGAAGATGTTTGGCTCATGAGAATATCCAAGATTTATTTTTCTAAGTGGAGGTGTGGCAAGCTGCCTACCGTCACGATTTTCATCGAATTTGTCCGGCCATGTACGCCGATTAAATCACCTTTGGTAACGATAACCAAATCACCTTCGGATAAAATGCCGCGTTTTTCTAATTCGCTGATGGCTGCTTGATTGATAATCCGGCGATCAATGTGTGTTGCATCAAAATGGATGGGATAAACGCCTCGATAGAGCGCCATTCTGCGTTGTGTATTGGCTTGACGACTTAATCCATAAATGGGAATGCTTGATTTGATGCGCGACATCCAAAGAGGTGTTGAGCCTGATTCGGTTAATGCAATAATTGCTTTGATATCTAAATGATTCGCGGTGTACATGGTTGCCATGGCGATGGCTTCATCGACATGGTGAAAATGAACTTCGAGTCGATGACGCGATTTTTTTGCACTGGGATTTTTTTCCGCACTCAAACAAATTCGATCCATGGCAGCGACTGCTTTGTCAGGGTATTTGCCAACCGCTGTTTCTTGCGACAGCATCACTGCATCGGTGCCATCTAATACAGCATTCGCAACATCCGATACTTCAGCGCGCGTTGGAATGGTGTTATAAGTCATGGTTTCGAGCATTTGTGTGGCTGTGATGACGGGTTTATTCATGGCGCGTGCAAGACGAATAATTTGTTTTTGCACGCCGGGTAATTCCGCGTCACCAATTTCAACACCCAAATCGCCGCGTGCAACCATTACGGCATCAGATACGAGGGTGATTTCTTTAATATTTTGTACGGCTTCGGCGCGTTCGATTTTTGCAATGATGCCTGCTGTACCACCCGCGGCTTTTAATAAGACGCGTGCTTCTTTAATGTCATCGGCATTACGAGGGAAAGAGACAGCAATAAAATCGGCTTCTAATCGCGATGCAGCAACAATATCAATTCGATCTTTATCGGTTAATGCTTCTGCAGACAAACCGCCGCCGAGTCGATTAATCCCTTTGTTATTTGATAATTCACCTTCCACTAAGACTTTACAGAAAATGCGGCCGCTTTCGATTTTTTCGACCTGCATGACAATGCGACCATCATCTAAGAGCAACGTGTCATTGGGATGCACGTCATTCGGTAAATTTTTATAGTCTAAACTGACGCGTTCTTCATCGCCTTCGTCATCTTGTAATGACGTGTCGAGAATAAATTTTTGTCCTTCTTTCAGTAAGATTTTTTTATTTTTAAAGCGACCAATACGAATTTTGGGGCCTTGCAAATCCACTAAAATAGCAACAGGTTTACCCATTTCTGCAGCTAACGTTCGCACCATTTGAATGCGTTGTTCATGGGTTTCATGCGTACCGTGGGAAAAATTGGCGCGAAAAACATCTGCACCGGCATGCAGTACGCGTCTTAACATGTCGATGTCATCTAAAGAGGGGCCGAGAGTAACGACAATTTTGGTGCGACGTAAAAGGTTCATGTGACTTTCTCATGTTTGCTGGCAAATTCTTCTAGCGCAATAATAGCGGGTAATTTTTTACCTTCTAAGAACGTTAAAAATGCACCGCCGCCGGTGGAAATATAATCGATTTTGTCAGCAATGTGATACTCCTCAATGGCTGCCAGTGTATCGCCACCGCCTGCCACTGAAAAACCCGCGCTCTCAGCGACAGCGTTTGCAATTGCGCGCGTACCATTTGAGTATTGTTCAATTTCAAATGCGCCGACTGGACCATTCCATAAAATCGTTTTTGCTTTTTTGATAATGGCACTAAATGTTTTGATCGTGTCTGGGCCGATGTCATAAATTCTTTCACCGTCATCCACTTGTGACACTAAGCGTGCTGAGCTTTCTGAATCCTCAGATAATTTTTCGCCGACGATCACATCGGTGGGAACAGGGATTTCTGCACCACGACTTTTGGCTTTATTGACGAGGCGTTCTGCTTCATCAATGAGGTCAGCTTCGTAAAGAGACCTGCCAACGGCATAACCTTCTGCAGCGATGAAGGTATTGGCAATGCCGCCGCCTACTATTAAATAATCCACTTTGTCTACCAGGGATTCGAGCAAGCCCAATTTTGTAGAGACTTTTGAGCCGCCCACAATGGCGACTACCGGATGTTTTGGGGCTGTCATGATGTTACCTAATGCTTCTAATTCGCTGACTAACAAGGGGCCCGCGGCAGAGATAGGCGCATATTTCGCAATGCCGCACGTGGAGGCTTCTGCGCGGTGAGCGGTTGCGAAGGCATCCATCACAAAGACATCACAGAGAGCTGCCATTTTTTTGGAGAGCTCTATACCGTTATCGGATTCACCTTTGTTGAAGCGGACATTTTCGAGTAATACGATCGAATGGTCACCCATGGAAAATCCGTTGACCCAATTTCGAATCAGCGGTACTTCTTTTTTTAATAATTTGGAGAGATGGGCGGCAATGGGTGCCAGTGAGAATTGTTCATCAACCGGGCCTTCTTCCGGTCGGCCTAAATGCGACATGATCATAACGGTTGCGCCAGCTTTCAGCGCCATTTTGATCGTTGGTAAGGCAGCTCGAATGCGAATATCGCTTGTGATGACACCATTTTTTAAGGGTACGTTGAGATCTTCGCGGATTAAAACGCGCTTATCTTTTAAATTTAAATCAGACATTTTTATGATGGACACTTCGTTGCTCCCGTATTTGCTTTACTGATGTGAATTTATTGCATAATGTGACTTGAAAGACAAGAGAAAAGCATAAAATGCTGCTCCCCGGTCCGCAGGAGGAGCGCTTTTACTGAGCCGCGACCGTTAGGGAGCGATCACGGAGTCAGCGATTAAAATTAATGCTGAGTCCGTGATCGCTCCCTGACGGTCGCGGCTCAGTGAGATCTGCTTATTTTGCAGAATGAAGTATTGTATGGTGCATTTATTTCTTGATACTCTTGCCACTCAATAAGGAGAGTTGGATTGAACAAGGAACAAAAAGCGTCATACGTGCCCTGGCAACAACGTTTTGCCGGTTGGCTTTTGCATCTTTTTACAGCCAGCGGTGCTTATCTTGGGGTTTTAGCATTATTCTCTATCTATCAAGGCAAAAACACGACCGCATTTTGGTTGATGGGTGCGGCCATCTTTATTGATGCGATCGATGGCATGCTGGCAAGACTCATCAAAGTGAAAATTGCGGTGCCGCAAATCGATGGTGCATTGTTAGATAATATTGTCGATTTTTTTACCTATACTATAGTCCCTTCTTTCTTTTTGTTAATTGTGCCGCTGGTCCCACCAGGATGGAGTTACCTGAGCGTCGCGGCGATTTTATTTTCATCGGCATATCAGTTTACCCAGGTCGATGCGAAGACCTTAGATCATTTCTTTAAAGGCTTTCCGAGCTATTGGAACATTGTCATTTTCTATTTATTTTTCTGGCAAATGGCACCTTGGGTGAACTTAATGATCATTTTTCTCCTGGCGTTCTTGAGCTTTGTACCCATTAAATATGTGTATCCTTCTCGGCTAGAGTATTTAACGAATAGTGTGTTGCTGCGTAAGGCTATGGTGTTGGCTTCTGTTATTTGGGGAGCTTCGACATTAGGATTATTATGGGTTTATCCCAAATCAAATTTATTATTAGTCGTACTCTCAATGGGTTATCTCATTCTGTATGTCATGATCAGCCTCTACCGTACTTGCGTTCCGCTGAATTCACCGAATATGGATTGACATAGCTACCATTCCCGGCAAAAATAGACGCATTTTCCCAATCTAACAGATTTTTTATGCAACGAATATTAGTGACTGGTGGCGCAGGTTTTATTGGTTCTCATACAGTTGATTTATTACTGGCAAACGGTTACCACGTGGTGGTGATCGATAACTTAATGACCGGTAAAACCAGCCACCTTAACTTATCACACCCCAATTTACGTTTTGTGATGGGGGACATCCTTGACTATCCCTTGTTGTTAGCAGAAATGCGTCAATGTCGCGCCGTGCTTCATTTGGCAGCATTAGCATCGGTGCCCAAGTCAATTGAAGATCCTATCCAATCATTTAAATTAAACATGCAAGGTTTTTTGCATGTCTTGCAGGCCATTCGTGAATTAAATGGCTCAACACGGTTAGTTTATGCCTCCAGTGCAGCCGTGTATGGTTCATCTGGGCAATTACCAAGTTGTGATGAAACTGCCTTATCTTCAACGGTGAATTCGCCGTATGCGTTGGAAAAAGCAAATAATGAACGCTATGCCGAATTATTCGCAAAAATGTTTGGTGTACGCAGCTTAGGGTTGCGTTATTTTAATGTGTACGGCCCTCGCCAAGATCCTCATTCACCTTATTCAGGCGTAATTGCCAAGTTTATTCATCAGGTGAAAGAAGAGGAGATGATTACGATTTATGGGGATGGCAAGCAATCACGCGATTTTATTTATGTGGCAGATGTGGCGCGGGCTAATTTGCTCGCACTCGACAATCATTATTGCGGTGTATTAAATATCGCAACCGGTGTCTCAGAAACCTTATTAAATTTAATTTTATATATTGAGAAAATTACCGGCAAGCAGGCCAACACTTGTTTTGCTGGCGCGCGCATTGGCGATATCATCCAATCTTACGCAAAAGTGGCTCTGGCGGAGCAAAAATTAGGATTTAGTTATGCAACGTCTCTTGAACAGGGAATGCGTGCGCTCCTCGCTGAAAATGCGGTATCATGACTAACCCATTGTTTGGAAAGAAATATGCATAATCAAATTGCAATTGAAGCGTGTACCAAGCGTCGTTATGAAGTGACGCGCGCAGATCTACCGCTTTCTTGTCCGATGAGTGATATGCGCGTTTGGGATGCGCATCCACGCGTTTATTTACCTATTGAAGAATCTAATCCAGTGAGTTGCCCTTATTGTGGGGCGGAGTATGTGTTAAAAAATGACGAATAAAATATTAGTAGTTGGCCCAACGTGGGTCGGTGATATGGTTATGGCGCAATGTTTGTTTCAAGTATTGAAACAACAGCACCCGGGTGTGGTGATTGATGTGTTGGCGCCAGGTTGGAGTTTGCCGCTGTTAGCCAGAATGCCAGAGGTCAATGAAGCCATTGTCATGCCAATTGGTCATGGCGAATTAAAATTATTAGAACGTTATCGCATTGGCAAACGGTTGCGCGCCAATCGATATGACCAAGCGATTGTGTTACCCAATTCATTTAAATCAGCATTCATTCCTTATTGCGCAAACATTCCTGTGCGTACCGGTTGGCGCGGTGAAATGCGTTATCATATTTTAAACGACGTACGCGTGCTGGATAAAAAACGTTATCCCTTGTTGATCGAACAATATATGGCGTTAGGGTTGCCGGAAGGGGCTGCGTTACCTAAAGACTATCCCTTACCCAAATTACAAATTTCGCCGGTCACACAAAAAGCAGCATTAGAGCGTTATCAATTAAAGGTAGCCACACAGCCGATTTTAGCATTGTGTCCGGGTGCAGAATTTGGTCCTGCCAAGCGCTGGCCAGAGCAATATTATGCAGAAATTGCGAATGAAAAATTAGCGGCCGGTTGGCAAGTTTGGTTATTTGGTTCGCCTAAAGATCAAGTGGTTGCAGAAATAATTATGGAATTGACTCAAGGACGTTGCAGTAATTTAACGGGCAAAACTCGTTTAGAGGAAGCCGTTGATTTATTGTCATTAGCATCCGGTGTGGTGAGCAATGATTCGGGTTTGATGCATATTTCTGCTGCGTTAAACAAACCATTGGTTGCAGTGTATGGCCCGACCAGCGCGTCTTTCACGCCACCTTTAAATAAAGACGCAAAAGTATTGAGTTTATCCATCGAGTGCCAACCTTGTTTTCAACGCGTTTGTCCTTTGAAACATCATCGTTGCATGCTTGAGTTGCAGCCTAAGCAAGTGTTAGACGCAATGAGTCAGTGGGCAATTCCATGAAAGTGTTAATTGTCAAAACCTCTTCGATGGGTGATGTGATTCATACATTGCCCGCATTAACGGATGCAGGACGAGCGATCCCCGGTATTCGTTTTGATTGGATTGTCGAAGAAAATTTCGCAGAAATTCCCCGTTGGCATCCGCTTGTCGATCAAATTTTTCCTGTCGCATTGCGTCGTTGGCGTAAAAATATGTTTGCTCCACAAACTCGAAAAGAATTGCGCGCGGTTTACGAGCAATTAAAAAAAAATCGCTATGATTTTATTATTGATGCACAAGGCTTGGTAAAAAGTGCATGGCTGACGCATTTAGCCAACGGTGTGCGTTGTGGTTTTGATTGGCAATCGGCGCGCGAACCCTTAGCATCTATTTTTTATAGTCGTAAATGTGCGACGGCACCTGTCAAAAAACAACATGCGATAGAACGTATTCGCAGTTTATTCAGTCAAGCATTGCATTATCCGTTACCGAGTTCGATTCCAGACTATGGCGTCAATCGCCAATTATTTGTGGATGAGACATTGCAGCAACAAAATTATTTAGTTTTTTTGCACGGTACCACGTGGCCTACGAAACATTGGCCTGAACATTATTGGCAGCAATTAGCGGTGTTAGCGAATCAAAATAATTTTGCAGTTAAATTGCCGTGGGGCAATGAGGAAGAACAAAAACGCGCAGAGCGCATTGCTTCGAGTTGTCAGCAAGCAGACGTTTTACCGCGCATGGCGCTCAAGCAAGTTGCCACCGTGTTAGCGAGTGCAAAAGCGGTTGTTGCAGTGGATACCGGCTTAGGACATTTAACCGCGGCATTGGCAGTCCCCGCGGTTTCACTATATGGCCCGACCAATGCGCAATTAACCGGTGCATTAGGCAAATCACAACTGCATTTATCGTCACACTTTCAGTGCGCTCCTTGCTTAAGCCGTGACTGCACATTTCAAAATGCATCTTCATATCTCGAACAACCTCCTTGTTTCAATGAAATTTCACCGGCTGTTGTTTGGCAGGCGTTGGCGACATTGATTTAAAAATAAACGACGAGTTAATTTATGAAAATAACTGTTAAAACTTTATCGGCAGGGACTTATGAACTTGTTCTAGATGCACATGCTAATATTCGAGAGCTGCGCACTAAAATAGCCAATGCGATGGAAATGCCATGGGGCTCGTTTATTCTAGCTAACCTGCAAGATAAAGATGGAAATAGTTTATGCGCTATTTTTATGGATGATCCTGCGGATGAGATTTTAGTTGATTTTATCAGGAGAGAAGTGAAAAAGCCGAACCTCCAAATTGAAGAATTAACGATTATTGCAGTATTGAATTTAGGAGCAGGCCATTACAGACCCACTAAACATAATCCCAGAGGCATTTCTGCATATGCAAATTTTGATTTGGATCACCAAAATAATTTTTTCCGATTAACTCTTCAGCCGGATCAAAAAGAAAGTTTTAGCGCAAGACTTGAAAGAATTGGTAAGAGTGCAGCAGATGTGCCAGATCATTTACAAGATCCCATTACAGCAGCAGTGATGGATAATCCCGTCATCGCATCAAATCAACGAACGTTTGATTTGTCTTCATTGGAGCGTGCTAAGTACATAGACCCCTATTCAAGACAGCAATTAGAAGAATTTACAAGGCCTAACTTAAGATTACGATCAGAGATTGAAGACTGTGTAACTGAACAAGAGCAGCGTCATGCGAACGATGATTATCGGGATGAGCATGATGAAAAATACGTACATCCGACAACAGAAAAAACATTATGTGCTGAGCTCAAAAAAGCAGATAGTTTAGAGAGCCATCTAAAAGTAATAAAAAAATATATAGGTTATATTAAAGCGCAAGAAGCCAAAAAAAGTTGTTTGTCAGTATCTTTTTGCTTTTCATTTTTTGAAAAAAGTTACTCAAATGAATCAAGAAAAAATGCTGCGAAACAAATGAGAAACTACATTCAATTTTTATTAAAACAAGATAACGTTGGTGATGAAAGAGCGCGCTGGGAAAATGTTAGAAAGCATGCTTTTGCATTTGAAAACGGCTTTTTAGAAAAATTCCATCATCAATTTTATTGTCGATTTATAACAGCGCGTAGCCTGAGCGATAGTTCAAGGAAAGGAAGCGTAACTAAACCCCGTGTTTCAGCTTAGGTGTGTTTGCGGCAAAATAATCTGTTTTAAACATAGCAACGTTACTTGTATACCAATTGCACCTCAAAATGCGAAATTAAATTCAGTGTTATAAAAACTCGGTGTCATGCCAGCGTGCTCTTAGCTAGCATCCAGTTTCAATCAAAGCCGATCTGGATGCTAGCTAAGAGCACCATAGGTATCTACACAAGCGTAATTCCAAGTCCGTTGTCTATCAATTGCGAGAGCTGCATAAGACAAGGGGTGTCATCCTGAGTGCTTAAGAAAGGGCTGTCATCCTGAGTGCTTTTCGCTCCGAAGGATCTCCCGCAAAAGATAAGGGCTGTCATCCTGAGTGCTTTTCGCTCCGAAGCATCTCCCGCAAAAGAAAGGGCTGTCATCCTGAGCGCTTCTCGCTCCGAAGCATCTCCCGCAAAAGATAAGGGCTGTCATCCTGAGCGCTTTTCGCTCTGAAGCATCTCATGCAAAAGAAAGGGCTGTCATCCTGAGCGCTTTTCGCTCTGAAGCATCTCATGCAAAAGAAGGGGCTGTCATCCTGAGTGCTTTTCGCTCCGAAGCATCTCCCGCAAAAGAAAGGGCTGTCATCCTGAGCGCTTTTCGCTCCGAAGGATCTCCCTATGAAGTAGAGAGATGCTTAAGAATACTTTTAACTAAACATCAGGAATTTGCGGGAGATCCTTCGGAGCGAAAAGCACTCAGGATGACAGCCCTTGTCTTAAGCAGCTCTCGCTATTGATAGACAACGGACTTGGAATTACGCTTGTGTAGATACCTATGTAAGAGCGCGCTGGCACAACACCGAGTTTTAAGTTCGCATTTTGAGGTGCGATTGGTATATTTAGTTTTTCTCAATAAATATTTAAATGCTCATTCATGCGCAGCTTTTTTTGCGCCAATTCTCCATCATTGATCAATTTGCTTTTCATGAACATATCTAAATATTTCGCAATTATTTTTTTGATAATTTCATCATACAATTCACTTCTCACCACGCGATGCAAATCAATAACTCTCCGCAAAAGCATTGCTGAGGGATTTGTATTGATTCCTGAAATAATCTCAAGAACCACATCTTCGTGTAAGTCAGCATATTGAGCAAAGCCTTCAAGCGTATATTCGCCCGAAGCCAAAATATCTTTAATGACCAAACTTACAAAATTTTTTTCAAGCATTTCATTCTCCATTTCTTTTGAATATTTAATAAAACGAAAAAAATCTTTATATCGAGTCCTAAAAATCTCAATAAGTTCGCTGCAGATAGATCTAAGTAACTCAGCTTCCAACAAATAATTCTCTTCTTTTGATAAACAACTGGGATTGATTCCAATTAAACAACATAGTGGTTCCATTGCTGCCATGTATCTAATCCTTATTCTTATTTGCCAGTTAGCATGCTAGTATTGATTTAATTTATTCTAAAAAAGATATATTATAGCATCATGTTATTCATATTTATTCATTTAAACGGATAATAAAGAAGTTGTCAAGCCAATATATGAATAATTCTATTTGAATTGAGGGATTGATGAACGAACACACATTGGGTGTGACACTGCACCAATTAATGAAAATACACGGAGACTTGTCAGTGAGTGAACTGGCGAGACAAACACAAGTACCTCAGCCAACTCTGCACCATATTTTAAGTGGAACAACAAAAAAACCTAGAAAACAAGCGCTCGATTCACTCGCTAGATTTTTTTCTATTTCAGTGGCTCAATTAACGGGTTCGCTTCCATTGCCACCCCTGATACCAAACGCAATTAAAGACAGCTTAAAAATTTCAACGGTTCCATTAATAGAGTGGAATAAATTGGACGAGTGGGTTGAATCCAAAGATAAACAGCACGCTAAAGTATTAAAAGAAATAATTATCGATAACAAAATTGGAGAGAATTCCTTTGCATTACTCATGAAAGACTCTAGCATGGAGCCGCTTTTTTTAAAAAATGCGATTTTGGTTTTTGATTCTGAAAAAAAACCAAAGGATAGAGATTTTGTCCTCGCATATTTGGCGCAAGAGAATTTATTTATATTTAATCGATTATTTATTGATGGCCATGACTTATTTCTTAGGCAAGATCAAGCAGATGGGGAAACCCATTTATTAAAATTAAAACCATTAATTGATAAAATTATCGCAACACTTAGTGAGGTGAGGACGCAATTTTAGCATGCTAGATTTTTTCAATTGCCAAATTATCTTCTCTTTCGACATGTTTGATGGTTTGACCTTCATCTAAATTAAAAATAAATGGATTAAAATTTGTGTGAATGTCGTAATAATCAATACCTTCGGATTTTTTCAGGAACTTTACAATTAGCCATGCTGGAAATACAAGAATAATCGCACAGACCATTTTCCACATATATCCTGAAAACATCATCCATATTAAATCATGATTTGTCATCTTCCCCGTGTAGTTTAATATATCAACAATAATGGTTAAACTTGCTTGTCCTATTGCCGTTGATACCAAACTTCTAGCTATAAATAATTTACCAAGCATAAATATTTTCCATTTTGCTAGTAAATAAACATTAACAAACTCACCTACCAATAGCGCAATTAAACCTGAGAAAACATATCTGATTGTTGGGTCAAAAACAATTTTGTAAGCTTCTGAAAATTGAAAAAAGGTCGGTGATTTAGTATGCGAAATACTTGTAACTACAAAAGCAAATAAAATTTCTGCCAATACACCAATCCAAATAAATAGTCTTGGATATGCATAACCATAAACTTCACCTACAATATCACAGATTGAAAATGTAAATACAAAAACAAATATTCCTCCTGGCACCAGTAGATCGCTGACTATTGTTAGCTTGTTTGCCAAGCACACAGTGGATAATAAAAAAGTTAAATAACACCCCAAAAATAAATATGGGTATTTGTATTGCTTTTTGCGTGTCAATGAGTTCAATGTATTATTCATATTTCATTCACTCTATAGTTTATTTTTCAACTCAAACTCTTTAACAGTTTCTCGCACACCAGCTAGGTAACCGATCCTACTCGCATCGACGGCTCCTAACTTTTCCAGAATCGACTTATCTTTAGCTATTTCAATAGGGGTCTTTTTTATGGTAGCTTTTTTATTTTTAGACTGCAGCTCCATAAGGTATTCGTCTACTTGCTCAGAAAGTTGTTGTCCAACTACTGAATAAGTAGGTTTCATTTTTTCAACCGTAGCAATATACGTCAAAGTCCTAATCGTTTTTTTATCCAGACCTTCTAGAAGATCATTATCAGTAATGATTTCACTGACATTCTTTTCAACCACATGTCTTCCGGACAATTTAATGATTACTTTTTTGCAACCAGTTTTCTTGCATTCAAAAACATCCATCACTTCATATTCTGATCTGTCCTTCATTTCGGAAACAAATTCTTTAAACATGACTGTTAGCCAACTAGTAAAATTATTTATTCTTTGTAAATTTGGCATATTTATACCCTTTGAATTCTATTGTTTGATGGCAATTGCGCCCACGCTTTCTTGGCCATTTAAGATTAAGTCATCAGGAAACTGACCAGCTCTATTAATATAAGAAGATTGGTCAATTTTTAAATTGGCACGATTTAACGTGCGATCAAGTACTTCTTTTGTTATCCAATGAACAAATTGAGGCAAGGATGCAGCTCTGCCGCTGCTTTCAAACTCTGCAGGATTAAAGATTTCACCAGGCCATTCTATTCCGGATGACATTCTCTTTTCATGTTCTGGAATAAATTTCTGCCAGTTCTTCAGATAGGGTGTTTCGCAGATAATGTATACTTTTCCATTTTGTTTTAATAAAGATGCTATATGTTGCAAGGATTGTTCGATCTGCTTACCTGGAAAAAAATGCAATACGCGGCAAATTAATATTGCATCAAAATAGTTTTTAGGTAATCCCAATAATTCTTCTGGAAAAGATCCAGGAACAAGAATTAATTTATCATTACTAAATTCTTGTGTATAACGATTATAAATTACAGCTAGGTTCTGAGGCTCTATATCATTACAAAAAACAGTAGCGCCGTATTTTAACGCTTGCAATGAGGCTGCACCAAAAGCAGCTCCTATTTCCAAAACGTTACCTCCAATTTCCCCAATTTTTTTTGCACTTTCGATGAACTGTTGTGAGTATGGATCACAAGGAGTTGTTGTAAACCCCCCGGATGGATTATGTGTTTTAATAAATTGCCCCGTTTTTTCTGATTGTGCGGGCATTTTTACTTGCTTCATTATTTCAGGATCGAACAAGACATTATTTTTATTATCATAAGTCAAATTCAAATCTTTGCTGATCAACCAAGGGTAATCAGAAAAGCATTTTGTTTCAAAAGCAATGCTTGTCTTGGTTATGTGCTCATTAAAAGTTAGTAAAAATTCGATGGTTGGTGTCCCATAATGATTTTTCCATCGGTTAATTTTAACTTTTAGGAGTAAATTTTTTAGCTCTGGAAAATCTAGTAAGGACTTGCAAAATCCTTCAAATAATATTGTTGCTTGTGTTATTTTTAAATTTTCTTCTGTTATGTTAGAAGCAATAATGTCATCTAAAATAGTTAATAAGTTTTCCGAACCCACATTTTTTTTGCGACTATTTGAAATTGCTAATTGAATTGCAAGATAAAAGCTTTTAACATCCATTCTATTGATCTCGGTTATTTAATATACAATATATCCAACAGCTCTATCCTAGCTTGCTAATCTTTATTCAATTTTATTCATTAGCTGAGTGAAAGTAAATCAAATGTTGCAAAATACCTTTTGTTAATGCTGCCGACAATTGTTTGGCAGGCGTTGGAGACATTGATTTAGATGCAGAAATAAAAGTATTTCTTAACCCAATGGCACTTAGTTAAGGTGCCATTGTGCCATGGGGGTCTAATAAACAGACTTTTCAACTATATTTAAGTCTATTTGTCAGGCTTGACACTGAGGATCTTAAAAAATTCCTAAGCAGCAACATCTTCATTATTGTCGGAACTACCAGATAAAAGAACTCCTAACCCTTTTTCTGCAATAAGATTAAGTAATCTTAAAGATGTACCTCGCGGATGTTTATCGCCTTGTTCCCATTGCCTTACTGTGGATAGAGTCGTATTTAAAAATTTAGCAAAAACAGGTTGGCTTACTTTCTCACGCAAGCGTAATTTTTTAATTTGTGTTGGAGACAATTCCCTAATTTTTGGCAAGCACAACTCATCAAACTCTCGCATAGTGGTAGCGTTGATGATCTTGGCATCATATAAACCTTTGGCTGTCTCGTGAACGGTTTCCAGTATGCTTGGGTGTTTCTCTTTTTTTGTCTTACTCATGACGTCACCTCGTATAAATCACTATTAGCAATCATCTCTTTCAGTTCGCTTTCGGACGCATCTAATAAATTCTGGGCTAATTTTAAAAGAGTCTGTTGGGCCCTCAGACTTAGCCCACTTAAAAAACATTTTGTTTTTAAAAATTCGCATTTTTATTCCTTTCCATGAGTATACCACTTAGTGGTGTATATTCAATATCCCAATCAAAGAATAATTTGTTTGCATAATGGGTGACACCGAGGATTTTCCAACCCAATCTTATGACTGCATCAGGCAGCATAATAAAATTTATATTAACCCTTTAGGTTAAAAATAATTGATTATAGTTGTGGCGGGTACTATACTTCTATTATCAACAATAAAGACAAGGTTAGATGCGTTAAGCTCATGGAAATCACCTTTAAAAATAAGAAGTTTGAAAAAATATGTAACTCAGAGAAGGAATCAGTAAAAGCATATGGAAGGAATTGTGCTCGTAGGTTGGGAGCGCGACTTGATGATCTGATGGCTGCTGCTAATTTAGGAGTGCTTAGAGCATTGCCTGGGCGGTGCCATGAGTTAAAGGGTGATAGAAAAGGACAGTTATCGTTAGATTTAGAGCATCCATTGAGACTGATTTTTGAACCAGCTAATTCAGATATGAAACTGAAAGAGGATGGCGGATTGGACTGGAATTCAGTTAACGCTATAAAAATTCTTGGTGTGGAGGATACCCATGATTGAAAAAACGAAGTTGTTATATCGACCAGATAGGGTTTCTATTCCTGGGGTGACGTTGCTTGATCTTCTTGAGGAGCGTGGCATGACTCAGGCGGAGCTTGCTGAGCGTACTGGTCGTCCATTAAAAACTATAAATGAGATTATTAAAGGTAAAACAGCGATAACCTCTGAGACAGCCCTCCAGCTAGAAAGAGTGCTTGGCACCCCTGCTGAATTTTGGAATCAAAGAGAGGCTAATTATCGTGCATACCTGGCTCGTCAAAAAGAACTAGAATATTTAGCTGCACAGAAAGATTGGTTGAAGCAATTTCCAATAAAGGAAATGAAAAAGCGCAAATGGCTTCAAAGTTGTGGCGATGCAGTTTCAGATCAAATGATTGCTATTTTAAATTTTTTTGGAGTAGCGACGCCAGAGCAATGGGGGCTTGGTTGGACACAGCGGAGACTTGCTTTTAGAAAGGCGATGAATTTGGAATCAGACATTGGTGCTATTAGTGTTTGGTTAAGACAGGGGGAAATTGAAGGCGAAAAAATATCTTGTAAACCATTCAATAAAGAATATTTGCTTGGATCACTTAATAAGATTCGTGGGTTAACTAGAGAAGAGGATCCTCAAGTATTTATACCGAAATTAACAGATATTTGTGCAGACTGTGGTGTTGCAGTAGTTTTTGTAAAACCATTTCCTAAAGTTCCTGTTTATGGGGCATCGTGTTGGTTGAGTCCAGAGAAAGCACTCGTTCAATTAAGCTTGAGAGGTAAAACAGCTGATATGTTGTGGTTTACGATTTTTCATGAGATAGGACATATTGTCAAACATAGTAAGAAGGAAATTTTTATTGAAATTGATAATAAGTCTTTGCATAAGTCTTCTGACGAGCAAGAAGCAGATGAATATGCTGCAGAGGTTCTTATTCCTTCGTCGCGACTTAATGGGTGGCTGAAGGAAAACTCTCGTTTGAATACTGCAATAATATTAAGTTTTGCTAAAGAGCTTAATGTTGCGCCTGGAATTCTTGTTGGGCGGCTTCAATATTTAAAACGTGTTAAATACTTTGAGTTTAATGGATTGAAATCTAGATATGATTGGCGCGAATCGATTTACATTTAAACAGCGGAATTATGACTCGTTAGCGATATAGTCTATGAAGCGTTTCGTCAGCAAATTTTTTCATTAATTCATCCGCAGGCAACGCTTGACTGAATCTCGCCCCTTGCCCTGCCCAAAGTGACATGTATTGCAAAAGATTTTTTTGCGTTGCTGCTTGGCGAATGGGCGCAGTTAAATAATGTTGTTCTGGATAAGGAAGAATATCTTGAAGGTTTTTTTCCATATCAACTATAAATTCATTTTTAATACCCCTCGCGGGTTTTCCAGAAAATGCAGATGTTATAACAGTGCTTTCTTCATTACTTGTGGATATAGCGTCTTTATATGCTGTGGAAGTCCCTGATTCTGGGCATCTTAAAAAAGCTGTTCCCATTTGAACGGCGGAAGCTTCTAGTTTTAGTGCAGCAGATATACCACGGCCATCCATAATGCCGCCAGCAGCAATGACAGGAATTCTGACAGAATCTACAATTTGAGGAACAAGCGTCATTGTGCCAATCATCGACGTTTCAAACGAACCAAGAAATGTTCCTCGGTGACCACCGGCTTCATATCCTTGAGCAATAACCATATCACAACCATTTGCCTCAATTGACTGGGCTTCTTTTACAGTAGTAGCTGTCCCAATCAAAAGGATGTCCAGTTGTTTTAATCGTTGTATTTGCTTGGGTGCTAAAATTCCAAATGTAAAACTTACAATCGGGATATTTCTTTCTATGATAATGTCTAACAACTCATCAATAGAATGAATACTGGGTATGCTTGGATTGATTAAGGATATATTTAGTTTTTCTCGATAAATATTTAAGTGCTCATTCATGCGCACCCTTTTTTGCGCTAATCCTTTATCATTAATTGAAGCTGGAATAAATAAATTTGCGCTGAATGGTTTATTTGTTAATTCTTGAGTGGCGATAATATCTTTTAAAAACATTTCAGATGATGAATAACCTGCGGGAAGGGAGCCTAGGCCACCTCCATTTGAAGCATTGGCAACCAATACAGGAGTTGTTACACCGGCCATGGGTGCTTGAATAATAGGGTATTTAATTCTGAGGATTTCTAGTGCTTTGCAAGCATTTCTAGTCCACATGTTAATTCCTTTCAGTAGCGTTTTATAGACAGTTAAAGCGGTTAATTACAATATTGCATCCGCGGTTGTGTTTGTCATCCTGAGCGCTTTTCGCTCCGAAGGATCCTCCCATATAGCAGAGAAATGCTTAAAAAATTCTTTAGCTAAGCCTCAGAAATTTGCGGGGGGATCCTCCGGAGCGAAAAAGCGCTCAGGATGACAAGCTCGCTCGACCCCTTTTCTCTTTTTCGTTAGCTAATATTTTTTTTCCATTGGAGTTTGCCTATAATCAAGCAATAGATCGAACAACACCGCCATCAACACGCATAGCTGCGCCATTAGTGCCTGATGAAATGGGACTTGATAAAAACAAAACAAGTGCAGCAATTTCTTCCGGTGTTGTGAATCGCTTTAATAATGATGAAGGGCGAACGGTGGCAAAAAATTCCTTTTCAATCTGTTCGGGTGTTTGCTTACGCTCTTTCGCAATATTTTCGACAAAGTGAGAAACACCTTCACTATTTGTAGGTCCCGGCAATACACAATTTACTGTTACATTTGTTCCGACGGTTGTTTCTGCGATACCACGTGCAACGGCTAATTGGGCTGTTTTAGTTACGCCATAATGAATCATTTCTGCGGGTATTTGTAATCCTGATTCACTCGATATGAAAATTATTCTTCCCCAATTTTTTTTCAGCATATCTGGAAGGTAATATCTGCTAAGTCGAATGCCGCTCATTACATTAATGTTAAAAATTCGTAACCAATCTTCGTCGGTTATTTCTGTAAAGGCTTTTACTTCATAAATACCAAGATTGTTAATTACAATGTCAGCTGATGGCACTTTTTTAATAAGAAGTTCAATGCCATTTTTATCACTCAAGTCGGCTGCTACAGGGATGAGTTTTGCTGTAGGATAAGCCGACTTAATTTTTTCGACGGCATTTGAAACCCTTTTTTCTGTCCGTCCATTGATGACAACAGTTGCACCTTCTTGAGCAAGCATTTGTGCAATAGCAAATCCAATGCCAGCAGTCGATCCTGTTACAAGTGCTAATTTATCTTTGAGTTGAAAATCCATTTTCCTGCTCCTTAAAATACATAAAGACTTTCATTAGGTTATTTAAATACTATCAAAGTTCGCTCAATATTTTCTTCTATCACTTTAATTATTTTATCTATTATCACAACCTCGTGTCCTGATGCAATCAGCGCTTCTTTTTCTGCCGTTGCTGCTTTCAAAATTAGCTCAGCATGGTCTTTAATAAGGTTTTTCATTGCAATGTATCTGTAGCTGATATCTTTGCAAAGCTGTTCCCAATGTTTCGGCAGCATATTATTTGTGTCATATTTGCTGCCGATTTTCATGGCCATTTTCGAAGTGAGACCTGAGTAAACACGCGTGCAAAGAATATCATAAAATGGAGCCAAGCGAATATTTGATGGAGAATGATGGAGCAATGAAAAATTTTTCCCATGTGCATCCATATTGCATACAAGATAATTAAACACTAATGCAGAAGCTAATAAATTGCGATCTACTGCAGGTTGCGCTGTATTTTTTAATAAATCAAAGCAATCTTTAAATCCAATACCACCGTCACTCTGGTATTTATTAGCAGTTAATATTCCAAGCGCCTGACAGAAATCTTCTTGATGAATACGCTCAACACGCATTTCTTTCATGCGTCTGTCATAACGTTCAATCAATAAAAAAGTAATATCCTTAATTTGTCGAAGTTGTATATCAGGAACAGGTAGCCCAATTTTTTTAGCAATCCTTAAACAAAAATATTCATTCTCTGCCATGCCCTCAAAATATTGCGATGAAGGCTTTAAAATATGCGTTGTTGGGCAGCCATTTTCTGCAAGCGCGATTTGATTATCGATCATGCAAACCGCTGCTTTATCTTGTACACCGGCAAGTGATAAGCGTAGCCCATCAACATCAACGAATAGAGGTCTTTTGGGGAGTTCTTTTATGTGTTGATAGAGCTCATCGTCTGTAATGATTTTTCCAGTGAGAGGAAATGAGTGTTGCGTTATAGGGGGTTCATCCATTGCATGACAAGAAATCGCGCCCGCGCAATCATGCCCTATCACTTTTAGAAGAGAGAAGTCATTGTTGTGACTAATGCCAAATCTTTTTCCTATTATTTTTTTTACAGTGTCGCTTTCTGGTAAAAGACCACCGAAGTAAGCTTTCGTTTGAATTTCATCAAAGGGTTCGTTTCTCAACGGCATTCCTACAGAAATTGCCTGAGTGGCCAACGTATCGTATGTAAATTTCATTTCGCCAGTAGGTGTTTGTTCAAGTATTCCCACCGGCATTCCGTTTAAGCGTATTGACAGTTGTTTTTTTTTCCATTTTTATTGCTCTTCTAGGGTGGTCGCTTCGATTTTTATTCCCAGCATTTGCGCCACTAATAACGCTTTTTCAAATTGGCAGCTGGGCTTCCCCTGTTCAAGCTCTCGCACAAATCGTTCGCCTATACCTGAGGCAGCGGCAAGATTTGCTTGGGTGAGCTTGATCTTTTTTCGGGTCGCTCGAATAAGTTTCCCAAAATCTGTTGTCGTGGTGATTTTCATAAATCGTCCTGATCAGGATGTTTATATCAGTATAATTTATTTTCAGGGTAAATCAACCCGATCGGGATGTTTACATTGAATTCCATCTGTTATTGTTTAAAACGTCCTGAGCGGGGTGTTTTATTAAGGATAAGGGCAGGGTTAATTTATTGACTAACAAGTAGCCCTAATGCCGTTTACAATTATTATACCATATGGTATAAACTACATATTAAATAACAACATCAACCATATGGTATAATTTATATATGAAGGCTAAGCTACTATTTAAAGAAAAAAGCATTCTTGAAGATGGCAGTATAGTTGAATTGGTTTTATGGGAGTTGCCAGAAAAAACGAAAGAAAGATTGCATGGATTCAAATACCGCCTTTATTTTGGCGACAACAAGGGTAATTGGCTAGTGCGTTACGATAATGAGCAGGACAAGGGCGATCATAAACATTTAGGTGATCAAGAATTTCCTTATGAATTTGTAAATAAAGATCAATTAATAAAAGATTTTTATAATGATGTTGTTCATTGTCGTAAAAAAAGAGGATTCCACCATGGCTAAAAAACAGTTAATCGTAAAAGTGAGCTCTCTTGAGGATTCATTGGTCAAATTTAAAAACGTTTGGGAGCGTGCTGAAAAAGGCGAGAAGTTTAAAGCACCTGTCGAAGTTCTAAGTTTTGAAAATGCATCTTCTTTAATGAAAGCGCTTAGCCCAAGGCGGCTTGAATTGTTGCAAATGTTACATGCACTAGGGTTGGTTAGTATTCGAAAATTATCCAAAGAGCTTCATCGTGATTATAGTAATGTTCATCAGGATGTTAAAGCGCTTAATCTGGTCGGTGTAATTTTGGAAAAAGAAGGAAAATATTGCGTACCGTGGGAAATTATCATTACTGAGATTTCTCTTTGCATTAAAGATTTGCCAAAGCATAGTCATCATAAGCATGGCGATAGTTCTGCTGCTTGAGAAAAGGGGTCAAGTCTATGATTGACACAAGTTTAAAAGCGCATTAAGTATGATTTTTTTAAAAACTTCAATTCTGAATAAACAAAATTTGTAAACTAGTGTCAATCATAGACTTGCCCCCTTTTCCTTCAGCCGATGAGTGGTGGGAGATGTTGGGTTTCGCTGTCGCTCAACCCAACCTACGTGACTCAATACCTTGGGTTGATTAACTGCACGGCTACAATTCAAAAAGAATTGCAGCGTTTCAGAAAAATGTGTGACTTATACGGGTTTATTAATAGTTTTTGAACTCTGCTTTTTCCTTGTGTAGAACAACAATATTTGGTTCATCGTATTGTGGTTGTGAAAATGTTGGCGAAAATGTTCCATGTCCATTTCGAAGATCACTCGTTGAATTTGGTTGATAGACTGATTGTACGGGTGCTGTTTGGCTTGCAGAAGGTTCGTTAGTTGATAAATTTGCGGCGGATGGAGCAATCAAGAGACTAGTTCTAACTTGTGCGTGAGAAATTCCAACGCCAGTTGTTTGAGGTGTGCTTTTTTCAACTTCTGAGCATGATGATGCATCGACAACAATTGGAAAATTTGAAGTCTTGTTTGTTGTCACGGATTTATAGTTTTTGTAGTTTTTACGAGATTCCATTGCAGCCCATACAAAACCAGGGCCAGCACCCAGACCTGATAATAAACCTACAGGTCCTAGGAAAGCGCATACTATAGCTACACATGCTGCAAAGACCAAAGCAAGCAATCCCCATTTAATCGCACTGTATAAGTGTTGTTTAGCTAAACGTTCATCAACTTTGCTGATTGATGGTTTATTAGTTTTTGTTAGTTCTCCACTAGCACTTTCTTTATTCTCAGACGTTTGTAGTTGTAAATATTGACGCTTGGTCTGACTTTCATACTCTTCTAATCTATAGTCAGGAAAGGTATTTTCACAAAGCGCGTCATATAAAAAGGAATCTCTTGTTTTGAGCCTGTTAAATTGAAACAAATACCGTGGTGGAATAGATGCATCCGTTGTTTGTCCATTATTACTTACACATAGATCATAAAAAGCCTCAGCTTCACCTCTATACTCAAAATTGTCATCTTGATTCGAATCAATTATGCTTACATGAGTTTTTACAACAAGAGAGATGGCGCTTAGATTTTCTCTTCTGTCAATAGTAATAATTGCTTCACGCTCAGATTCTTCTACGGTAAGCACATCGTTTAATTGCCAGTTTTTAATTATATGACCCATCTTGAAACTAAGCAGGCGAGTACCTTGAAGATTAAATGTATTGTTTAATATATTTACTTCTTCTTTGGCATTTTCTACGAGATACTTGTATTGCTCAGGGTTATTTACTGTAGTTTCTTTTTTTTCATCAATCAATTTAACAGTAAAGCCTTTCTGTAGAAATCTTTGAAGCGCGCTCGAATTTTCATAAGTGGGTAATTTTCCAAAACTAACTCTTCCACCTATGTTATTTGCGTAAACAATGTAATTTCCTTTGTCGTCAGAATGTCGATCTTGCATATTTAATCCTCACCTTATTGAGTTGCATCCATTATATTTAATATTTCTTAACGTTTTATTAATACAACTAAATCATCTGGTTCATATTAAGAATTCCTTAAGTATTTAGAGAGAAAAGGGGGCTATGATTGACAAAAGTTTAAAAGCGCATTAAGTGTGATTTTTTAAAAAACTTCAATTCTGAATAAACAAAATTTGTAAACTAGTGTCAATCATAGACTTGACCTCTTTTTCCTTCAGCCGATGAATGGTGGGAGGTGTTGGGTTTCGGCGAAACCCAACGACAAGCACTGATTTTCTTCCACTCTTGTGAAGACATAGAAAACATAGAGACATAGTGTCTACGAATAATATTTGACAAATATAGTAAGCTAACTTACTATTGATACTTTCTTGATTAGGCGAGACATAAATTATGTGGACCAAAAAACATTCTGTCGTCATAAAAGACATTGAGCCCCAACAAATCTGGAAAGTATGGGCAGACATTAATAATTGGCCTGAATGGGACGAAGATGCTGAATGGACAGAATTAAAAGGAGCATTTGAAAAAGGTGCTGTATTTCACTTAAAACCTAAGGGCGGACCTAAAGTAAAAATTGAAATCATTGAATGCACCCCTCTACAATCCTTCACTGACTGCACTAAGCTACCCTTGGCACGTTTGTACGGTAGTCACAGAATGGAAAAAACAGCTCAAGGTTTGCAACTAACTACTACAGTGAGTATTGAAGGCTGGCTGGGTTGGTTATGGCGAAAATTAATTGCTGAAAAAATTGTTGCTGGATTACCACAACAATACGACATGTTAATTAAAGTGGCGAGAAAAAAATGAGTCAGCAGCGCTTTTGGATAGGTACCGTCTCGCGTGAACATGTTGAGCGTGGGAAAACAGGTGGATTCGCGCAGCTATGTCATGGCAAGCAAGCGCCTTTACAAGGTATGCAAGGTAAAGACATCTTAATTTATTATTCGCCATATCATAAATATGGAGAGAAAACGCTATACCAATGTTTTACTGCTGTAGGAGTTGTGCAAGATAAACTCGCTTATCAAGTGACCTTATCCGCTGATTTTCAACCTTATCGCCGCGATGTTAAATATTTACCAACTACTGACGCACCTATCCGTCCATTACTCCCACAGCTCAATTTTATTCGTGACAAAAAGCAATGGGGTTATGTATTTCGCTTTGGAATCTTGCAAATTGACCGCGCTAGCTTTATATATATAGCCACCGCAATGCAGTTGGAGCCTCAAATAATCAATGAACTTCTCATTTAAGCGCCCTGAAGACAGTCCTGGATTTTTATTATGGCAACTCACAAATCAATGGCAACGTAACCAACGGTTGTCACTAGCAAAATTATGTATAACACATCCACAATTTGTTGTGCTGGCAGTGACACTCTGGTTAAGCAATACAACCAATAAATGTGTCACTCAAAAACAAGTTTCTGATTTAAGTAAAATTGACAAAATGACAGTCTCTGATGTAGTGAAAACGCTATTAAGAAAGAAATTACTCCATCGTTCTTTGCATAAAGAGGATGGACGAGCTTATGCTCTTTCACTGACTCCAACTGGCCGCACCAAAGTATTAAAAGCTATACCAATTGTAGAGGAAGTTGATAAAAAATTTTTCATTGCTGAAAATACGGAATTAGTATTGTTACTGAAAAATCTTGCTCATCTCGCCTAAGGTAGTCGGGTATTAGCTGCGCTGTTAGGAAAAAAAGGTGTCAATCCTGACAAATAGACTGACATAATTTTCTCTTTACACGTCAACTCAGCTCCCTCTTCAATCGAGTATTAATAAGAATTTTTTTTGAATCGGGATATGTATTCCATTCAATCACTTCTTCCGCGGTGCGTCCGCAACCAAGACAAATGTCGTCACCGACATTGGTGGTGCTACAAATTCCCACACAAGGGCTGTCTGTCATATCTCTTTCACCATTTACTTTCATGTTTAATCCTAGGTTATCTTCATGAGTGGAAATCATTATACACAGTCGCACCTCGAAATGCGCAGTACTACTTCGTTATTGTTAGGAGGGGCTTTTTGCGACGAAACGATCTGGTTCTTGAATCGTTGTTGCAGGTAATATGAGATAGAAATTTATTTTTTTATTTAAGTATTCAATGGTATGCTAGCGCTCCGAAAAATATTCATAAAATAAAACGCTAACCTCACTTAAAAGGCTTGACTCATGGATAATCGCGCACCCAAAACGAATCACTTTGTATTACAACAATTTCTGAGCGATGTAGATGAACTCATCCATCGAATTCATTTACACGCTGATGATATGACAAGTTTTTTTTATGAGTTTATTGCGGAAGAGAAAGCCATTCTTGAAAGCGTCAAGACACCTAAAAAAAATGATGCTCGCCCAAGCTTTGAAAAAATCCTCCAATATTATCAAAGCAAACAAGATGCCAAATCAGTCTACACGAAGCTTCAGCCCAAAATGAGAAGTGCCGAATTAGAGGCAGCTGTTCACAAGTTGCTTGCGGAGCTCAAAGAAGTGGGACATCTTCCTGAAAGCGCTTTATCCCGTGTCAATAATTTTGCAGATCTACAACAAGGTGAGCTTGCGCAATTAATTAATAATTTAATAGATGGGATAAAAACTTATCCACCTGTCATTAAACCGCAAAAGTTTTTTCTTTTATTAAGTGTTGTGCTGCGTGATATTGCTGAGCACGTTGTCATTCACGCGTACGGAAATGTTTCGCTTACACAATTTGATTTTAATCATGAGAAAGCAAAAGCAGATAAAGTGATGGCAGCTTTGCTTATTGGGCATCGGCTCTGTGAATTACAAGAAGCACTCGATGAAAAAGTATTTGCTCGCAATCAGGCTGGAACCTTAGCACTGATAAATTTTTACAATCTCATTGAAGGTGCAGATGCAAATGCTTTAGCATTGCAAGTGGTTCAACATAGCGAAGTCTCTACTCAACCGGTTGCGCAAGGAATTTTAAAAGAATACCTGGTGACTGCAAATTGCCTCAAACAATTTAATGAGTTGACCTTAGATCAAATAAGACAAAAGATTAGCCGATCGCAGCATGAAATTTTTGCGCTTGTCGCTCCCACGCAAGTTGATCGAAATGAGTCAGCATCTTGGCCAAGAGCAGAATCGCCGTATGCGGGACTTACAAAGAAACTTTCACCTGTTATTAAAGCCGCTATCCGCACTACATCGACTGAGAGTCAAGCATCCGATACAAGTCCTAAACAATTAGCAGCTGAATTTGAAGCAGCTGCTACAGCAGCTCCGGCAATGGTTGCATATTTTCCCTCTTCGTCACCTATCAAAATATCGAGTAATCAAACACCCGAATCAGCTGAAAGCAAATTACTTTCACCACCAAACAATGCTTCTCGACCTAAATCATTTCTGGCCAAGCATTGGAAGAAATTACTCGTCATTGGATTAGCGACATTAGTCACCTTGAGTGTCTGGGGGATCGCAGCATTAGCAGGCGCTGTTATAATGGGTGTTTTTGCAAAAGCAACTATTGTCGTTGCAGTGGGTGCAGCAAAGATTTCATCCGGTACGGCGGTCGGTGGTGGGCTAGCCATTTTTTTTGGTTCGACTGCTATAATTGCTTCTTTGCTTTTACTGCTTGGCTCAAAAAAGAAACCAGAGTTGCCAAAACAAACTATGTCATCCGCTATCGCGTTGACCACCGTCTCTCCGGCAGTCACAGAGACATCCGAAAATTCCAAAACTCGTTCAGCTCAATTGCTTCAGACTTTGCAAAACGGTACTGCAACAGAGGCACTGACTCAGCCCTCACATGCGGCCAATTCTGGCTCAACTTCTCACGTCTACAGAAAACCGATAGAAGCACAAATGCCTGCTTTAAATAATTCATCCACACAGAACTTGAGTGCATGTAGCAATGAATCACAACTCCCGCGGCCTTAAATAGGCTTTTTGCATAGGGTATACGGTAGATTATTCTGAACGAAGTGAGAAAAAGAAATCATCTTCTTTGTTTACTAAATTGTATAGACACTGATTCAGGAGATGCCGGAGATGATCTATCAGAGTCAAGCGACTCTGACTTATTGGAAGTTTGTGAGTTGGGCGATTCAGATCTTGTCGATGACGTAGTTGAGCTATTTCCTGAGAGTGATAGCTCCGGAGATGCAGATGGTCTAGGTTCTGTATTTGTTTGCGCTATGGGTATTTCATGTTTTATATCTAATAGCTCTGCTGGATGTAAAATGTTAAGAATGGCTTTAATTTGCTTAATTGTATTTTCTGGTTTTTCGGGAGCAAATGTGATTGCTGAGCCCTTGAATTGCTGATGTTGTAGGTAATTTTCTAGTGATTTTAATTCATTTTCAAATCTTCTTATTTGTATTGGCAATGAATCTACAGCAGTTACATGGTGAGTGTCTAAATGATCTTTCTTCCAGGTGTCTATGGAGAGATAAGTATGAAATTCATACTGACACCTTGAATTTTTAAAATATTTTACAAAATGCTCATGCATTGAATTTATCTTTGCAAGTGCTGTTTTTTCTTGCTCTTGTTTATTTTCTGCAATTAATATTTTATTGATAGCGCTAGATGACGATGCAGTCATAACCCCTCCGGATCGAAATCAATAGACTTCAATAAGAGTATAGCAGTTATCATTCTTTTTTTTGTGACTGGGTATAACCTGCTATTTATACAGCAGCAATTTTGCATGCTCGGCCAGTTAATGTCCGGGATCCATTTTGCTTAAAGTACATGAGTTAAAAAGCAAGAGGGAGGAAATTGAAGATGGATCCCGGACATTAAGTAGCTCTAAACGAGCAAAAGCGCTCGTTAAGAGCTACTAAATTCCGGGATGACAGTTCTTAAGCTAGTGCCATTGCCTCCTAACCTCCTTTTTCAAAGGGAGAGACTTCTCGAAGCAGATAACTGCTATAAAATTTTCAAGACAGTTGCTTCGGAGCGAAAAACGCTCTGGATGACAACCCTTTCTTAAGTGCTCTTAAGAATTTCTTAAGGCTAATTCTGATAAAATATAGCTTTTATTGAGGATTTAGAATGGGTCAAATTCGAAGTGCGATATTATTTGCAAATGACACAATACGTACAAGAGCGTTGCGTGAAAAAAATCCCAATGTCAATTTACCCGAGGATGATCATTCAGGACTAAACTCAACGGCTCATCGTACTTATCTAAATCTCACGATCGAAGGTCGCGATATTGCGCATGAACAAAAATCAAATTTAACCCCTGTTATTTTTTTAGAATTGATACAGAGAGAGAAAGTAGAAGAAATACGTCGATCTCATCCATTAATGCTGCAAATGCCAGCTTTATTTAATGAATTTCCAGATTGCATCGACGACAACGGTAACAATCTGCCTCGATATAATCAGCCTAGTCAAAAACCTTGGCTTGATCCAAACGCTGTAAATGAAATATCTCAAGTTGATATAGTGTATTTGTTTAGTAAGCTAAATAAGACTAACGATAATTTCACAATAAGAATGACTATTTTTTTTCAAATGATCAGAAGATTTCAACTGGCTGAATTGCAACAGTTAGCGGAAAGAATGATTAAGTATCAAACAGCCGGATTTCTTCAAGATGTCTGCAGAAGTACTTGGCGAAAATGTTTTCATGAGCTCAAATTTGTGATTATCAATAAATTGTCACACGATTATCCGCAGAGAAAAGATGGAAAGATTGAAATTCCGGATAAAGAATATGAGTGCTACAAAAGGATAATGGATCACAGCACGGGTTGGGGAATTTTTGCCACCGACTCAAGCAAAATTTTTGCTTCTCGATTTGTAAAACCCTGGGCTATCGCCCAGGTTACGCGCTTGCCAGATCGAATCAGCTGTTAGCAAATTTTCTCTGCGGTTGGCAAGTGTTCAAAGCGACTGGCGCTGAAGTATTATTGCTGGATAGAGAAGCTTCTTTAGTTTGTTGCATCTGGTCTAGGAGACCCAGCCATCTTTTTAAGGTCAAATCGATACCCACCAGTATGCCGCCACGGATATAATGTGGCAAAATGACATTTAAGTATTGTTTAACATGTTCTGTATGCAGAGATAAATGGACTTTATCTTCTAATAAACCAACCAATTCTGCACTCAATCCTATCATCTCTTTTTTATGTGCTTCCATAGCCTTATTTGAATGTAAAAAAAGAGTTAAATTTTTTATCCAAATTCTTATGTCTCGTGCGAGATGAAGAGCGAGTTGCATAGCAGGATTTATTTCCTTATCTTCCGCAGGTGAAGCAAGAGTGGGTTCTGCGATTCGTTCTTCGAGGGCGTCAAATTGATTAATTGCTTCTTTAAGTGAAATTCGCTTTTCAGGTTGATCGACTGTCATTTGGTGAATGATAGCCAGTATCGCCAGAGATTGTTGTTGCGTGAGATCGAATCTCATCGGGTTAAAAAGAGGGGCATTCGTGCAAGGGTTAATAAGAAGCAATTCAAAGAGCGCGCGCGCAATATTACCTACCGAAAAAATATCTCTTTCTGGATAAGCTTTCTGACCCATCTTAAAGGCCTCAGGCGCTGCATAGCCTGGTGTTCCGGGGGCTTCGGCAATGGAATCTCCTATCTTTTGTGAAAATCCAACATCAATGACATCGAGCTCAGCGTTTTTTTCATCAAGGCGCACATTATTAGCTGAAATATCCATATGGACGTAGCCTTGTTCATGTATCCAGGCTACCTTGCGACAAAGACTTTTAATGGCTTTAAATTTTTCTGCTAAGCTTAATTTAATTTTTCCATCAGCAAGAGCCGTAGATAAATCGATAGTTGGAACATAGTTCATGGCAATACAAGGCCGGTTCTTTTTCTTCAGATTTGCTTTTTCACGTGCGGTATATAATTTTTCAATATAAAAAGCGTCTCCTTTTTTAAGGTCCGCTAAAATGGCTGCTTCACGTCGTAACCCGGTTTTGGCTTGCGATGAATCGATGGGTATTAGCGGAGATAAAATTTTAATAAGTTTTTTTTCACCCGTTTTAACATTGATTAGGCTTTTGATTTTCGCCATGCTGCCTCTGCCCATGCGAATAGATTTTAATTTTTTATCGGCTTTATATTCTTTTTCAACTTCCCAAATGGAGTGTTCTTTATCGCCAGGATTTTTCATGATAACAATGCCGCCGCGATCACCAATATCAATTCCTAACGTTTCTTTAATATAACCTTTTGACAAACGGGCAGCATCAGGAAGTTTAGCGCTATTTAATTTTTCGCGTAATGCTGCAATGGCGGCTGGATCGATACTTCCATAATGAGAGGATTTCATTTCTTCATGCTTGGTTTCGGCGAGAGTTTGAGTTACTTGTCTATACGTATCTAGCGTTTGATTTCGACTATCTGCTGCAGTTGCCATTGCTTTTGTTGCCTCTGATTAAATAAATTTTATCTAGGTTACAGGATTAAGTTGGTAAATTTTACGCAACAAACCTTAAAAAAGCCTTATGAGGTCTTTTTTAGGCATAAAAGTATGGGCAAATGTATCACTGTTAATTTGAGACATTATTCACATTTTGAAATGCGGCGAATATAGACCTTAGAATTTACTTCATTCTTTATAATGGTTTCCAGGTATAGGTGTTGCGATCGTTTGTGGATTAGAGCGTTCACTCAATCCTTCAGGTTGTGCAGGCGGGACTTCTGGTAGTGACGTAGGTTGGGTACACGCCAGTGAAACCCAACGACAAGCACTCTTCACGCGCCAACGCTTTATCATATGGAAAAAATACGATATACCGTAGGATTTTTTATTATTTTTTCTGAAATAATCCGAAAATCAGGGTGTTACATAGGTGTATTCTCAGATAAGGTAGAAAATTAAATAAACTCAGCCTATAATTCATAGGAGAAACATACGAATCTTTGTAGGAAAAATAATGAAATCAGCAGATATCGTAAAACAAGCAAAAGAGTGGTGGGGGAAGAATGTAAATGATTGGCCAGTTTGGCGAATTGAACATTTGCCTGATTTTTATTACAAGGACATTTTGCTCTCGCTAAAATTAGCGTATGAAATACGTCGCGATGTGATTGTGTTAGGGAAACCAGACACGGATATCTTGGTGTTGGTGTATACCTATTTTTGGGAAATTGTATCATGTGTGCTAAACACATACGCTCCTTATGCAATCACGAGTTATGCAGCAATTCATTTTTATCTGGGGGACGAGAGCATCCCTAATAAGATTGATGTTCTGACGGTAAGCTCTAGCAACAGGATAAATATTCAGGGTGTGACTACATTGGCGTTGGAAAAAAATTCAAACTTCGATCAATCGGCACAGACAAGGCAATTAAAGACAAAAAAAAATTATCTTTTTACGTTAGAGTCTCCCGAAAGTTTATTACTTAGACTAAAACCGCAAGCTCTCCGAGATTATCCGCAGCTTATAAGTAGTTTTATCAAAACAGTTGATTTTGATTTAGAAAATTTAAACGAACTTCTCGCAGAGAAAAGTAAACCTGTTACATTGATTCGTTTGGCCAACTTATTTGAGCAAGTGGGTAAAATGGAAGAAGCATCCCTGATTAAACATAAAATTAAATTAGCAACGCATTATACGTTGCCCGGAAAATCCCAAATAATAAAAAATAGCCTGCCTAATGTGATCGCATCACCTAAAAGGATATCTGACCCAGGTTATGTAACTCGTTTTCGTGACCAACTATCTATTTATAAAACCCATGTTAAAAACGTGCATATGACACAATTAAGTTTAGCAAAACTGACAGATCTTATCCAAAGTACAAAAAAATACGATACATATCACTCTTCCACTATTGAAGGCTATCGCATCACGCCTGAAGAAATTCAAATGTTAATGGATGGACGTGAAACAACATCTATCGGAAATAATCGTGAAGAAATTGAAAGAAGAATGGCTTTAAAAGGCTATCTTGATGCGCATCATTTTGTTCTTCAATCTATTAAGAATGATTTTAAAAAAAATGTTCCTTTGACTGAATTATTAATAAGAGAAATTTATGCACATTTATTTTCTCCATCGGTTGAAGCGGGCTTGTTAAGTAAAGCACAATTAACACAATATCGAAATGATGCTGTTTATATTCGCCATTCCCGATTTGTGCCGCCAAATTATTTAAAAATGAATGAATTGATGAGATGCTTGGTTGAGGAAATTAATGAAAGTGAGGATGCTATTATTCAAGCTATCATTGCGCATTATGGATTTGTAACAATTCATCCCTACTTTGATGGGAATGGGCGGGTAACACGATTCTTAATGAATTATTTACTTTGCCGTAATGGCTTACCTTGGATCACAATTCGCGTTGAAGACAGAGATGAATATTTTTCTTCGCTTGAAACGGCGCAATGCGATGAAAATATTGTTCCCTTCATTGATTTCCTTGCAAAATATTTTATTGCCGTTTGACAATATTTGTTTTTATCGGCCAATAAAATTTTGGCAAAGTAAGTGACGTAAGGTTGGGTTGAGCGCCAGCGAAACCCAACGACAAGCTCGCTGCAAAATAACCTATTTTAAACACAGCAAGATAACCTATGAATTAAACTCAGGATAACCACAATGGTGAGCCTATCTGATATTGGCAAGCTAAAGTAGTGGAAAAAAGTGTGCACAAAGCGCTTAAAGGAATAAATTCAGGTAAAATTTTTGATGAAGATCATCGCGATTGGTATCGTGAAATGTTTGCGCCTTGCATCACGGCTGGCATTCTTGACGACCCTAATATTTAGGACTATACTCTCAAATACACAGTATTTTTTAAGAGTAAAGTCTCAATGATTGAATCCCTAAAGTTAATTTATCAACGCTTATTAAGCAACGTGGAAACGACGCATTATCGTTTCTTATATCACTCATTTGATTTGAGCAATCGCTTAATTGGATTAGTGGGGCCACGAGGTGTTGGCAAGACAACGTTATTATTGCAGCTAATTAAAAATCAGTTTCCCGATCACTCAAATGTATTTTATTTCTCCGCGGATCATATTTATTTTGAACAGACAACTTTATATCAATTTGTTGAAGAATTGTATTTGACAGAAGGTAAAAACATATTCTTTATTGACGAAATTCATAAATATCAAAAATGGAATCAAGAAATTAAAAATCTATATGATGGCTTTCCTAAGTTGCAGCTTATTTTTTCGGGTAGCTCAAGTCTTGATTTGATTCGAGGGAGTCATGATTTATCAAGACGCGCCAAGATGTATTTTTTGCCAGGGATGTCATTTAGAGAATATTATAATTTTAATACAGATGATGCAATTGCACCGATTACTTTCCAGGAATTAGTGGGAAACGTCTCATCTTTTGATGCAAGTCTCGCGACATTACCTAAGTTGAAAGGATATTTTAAAGAATATCTTCGTCAAGGTTTTTATCCTTTTTATTTTGAAAATCCCTTGAGTTATTATGAACGCATTCTAAATATTATCGATAAAACAATTTATGAAGATATTGCCACATTTTATAGCTTAAAAACCAATAACCTTCATTTTTTTAAAAAAATTCTAGCATTTTTAGCCAGCATTCCCCCCGGGCAAACATCCGTCCATAATATTGCAAAAAACTTATCAATCGATGATAAAACGATGCTGCATTATCTTGATATTCTACAAACGACTGGATTAATCACGATGCTTTATCCGGCTGAAGGTGGGAATAGCGGGTTGAGAAGACCTGAAAAAATTTTTTTGAGCAATACCAACTTATATTTTGTGTTGCAAGAACGCATTCCCACGCAAATTGATATTGGAGCAGTTCGTGAATTATTTTTTTTGCAGTCATTGAAAAATGCAGGGGTCCCTATTTTTCACAGCAAAGAAGGCGATTTTATAGCTAACAAAATAGTTTTTGAAGTAGGTGGGAAAAACAAGACGCGCAAACAAATTAACACCATCAAAAATGCGTTGCTTGTAAAAGATGATATATTAATTTCAAAATTAAATGAAATCCCATTATTTTATTTCGGTTTTTTGTATTAGCGGTTTTCCGAGAGGCAAAGCTTGTAGGTTGTTTAACAATTCATCCCTACTTTGATGGGAATGGGTGCAAATCGAATTTAGGATAATGCTTTGAAAGCAGATAAGACTCGCTGGCGGCTTTGTGGGTAATCAATGATGGGGCGTGGATAGCCTGATTTTTCCGCTAATGTTGGCTGAAATCGATAAGGCTCGTGGATTGCGCGATGATCGAATGCGCGCAGTTCTGGGCAATATTGTTTGATAAAATTTCCCTCGGCATCGAATTTTTGACTTTGAGTCGTTGGATTGAAGAGTCTGAAGTAAGGAACTGCATCTGTTCCCGTCGAGGCACACCATTGCCAGCCGCCATTGTTGGAAGCAAAATCAAAATCGATTAAGTGTTCAGCAAAAAATTTTTCGCCTAAGCGCCAATCTAAAAATAAATTTTTACTTAAAAACATGGCGGCTAGCATTCGGAGACGATTATGCATCCAGCCAATAGTCTGTAATTGCCTCATCGCAGCATCAATAATTGGAAATCCTGTTCGGCCTTCTTGCCAAGCTGCTAATAAATTTTCATCATATCGCCAAGGCAATTTTTCTGTTTCACGCTTATAGGCATGATTCATACACACCGCAGGAAAAGCATGCAAAATGTGTCGGTAAAATTCGCGCCAAATTAATTCATTGAGCCAAGTTAACGCGCCTTTGTTGCCTGAAGTGAGCTCTTCTTGATTGGCAGTGAATGCGGACAAAAAACAGGTTTTGACTGAGATCATTCCGGTTGCGAGATAGGGGGATAATTTGCTCGTCAGATCCAATGCGGGGTAATCTCGTGTTTTGTCATAGTCGAATAAATCATTTTGAATAAAGCGTTTTAATTGCTTTTGTGCGGCGGTTTCACCGGCAACCCACAAGGCAAAATTAATTGTCGATTTGACGCCGTTTAGTTGCGTTGGCAAAGAAGACGATGCTATTTGGAGCGGAGCTTGCTCTCTTATTTTTGGCAACATTCGCATTGTCGATGTTTGCAAAAAAATATATTGCCACTGTCTTTTAAACGGTGTGAAAACTTTAAAGTAACTATTGTTGTTTGTTTTAACTTGATCGACATCTAAGATCAGTTGATCATTGAAGTCTTCAACGTGAATTTGTTTTATCTCGCAAAATGATTTAACCAACTGATCGCGCTTTTTTTCATTTACCTCTAATTCACGATTAAAAAAAATTTTTCCCGCGCCGACTTGCTCGGTAATTTTTACTAACAAATCGGGAATGTGAGTTGTTTGTGTTACCGTCTCAACAATGAGTGGAATATGCAGTTTTGCTAAATCAATTTTGAGCTGTTGTAATCCATTTAAAATAAATTGAATTTGGTTGTGCGAAACAGAGTGGTTATGCCATAAGGTTGGGTCAATGATATAAGTAGCCACAATGCCATCCGTGCATTGCTGAGATGCGGCATAGAGCGCTGGATTATCAATGATGCGTAAATCTTTTTTAAACCAAACAATGCCGCGCATAATTGTCCTATAAAATGGCTTTTAATAGCTTTAGTTGAGACGGGATGCCAGCGAAACCCAATAATCATTCTTTATAATAATTCCCAGGCTGCGGTGTTGCGATCGTTTGTGGATTAGCGAGCTCACTCAACCCTTCAGGTTGTGCGGGCGGGACCTCTGGCAGCAGGTCGCCTCGGAATGAATTGGCGGCGGTTAGGGAAGCATTATTGCTATGCGTTAAGCTGCCATTATCCCCAATATTGGAAAATACTTTTGCGTTTTTACCCAGTTGTAAATCACATTTTGGTGGGTAAGCGGTAATTTGAATTCGGCTGTTGCTGCGAATGCTGTCGTTATGAATATCGTTTGCGATGGGGAAGTAATTGCCATAACCCACATAAATTAATTTACGTGTGGTTAATTCATCTTCCCGATAGCCGCCGATGCCATGTTGCCAAAAATAGGCAGAGATTTCTCTGGCGCGGGCTTCAGATAATTTAGTTTGCCAGCGCGACGTGCCGAAACCGCTGGTACTGCCAGACACTAAAATGTTGGAGCTGGGATAACGATTTAAAACAGTGATGGCGCTATTTAAAATAGGAGAGGCGCCGGGGAGTAATTCGGAAGTGTTTGTGTCGAAGAGTCGATCAGATGGAATTTCAATGGTGACAAAATCACCTTCAGTAAACACTTGTCCACCTGATTGAGTCACACCGCCTGCATTGAACGTTAATGTGGTGACGTAATAACCTAAGCCTGCGCCACCTAAAGCAGCTAAGCCAATCACGGGTCGTGATGCACCAAAAAGAGCGGCGAGTCCGCCACCTGCGCCAGCGCCAACCGCAGCGCCGCCCAACGAACCGGTTGTATTATTGAATGAACAACTCATGGATGAGAATGAAAGCACGCATGGCAATGTCCATAACATAAAACGCATTAACTTCATTCCCTGATTCCTTTATAAAAATTGGCCACGCTTTGAATTTCGAAATATTGACACTGGTATTGGTTCAACGTCAATCAGATATTTTTATTTGACCCACTCGCTGTTATACTGGAATGTCAAAAGTGCTAATAAATCAGGGAGCTAACAGGATGAGTCAACGGTTAGAAGATCGACGTTATACAGCATGGCAGCTGTTAAAAAGTTATTGGCAATCTGGTCAGCGTCTCTCTGCTTATGTGTTTCTCTCTTCTGTGTTAGTCATGTCGGTTATGTTAGTGAGCCTTGATGTGGTTTTTACCAATTGGTATAACTATTTTTATGATGCGTTACAAGATTATGATTGGCATGGCGCATACGATTTAATTGCTGTTTTTATTTTTTTAGCGGCGATTTATATTGTCTTGGCCGTGTATCGGTACTATCTGCAAAGTTTTTTGGGCTTGCGATGGCGGCGTTGGTTGACGCAACAATTTTTAGAACGATGGATGGAAAAAAGAAGTTATTACTATCTAGAAGATTTTAATGATCAAACGGACAACCCAGATCAACGGATTCAAGAAGACATCAATAGTTTAGTGAGCTTATCCTTGTCATTACTGATTGGGTTGTTAAGTTCGGTGGTGACTATTTTTGCCTTTATTTATATTTTATGGAAATTATCCGGTGTGATCAGTTTGCCGTTAGGTAAATGGGGTGTGTGGCATATTCCGGGTTATTTGGTGTGGGTTGCTGCTATCTATGCGCTGGTTGGTACGGTCTTTACATTTAAAATTGGTCGTCCATTGGTGATGCTCAATTTCGAACAGCAGCGACGAGAAGCGAATTTTCGTTTTGCAGCAATTGATTTACGCTCGCATGCAGAGCATGTGGCGCTTTATCGCGGCGAAGACCATCAGAAAAATATTTTGCAGCGGATTTTTTCAGGGGTACTGGACAACTGGTACGCCATTATTCTGCGACAAAAATTATTGCTCTGGTTTACGGCGGGTTATAATCAAGTGTCAGTGATTTTACCGTTGGTGGTGGCGCTGCCGAATTATTTTAACAAAGTATTTAAGCTGGGCGGTTTAATTCAAACGCTTTCTGCATTTGGTCGTATTCAAGATGCGATGTCGTTTATTGTGAATTCATATACTACCATTGCAGAATGGCAAGCTGTCATGCGTCGATTGATCACTTTTATCAATCGGATTTATGAAGTTGAGCAAGATGCATTCCAACATAATAAGTTTTTTTACACGAATGTCCCGCAAAATAAAATCACAACCAAGGATCTCTCAATTTTAATCCCGAACGGCGAAAAGATTTTAAATAATATTTCTCTGGAATTTGTGCACGGGCAGCATTATTGGATTAAAGGTAATTCAGGCATTGGTAAGAGCACCTTTGTGCGTGCAGTTGCGGGAATTTGGCCTTATGGGTCGGGGCAAATTTCGTTACCGTTAGATAAAAATATTATGTTTATTCCACAACGTTCTTACATGCCACTCGGTACGTTGAAAGAAGCATTATTATTTCCGGATAAAATTATTTCGGTCTCTGATAAGGAATTAGTGCGCTTGTTGAAAGCGTGTGATTTGCCGAATTTAGCGAACGAATTGGAACATGCAACCGTTTGGTCAGAACATTTGTCACCGGGTGAATTACAGCGAATCGCATTTGTGCGTGTTTTGTTGCATAAACCGGAATGGGTGTTCTTGGATGAAAGTACTTCTGCGTTGGATTTAAAACATGAGCAGCAATTGTATGAGTTATTAAAAGATCAATTGCCGAATTGTTCCGTGATCAGTGTTGGGCATCGTCCGAGCTTGAGTGGGTATCATGATCATGAAATTGATTTTGAGCAGTATCATGTTGAACGGGCGGAAAGAGCGGCGATGGCTTAATAAGTGAACGTTGTTTGCTTAGGAAAGGGTTGTCTCTTTTAATACAAATCCCCCTTGTTCCCCCTTTGAAAAGGGGGAACAAAGGGGATTTGTATAAAAACATTTAACATTGACAACCCGGGCAATAAACCGTCGTTCGCTGGCCTAATTTAATCGCAACTAATATAGTTTTACAACGCACGCAAGGCAGTCCCTCTCGACCATACGCTTTTAGATGCAAATTAAAATAACCTGGTTTACCATCACCACCCACAAAATCTTTCAAGGTTGTTCCGCCTTGTTGAATCGCTGCACGTAAAATTTTTTTCGCAGCATGAACTAATTGTTTATAACGCTCTAACGAAATCTTAGCAGCAGCCAGTGTTGGTTTGATGCCAGCGGCAAATAAACTCTCCGTCGCATAAATATTACCAATGCCAACCACGATTTTGTTATCCATCAAAAAAGATTTGACGGCGATTTTTTTCTGTCGTGCAGCTTGCCATAAGTATTCGCCTGAGAAAGCTCGACTGAGCGGCTCGGGCCCTAAGTTTTTTAACAGAGGGTGTTGCAAGGGATCCTCTGTTGTCCATAGCACAGCCCCGAACCGCCTTGGATCGGTAAAGCGCAAGGTGCGCTGATTGGCAAAGGTGATATCAAGATGGTCGTGTTTGTTAGCTGGGGTCTCATTGAGTAAAATGCGTAAATTGCCAGACATCCCTAAATGAATGATCAGCGTACCTTGGGTGGTCTGCAGTAACAGATATTTTGCAATCCGCGTAACCTTTTGAATAATTTGACCTTCTAACTTTGTCAAGGCTTCTTGAGGAATAGGCCAGCGCAATTTATGATGACGAATCACCACTTTTGTGATGCTTTGCTGTAGAATATGCGGGGTAATGCCGCGTAAGGTTGTTTCAACTTCAGGTAATTCTGGCATTATTTTCTCTCTAGCGAATGATTTTGCAGGCAGAAATATGATTTGTGATACAATTATACCCCTTAGCTAAGGGGATAGTCTCTTAACATTAATTTTATAAAGGCCTAAATCTATGCATGGTATCTTGCATTTGTCGTGGTGGGGTTGTCTGATTGCTACATTGATTTTAACTCAAATAACCATTGTATCTGTCACCATTTTTTTACATCGTTGCCAAGCGCATCGCGCGCTTGATTTACATCCTATCGTCAGTCACTTTTTCCGTTTTTGGTTGTGGATGACAACGGGGATGGTCACTAAAGAATGGACCGCTATTCACCGTAAGCATCATGCACGGGTTGAAACCGAAGAAGATCCACACAGTCCCCAAGTAAAAGGTATTTGGAAAGTCGTTTTAGAAGGTGCTGAACTCTATCGTAAAGAAGCGCGTGATCAAGCGACCATGGAACGTTTTGGCCAAGGCACGCCAGATGATTGGATGGAGCGAAATGTTTATACCCGTCACAGCGGCTTAGGCAACAAACTGATGTTGGTCATCGATCTCGTTTTATTTGGCCCATTGGGTCTGACCGTGTGGGCGTTGCAAATGATTTGGATTCCTCTCTTTGCGGCGGGTGTGGTGAATGGTATCGGCCATTTTGTCGGTTATCGCAATTTTGAGTGTCAAGATGCGTCACGTAACATTTTCCCTTTCGGTATTTTTATTGGTGGCGAAGAATTACATAACAACCATCATACCTTTGGTACCTCTGCGAAATTTTCCGTGAAGTGGTGGGAATTTGATTCGGGTTGGCTCTTGATTCGAGTGATGCAATTTTTTGGCTTAGCGAAACCTAAGCGCGTTCCACCGAAAGCGCAACTCAATTTAGCAAAAAAGAGTGTGGACATTGAAACGGTGAAAGCCTTAATTAACCATCGTTTTCAAGTAATGTCACATTACAGCAAAAATGTAATTATGCCCGTGTTGCGCGAAGAAAGTAATCGCGCGAGTGAAGCGAGCAAATCGATGCTACGTCGAGCGAAAAAATTATTAATTCGTGATACGTCATTAGTTGATCAAACAGGCCAGCAACGATTAACAAATATTTTTGCAGCGCATAATTCATTGCAAGTCGTTTATCAATTTCGTTTGCAATTACAGAATATTTGGGCAAAAAGCACGGCGTCACAAAGCGAATTGCTCGAATCATTACAAGAATGGTGCCGTCAGGCAGAAGCAACCGGTATTCAAGTATTGCGCGACTTTGTTCATCAATTGAAAGCGTATGTCCCGCAAAAAGTCTAATCAACTGTTATGCATAAAGGGAGCTGCCTGAAAAGGCGCTCCCTTTTTTTATGCTACAGCTCTTTTTTAAGCGCTCCCAAAGAACTTCGATGCAAGCGTTTGATTTTTTATAGCCGTCCCCATAGGTATCTACAGAGAAAAATTTAATTTTTTTTATACAAATCCCCCTTGTTCCCAATGGCACTAGCTTAAGAACTGTCGTCCCGGAATTTAGTAGCTCTTAACGAGCGCCTTTTGCTCGTTTAGAGCTACTTAATGTCCGGGATCCATCTTCAATTTATCGCCCTCTTGCTTTTAACTTATATGCTTTAAGCAAAATGGATCCCGGACATTAACTGGCGCTAAATTCGCAAAAAGCGCTCATTAAGCGCCAGTAAATTCCGGGACGACAGTTCTTAAGCTAGTGCCATTGCCCCTTGTTCCCCCTTTTTCAAAGTGGGAGACCTTCTAAGCAGCTTTCACTGTTAAAACACAGAGCGGCTTAGAAGGTCTCCCACTTTGAAAAAGGGGGACAAGGGGGATTTGTATAAAAAGAAGAAGTTCTTAATTTTTAATTATTCAGCATTTTTAACGATTTAACATCAAAGAGAAACTTTATTTGGAGCATAAAAAAACCCGCAACGGCGGGGTTTTTTTAAAAAAGAAAGATATTATAACTTCGTTTCTTCAAACATCACATGCATACCGCTCTTGCCGGTTTCTGTGTTAAAAGCACGTGGGTCGAAATATTTCTTTTTGAATTTTTCGGCCATCGTTCGCTTGTTTTTTGTGGTCGTACGGAATGTGCCCGTTTTTTTGCCGTCTTTGGTTAAGCCGGTTGATACCATTTTAATTTTATCACGCATAATCTATACCTTTTTAAAAGATTATCCTGCTTGCTGTTGATCTTCGCGAGCTTTAATGTCTTTTAACACTTGCTCAATACCATATTTATCAATAATCCGCATGCCTTTGGTGCTGACGCGTAATTTGATATAACGATTTTCACTTTCTACCCAAAAACGATGTTCTTGGAGGTTAGGATTGAAACGTCGTTTGGTCTTATTGTTCGCATGGGACACATTGTTCCCCACTAAAGGACGCTTTCCAGTAACCTGACACACTCTTGACATAATTCTATTCTCCGATAAATCCTTCAATTGCTTTTAAACTTTAGCATTGGCAGGTCGCGATTTATACCAGAAATACCTTTTCCACGCAAGCACAGTCGAGCGGTTGCGTGGGAGCAATTATTAAAAATCCAATAACTTATTGAGTAAAAAGAAATTCTTATAATAAACCTAATTCTGCAAATGAGAGGGATTGATCGGTGCCAATGACGATGTGGTCAATGACTTTGATATCAATCAAGGCCAATGCATGTTTAAGAAGCTGCGTGATCTCACGATCTGCTTTGCTCGGCACGGGTGATCCAGACGGATGATTGTGCGCAAGAATAATGCAAGCTGCATTATGGCTTAAACAACGCTTCATCACTTCTCTTGGATAAATAGCGGCCTCAGTCAGAGTGCCATGGACTAATTCCTCATATTGAATTAACCGATGTTGGTTATCGAGAAATAAGCAGGCGAATACCTCATGAGGGTAATTTTTTAATTGGTTGGCTAAATAACGTTGTGTGGCAGTTGCGTTATTTAAGATGTCACCGGTTTTGATTTCACTGATGAGATAACGCCGACTCAATTCTAAGCCTGCTTGGAATAAAGCAAATTTGGCTTTCCCGACGCCTGGCATTTGATTTAGCAAATGAACAGGTGAATCCAAGAGTTTTTTTAAACTGCCGAAGTGAACCAGTAATTCCCGGGCAATATCGAGCGCCGTTTTGCCGCGAATACCGGTATTTAAAAAAATAGCGAGTAACTCGGCATCTGATAAATTTTTTGCCCCGACCAGAAATAACTTTTCTCGCGGCCTTTCATTGAGGGGCCAGTGATTAATCGGCATGTCAAAAGTCTCCTTTTTGTGCTATTTTGTAGACCATTCGTCAAAATGGTTTATGCAAATGATTCAAGAAATCGATCCCAATAAATTGCTCACGGGTAAGCGCATCCTCTTGGGGGTAACAGGGGGAATTGCAGCGTATAAAAGTGCTGACTTAACGCGTCGTTTGCGCGAGGTGGGTGCTGAGGTGCGTATTGTCATGACGATGCACGCGAAAGAATTTATTACACCGTTAACGATGCAGGCGGTGTCAGGTCATCCCGTGCATGATGACTTATTCGATTTAAAAGCAGAAGCGGCGATGGGGCATATTGATTTAGCCAGATGGGCAGATGCCATTTTAGTGGCGCCCGCAACAGCGGATTTTATTGCGCGCTTAATTCACGGGGAAGCGAATGATTTGTTAACGACGCTTTGTCTCGCCAGCAAGGCTAAATTGGCGGTGGCGCCTGCTATGAATCAAGGGATGTGGAAGCATACGCTGACCCAAGATAACATTCAAGCATTGGCAAAAAAGGAAATTCATCTGTTTGGCCCCGCGGAAGGCAGTCAAGCATGCGGTGATGTCGGCCCTGGACGGATGTTAGAACCGTTAGAATTAGTTGAACGCGTAGCGGGATTGTTTGCGAATGAGTTGTTAAGTGCTAAACACGTTGTCATTACGGCAGGACCCACCCGAGAAGCGATCGATCCCGTGCGTTACTTAACAAATGCGAGTTCCGGTAAAATGGGTTACGCACTTTCTGCGGCGGCGCGCGAAGCCGGTGCGCGAGTCACTCTCATCAGTGGACCTGTCAATTTAACCAAGTTGCCGGGTATTGAAACGATTGATGTGATCAGTGCAGAGGATATGCGGTCGGCCGTGATGGCGGTTATTCCAACGTGCGATATTTTTATCAGTGTCGCGGCAGTCGCAGATTATCGCTGTGACGAGATTGCCACGCAAAAAATTGCAAAAACAAACGATACGTTGACATTAAAATTAGTGCGCACTCCTGACATTGTGGCGGAAGTCGCGGCACTGCCGACACGTCCTTTTGTGGTAGGATTTGCAGCCGAGACAGATAATCTCATCGAAAAAGCAAAAACAAAATTACACCATAAAAAATTAGACATGGTGATTGCAAATGATGTTGGCAACCACAAAGTCTTTGAGCAAGACGAGAATACGGTAGTGGTTTTAACCAAACACTATCAACACACGTTCGAGACGCTGCCTAAGCAACGGTTGGCAAGAGAACTTATTTTATTGATTGCGAAAGAGGTTACAAATGGAAAATGTGATAGAGACGATTGAAGCAACACATGCATTGAATGCCAGCAACCATTTGCCCATTCAAGTAAAAATTTTAGATCCTCGTATGGGTAAAGAATTTCCGTTACCCAAATATGAAACCCAAGATTCGGCCGGTATGGATTTGCGCGCTTGTCTGGATCAATCATTAACGATTCAGCCGGGTGAAACGCATTTAATTCCAACCGGTATTTCAATCTATATTGGCGATCCAAATTTAGCGGCGGTCATTTTGCCGCGTTCAGGCTTGGGTCATAAACACGGTATTGTCATGGGTAATTTGGTGGGATTGATCGATGCAGATTACCAAGGACCTCTGATGATTTCTTGCTGGAATCGGGGTCAAAATTCTTATACCATTGAGCCCGGCGATCGCATTGCCCAATTAGTCTTTTTACCCATTGCACGTGTGCGTTTTCAATTCGTTGCTGAATTTGAGGCAACAGCGCGCGGTGCCGGTGGTTTTGGCCATTCAGGAAAAAATTAATCATGCTAAGCACATCCTCTATCGATCCAACCATTTTCCGCGCATATGATATTCGCGGTATCGTCGATCAAAGCTTGACGGAAGAAAGCGTTTATCTTTTAGGGTGTGCAATCGGCACGCGCGCACTTCAGCAGGGCGAAAAACGGATTGCGGTTGGACGCGATGGTCGTTTATCAGGCCCGCGATTAGCTGAAGTGTTACGGAAAGGATTGCAATCTACCGGTTGTGATGTCATCGATATTGGTAGGGTGCCAACACCCTTGCTGTATTTTGCAACATGCATGATGGATACGCGATCTGGAGTGATGTTAACAGGCAGTCACAATCCTGCTGAATACAATGGTTTAAAAATCATGATCGCGGGTAAAACGCTTTCTGAGGAAGGTATTAATGATTTATATCATTGCATACAGCAACAAGATTTTTTACAAGGCGATGGTCAACTGTCTGAAACGGAAATGATTGATCGGTATATCGCACGTGTTGCAAGTGATACGAAGCTTGCGCGGCCACTTAAGATTGTCGTGGATTGTGGAAATGGTGTGGCAGGCGGTGTTGCGCCACAATTATTTCGTGCGATGGGTTGTGAAGTCCAAGAATTATTTTGTGAAATCGATGGCGCATTTCCCAATCATCATCCAGACCCGAGTCAAACTAAAAATTTGCAAGATTTAATCCAAGTGATGCAAGAAACACAAGCTGACATTGGGTTGGCATTTGATGGAGATGGCGATCGGTTGGGGGTGGTCACCAGCAGTGGTGAAATCATCTGGCCTGACCGTCAATTGATGTTATTTGCAAAATCAATTCTTGCACGTAAACCGGGCGCGAAAATTATTTATGACGTTAAATGCACGAATCATTTAGCAACCGTGATTCAAGCGGCAGGTGGCGAGCCTATCATGTGGAAAACAGGCCATTCACTCATCAAAGCGAAACTCGCTGAAACGCAAGCGGCATTGGCAGGTGAGATGAGTGGACATATCTTTTTTAAAGATCGTTGGTATGGTTTTGATGATGCGATTTATGCAGGCGCACGTTTGTTAGAAATTTTGTCTCACAGTGCAGGGAATAGTGATGCATTGTTTGCCGATATTCCAAATAGTGTGAATACACCCGAATTAAAAATATTTGTGTCGGATGCTGAAAAATTTTTATTGATGAAAAAAATTATTGCGCAAGCCAATTTCACCAGCGCGGATGTGGTGACGATTGATGGTTTGCGAGTGAATTTTGCAGATGGTTGGGGCTTGGTGCGACCTTCTAATACCACGCCTTGCTTGGTATTGCGTTTTGAAGCAGAGACGGTGGCTGCATTGGCACGTATTCAACAATTATTCCGTGAATTTTTGCTGGGTGTGAATCCGGATTTAGCGATTCCATTTTGATGTTGGTTGTCATTCCATACGCGTCAAGCTAAAGAAATTTTGCTTAGAACGCCTTCCCCCTGAGGTGGAAGGCGTTCTAAGCAAAATTTCTTTAGCCTGACGCGTATGGGATGACAGCGGAGTTGTTATGTCTAACCAATTGGAACTAATTCATGCTTCACTCTGATATTGCAATTATAGGTAGCGGCATTGTGGGTGCTACGACGGCGCTGGCACTGGCAAAACAAAATCCTCATTTACAGATTACTCTAATCGATGCAAAACCGATTTCTCATCAATGGCAAGCGGATGCCATTGATTTTCGTGTCAGTGCTATCTCTCTTGCGTCTGAGCGGATTTTTCGTCATTTAAATTGCTGGAAAGACATACAAGCAAAACGAATCAGTCCTTATCAAAAAATGGTTGTGTGGGATGAAATGAGCTCGGGAGACATCCAATTTGATCGAGCCAAACTCGGTGTGCCCGCATTAGGCTACATCATTGAAGACAGTGTGATTCGAACCAGTTTAATCGCGCAATTGGCGGAATTAAATAATTTGCAGATGTTGGATACTATGCAATTAGTTGCGTTGAAAAAAAATGTAACCGATGTCGACATTATTTTTGCGGATCAATCAACGCATCACACAGCATTATTGATTGGCGCGGATGGCGCAAATTCATGGGTGCGAGATCAATTGCAAATAAGTTTTAAAACCTGGGATTACCAACAAACCGCCATTGTCGCAACGGTAAAAACAACAGAGACACATCAACACACTGCATGGCAGCGGTTTTTGAAAACCGGCCCGTTAGCGTTTTTGCCATTGTCAGATTCTCATACGTGTTCGATCGTTTGGTCGGCCATTCATGAGCGAGCGGCTGAATTGATGCAATTATCCGATGAAGAATTTTCAATCCAATTAACCGAGGCATTCGGTTTTAAACTCGGAAATGTTGTGAGTGTTTCGAAGCGTTATTCTTTTCCATTACGGATGCGGCATGTTAAACACTATGTCGCAGAACGGATTGCATTAGTCGGCGATGCGGCGCATACCATTCATCCCTTAGCGGGACAAGGCGTTAATTTGGGATTGCTAGATGCAGCATGTCTAACGGAAGTGATTACGCATGCCGTCAAAAATAAAAAAGAGTTTGCAAGTTTGCCAGTGCTGCGCCGTTACGAACGCTGGCGCAAAGCAGATAATTTCACGATGTTGGCGAGTGTAGATGTGTTGAAAAATGTATTTATTCAACAAAGCCAACCGGTGCGTATGATGCGCGGCTTGGGTTTAACTTGCGTGAATCGGATGGAGTTGATAAAAAAATTATTGGCTGGCTATGCATTAGGAGAAAGAGGAGATTTGCCTCCAATGGCACTAGCGGGTAGCCCGGATGCAATCCGGGGTTTTTCATGACCGCTTGCTGACGCGCGCGGCTCAGTAATACCTTCAACACTCCGTCATTGCGAGCCCCGCAGGGGCGCGGCAATCCAGTTTTCGCTTTATTTCTTAATCATTAATTTTTTCAAAAAAAGAATTTGGTTTAACAGGCTTTTGGGTATTTTTATTGACTAATACCATCAGCGCTTCAGCTTCGCTGTTTAGGTTGTTGAGAGAGAGATTGTGAATGGTGTATTTAAACATGAGTTTTGCACCCGCGGATTCTACAGAGAGATGCACTTTCAGTTCATTATCCCAATATGCCTGATTGATATAATCTATTTTAAGCTGACGCATCATGAGCACATGGCCATTGACTTCAAGCTCTGTTAAGCCATGCGTTTTTAAAAATTGAGCGCGTACTTCGTGTAATAGATTCACTAATTCGATATGACCTAAATGCCCACCATAGTTAATATCGGTGATTCTGGGTTTTATTATTTCAATGTGTTCAATCTTCATGGTCTTCTCTGTTGACGAGTGATCGCCAAATTATACAGGCAATTGGTGGAATGTCATTCATGTTCACTTGGTTTCACTTCTCTGTGCGCGACAGAAATTTATAAAATTCACTTTGAAAAGATGTTTCTGGATAATGAGTAGATCTGAACTAACCGTTCCCTAACGGTCGCGGCTCGGTTAGAAGGAAGGGATGCCGTTGCGTCGAAACAGCTTTTAATCTAGATTCGACATACGTATTTGAAAAACACAAGGATATAAATATGATGACTAACCATCCTCTCTCTCAACATAAAACCTCCCATACACGACATGCCAGAATTTCCTGGATCGATATTCTTCGTGGGATTGCTATCATGCTGATGATTCCTGCCAATTTATCGCCTGTGTGGAACGAGCCCACGCAGTGGTTTAGAGTGGTCGCCTCTTATCCCGCACCCACTTTCATTATGCTCAGCACAGGCATGGTCATTTTAAATGCGCAAAAATATAGTTTTAAGTATTTTCTGCAACGGGGTCTTATTGTTGTTGGGTTTGCTGCTTTTGTTGATATTTTTGGGGCATGCATATTTCCATTCACAGCATTTGACGTTTTATATTTGATTGGTGTTTCATTGCCAATTATTTACCTGGCGCATCACTTTAACACCGTTAAATTAATGACAACGTGTTTCATGATTATTGTCGCAAGTGTGATTTTGCAAAATTTAGTGGGTTATCATGAGAGTCTGCTTGATATAACCTGGGCAAACAGACAATGGCCGGGTTTGCTGAGAGTATTGCAAAGTTGGTTCATTGATGGTTGGTTTCCGATTTTTCCGTGGCTTGGCGTTGTATTTTTTGGCGCTGCACTTTTTAAAATAATCTTTAAGCAACCCGATCATGTGATATCGAAAAAAATAATCGTTATTAGTTGTATCGCCATCTTGGTTGGATTTATTTTATTATTTATCCCTACGCATCTTTATAACAACGTCAGCAATCACGGAATTCTTACCCGAAGAGACGGTTATTCAGAAATATTTTACCCGGCAACCCCCGCTTATCTACTGACAGCATTTGGGATAGTGACGTTGTTGACAAAGGTTGCCCAATACTTAGCGAACTTTAAATTCAGTAAACTATTATCTTTATTCGGCCGTTTTAGCCTATTGATATATATTCTCCATCAAGCCATTAGAGCTTATGTGATTGAACCCATCATGAATGTGTATGGCATAAAAAGCATTATTAACGGATTCTGGTTTGCTGTTGTTGTGGTATTAACGATAGTAGGCATTTATTTGATATGCCTGCTGATTGAAAAATGGAAACAGCATCGAGTTATTTCTTCGGTGATATTAACCATGTTAATTGGCAAGTGATGCACGAATCTACTATTACCATGTTCTTACATCATTTACAGTTGAGGTCATTACAGACGATTCTCTTCTAGCCCCTTTAAGACTGAGGAGTGCGCTCAAATTTAATTCATACACTAATTCCTTCGTAAAAATGTATCGTTACTACATTATTTAAAGTTGAGCGCACACCTTGGCTACAAGGGTATGCGTGTCAAGCTAAGGCAGACTAGTTTTATTTTCCCAACCAAAGCGTTATACTCCTGACCTCTTAATTGGGAATGGAATATGAGCAAACGAACTCCTCTCTATGATTCGCACTTGGAAGCGGCCGCTAAAATCGTTGATTTTGCGGGTTGGGATATGCCATTGCATTATGGTTCACAATTACAAGAACATCATTATGTGCGGCAAGATGCCGGTGTATTTGATGTATCACATATGACCATTGTCGATGCGACCGGTTCCGATACTGCTGCCTTTTTACGTTATCTCTTAGCCAATAACATTGATCGTTTAACGCCAGGCAAGGCGCTCTACACCTGCATGCTGAATGAAACAGGCGGTGTGATCGATGATTTGATTGTATACAAAATGAAGGATGATTTTTATCGCTTGATTGTGAATTCGTCAACGCGGGATAAAGATTTAGCTTGGCTGCATCAACAAGCGGCCGGCTATCAAGTGATTCTCACAGAGCGTACGGGGCAGGCGATGTTGGCTCTGCAAGGACCGATGGTGCGCAATAAAATGGCCGCTATTTTTCCAGCGAGTCATCTTCAAGCCATTATTGAATTAAAACCTTTCCATGCCGTACAAGTAAATGATTGGTTTGTTGCCCGCACGGGTTATACCGGCGAAGATGGATTTGAAGTGATTGTACCCGCGAAAGAGGCCGCCACATTTTGGCAAACCGTCTTAGCGGCTGGGATTAAGCCGTGCGGATTAGGCGCGCGAGATACGTTGCGATTAGAAGCCGGTATGAATTTATATGGCGCGGACATGGATGAAACTGTCACACCGTTTGAATCCAATTTAGCGTGGACAGTGGCATTAGATGCAGAAAGAAAATTCATTGGCAAAGACGCTTTAGAGCAGCAAAAAAAGCAGGGCGTGCCACAAAAGTTAGTGGGCTTAATTCTCGAAGGCCAGGGTGTATTGCGTAATCATCAAAAAGTTGTCATAAATGGCATCGGCGAAGGTGAAATTACCAGTGGTAGTTTTTCACCCACACTTAACAAAGGTATCGCGCTTGCGCGTGTCCCAGAGGCAACAGGCAATGACTGTTTTGTTGAAATTCGCGGTAAATTGGTTCCCGCGATGGTCATCAAACCGCCCTTTGTTCGACAGGGTAAAAAAGCCTATCAAGAATTAAAACGCAGTGAATCGGCATAAAAACTTTATTGAGGGAACGGTAATATGAATGCAATACCAAAAACATTGAAGTATTCAAAAACCCACGAATGGGTAAGACAAGATGAAGATGTGATTACCATTGGTATCACAGATCATGCGCAATGCATGTTAGGCGATTTAGTCTATGTTGAATTGCCTGAACCGGAAGTCACATTAGAAAGCGGCCAAGAATGTGCCGTGGTGGAATCCGTCAAAGCAGCTGCCGATGTTTATTCACCCATCTCAGGCGAAGTCATCGAAATCAATGAATCATTGCTCGAAAATCCACAGTTAGTGAATGAAGACCCCTATGGAAAAGGCTGGTTGTTTCGCATTCGACCTTTCGATGCTGAAGCCAAGGATTTATTAACCCCAGAACAATACACGAAACAAATTGCTTCTGAAGCACATTAATTTTCAACACTCGTAACGCTGCACAGGCGTTGAAAAACGCTGTGCAGTGAAAAAAAGATGGAGCCCCATCATGCCATTTATTCCACACACTAAAAAAGATATTCAAGACATGCTCGCCACCATTGGTGCTGCACGCATTGATGATTTATTTGATGAAATTCCAGCAAATTTAATGATTAAAGAGTTGCCCGGCATATTACCCCAATTAAATGAAATGGAATTATCACGGTTAATGCATGCACGCGCCGCACAAGATGTCAGTGCACTTTGTTTTATTGGCGCAGGTGCGTATGAGCATCACATTCCAGCTGCTGTTTGGGACATTACGACCCGCGGTGAATTTATGACGGCATATACGCCGTATCAAGCGGAAGCCAGTCAAGGCACATTGCAATTGTTGTATGAATACCAAACCATGATGTCTAGTTTGATGGCGCTCGATGTATCGAATGCTTCTTTGTATGACGGGGGTTCTTCGTTAGCAGAAGCGATTTTAATGGCGATTCGCGCACATCGAAAAAATAAAACGCACAGTATTTTGTTACCAACGACAGTACATCCTTTTTATCGTCAAGTGGTTAAGACCATTGTGAGTCAACAAGATATTGATATAGTGGATGTGCCATTTGATCCCGCAACTGGAAAAATTTCACTGAGCCAATTGGATAAATTAGTGAAAGACGATTTCACCGCGCTTGTGATTCCACAGCCGAATTTTTTTGGCGTGTTAGAAGACGCGGATGCGTTGACCGATTGGGCGCACGCTCGTCAAGGCTTAGTGGTGGGTGTCGTTAATCCTCTCGCAATGTCATTATTGAAACCACCCGGTCAATGGGGTCAAAAAGGCGCTGATATCGCATGCGGCGAAGGCCAACCGTTGGGTGTGCCATTAGCATCCGGTGGTCCTTATTACGGATTTTTATGCTGCAAGCAAGAATTTGTTCGCCAATTACCAGGCCGTATCGTCGGTCGCACCGTCGATCAAAATGGTAAGCAAGGATTTGTGTTGACGCTGCAAGCGCGTGAGCAACATATTCGTCGTGCAAAAGCGACTTCGAATATTTGCACCAATCAAGGGTTGTTAGTGACGGCGAGCACAATCTTTATGAGTTTGTTAGGCCCAGAGGGGTTGCGCAAAATGGCGATTGCCTCTTACCAATTGGCAAAATATTTAAGAGAGAAAGTCGCCAGCATCCAGGGTGTGCAAGTTCTCTTTCAAGGCCCTATCTTTCACGAATTTGTGATGAAATTAAATCAGCCGGTGGATCACGTGTTGCGTGAACTGGCGCAACACAACATTCAAGGTGGTTTTCAGTTAACTCATGCGTATCCCGAATTAGGCGAATGCTTATTGGTTTGCGTGACAGAAACAAAAACCGTAGAGGATTTAAATGTATTTGCTGCGCAATTAGCAGCAGCGATGAATAGCACGATGAATACAAAAGAATGTCAGGGGTCATTATGTCAGAATTGATTTTTCAACAATCACAACGCGGGCGTTGTGCGCATGCGCAGATGCCAGTGATGACAAGCAATCAAGTTGATCTTCCCGAACAATTTTTACGGCAGGGTTCGCCTTTGTTGCCGGAAGTGTCTGAGTTACAAGTTGTGCGACATTATACAAAATTATCACGCCGCAATTTTTCAATTGATACGCAGTTTTATCCGTTGGGCTCATGCACAATGAAATATAATCCACGCGGTGTGCATCGCTTGGCGATGTTAGAGGGATTTTTGCAGCATCATCCATTGTCTTTAGAGCAAAACAGCCAAGGGTATTTGGCGTGTGCGTATGAATTACAAGAAATGTTAAAAGCGGTGACGGGCATGCCCGGTGTTTCATTAACACCGATGGCGGGTGCGCAAGGTGAATTTGCCGGTGTTGCAATGATTCGTGCTTATCATCAAGCGCGCAATGATGTCGCGCGGACTGAAATTTTAGTGCCGGATGCGGCTCATGGAACCAATCCCGCAACCGCTGCACAATGCGGTTTTAAAGTGAAAGAAATTCCAACCGATGAAAAAGGCAATGTGAATATCGATGCATTGCGTGCTGCGGTTGGGCCGCAAACAGCGGGGATTATGTTAACGAATCCTTCTACCTTAGGAGTCTTCGAACAAAAAATTCAAGAGATTGCGCAAATTGTTCATCAAGCCGGTGGGTTGCTGTATTACGATGGCGCCAATTTGAATGCGATTCTCGGCAAAGTGCGTCCGGGTGAAATGGGTTTTGATGTGATGCATATTAATTTACACAAAACATTTGCGACACCGCATGGTGGGGGTGGCCCAGGTGGCGGACCGGTCTGCGTCAGTGAGCGATTAGTGCCATTTTTACCAACACCGATTGTGGGCAAGAAAGGCGATCATTTTTATTGGTTAACTGAAAAAGATCGACCGCAAACGATTGGTCGCTTATCTGCGTTTATGGGTAATGCAGGAATTATTTTGCGAGCCTATATGTATGCGCGTCTGTTGGGTAAAGAAGGCATGCAGAGAGTGGCTGAGTTTGCTACGTTGAATGCTAATTATTTGTTGGCGCGGTTAAAACAAGCTGGATTTACGCCTGCATTTGCTGGGCGTAGAGCGAGTCATGAATTTATTATTACCTTAAAAACAGAAGCGAAAGAGTTATCGATTACGGCATTGGATGTGGCTAAACGGTTATTGGATTATGATTTCCATGCACCGACGATGTATTTTCCTTTATTAGTACCGGAATGTTTATTGATCGAGCCGACAGAAACAGAAAGCAAAGAAGCTGTCGATGCGTTTGCGAATGCGCTGATTACTATTTTGCACGAAGCCAAAACACAACCTGAGTTAGTGAAACAAGCGCCTCATACGATGCCGGTTCGTCGTTTAGATGAAGTTAAAGCGGCTCGTGAATTGGATTTAGTTTATCGAGAATCGTTTACTTCTTGACAGCCAAAAGATGATTAGGGGTAGGTATTTCACTTAATAATATTTTTTATTAAACGTGCAATTTCACCTACCATATAAATAGGAACTGACAAAATTTGATCGTGGAAATTCAATGAATGTTGTGACACCCGTACACCCATTTTTATGGATTTCTCCTGCATAAAGATTCTTAAAGATTTTAGCTGGCCTGTCGAACCTGCTTTAACTTCAATCGGAACAATTTGTGAATCAACCGTTATCACAAAATCGACTTCAGCCATGCTTGATTTTTGTTCGCGACACCAGAAAAACAGCTCGGATTCGTCGATGCGTGGTGCATAAGCCAGCAACTCTTGTCCGACAAATTGCTCAGCAATGGCGCCTCGATTAACTAGCAGAATATTTTCATCCAACATAACATTGGCAGCCAAATGACTTGCGCGTGTCATTAAGCCGATATCAAGAAATAAAATTTTAAATTTCTTTTCATTGATTAAGGAAATTAACGGTATGCCTGAAGCTGATGTGTTATACACGGGATAAATTAATCCTGCTTGCTCTAATAACACGAGAGCCGATTTAATGTTTTGCGCGCGCGCATCGGGATCAATTTTGGAATATTTAATATGTTCTGAAATAAACCCCGGTGCTTTCTCGAAAACGCGTTGCACATATTGAATTTGTGAATGTCTTGCATATTTGCCAAAATCCTGTCGATACGTGCTTAATAAGATGGTTTGCTGTAATTCAGGCGCTGTGAAATCATATTTTCTAGAAATGCCTCCTAAAGCAATTTCTTCAGAAGCGAAATAAGATTGCAGTACTCTTGGCATGCCTCCTAGTACCAGGTAATTTTTTACTTGTTTTAACAGTTCTTGATGGATGGAGTCGGGAATGGGTTTTTCCTTTGTTAAATCTGCTTGCTCGATAAATTCACGCCAAGCTTGATAACCGGCGGCGGACAGAAATTCTTTAAATGATAAAGGTTTTAAATAAAGTGACTGCACTCTTCCTACTGGCATCCGAAAATCTGCATCATTCAAAGTAAACTCTAAAAGTGAACCTGCTCCGATAATATGTAGCTCAGGTAACAATTCTTTGAAGTAGCGCAATGCGCGAATCGCATGAGGGCAATCTTGAATTTCATCCAAAAATAACAGTGTGTTGCCCGGCACAATTTTAGTATGTAACGATAAAGAGAGCGTTGTAAGAATTTCATGGGGCTGCAATGTATTAAAACAAGAAATAAGTTCTGGTTGTAATTCAAAATTAACAACGACTATATTCTCAAAATGAGCACGGCCAAATTTTTCAACAATAAAGGATTTACCGACTTGCCGTGCACCCCGCAGTAAGATGGGCATGCGATTTTTGTCTTCTTTCCATCGCAGTAAATCATGTTCAATATCTCTATTCATTATGCCCCCGCATCTTATCATATTTGTATATTGTCATAATATATGACAAAAGACAAGGTGAAAATGTCGAATAAAGTGATAAAACACAAGGTTGTTATTCGTATCACTTGCTTTCAGTCACATAAACCGATGAAGTCACCACAAATTTTTCATGAGTAGGCTGTTTGAATGTAGCTTCAATAAAACTCGCTTTCCAGCCTTTTAAGGGTTGAGTGATTGTCACTGTGTATTGGCAATGATGAGTATGATTGCAATGGTCTTTTACAAGTGTGGTCGGTATATAGGTTATTCCGGCCGTCAGTCTAAAGTCGTGCGCGTTTTCGTTTTGTGCTTCCCATAAGATCATGCTCTCTGGTATCGCATCTGTCTGAATCGTTTTTACTAATCCGTTTTCGCTGATTTGCAGAGTATGACGAGCGGCTTTTCCTTGAAGCGTGTGAATGTAAGCAACGAGAGAGGATTGTATGATTTCTTTGCCAGTGGTGCTGCGCTCAATGAAATGACTTTGGTTGGGTATGACTTCAACTTCCGTTTCACCGGGTAATTGATCCACATATAATTTGAGAGAATCCGGAATAAAAAAATCATCGCCGCTGGCGCTGATAATATATTTTGGGATGCTTAAATGTTTTTGATAATTGGGACAATCAATATCATTACAATTTAAATAAGTTACTGGATCGATAATCTGAGTTAACTTCTTAAAATTATCTGTTCCTACTCGGCTAATGACATCCTGTCCGGCATCTTTATTTGCATAAAACAATAATGCAGGTTTGCGTTTCAGATCGTATTCGCAACTGGCTAAAATCATTTGCAAGTTCTTATCCGTATCTAAAATATCAATGACCATCGGAATAATCGCATCAATTCGATTTTTATCATCTTCAAGTGCGGCTAACCAAGTAGCCCATCCTCGTTTGGAGAGACCAGAAATAACAAAGTGCAATTGCGGCTGGTTCGTCTCTGCTTGAATGGCATCCATCGCTTTAATGACGGCATTTGCCATTGGTAAATGGAGCGGCCAATAAGCATGAGCGGCTGGATCATCAAGGTATTTACTTAATGTATAAGCCACTGCATTATCTTCATTCCTAAACTGACCGTCATCAAATTGTAAATATTGATTGGGGATATCATTTAATACGACAACCAGAGCACCCGTTTGTTTTGCAATTAGGCTAAAGTCTAACTGACTTGCGGCAGGATTATCCGCATTCTCTTGAGGATTGCGTGTCCCGCCATTCACAAATAATAATGCGGGTGAATTGTGCTGTAAGGATTTAGGCGTATACATAACAAGTTCATGTTGCCATATTCCATTATTGCTTTTAGAATAATCCCAGCGTTGTGAGGTGAATAAAAAAGTTTTTATCTCAATGTCATCATGCAGTTGGCTTTTGATCAGAGTTAATGTAGGCGCCAATGTGTGGCTCTGGACATAGCAATGTAAAACATGATGGGGATTGGTTAATGTTGTTAAATCACAAGCGCTGTCTGCTAAAACAGTCTGGCTTATTGCAACAGAGAGTAAAAGTAGGAGATGTTTTTTTGCTTTTAGCATGTATTTTATCCGTGTAACTTAAAAAAGTTATTATGTTCGCATAAGTATCCTGAGAAAACAAAAGTTCTGCTTACAATCAACGTATCTGCTCGAACAACTGACTTTGAGAGAAAATCTAACCTCCTATATCGAATATGAAATTTTATACAAATCCCCCTTGTTCCCAATGGCACTAGCTTAAGAACTGTCGTCCCGGAATTTAGTAGCTCTTAACGAGCGCCTTTTGCTCGTTTAGAGCTACTTAATGTCCGGGATCCATCTTCAATTTATCGCCCTCTTGCTTTTAACTTATATGCTTTAAGCAAAATGGATCCCGGACATTAACTGGCGCTAAATTCGCAAAAAGCGCTCATTAAGCGCCAGTAAATTCCGGGACGACAGTTCTTAAGCTAGTGCCATTGCCCCTTGTTCCCCCTTTTTCAAAGGGCGTTGTTGCGTAATTCACGGTATCAATTCGGTGTCGTGCCAGCATGCTTTTAGCTGGCATCCAGGTTTGCTCTATTTATGACTATATAAATTTTATTAAAAGCAAACCTGGATGCCAGCTAAAAGCACGCTGGCACGACACTAAGCTGACTCTGTGAATTACGCAACAACGCCTTTTCAAAGGGGGAGACCTTCTAAACAGCTCTGTGTTTTAACAGCGAAAACTGCTTAGAAAGTTTCCCCCTTTGAAAAAGGGGGGAACAAGGGGATTTGTATAAAAATAATTAAATTTTTCTCTTTGACACTTATGTGGGTCTAATAAAAAATCACACACTTGCATGGAGTTTCTTTGGCTTGACGGCTAGCAACCACGCTAATTGGGCTTGATTATTTTCCTACCAATAGTGTAGTATTCCAGGGTTAACAGGGAGTTGGTCTATGGAAAGATTGCTTGCTATTGCTTGTGCTTTAATCGCAATTTTCATTGTCAGTTGTGCATCGCAACAAGCCGCGCATGATCAACATCAAGGAATGCAAACCGCTGCTTCGACTAAATAATCTGAGCCGCGACCGTCAGGAAGCGTCACGGAATCAGCGTTAATTTCAATCGCTGATTCCGTGACGCTTCCTGACGGTAGCGGCTCAGAGGTATGACGTAGCTCCTAATGTGATGTAAGAATTCCTAGTTGAACTGATTATGCAAATGACTCAAACAAATCGAACCCCATTCAAGTTAGCCGCTGCAGGATTATTTTTAATTGTGCTAACAACATTAATTTTTTGGCTTTACTCCACCCATTACGTGAGCACAGACGATGCGTATCTGAATGCGGATGTCGTCCGTATTTCTCCTCGCCTTACCGGACAAGTTAGCCGACTTTATGTCGTCAATAATCAATTTGTCAAAAAAGGACAAGTGCTTTTTGAATTAGATGCAGCGCCTCTGCAAATCGCCGTCGACAAAGCAGCGGCCCAGTTAGCAATTGATCAAGCCAATTGGCAAAATGCGACGGGCAGTGCAAATCGCATGATGTCTCTGGTGAAAAAAAATGTCTTGTCACAACAAACAGGCGACGATGCCACTGCGCATTTAAAAAGTGCTGCAGCCATGGTTCAGTTAGCTGAAGCAAATTATCAACAAGCCAGATTAAATTTATCCTATGCAAAAATTGTTGCGCCGACCGATGGTTGGATCACCAATTTATCGTTACAGGAAGGCAACGCGGTAGTTGCGGATCAACCCGTGTTTGCAGTGATTAGTAATTCAGAATTTTGGGTGGATGCGAATTTCAAAGAAACTGAATTGACGTCCATTCGTCCGCACCAAAAAGCGGTGGTGAAAATTGATATGTATCCTCATCATGTTTTTTTAGCCGAAGTTGAAAGTATTAGTGGTGGCAGCGGCACAGCTTTTTCGTTAATGCCGCCGCAAAACGCAACCGGAAATTGGGTCAAGATTACCCAGCGTGTTCCTGTGCGAGTTCGCATCCTGACAGTGAATGCAAAACGACCGTTACGAATTGGTACATCCGCTAAAGTGACGATTGATTTACACTCATGACCCTATCACAAGACGAACAATTAACCCCAAAAAGACGGTGGCTAATCACCATTACGGTGATGGCCGCGACTTTAATTCAAGTACTCGACACTACCATTGTGAATGTGGCATTACCGCACATGCAAGGTTCTCTGAATGCTAGCCCTGATCAATCCACGTGGATCTTAACCAGTTATTTGGTCGCGTCTGCTATTTTTATGCCGATGACCGGTTATTTTACGGATTTACTCGGGCGAAAAAAATATCTACTGATTTCAATTATTGGGTTCACGGTGACTTCAGCATTTTGTGGTGCAGCGACATCGATTGCCGCCATCGTAATTTTTCGGTTGCTGCAAGGTGTTTTTGGCGCAGGATTGGTGCCGTTATCACAAGCGATTTTGACTGATATTTTCCCTGCCAATGAGCGCGGTAAAGCGATGGCGATTTGGGGATCGGGTGTGATGGTAGGCCCGATTTTAGGACCGACACTCGGCGGTTATTTAACGGAAGTTGCTAACTGGCGTTGGACGTTTTACATCAATGTACCCATTGGCATAATGGCTGCTGTGATGGTTTGGCGTTTTGTGCCGGACACGCTAAAAAAATTCCGGCCATTAAATAAATTGGGTCTTTTGTTTATGGTGTTGACGATCGGGGCTGCGCAATATGTCTTAGATCGAGGTAATCAACAAGATTGGTTGAGTGCAGTCGATATTCGCGTGAGTGTGATGTTGATGGTGATTGGATTGGCTGGATTTATCCATTATGGATTAAGAGCTAAATCAAATCCTGTGTTTCCGTTGCAAATTTTTCGGGATCGTAATTTTATCTTATCATCCGTTTTAATGATCGTATTAGGTGTGGGCATGTATGGTTCGATGGTGATTCAGCCGCAAATGCTTGAGAGCGTGCTGAATTATCCGGTATTAACCGCGGGACTTGTGATGGCGCCGCGCGGTATTGCGGGCATGGTTGGGATGGTGATTGTCAGTAAATTAATTAACAAAGTGGATCCGCGCTGGTTAGTGATCGGTGGAATTTTATTGAGTGTAGTGGGGGTGGGAGCGACGACTTACTATCCACAAAACGTGAATATTTTTTGGTTGACGTGGCCGATGTTGCTGCAAGGGTTTGGCTTAGGCATGATTTTTGTGCCGTTGACGACGGTTGGATTTGCTACGTTGCCTGCTGCACTGCGAGTGGAAGCGGCGGGGTTATTTAGTTTGGTGCGTACATTTGGTTCGGCGGTGGGAATTTCAGTGACGACAACATTTTTTACCCGTCATTTGCAAATGGCGTGGAATCAAGTGGGTGGTTCTATTCAGCCTTTTAATCCTGCGCTTTATGATTATTTGCAAAGCATGCATTTAACCTTGCAGCAACCCGAGGCTGTTTTAAGGTTAGCGACGGAATTAAATAACCAAGCATTTATGTTGTCGCTGGTGAATACATTTGCTTTCACGATGTGGGGGTTTTTGGTGATGTTGCCGGTGGTGTTGTTGTTGAAGAGGATGCCGAAAAATTTGTCATCGTGAGGGCTACAAAATATTTTCTAACCCATAAACCAATTCTTTCAACTCCACCACTTTTTTACAAGCCAACACAACGCCTGGCATAAAACATTGTCGGTCAATGGAATCATGTCGAATGGTGAGTGTTTCGCCCAAGCCGCCAAACATAATTTGTTGATGCGCGACTAAACCGGGTAAGCGGATCGAGTGAATTGGAATATTTTCATAAGAAGCGCCACGGGCACCTGAGACAACTTCTTTATTTTTTAATTCAGCAGGACGCGTTTTGCGGGCAGCATTGATTAACTCCGCTGTTCGAATGGCCGTGCCTGATGGACTGTCTAATTTACCTGGATGATGTAATTCAATAATTTCGACCTCGGAAAAATAAGGTGCAATTGCCTCTGCGTGTTTCATCATTAACACGGCGCCAAGGGAAAAATTAGGCGCGATAATTCCTCCCAATTTTAAGTCTGCGCAATGCTTTTGCAATTGCTCAATTTGTTCCTTCTTTAGGCCAGACGTGCCAATCACGGGATGGACGCCTGCTGCAATAATGGTTTGTAAATTGTCGTAAACCAGATGTGCATTCGTAAAATCAATGACCACGTCTGGCTGAGTATTTTTTATTTCAGTGGTTAATGAATGGTGACTCGTTAATTGTCCAACTAATGTAAAAGCAGCGTCATTGTTGATGGCATTGACCGTTGCTTGCCCCATCTTGCCAGATGCCCCATTCACTAAAACGCGGATTGTCATAAATAAATCATCCTGATGTTGCTGATTAAATTGTATTTTGACTATATAATCTTTGAGGTCTTCTGACAATTGGAAAGAAATTCTAATGAAGTAAGGACGGTTAAGCAGTGATTGATGATGAGGGTTTCAGACACGGTGTTGGCATTATCTTGGTGAATGACAAGCGTCAGCTTTTTTTAGCGAAACGAATTGGCAAGCCTGCTTGGCAATTTCCACAAGGTGGTATGCAAGAAAATGAAACACCCGAAGAAGCTATGTATCGAGAATTAAAAGAAGAAGTTGGGTTGCAGCCGCAAGATGTCAAAATTATTGCAAGCACGAAACGCTGGTTGCGTTATCGCTTACCCAAACGATTGGTGCGGCAAAATTCAAGGCCGCTCTGTATTGGACAAAAGCAAAAATGGTTTTTGTTGCGGTTCGTCAGCCAAGACGATCAAGTGAATTTAGCCGTGACGGATACACCGGAATTTGATTCATGGGCATGGGTATCTTACTGGTATCCGTTGACGCAAGTCGTCTCGTTTAAAAAACGGGTTTATAGTTTGGCAATGAAAGAATTTGCACGATTTGTTTTATCACGTAAATTTTGGGATGTTTCTACGTAGTGTTCTGAGCCGCGACCGTCAGGAAGCGGTTGCCTCAGAAGGCACCGCTCCCTGACGGTCGCGGCTCAGTATGCTTTTTGCTAGTTATGGAGCAAACACATTTATGCTAAGTATTTATTTGGTCATCGGCGCTTTTGCAGGCGTCATGTCAGGATTATTTGGCATTGGCGGCGGCATCATCGTTATTCCCGCATTATCTGCGATTTTCATGCATGAAAACATCTTTCCTCAGTCGATGGTCATGCAAATGGCAGTGGGTACATCACTTGCTACCATGATTGTCACCTCAGCTTCAGCACTTTATAACCATCATAAACAAGGCGTTGTGCGCTGGATTGTTTTTCAAATGATGCTGCCATTTTTAGCAATCGGCGCTTTTTTTGGCTCGATTGTGGCGCATTTTGTGTCTTCGTATTTTTTACAAATATTATTCGGTCTGTTTTTATTAGTGGTTGGTACTCGACTGGTCATCAATACGGAAGCCAAAGAAAGTAATCGCATGGTAGCAAAAAAATGGATGCGCATTTCATCGGTTTTTATTGGTGGTATATCTAGTCTTTTAGGGGTGGGTGGTGGTACAGTCATCGTGCCTTTTTTATTGCGTTGTGGCTTGGATATGCGAGAAGCGATAGGCACCTCACTCGTGTGTGGTTTGATTATTGGTATTGTAGCCACTTTTTGTTTTATGGTTGCGGGCGTCTTCAACGGCATCCATGTTCCTGCGAGTACCGGTTACATTTATTGGCCCGGATTTCTCGGGATTGGTATTGCCAGCACGTTGTTTACACCGTTAGGCACAAAATTAAGCCATAAATTACCGATTAAATGGCTGAAACGTATTTTTGGCGTGCTCTTATTATTAATGGCGAGTGACATGTTGTTTTATAATTAATTTATGCTGACTTATCCCATCATGAATCCTGTTGCCTTTCATCTCGGACCTTTGCAAGTGCATTGGTACGGGTTGATGTATTTGATTGGTTTTTTAGGCGGCTGGGGTTTGTTGGTCTTGCGCATCCGGCAATCGCCGCGTGGTTTTAAAGAAGAACAATTATCGGATTTAGTGTTTTATGCGGCGGTAGGCATTATTGCCGGTGGTCGCTTAGGTTACATGTTGTTTTATGATTTATCCGGTGCGATTCATCATCCGTTGACGATTTTTGAAACATGGCATGGCGGTATGTCATTTCACGGCGGTTTGTTGGGCGTCATTATCGCGATGTGGTTTTATGCCCGCAAAATCGGTAGGTCAGTGGTGGATGTTACCGATTTAATTGCACCCGTTGTGCCGATTGGTTTAGGCGCAGGCCGCTTAGGAAATTTTATCAACGGTGAATTGTGGGGACGGGTGACGGATATGCCTTGGGGGATGGTGTTTCCTTCGGGCGGTTCGTTGCCGCGCCACCCTTCGCAATTGTATGAATTTTTGTTGGAAGGCGTCGTTTTATTTTTGGCGTTATGGTTTTTTTCGGCGAAAGAGCGACCCCGTTGGGCGGTCTCTGGTTTGTTTTTATTTTTGTATGGCATATTCCGATTTGGAATTGAATTTTTTCGTGAACCCGATAGTCAAATTGGCTTTGTCGCATTTGGCTGGATGAGCAAAGGGCAATTGTTGTCGTTGCCCATGATTATTTTCGGGTTAGGTATGTTGGTATTTGCGTATAGGAGAAAGTGAGCATGCAACAGTATTTAGATTTTTTGCGGCACATTCGAGATAACGGAGTGCGTAAAACAGATCGCACCGGCATTGGCACGACCAGTGTGTTTGCGTATCAAATGCGGTTTGATTTAACCAAAGGGTTTCCTCTGGTCACCACCAAAAAATTATCACTGCGCAGTATTATCCATGAATTATTGTGGTTTTTACGCGGCGATACCAATGTGAATTATTTGCATCAGCATAAGGTGACGATTTGGGATGAGTGGGCAGATCAAAACGGTGATTTAGGCCCTATTTATGGCAAACAATGGCGCGCTTGGGAAACAGCAGACGGCAGAACCATTGATCAAATGAGCGACCTGGTGACGCAAATTAAAAAAAATCCGGATTCGCGACGCTTGATTGTGAGTGCTTGGAATGTAGGTGATTTAAGTAAAATCACTGTGTCGCCTCCCCCTTGTCATTTGTTGTTTCAATTTTATGTGGCGAACAATAAATTGTCTTGCCAATTGTACCAACGCTCTGCGGATTCTTTTTTAGGTGTGCCATTTAACATTGCTTCTTATTCATTGTTGACGCATATGTTGGCGCAACAATGTGATTTAGACGTTGGCGAATTTATTTGGACGGGGGGTGATTGCCATATTTATTCCAATCATCAAGAGCAAGTTGATTTGCAATTGTCGCGTGCACCATTACCCTTGCCTCAATTGCTGATTAAGCGAAAACCAGCGTCTTTGTTTGATTATCACTATGAAGACTTTGAAATTGTTAACTATGAAGCCCACCCGCACATTAAAGGGGAAGTGGCTGTCTAAGAGGTAGAGAATGTTGCGTCGTTTTTTGTTCGCCAGTGTATTATTTTCCATGTTGAAAGTAGGCTGTGTGTTTGCAGCGGAAACTGTTTGTATGCCATTGACATTAAAGACAGAAAATAAAAATTTCATTTTGCCAGGAATAGAAAAATCCCACACGAAAAAAGTATTTGTCTTCAAAAACATTTCTTCGCGCAGTATCTGGTTGGATCATCCAGAGCATACGTCTGCGAGCGCGGGTTGGTCTTCTTATTTGCGAGTGAATCATGCGTCTGCGTTGCAACTCAATCGAAAAAGTTTTTCACTGAGTTGTGCGGTGATTACACCTGGTAACGTAGAATATTTAAATTGTGAAAAAGTGGTGTCCGTTTGTTTATTGAGTCAAGAAGAAGAAAAATCCAATCACAAGGGAACGTTTTGGTTAGCAGAAGATAAATCGTGGGATGATTTGATGTCAGTATTAACAAAGAAAAGTGAGAAAGCAAAATAAAATTATTTTGCATTTTTTTCTTCAAAGGACGTTGTGTCATTCAAAATATGAATGTTGCTTTTTATACAAATCCCCCTTGTTCCCCCTTTTTCAAAGTGGGAGACCTACTCAGCAGCCTCACGACTAAACGCGGAGCTACTTAGTAGGTCTCCCACTTTGAAAAAGGGGGAACAAGGGGGATTTGTATGAAAATAATTAAATTTTTCGTTTTTCAAAGTGCGATTTAGTAGAGATGGTTTCGAGCAGGCTTCCTTAAAATAGATTTTGGTGCGATACTGTAAAAATAAATTACATGGAAGTAATGATATGATTCTAAAAACAACAGATTTAACCCTCCAAGAAATTCGTTTTCCCGCCATTGAAAATCAGGATGCAGGTGCTTCTTTTTATTGTATTTCTCTCCATACCAATCAACAGCATTTAAAAGGGCGAAGCTTCATTCAAGTGACGGATACCAGTCAAACGGCTTCTTATCTTGCGGCAATCCATGCGCTCAAACAGTTCATTAAAGATAAAAAATTTTCTGCGTTAGTGAATGACATGGGAAATTTTTGGCAGCATATGATGATTGAGAGTCAATTTTTGCAAACTAATGCAGAAATCGCACGTCTTATGACGGCTGCTATGATGAATGCTATTTGGGATTTATGGGCACATAAGCAACGTAAACCGCTGTGGCGATTAATCATCGATATGAGCCCAGAAGAATTAGTTCACTGCATTGATTTTTCGCGGATCAGTGATGCGGTGACAGCAGAAGAAGCATTAGCGATTTTACGCCAAAATGCACCCACGACTGCCAAGCGGATTCTAGAGTTATTGACGGTGGGTTATCCGGCTTGTTCGCAACCGATGGAAATGTATGATTGCTCCAACCCAATTTTTGCCAAGCAAGTGATGCAAGCGAATGCCATTGAGCAAGGCACGGTGCACAGTTGCCGAGGCATCAATGAAATATTAGCGATTTTATTTATGGCGGCGAAATATCATTTTCCTGTCAGTTTGCAAGCAGGTAATACAGGGATGCCTGAGTATGCCCAGCATTTAGCCATTGTGGATTATATTTATATTTCCTGTTCATTAAAAAACCGAATGTTAGAATACAGAGAGCAACAACATCATCATTTTGTAAATCCGGCAGTCATTTACGATGGCCACTATCAAGTACCGACGTTGCCGGGTTATAGTATCCAAATCAAGGAAGAAACTTTGCAAGATTATAGTTTTCCAACGGGAAGGATATGGCAACGTCATGAAGACAAGACAATTAGGGAAAACAGGCCTCGCACTGACTGAACTAGGATTTGGTGGATCAGCCGTCGGCAATCTCTATCGACCCACCTCACGCGAAGAAGCTTATTCTGCCGTCACCACAGCCTGGGAAGCGGGAATTCGGTATTTTGATACCGCACCTTGTTATGGTCACGGGTTAAGTGAGCGACGCATCGGCGATGCGTTGCGCGAATTTCCGCGACAAAGCTATATTCTTTCAACCAAAGTCGGCCGCGTATTAATTCCTGGCGCGGAAGTTCCTGACGATGAACAATTTCCTCAATCGTTACCGTTCAAGCTGCAATATGATTATTCCTATGATGGCATCATGCGCTCGTTTGAACACAGCTTGCAGCGAATCGGCACAGACTTCATCGATCTTCTTTTTATGGATGATATCAGTCAACTGACGCCTGACATTTTACAATCCTTATTTACCAGTGGTTATCGTGCATTGACGGAGCTTCGGGATCAAAAAATGATTCGAGCCATTGGCTTAGAAAGTCAAGAATGGCAAATTTGTTTGGATGTCATTGCGCGCATTCCGTTGGATTGTTTAATGTTAGGAGGTCGTTATACGTTGCTTGAGCACGAAATTTTAGAAACGTGTTTTCCTCTGTGTGAACAGCAGAATATCGCCATCATTGCAGCAAGCCCTTATAACTCCGGTGTGTTAGCGAATGGGCAACATTATAATAATCAAATGGCCGATCAAAAAATTTTATCGCGCGTGAATGCCATCCAAAAAATTTGTGATCTTTATCAAATTGATTTACCGCATGCGGCGCTGCAATTTCCTCTGTGCCATTCGCAAATTACGTCTGTCGTGACAGGTGCGCGCAATGAAGAGCAAGTCGCACTCTCAGTGAGTTATTTGAAACAACGAATTCCTAGCCGGTTATGGCAAGCGTTGAAAGAGGCCGATTTAATTGCAATCAATGCACCTATTTTTTAAAGGAGCGTTTCATGCAGATTCCTGTCAGTGATTCACATCTTCATCTTTGGGATATTAAAAATTTAAATTACCCCTGGTTGAGTAGCGTGCCCGAATTGAATCAAGCATTTTTGTTATCTGATTTAATGGCCGCTACCAAAAATTTACATATTGAAAATTTTGTATTCGTTCAATCAGAGTGTGAAGCGGCGCAAGCGTTAGCAGAAGCCATTTGGGTTGCCGAATTAGCGGAACGGGATGCACGTATCCATGGCATTATTGCGCATGCTATGTTGGAACAAGGTGAAGATATCCGCGCACATTTAACGGCATTGAAAAAAATTCCGTTAGTCAAAGGCGTGCGACGCGTATTGCAAAGTGAAACAAATGATTTTTGTTTGCAACCTAATTTTATTGCGGGCGTTAAATTACTCGGCGAATTTGATTTTAGTTTTGATATCTCCGTTAAAATGGAGCAGCTGCCAGCGGTTGTGCAATTGGTAGAGCAGTGCCCCCAGGTCAAATTTATTTTAAATCATATGGGTAAACCGAATATTGCCGCACAAAAATTTCAACCGTGGGCAGAGCAAATTAAGAAGTTAGCTGCATTCCCGAATGTATGGTGTAAAGTGTCTGGCTTAATCACGGAAGCGCATCATCAAACGTGGCGGTCAGATGATTTAAAACCCTATATTATGCATGCGGTGCAAGAGTTTAGTTTTGATCGCGTGATGTTTGGCAGTGACTGGCCAACCTTAAATTTGGCAGGCAGTTATGCGCATTGGGTGCATACTCTGCATGATATTTTGAGTCACCATTATCCGGATACTGAATTAAAAAAATTATTTTATGACAATGTGAATCGGTGTTACACATTATGAAATTGTTGCGTTATGGTGTAGTCGGTGCAGAGAAACCAGGTTGTTTAGATGCAGAAGGTCGGATCCGCGATTTGTCTCAGCATGTGACAGACGTTGCAGATAATGCGCTAAGCGCGGATAACCTAAGTTTTTTGCGCACGTTAAAAATCGAAAATTTACCCCTCGTCAGTGAAAATGTACGAATAGGTCCTTGTGTTAATCACGTAACCAATTTTATCTGCATCGGTTTAAATTATACGGATCATGCTGCCGAAATGGGTGTGAATGCGCCGTCTGAACCGATTATTTTTAGCAAAGCGAGCTCCTCTATTTGTGGGCCGCATGACAATTTAATTATTCCACTGGATTCTATGCACACGGATTGGGAAGTTGAGTTGGGAATTGTGATGGGTACAAAAGCAAAACGTGTCAGTGAAGCAGAGGCATTGCAGTATGTTGCAGGTTATTGTTTAGTGAACGATATGTCTGAGCGGCATTATCAGCTGCATGGAACAGGGCAATGGTTCAAGGGCAAGAGCTGTGATTCGTTTGGACCTATCGGTCCTTGGCTGGTGACGTCGGATGAGATCGTCGACCCTCAGACTATTCCGTTATGGTTAGAAGTCGATGGCAAGCGCTTCCAAGATGGGCATACCCGAAATATGATTTTTGGTGTGAAATATTTGGTGAGTTATGTGAGTCGGTTTCTGACTTTATATCCTGGCGATATTATTTCGACGGGCACGCCGGCAGGTGTGGGGTTAGGTCAAAAGCCGGAACCTGTTTATTTAAAACCGGGTCAAGTGGTGCGATTAGGTGGACTGGGATTGGGTGAGCAGAATCATCTTGCGGTTGCTGAGAAGACGTTTTAGAAAAGATTGTCGTAAACATCGAATAAGAATTTTATCCAAATCCCCCTTGTTCCCAATGGCACTAGCTTAAGAACTGTCGTCCCGGAATTTACTGGCGCTTAATGAGCGCTTTTTGCGAATTTAGCGCCAGTTAATGTCCGGGATCCATTTTGCTTAAAGCATATAAGTTAAAAGCAAGAGGGCGATAAATTGAAGATGGATCCCGGACATTAAGTAGCTCTAAACGAGCAAAAGGCGCTCGTTAAGAGCTACTAAATTCCGGGACGACAGTTCTTAAGCTAGTGCCATTACCCCTTGTTCCCCCTTTTCAAAAGGGGGAACAAGGGGGATTTATATAAAAAAACAACATTCATTTCTTAAGCCCCAAGATAGCAGCTTTTTTCAACACCCTAACTGATCATAACTCGCATTCGCTTTATCCAATTGGGCCCGTTGCTGAGTGGCTAACGGTTGTCCTGCAGAGGTGCGGACTTGATTTTGAGTCGTGCCGTTATAAATAATTTGTCGTTTTAATTCATTGCAGACAGCCGCATGATCGTTATCTGCATTATCTTGAAAAAGTGAGCAAGCGCTGAGAAGTGTGCTAGCCAATATTATCCCTACGAATTGTTTCATTAGACTCTCCTTACAGATGGTTCGCAACTCTAACCGATCTAGTCCAAAATCGCCATACCCAGTCGTAGAGAAGAATAATCTGGAAAAAAATTGCCAATCCAGGTATCTTTAGTGACATTAATGTTATAACGCAGAAAGATGGAAGAGAATGGGGAAAAAACAAAAGAGTCAAAATAAGGATCAATTTGAGTCAAGGGAAGCGGAAAAATATCAACATCCTATACCCAGTCGAGAATTTATTCTTGAACATTTAACCGAGCGCGGCGAACCTGCCACCTATCGTCAGTTATTGATGGATCTCGATTTATCCACTCCCGATGAAAAAGAAGCGTTAAGAAGACGCTTGAATGCCATGATTCGGGATGGTCAATTATTGCAAAACCGTCGCGGTGCATTCGGGCCGATCACGAAAATGGATGCGGTCGCCGGACGCTTAATTGGACATAAAGATGGTTACGGGTTTATTGTGCCTGAGGATGGCAGTGATGATTTATTCGTCAATGCCCGACAAATGCGCTTAGCGTTTCATGGCGATAAAGTGTTAGCCAATGTGACCAGTATCGATCGTCGCGGTCGACGAGAAGGTGTGATCGTTGAAGTGATTGAGCACAATACGCATGAGCTAGTCGGACGCTTTACCAGCGAATCCGGCGCCAACTTTGCCCAGCCGACCAATAAACGTATTACGCAAGATATTTTAATTCCTGCAGATAAAACCCTAGGCGCGAAACAAGGCCAAATGGTTGTGATTGAGCTCGTGACCTATCCGAGCGCAACGTCGCGTCCTGTCGGCAACGTCAAAGAAATCATTGGCGATCACATGGCGCCGGGTATGGAAATTGATGTCGCCATTCGCAATCATGAATTGCCGCATGAATGGCCTGATGAAGTTCTCCGAGAAGCGGAGCGTTTTGCCCCAGAGGTTTCAGAGGACGCAATCAGTAGCCGCTTAAATTTAACCGACCTGCCTTTTGTCACCATCGACGGTGAAGATGCGAAAGATTTTGATGATGCTGTTTATTGTGAAAAGAAGCCGAAAGGCGGTTGGGTACTTTATGTAGCCATTGCCGATGTCAGTCACTATGTGAAGCCCAATTCTGCATTAGATCGCGAAGCATTAAATCGTGGCAATTCAGTTTATTTCCCAGGCGAAGTGATTCCAATGCTGCCAGAAGTATTGTCTAACGGTCTTTGTTCTCTGAATCCTCATGTGAATCGATTAGCGCTGGTTTGTGAAATGTCGGTAAGTGCTAATGGCAAAATTACCCATTATGAATTTCACGAAGCGGTTTTTCGCTCACATGCGCGGTTGACATATACCCAAGTGTATAAAATGGTGTGTGAAAAGGATCAAGACTTGCAGACGCAATTCGCACCCTTGATGCCTAAATTAAACGAATTATATGACCTCTATCAAGTGTTATTCAAAAGCCGCAAAAAACGTGGCTCGATTGATTTTGATTTGCCTGAAACCAAAATTATGTTTGGGCCGGATCGCAAAATCGAACGCATTGTCGCGTTAGAACGTAATGACGCGCATCGGTTGATTGAAGAATGTATGTTATGCGCAAATATTTGCGCGGCAGATTTTTTACAAAAAAATGATTGCCCAGGTTTGTTTCGTATTCATGAAGGCCCTTCTTCCGAAAAATTGATGGATTTACGTAAATTTTTGGGTGAATTAGGGTTGACGTTGCCGGGCGGCGAAGAGCCGTTGCCGCGCGATTATGCCAAGCTGTTGCAAATTGTCGCTGGCCGTCCTGATGCGCATGTGATTCAAACGGTGTTATTACGCTCGTTGAGTCAAGCGATGTACAGTCCAGAAATAAAAGGCCATTTTGGGTTAGCATTTGATTGTTACACGCATTTCACTTCCCCCATTCGTCGTTATCCTGATTTATTGGTACATCGCGCAATACGCAGTATTTTACGGCGTAAATTTGTACCCGGCCAAGATGATCCTATTTATGCAAAATATGGTGAGCATTGCTCGATGACAGAGCGCCGTGCGGATGATGCAACGCGCGAAGTGGTTAACTGGTTAAAATGCGAATACATGCTGGATAAAGTCGGCGAAGAGTTTCAAGGCGTAATTTCAAGCGTGACGAATTTTGGTATCTTTGTGGAATTGAAAGATATTTTTATTGAAGGCTTGATTCACATTAGTTTATTGCCCAATGATTATTATCATTTTGACCCAATCAAACATGAGATTCGCGGTGAGCGAGCAGGCACACGTTTTCGCTTAGGCGATGAAGTTAATGTCAAAGTAGTGCGCGTCGATTTAGATCAAGGGCAAATTGATTTTCTGTTAGCAGATGCAGAACTGCCAACGAGAAAGTCGACAAGTTCACGCGCTAAAAATATGAGAAAGAAAAAAACGTTATGAGCGAAAAATCCATTCTCTTCGGTGTGCACGCGGTGCAAGCTTTATTAGCGACGCAAGCGGATCGTGTGCAACGATTATGTGTGTTAAAAGACCGGCAAGATCAAAAAATTCAAAAATTGGTAACGTTGGCAACAGAGCATCGGATTAATATTGAATATTCATCACGGCCGGAGTTGGATCGTTTAGCACAAGGTGGAAATCATCAAGGCATCGTCGCTTTTTGTCAGTCAGCTAAACATTATTCGGAAAACGATTTAGAGCATTTGTTAGATTCATTAACAGAGCCGGCTTTTTTGTTGATTTTAGATGGCGTGCAAGATCCGCATAATTTAGGCGCGTGCTTGCGCAGTGCCGATGCGGCAGGTGTGCATGCAGTGATTGCTCCTAAAGACAAATCCGTTGGCTTGACGCCAACCGTTGCAAAAGTGGCATCGGGTGCTGCAGAAACGGTGCCATTCATTCAAGTCACCAATTTGGCGCGTACACTGGCGATGTTGAAAGACCGTAATATTTGGTTGTACGGTGCGGCGGCTGAAGCAGAGACCACTGTTTTTCAAACGAAATTATCCGGTGCGGTTGGCATTGTGTTAGGCGCAGAGGGTGTGGGCTTGCGTCGATTAACCAAAGAACATTGTGATTTCTTATTAAAAATTCCGATGCATGGAATGGTGTCTAGTTTAAATGTGTCGGTTGCCACGGGGATTTTTTTATTTGAAGTGGTACGTCAGCGGTTTTAAACCTGATAGAAAATAACGTCTGCTATCAATGGCACTCATTTAAGAAAAAGCAGTTTCATGGGCGCTCCTCCTTCCGAAAAAGAGGGATAACTATCAAATAAGAACCACTTCTTTTTATACACCCCCCCCTCAATCCCCCTTTGAAAAGGCGTTGTTGCGTAATTCTCGCACCGTCATTGCGAGGAGCGTTTTTTGCGACGAAGCAATCCAGTTTTAGACTTAAAGAATCAAAAACTGGATTGCTTCGTCGCAAAAAACGCTCCTCGCAATGACGGAAGTGGGAATTACGCAACAACGCCCTTTGAAAAAGGGGGATTGAGGGCTGACGGATCGACGCAAATTCCACGAACGAAGAGCTGATTCTGGAATTTATAGGGATCGATGATACTCAAGTGGATCCTGAATAAATATTCCGTGCGAGTACCGTCGCTACGGTTAAAATACGTTGACGTCATATTTTTCAGGACGACGCATGGGTGGAATTTGCGTCGAGCCGTCAGGATTGAGGGGGATTTGTATAAAAAATTGCTTTTGTTCTTTTCGCGATTTAGAAAATATTATATGTGGTGTACATTATCCCCTTCGCAATGGTTATTGGAATTTGTATTTTCTGCCTCATCTAACGTCGCCTGCGCGTGTAAAGGTAATGTTCCAGAGTTTATGAATGAAAATGTCATCGGCGCAGCAGGTGCTGCTTGAGCCAGTGATAACACCGGAGGCGTTAATGGAGAAGAAGGCATCCTCTGTTGTAGTTGAGCCGTTGTGTGAGGCTCTCTACTAACCGCGGTATGGGTTTGAAGCGGTATAGCAGATTGCACGACTTGTTGAGCTGCATTATTTTGACTTCTTAATCGCGGTATAGGCCCCAGCGCATCATCAATCGCCACGTCTGGATCAACACCTTTGATGAGACCAACCGTAATAATGGGACCGCTCACAAGACCGCCTTTGAATCCTTCCCAAAATCCGCCTAAGTATCCACGGTACATCCCATAACTCACAGAAACAATTGCACCAAGGCCGCCTGCGATACCTGCACCAGCAGCTGCCCCCGGTACGTTTCCACCGACAAATCCAACCAACGCTCCGATGCCTCCCGCTAGGCACGCTCCAATTGCGCCTCCAATTAATCCTCCGATCATGCCGCCAATTCGTTTTAATGTAATCATATTGAAGTACCTTTTCGGTCATAAGACATTTTTACTATAGCAGGTAATATGAAATAATATTGATCACATATAAAAAAATAGTTCAATTTAAGAATACCTTAAGCATTTAAAAGAAATTCTTAAGTAGTTAAAAGAAATTGTTAAGCTTTAAGCGATGATCATTCAATTTTTATGTCACGTCATCCATCTAAAGTATTTCCGCTGTTAAACCACTTATTTCATCGGTAATATAACCCGCTTATGACATCACGACTTCCCATTGAAAATTGGCTAAGCCAACATTGCTCCTACACACACATCCAGGCATTGCCGGGTGATGCCAGTTTTCGACGTTATTTTCGAGTTTACCAAGCGAATAGCAGTTACATTGCCATGGATGCATCGAATGAAAAAAAGAGCTGTATTCCTTTTGTTGCAATTAGTCATGCATTACGGCAGCTAGGTTTAAATACGCCGGACATCATTGCTCAGGAAATAGATGCGGGATTTTTATTGCTAACCGATTTTGGTGATGACTTATATTTAAAAAAATTAACTGCACAGAATGCAAAACCACTTTATTCTTGTGCATTGCAAGCGTTAGCAACTTTACAACATTGCCACGAGGTGCCGGGGTGGACGCTTACGCTTTTTGATGCGGCTGCGATGCGCAATGAGTTAAATTTATTTCGTGAGTGGTTTTTAGAAAAACATTTAGGATTAGAGTTGTTGGCGAGCACACAGACCATGCTCGATGACACATTTGATTTTTTAGCGGAAACGGCTGCAAAACAGCCGCAAGTGTTTGTGCATCGGGATTTTCATTCGGCTAATTTGTTGTGCTTGCCGGATGATCAAGTCGGTATTTTAGATTTTCAAGATGCGTTCATCGGACCTCTCACCTATGATCTCGTTTCTCTATTACGAGATTGTTATATTACCTGGCCTGAAAAATTTGTGATGGAATTAGCGAAAGAATATTGGCAACAGTTAACGATTGCGTCGCTCAGTTGGTCTGCTTTTCAGCGTGATTTTGATTTGATGGGTGTGCAGCGTCACTTAAAAGCATTGTTAACTTTTTCACGAAAATTTAGACGGGATGGAAATGCAGGTTATTTGCAGCATGTGCCGCGGACATTGGAATATGTATTAATGATCAGTGCACGCTATCCTGAATTACACGAATTAAATATCTTTTTACAAGCACAGGTTATTGAAAAATGCGTGGAATGATTTTAGCAGCAGGGCGTGGTCAGCGCATGGGTGGCTTAACGGAGCAAATTCCCAAACCGTTGCTGCGGGTCAAAAACCGTTATTTGATTGAATACTCTATCGATTCGTTAACAAACATTGGCGTGCAAGATATTGTGATTAATGTAGCTTATCGCGGTGATCAAATTAAAGAAGCACTGGGCGACGGTTCACGCTATGGTGCACGTTTTTATTTTTCTGAAGAAGAGCAGGCATTGGAAACAGGCGGTGGTATTTTGCAAGCATTGCCTTTGTTGGGTCATCAGCCTTTTATCACATTAAGTTGCGATGTCATCTGCGATTTTGCTTTGCAAAATTTACCTAGAGAGCCGCGTGGATTGGCGCATTTGGTGGTTGTGGAAAATCCTTTATATCATCCGCGCGGTGATTTTTGTTTGCGAGATGACATGCTTTATCTGGCAGAACAAAACCAATTTACTTTTAGCAACATTGGAATTTATCGACCCGAATTATTTGCAGGGTGTCAGCCGGGCAAATTTCGTCTGGGTGATTTATTGAAACAGGCGATCTTAGACGGCAGGGTGAGTGGCGAAGTGTATCATGGCAATTGGCATAATGTGGGGACGCCGATGGATTTAGAAGGGGTGAATTCATAGAGAGTAAACATTGACTAAGAAATTATTTTTATAAAAATCCCCCTTTTTTAAAGGACATTGTTGCGTAATTCACGCACAGTCATTGCGAGGAGCGTTTTTTGCGACGAAGCAATCCAGTTTTAGACTTAAGAATCAAAAACTGGATTGCTTCGTCGCAAAAAACGCTCCTCGCAATGACGGAAGTGGGAATTACGCAACAACGCCTTTTTAAAGTGGGAGACCTTCTAAGCAGCTTTCACTGTTAAAACACAGAGCTGTTTAGAAAACTTCCCCCTTTGAAAAAGGGGGATTTTTATAAAAAATTGCTTTTGTTCTTTTTGCGATTTAGAAAATAGTATCCTAAGTTTTCAGAAAGGTTATTGTGCTTCTTTGCTTTCCCAGGGTGGATTTTGGAAATAGTCGCAGGGGCTTGTTACAAGAATATGGTCTTGGTTGAAAGCTCGTTGCAAATTGCCAACGATCTGTATGGTTCGCTTGGGTTTTAATTTTTGCGAATAATATTTCAAGCTGGTTGAAATGGAAGTATCAGAATTTTTTACTTCGATGAGTTCAACAATTTCATTATTAATTTGTGTGATAAAATCCACTTCACGGCCGTCTTTATCTCGCAAGTAATATAAGTTGCAACGATAACCATGATAATCTTCTATGAAATGAAGTCTTTTTAATAAAGTTGTAGCGACTAAATTTTCAAGTCTTGCGCCATCATTTTCAATGACATCGGCATTATCATAGAAAAAGACTTTAGGGGGTTTTTGGATAGCACGCGGGAGATTTTGCGTAAATGGATAAACAGGAAAAGCTAGATACATTTTTTCAATCAGTGATAACCAACTTTTAGCGGTTTTGGGCGAAATCTGTAGATCTTCCGCTAAATTCGATAATACAATAGTGCTTCCCACTCTTTCTCGCAAAGCATCGACAAAAAGTGATAACAATTGAATATTGCGAATAGATTCTAAATCACGGACATCTTCTTTCAAGATGCGGTCAAATCGCTCTCGACGCCAGCGTCTTGCTTCGCGAGGATCAGCTTGCAAAAATGGTTCAGGGAATCCGCCGAACGTTAATAATCTTTGATATCCTTCTGCAGGTGAAATTCCCTCGGGCAATTCATCGAGCGTCAGTGGATGTAAACGCCAATAATGATAGCGCCCCATGAGAGAATCCCCGCCGCGTCGATAAACATCGAGTCGAGCAGAGCCGGTGACAAGATACTCTTGATTATTCACTCGCGTATCATAAATACCTTTGATCCATTGCTTCCAACGTGGATTTTTATGCAGTTCATCAAAAATAATTAATGGACTATCGACAGGCCATTGTTTTTTCATGATGGCTCTTCGGTCTTCATCATTATCCCAATTAAAATAAGTTCCACCGGAAAACTGACCATGACAAAGTGCTTTACTCAGAGTCGTTTTTCCAACTTGACGAGGACCACCTAAAAAAACCATCTTTTTTACAAGATCTTGATATATATAGGATTCGCAGTATCTTTTCATGGCTATTTTCCACCGTATTCCAAAATGGACGCGTCTATTTTGGAGTATAGTAAAAAATAGCCAGAAAATCAATTTTTTGAATGACTTCTTGATCTAGCGGGATGTGAGTTTAAAACAGCTGAAAAGCTACAACACTACCGAGGCGCATGATACCCACTCAATGACCGACCTTTCGAAAAAACAATTTGCCATAACTGCATGTCACGGGTGCGAAAACCACCGGCGCAGACTTGCAAATAATAACTCCACATGCGATAAAACCGTTCATCATAGCGGTCTTTGATTTTTTCCCAATTGTTTTTGAAGTTTTCATACCAAGCCATTAATGTTTTATCATAATAAATACCAAAATTATGCCAATCTTCCATCACGAAAAAATCTTCAGAAGCTTTGCCGATTTGTGCAATGGAAGGCAGTACGCCATTTGGGAAAATGTATTTACTGATCCATGGGTCAGCTTGATAAATCGTTTTATTCGAACCAATAGAGTGTAATAAGAAAATACCATTATCAATTAAACATCGATTGACCATATTCATATACGTGTAATAGTTAAAATGACCAACATGTTCAAACATCCCGAGTGACACCACGCGATCGAATTGTTCATTGAGACCGCGATAATCCATGTATCGAATATCAACCGGTAAATTTTTACATTTTGCTTTGGCGTATTCATACTGTTCAACAGAAATGGTAATGCCAACGACACTGACACCGTATTTTTCTGCTGCATATTTTGCGAATGCGCCCCAGCCACAACCGATGTCTAATATGCGCATCCCGGGACGTAACATTAATTTGCGGCAGACTAATTCTAATTTTGCGAGTTGCGCTTCATCCAACGTGTTCGCGTTTTTCCAATAACCGCAGGTGTAATTCATTTCTTTATCGAGCATACAAGAGAATAAATCATTGCCGAGATCATAATGTTTTATGCCGACGTCATACGCACGTTGTTTGGTTTGATAATTTAAAATGCGTGCGAGCATGATTTTGGCGATTAACTGAAAATCTTTTTTTAATTTGCTTTCAAGATTGGCTGCAACGATCCGTGCAACGAATTCATCTACCGCAGCGCAATCCCACCAACCATCCATGTAGGACTCACCTAATCCAAGCGAGGCATGCGCGAGGACGCGTTGATAAAATTGTTCGTTATGAATTTGAATATCCCACGGGTTAGGCCCATTGACAATCACGCCAGCGGTATTTAACAAATCTGTCACAATGGACTTTGCCATCGCTTGTTTCATAAGATCCTCTAATAGTCATCGCGCCCGAGAGGATTCGAACCCCCGACTGTCGGCTTCAGAAACCGACACGCTATTCGACTGAGCAACGGGCGCTAAAAAAAATTCCATTGGTAGTTTACACAGTATGCGACATCGTATATTTTGGCAATCCATACCAATAGCATTTTTTGCTTCGCCCAATTCCCTCGCTGTATTCAATTTTCCTCCAAAAATAATTTCATTGGAATAAAAATTATGACATTAGCTGTTGTTTATAGCCGAGCGAGCTCAGGTATTACTGCGCCCTTGGTGACCGTTGAAATTCATATTTCGCCAGGCCTACCCTCTTTAAGCATCGTTGGGCTGCCGGAAGCTGCTGTGAAAGAAAGCAAAGACCGTGTGCGCAGCGCACTGATGACCACGGCTTTTTATTTTCCGATGCAACGTGTGACAGTTAATTTAGCACCTGCTGATTTACCGAAAGAAGGTGGACGATTTGATTTACCGATTGCGTTGGGCATTTTGGGGGCGACGGGTCAAATTCCGCTGGAAAAATTGGCGCACTATGAATTCACGGGAGAACTGGCGCTCACAGGTGAATTGCGAGCTGTGCGCAGTGTGTTACCCATTGTTCTGGGGACGGGGCAAACATCGCGTACATTAATTGTACCCGCTGCCAATGCCAATGAAGCGGCTTTGGTGAAGCAAGCGACGGTGTTGCAAGCGGGTCATTTGCTAGAAGTCTGTGCGCATCTGCGTGGTGATCACACATTACCGGCATGTGAGCGTGTCGCTGATGCATATGAAATACCCACGTACTTAGATTTAAGTGATGTCAAAGGACAGCAGCACCCGAAGCGCGCATTAGAAATTGCAGCAGCAGGCAGGCACAATCTCTTGATGGTGGGGCCGCCCGGGACAGGCAAAAGCATGTTAGCCAGTCGCTTGCCGAGTATTTTGCCGCCGCTCTCAGATTCACAAGCCTTAGAAGTGGCTGCCATTGGCTCGATTAGTACGAGTGGTTTCGATCATCGCAAATGGCAAGAATTGCCTTTTCGGTCACCGCATCACAGCAGTTCCAGTGTGGCGTTAGTGGGCGGGGGTAGGCCACCCCGTCCGGGCGAAATTTCGCTGGCGCATCACGGGGTGCTGTTTTTAGATGAATTACCGGAATTTGATCGTCATGTATTAGAATCCTTGCGCGAACCGCTGGAATCCGGATCGATTACGATTTCTCGTGCGGCATTTCAAACGGTGTTTCCTGCCCAATTCCAATTAATTACGGCAATGAATCCTTGTCCATGCGGTTTTGCCGGTAGTACGCGCCATGCGTGTCGTTGCTCGCCCGAGCAAGTTCAACGCTATCGATCCAAATTGTCCGGGCCTTTTTTAGATCGCATCGACATGCAAGTGGAGGTGCCTAGTGTGCCTTTAGAATTATTATCTGCAGAAGTCGTCGATTCGCCAGAATCCAGTCAAGACATTAGAGAAAGAGTGTTGGCAGCATACAATCGACAACTGGCAAGACAAGGGAAGAGTAATCGCGAATTGAGTGTGCGAGAATTGCAAGACCATGCGCCTCTGGCTCAAGCGGCTCGGGTATTGCTACAGAAAGTCATGAGCCAGTATAATCTGTCCGCGCGGGTTTATCATCGGATTGTAAAAGTGGCTAAAACAATTGCGGATTTAGCAGACCAAGACACGATTACCACAGAGCACGTGAGCGAGGTATTAACGTACCGGTGCATGGATAGGATATGAATCTATCTATTCTTGATACACTGTTTAAATTGAAACCAGGTATTATCTTTCATATAAGGTTATACTAGATGTTAGAAAACAGAGTATTTTTTAAAATTAGAAAAAAGGAGGGCGTTGCCGTATGACAATTACTTTTTATCCGCATGAGGATGAGCTGTCCTCAAGCACGCTTGATCAACGGTTAGAAGTCTTATTGGAATCCGCAGAACGTTATAAAGTGGTCGTGTTGGATGCATCAAAATCGACGGCTGCCCCGCTTGCAGAAGGCAAAGAGAAGCAACGCAATTCACCTCGTGATATTCAGCATGTTTACAATTGGGAAGAAATTGCCAAGTTGTTGCGAGATATCCGTGAATTACCTGAATCCGCTCAAAGCAGCAAATTAACGAAAGCTGCCAAATTAAAAAAACTGGCTGAAATTTACGAAGTCTTACGTGCGGCGAAAATGGCTAAATTAGAGGCTGTGCGTATCGCATTGATGAATGAAGCAAATCAGTTAACGGCGTCGGCTGCATAAAACCTTATGTATGATGTGATTCACTATAAACAATTGACGAAAACAGTTGCTCACATTTTTTTGCGTGGAGCAGAGGATTCCATTTTGCAGTATGACGCCGGACAATATGTCCGAGTGTTGCATGGTGAGCAAGAATTTTCATTCATGTCGATTGCGAATGCACCTAAAGCCAACAAGACTGACCTTGAATTATTGCTCGCGCATCCTGCTAAAAATCGCGTGGCAGAGCATTTATTGCATCAGGTGCAAACGCAAAAACAATTGGTGTTGCAAGGGCCTTATGGTACGTGCACTGCACAACGTATCATCCAACAAAACCCCGTGATTTTTTTAGCACGCGGCACGGGTATTGCGCCGATCAAAGCCATGATTGAAGCGGTGGTAGAAACAGCGAATCCTCCCGCGATGCATTTATTCTGGAGTGCAACTTACCCAAGTGATTTTTATTTTCAGGATGTATTTGTGGCGTGGCAGAAGCAATTGCCGAATTTTTCTTTTACGCCAGTTTTAACTCGCGCCAAAAAAAATTGGCAGGGTCATACGGGTTTATTGCAACAAGCTGTGTTTGAACATTATCAAACGCTGCAAGAATTTTATGTCTATGTCAGTGCGCCTGCTGCCATCGTCTATGATACATGGGATGCACTCGCGCAACGTGGATTGCAAAGAACGCATTATTTTTCGGATATTTTTGATTTTTGATAGGAACTTTATGTTATTAACACCTAAACAGCGCCAACACTTGAAAGCACGAGCACACAAATTAAAACCCGTTGTGATTATTGGCAACAAAGGATTGACTGACAATGTAAAAAATGAAATTGATCGCGCGTTGACGGACCATGAGTTAATTAAAATTCGGATTCATGCGGAAGACCGTGACCAGCGAGAAGAAATCCTCAATGAAATTATTGCTACAACGCATGCAGCCAAAGTTCAGTTGATAGGTGGTATGGGTACGATTTATCGGCAGAAGAAAGATTAGTTTGAAAAGGCTGTCAGCCTGTCGCTCCGAAGCAATTGTCTTGAAAATTATATAGCAGTTTTCTGCTTAGAAAAGTCTCTCCCTTTGAAAAAGGGAGGTCAGGAGGGATTTTATAAAAATTAATTTTTTACAAATCCCCCTCAATCCCCCTTTTCCAAAGGGGGAAGCTCTTCTCTAAGCAATATAATGACAGCCCTTTCTTAAGCACTCATGCTGACAGTTCTTACTTATTAAAGTTGCATTTAAGAATTTGTTAATTTTTCTTTGTTACAGTAGTGCCTATTATTAAAGAATCCCCTGTTTTATCAGCATAAAATTTACACAATCCGGAGTAGCGCTCCGTAAAAACTATAATTTTAACCACCTAAATAAAGGAAAATGAAATGGCAACCCCTAAACAAATACTTGCTTCAGTTGACAGTCTAGCAAACTCCAAAAATCCCTATGTGATTGAACGGGCTAAAAAAAATTTACAGACACATACCGTATCGCCCGACTCAAAGGAAACCTTTTTTACTCCCAACGTACCGAGTTCAGCAAATCCTACCCGCCATGAAATTTTCTTGAAAGTCGGCAGTGAAACCATTAAATATGAAGGACAAACGCGTGAGCAATTGGTTGCAGAGATTAAAGCGAGTGGAATTCGTCAAGGAGGAGACTCGGCGGGGGACGAAGCTTTTCAATGGGGAGCTTTAACAAACGCAGAAAGTCTCTTAGCATTCTTTGAGCAACAGTTAACACAAGCAGATTGTCATTTTTCTGCTGAAGCACTTTCTTCCGTCTTGTCGCGAAAGGCGGCTGAAAATCCCGAGTTACCACCTTATTGGCCATCTCTTCACGCAGATACTAGACGCTTTGTACGGGTAGTTCCCAAGAAAGTTACAACGACGATTGATCTTTATGAGAAGCTCGTTACTAATATCGAAGATGGCTATTTTGTAGGATATCGCGTTCCAGAATTTGATAGGACAATTTTTGAAATTGAGGGTCAGTGCACGACGACTTACTCAGCAGATGCTTCGCAAAAACTAACGCTAACTAAGATGGCAGTTCAAGAAGCTACCGATGCTAAAGCAGCTTCAGACGCCAAAACAGTTTCACTGCTACAGTTAATCAATTCGAAAAGTGTCTCCGAGCTTTCTGTGGGTGAAAACTCTACTATTATGCGCAGAGCCTATGCTGAAATGTTTAATCAATCAGACGAAAGAAAAGCGTACAGAAAAGCAAAATATGGGGTCGGCACTACTGTCGTCTCTCTTATCTGTGTAGGGTTATTTTTACTCATTCCAGTTATAGGGCAAACACTGGCTGTCATTGCAGTGGTTGCTGCTTTTGTTTCGATGACCTATACCATATTTCAAAAAACTCTGAGCGGTAGACTGAATGAAGCAGCTCTAAATAAAGTGAGCGAAGATTTATGCACGCCCGTCCCTGCAACGCGACCCGCTGAAACAGAGAGTGGTCAGGCGAAGCCTTCACTTGATTTAATAGACTCGGATCGATCGGAGCAAGCGGTTGCAGAGGATCAGACGTTGAGAACGACTCCATTGGCATTGAGCGACAGACATACGCTTATGGTTCATACCTCAGCACAACAATCAACCTATGCGATTCTTATGCAAGAAGGAGCACCGCTTGCATCCACTAATCAGCCAGTCGCGCAAACAGCAGCGCCAGGGTTGGTGAGTTCTGATGAGCCGAGCTTGGTGGTTGTTCATGGTGAATTGCCAGGACAGAATGATAAATCAAGACTCAATCAGGATGCCGCGAGTGAGTCTACTCATTATGAAAGTGATGAAGGTGATGACAGTGAACTCAATCTGGCTGCGGGAGATGGGCATTCTCATGATGCAAGCGATGCGACAGATGGAGATGAGGTCACCGCTGTATTCCATGCCAGTGAAGATGATGAGAATGAAGAGACATCTCTACTTCGGTTTAAAAGGTAAAGTCGTCACATAAGATAAGGAAGCACTCAAAACAAGCTTTTTTTGAGTGCTTAAGGAAGAGCTTCCATTTTGAGTGATTAAGAAAGAACTGTCATCGTGAGCGCTTAAGAAAGGGCTGTCATCCTGAGTGCTTTTCGCTCCGAAGGATCTCCCGCAAATTTCTGATGTTTAGCTAAAAATATTCTTAAGCATCTCGCCGCTTCATCATGAGATCCTTCGGAGCGAAAAGCACTCAGGATGACAGCACTTTGAAAAAATAATTTACTTTTTATTTATCTTCCAACACCGCTTTCAACTTCACCATCGCATTTTTTTCTAACTGACGAATGCGCTCAGCCGACACTTGGTATTTGTCAGCTAATTCTTGCAACGTTGCTTTGTCTTCCGCTAACCAGCGCGCCGCTAAAATAGCTTGGCTGCGGTCATCTAATTTTTGCAATGCGTGTTGCAGAGCATGTTGTGCATGATCAGTTTGTTCGGCGGAATCTAATAGTTGGGCAGGATTGTAACGAGGGTCTTCCAGATAACCCGCGGGGGCAAAATGCGCATCTTCCTCATCATCCGAATGACTGTCAAACGGCATATCCATCGAGGTTAAACGCATTTCCATTTCGCGAACCGTTTCCGGTTTGACGCGCAAATCGTTTGCCATGTCAGAGATTTCTGTGGGAGTGAGCCAACCTAAATGATTTTTCATCTGACGCAAATTAAAAAATAATTTCCGCTGCGCCTTGGTTGTGGCGACTTTCACAATGCGCCAATTGCGCAGCACATATTCGTGAATTTCAGCTTTGATCCAGTGCATCGCAAACGTAACTAAACGCACACCCACATTGGGATTAAATCGTTTGACCGCTTTCATTAAGCCAATGTTGCCTTCTTGAATCAAGTCACCCAGTGGTAAGCCATAACCCCGATAACCTTTTGCAACCCGTGCCACGTAACGTAAATGAGCCAGGACTAATTGGCGAGCAGCCGCTAAATCTTGCGTATCATATAAACGAACAGCCAACTCATGTTCTTGCTCGGCGGTCAGCAAAGGAATGCGGTTTACGTGACTCACAAACGCTTCAAGACTGCCAATGGGCAAATGCAGGTCTAATGTTTGTAAACTGGTATTGGGCATAAAAGATTCCTGAATAATATAATTAGAATTTTAGCACTCGTGGATACAGAGTGCTAATATAGCAAAATTCAAAGGCTTTTTTCAAGAGAGGCGTAAATGACGCGTCACAGCCAGCCAGGAGCCTAGCCAGCCTAATAAAACCGCAGCGCTTAATAAAATCAATGTATTGGATGCGCCAAGACCAGACAAACTAAAGTGGCTGGCATAGAGAGTTGCCATTTCATCCGCAGGCGATTTTAAAACCAAAATTAATAAAGTCACCAGAATCCAAGCAATTAAGCCGCCCAAGAAACCATATAACATACCGGAATATAAAAAAGGCCGACGAATAAAGGCTGAGGTGCCGCCAATCAGTTTAATCACTTCGATTTCTTTGTGATGTTGCTGGGTGATATGACGAATCGTATTATTGACCAGTAATAAAACGGCAATACCGAGAAAAATAGCTAAGGCATAACTGATTCGATGAAATAAACTAATTAACATATTTAACCGTTTCACCCACATCATATCGATTTGCACATTCTCCACTAACGGATTTTGTTTTAAATATTGGTCGATTTGATTAATGCGTTGCGGTGTTTGGTAAGCATTTTGCGGCGACACAATGATGACCCAAGGCAGTGGATTCTCTTGCAGCGTAGCGACAACATCACTGAAGCCAGCTTGTTCTTGTAATTCTTGCAACCCATCTTTTGGCGAAACGGGACGGACAGATTGAATACCCGTGTGAGTTTTTAACTTATCCGCAAAGGCCAGCGTTTCTGTTTCAGTCGCATCTTTTTTTAGAAAGACGGAAAGCTGCATGGTTTGTTGAAAACTGCCGCTGATGATTTCAGCATTTTTTAAGGCGACGAATAACGTGGTGGGTAATGCCAATGCAATGCCAATCACCAGGCACGTCATAAAATTGGCCCAAGGTGCGCGGCTTAATTTACCTAAACTATTTAAAGCCGCTTGCAAATGACGTAACACATAATTTTTTATTCGCATAACTTGCCTTCCACTAGCGTTAAGACTCGGTGATTCAATTTTTGAATTAAACCCAGGTCGTGACTCGCAATTAACATGGTCATGCCTAAGCGATTAAATTGCTGAAACAAATCCATGATTTCAGCGGCTAAATCAGGATCTAAATTACCCGTCGGTTCATCGGCTAATAGCAGAGGCGGTTTATTAATAATGGCGCGGGCAATGGAGACACGTTGCTGTTCACCGCAAGAAAGCTCAATCGGAAAACATTTTTGTTTAGTGTGCAAACCCATTTTAGAGAGTACGGCTCGAACGCGACTTTGAATTTCTCGGTAAGGTGAGCCACTGACAATCAAGGGTAATGCGACATTATCAAAAACAGTGCGATCGGGCAGTAAATTAGGTGATTGGGCAATGAGACCAATTTTTCGGCGCAAAGCAGGAATATGCCGCTGCTTTATCGTACTTAACGATTGCTTGTCTACCGTTAACTGACCTTGATCTAATGATTCAATGGCCGCGATTAATTTTAGTAACGTGCTTTTGCCTGCGCCTGAATGCCCGGTTAAAAAAACAAATTCACCCGCAGCAATTTTAAAATTGACGTTGTCTAACGCTAAAAATCCATTAGGGTAACGCTTACTCACATAGTGTGCTTCAATGCTCATGTTGATCGCTCGTCGAATAATGCAGAGACAAATTCCTCTGCGTCAAATGGTCTAAGATCATCAATCCCTTCCCCCACACCGATGTAACGAATGGGGATATTTAATTGTTTCGCAATTGCAAAAATAATTCCACCTTTTGCTGTGCCATCTAACTTGGTCAGCGCCAATCCAGTAATTTGCACAGCATCATGAAATTGCTTGGCTTGGTTTAATGCATTTTGACCAATACCGGCATCTAAAATCAAGAGGGTTTCATGCGGCGCGGTGGGATCAATTTTCATCAGAACGCGTTTTACCTTTTTTAATTCATCCATCAAATTGTGTTGGGTATGTAAGCGACCCGCTGTATCTGCAATTAAAATATCCATATTGCGTGCTTTAGCAGATTCCATCGCATCATAAATCACAGCGGCGGTATCCGCACCGGGTTGTTGTGCCACCACGGGAATGTTGTTGCGTTCACCCCAAATTTGTAATTGTTCAATTGCGGCGGCTCGAAAGGTGTCGCCCGCGGCCAGCATGACTTTTTTACCGGCGGATTGTAAATGTTTGGCGAGTTTGCCAATGGTCGTGGTTTTGCCGGAGCCATTAATGCCAACGACTAAAATGACAAAAGGTGTTTTATCGTCGGGAATGGTTAAGGTTTGTTGGCAAGGTTTTAATATCGCTTTCATGTCTTCTTGCAGAGAAGAGAGCGCTGCTTCGGGATTGGTTAATTCATTGCGGGCTAATTGTTGGGTGAGATGAGTGACTAATTGCTGAGTCGCTTCGACGCCGACATCCGCTGTTAATAATTGTGTCTCAATGAGCTCGAGGACTTCGGTATCTAAAACTTTTTTACCCAGAATTAAATTCACTAAACTGGAGGTAAAGCTGTTGCGAGTTTTGCTTAAACCGGCTTTGAGACGAGCGAACAAGCCTTTCTTTTCAGGCACTGCCGTGTCTGGGGTGGTCATTTGGGGTTGGTTTTTATTTCTTTTTAACAGGTTAAACATAAAAATTATCCATTCAAATTGCCGCAATGTTAACATAACCGCAATAGTATAACGAGGTTTGTGATGCAAGGTATCATCAGAATCATTGGCGGTGAATGGCGCGGTCGGAAATTAAAAGTACCTGCGCTTCCTAATTTGCGACCGACACCGGATCGGGTGCGAGAAACGCTCTTTAATTGGTTAATGCCGATGATCACAGGTGCGCATTGTTTAGATGCCTTTGCAGGCAGTGGCGCGCTGGGGTTTGAAGCACTGTCGCGCGGTGCGAGTCAGGTGGTGATGGTGGATTCGGCGCGTGAAGTCGTTAATTTATTAAAAGAGGAAGCGGCTATTTTTAAAACTGAACGCGCGGACATTTATCAAGCCGAGCTACCCGACCAGCTAAAAATACCGCATCAACCTTTCGATATTGTTTTTTTAGATCCTCCTTATTCAACAGGGGTGTTAAAACGCTGTTGTTTATTTCTGGAAGAGCGTGGCTTTCTGGCGGATGAAGCGCATATCTATTTAGAAGCCGCTGAAAATATCATCGCCACAGAGTTGCCTGCTAATTGGCAAATCATCAAAAGCAAAAAAACAGGCCAGGTGGCATATCATTTGGTGTTACGGAAAAAACCTTGTTAAACTCCACAGCATTCGTCTTTGCGAGGAGCGTTTTTTGCGACGAAGCAATCCAGTTTTATAAGTCGCTCTCCGTTAACACTGGATTGCTTTGTCGCAAAAAACGCTCCTCGCAAAGACGGCTGTTAGTAAAGCGCTCCTCCCATGACAGACCAACAAACATCGAGGCACAATTGTGAAAAAAACAGAAAAACCACGCTTACTAACCGGCGATACGCCCACCGGCCGTTTGCATTTAGGACATTGGGTCGGCTCATTAGAAAATCGGCTCGCATTGCAAGATCAATACGATTGTTATTTTCTGATTGCAAACGTCCATGCGTTTACCACCCGGATGGAGAGACCCGATGAGATTCGCCAAAGCGTGATCGATGTCGCAACCGATTGGTTGGCAGTGGGTATCGATCCGAAAAAAAGCACGCTCTTCATTCAATCGGAAGTACCAGCCATTGCGGATTTAACATTTTTCTTTAGCATGCTGTTGTCTTTCCCGCGGGTGATGCGTAATCCCACCATTAAAGATGAAATTCGCGATAAAGGCTTAGGCGATAATTATCCGTTTGGTTTCTTGCTTTATCCCGTCGGACAAGTCGCCGATATTCTGGCATTTCGGCCGGAAATCGTGCCGGTCGGTGAAGATCAAATTCCGCATCTTGAAATGACACGCGAAGTCGCGCGTCGCTTCGATCAATTGTATTGTGGTGTCGATCCACACACGGAAGATAAAGATTATTTGGCCAACGGTGGTTTATTTCCCATTGTAGAGGTAAAGCTGGGCCGCACACGTCGTTTAGTTGGAATTGGCGCGCCGAATGCGGAAGGGATGTTACTGAAAATGTCAAAATCCTTAAATAATGCGATTTTATTAAGTGATGATCCTGACACCATTGCGCAAAAAATTCGTTCAATGTATACCGATCCTAAACGTTTAAAAGCAACTGATCCGGGCACCGTCGAGAATAATCCATTATGGATTTTTCATGATACGTTTAATCCAGATACAGCCTGGGTGAATGAGGCGAAAGAACGTTATCGCCAGGGTCAAATTGGCGATGTGGAATGTAAAAAACGCTTAATTGACGTGTTAGTGAGTTTGATTGAGCCTATTCGACAAAGACGCTTGGAATTTGAAAAAGACCCGCAGCAGGTCATTGCCATTTTGCGAGAAGGGACAGAGAAAGCCAACGTCGTGGCAAATGAAACGCTGCGATTAGCTAAGAAGGCGATGAAACAAGATTTTTTTTAAAAACACCGAGTTATAGACTATTTTAACGGTATTGCACATTTTTCTGCTAAAATTAGCGTATACTATCGCTTTCATGAAGGAGGAATAACGTATGGTTAAGATTCCTGGACTAGATGATTTAAAGAAAATGGGTTCCGATCTTATTGATTCTGCCAAAACCGTTAACATTGGGGGTGTGGTGGATAAAATCAAAGGCGGCATGGAAACTGTCGGAATGAAAAAAACGGCGGCACCGCTTGCAGCAGGTGATGATCCATTAGCGCAAAAGTTACAAGATGCTTATGTGGTATTAAACGAGCTTGTGAATGCGCAAGCACAACAAACGCAATTGATAAAAAAATTGCAGGGACAGTTAATTGAAATGACGACAATTGCAGCGGCTTATCAAAAGCCGGTTGTCGCAACAGAAACGAAACCAGAGGAAAACACGAAATGAACAACAAAAAAGTACAAGATGTCGATTTGCGCCCTTACCGAATTTTTGGTTTGCCATTGTTAATCTTGCTTGGCTTGATTGGGTTGGCGGGCATTCTGTTAACGATTGTGACGAATTTGATTTTTTAACGGTTGTTTTAATAGAGAATTGTTTTTTATCCAAATTCCCCTTATTCCCCCTTTGAAAAAGGTGTTGTTGCGTAATTCACAGAGTCAGCTTAGTGTCGTGCCAGCGTGCTTTTAGCTGGCATCCAGGTTTGCTCTTAATAAAATTTATATAGTCATAAATAGAGCAAACCTGGATGCCAGCTAAAAGCACGCTGGCACGACACTAAGCTGACACCGTGAATTACGCAACAACGCTTTTGAAAAAGGGGGAGCAAGTTAGTTTTTACTCTCTCAATTATTTTTTATCGGCAACTCCACTTTCTTATTTTCCAATTGCATCTGCGCTTGACGTTTGAACTCATTCGGATGAGCAATCTCCGGGAACAAATCATTTTCGCCGCCAAATGGATTAATCAGCAACGTACCATAATCCAGTAATTGCCCCAGTAAGCTTTGACTAACGCTGATGTTTGAAATAGTCGATAAACGCAAATCATTCATATGGCGAAAGAAAAATCCTTCTTTCATTAAAATACGTTTGTTGGTTACCACAAACACCGCCGTGGCAAAATTCAAAAATTGTTTAAACCAGGTGGCGGCGGCAGCAATCCCAGGTGCGATGGCAAATTTGTTGACCCACGGATTAACATTCACTAAGCAAACCACCATGACAACTGTCCACAACACGGGGACTAAAAAAATAATGGGATGTTTTTGCGTTCGATAAACAATTTTTTCATCATCTAATAAATTTCGTTCAATGTAGCCCATGTGTTGGTTGCTCCTGATAGAGGGATAAATCCAGGGTGTATCTTGTGGTTTTTAAGCATTATATACAATTGTATCTTGAAATACGCTTGTTATCCTAAGCGCTTAAGGAAGGGCTTGTCATCCTGAGCGCTTTTCGCTCCGAAGGATCTCCCGCAAATTTCACATTTCGAGATAGAGTCGGTATAAAACCTTGTAATTAAAGCATTAAAAACAGTTAAGAATACATTAAGCATTCATTTGTATAATTGCGCCTAATACGATTATTAGCAAATACCTTCATTTCAACAAAACGAGAGACGATTATGGCATCCCCGCGCGAAGTTAAACCTGACGAAGGCTTGAGAAATGCAATTGTCGAGACCCGCAATAATGCTGATCAAGATGTTGTTTATAAAAGATTAAACGCTGCATATGAGGCAGTGGTAAAAATTAGCGACATGGTTGGATTGGTCGAGTGGGCAGTGACGCATAATAATGACTGTGCGTTAATGTGGCTCTATGATAAAGCACAACATCAACGATTTCAGATTAATGATTCAAATCGTCAAGCTTGCCGTCAACAGTTGGCTGGAATAGTTGCTATCGAAGACGATATAAATGCTGGGCTGGCAGAATTTAAGGAAGGTAAGGCGCCAGAAAGTAAAGATCAACGCGTTAATAGAAGAAGGCAAACGATTAGACATTTTCTGAGTGAATTATGTGTTTTTAATGGAATGAGTCAGATGACAGATCGCGTGCATCATCCGGCACTTCCAGTCGCACTTCAATTCAATAATGGTTTTTATCTAGGCTTATTCATCAATAAATATCAGCAAACAATATGGGATTGGTTGGAAAATGGCCCTTGGACGAGCGAGCTTCAATACTCTTTTTTACATTGGCTTTGCCGGGCTACCCGTTGTATTAATGGTAAGTATGTCAACAGAACATGGGGCGCATCCTCTATTGTGGAAGCATCTATGGCGCACAAGGATTTTAGAAATGCTCTTGTTTTCCTACGAAAGGAATTCCCCCATAGAGGGTTGGCGCACTGGGTAGAGTTGTTATTAGAGGCACTCAATCAGCGCGCTCATGACATGGATGATGCTCTATTTAATGCAATTTTTGTAGAATTAGGAAAGGGTCTGCTTATTTTGCAAGAGAAGGAGATGGAAAAAGGCGTATGGAATATTCGACGTGGGACACGTTCATTGTATTCAGCAAAAGCATTTGAAATGGCTTTACAACGAAATATTCTTCTTGCGCGCTCTCTGTATGATAGTTTTTCTTTTGATTTAGCTGAATTTGTGCGAGGACAACCTGATCCACGACTCGCTAGCATCGTAACATCCATTCATCAGTTGAATCGACAAGAGGCTATCAGCTTCATGCAGGCGATGATTGAAGAGCATTGTAATACTTCTGATAAATATAGATGCGTAATGGCCAATTTTCTCTGTCTGTTAAGCGCGCGAAATCAGTTAACCCCAAATGAAGTGATGCAACTGATTTTACCGATGTTGCGGATGGGTAAATTTCAGACGGATGAAAAACACTTGCTTCTTGGATTGGAATGGAATGATCTTGCACTCATGCAAAAATTAGTCCTGCATGGTCCTCAAGGGAATAACTGGAAACCTATAAAACCGGTGCATTTAGAAGTTGCTGCCAGAAATAATAATGCTGCATTATTAAGGTTTTTAATTGACACATTTTCCTGTAAACCGAATTCTAGCTTGCTTGAGATGGCTGCTGTGAGTGGCAGTATTGATGTGGTTATTTATTTGTTAGAGAATCGATGGGGTGATGCGAGAAAAGCGTTTTATAAACTGCAGGCCTCATTTGATCAACATAAACAAAAAGAAAATTTCCGACGAACTTATTTCTATTTAAGATTCATCAAGGATTTTGCACATTTTCTTCGTAAGAAGGATCGTCGAGCCGACTTTTTGATAGACTCTTGGAGAGCATTATTACCAGGTGATCAGTATGCGTTAACTCAGCTGTTTTCACAGCATTCCAACAAACTAATAGAGCTAGTGGGAAAAGCAGTTTATGAAAGGGCTGCAAAAAAGCCGGAAGAAGAAAAAAAGCCGGAAGAAGAAAAAAAGCCGAACAAACCACCTGTGCCGGAAGAAAAATCAAAGAAGCCAGCCTTAGCAGCGGCAGCACCTCTTTTAAATTCTCCACCACCTGCTGCGCTTTCCGTTATGCCAGCAGTCGTGCTTTCTCAGCCGCCTATTGAGGCTGCTGCTGCTGCTGATCGAGAAAAGGAAAAATTAGATGGCGAGGATAAAGCGGAAGTGCCGCCCTCCCTACCCGCAGAGAAAAAACCTATTTCTATTGGTGGCCCCGTGTCCATGGATGACGACAGTGAGCTTGCAAAAAAGCCACCAAGAGCGGATGAAATGCAATTACTGGCTCAATTAATTAAATCAGACGCTGATCGAGCCGATGCAAAATCAGCTCCTGCACGAGATTTTCCACCTGAGGGTCAGCCACAATTGGTTGTGTCAGCAGAGCAGAATGCAAGTGCGGCAAATCCTTCACCCAAGGATGTCGACAGTGTGCAATTTGCAAAAGAACCATCAAAAGCAGCTGAAGCATTGTTACCTACCGTATCGTTTTTTCCACAAATCAAATTAGTGAGAGATGGAGATGACGCAAAAAAGAATTCTTTACGAGGTGTGCTTGATGATTCCAGCGATGAAGATGAACCAGGTGAAGGAGATGACTATAAAGAATATAAAGCGCCTAAACAAAAACAAGAATGGAAACCGTCGATACCGGTTGCTAATTCAGCCAATATTTTATCCTCTCTTGAAATGGCTGCTTCTGCGTCTGCAAATTCAGCAGCATCCTATCCACCTGTTGAAGTGGATCAGAATCAAGTAGAGGGAGCGCCTGATAGAGAGGTGAGCGTTCACCCTGTGGAGGTTGATAATATGCGCAAGCAATTGAATATAGACGCTATGAAAAAGTTATATGAATACTTGAATATGAATTTACCTTGTTTTCAAGATCAAGACGGTAGAATGTTACGGGATGCGCTGCAAAACAAAGTTGCGAGAACATTAACGATTGCGCAGCAACCCGATGGTTATAGATCTTCTTTGCCTTCTTTTTCGAAGGGGTGAGGGAGTTGCTTAGGAAAGAGTTGTCAGCGTGAGCGCTTAAGAAAGAGCTGTCAGCGTGAGTGCTTAAGAAAGGGCTGTCAGCGTGAGTGCTTAAGAAAGAGCTGTCAGCGTGAGTGCTTAAGAAAGGGCTGTCATCCTGAGCGCTTTTCGCTCCGAAGGATCTCCCGCAAATTTCTGAGGCTTAGCTAAAAATATTCCTAAGCATCTCTCTGCTTCATTGGGAGATCCTTCGGAGCGAAAAGCGCTCAGGATGACAGCCCTTTCTTAAGCGCTCACGCTGACAGCCCTTTCTTAAGCGCTCACGCTGACAGCCCTTTCTTAAGCACTCACGCTGACAGCTCTTTCTTAAGCACTCAGGCTGACAACCCAAATGAATGTTGGTTTTTATACAAATCCCCCCTTGTTCCCCTTTTGAAAAGGCGTTGTTGCGTAAATCAAAATATTGCTTGGAACGCCTTCCCCTTCAGGGGGAAGGTGGCCGACAGGCCGGATAGGGGGATCAAAATAACACTCAACGATGGTTTTTTTATGTAGTTCTCATTTTTTTGTTAAGAGTTCTTATATTTTTTATCCCCCCATCCGGCCTGTCGGCCACCTTCCCCCTGAAGGGGAAGGCGTTCCAAGCAATATTTTGATTTACGCAACAACGCCCTTTGAAAAAGGGGGAACAAGGGGGATTTGTATAAAAATAATTAAATTGTTCTCTTTAGATAGCCACATGAGACTTAATAAAAAATCAACCGTTTGCATCAACATTACCTAAAACAAACTCGGCATCTCTTTCACCAATTGACTCCGCTCTTTAACCGCCTCATTGGTCAACACAAATCCCAACAAATTTTTATCAGGATCAAAAAACAATGCCCGAACATTATTGTTGTTATTCTCAATCTGCCATTCGCCAATCGCATTTTTAGGCGGCGGACATACCACAATCGGATGCACCGGTGTTTTGACCGTGACTGGCATCGCAGGATAATCAACCGCTGTTCGTTCACCGGCAAGTGTCTTGGCCAGTGCGCGAGTGCAATTGAGAAGAGGGGTAATAAACGGCAACACATGGCCTTCCACTTCCGCGCAATCACCTAAGGCATAAATCTCTGGATGACTGGTTTCAAGAAACCGATTGACTAATATGCCGCGATTAATCGCAAGTCCAGTTGCAATGGCTAATTCAGTATGCGGTTTTAAACCAATGGCAGAGATAACAAATTCTGTTTCCAATTCATTGCCGTTGGATAATTCCAAATTATAATGATTGTTTTCTGTTTTATTGACGCGATTGGCAATGCAATTTAAATGAAAATGGACGCCGTTTTGTTCTAATGCTTTTTGCAGTAATTGGCCAATTTTTTCCGGCACTAATAAATCTAACGGCGCTTTGACGGGTGCAACAAGATGCACATCAAAACCCGCATTACTCAAATCATTTGCAAATTCACAACCAATTAAGCCAGCACCCAAAATAGTAATGCGTTTTTTATGCTTAATTAAGTCACGAAATTCCGAGTAATGATAAATGTGATTAATCGAAAAAATATCCTCGGCATCCCCTTGCAGCTCTGGTTTAATCACATCCGCGCCGCAGGCCAAGACAAGTTTGGCATAATGCAATGTCTCGCCGCCGACGATAAGCGTTTTTTCATTGGGATGAATGGTCGTGATATACGCATGGGTGGCAATCGCGGCATTCAATTGGGTGGCCATGATATCGGCAGTGGCGGTTTCAAGCATTTGCGCTGTTTTGCCTTGGGTAAAAGCTGTCGAAAGCAGCGGTTTTGAATAAAATTTTCCTTCATCTGCCGTCAGAAGGGTCAATGGTGTCGTTTGATCCAGTTTGCGAAATTCACGTGCAAGTTGATAACCAGCCAATCCAGTGCCGATAATCACAATAGGGTTTGTCATAACGCTTTGTTTCCATTTTTTTAAATGAGATAATTGAACCAATCTTAACATAAGTGATCTGTTTAAATGAGTAATTTAATCGAAACGATTGATTGGCAACCTGCAAAGGCTCGGCAATTGCCGACAGCCTATGCGGCTTGGTTGTTGTACGCGGGTTCATTTATGGAGCGGTTAAAAACACACGGTGTGACGGAGACGCAGATTGATGTGTTACAGCAGGATTGGCGCCTGCCAACCGTCGATGAAGCGAATTGTTTAAAAATCGCTGCACAAGAGGAAATATTAGCGCGTGAAGTGTTAATTTTAAGTCCTGGCAAAAAATGGATGTATGCGCGGACGATTTTTCCCGCTGCCACCTTGACGGGTGCTGAAAAAGAATTAGCGCATTTGAACACAAAATCATTAGGGTCTGTATTATTTAAACAGCCTGATTTAGTCCGCAGTGAATTTGTATTGGCGCATTTAACCACGCAGTTTGCAGAATATGCACGGATTAAAAAAGCAGCTGATTTATCGGTTGATGATTTATGGGCGAGACGGTCACTTTTTACGGTGAATCATAAATCTCTTTTGCTCACTGAAGTTTTTTTTCCGGATGTGTTTTCATTATGCAACACTCATTAAAACACTATATTTATTTAATGCGCTTGGATAAACCCATCGGTATTTTCTTATTGCTTTGGCCAACGCTGTGGGCGCTTTGGTTGGCGACGCAACAGAAACCGGATGTCTTTATCGTTGCCATTTTTTGCGGGGGTGTGCTGCTGACGCGATCTGCAGGTTGCATTATCAATGATGTTGCGGATCGTGAAATAGATAAATTTGTTGAACGGACCCAGTCGCGTCCATTGACCACCGGCGTAATCAGCGTGCAGAGCGCACTCATTTTGTTTGTGGTGTTAATGCTGAGTGCTTTTGGGTTAGTTTTATTTTTAAATCCATTCACTATTTTGCTCGCGGTGATAGGCGCACTCTTAGCAACGCTGTATCCTTTTTTGAAACGATGGATAGCCATGCCGCAAGCGGGTTTGGGCTTAGCATTTGCTTGGGGTGTGCCCATGGCATTTGCCGCAGAAACCAATACATTGCCTTGGTTATGTTGGCTATTGTTTTTGGCCACCGTTTTGTGGGTCATGATGTATGACACGCTCTATGCGATGGTTGATCGAGCAGATGATTTAAAAATTGGAATCAAATCGAGCGCTATTTTATTTGGTGCATATGATCGAGTGATCATTGCTCTTTTGCAAATCAGTTTTTTACTCTGCATGCTGTTCATCGGTTTTTATCTAACATTTAATAAATTTTATTTTTTGAGTCTGTTCTTGGCAGGACTATTGTTTGGTTATCAAGATATTTTAATTCGGCATCGAGAGCGGCAGAAATGCTTTAAGGCGTTTTTGAATAATAATGGGGTGGGATTGATTATTTTTTTAGGAATTGCATGCGGATGAAAATTGTAGCGGATGAAAACATTCCCAATGTGCAGCATTATTTCGGTGCGGATGTGACGTTAAAACCCGGTCGACACATTGTGCGTGAGGATTTATTGGCAGCGGACATGCTCTTGGTGCGTTCTGTCACGCAAGTGAATGAGGCATTATTAGCGGGTACGCCGGTCAAATTTGTCGGGAGTGCCACTATTGGCTCTGATCATTTAGATATTGCATGGTTGAATCAAGCCAATATTGCTTGGGCGCTTGCGAGTGGATCGAATGCCAGTGCCGTGATGGAGTATGTTGCGTGTTGTATTGCTGCGTTACAAAAAATGAATTTTCTGACGGAGAAAAAAATACGTGCCGCTGTGATTGGTGTCGGAGACATTGGTTCGCGTGTTGCTGCATTGTTGACGTTGATGGGTTTTGAAGTCATCTTGTGTGATCCTTTTCGCACTGATTTGCAGAGTGTGTCTCTGCAAGAATTGAGTGATGTTGACTTGGTAACCTTGCATACACCGTTAACGCACGATGGGTTGCATCCAACCTATCATCTCTTAGATCAACATTTTTTTGCGCGTCAGAAAAAAAATTGTATTCTTTTAAATACGGGACGAGGAGCGACAGTTGATTTTTCGGATTTAAAAATGTATGGCCAGTCCTGTATTTGGTGTTTTGATGTCTGGGAAAATGAACCGCTGATTGATTTTTCTGTGTTACAACCGGCCGTATTGGCGACGCCGCATATTGCGGGCTATTCGATTCAAAGTAAATACCGCGGTATTGAGATGTTGTATCAAGCGGCGTTGCAACAAAAACGTATTCCGGCCGTTTCTCAAGAAGTCACTTATCCAACACATACTATTTCATTCGCGCATCGCTCAGTGGATTGGCGCGATGTTGTATTAAGTATTTTTGATCCTGCTCTGATGACACAAACGATGAAGCAACGTTTGATGGAAGATGTGGATGCGTTTGATGTGTTGCGAAAGGAATTCAATGAGCGTCATGAATTTGGTTTTGTGAAGGTGAGTGATGCCATATTGACGAAATCTGATTTAAACGTGTTGACGTTTTTGGGGTTGCTTTTTTAGAGGTAAATGCAGTTGACTAAATAGGGAGATCCTTCGGAGCGAAAAGCACTCAGGATGACAGTCTTTTCTTAAGGGCGTTGTTGCGTAATTCAACACACTTCATCCGTGAGTTCCTTCCCCCACAAGGGTGGAAGGAACTCACGGATGAAGCCAACTTGAATTACGCAACAACGCCTTTCAAAGTGGGAGACCTTCTAAACAGCTTTCACTGTTAAAACACAGAGCTGTTTAGAAAGTCTCCCACTTTGGAAAAGGGGGAACAAGGGGCAATGGCACTAGCTTAAGAACTGTCGTCCCGGAATTTAGTAGCTCTTAACGAGCGCCTTTTGCTCGTTTAGAGCTACTTAATGTCCGGGATCCATCTTCAATTTATCGCCCTCTTGCTTTTAACTTATATGCTTTAAGCAAAATGGATCCCGGACATTAACTGGCGCTAAATTCGCAAAAAGCGCTCATTAAGCGCCAGTAAATTCCGGGACGACAGTTCTTAAGCTAGTGCCATTGGGAACAAGGGGGATTTGTATAAAAAGAACAAGTTCTTATTCGATGTTTACCTCTCTTTTTTCGGAGGTTGGAGCACTCAGGATGACAAGCCTTTGCAGCAACCTCTTTTAATAAAGCCCACCATCCACTTGTCCCGTTTTATTCGCATCCGGTGCAGCCGAGTTTTTATCTTCATCCGGCACATACGGTGTCATGAAATATTCGAATTGCGCAACGGGATCATTTGCGGTGGCGCGCTTACCCGTCAGTGGATCAATCTTGATGCTGACAATACCAGCGGGTTGATCAAGTGGATGATCCGGTTTGTTTTTTAAAATCGTTCCCATCAATTCTATCCACATGGGTAGCGCAGCTTGATTGCCGTATTCATGCAATGACTGTGGTTGATCGAAGCCAACCCAGGACAAGGTGACATAATCAGGATTGTAGCCCACAAACCAAGCATCTACTTGATTTTGCGTCGTTCCTGTTTTGCCCGCTAAATCATTGCGTTTTAAACCACGCGCCTGAATGGCGGTACCATACTCAATGACATCATGCAGCGCAGAGGTGATTAAAAAAGCATTCTGTGCGCTGATCACGCGCGGTGCATAACTATTATCAGTTTGACCCGGCGCGGGTTGGCAATTATTGCAAACGGTTAACGGTTTTGCTTGATATAAAACTTGCCCTTGTGAATTGCGAATGGAGTCGATGGCATATGGCACCACTTTAAAACCACCGTTGGCAAAAACAGAATACGCTGCGGCCATTTGGATCGGCGTGACTAACGCAGTGCCTAACGCCAGTGACAAAGAAGGCGGTAATTGCGAAGGATTAAAACCAAATCGTTCAGCATATTTGACGGCATACGGCACTTTAATTTGATCTAACAAGCGAATAGACACTAAGTTGATCGAATGAATTAACCCATTGCGTAACCGCGTCGGGCCATAAAATTTATGTTCATCATTTTGTGGCCGCCACAAGCTATTATCCGTGGGATTCTCAACAACAATCGGGGCATCGTTTATCACAGTTGCTAGCGTATACCCTTGATCGAATGCCGCAGAATAAATAAATGGTTTGAAGCTCGAACCCGGTTGACGTTGCGCATTGATAATGCGATTAAAATTACTCGCTTGAAAATCAAAACCACCGACCAGTGCCAAAATCGCGCCGTTATTCGGATTCAATGTGACCAAGCCATCTTCTGCTTTGGGGATTTGCGCCAAGCGCCATGTTTGATTGGGTAATTGCATGATGCGAATCACATCGCCGAGTTGCACAATGTCATTGGCATTATGCGGTCTGGGTCCAAGGTAATTCGCGTTAATTTGTTTTCTTGCCCATGATAAACCTGACCAACTGAGCGTGACGAGCTTGCCATTGGCGCGTAACACGGTGATGCTTTTATTGGTTGTATCAATGACAGCGACAGCCTCTAATCCATTGGTCACGGGTAAGCTAGATAATTTAGATTCCCAGTCATCCATGTGTTTCAAATTCGGTATTCCCAGATTCATTTCTGGGCCGCGGTAACCATGACGTTGATCATAATCAATCAAGGCATTGCGCGCACTCTGGTTTGCAATATCTTGTAAGTGACTATCTGCTGTTGTGTAAACATTAAAACCATCGGTATAAATGGAATCTCCGTACATTTGTTCTAATTGTTGGCGGACTAACTCAGCCATGTACGGTGCTTTCACTTGTGTTTGGAGATCATGATAGTGAGCATTCAGAGGCGCATTAATAGCTGCTTGATACGTTTTTTGATCGATGTAATGCAATTCCAGCATGCGGGACAGTACATGGTCGCGGCGCTTTTTTGCTGCTTCTGGATTCGCGAGAGGATTTAGGGTAGAGGGTGCTTTGGGCAATCCCGCTAACATCGCGTATTCATCTATCGATAATTGATCGAGCGTCTTGCCATAATAAATTTGCGCAGCGGCTGCAACACCATAAGCACGATTACCGAGGAAAATTTTATTTAAATAGAGTTCCAGAATTTTTTGCTTACTGAGTTTGTGATCAATTTTCAGCGCTAATAAAATTTCACGCAATTTACGACCAAATGTTTTATGTCGGGTTAAATAAAAGCTACGTGCCACTTGCATGGTGATCGTGCTGCCGCCTTGTTCTTTGCGACCCGTTGCAATTAACAAGATGGTGGCGCGCGCTAACCCAGGAATATCAATGCCTGGATGTTGAAAATAACGTTGGTCTTCAGTCGCCAACACCGCATCAATTAATGGCTTGGGAATTTTGTCGTAAGGAATCGGGATGCGGCGCTTTTCACCGTATTCCGCGATTAATTTGCCATCGCTAGAGAGAATTTGCAGCGGCACTTGTAATTGCACGGTATTTAACGCTTCAATATCCGGCAATTGGAACTCAATGTAATACGCGACACCGATTGTCGCAATCACAAGCATGAGCAAAAAGAAGAAAGAAAGCTTTTTAAAAAGACGCCAAAGGTTTGCCATCATGAGGGTACAGAAATCCAAGTAATTGGGCTTGCATTTTACTATAAAACTTGTAGAGTGTCAGTCTTCCCTTCCAGTGAATTTCTTTCTTGTGACAAAATCATTTTTACGCAAGTCCAATGAGATGCGTCGCGATGCGCTTTTCAGTTGTCTTTGATGCCTCTCTCTTCTGTTAAAAACTATTCAAAATCAATCAGTTAAACAATAAAAAATAAATCAGATTTTCTTCTCTCACTAAGGATTTTTATACGTATGCGCTTTCTTTATCGCAAACCAACCGCTTTTGTAGGCTTGAGTTTGCACGCTCGACACATTTGTTTATTGAAGCTAACTCAGCAAAAACAGACGTTTTTCATCGAAGATTTTAAGGTGAGCCAGTTGCCGCGTTCACTTTTTAAAGCAGATGGGATGGATGACAGCTCTCACCTCCGACAAATGATTCGCTCGATGGTCGTGGCGGCGGGCGCTGAAAATTGCTTAACCGCGATTACGTTGCCTGCATCACGCATCCTCTCCAAGTCCGTTAATTTAGCCTCGTTTTTAGAGCCTGATGAATGTGTGACGGAGATTGCGATGAACTTAGCAGAATATTTACCGGAGATAAAAGAAGACCTGTATTTTGATTATGCTAAAACAGAATTCGCAGGTTGGCTAATTGCCGCAAAAGTACGAGATGTCGACACTTTTTTAGCACCGATAGAGTCTGCGGGTTTACGCGTCAGAGTGGTTGATATCGATGAGTATGCACTGTGTCGAGCGATGAATTTTCTCTATGGATATTCCAAAAAGCCAATTGCATTGTTGGATCTCTCGGCTCAGCACTGGTTGATATTGCATCACGGCAGAGTGCTGTTTTCTCATGCGTTTCAAGGGCGTGATCAGGAAACGCAATTACTGGATTTGCAGGAGGCATTAGAACAGGTGGCGATCAATCACTCACTGGCAGACATTGAAAAATTTTATTTAGCTGGCAATTTAACGGCATTGTATCCGGTAAAAGAGTGGTTGCAGGCGTTGGGTCATTTTACAGTGGAGATTGTCAATCCTTTTCAACTCGTGCAACAAGCAAAACAATGCAGCATTCGTCCAGAATTAACGAGTCTAGGCTTAACGGCCTTTGGGTTAGCGATGCGGAGTATGCCAAGATGGTAGAGATTAATTTATTACCCTGGCGAAACAAGATTGCATTGGCAAAATGGCAAAAATGGCGTACCGGATTGCTTTTGTTCACGGTCAGTGGCCTGATGTTGTTTGGCTTAGAATATTGGGCCACCTGTTATGTGAAACAAAAAATAGTCGCAAGGAGCGCGATTCATACGCAATCGACCCAACCAACAGCAGAACAATTTGCTCAGACGCAAGCAGATGTTGCGGAACACATTGTTCAGCAAACCCATTTTTTTTTACAGCGGTGGCAACAAATCAATTTTTTTGAACGCTATCATATTCAATTAAACAAATTAAATTATGCTGACGATAAAATGTCATTAGAAGGCACTGTTAGCACGTTTGATGAATTAGGTAATTGGATTCGACGCTTACAGGCAGAGGGTTTGCATGCGTCGGTGCAGCGATTCAGCCAATCAGAATTGCATTCATTGCGATTTTTAGTTGTTATTGAGATGGATAGTTAACATGTTGTGGTTAAAAATAGTAGCGTGTGCTGCGATGGGTTGCATGATTTTTGGCGGTGTTGAACTGGCCGCTGCGATGAATGATTTTTCCCATTTATCTGACGAATTGCAGATTGCGCAGCCATCGCTTCATTCAAATAAATTAGTGCGCTTCCATCCACTGAGAGACAGTAATCAGTTAATCAATGTGATCGTCGATCAAATGCAAGGGGCGGGTTTGTTAGTGATGCAGGCAACGATTGAACGCGCTCAATCAGACAAAACCCAAATTGCATTTGAAATACAAGGCGACTTTTATCAGTTAATCCATTTTTTTCAGACGACATTAAATCAGCAAATTGTGTTGCAAATGGATGCGCTGCAGATGGATGCTCGCTCAGAAAAAAATTTGATTTTATTAAAAGCTACGGTGTTGAATGGATATTTTGATCAGGCTAAATCATCTCTTCGTCAAGCCATCCAGGCGGATCCTTTTCATGGCAACTATTTTATAAATTTATTATTTGATCGTGCGCCAAAAACAAGCGTACCTTCTCTGAAAGATATTCACTATGTGGGATTTTTTCAATTAGGCGATGAAAAAACCGCTGTTTTTTTATTGCCGCATGGATTGCTGTACGATGCAAAACGGCAGGAATCCGTGGGTCAAGAGGGAGCGAGAGTGATGCAGATTGATCAAGCCTCCGTCACCTTAGAACTTCATCAACAAGTCATTCGCAAATTACGTGTGTAGAGAATCCTGATGGTCAAGAAAATGGTAAGCCTTTTATTTTTATTTTTTTGGGTGAGCGCAAGTCATGCAACCGTCACGAAAATGGATTTGGATTTGCTCAATGTTAATTTGCCCGATGCACTCCATTTATTGGCTAAAACGTTAAACATTAATATGATGTTGATGCCAGATGTCTCGGGAACGGTTTCATTGCATTTGAAAAATGTGTCGGCTGAACGCGCATTGGAGTTGATGTTGGCAACCCATGGTTTAACTAAAATTCTACAATCCAATATCTGGTTGATTGGTCCGAAAGAAGAATTACTGCGAGAGCAGCAAGCCAATGTCAAGTTACAAGAGGCAACTGACGCAGCAGCACCGTTAGCGACAATGGTTTGGCGTATTCGCTATGCCAAAGCGGATACCATCGCGCATTTGTTGCAAGATAATACCGGTTCTTTGTTGTCAAAACGGGGATTGCTTCATGTGGATTTACGTACGAATACCATTTATGCGCGAGATATCGCGGATCATTTGCAAACCATCCACCACGTCATTCAACAATTAGATGTGCCGGTGCAGCAAGTGATGATTGAAACGAAATTGGTGAGTATTGACAGTGATTATGAACGTCAATTGGGTATCCATTTTAGTGAAGGGGATAATGCAGTGGCGGCTGGGCATTATCGTTTCGCGGTTGTGAAATTGCCAAATCATTCGGTGTTAGATATTGAGCTGGCAGCGCTTGAAAATGAAGGGCATGGTGAACTCATTTCGAGTCCGCGCTTATTTACGGCCAATCAACAAATGGCTTCGATTGAGTCAGGTGAAGAAATTCCGTATCAAGAGATCAGTGTCAGTGGCGCCACGGGTGTTGCTTTCAAAAAAGCGGTGCTTAGTTTGCACGTCACGCCACAAGTGTTACCCAATAATATGGTGTTATTGCAGCTGCAAATTAACCAGGACAAGCCAAGTCAGCACATGGTGCAGGGTGTTCCGGCTATTTCAACGCGTCAATTGAGCACCCATATTTTGGCGAAAAATGGTCAGACTGTTGTTCTAGGAGGGATTTTTGAAACAGTAAATGGTGATTCGCAGCAACGAATTCCTATTTTAGGTAAAATTCCACTTGTCGGATTGCTCTTCCGCCAGCAAAATGTGCTTTTAAACAAGCGTGAATTATTAATTTTTGTTACTCCTATTCTAAATACGGAATCAAGCAGTGAAGGCAAAGCATAAAAATATTTTTTTAGTGGGTCCAATGGGCGCTGGCAAAAGCAGTGTGGGGAAGTATTTAGCCGCTCAACTGGGCATGGATTTTTATGATACGGATGAAGAAATTGAAAAACGGACGGGTGTTGATATCGGCTGGATTTTTGATCTTGAGGGTGAGGAAGGTTTTTTAAAGCGTGAGGAAGGCGTTGTTGCTGAGTTAGTGGAATTATCTAATATTATTTTAGCGACGGGCGGTGGCACCGTGACATCCTCAGTGAGTCGAGAATTGCTGCGTCAAAATGGCATTATCGTTTATTTAGAAGTGTCTTTGCGGTATCAAGACAATCGCACGATCAACGACAGCCGTCGTCCGATGTTGCGCGTCGATAACCGTCAAGAAGTCTTAGAAAAATTGCAAGTACAGCGTGAGCCGATTTACCAAGACATTGCAGATGTCCGTGTCTTAACGGATAAACGCAATGTCCGCGCGGTGGCAGAGGATATTATGCATGCACTGGGGACGAGCGGGAAAAAATTCACCGATTGAGAAAGGAATGCGGCTTTTTATACAAATCCCCCTTGTTCCCCCTTTTTCAAAGTGGGAGACCTTCTAAGCAGCAATACACTCTCGCTGTTAAAGCACAGACTGCTTAGAAGGTTTCCCCCTTTGAAAAAGGGGGAGCAAGGGGGATTTGTATAAAATAATTTATACAAAAAAAAGCACCCAGTGGGTGCTTTTTTAATATAAACACTAAAGCTTAGTTGCTAGGTGCAGGTGCTGTTGTACCGCTAACCGCTGTGTTTGTTGTTGAGCCAGCGGGTGCAGTCGTTGTGGTGGTTGTTGTTGTATTGGTGGCTGGCATCGCGGGTGCTGCAGTTGTTGGAGCAGCAGGCGCAGCAGCGGCAGGCATTGTTGCGTTAGCAGCAGGTGCTGTTGTTGGCGTGGTAGCAGCAGCTGCATCCGGTGTGGTGGCTGGCGCAGTGGGTGCAGCAGCACCTTGAGCAGCAGCTGTGTTATTGGATTGATCGGTTGAATTCATGGTGTTGCTAGCACTGGTTTCTGGCTGAGCAGGTTGTGTGGTCGTTGTCGTGGTTGTTGTCGTATCAGCACTTGCTGTTGTGTTCGCAGCAGGTTGCTGTGTCGCATCCGTCGTTTGTTGAGCAGGCTGCGCGGAAGCTGTGCCGCTGGTGCTTGTATCATTGGGTTTTTGTTGACAAGCTGTGACACCCGCTAAGCAAAGACCGGCCAATGTAGCCGCTAAGATGTGTTTACGCATATTCGGAGTTCCCTCACTAAAGGTTAATAAATAAATTTAGCCTAATATCGTATCCTAAAGTTATTGATAGATCAAAGAAGTTGTAGGGAATATTTCCGTTTAAATGTTAAATTATCCAGATCGTGAAGTAGAAAGGGTGTTGCTATGATCCAATTAAAAAATGACCGTTTACTTAAAACCATTCGCCGCGAGCCAATCGATAGAACACCGATCTGGATCATGCGCCAAGCCGGACGTTATTTGCCGGAATATCGTGCCATACGGCAGCAAGCAGGCAGTTTTTTGACCCTGTGTAAAACACCGGAGTTAGCGTGTGAAGTCACGTTACAACCGCTCAAACGTTTCCCCCTGGATGCGGCTATTTTATTTTCTGATATTTTAACGATCCCGGATGCCATGGGGTTGGGGTTACATTTCGTGGAAGGCGAAGGCCCGCAATTTGAGCGGCCGCTGACAACCGCTCGTGCGATTGACGCGTTAGGTGTACCTGATCCGGAACAAAGTTTACGCTATGTCTTAGATGCCATTCGTCTGATCCAACAGGAATTGTCAGGCAGCGTTCCTCTGATTGGATTCTGCGGCAGTCCTTGGACGTTGGCCACGTATATGATTGAAGGACGGTCGAATAAAGAATTTCCTGCTATCCGAAAAATGCTGCGTGAAGAGCCTGCCTTGTTACACAAATTGTTAACGATTTTGGCCAAATCAGTGGCGGAACATTTGAATGCGCAAATTAAAGCGGGTGTGCAAGCGGTGATGATTTTTGATACCTGGGGCGGTATGTTACCGACCGCTGACTATCAAATGTTTTCATTACATTACGTTCAGCAAATTTTGCAGCAATTAATTCGCGAGCACCAAGGAACATCTGTCCCCGTGATTTTATTTACCAAAGGGGGCGGCGCTTGGTTAGAACTAATGACCGAAACCGGTTGCAATGTGTTGGGTGTCGATTGGCAAGTAAATTTGACAGAAGCACGCAAACGCGTGGGAGAAAAAGTGACATTACAAGGAAATTTAAATCCAGGTGTGTTATTGCAGTCGCCAGATGACATCCAGCAACATGTCGCGCGTATTTTAGCGGAATTTGGTAAAGGATCAGGTCATATCTTTAATTTAGGTCACGGCATCACGCCGGACGTGCCGCCTGAAAATGTAGCTGTTTTAATCGACGCTGTGCATTCGCTGAGTAGGCAATATCATGAGTAAATCAGAAGGTTTCAAACCCGCTTGGTGGTTACCCGGTTCACATTTACAAACACTGTGGCCGACTTTTTGCCGACGGTTAAATAAGTCGATTGTGTTTCAGCGTGAACGATTAGAATTGCCCGATGGTGATTTTATCGATTTAGATTGGGTCAATGCAGATACCAACGCGCCTATTGTCGTCGTGCTGCACGGTTTAGAAGGTTCCAGTGAATCGCCCTATGCCAATGGCATGTTGATGGCGATGCAAAATCAAGGTTGGCGCGGTGTGTTGATGCATTTTCGCAGCTGCAGTGGCGAATTAAACCGTCATGCACGCGCGTATCATTCCGGCGATACCACCGATGTGGCTTATTTAATTAAAACGATTCGTGATCGTGAACCGGATGCGTTATTAGCGGCAGTTGGTTTTTCGCTCGGCGGCAATGTGTTGTTGAAATGGCTGGGCGAGACAGGGGACACGAATCCGTTGAGCGCCGCTGTTGCCATTTCAGTGCCGTTCGAATTAGCCAATGCAGTTGATCGTGTGCAATATGGTTTCTCTCGTATTTATCAGTGGCATTTTTTAAAAAGCTTGTTGAAAAAAATTCAACAGAAATTAGATACGAAAAAAATTCAAATGAAAATTCCACCGTTGGCCAACGTAAAAACGCTGCATGAATTTGATGATAAAATCACAGCGCCGCTGCACGGTTTTATCAATGCAGAGGATTATTATCAACGGTCGAGCTGTCGGCAATTTTTACGAAAAATCAGTGTTCCAACCTTAGTGTTGCAATCCAGAGATGATCCTTTTATGACAGCAGATGTGCTGCCGAATCCTCATGAATTATCCACGAGCATTGTGCTTGAGTTAACGAATAAAGGCGGTCATGTTGGATTTGTAGCGGGCAAAACGCCTTGGCACGTTGAATATTGGTTGGAGAGTCGCGTGCCTAATTTTTTACAGAACTATTTAGCTATAAAGTAATCATGAGGTGAATGATGTCTATGTTACAAAGCTGGCACGAAGAAAAGTGTTCTGCGTATTTATATCGTATTATTGCAAAACATGAGCCAGACGCTGGGCGACAAAAATTATTTCTTGAGTTGGCAGACGGCGCAGACAAACAAGCGCATATTTGGGAAAACAAAATCCAAAAAAATGGGGATACCCACGAGTTAGTTTATCGACCTGATTTGCGCGCACGGTTTGTCGGGCGTTTGTTAGATATTTTTAAACCGGAACAAATTCGTTTTATTTTGTCCGCGATGAAAGTGCGGGGTATGTCAATTTATTCAGGCGCACCGGCAATGCATTCGGCGATTGCGCATTTGGAACAGCGCCATAAAGGCATTACTTACGCAGGCAATTTGCGCGCCGCGATTTTTGGGGTGAGCGATGGCATGGTGTCAAATGTGAGTTTAATTCTCGGTATGATCGGGGCTGAAACCAGTTATGAAACCATTGTACTGGCGGGTGTTGCGGGTCTATTAGCCGGAGCGTGCTCGATGGGCGCGGGTGAATATATTTCAGTGCGTTCACAGCGAGAATTTTTGGAATATCAAATTGATTTGGAACGAGAAGAATTAGAATTATATCCTGAAGAAGAAGCGGCCGAATTAGCCGCTATTTATCGAGCACGCGGATTACCCAAAGAGGATGCCAAAAAATTGGCAAACCTCATGATCAGTGATCCCGATAAAGCATTGGATACGTTGGCGCGTGAAGAGCTGGGTTTGAATCCAGCGGAATTAGGCTCACCTTGGGGAGCGGCTATTTCGTCTTTTTTAGCGTTCTCTGGGGGTGCATTTATCCCGTTAATCCCCTTTATGCTAAGTAAACAAATTGTGAATATTTATTTTAGTTTGGGTTTAACAGCGGTCTCATTATTTTTAATTGGTGCATTTTTAAGTTTGTTCACGAGTCGCAGCGCCTGGCGCAGCGGTTTTCGCATGTTGTTTATTGGTGTATTGGCGGGCGTTGTGACATTTACGATTGGGCGATTGGTTGGAGTGGTTTTGCAATAGTGAATTTAGGATTATGCAACAGATTTGGCTGTCTCCAAAGAACTTCATCCGTGAGTCCAATGGTACTAGCTTAAGAACTGTCATCCCGGAATTTAGTAGCTCTTAACGAGCGCCTTTTGCTCGTTTAGAGCTACTTAATGTCCGGGATCCATTTTCAATTTATCGCCTTTTTGTTTTTTATCTTATGTGCTTTAAGCAAAATGGATCCCGGACATTAACTGGCGCTAAATTCGCAAAAAGCGCTCATTAAGCGCCAGTAAATTCCGGGATGACAGTTCTTAAGCTAGTGTCATTGATCCCTGACCTTCTCTTCCCGCAAAAAGCGCGGGAGGAGAGACAGACTCACCGGTAAAGTTCTTTTTCGATGCTTAGCCTTGAAAGGGTTAACTTACTCAGAATAACCACTCCAACCTTACGACTTTATCACCAGAATTAAAATTTCTTCTTCTTCGATTTTATAAATCAATCGCAAATGATTCATGTCCTCTGCGTATAACCCCGTCATGCCATCGATTTTTTGCGCACCCGGTGGGCGAGGGTTGACTGCCAATGCTTCAATTAATTTGATCACTGACTTGCGTTGCTTGCTGGGCAGTTCTTTAATGTGTTGCGCAGCGTTGGGTGCAATTTTTACCGAGTACGGAGTTGCCACAATTAAGAGTCCATTTTATCTTTGAGTTGTTCCAGTGACACGGCGCCCAGATTACGAATTTCTTTCAGCGCATCAATGGCATCATGTAAATCATGTTTATCTTGTGAGGCAAGAATTAAATTTAAATCTTCAATTGGAATAATGGCCGCCACATCTTTGCCTCGGCGTGTCAAAATAATTCGGTCTTTGCTGTGAGCCACACGGTTAATTAAATCAGTAAATTGTTCTTTTGCGTCGACTGTATTCATGGAAGTAGATGTCATGTTTAAAATCCTTTTTAAAATGAAATCCCCCGCTGTCTGAATGGCAGCGGGGTGTCTAGCGCTTATTATGCGATGGAGGTTTCTTTTTCCAGGCTAGAGGAGTATTTACCCACGGCTGCCAAGCTATTCAATTTGGCGCGTTGATAAAACGTTTTTTGTGCAGCAGGAATATTTTTGTTATCGCCATGCCAAATTTTCATTGCATAATCTTGCAGCGCACGCGCATAGGAATAGCTGAGATTCCAAGGCAAGTGGGGTGAGGATGCATTCATGGCATTTAAGTGAGCGGTGGCATCTTCAGAGGATTGGCCGCCGGATAAAAAGTTAATGGTTGGAACAGCCGCAGGCACGGTGCGACGTAACACACGCAACGTGGCTTTTGCAACTTGTTCGACAGTGGCTTTGGTCGCGCACTTCTTGCCGCTGATGACCATGCTGGGTTTTAAAATCATGTATTCTAATTTAACTTTATGACGGTATAAGGCGTTGAATACTTCATGCAATACAGGCTCAGAGACTTCTTCGCAGCGCTCAATCGTGTGGTCGCCATCGATTAAGATCTCGGGTTCTACAATCGGGACAATGCCAGCGGCTTGGCAGAGAGCAGCATAGCTTGCCAGACCTTCTGCATTGGTTTGCATCGTTAAAAGGCTGGGGGTGGTTGCTGAAATGGTGTAAACAGCGCGCCATTTAGCAAAAGTGGCGCCTTTATTTTTATAATCCAGTAAGCGTTCTGCTAAACCATCTAAGCCCTGGGTGAATTGTTCATCGGTTGTAAACGGTAAATTGACTAATCCTTTATCCACTTTAATGCCGGGTAAAATACCGAGCTTTTTTAATTTTTCGGGGAAAGGTGTGCCATCTAATGCTTTTTGATTCAAGGTTTCTTCAAATAAAATAACGCCGCCTATGAATTCACTAATGCCGGGGGTGGTGACTAACATGTCACGGTAGGTGCGACGTGTTTCTTCAGTCGATTCGGTGTTGACCGCAGCAAATCGTTTGGTGATCGTGGCATTGCTCTCATCGGCCGCTAAGATACCTTTGCCGTGTACTGCCAATTGGTTAATCGTATTTTCTAAATCATTCAGTAGGGTCATGACTGGGGTTCCTCAATGCTTTTTGTTAAGTGGGGCAAGGGTAGCATAAATAATTCATAGAGAAAACGTCGGTGTTTTAATAAGACTTTGCAAAAATCACTCGTTGCAAACTCGCTTCGCCGGTAAAAATACACTTACCGGGTTCCGGTTTATCCGTTATTGGGATACAACGAATCGTCACATTTAAATCTTTTTTCAATTTGGCTTCAATGGCAGGGTCGCCATTCCAATGGGCTAATGCAAATCCGCCATCGCTTTCAGTGAAAAATTCATAAAAATCCGCTTCACATTCCAAGATCACTGTATTTTGATCACGGAAAGCTTTAGCCCGTTCGAATAACGTGTTTTGAATTTCATCTAATTGTAATGTCACAGTGGCTAAAAATTGACGTAATTCCATCGCCTGACGGTCTTTGTATTCTTTATCGCGGCGACCCAAGAAAACAGTTTTGGCTTGGCATTCTTTCGTACCAATTTCAATCCGAATGGGCACGCCTTTTTTCACCCAGCTCCACGATTTTTCGCCGCCGGTCAATTCACGACGATCAATTTCAACGCTGACGGGTCTATTGGCATAAGACATCTGCTTGAGTTCTTCTGCAATGTGATCGCAATAGGCATTAACTTCAGCGCGGTGTTCTTCTTTATGAATAATGGGCAAGATGACCACATGAGTAGGGGCAATTTTAGGCGGCAGGATTAATCCATTGTCATCGCTGTGCGTCATGATTAAGCCACCAATCATGCGGGTTGAAGCGCCCCATGAGGTTGTATAGGCTAATTCTTCCACGCCGTTGGCATTTAAAAATTTAATATTAAATGCGCGTGCAAAATTTTGGCCAAGATAGTGCGAGGTACCCGATTGTAAGGCTTTTTTATCCTGCATCATGGCTTCGATGGTGTAAGTATTATCTGCACCTGGGAAACGTTCGCTTGGGGTTTTTTCACCTTTGATGACAGGCATGGCTAAATAGTCTTCGGCAAATCGTGCATACAAATCCAAAATTTTTAATGTTTCGCCGCGAGCATCTTCTTCGCTTGCATGGGCAGTATGACCTTCTTGCCATAAAAATTCCGAGGTGCGCAAAAACATGCGGGTACGCATTTCCCAACGCATGACATTGGCCCATTGATTAATCAACAAAGGCAAGTCGCGATACGATTGGATCCAGCGAGAAAATGCTTCGCCGATAATGGTTTCAGAGGTTGGACGAATGATATAAGGATCTTCTAAGGGGCTGGTTGGGACTAACTTACCTTCTTCGTTTTTCGCTAAACGAGTGTGCGTGACAACGGCGCATTCTTTCGCAAATCCTTCAATGTGCTCTGCTTCTTTGCTTAAAAAGCTAACGGGAATGAGCAAAGGAAAATAAACATTTTTATGTCCGGTTGCTTTGAATTGACCATCTAAGACGCTTTGGATATTTTCCCAAATCGCATAGCCCCAAGGTTTTATGATCATGCAGCCGCGTACCGGTGACACTTCGGCAAGATCACCTGCTTTGATCACTTGTTGGTACCATTCAGGATAATCTTGTTCGCGGGTGGGTGTGATTGCTGTCTTCATTCTGATAAACCTTTTAATTCATTGAATACTTGATCAACATGGCCATTCACTTTTACTTTACGCCAAATGGCGCGGATCACGCCTTTTTCATCAATTAAAAAGGTTGAGCGCGTAATCCCTAAAAAGGTATTGCCAAATAAGCTTTTTTTATCCAGCACGCCATAGGCTTGGCAGATGTCACCGTTCTCATCGACGAGCAGAGGAAACGATAAGCTGTATTTTTCTTTAAATTTTTGATGTTTTGTTACGTTGTCACGCGATATACCATAAACCGCCGTGTTTAAGGCCGTCAAGCGGGACATGGCATCCCGAAAATCACAAGCTTCGCGCGTGCAGCCTGGGGTATTGTCTTTCGGATAAAAAAATAAAATAACTTTTTTGCCGCGTAAATCCTGGAGAGAAACGGGTTGGTTTTGATCAGACGTCAACCTAAAATCAGGTGCTGCATCGCCGATGGATAGCATGTCTTTATTCCTTTATTTAAATCTGTCAGAGAGTATATACCAATCGCACCTCAAAATGCGAAATTCTCGGCGTTGTATAATGAGCCGCATTAAAACTGAGCCACGACCGTCAGGGAGTGTCACGCGTATTGAATGAATAGAGGTAAAAATAGAACCGCCGGTGATCGCTCCCTGACGGTCGCGGCTCAGTTTAAAACGTTTAAAACGGATAGATGTGGCCACGTTTTTTCAAGGGGAGCAAGAGAGGGTTGCTTGTTTGCAGAGGCAACAAAACGCTTCCCGGGTTTGCTGATGCGCTCACCCGGGCGTGTGACCTCAGATGCTATTTTGTTACTTCATGACCAATCAGCCCGCCGCCGACAGCACCTATCGCAGTGCCTGCAACGCTGCCTCCGGTCAGTAGATTACCTGCTACACCCCCGGCCACTGCGCCAACGGCTGTTCCTTTTTCTTGATGTGTCCAGTTGCTGCAACCTGTGGTGAGAAACATAGCGGTCAGTAATGTCATGCTGACGGTTAGTACTTTTTTCATAACGCCCCCTGTTAAAGTCGACTGCTTAGACTATTTTATCAAAATTCACATTTTTCAGGGGGCGCACGTTATTCTAAAAAGGTTATCTAGATGATTTTATTAAAGAAAGAAAATGAAGAGAAATTTATAAATACATTCAGGATGCTTACACTTAGGTCTCTACAAAAGTGTCTCCGCTGTGTCGTCCCGCGCGGCTTTTAGCGCGGGACGACACATGGGTGGCTTGTGTAGATACCTATGATGCTTACAGCTGTTTTAACGTATATCTTGCTCTAGCATCCCTCTTGAGATGATTCAGCAGCCAAGGCAAAACCTGGCGTAATTCTTCATCAAATTGCCAAGGCGGATTGACGATCACCATGCCGCAACCATTCAGTCCCGTGTCGATATCATCGGCATACACACAAAATTCGGCAACGAGCATAGGCTGTGCAATTTGGTTTTTTAAGTCGCGGTAAAATGGAATCAGTTGCGAACTTTTTTTGATGGGATACCAAATCGCATAAATGCCTGTGGCAAATCGTTGAATGGCTTCTGCCAATCGATGGGGTAGTTGATTGAGCTCGTCACTTTTTTCATACGCAGGGTCAATTAAAATTAATCCGCGTCGCTCTTTGGGCGGTAATAATGCTTTTAAACTTTGATAACCATCTTGGTGATGAATGTGAATTTTTTTATCATCAAAAAAAGTTTTTTTTAAGGTTAACACATCATCAGGATGCAACTCAGATAACACAGCGCGATCCGTCTCGCGCAGTAATTGTTTCACAAAATAAGGGGATCCAGGATAATAACGTAATTTATCAATGGTGGCGTTTAATGTTTTGATGCACGTCAAATAAGTTGCGACCCAAGGCGGTGTCACTTTCTCTGAAATGATTTTTGCAACACCGCCAAGATATTCTTGGCTTTTTTGCGTAGAGGTAGAGAATAAATCATAACTGCCAATGCCCGCATGGGTTTCAAAATAACAAAAAGGCGTTTCTTTTCGTTGCAAGCTTTCAATTAAACCGATCAATAAAACGTGCTTAAAAACATCCGCAAAGTTACCCGCGTGATAAATGTGGCGATAATTCATGTTATTCCCAAAGCGGATAATGTTCTAATTTGATGGTGTCTTGAAAAAATATTTTGGTACCCGCGGCAAATGATTCTGTGTAATCGGAGACATAGAAATTTTTTAAACCGTTACCGGAATGATTTAATAAATTTTCTTGAGACAAACGATGTTTGACGGCTTTAGCAACCGTTTCTGAGGGATCAATAATATCAATTTTAGCGTGAAAAAAATTCGCAATTTTTTGTTTGACGACAGGGTAGTGTGTACACGCCAGTAATAATGCGTCAATTTGATCAAAGTGGGCGTGTGATAAATATTCTTCGACTAAGCTGTCGGTCACGCCATTGTTGCCAAATTCTTCAATAGCAGAGGCAAGCAAGTTGGTCGCGCGTGAAGTTAATTGAATGTTGCAATTCAATTCATCAATTTTTTTCTTGTAAACATTGGAGTTGACGGTTTGACGCGTTCCAATTAAGCCAACGTGCTTGTTCGCATAATGTTGCTGCAAAAAATGCACGGTGGGATCGACGACATTCATGACAATCGCGTTGCTGCCAACATATTCACGAATGAGTTCAAACGCAGCGGTTGAGGCAGAGTTGCAAGCAATTAAAATTAATTTGCATTGCTGTTGAATGAGCATGTGCGCAATTTTAACCGAATAGGCTTGAATGGTTGCTGCCGATTTATCGCCATAGGGTAAATGGGCAGTATCGCCAAAATAAATAATATTTTCACTCGGCAATAAGCTCACTAATGCATGTGCAATGGTTAAACCGCCAATGCCGCTGTCAAAAATTCCAATCGGATGTTCCGGTAACCGTTTGCTCATAATGTCCTAATCGATGAATTCAAAAGTTTGTGCTTGTTCGTATTCTTCGGGCGTATTAATTTCCAGGGTTTTTTCTTCGGTCAAACAAACACGAATTTTATAACCGTGCTCTAATACGCGCAGCTGCTCAAGGCTTTCAGCTTGCTCAAGTGGCGTCGGTGTTAACTGTTTGTAAGCCATCAAAAAGTCGCGACGAAAAGCATATAAGCCTATGTGGTTATAAACAGGTACGTTCGTCATCTCCGTGCGAAAATAGGGGATGGGTGAACGCGAGAAATAGAGTGCATTTGACTGCAAATCCGTGATGACTTTGACGAAACCGGGTTCTTTGTATTTGTTTTTCATATCTAACGGATAGGCCAACGTGGTCATTTCAGGTGTTTCACCTGCCAGATAAGGGGCAATTAATTGCTCTAACATTTTCGGTTTGACGAAGGGTTCATCGCCTTGCAAGTTAATAATCACATCCATCTCAGGAAATTGCTCAGCTGCGGCTGCTGCGCGTTCTGAGCCATTGGGCAAGTCAGGATCGGTCATCAGTGCCGTGCCGCCAGCTTGTTGAATGACTTGAAAAATTTCTTCATTATCCGTTGCCACAATGACTTTCGCCAAGGCTTTGCAGCGAGACGCATTTTCATAAACCCATTGCACCATGGGTTTGCCTTGGATAGGCAATAACGGCTTACGCTTTAATCGGGTAGAGGCGATTCGGCTCGGGATGACGCATAAGATTTTCATAACACGGATACAGCTCCAAAAATGGCTATTTTATACTAATTGTCGGTAGAAAGGCTAACGTCCCTGCAAAAACTTTTTGATTGCAGCGATGTATTGGCGGTGCGCATCGACGCCAACGGCATGTCCGCAATTTTTAAAGATTCTCAATTGGGCGCGTGGAATTTCCTTGGCAAGGATGCGGGCTTGATTGGCGCTGCAAATCCAATCTTTATCACCGGCTAGTACCAGCGTGGGGCATTTGATTTTTTTTAATTTAGGTGTGTAATCCAGGGTTCGTAAGAAACCGCCAAATCCTTCATTGAGGGCATCATGTGACCAAATGGTTTGTGATTTGCTGTAAGCTTTCTGCGGATTTTTTTTCACCGTGGTTGAATACAGCGATTCCATGAGTTTAAAAAATCGACTGACATGCGCGGGGTTTTTGAAAGTGCCATTCCACAAGTGTTCGGCCATCGCAATTTGCGTTGGACTGCCGTGTTTTTGTAAGTATTTCTTGGCTTCTTCACGGTGACGAAAACTGGAGGTCGTCGCAACCAAAATTAATTTAGCCACGCGGTTGGGATAACGAATTGCATAACCTTGTGCAACGACACCGCCATAAGACGTGCCCAATAGAGCGATTTTTTCCAAGCCTAATTGTTTACGCAATGCTTCAATGTCTTCAATGTTATTCTCTAAGGTGTAATCAGCCCGTTTTGTTTTTTTACTTCTGCCGCAACCTCGGTGATCAATCAAAACCATTTGGCTAAATTCTTGTAATTCGAGGGAGTGCTGTTTAAACCGTAAATGATCTCCGCCTGGGCCGCCATGCAGCATGAATAACACCGGCTGCTCTACAAAATCATTACCTTTAGGCGCAAGTTGCATGCCTGCAATATCAAAATAAATAGCTGTACCGCGTAAAGTGGCTTTCATAAAAATCCTTAAAAATGGGTCTAGATTGTATCGCACACTTAAGTTTTTCTTAAGCACTGTTTGTTATGCTGCGGCACAATTATAAAAAATGAGGGGTGGGTATGAGTTTATCATTCAGAGCGGTTCGAGAAGCATTACCAATGTCGGTTCGTGAAGAGTTGAAAAAAGCGTCTGTGGCTGAAATGCGACGAGGATTATCGAATCGAGTTTTTAATGCCCCGGCAAAAAATTCATTGCTGGATCAAGATACTTTTTCGACAATATCAGCTGGATTTAATCAGCTCTTAAATCAAGCTGAATTAATTATTATCCTCGAGGAGGATGGTTTTTCTCATGCGTGTTTTAATGGCGAAGACAGTGGAAAAGTGAAAGCATGGTTTGAAGCGTTGGTGCCATTGGCCGTTGGAATGTTGTTAGATGGACGTGGCAATCTACAAGCGGATGTATTGCATGAGCTGGGTTGTTCGACGGAGTCCGCAGTGTATGGTTTAGAGGATATCATTAATATTCTTTGTTCTTACATTCAAGGCCTCTGGGAATTATGCAGAGAAAGCATAGAGCTTGTTGATAAGAGTAAAATACATCATCTTCTGCCTGCCATTGGAAAAATCAAAACTAATTTTTCAGGATTAATTCAAGAGGAATTGTTTAAACAAAAAAATCTTCTGATGTGCTTAAAAAAGAAGAATGGATCAATTGACGAAAATCTCGAAAAATTAATCAAAGAATATGTTGTTCAATCCATTCAGCATGAGATGCCAGATTTTGCAGATGAAATGGTTCTGTTGACAGATGAAAAAGATTGGCTAGAGGGTTTGAAAAATAGTCTAGCAAAGACTGAAGCGCAAGATCGTAAGATGATAGTGTTGCCAAAATATATTGCCATGGTGGAATATTATCGAGAAGCACTGCCTAAATTAAATTGCAAGATAGATGAAGCGAAATCAGTTGAAGCAAAAAGTGCAGTGCCTCGATCGAGTAGCGCAGATCTATTAGCTACTTTGCGTAGAACGCCTAGTCCGAGTTCATCTGAGAGTGGAGAGATGAGTCAGGCAAATGCATTTTCAAACAAAACGTCGGTGTTTAAGCGATTTCTTGCTGAGGTGAGAAGCAAGCCGCTATTGACACAGGAGCAACAAGAACGTCTAAAATATTGGTTGACTCACTCAGGCCCAGCGCCAAGGACATAGGCGTCAAGCTAAGCAAAATTTTCTTAGCTTGACGCGTATGAATGCCAGGGGTGACCTCTGTAAAAAAATGCTGATCTCATAGCATTTGCTACTCCTCGCAACGACAGCATCGGTAGGGCATATCATTTTAGTTGCTCTCATCCCAAAACACATTACAATAACGTGTTAACTATATCTTCAAGGAGGAAGCTATGCGTTTCATGCAGAAATATGTTTTTCTGGTTCTCTGTTTATTTGCCACATCTTGTTTTGCAACGTCATCAAATCAAGCGGTAGTCGATGTTTACCAGGCGTGGTGTAAAGCGATCGGCAGCGCGAAAGGGAATGCTGCAGAAGTCGTAAAATTTTATGCCCCCGATGCGATTTTGTTGCCAACGTTATCAGAAAATGTATTAACGAATAGTAAACAGGGTGGAATGACAGAGTATTTTGTGGGTCTAACCAATCAGCCTAATATTAAATGCACGCCCGAAAAATTAGTGACACGCGTTTATACGCCTGATTTTGCGAGTAATACAGGGTTGTATGAATTTTCCTATACGGTGGATGGCAAAACCAAAAAAATCCCTGCGCGTTTTACATTTTATTATGAAAAATTCGGCAATGATTGGCTGATCGTAAATCATCATTCATCGACCGTGCCTCACGGAAAGTAATGTTGGAAGGATTGTTATTCAGAGGGGCGCTTTTTGCGGCGAAGCAACTGTCTTGAAAATTATATCGCAGTGATCTGCTTTGAAAAAGCATTGTTGCGTAATTCAAGTTGACTTCATTCGTCAGTTCCTTCCCCCGCAGGGCTTGGGTATTCCTCCGCTGTGTCGTCCTGAAAAATCTTACGCCAAAATCATTTGACCGTAGTTATTGCAGTAGCGCGTAAGATTTATTCAGGATCCACGAACGAAGAGCTCATTCCTGAATTTATATGGATCGATGATACTCAAGTGGATCCTGAATAAATATTCCGTGCGAGTACCGTCGCTACGGTTAAAATACGTTGACGTCATATTTTTCAGGACGACGCAGCGGTGGTTTGCATAGATACTTAAGCAATAATGACTCATTCTTGAGAGGCAAACGGAGTTTTAAGAAAGAGCTGTTATCCGGTTACTCATTTCGCATTTATGTCCCTGCCAAGCAATCCTCACAAATACCTTTTAATTCAATGAGCGCATCATCAACCGCTAATTTATGCTTATCCGTAAATTTATTAATCGCTTGAAAAATGTTAGCGTTTTCATATTCAAAACTCCCCTGGCATTTTTTGCAAAAGAGTAAAATCGTTTGATGTTGGGCATGATGAGATTCTAAATGCGCGCAACAGACATAAGCATTCTTTGCATCAATGCGATGAACTAATTTAGCCGCTACCAAGAAATCCAGCACACGGTAAACGGTAGGGGGTTCAGCATTTGGCCTTTTTTTCTTGAGTTTTTCTAAAATGTCATACGCGCCCATGGGTTTATGCATGCCATATAAAATACGTAATACGTCTTTACGTAAGTCAGTTAATTTGATGTTGCTGTTTTGCGTTATTTTAGTTAAGAACGTGTCGCTCATGCTTTTCCCGCTGTATTGTTTAGATGAAAACTTTGAGTAGTATATATTTATATCCCATTTCGAGAAAGTCCTAAAATTGTTCGCATTTCGTTATTAAGAGCTGAATGTTCGTAATGAAGTTTTATTGCTATTTCTTCTGTTTCCAAATAGGCGGATTAATCGTTAAAGGCGACCTCCAAGAGGGAGGGGCGTGGCTTTTAACTTTATTACGTTGCGCAGGATGTATTGGTTGAAAAAATGCAGGTGAATTTTCAGCAGAGGAAGTGGCAGATGAGTCAAGGCTCGTTCCTGTTTTTCTTCTTTCAGAAAGTAGTTTTTTGGTTTCATCAATATACTTATCAAATTTATAGTGTGTAACAAACTGAGTTGCGATACGTTGCACATCGTTATCCTTAGACTGTTTTAATTTGGTAAATATTTCATATGCACACTGATACATGAGTAGTTTGTTATTCAGCTCAATTAAGACAGCATCTTTTTCTTCCGCTGCTTTTGCATTGAATTCAATAATTTCAAAAGAAATATCTTTAAATCGAGATTGCTGCTTAAGTTCTTCATTTTTGTGCAGTAAATTTAGCCCAATAAATAATTCTTCATTGTCAGTCAATGCTCTTTTTTCCGGCAAGCTTATTTTTATTTCGACTTTGCCATGAAGGTATTCATAAGTAGATGAATTCAAAGACTTATGAGATTCTGTCATAAAATTTACCATTCAGTAATATTATGTTTAAGTATAGAGCGAAATATCGAATAGTGGGATGGGTTGGCTCATTCGGCCTTTCATGCTAAAATAGGTCAATTTTTCAACAAACGAGCTATCATCAAATGCACTCTCCCGGAAAACCACTTTATTTACATGAGCTTAAAGCATTACGCAAGCCGGTCCGTTCAATCAATCTTGAGCATAAGAAATCGTTATCCTGGCTGGATCACGCGGCTCTGTGGATTACCCAAAAAGTTGGCACGATGGGATTCTTTGTGTTTGTTTTTTTATGGACAATTATATGGCTAGCTTGGAACACATTGGCACCTGCATCCTTTCGATTCGATCCATTTCCTGCGTTTGTATTATGGTTATTTATATCGAATGTTTTACAAATATTTTTAATGCCTCTTATTATGGTTGGGCAAAATCTTCAAGGACGCCATGCTGAAATGAGAGCCGAAGCAGATTTTGAAGTGAATACCAAAGCAGAGCGAGAGATAAGCGCCATTCTTTTGCATCTTGAAAATCAAAATTCGTTAATGTTGAAAATTCTTCAGCAGTTAGACGCCAATCCCAATACAGAAAACTATCGCGACATTACGACCGCAACCAATCCTTCATCAATAGACACTTGATCAGGTAGGAAAAAGTCAAAAAAATCCAGTGCAGAAATTGAAAATTCGATGACCGTCAATGAGCAATCTTTTTTTTTGATTGAGTGACGCGTTACCTCACGACTTTTCTGACATGAGTCCGCTGCTCTGGCACTTTTAGACGCGTATCTGGCAGCAATAATGGCTTAAGCGTAAATTTAAATTGTTTTTGAATATCGTGCAGTATGGTTTTAGATTTATCAGAGTGAGAGGATGCATCACGCAACACCTGTAAAAATTCGCCAGATTCCATGAAGAATGGAAGATTAAGAGATGTGATCGATGTTCGGAGCGGCTTTTTTTCACGGTCAATTAACTTATTAAATTTTTCGTTAATAACATTAAATTCACTTTTTAGTATATCGAGTGGATAGCCGGGGCCATTATATTTATTAATCCACTGATTCAGTAAATTAGCAATTTTGTGACAATTTTCTATAAATGCAACGGGGCGATCTTTTAGTTTTTCTACTTCATTAACAGCGTTTAATAACCGCTTTTGTAAAAAGATAACTTGTCTTTCAAAATTAATTTCTAATGAATCAAGATTTTGTTGAGATACTGGGGCGGATTCTTTTGTTTTTTCTAGCTGCATTCTAAAACCAGATCCAGGTAATACAGATTTTATATGCCGAACAAATTCATTTGCTTCACGAAAGAGTGGTTGCGCTTGGATCTGATTGACTGCAGAGCAGATGAGATTGATGAGTTTATCATCTAAAAATAATAGCTGCATTTGCAAAGTTGCAACATGGGCAGTCTTATCATTTTGATAATAGTCTACTAATGAATTGAAATCATCATTAATGGCTCGCATTTTTTGCACGGCTTGCTTGGTAAGATCACTTACATCTTCGTATTTTTCTATCTGACTGAGTAAATGCTCCATGATGGATTGAAATTTTTCGATTTGCCTTTCTGATTTTTCCAAGGCACTTTTAAGTTGCAATATCTCTTTGCAATGATTTATAAATATGACAACTTTGTCATCATAAATAGCTAATTTTTTTAAGCCAGTCATTAAATTCTCGACGCTATTTGATACTGTGATTAATGATATATTGGGTTTTTCCAATTCTTCCAACACATGTTTAATTAAACGTAAGCCTTTTTGTGCATTTAATTTCAGCTGAGGATCAAATAACTCCATCCCAATGTCGCTTTCTAATAGCCGTAAAATTTTCCTTAACTCATCATGCAAGTCATGTTGGATAGCGATAGATATTCTTTTAATTAAGCTCAAGTTTCCTGAAAATACCTCAGTTTCTTGAACCTTTCCTGAGAAAGGGATGGAGAGAATAGTTGCATGAATTAAGATGTTTTCTTTTTGTTGCTCAGCACTAAAGTATTCTCTTAAATCCATAAAGGTAGGTTGAATGAATACACTATCTTTAAATTTTATGTGTTGGGTTCGACATTGCTCAAATAGATCAAGAAGAATTGTATCGTTTTTAAAATCGATATGAGAAAAGCTCATCGAATTCGCGAATATTACTTCATGATATTTTTTTAATTCATCTATGAATTTTTTTCTTATTTCAGGAGAATAACTCTTATATTCTTCTAGATTGACAATGCAAATGTGTTTTGGATATTTTTGCAAAGCGGTTTCTGCTGCATGTTTTATAAATTGAGTGACCTCAGTTAATGTGGGGCGAACATTGGGTTCTTTAGCCATCATGCGATCAAGAAATTCTTGATAAAGAGCATTATCGGACAGCGCAGTTGAATATTGTATGTCTTTTCCATCTTGATCATGGGTGTATCCTAAAATAAATTTAAATAAATATCCCAATTGGTACACATCAACAGGTTCATGTTTTTTATCGCGATCATTGTACTCTGGCGGATACCAATGATTGAGCGTAGGCATTGCGCCTGGCTCACCTTTTTTCATAACCAAGCCAAAGTCGATTAATTTTATTTTATTGGTAAATGGATCAATTAAAATATTTTGAATATGGATGTCGCCGTGCAACATGCCGGTCTTTTTGTGGAATTCTTTAACTGCAACAATAACTTTTAGAGCAATATTCAATAATTCAACTGGAGATACTGTGATGCTTTGCTTATAAATATAATCAAACAGTGAAATGCCTTTCATGAGTTTTTGTGGCGCGTGTTCTCTTTTCGGTTTATCATTCCCTCGATCACGAACAAAAAACACCGCCTCAGATCGTTTTAATAATCCTAGTATTTTATATTCACGTTCAAGTCCTGTTTTTACAGCTTGAGTTTTGACGGCAATGAATTTACCGCTTCGTAATTCTTGTCCAGCATAGGTAATGCCAAAACTACCTTTTCCTAATGGCTCAGGAATGATTGCATAAAATTTTCCGGCAGCTTTTATAATGCCGTAATTCCTTTCGTTGGGAATACCATATTTTTTAGTTAAATCTTCTTTAGCCAGTCTGGTAGGATCCGGTAAATCTTTTAGTTTTTCTTCAATGAGGTTGATGGTATGGTCGTCAAATACCTTTCCATTTGCCTTTAAATCAGATAGTTTTACAACCCGTGGGTAATAAGGAATTTTTACCCATTTTGTTTTAGGCGCATCTATTTTAACTTCTTTGAATTCATGTTGCGTATGAGCCATCATTATCCCCTCGTTTTTACGCTTGGCTCTTTTAAAATCGAGCTTATATCTTTAACTATAGTCGAAAAATGGGATTTTTCTGGTCGAGGCTTGTTTTGTGGTGAGAGTCAAGCGAGTGCTTGTCAACTTGAATAAAGTCATTATTTCAATAAGTTAATTAGCAGTTCGTATTCATCTGGGCTGTGCGCTACAGTGATAACCTCGGTTAAATAAGTTGGGCGTAAGATTTTTCTAGGACAACGCATGGATGGAATGTGTCTCGGTAAATGGGGCGAGTTCTACTGAAAATTGAGTCACGTAGGTTGGGTTGAGCGACAGCGAAACCCAACATCTCCCTGACACTGTTTCTTTTGCGTGATCCACTGACAACATTAACAATTTAGAATCAAAAAAATTTGAATCACGACCGTTTCATTATTCACAAATATTTATATAAAATTAAGTTTCTACTAAGCATTTGAACGTCCGGTGGTACCGAAATTTGTTATAATAAACTATATAAAATACTCGGAGGAGGCTATCATGACCGCGAGCCATTCAATGAATGAGCCATTAAAAGAAGAAGATATTATAAAATTTTATAGATTGATCGCTCAAATTTCGCAAAGTGAAAACAAAGGTTCTTTTGCTAACTTGGAGGCTCCATTAAAAAAGTTTTTTCTAAATCCTTCTTCTTTCAATGAAAGGATGAGAGACGATTTGATTCTTAAAATAGGAAAAAGTAAAGAATTAATTGACTCAACACGAGTCGTATCAGCGCGGTTATTTTATTCCAATCTCAATGATAAAGATATTATCGGTAGTTCAGATGAGTACCAAAAAATTGCTACTTCCATCATTCAATACATCAAGCTTGATCCAAAATTGCAAAAAATAATTAATGAAGAGGGTGAGGAGACTTCTATCGATTTTACGACTTTGTATCAAGAAGCTGCTCCACGTTCTAATATAAGTATAAGTGTTCCTGTAGAAATGAAAGCTGGGCAACGGCAACACGAAGAACACGTAGTGCCGAATCCTGTTAATCCTCCTCCTCAAACACAACCGAAGTTAATAGTAGCGAATTTCATGGATTTTACCCCGCTATTAAGCAACGAGATGAAAAAGTTACAAACATTGGGAAATGCAGTAAGCAAAGAAATTGTAAAAATCGAGCAGCTGATGATATTTTATCATCAACGTGTTGAGCAGCTGCAAACTTCAAGAAATAGCGAACTTAAAGAAATTAACCGTGACATGGTAAATCTTTTAACGGAAATTCTGCCTAACTTGAGAGATAATGATAGAAAAGATGCGGAAAAATTTATAAAAGAACATCCACTTGATACACTAGATTTTAAAGCAGGACGGTAATCCCGGGTTGCACTCCATGTGCGTCAAGCTAAGTCAAAATGCATATGAAAAATGTTATTCTAATAGAAGCTGATAGTCGCATCGGGTTGAGCGTCCGTTTTAAAATTGTCGAAAGCAGCTATGATTGCTGGGAAGTCAAGTAGGTTGGGTTGAGCGTCAGCGAAACCCAACATTACCTACTTGTGATTGGTATATCTATCTCCTTTAATGGGATGTGTTATTTTGAGTTATCTTCCTATCAGGATAAAAATTCCTGCTAATAAAGCCATAATGCTATACAAAATAGCAGGAATAGCTAATGCAGGTACTAGCCCTGTGATGCCCACTAGAATTAAGTAGATTGCGAGAAGAAGAAAACCAATATTACGCGGGAAGTCAATTTTCATGGTTAAAATTCCTTTTAATAGATAAATAGTTAACTGATTTATTATTCCCTTTTTCCATCTTGTCTGCAAGGACGCTGTTGCCCCAAAGAACTTCGATGCAATACATCTATTGCAACGCAAGCTGTATTAACTCTCGTAATCGCTGTAAACCCCCACGAACATTTTTCCCTAAATGGATACGTAATAGTCTGCGTGATCGTTGTGAGAGAACGTTAAAATCCGCTAATGCTTGCGCAGTGATGACCAAGCCAAAAGTGTACTTGTGATTAGGAACCTCAATATCGTGATCATGATCCGCCGTAATTTGTAAAAATACGCCACAGTTTGGGCCGCCTTTATAAGCTTGCCCAGTTGAATGTAAAAAACGTGGGCCGAAACCAAGACACGTTGCAACTTTTTTCCCATCGCGAATAAGGACACGGCTTTGTTGCAGTAAATCAGTGTGCTCATCTGTCATTTCGATAAATGCGGATAAATCAAGATAGTCATTTTTTTGAATTTGATTGAGATGAGCACGCAAATAACTCATCACGCTGGGCTCGCCGACTAACTGTTTGTTCAACGTGTGCTGATTTTTCTCATCGGTAAAAAGCGTGAGACCCTCTGCTGAAATGAGCGGAGAAGGTTGAGAGAGTTGTCCGGTCGTTTCATACTGAGTTGTCATTTGCAATGCCAATACTTTGCTTGCTTCTACATCCGGCTGATCAAATGGATTAATGCCAATGATGCTGCCTGCAACGGCCGTTGCAAATTCCCAGCGAAATAACTCGGCACCCAGATGCATGATATCGGATAAATGCACTCTCACGACAACAAAACCCGCTTGCTCTAACAAATCCATCATTCGATCTTGTTCGTGATCAAATGCTGTTTCTAAGCGAATATAAACAAATACGCGATCGTCACTGTATACGGTTGGATTGCCTAATGGTTCGCGATCAATGGGAATGATACCTTTGCCCATTTTACCGGTAGATTCAGCTAACAATTGTTCTATCCATGCACCTAATGCATGAATACCCGGTGAGACAATCAGTGTTACTTTATTTTTACCAATTCTGGCGCAGATACCTAACAGAATCCCTAATACAACACCCGGATTATCGTTTGCCATCACATCGGGTAAGCAGCAAGTTTGCATTTCTTTCGCATGTTGTAAAAAGGCATTCACATCAATGCCCATCAAGCCAGCAGGAACCATGCCGAAATTGGACAAAGCAGAATAGCGACCACCGTCCGCGGGTACCCCATAAAAAATGGCTCTGAAATTTTCGGCTTTCGCCATTTTATCCAGCGCTGTACCGGGATCCGTAATAGCTAAAAATTGATTGCCGACGGCGGTTTGATTCAAAACAGTTTGTAACTGTTGATAGAAATATTCTTTAAAAATAGTGGGCTCTAATGTACTGCCTGACTTACTCGAGACAATGAATAAAGTTTTTTTCAAATTTATTTTTTCAGTGAGGTGATAAATTTGAGCGGGATCTGTCGAATCTAAAATATGCAAACGCGGATGATTTGCGATCTGACCGAATGTGTCAGCCAGCATGGCAGGACAGAGACTTGAGCCGCCCATTCCCAGTAATGCGATATCTACAAAACCGGCTGTATTCACTTCCTTTGCAAGGGCTTCTATCCGCGGAATTTCTTTTTTCTCAGCCGATACATTTAACCAACCAGTCCACTTGCTTTCGTCTGTATGGGTCCAAAGCGTTGCATCACTTTCCCACAAGCGCTTTGTTTTGTTTTCGTTATCCCATGCTGTCAACTCATCGGTGATGGCGGCGGTTATCACGCCAGCAGAAAACCCTGGAATAAATTTTTTAGATGTCTTCATGACAATTCCTGCAATTTATTTTTCAGTGTATCAATCAATTTGTCATACGATTTATTGAATTTATCAACGCCTTCATCTTCATGCCTCTAATTCTTTCACTGGATTTTTTTTCATTTATTTTTCTCCCGCTAATAATGACAAAGCATGTTTACAAACATTTTCTACCGTAAAACCATTTTTTTGCATGACCAATTCACCCGGTGCCGAGGCACCAAAGTGTTTCATGCTGATGATATTACCCCGATCTCCCACAAAACGTTCCCAGCCTTGTGCGATACCGGCTTCAACAGCTAGTCGCAGCGGAATTGAGGGAGGTAATATGGCATCTTGGTATTTTTTAGATTGTGCTAAAAATAATTCCCAGCTTGGCATTGAAACAATCCGCACCGACATTTTTTTGGTAGCTAATTTTTGTTGTGCAGCAACGATTAAACTGACTTCTGATCCACTCGCAATCAGAATAATCGTCGGTTTTTTGTTGGGCGCATCTGATAAAATGTAAGCGCCACGACGTAAGCCCTCAGCGGAAGCATATTTTTTTCTATCTAACGTCGGAACTTTTTGTCTCGTCAACACTAATGCGACAGGTTGATGACGTGTTTCAATCGCAATTTGCCATGCGATAGCCGTTTCATTTGCATCGGCGGGACGAATGACGATCAATTGCGGAATGGCGCGCAGACTGGCAAGTTGTTCGATGGGCTGATGGGTGGGACCATCTTCCCCTAATGCAATGCTGTCATGAGTAAACACATAAATACTTTGCAATTTCATCAGCGCAGCCAATCGAATGGCGGGACGCATATAATCTGAAAAAGTTAAAAAAGTTGCACTGAATGGAATGATTCCATTGAATGTCGCTAACCCGTTGGATATTGAAGCCATCGCATGTTCACGCACGCCATAAAATATATTACGTCCTGCATAATTCCAACCGCCGTCCAATGACCCTTGTAAATCACCGACTGCGGTGGCGGGACTTTGAAAATTACCAAAATTAATTAGCTCTGTTTTGGTAGAGGCGTTTAAATCCGCGGATCCACCGATAAATCCGGGTAGGTTAGGATTAAATGCTTGCATAATTTTATGGGAAGCATCGCGTGTTGCCATTCCTTTGTCATCCTCAGGAAAGAAAGGCATGTTTTCATTCCACCCAGTCTTCAATTCATTTTTAATCAATTGTTGTAATTCATTTGCGAGTGCAGGATGTTTTTTTGCATAACGTGTCAATTCAGCCTGCCATTTCTTTTCACATTGCCGACCTTGCTGAATTGCTTTGCGAAATTGTTTTTCGGCTGCTTTTGGTACATAAAATGCAGGTTTTTCAGGCCAATCAAAATATTGTTTCGTTAATTTTACTTCTTCTGCGCCAAGTGGTGAACCATGTGCTTCAAACGTATCTTGCTTGTGCGGTGAACCATATCCAAGATGTGTCCTGATTAAAATTAAGGAGGGACGCGTTGTTTCTTTTCGTGCAGCATCAATGGCTTGATAGATAGCTGCTAAATTGTTTCCATCTTCGATCACGAGTGTGTGCCAACCATAGGCACAAAATCGTTTTTGTCTATCTTCGGTGAAAGCAAGTTGCGTTGCTGCAGAGAGTGTCATGTGATTGTTATCGTACAAATAAATTAATTTGCCTAATCGCAAATGGCCTGCAAGTGAGGCGGCTTCAGAGGCAACACCTTCCATCAAATCACCATCACTTACGATGCCATAGGTGAAGTGATTAATGAGATTAAAACCCGGACGATTATAGCGTGCGGCGAGATAGGCTTCTGCCATAGCCATCCCAATTCCATTCGCAAATCCTTGACCCAACGGTCCTGTTGTCACTTCAACACCCGGTGTTAATCCTTTTTCTGGATGGCCTGGTGTGATGCTTCCCCACTGACGAAATTGTTTAATTTGCGCGAGCGAAACAGCGTAGCCAGTTAGATGTAATAAACTATAAAGTAACATCGATCCATGACCGGCTGACAAAACAAAACGATCACGGTCATACCAGTCTGGATGGGTCGGATTATGTTTCAGAAAATGTGTCCAGAGTGTATAGGCCATGGGTGCTGCATCTAACGGTAAACCGGGATGACCGCTATCTGCTTTTTGCACCGCATCAATCGATAGCATGCGCAGTGTATTAATACAGAGTTGATCGAGGGGCGTGTTGTTTATTTTTTTCATGTGGGTGTATCCTTTTCCCATTCCGTATGAAAGGTTCCTTTTCTATCAATCCGTTCGTAAGTATGCGCACCAAAATAATCGCGCTGTGCTTGAATCAAATTAGCAGGCAGCCAGCGACTTCGATAGGCATCCAAATAACTGAGTGTCACCATCAAAGCAGGAATGGGTATACCCAAGGTAGTGGCTTCGGCTACAACTTGGCGTAAATTTTCTTGGCGTATATTTATTTTTTGCGCCAACGTCGAATCCAGTAAAAGATTAACTAAATTGTGCTGCGAATGAAAAGCGGCTCGCATATCCTCTAATAAACGCGCTCGAATAATGCAACCGCCGCGCCAAATTCGCGCGATCGTTTCAAGATCCAGTTCATACGTATATTTTTCAGATGCACCGACTAAGAGCGCCATTCCTTGTGCATAGACAACCATCATGGCAACGTACAAGCGCATCCTGTAATTGTTGAATAAAGGTGTTGCGATCTCGGGTGAAGGGTAGACTGGGGCGTTGATAAAGAGTAAACGCATCTGCGCGTTGGGTGACGAGCACTGACAAATCACGCATTGAGACGGCTAAATCAATTGTCGGTGTTGGGATTTGTAATTCCATCGCACTCTGTGATGTCCACATACCGGTACCATTTTGCTTGGCGACCGCTAAAATTTCATCGATTAAAAATTTATTGTCTATCATCATTTTAGCAAAAATGCGGCTGGTGATTTCGACCAGATAGCTATTCAATTCACCTTCATTCCACTCGGTGTAGATCTTTTGGATTTGCTGATTTGTTAAGCCTAAACCGCGTTTCATTAAGTCATAGGTTTCCGCAATGAGTTGCATGATGCCATATTCAATGCCGTTGTGAACCATTTTGACATAATGTCCAGAAGACGTTGGGCCGAGATAGGCAACACAGGGATCACCTTGCACTTTCGCTGCAACTGCTTCAAATAAAAGACGCACACGTTCATACGCTTCTTTAGTCCCACCTGGCATAATACTTGGCCCGCGTCGTGCACCTTCTTCACCACCCGAAATACCGACGCCGAGAAATTGAATGTGTTTCGTTTTTAAATTCTGTGCGCGTAAATTCGTGTCGGTAAAATGAGAATTGCCAGCATCAATGATGAGATCACCCGCGTCTAAATGCGGTAAAAGATCTGCTATCACTTTATCAACGGGCGAACCCGCCGGAACGAGCAGCATGATAGCGCGTGGTTTTCGTAATAATTCAATGAATGTTGTGACGTTGGTTGCACCGTGGACGTGATGATGTTCTTTTGATTCGTTTTGCAAGCTATCCACTTTGGTTTGATCGTTGTCATAGCCTGCGACAGTGAAACCGTGATCAGCCATATTCAACAATAAATTTCGTCCCATGACGCCTAGGCCAACCATGCCTATTTCACATTGTGCATTGCTATTTTGAATTCTCATTGAGATATCATCCTATCACTGTATTCACAAGGGTATGTGCATCCGTCAGTATTTGTTGTAAATGATCATCACTCTTAAAACTTTCTGCATAAATGCGATATATTTCTTCTGTTCCGGAGGGACGTGCGGCAAACCAACCATTCTTTGTGACGACTTTTACACCGCCGATAGGGGCATGATTGCCCGGCGCATTTGTCAAAATGGCTTCAATTTTATCGCCTGCTAAATTCGTTTGTTTTACTTGCGTGGCAGATATTTTTTGTAACGTTTTATTCTTTGCGGTGGTTGAAGGTGAATTATCGCGTTCATAAAACGTTTTACCAAATTCATTTTCGAGCTGGTGATAAATGTCACCTAGATCGTTGTTCATGCGCGCTGCAATTTCAGCCGAGAGCAATGCGAGCAGCATGCCATCTTTATCGGATGTCCAAACGCTGCCATTCAAACGACTAAATGATGCGCCTGCACTCTCTTCCCCGCAAAATCCAATTGTGCCATCCAGCAGGCCGTTGACAAACCATTTAAAACCCACGGGAACTTCATAGAGGGTGCGCCCCAGTTTTGCGGTGATACGATCAATCATGTGCGTCGTAACAATTGTTTTCCCCACCGATTTGGCTGTGCTCCATTCTGCTCGATGTTGGTAAAGATAAAAAATCGCAATAGCAAGATAATGGTTGGGTGGTAACAAGCCTGCTTTGCGTGTGACAATGCCATGTCGGTCATAATCGGTGTCACAGGCGAAGGCAATATCAAAATCATTTTTCAATCCAATTAATCGTTCCATTGCATAAGGTGAAGAGGGATCCATGCGAATTTGGCCGTCGCCATCCACTGTCATGAACCGAAAAGTCGGATCAACCATATCACTCACCACGGTGAGATTGAGTCCATAACGTTCCGTAATCGGCGCCCAATAATGTACACCCGCACCGCCGAGTGGATCGACGCCTAAATGAATATGAGAATGTCGAACGATATCCATGTCAATGACATTGCCAAGATCATTGACATATGGATTGATGAAATCGTAGCGATGTGTTGTTGCACTGTTGAGTGCGTTATCAAATAAAATTCGTCGCACACCGTTGAGTTTGTTTTCGAGAAATTCATTGGCTTTTTTTTCTATCCAACTTGTCACCTCTGTATCAGCCGGACCACCCGTGGGTGGATTATATTTAAATCCGCCATCTTGAGGCGGATTATGGGATGGCGTAATAACGATGCCATCTGCTAAACCTTGCGTGCGATTTTGGTTGTAAGTCAGAATCGCATGAGAAATAACCGGTGTGGGTGTGTATTCATCGTGTTCGGCAATCATCACTTCTATGTTGTTGGCGGCAAGCACTTCAAGCGCACTTCGAAAAGCTGGAATGGAAAGTGCATGGGTATCCATGCCTAAGAAGAGGGGGCCATTTATTTTTTTGTGTGATCTAAATAAACAAATCGCCTGAGTTATTGCAAGAATGTGCCATTCATTAAATGTTTTTTCAAACGCAGAACCACGATGTCCTGAGGTGCCAAATGAAACACGCTGTTGGACGATAGTCGGATCGGGTATTTCGGTATAGTAAGCGGAGATGAGTTTGGGAATATTTATTAATAGAGAAGCAGGCGCTGGTTTTCCAGCAAGCAAATTAATCTGATTTGTGACAGATTTAGGCATGATTCATTCCAAAATAATAAATAATATTGGAACCCAAACCCTATTGTATATGGAATACGAATGTCTGGCATACATAATCGTATTGGCGCAAAATGGAATGAGATAACGATGGAGTTTAACTATGGAACCAAACGCTACTGTTTCCCCATCAACAAATCCCGACGTCGACATTCTCCGTAAGCCTGCGAATCCGTGTGTATTAATTATTTTTGGCATTGCAGGCGATTTAACCAAACGATTACTTTATCCAGCAATTTGCAATTTAGGCAGTGAAAATTTGTTGGATGAAAATTTTTGTATTGTGGGTGTTTCGATGGAATCCTATACCGATGAAACATTTCGGACGCAGTTGGTAAAAAATATTAATGAATTTATAACAGACCCAGCAGCAAAAGAATATGGCCTCTCTTTAGCAAAACGTGTTTATTATCTGTCGGGTGATTTTGCAGATGATAATGTTTATGTCAGATTAAAAAACAAACTTGAAGAGTTGGCCGCTCTGAAAGTCAGTAGAAATTATTTATTTTATTTTGCGGCACCACCGCAAAGTATCGAAACCATTGCAAATGAGCTGAGCAAAACAGGATTGCTTAAAGAAGAAAACAATAGTTTTAGACGCATCGTGGTAGAAAAACCATTTGGACATGATCTTGCTTCTGCAAAGCAATTAAATAAATTTTTGTTAACCATTGTAGAGGAGTCACAAATATTTCGGATCGACCATTTTTTAGGTAAAGAAACCGTGCAGAATTTATTGACGTTTCGTTTTTCAAATGGTCTCTTTGAACCGATTTGGAATAGTTTGTATATTGACCATGTGCAAATTACGGTGGCGGAAAAATTGGGTATTGAATTAAGAGGAAGTTATTACGAAGCAACAGGTGCTTTGCGCGATATGGTACCGAATCATATTTTTCAAATGCTATGTTTAATTGCGATGGAGCCTCCGCTATCTTTTTCTGCAAGTGATATCCATGCAGAAAAAACAAAAGTATTGTATGCAGCCCAGGTTTTAACACCCGAAAAAGTATTGCAAGATGCCGTGCGTGGTCAATACGGTCCAGGTCGAATAGATGGGGTGAATATCGCGGGTTATCGCTCTGAAAAAAATGTGTCGCCAGATTCTTCTACGGATACCTATATCGCATTTAAATTCTTTTTAGATAATTGGCGTTGGTTACACGTCCCTTTTTACATACGAACGGGTAAACGGATGTCGGTGCAGACATCCGAAATTATCGTACAATTTAAATCGGGTCCATCGACTTTATTTGGTGGCGCAGGACAAACGATCCAACCCAATTTATTAAAAATTTACATCCAGCCGGATGAAGGCATCTCAATCGTCTTTAATTCGAAAATTCCGGGCCCGTCTTTACAATTAGGCCAAGTTGACATGAAATTTAAATATCAAGATTATTACGGCATTAAACCGCAGACAGGATACGAAACCATTTTGTATGACTGCATGAACGGCGATTATCTTTTGTTTAAACAAGCCGATATTGTCGAGTTGGGTTGGTCAATCGTGCAGCCGATTCTTGATGTGTGGAGTGTGGTACCGAGCCACGATTTTCCAAATTATGCGGCAGGTACGGATGGGCCACCTGAAGCGGATCGATTATTACAACGCGATGGTAGAAAGTGGTTGTTATGATGACAAATCAAGACATTAAAATATTCCCAAACACCCATGATCTTTTTACGGCAGCAGCAGAGGATTTTATCCAGCGAGCAATTGCTGCTGTTCAAGATAAAAAAATATTTTCAGTCGTACTGTCTGGCGGTAATACACCGAAAGAATTTTTTGACACGTTAACCAGCCATCCATTTTCGTCAGCTATTCCTTGGCAACACATTCTGTTTTTCTTTGCGGATGAACGGTATGTGCCGCACCAGGCAACGGCTAGTAATTATCATATGGCAAATGAATATTTATTTTCGAAGGTGCCTGTTAATCCAAAAAATATCTACCCTATTCCAACACATTTTTCTGATCCCAATGAAGCGGCTAAACAGTATGAACAAACGATCCGAAAAGTGTTTCAGCTGCAAGACGCTGTTTTTCCACCATTTGATTTAGTTTATCTTGGCTTAGGAGAAGATGCCCATACGGCATCTTTGATGCCCGCGAGTGAAATAGTGCGACATTTCTCTGAGGATATATCAGCCGATCAAAATCAGCAGCTGGTTGCAGCACTTTGGGTCCCTGAGTTGGATATGTATCGTGTGACGTTGACACCTTCTGCAATTAATCATGGCCAGGCGATTATTTTTTTAGTGAACGGTGTCAATAAAGAAATGGCAGTCTGGAACGTATTAAAAGGACCCAGAGAACCCATGTGCTTTCCTGCGCAATTGATTCATTGCATTGACGGAAAAACAACGTGGTATCTGGATCAAGTGGCAGCTAAAAAATTAAAGACAAAAGCCATTTTTCTGGATGCCGATGGTGTATTAAATAAAGTTGTCATGGTGGATGGCAAACCGAAAGCACCGACTTCATTGGCTGAATTAGATATTCCTGCTGAGGTGAAGCCATCGTTAGATCAACTGAAGGCCGCTGGGTATTTACTGATTTGTGTCACCAACAAACCTGATATTGCACGTGGCTTAATGACCCAGGCTGATCTTGATGCTATCTATCATAAAATTCGTTGTGATTTGTCACTGGATGCTGTTTTTATTTGTTATGTCGAAAATAGCGATTGCTACAAACCGAAACCCGGTCTGCTAATCAGTGCTGCAAAGCAATACGCAATTGAATTAGGATCGAGTTATATGATTGGTGATCGTTGGTCAGATATTAAAGCAGGCCAAAATGCAGGCTGCAAAACAATTTGGATTAATCGCAATTATGCCAACCAAATAATACCGGAACCTTCTGCTGATTACACGGCAAGTTCATTGACGGATGCAACCAATTGGATTTTAGCAGAGAAATTATAGTGTTTTAGATGCGAAACTCTAATGGCGCTAGCTTAAGAACTGTCATCCCGGAATTTACTGGCGCTTAATGAGCGCTTTTTGCGAATTTAGCGCCAGTTAATGTCCGGGATCCATTTTGCTTAAAGCACCGAAGTTAAAAAGCAAGAGAATGGGAAATTGAAGATGGATCCCGGACATTAAGTAGCTCTAAACGAGCAAAAGGCACTCGTTAAGAGCTACTAAATTCCGGTATGACAGTTCTTAAGCGAGTGCCATTGATACGAAACTTTATAGAAAGGATTGAATTTTAATATGGATAGCAAAACGTTAATCACAAGTATTCAACACTGGCTGCACTTAAAAAGCCATGCAGCGGTGGAGGGATTAGTAGAGCCTCCGATTCCGGCAGAGTTGTTTAACGCTGACCAAATGGAGCGTCACGGGATCGCTCTCGCGCTTTCACACACGCTGACACAAAAATCAAGGCCAGATATTTTATTAAAACGATTATCTGTCAGCGAAACAATTTTAACTCAGTCATGTGATGTGTTGACGAAAAAGCACGCCGAAGGTTTTTCACCCGCACGAGATTGGTTGCTCGATAACTATTACTTAATCCAAGAACAAATTCTTGCAATTCGTCACTATTTGCCGAAAGGATACGGCAGAGAATTACCGCAATTAGCAGGAAGTGTACCCGGTTTTCCACGGATTTATGATATTACATTGGAGATTATTAAACACGGTGATGGTTATTGGAATTTAGATAGTTTAAGTCGTTTTGTGGCGGCTTATCAAAGTGTCACGCCGCTGACACTCGGTGAGTTATGGGCTATTCCAATTACGCTAGGGGTTGCACTGATTGAAAATTTGAGTCATGACAGTCAACGGATAGTGGCTGACAGAGATGATCACAGTTTAGCAGATCATTGGGCAGATCGCATGCTTGAAGTCGCGGTGTCAGCGCCAAAAGAACTTGTCTTAGTGATTGCTGATATGGCGCGTTCAAATCCACCGACGAGTAGCGCGTTTATCGCAGCATTAGCGCGACGCTTACAAGGTGCTGCGTTGACATTACCGCTTAATTGGATTGAACAGCATTTAGCGGAAGAAGGATTGACTGTCGAACAACAAGTGCAAGATGAAAATAAATTCCAAGCAGCGAATCAAACCAGTGTCAGTAATTGTATTGGAAGTTTACGTCGGTTAAGTGAAGTCAATTGGCGAGATTTCATCGAAACAATGAGTATTGTTGAGCAAACATTGCGGCTGGATCCCAGCGCGACTTATACGGCAATGGATTTTGGCACGCGTGATCATTATCGACATGTCATCGAACGGTTGTCACGCAAGAGTCAGCGCTCTGAGAGTGATGTTGCATTGTGCGTTATTCAATTAGCAAGAGATAAGGCGAATAGTCTAACAGCAGAGGACAAAACGAATCCTGATTATATTCGCGAATACCATGTCGGTTTTTATCTGATTGATAGAGGATTAATCCAGTTAGAAAATAAACTGGGTATGCAACGTTCTTTCGCTAAAAAATGGAATCACTTCTTTAGCCAGCATGCTTTATTGAGTTATTTAGGCAGTATTTTATTGATAACAGGTGGATTGGTTTTTGTATTGCTGTATCTCTTAAGTCAAAACAATATTGCGCAAAGTTGGCTTTGGATGATCGGTGTTGCGATTGCAGTCTGTGGCAGTCAACTCGGTGTGTCGTTAGTCAATTTGGGCGCGACGTTATGGGTGACACCACAACCGTTACCGCGCATGGATTTTTCAAAAGGTATTCCAGCCTCTTTTCGCACCTTGGTTGTCGTGCCAGCGATGTTGGAAAATGCGGCTGGGATTGACTCATTGATTGAAGCATTAGAAGTCCGCTATCTCGGTAATCGCGATGCGCATTTACATTTTATGCTATTGACAGATTTCACGGATGCAAATACTGAAAACATGCCAGACGATGTTGTCTTATTGTCCCTTGTGCGGGAGCGCATTGAAGAATTAAATAAACAGTATCCGCGTGCAGAAAGCGATATCTTTTTCCTCTGTCATCGCTCACGGCAGTGGAACCCGTCAGAAAATGTTTGGATGTGCAGAGAACGCAAACGCGGCAAATTAATGGATTTAAATAATTTGTTACGTGGCGATGGCCAAACAAATTTTTCTGAGATAGCTGGACGAATTGATGTGCTGAGTCAGGTAAAATATGTCATTACACTAGACAGTGACACGCAACTACCTCGTGAATCGGCGTATCAATTTGTCGCTACCATGGCGCACCCGCTCAATCGTCCGCGTTATGTGGCAGCGTTGCAACGTGTCGTGGAAGGATATGGTATTTTGCAACCACGTGTCGCTGAAGCATTACCACTTCATGGCCTCACCCGTTATGTCAAGCTTTGCGGCAGTGATTTTGGGATTGATCCTTACACGCGGACTGTCTCGGATGTTTATCAAGATATTTTCCATGAAGGTTCATTTATGGGAAAAGGGATTTACGATGTTGATTTATTTCGATCTGTGTTGGGACAGCGTTTTCCTGACAATCGCATTCTGAGCCATGATTTGTTAGAAGGATGTCTCTTACGATCTGGTTTTTTGAGTGATGTATCTTTATATGAAAAATCACCGAGTAGTTATTTAGCCGATGCAAAACGTCATATTCGTTGGATACGCGGCGATTGGCAATTAGCCGGTTGGTTACGTTCTAAGGTATACAATACGCAAGGAGAACGTGTTACCAATCCCTTGTCTCTTTTATCACAATACAAATTGCTGGATAATTTGCGCCGCAGTTTAGTGCCTATCGCATTGTTGGTATTATTCGGATTGAGTTGGACAATTTTACCGGCGACACATTTTTGGTTAAGCATTGTATTTTTGATTGTGATCACGCCTGCTGTTGTCAAAACAGTGTTGGAATTACTGCACAAACCAAAAGACATGTTGGCCACTCAGCATGTCACAACTATTTTACAGACAGCAATTCGCGGTGCTGGACAATTGATTTTATATTTAGCCTGCTTACCTTATGAGGCTGGCTATAGTCTTGTTGCGATTTTGCGAACGGGTTGGCGCATGATGATTTCAAAACATCATCTGCTAGAATGGGTTGCTTCTGATTCAACGAAACAACGTTTTCATGATACCCTCGCCGCATGGCTGAGAGCGATGTGGCTGGGTCCAGTGGCGGCTATCACGGCTTGTGCGATTTTGATAACGAATGCGAGATTTGAATCATTATTATTTGCAATGCCGCTGGTGACGCTGTGGCTTACCTCACCTTTTCTTGCACGTTGGTTAAGTCGACCTATTCAACGTGTCAAAACCAAATTGGATCCTGTGCAAATTCGTTTTTTGCGTAGAATGGCACGCAGAACATGGCGATTTTTCGAAACATTTATTACCGCAGAAAATCATTGGCTGCCACCTGATAATTACCAAGAGAAACCGGTGGAAGCATTGGCTCGCAGAACATCGCCTACGAATATGGGGTTAGCGCTTTTAGCCAATTTAACCGCATATGATTTTGGCTATGTCACGATTAAACAATTGTTAAAACGCACAATGAATGCATTGCAGACCATGGTGACACTTGAACGCTATCGCGGTCATTTGTATAACTGGTATAGCACTGAAACACTTGCGCCTTTGTTGCCACGTTATGTGTCGACGGTTGATAGCGGCAATTTAGCAGGCCATCTTTTAACTCTGCGTCAAGGTTTGTTGATGTTACCAGATGATTCTTTATTGAGTGTGCGTTACTTAGAGGGATTGGAAGATACCTGGGATGTGTTAGCAAACCTGGCACATAAATCTCAACCGGTAGAATTACAGGATTTTCGGCACTTATTGCATGATGCGCGCTTAGCATTTGCGAGTTGGTCAACGGCAGCGACCGCTTGTCATACTTTATGTGTGGCGGCTGAAAAAATTGCTGCGCTGTCGGTCGATTCAAGTGCACCCTTCGCGAAACTGGCTAACTGGTCAGCCAGCTTATTGGCACAGTGTAATGCATTGCGTGAGGAAATTAATTTTTTTGCTGCATTACCGGAAATATCAGCCACTGTGACATTGCGAGATATTGCACATTTAACCACAACAGATGCAATGCAAAAAGTTATTATTGATCAAGCGAAAGAACGCATAGCACTGATTGACACATTGACGCAGCAACTATTTTCTCTCACGCAGATGGATTTTAGCTTTCTCTATACAGAAACCAGTCATTTGATGACGATTGGCTTTAATGTAGATTTACAACTACGGGATCAGAGTAATTATGATTTACTGTCTTCAGAAGTGCGCCTCGGCGTTTTTGTAGCGATTGCACAAGGACAAGTGTTGCAAGAAAGTTGGTTTGCATTAGGTAGACTATTAGTCTCTAGCGGCAGAGAACCGATCTTGATTTCATGGAGTGGATCGATGTTTGAATATTTAATGCCGCTCTTAGTCATGCCTACCTTTGAAGATACTTTGTTAGATCAAACCTATCACGCGGCAGTGAGTCGTCAAATGCTGTATGGTAAACAACGCGGTGTTCCCTGGGGTGTTTCTGAGTCGGGATACAATGCAGTGGATACGCAATATAATTATTTATACCGGGCATTTGGAATACCGGGGTTGGGTTTGAAACGCGGTCTGGAAGATGACTTAGTCGTTGCGCCGTATGCTTGTGCAATGGCATTGATGGTTGCACCGGAAGCGGCTTGTCTTAATTTGCAACGATTAGCGCGCGAGCATGCTGTTGGCAAATATGGTTTTTATGAGGCGATTGATTTCACGTCGGCGCGTTTGCCGCCGGATACGAAGAGAGTCATTATTCGTTCATTCATGACCCATCATCAAGGAATGAGCTTTTTGGCTTTCTCTTATTTGTTGCATCAGCAACCGATGCAACAGCGTTTTGTGGCAGATCCGCTTTTTCAAGCAACATTACTCCTGTTACAAGAACGTATTCCCAAACCAACGGCAACTTATTTGCAAATTCCAAAAGCCCCGAAAGAAGATGCAGCGTCTAATCGTCCTGAAGCATCCATGCGAATATTTAATACGCCCAGCACGCGTACACCGCAAGTTCAATTGTTATCGAATGACAATTATCATGTCGTCTTGACCCAAGCAGGTGGTGGTTACAGTCGCTGGAAAGATATTGCTGTCACGCGATGGCGTGAAGACAGTGCGTGTGATCAGTGGGGATTATTTAGTTATATACGTGATGTTGCCACCAACGAATTTTGGTCATCGAGTTATCAGCCAACGGCTGGCAGTGCGGAAGATTTCAAATGCACTTTTTCAGAAGCCCATGCAGAATTCTCGCGCAGTGAAAAGTTGTTACAAATGCGTACCGAGGTTGTTGTCTCACCCGAAGATGATATGGAATTGCGCCGCTTACGCATTCATAATCGCGCCAAAATTCGTCGTACCATTGAATTTACCAGTTACGGCGAAGTTGTTTTGGCACCACAAACGGCAGATATTGCTCAACCTGCCTTTAGTAATTTATTTGTAAAAACAGAAATTTTAGCAGAAAAACACGCTATTTTAGCGACTCGTCGACCGCTTGATCCGGCGCAACGTTCGCCGTGGCTCTGTCATTTGCTGAATGTTTACAGTGAGCGGCCTTATACCTTGTCTTTTGAAACAGACCGGGCGCGGTTTATTGGACGGGGTCGTACGCCAGCAGAACCTCTGGCGATGATCGAGTCAGGTGATCTTTCGAATACACAGGGTGCGGTTCTCGATCCTATTATTGCAATTCGTTGTCGTGTGACACTTGAACCGAATGCGTTGGTGACATTTGATCTTCTCACCGGGATCGCTGATACGCAAAATGAGTGTATTGCGCTAGTCGAAAAATATCAGGACAAACATTTAGCGGATCGAATTTTTGGTTTAACATGGACGCACGGCCAAGTTCTTTTGCATCATCTCAATATTTCTGAAGCCAATGCACAACTTTATGGGAAATTGGCGAGCGCGATTATTTATACCAGCAATGCACGACGTGCAGCACCTAACATTCTTGCCAGCAATCAACAGGGTCAATCCAGTCTGTGGGGTTATTCTATTTCAGGTGATTTACCGATTGTGCTATTGCATATTGAAGATGCAGAAAACATTGAATTGGTTCAGCAATTAATTCAAGCACAAGCTTATTGGCGACGTAAAGGGTTGATGGTCGATATTGTCATTTTAAATGAAGAGCGTATGAGCTACCGACAAACATTACACGATCAAATCATGAGTTTAGTGACGAGTAATTCAGTTGGCGATCATGCAGGTAATATTGTGGTGCGTGTTGCGGAACAAGTGCCATTAGAGGATCGTATTTTATTGCAATCTGTTGCACGGGTTATTCTTTCGGACACACGGGGTACGTTGCAAGAGCAATTGAGTCGCCGCCGGGTAACACCACCTGTGATGCCACTGTTGAATGTGCGTAAACCGCGTAGTTTTCTTTCTCAATCGATGCCTGCACTGCCAACTGATTTACTTTTCTTTAATGGATTAGGTGGCTTCACACCGGCCGGTGACGAATACGTGATTCGATTGACGGAAAATGTCTCGACGCCTGCGCCTTGGGTAAATATTTTGGCGAATCCTACGTTTGGCACGCTGGTTTCTGAAAGCGGGCAAGGGTATAGCTGGATTGACAATGCGCACGAATTTCGGTTGACGCCTTGGGAGAATGATCCTCTGCAAGATTCCGCAGGCGAAGCATTTTATTTGCGTGATGAAGAAACAGGTACTGTATGGTCACCCACCGCATTACCGTGTCGTGGACGAGGGGATTATCAAACGCGACATGGTTTTGGTTACAGTGTCTTCGAACATTTTCAAGATGGCATTCATTCCGAATTATGGATTTATGTAGCATCGGATGCGCCGATTAAGTTTGCTATTTTAAAAATACGCAATGACTCGATGCGCTCTCGTCAATTATCTGCCACGGGTTATGTCGAGTGGGTATTGGGTGATTTGCGTGCCAAAAATGCACCGTATGTCATCACAGCACTTTCATCCAGCGGCGTTTTGTTGGCAGAGAATCATTACAATAAAGAGTGGGGCGAACGGACTGGATTTTTTGCTGCGGCAACGACTCATCTTGGTTTGACGTCTCGCACCGTCACGTGTGATCGAATCGAATTTCTCGGACGCAATGGATCACATCGTCAACCGGCTGCATTGAAACGGAAGTGTTTATCAGGACGCGTGGGTGCTGGACTCGATCCTTGTAGTGCGATTCAACTCATATTTGATTTAGCGGAAAATCAAACGCGGGAAATTTTATTTACCTTAGGTGCCGGGCAAACAAGGCAAGAGGCAGAAGCATTTGCTGAACGCTATCATGACAAACTGGCAGCACAAAATGCGTTAGCGACTGTTCGGCAATCTTGGCAGCAAATGTTCAAGGTCGCACAAGTAAAAACGCCAGATCTGGCGATGAATTTGTTAGCGAATGGTTGGTTGATTTACCAGGTGTTATCTAGCCGATTATGGGGACGCACAGGGTATTATCAATCCGGTGGTGCATTTGGTTTTCGTGATCAATTGCAAGATGTGATGGCATTGCCGCACATTGCACCGCAATTATTTCGCGCGCAAATCTTACTTTGTGCTGCGCATCAGTTTGAAGCAGGTGATGTACAGCATTGGTGGCATCCTCCACAAAATCGAGGCGTTCGTACGCGTTGTTCGGATGATTATTTATGGCTGCCATTTGCCATTTGTCGTTATATTGAAACAACAGGTGATAGCGCTATTCTCGATGAAAAAATTCCTTTCTTGCAAGGACGACCTTTAAACGCGGATGAAGAATCTTATTATGAATTGCCGACAATAGGCAATGAAGCAGTGAGTTTATATCAACATGCTGTGCGTGCGATTAACAATGGTTTAAAATTTGGCGCACATGGTTTGCCGCTGATGGGTTCTGGCGATTGGAATGATGGGATGAATTGGGTAGGTAGGGAAGGGCGCGGTGAAAGTGTGTGGTTAGGATTTTTCTTGTATAGCGTACTTAAACATTTTGCGCCACTTGCAGTGCGTTACGGTGATCAAGCATTTGCAGAAAAATGTGATGCAGAACGTCAGCAATTACAACAACAATTAGACGCACAGGGTTGGGATGGTGAATGGTATCGACGCGCTTATTTTGATGATGGTACACCGCTTGGCTCTGCGAAGAATAGTGAATGCCGAATTGATTCAATCGCGCAGAGTTGGTCAGTTTTATCAGGCGCTGCTAATCTTGAGCGTGCTAAAGAAGCGATGACGGCGCTTTATCAGAATTTAGTAAATGTATCGGATAGTTTAGTGAAATTGCTCGATCCACCTTTCGATAAATTCACGCCGAATCCCGGTTATATTGAAGGATATGTGCCTGGTATCCGCGAAAATGGCGGTCAATACACACACGGCGCCATTTGGGCAGCAATGGCGTTTGCTGAATTAGGCGAAAGAGAACTTGCATGGCAACTTTTTCGCATTTTGAATCCCATTAATCACGGTTGTGATGTGATAGAAATGAATCGTTACAAAATTGAGCCGTATGTTGTTGCGGGTGATGTTTACAGTGTGGCGCCGCATATTGGTCGCGGCGGTTGGAGTTGGTATACCGGTTCAGCCGGTTGGTTATATCGTTTGATAACGGAAACGTTATTAGGCGTGCAATTAGAAGAGGGTAAACAATTACGTTTAACGCCTAGACTTCCTGATGAATGGGATGATTATAGCGTGGATTATTATTTTGGTAGCACGTTATATAAAATTTCTGTTCTGCGCGCTGCTTCGAGTGATGGCATATTGTTGGATGGTGTTTTGTTAGCGGATAATGTGGTTCCGTTGGTTGATGATGGGCGGGTTCATAAGGTATTAATGCAAAAATAATCTGACCAGTTGAATACTGGCATAAGAATATTTTCCAGCAAATTTATCGTAAATTGGAGTAAGTTTTCCATCGATGGATTGTTTTAATTCTGCCAAAATAATCTCAAACTCTTCTTCGGGCAGTAAGTCTTTAAAATATGACAGAGCAGAAGAGTCAATCAATTTTAACCCTTTAAGCTTTTCTATATGAGATAGGACTGTTCCCTTGGAGAGCGCACGTTTTTCAGCAATGGATTCAATGGATAATTTTTCTTTAACCATTTGCAACGTAGTGATATGGGTCGGAATTTTTGATTTAGCGGTAGTTCTTCGTGTTGTTTTTGTTGCGCTGCCATCAAAACGATCTCGCAATGTTTGTTGATGAAGCTGTGCTAACTCTTTTTCAGAGATGGTTTGCAAATAGTTCACGGTAGCCGCTGAGTGATCCTTAAAATGTTTATCTTGCAAAAGAATTGCAGGATGCACTTTCAACGCCATTTCATTGAGGTTCATCAGTTTTAAACCCGACAAACTGCGCACTCTTGAAAGTGCAACATAACCCATGCCTGGCTCGAATGCATCGCCTAAATCTATCTCTGCGGCATCAAGCGTCATTCCCTGACTTTTATGAATGGTGATTGCCCACGCAAGCCGAAGCGGAACTTGTGACAGCGTTGCGCGCACGATGCCATTTTCTTCATATTTCCATTCCTCAGGGTAAGCCGTAATCGTTTTATCATCATATGTTTTAACGATAGGCCAGCCTTCATCCTCTTCATCAAAATCCAGGACAACACAGCGCGTGCCATTCACATATCGACCTGTCGAATCATTTTTCACAAACATCGCTTCAGCACCAATTTTAAGTTTTAACTTTTCTGGCGCTAGGCAGCTTCTTCGCAGCCCATCCACTAATGCGCTAAACCCTTTGCTGGTCATCAAAAATGATTTTTCTTCACCCGGAAGAGTCGCTAATTCATTTTCGTTAATTGCTTCAACATTAATATTGCGCGAATATAATTTAGTGGCTTTTGTTGTGCCTTGCGGTTCTTTTTTGTAACGTGTACGCAAAGGAATTTTGGTATGTTCACCTGCGGTACCATTGCGTATATCATTTAAAATGCTTAACAGTGGGTCGTTGCCTTGACGATGTTGCTCATGCAAATAACAAACATGAAAATCCCCTTTTTTCCAAGCAACGGCTTCAAAAGCAAAAGGAGAGTCCGTAATAAGAGTAGAAGAGACAGGTGGTAATTGGAAAAAGTCGCCACACAAAATAACTTGAATACCACCAAATGCTTCTTCACGATTTAGAATATAACGAGCGATTGTATCCACCATGTCAAGCTGGTAGTGATGTAGCATGGATATTTCATCGATGATGAGCACTTTAGTTTTTATGTAATTGCGTTTGATTCGATCTGTGGACAAGTAGTTTATCCAAATCTTTATCCGTTAGATGGTTCTTCACCCCAATTCCAGACCATGAGTGGATAGTGGTACCTTGTAAATGTGTTGCTGCAATGCCAGTCGATGCAGTCACAGCGACTTTGACATGGTTGGTTTTAAGATAACGAATATATTGATTTAACAAATAGGTTTTGCCTGAACCAGCGGCACCCGTTAGAAAAACATTTTTACCCATTTTTAATAAATTTAGAGCTTCATTTTGCATCATACTAATTTTTATCCATGCTATTACGTTATTATATTTTTCGATAAGGATTTTTGCGATTTCAATATTCGCAAAGAATTTTCTATAGGCTAGTGCACGTTGAATGGGCGGTCGGTAAGTAATACAGTGTTGGCTTTGGTTGACTGCGCTATAGTAATATTTGGTTCTTAGAAAATCAACCTTGATTAGAGCTAATTCTTAATGCGAGTTTAAAATTCGGTGTCATCCCGCGCGATGATACCGAGAAGGTGATCTCTTCACGGAATTGTGGCGCGATTGGTGTGTTAGACAATTCGCCCCCTAGTCACGTAGCAACTGCCATTGGAGTCACGTAGGTTGGGTTGAGCGTACCTATGTAGTCGGTCTATACACGTCAGCGAAACCCAACATTTTCCTCATACACAAGATTTTTTCTTGATAAAAAGTCAAAATTTATTAAACTGTACCAGTCCGTGATGACCTCTGGTTCAAGTAACTGGATAAGAGATTTGTAATTCCAGGGCGTCAGAACAAGCTACTTGGTAGCATTTAATCCTGTTTTCAGGAGCGCCAATCTCATTTGATGGCATCACGGGCACTTTATTTTTCTGATTTTTCCCGAGCTGATCTTAATATCCTTCCACGTTCATATTCCTTGTTGTTTGTTTAAAGCAGCTTAAAAACCCCATGTTTCACACGGGCTACTTGCTGATTTTATTTACCGGATTGAGGCGAGAAGAAGGGGTGTGATTAACGTGGGATCAAATCGACTTTAGAGCTAAAACGTTGACGATATTAGATACCAAAAATCATCAACAACATGTTTTGCCTTTGTCTGATTTTCTTTATCAAATGTTAAAGTCTCGGCAATTGAATGCTTCCGACAAATACATTTTTCCGGGTGAAGGCAAAACAGGCTATGTTGGGGAGCCTCGCAAAGCGATGGGTAAAGTTATTAGCGCCTCAGGCATCAAATTTACTTTGCATGATCTCCGTCGCACGTTCATTACAATCGCCGAAAGTCTAGATATCCCCGCCTATGCTTTGAAGCGCTTGTTAAATCATAAGATGAATCAAGATGTCACAGCAGGATACATAGTGATTGATGCTGAGCGATTGCGTATGCCTATGCCTATGCCTATGCAAATGATTACAGATCGGTTAATGAGCTTGATGGGTATGAAGAAGACAGACGAAGGAAAAACTTCGATTAATCAAGAGGAAGCCGCAGAATCCGCTGTGGTTTGATGGAAATGAAGCTAGATAAGAGAAATAGGGATGTTTAAAATATCCCAAAACTAGGATATAATGATATGAAGAAACTTGTTTGGGTTGGGAGTTCTCTAGAGGATTTAAGGGAGTTTCCAGAAGATGCAATGGATGAAATTGGTTATGCCTTACATGAAGCTCAAGAAGGCTATAAGCCAAAGAATGCTAAGCCATTAAAGGGTATTGCTCCTGGCGTGATGGAGATTGTTTCTGATGTGGATTCTAATACCTATCGTGCTGTTTATGCATTAAAGCTCGGTGATATTATTTATGTACTGCATTGTTTTCAAAAGAAGTCAAAACGTGGCATTGCAACCCCTAAACAAGAAATTGATTTAATTAAGCGACGCTTGAGAGATGCTAAACAGTTATATGAAGAGAGGAAATAATATGCCTACTAACATTAAAGCCACTGAAAGCAGCGGAAATGTATTTGCCGACTTGGGTTTTCAAGATGCCAGGGAAAAATTAGTTAAGGCTGAGCTCGCTCTTACCATTAATAAAATTATTGAGAAGAGAAAATTAAAACAAATTGAAGCAGCAGAAGTGCTTGGAATCAATCAACCAAAAATATCTGCTTTATCGCGTGGTCGTTTAAAAGAATTCTCAATTGAAAGACTAATTGAGTTTTTAAATAAATTAGACCAGGATGTTAAAATTGTAGTGCATCAAAAACCGAAGAGTCGAAAAGCCCCGGCCAAATTTGATGTTATTTATGCATAATAATAATTAAATCAATGAATTTTAGTGATTCAAGAAGAGCGTGATTTTTTGAGGTCGCAATTTGTGACCTCAAATTACAAGCAATAATTAGGTCGGGGTTGACTCTCTTATGATTCCGATCAAGTCAGCAAGTAGCCTGTGTGACAGGGGGAGGAGAATTGGGCGATCACTGTCTTTGAATGGTTTTGGCCTGATTGCATTTGCTTAGATGTGCCGTGTTGGATATTTTTCGAGTCGTTCATTATTGATCCTATGATGTTTTGCTTCCAATTGCTGCAATTCGATTGTTCTGCTATAAACATGCCACATGTTTAGGCCAATCTTTTCCCAGTCGTTTTTTAATGAGGAGCAGACAGAAGAGGTTGGTAGGGTTATCTTATGGTTATTTTTTTGAGGATATAAAGAAATAATTGAGGCAATCCCTTCTAGAAATTTAGCTATTTTGTCTAATTTTTTCATAACTGACCCTCATCACCTTATATGTTAAGTTTATACCTAAATAGTTAAATGTGATGAATCTATTTTATTATTATTTATTGTCACGAAGTGTCCCAGCAGCACCCCAATTTTGGCGTTTCTCGCTTCTTTTTTGGCTAACTGCATGATTATATTGTGGGCCCACTAGGACTTGAACCTAGGACCAAAAGATTATGAGTCTTCTGCTCTAACCAACTGAGCTATGGGCCCGAGCTTTTGAGCGGATAAGTATACACAGGGTTTGTTTGGTTTGTCATCATAAAATGATTGGGGGGAATAGTGGAAATTATGCTGTTTTGTGGATAAAGATTGGGGAGGGATTAATAGTGTTTGGGGTGTTAGTGGTTAAGGAATGGTTGTCATTCTGGATGCGTTTAAGAAAGAGCTGTTATCCTGGGCGCTTTAAGAGAGGGCTGTCATCCTGAGCGCTTTTCGCTCCGAAGGATCTCCCGCAAATGGCAGATGTTTTGCTGGAGATATTCCTAAACATTTCACTACTATATAGGGAGATCCTTCGGAGCGAAAAGCGCTCAGGATGACAGCCCTCTCTTAAAGCGCTCAGGATGACAGCCTTTTTCAGGATGACAGTTTTTTCTTACTTTACGCGGGACTTTCTTTAAACGAGTGCTATGGGTGAGAAAATAAACTTCCCGCGGGCTTGCTTAATCCGCGGGAAGAGAGTGACAAATAAATCAATCTTGATCTTCTAAAAAGCTACGTAATTGCTCCGAGCGGGAAGGGTGGCGCAGTTTGCGTAAGGCTTTTGCTTCGATTTGACGGATACGTTCACGGGTTACGTCAAATTGTTTGCCAACTTCTTCTAACGTATGATCCGTATTCATGTTAATACCAAAACGCATGCGTAATACTTTCGCTTCGCGCGGTGTTAAGGTGTTTAGGATTTTTTGCGTCGCTTCAGATAAACCACTGCTGGTTGCTGATTCGATTGGCGATAAAATATTCGACGTCTTCGATAAAATCACCTAAATGCGAATCTTCATCATCACCAATCGGTGTTTCCATCGAAATTGGTTCTTTCGCAATTTTTAACACTTTGCGGATTTTATCTTCCGGTAAATCCATGCGCTTGCTCAATTCTTCTGGCGTGGGTTCAAGACCGGTTTCTTGCAAAATTTGGCGCGAAATACGATTCAATTTGTTAATGGTTTCAATCATATGTACCGGAATACGAATGGTGCGTGCTTGATCGGCAATCGAACGGGTGATGGCTTGGCGAATCCACCAAGTTGCATACGTCGAAAATTTATAACCCCGTTGATATTCAAACTTATCAACCGCTTTCATCAAACCAATGTTGCCTTCTTGAATCAAATCCAAAAATTGCAAACCACGGTTAGTGTATTTTTTCGCGATTGAAATCACTAAACGTAAGTTTGCTTCAACCATTTCTTTTTTCGCACGACGCGCTTTCGCTTCACCAATCGACATGCGGCGATTCACTTCTTTAATTTCGTGAATCGACATTTTCATTTGTTCTTGCAAGGTGATTAATTTCTTTTGTGAGCGTGAAATATCGGATAATAAATTATTAATATCGGCTAAATAACTTTTACCTTTGTGTTCACTTGGCACAAACCAATCTAAATTGGTTTCATTATTCAAAAATGCACTGATAAATGCTTTGCGTGGCATCTTCGCTTTGTTCACACACAAGTTCATGATGTAACGTTCTTGTGAACGAATTTCATCAAGCAAGCTGCGCATTTTGCGTGATAACTTATTAAATTGACGTGCCGCCAATTTAATTTCCATGAAGTATTTGGATAAGTCTTCGCGTTTCTTGACTGCTTTTTTGTGCGTAACACCATGCTTTTTTTCTAACGCAATGGTTTCGTCGTATAAGTTGCGCAATTCACCAAACCGCTCGCGCGCAACTTCTGGATCCGGGCCTGTTTCTTCATCGAGAAAATCACCACCGGTGCCGTCGCCAGTTTCTTCATCTTCTTCTTCAATCACTGCAACGACTTCTTTTTCGACTGGGGTTTCTTCAGCGAAATTAATCGGTTCGATATAACCACTGATAATATCGCTTAAACGCAAATCACCGCGTTCGACGCGGCTATAGTCATGGAGCACTTCAGCAATCATTTGGGGTTGTGAAGCAAGCGTTGTTAGCATTTGGTTCATGCCTTCTTCGATTCGCTTCGCAATGGCAATCTCACCTTCACGTGAGAGCAATTCCACACTGCCCATTTCACGCATATACATACGGACTGGATCTGTCGTGCGGCCAAATTCACTGTCAACCGATGCAAGTGCAGTCGCCACTTCTTCGGCAGCCACTTCATCCGTTGCTTCATTATCAGCCAGCAATAACTCTTCCGCATCGGGTGCCACTTCGGCAACACGAATACCCATGTCATTGATCATGCTGATGATATCTTCAATTTGTTCGGGGTCGGCGATGTCGGGTGGTAAGTGATCGTTGACTTCTGCGTAAGTTAAATAGCCTTGCTCTTTACCGCGAGCGATGAGTTCTTTTAAACGTGACCGTTGTTGCTCTTGATCCATATGCTCTATAACCTATGTAGTATTGTGTTAGAACGTAACCCACGATTATACTGATTGTTTTAGCTATTGAACAATAATTATTTATTACTGCTAATTAACTCATGCAATTCCTGCTTTTCAGCAGCCGTTAATTCCGTTTGCGATGCTTTCGCTAAAATCTGTTTAATCAATTGTTCGTGGCCTAATTTGCGCAATTGTTTTACTGCGCCGAGAAACTCTTCTGTCATGCCGGACTCTGGAACCATATGCTGAGTATAGGCAAGTTTCGTGATAATTTCACTTTCTGGTCGGTCTCGCCAATGTTCACAGACGCCCGCCGTGCTCAACCCCGGCATTTTTCGGGCTAACTCTATGATTTCACAAAATAACTCATAACCACGAATGTCAAGCGACGGTAATGGCTCGGTAAGATGCTCAGCCAGCGAGGGTTGTTGAATCAAGAGAATAATGGCTAAGCGTAAGGTGGAGGGAGAGCGCGCTTTTAAATTAGCCGGGATGGCTCTGGTTATTTTTTTACCTTTTGCTAGGGGCGCAAGATGGTTAATTTGGGCGCGTTTCGCTAATTCAGCCAACATCATTTGGCGAAAAATACCGTCTGGTAAATCGTTCAGATGCTCATTCGCCAAGTTGGCAAAACGAGCACGGCCATCCATGTTACTTAAATCCGATTGAGCGGCTAAATTTTGGAAAAAGAATGAAGAGAGTGTCGCAGCTTGTTGCATGCGTTGTTCAAAGCCTTCTTTCCCTTCTTGACGAATTAAGGTATCCGGGTCTTCGCCATCTGGCAAAAACATAAAACGTACTTGGATACCATCATGCATGAGGGGCAACATGACCAATAATGCTCGCCAAGCAGCGGTGCGACCGGCTTGGTCACCGTCGAAACAAAAAATAATGTCGGGGGTATATCGTAATAAACGTTGGAGATGATTTGCGGTTGTTGCCGTGCCGAGTGTTGCCATGGCATAGGTGACGCCGTGTTGGAAGAGGGCGATCACATCCATATAACCTTCGACAATGACAGCGCGTGCAAGTTGTCGATGGATTTGTAAGGCTTGATACAGGCCATATAACTCATGACCTTTCTGGAAAATAGGGGTTTCTGGTGAATTTAAATATTTCGGTTCGCCTTTGTTGAGGATGCGTCCACCAAACCCAATGACGCGGCCTCGTCTATCTAAAATTGGAAACATGATGCGATCACGAAACCGATCATAATAACCCCCCTCATCTTTTTTAATTAGCATGCCTGCTTCAAATAATTGTTGCTTCAACGCCGCGGATTTACCTAACTGCTGCAAAACGGCATCCCAGCCTGGAGGGGCATAACCCACGCCAAAGTCCTTGGCAATCGTGCCGGATAAGCCGCGTTGTTTTAAATAGTCGATGGCGATGGATGACTGTTTTAATTGTTGTTGATAAAACTGTGCGGCTTCAGTCATTAACTCATAGAGATTACTTGAGACGACAGGTTTATCGGATTTTCTGGATTCTAAGGGAATTTCCATTCCGGCTCGACGGGCGAGTGTTTCAACGGCTTCGCGAAACTCTAACCGATCGAATTGGAGTAAAAAATCGATGGCATTGCCGTGCGCGCCGCAGCCGAAGCAGTAATAAAACTGTTTATTTTGACTGACAGAGAACGAAGGGGATTTTTCATTATGGAAAGGGCAGCAGGCAAAATAATTGTTGCTGGATTTTTTGCGCAGAGGAACACGCTCGTCAATTAAATCGACGAGCTCAATTCTGCTGATGAGCAGTTGAATAAATTCTCGGGGGATGTGGTCGGTCATGGGGGGTATCATAGCCTGATCTGGTGGAAGAGAGAATATAATTGTTGTGGGTGGTTTAGTTGGGTATGTTTGTGTGTTTTGTTGTAAAGATGAGTGATTTAAAAAAGGTTGCTTCTTTCTGGTTAAATGAGTGTTGCTTTTTATACAAAGCCCCCTTGTTCCCTCTTTTTCAAAGGAAGTTGTTGCATAATTCCCGCTTCCGTCTTCCGTCATTGCGAGGAGCGTTTTTTGCGACGAAGCAATCCAGTTTTAGACTTACTAAGAATCAAAAACTGGATTGCTTCGTCGCAAAAAACGCTCCTCGCAATGACGGTACGTGAATTACGCAGAAAGACGTTGCTTGATTTGATTGCTCACGGCCGCAATATCAGCCCGGCCTTGCAGTTTGGGTTTGATGATTCCCATGACTTTGCCCATATCGCGAGCGGTTGTGGCACCCGTCTCTTGAATGGCGGCGTCAATTAAGCTCTCAATTTCAGCGGCCGAGAATGGAGTGGGTAAATAGCTTTGGATAATAGCTAATTCAGCGGTTTCTTTTTGGACGAGATCATCGCGCTGGGCTACTTCAAATTGGGCAATGGATTCACGGCGCTGTTTCATCATTTTGTCTAAAATGCTGAGAACATGCTCATCGGTTAATTCGATCCGTTCATCCACTTCACGTTGCTTGAAAGCCGCCATAATAAGACGAATGGTTGCTAAGCGTTCCTTCTCTTGGCTACGCATAGCAGTTTTCATGTCTTCTTGGATCTTTGCTTTAATCGCTGAGGCTGTCATTACAAGGTGCCCTTAGATTGTATTGGCTTGATCTTATTTACGTTTATCTTTTTCGGCAGCGCTAATTTCGCGCATTTGTTTTTTCTGAAAACGTTTGACGGCAGCCGCTTTTTTACGTTTACGCTTCCATGTGGGTTTTTCATAGAATTCATGACGGCGCAGATCAGCAAGAATGCTGGCTTTTTCGCAAAGACGTTTAAAACGTCGTAAGCTGACTTCGAATACTTCATTATCTTTTACGCGTATACTTGGCATATTTGTTACTATACTCCATCCACTATTTACGAAGAATGGCAATTCTAATCGGTAATTATCAGAAATGCAAAGAAAGTTGCACAATAAAACCGGAATGCCTATTCTTTGCCGTGGTCGTAATAGAGAGGTCATTTAATGCGTGTTTTAGGTATCGAAACATCCTGTGATGAAACGGGTGTTGCCATCTATGATTCTGAACGAGGGTTGCTTGCGCATGCTTTATATAGTCAAGTGGCGTTGCATGCTGACTATGGCGGTGTCGTGCCTGAGCTGGCTTCGCGTGACCATGTTCGTAAAACGATTCCTCTCATTACATCCGTTTTAGCGGATGCTCAGTTGAAACCAACTGATATACAAGGTATCGCTTATACCGCAGGCCCGGGTTTAGTGGGAGCACTCTTAGTCGGCGCAACGCTGGGCAGAAGCATTGGATTTGCTTGGAATATTCCAACGATTGCAGTGCATCACATGGAAGGTCATTTATTAGCGCCCATGTTGGAGCCTGAGCCGCCGACATTTCCCTTTGTCGCGTTATTGGTATCCGGTGGACATACGCAATTGGTTAAAGTCACTGAGTTTGGTCATTACACTATTTTAGGTGAATCAGTAGATGATGCAGTCGGTGAAGCATTCGATAAGACAGCAAAATTATTGGGGCTGGGTTATCCGGGTGGTGCAGCACTCGCGGCTCTTGCAGAGCAAGGGACGCCGGGTCGGTTTCATTTTCCGCGGCCGATGATTAATCGTCCTGGGTTAGATTTTAGTTTTAGTGGGTTAAAAACCTTTGCAGCGAATACAATCACTGAAAATGTCAACGATGAACAAACGCGTCGAGACATTGCGCATGCATTTCAAGCCGCCATTGTGGATACGTTAGTCATAAAATGCCGTCGCGCATTGCACGCAACCGGATGGAAAAACTTGGTCGTGGCGGGCGGCGTGGGTGCCAACCATGCATTGCGTCTTGCATTAACTGAGCTGTTAAAAAAAGAAAATGGTCAGGTGTATTTTCCGCGACAAGAATTTTGCACGGATAATGGCGCAATGATTGCTTATGTGGGTTGCCAGCGATTATTGAGAGGCGAGCACACGGATTTGCAAGTGCAGGTGCATCCTCGGTGGTTGCTGTCTGATTTAAAGTGATTTCTTACCGATCTTGCTTTCTTTCCCTTCCCACAACTTACGCAGATTAGTGCGATGCCGATAAATCAACAATAAGCTCATCACGCAAACCATGAGAGTATAAGTGAGATTGGTAAAATACCAGGTGAATACGGGTGCTAAGACGGCGGCAATGAGAGCGGCTAGAGAAGAATAGCGACATGCGAATGCGACCAACAGCCAAGTGACAACTAGCGCAACACCGACTGGCCAAGATAAAGCAACTAAACAGCCAAATGCAGTGGCGACTCCTTTGCCACCTTGAAAGCGAAAAAAAATAGGATACAAATGTCCTATAAAAGCAGCAAAGGCGACTAGACAAAGGCTAAGTGTATCTAATCCGTATAATTTTGCAGCTAAAACAGGAATGACGCCTTTTATCACATCACCCAGCAGTGTAATGATGGCAGCCTTTTTGCCACCGAGGCGTAAGACATTCGTCGCACCGGGATTGCATGAGCCTTCTTGGCGTGGATCAGGCAAGCCCATGACCTTGCAAACAACAATTGCACTGGAAATGGAACCAAATAAATAAGCGATGAAGATTGCAATGGATGTTTGAAGCATTGAGAAGAATCCTTAGAGTTTCAAAAGATTTTAATACAGGCGCAAGGCCTGTTAAACTGTTTTTTTCTTTTAGGATACGCGCATGTCATCATATAACTCAGACAACTTGATTTGGATTGATATGGAAATGACTGGATTGGATCCAGAAAAGGAACGCATTATTGAAATTGCGACCATTGTCACGGATTCTCGCTTGAATGTTGTTGCGGAAGGCCCTGTTTTTGCCGTGCATCAGTCCGATGGCTTGCTGCAAAAAATGGATGCCTGGAATACCAAACAACATAATGGATCGGGTTTGGTTAGCCGAGTGCGAGCCAGTGATGTGTTAGAAGCTGAGGCGGAAGCCGCAACGATCGATTTCTTAAAACAATATGTTCCGGCAGGTAAATCGCCGATGTGCGGTAACAGTGTTTACCAGGATCGACGGTTTTTATATCGTTACATGCCCAGTTTAGAAAAATATTTTCATTATCGGTTGTTGGATGTGAGCACCTTAAAAGAATTAGCATTGCGTTGGGCGCCGCGTGTGTATGCGGGTGTGCAGAAAGAATCAAAACATTTGGCGTTGGATGATATTCGCGAATCCATTGATGAGCTGAGATATTATCGCGATAATTTTTTGAATTTGAGTGATGGTTAGGGTCGACGCAGGGATGCATTCAATCCAAGAGCCTGTTCTCTGGATCAGCTTCATTGCTTTAGTGGCGATTGTCATCTCAATTGATCTGTTTGTTTCTCGCGGTGTCAAAATACAGCAAGTGACGATCCGGCAATCCGTGTGTTGGACATTTATTTGGATTGCATGCGCATTGCTATTTAATCTGGGATTATGGCGCTATCTCTTACACACACAACCGATCGAATTTGCGAATCAAAAAGCGCTTGAGTTTTTGACAGGATTTCTCATCGAGGAATCCTTATCATTCGATAATATGTTTGTTTTTCTGATGATCTTCAAAGCATTTTCAGTGCCGTATGATTATCAACGCCGGGTTTTATTTTTTGGCGTGGCGGGCGCGATTGTCATGCGATTCCTCATGATTTATCTCGGTACGTGGCTGGTCAGAGAATTTTTTTGGATATTGTATGTGTTCGGCCTGAGTTTGATTTTTATCGGTATCAAGATGTTTATCAAACAGGAGGAAGAAAAAGATATACGAGGAAGTCGCATTTATCAGTGGTTACGCAGCCGCATACGTTTTACTGAAATTTATCATCAAGAAAATTTTTTTGTTCGAGTGAATGCATTATGGTATGCAACGCCCTTGTTATTGGTGTTGATTTTGATTGAAGTCAGTGACTTGATTTTTGCGTTTGATAGTATTCCTGCTATTTTTGCTATTACGCTGGATCCTTTTATTGTTTTCACCTCTAATATTTTTGCCATTTTAGGCTTGCGAGCTATTTATTTCTTATTGGCTAATTTAGCGAAGCAATTTGATTTGTTAAAATACGGTGTTGCATTAGTATTGATATTTATTGGTGGCAAAATGGTGCTAGAACCGCTGGTTCACATACCTGTGTTGCTTGCCTTGGGTATCGTTAGTTCAATTTTAGCAACCACCATTTTACTCAGCTTCATCAAGAGGGATGCTTGACATGGATGAATTAGTTCTCAAACATTTTTCAGATTATTTAAAACCACGCGCACGCGACAGTCACAAAGGTGATTTTGGTCATGTCTTAATTGTTGGCGGCAATGTAGGTTATTCTGGGGCAGTTCTTTTGGCCGCAGAAGCTGCATTGCGAGTGGGGGCGGGTTTAGTGAGTGTTGCGACGCATCCTGATCACGCCGCGTGTTTAAATGTGGCGCGTCCGGAAATCATGTGTCATGGCGTCAGCACAGCAAAAGAGTGTGAAGCCTTGTTTCAACGCGCAACGGTGTTAGTGTTGGGTCCCGGATTGGGACGCTCTGCTTGGAGTCAGATGTTATTTCATGCGGTGATGGATCAAGCGTTGCCATTAGTCGTCGATGCCGATGGATTAAATCTATTGGCGGAACAAGTCATGCAAAAAAATCATTGGATTTTAACACCCCATCCCGGTGAAGCAGCGCGCTTGTTGCAAACAACCACGCAAGCGATTCAAGCGGATCGCAAACATGCCATTCAGCAATTGCAGAAAAAATTTTCCGGCAATATTATCTTAAAAGGCAGCGGTAGTCTCGTGTTGGATTCTGCAGGACAACTCACTCTTTGCAAACAAGGAAATCCGGGTATGGCAACGGGTGGCATGGGGGATGTGTTAAGTGGTGTATTGGGTGGATTGCTTGGCCAAAAAATACCCCTTGCAATAGCGGCACAACTCGGTGTTTTAATTCATGCCCTCGCGGCAGATTTAGCTGCAAAAACAGGAGAACGTGGTATGATTGCTTCTGATTTAATGCCTTATTTGCGACAAATAGTGAATTCAGCGGGAACCGCTTTCGATTAATTATATATATATGGAGTGACGAAATGACAAGGTTGTTAACGATGCTTTTAATGATTTGTGGTTTCATGATGGCAGCATGCACGAATACCACAAAAGAAATAAAACCTGCCAATGATTCAAAATACCGAATTACGTTTAAAATGCCTAAAACCCAGCGATGGGAGTTGGTCAGTGTCGAACAAGATTCCGTAGGGTATGCGAAATCGTATCGCGCACAGCATGTCACGGGGTTGGCGGCTGAGCAGAGCTTCTATCTTAATTATGGACATAATATTAAAACACCGTTATTGGCATCGATGAATGAAGTCGAAAGCTCAATTGCTGCAACAGAATGCCAGAAAAAAGAAACTCGCATTATCAAACAACATGATAATTCATTGACCTTCATGGTTTCCGCCGATAAATGTTCAAATGGTCATGCGCTCTGGCAAGTCTTCAAAGTATTTAATATGCCGGATGGTCAATATTCCATCGTGTACACGGCGAATTCAAAAGTCGTACCTAAGAGTGTCATTCAGGAAATGAAAACGGTGGTCACTCAAGCACAAATTATTCATAGTTAATGAGTAACGCTGAAATCAAGATCACGATTGCAGATGAAAAAACCATGCTGGCCTTAGGCCAGCAATTGGCGAATACGTGTGAGAATGGCTGTGTTGTTTTTTTATCGGGTCCATTAGGGGCGGGAAAAACGACGTTTGTACGGGGTTTTTTACGTGGATTAGGTTATTCAGGGCATGTCAAAAGTCCGACGTATACATTAGTCGAACCTTACGAAATTCATGAGCGAGCGGTTTATCACTTCGATTTTTATCGAGTACGCAATCCGCACGAATTAGAGTTTATGGGGATTCAAGATTATTTTTCACCCACGGCGATTTGTCTGATTGAATGGCCTGAGTATGGCGGCGAGCTGTTACCAAAAGCCGATTTACTTTATGATATACAGCAGATTGCTGGGGGCCGCATGGTTACGTTGACTGCCCAAACGACATTAGGAAATAAAATTTTACAGCGAATTCTCTATGATGAATAAACGGCATTGGCTTATTCGGCAACTTTTACTGTGGACGATTGTGTTACCTCATATCGTCCTCGCCGCATCGACTCAAATTGTCACGATTCGGTTTGTCAAACTCGATTCCGCGACGCGAATGGTGATTGCGTTGAATCAATCCGCACCGGCCAAGATTTTTTTACTCAATCATCCTGAGCGGTTAGTGGTGGATTTTCCAAAAGTAAAATTAACCGCACAACTTAAAAAAATCGATTTTCATTCACCGGCGATTAAAGCGTTGCGTGTCGGTTACCCGGATGCAGCGACGGTGCGTTTGGTATTGGACATGACGATGCCCATGCATTACACCATTGCATCAAGACCAGAAGATCCGGCGTTAATCATCGATTTGATCAAAGGTCCTGAAGAGCGACGGAAAAAAATGGTGATCACGCCAAACGTCGCAGCGCTGCAACAAAATACCACCGCCGGAAAAAAATCGGCGGCGCTCCCCGTCGAAAAAACACCGACCCCGTCACGCAAGTTTGTTGTTGTGATTGATCCGGGTCATGGTGGAAAAGATCCCGGTGCAATTGGCGAAGGTGGAACCCGAGAAAAAAATGTCGTATTAGCCATCTCAAAAGCATTAGCAGAGAGAATTAATCGCGAACCTACGATGCATGCGGTCATGACGCGCACCGGCGATTATTTTGTGCCATTGCGGGGTCGATTGCATTTTGCGCGCAAAGGGAATGGTGATTTATTTGTGGCAATTCATGCGGACTCTTACTTTAACAATCAAGCTAAAGGGGTTTCAATTTATGCGTTATCCCAACACGGTGCAACCACTGAAGCAGCACGTTGGTTGGCGAAACGCGATAATTACTCTGAATTAGGCGGCGTCAATTTGCGTGGCTTAGGGGACCAAAGTTATTTGTTGCGTTCTGTATTAATCGATTTAGCACAAACAGCGACGATTACCGATAGTTTGCGTTTAGGCACAACCATTTTACATACGATGCGAAATGTAACTGATTTACATTATCCGCATGTAGAGCAAGCGCCCTTTGTGGTGTTGAAATCGCCAGATATTCCTTCTATCTTGGTAGAGACGGGTTTTATTTCCAATCGGGAAGAAGAAGATCGATTGGGTGACTCGCGCTATCAACAGCAAATCGCCCAAGCGCTTTTTGTAGGAATTCAAAATTATTTTAAAAATTATTCCGCAATGGGTGTGTAAATGCGTATTCAACGATTAAGTACAATTTTAGCGAATCAAATTGCAGCGGGTGAAGTCATTGAGCGCCCCGCGTCGGTGGTAAAAGAATTAATTGAAAATAGTTTAGATGCAGGAGCCACTCAAATTGATTTAGAAATTGAAGGCGGGGGTGCGCGTCTCATTCGGGTCAGAGATAATGGATCGGGAATTCATCCAGAAGATTTGGCATTGGCGTTAGATCGACATGCAACCAGTAAAATTACGCGCTTAGATGACTTGGAAAAAATTTTATCGTTGGGTTTTCGCGGAGAAGCGTTAGCGAGTATCAGCTCGGTGTCACGTTTGTCTTTATCATCTGCTGTCAACGATCAGCCCGGTTGGCAAATCACCGCAGAAGGTATCGCAGGTGCACCTGCATTGTTACCCGCTGCTCACCCTGTGGGTACTACGATCGAAATTCGCGATTTATTTTTTAATACACCCGCCCGTAAAAAATTTTTACGCACAGAGAAAACGGAGTTTGAACACATTGATGAACTCGTGAAACGCATTGCCTTAAGTCGTTTTTCGGTTTCATTAAACTTAAAACACAATCACAAAGTCATTCGTCATTATTTGGCTGCTTTTTCAGACATTGAACGCGAGCAGCGCATTGAAAGTTTATGCGGCAGAGCGTTTATTGAAAATGCTATCAAAATTGAAGCTGAGGCGACCGAGTTAAAGTTAACGGGTTGGATTGCATTGCCCACGTTTTCGCGTGCGCAAGGAGATTTGCAATATTTTTATGTCAATGGCCGGATGGTGCGTGACAAGTTAGTGAATCATGCGGTACGTCAAGCATATCATGATGTGTTATATGGTGATCGACATCCTGCGTATGTGTTATTTTTAGAAATTCCACCACATCAAGTCGATGTGAATGTGCATCCCACGAAGCATGAAGTGCGCTTTCGCGAAAGTCGATTGGTGCATGACTTTATTCATCATCGTTTAGAAGATGCATTGCAAAGTGTACGACCGAATCATGCGAGCAAGCCGACAGTGAGCGAATTCGTCACACAAGAAAAAAGTGTTGCTACCGCAAGAAATTATGCGCCGCCGAGTCGACAACATGCGATGCCTTTCAAAGTACGTGAGCAGATGGCGGTATATCAGCAATTGCACGCGGAAGAAGAGCCTGCAGAACCCGTTGTTGCTCATCTATCCTCTATCAAATCGCATGAATTTAACCAAGAGATTCCGCCATTGGGGTTTGCATTAGCGCAATTAAAAAATATTTATATTTTGGCTGAAAATGCAGATGGTTTAGTGCTCGTGGATATGCATGCAGCACATGAACGGGTCATGTATGAGCAATTTAAGAAAAATTTTGCAGATAGAAAATTTATTTCACAGCCGTTATTAATTCCTGTCAACATTCATTTGAGTGAGCGCGAAGCGGATTATCTTGAGCGTCATCAGGATTTATTTAGCCAACTGGGTATGCGGTTGGAGCGGATTAGCCAAGATACTGTTGTGGCGCGGGAATGCCCTGATTTATTACGTGATGATTCGATCGAGCAATTAATTCGTGACATCGCGGCAGATTTGATTGTGCATGAAAAAAGTTCGCGGATTGATGAGCAAATTGAAAAATTATTGGGAACAATGGCCTGTCATGCAGCGGTGCGTGCACAGCGAAAATTAAGTATTCCAGAGATGAATGCTTTACTTCGCGCAATGGAAACAACGCAGCACAGTGGTCAGTGCAATCATGGTCGTCCAACGTGGACACAATTTTCATTGGCAGAATTAGATAAACTCTTTTTGCGCGGTCGTTGATGAAAAAGAAGTTGTTAGTTTGTTTAATGGGCCCCACTGCATCCGGCAAAACACAATTGGCGATGCAATTAGTTCAACATTTCCCTTTTGACATTATCAGTGTCGATTCTGCATTAGTTTATCGCGGCATGGATATTGGCACAGCAAAACCCGATGCGGATATTTTAGCAAAAGCGCCGCATCGATTAATCAATATTCGCGATCCAAAAGACGCTTATTCTGCTGCACAATTTCGGGAAGATGCATTACTTGCGATGAAAGAAATTGATGCTCAGGGCAAAATACCTTTATTAGTCGGCGGCACGATGTTGTATTTTCGCGCGCTCTTGCAAGGGTTATCTGATTTGCCGCACGCAGACCCCGCTGTTCGAGAAAAATTAGCAGAGCAAGCTGAAAAAATCGGCTGGCCAATGATGCATGCCAAATTAGCAGAAGTAGATCCAAGCGCTGCTGCGCGAATTCATCCGCATGATGCACAGCGTATTTCTCGTGCGTTAGAGGTTTATGAATTGACTGGAAAGAGCTTAACCGCGTGTCAAAAAGAGAGTGGTGAGGCATTGCAAGATTACACGGTCATTGCGTTGGCGATCGCGCCGCAAGACAGAACCATTTTGCATGAACGTATTGAAGAGCGATTTAAAAAAATGTTGGCGGAAGGGTTGATAGAGGAGGTCCGTCGATTATATGAGCGAGGCGATTTAGTCATCACGTTACCTGCGATCAAGTCGGTCGGTTATCGACAAGTTTGGGAATTTTTAACAGGCTCACTGAGTTTTGCAGAGATGCAAACTAAAGGTATTATCGCAACCAGACAATTAGCAAAACGACAATTGACCTGGTTGCGTCACTGGCCGGATGTCGTTTGGTTTGACAGCGAAGCGGAAAATTTGTCTCAGCAAGTGGTAGATTATTTAAAAGATGCTATGAAACCGAACCGCGATGGTTCTTGAAATTTTGCGCTAAGACATTTTTTGATTTTTTGTGGGACTTCGCATGGGTATCTACAGAGAAAAATTTAATTTTTACAAATCCCCCTTGTTCCCCCTTTTTCAAAGGGGGAAACTTTCTTAAACAGCCCTGAATCTCAACAGCAAAACCAGCGATGCTTAAGAGAGTCTCCCACTTTGAAAAAGGGGGAGCAAGGGCTGACGGATCGACGCAAATTCCACCCATGCGTCGTCCTGAAAAATCTTACGCCCAAATCATTTGACCGCAGTTATCGCAGTAGCGCGTAAGATTTATTCAGGATCCACGAACGAAGAACTGATTCCTGAATTTATATGGATCGATGATACTCTAGTGGATCCTGAATAAATATTCCGTGCGAGTACCGTCACTACGGTTAAAATAGGTTGACGTCATATTTTTCAGGACGACGCAGGGGTGGAATTTGCGTCGATCCGTCAGAAACAAGGGGGATTTATATAAAAACCAATATTCATTTAAAAATAATTTCTTATTTATGGTTTCTCAGTCATGATGATTCTAAGGAATTAAATAATACGGATTTGGCAGCTTAAATGTTTTATCCGCATGTCGACCCGCTAAATCACTTTGTTGATCACCAATATTTAACACAATATCGTAACCTTGATTTTCAATCGCTTTTCGTGCTTCTGTTTTGTAAGGTGCAGCAGATTTTTCATGATAATCATTTGGCTTTAATGTTAAGCCATCCCACTGTTGAAACCCGGCATCTGTCAGATTTTTTTCGGTCGCTGCACGATATTTTTCAGGACGACCTGTGATGAAAAAGACAGCGACGTGGTTGGCTTTGGCATAACGATAAAGTTCTAGCGTGGCAGAGATGACGGGGTCATGTGCTTTTTCTATTGCCTCATCAAATTCTGCGGAGGTTACACCAAATTGCTGGATTAACATATCGGGATAATTGGAAAGCGACGTTTCATCAATATCTAATACGATCGCTAATTTTTTTTCACTGGCCGATTTTTTTTTGCTTTCGAGTCGGGTTTTTAAATATTGCATGGCTTTGTCAATGATTTTGGCTTGATCATTCTGATACTCGCCAGAATCGTGATATTTGATCAGAGATGCTTTTACCGTATCCAGATTTTTAGGTTCGTGCGCAAACACAGGATTCAAATAAAAAACGGTGATTATGCTAAATAGCATAGCGATGGTTTTCTTCATGCCTCTCTCTCCTTGACTGACACGGGAATTTAACAAAATGAAATCAGGAGAGCAATCTAATCTATTGAGGAAAATTTAAGCTTTTTAATTTATTTAGGTAAAAAAATGATAGTTAGGTAGAGCAAAGCCTATGGCTTGCTGGCTATTTAGCTGCCGAAACTAAGCTGATTACGCTATACTGTAAGAGCGATTGGCTTTTTATTCGGACAGACATAAGGAGGCAGTTATGATGGGAGCAAAACGTGCACGGTTGAGCGCTATTGCGTTAGGTGTTGCACTGGGTGTGCTTTATGCGGCATGGATGTTGACAGTTGGCATATTAGCATCGCGCGGCACTTTCGGTATGGATCTTGTGACTCATTGGGCAACTTTTTATCCTGGCGTGGCTGCAACCATGACGGGTGCATTTGTTGCGGGCGCATGGGGTTTCTTAAAAGGATTCTTGATAGGGTTAGTCTTGGGATGGATTTATAATCTTTGCTTATGTTGTTGCACACGTTGCTGTCCTTGCTGCCGTTGCAGTTGCAATTCTTGCGGCGTGGCTGGGCATGACGAAAAGAAAGAAAATCCTTAATAGACTTTTTGCATCTGAACATGTTAATTCAACGGTTCGATGTTATGCCAGCATGACATCGAACCGACACCGAGTTTTAGTTTCGTATTCTGAAGTATAAAGATCATCTTTTTTCTTGTTGGAACTTTGCGAGTTGAATAAACTGGTTACCTATTATTCATAGACAAGGTTACCTAACGATATGAGAAAAATTATTCACACCGATTCAGCGCCAGCGGCCATTGGTAATTATTCACAAGCAGTTATTGCAGGCAATACGCTTTATCTCTCCGGTCAAATACCCCTGGATCCCAGCACAATGCAGTTAGTCACGGGTGATGCAAAAACACAAATCAACCAAGTGTTTGCTAACATGAAAGCGGTGGTAGAGGCAGCCAATGCGAGTTTAGACAATGTCGTGAAGCTGACAGTTTATTTAATTGATTTAGCGAATATGCCGTTAGTGAATGACGTCATGGCAACTTATTTCAAACAACCTTTTCCCGCACGCACATCGATTCAAGTGTCTGCATTGCCTAAGAATGCCATTGTGGAAGTTGAGGCGATTGTGGTGAGTTAATCGCTAAAATCCCCTTTTAAAAGGTGCTGATCTCATCTCTATTCAATTCAAGATGCGTGACTCTCCCTGACGGTCGCGGCTCAGATCATTACGAGGAGTGCTTGAATCAGAGCCGCGACCGTCAGGGAGCGATCACCGTCGATGCTGTTCTCATCTCTATTCAATTCAAGATGCGCGACACTCCCTGACGGTCGCGGCTCAGATCATTACGAGGAGTGCTTGAATCAGAGCCGCGACCGTCAGGGAGCGATCACCATCGATGCTGTTCTCATCTCTATTCAATTCAAGATGCGTGACACTCCCTGACGGTCGCGGCTCGGTTTAAAAACATTTCTTTGGGAAAGATAGATTCCTCTTGTGTCATCCCGTGCAAAAAATCGAACGGGATGACAGCAATGTATAAGCAACTATTTTTTCGAAACAGCCGTCGTGGGCGGCACGCTCATAATGGAATTTTGATTTAGCATGGACATTGTTTTTAATATCTCTAATGCTTCATAAAGTTGGAAGTCAGTATGTGCCAGATTGACTCCATTCTCTTTGTCATCATTAATGACATTTTTACTATCGTCTTTTCCAGCTAAATGGCCCTTCAATTCAAATTCTCGAATAGGTGTCAGCATGGAATTATCAACGGTCGTTGTATTGCTAACATGTAAATCACTCACGACGATGTCTGGTGTGACGCCTTTATTTTGAATCAAACGACCCGACGGTGTGTGATATAAAGCCGTTGTTAATTTAATAGCATGGGTATCATCGAGTGGTAATACCGTTTGAACAGACCCTTTACCAAAGCTGGTCACGCCGACAACCACTGCGCGACGGTAATCTTGGAGTGCACCCGTCACAATTTCAGAGGCGGAGGCAGAGCCTTCATTAATCAATATGACTAATGGTTTGCCATTTAAAATGTCATGTCCCGTTGCTTTTGCGGTGTATTGCGCATTGGGCAAGCGACCTTCCGTGTAGACAATCACATTGTTAAATTTATTATTGAGATTTTTGCTATCTAAAAAGACATCGGCTACTTGAACGGCGGTATCTAATAAGCCACCTGGATTGTTACGCAAATCCAACACTAACCCTTTTAAATTACCACCCGCATCTTTTTGCAATTTTTTGATGGCAGCAATCATTAATTCCGTCGTAGGTTCTTGAAATTCACTGATGCGCACATAGCCAAAACCATTTTCTAGCATTTGACTTTTGACACTATCAATATGAATATCATCGCGTACGAGTTTGAAATTCAGCGGTGCTTTTAAATTTTTGCGAATAACGGTTAATTGGACAGGCGAACCTTTTTTGCCGCGCATGGCTGTTACGGCTTCATCCATCGTCATTTCATTCACTAATTTGCCATCGATCGCAACGATGTAGTCACCTGATTTAATACCTGCTTTTGCCGCAGGGGTGTCATCGATTGGGCTCACGACTTTTAATACGCCATACTCGCCAGTGACTTCAATGCCTAAGCCGCCGAATTGACCACTGGTTGTCATCATTAAGGTTTTATAGGATTCTTCATCTAAATATTCTGAATGGGGATCTAAACCGGTTAACATGCCGCGCATCGCATTTTCTAATAATTTTTTATCGCTGATCGGCTGGACATAATAACTTTTGATTTGACTAATCGCATTGGTAAATCGATTAATATCGGTTTCAGACAAATTATCATCTTTTTGTGCTGCAACAGCAGCAGTTGCTATCGCATTTTCATCTTTAAAGGCAAGCGCGTTGTTGGTTGACAGCACGAGAAAGAAGCTCAGTAAACTAGCGGCTAAAATAGGAGAATAACGTTTCATAGTGATTTCCTTAGAAGCTATAGTAGGTTGAATGCCTTATCTTATTTGTTAAGTATAGCGTATTTTTAAGCGGCTAACATATCATCGACACCAAACGGCAGGATCAAGAGGGGTACCATTCTGGCGAATTTCGAAATAAAGGCTGGATTTGCTATAACCGCCGCTGCTGCCAGTCGCGGCAATCACATCACCGGCGTTAACAAAGCTGCCAACTTTTGCGTATATGGCGCGATTACGGGCATAAAGACTCATGTAATTGTTGCCATGATTGATAATGATTAAGAGACCAAATCCTCGCAGCCAATTAGCAAAAATAATTTTTCCCGAATAAATAGCATGCACAGGCGCGCCCGGCTCGGCTTTGATGACGACACCATTGAGCTTTTGAGTGCCAAGATTAAGCGGTGTGCCAAAGGGTGACATCAAGTTGCCCATCACGGGCCAATTGAGCTTTCCTTTTTGTTGAAGAAAGGAATGACCTTCTAACTGGATGTGTTGTGTTTTCAACTTGGCGAGTGTTTTTTGTAACGCGGCTTGGTTAGTGGTCAGTAAATTGATTTGTTGTTGTTTACTTTTTGTTTGCAAACCGAGGGCAACGATCAATTTTTGGCGTAAGACAAATACACGTTGTTCTAGGTTTTGTTGCTGCTTTTTTTGCGCCACGAGTTTTTGCAAGATGACCTCATGCGCATTCGAAATTTGAATGCTGGTCGCAAGATCCGCAAGAATTTGCCGAATGCTCAAAATAAGTTTTAAACGGGCTTTATTTAAATAACCATAATAAGTCATGTGCCGACTCATGGAGCCTGGCTCATCTTGATTGAGTAATATTTTCCATTGTTGAATATCACCCAATTGATAAGCGGCACGGATTTGATTGCTAAGCGCAGCATCTTGTACGGTTAATAGGTTTAAATAAGCAAGTTGTTGTTTTTTTAAATCCGCAATAATGCGATGTTCTTTTTCTAATGCCAAATTAAATTGATAAATTTGTTCACCCAATTGACCAATTCGAATTTCCACTAATTTTAATTGTTGTTCGAGATTCGATTGGAGATGTTTATTTTGTTGAATTGATTTTTGCAGCGTGGTGATTTGAGTGTTGACTTGCAGTAATTCGGTTTGAGGTTCCACGTCAACGTCAGCTGCCAGTGTATTGGCGCATGAGAGAAGTGTGAAAACGATAATCCAAATTAGTTTGCGCATAAGTCAACTATTGACTGCCCTGTCATTTCGTTTGGTTTTGGGATTCCCAATAAATAAAGCATCGTGGGAGCAATGTCGGATAATATACCATTCTGTTTATTGATGCGAGCATTGCGGCCAATATACAGAAAAGGGACGGGATCACTGGTGTGCGCTGTATGCGGTTGGTTGGTTTCCTCATCAAACATTTTTTCAGCGTTGCCGTGATCGGCTGTGATGATGGCTTCACCACCGACTTCAAGTAATGCTGGGATAATTTTACCAAGACACGTATCAATGGTTTCGATCGCTTGAATGGTCGCTGCTAAATTACCGGAGTGACCGACCATATCGGGATTGGCAAAATTACAAATAATCACATCATAGTGTTGTTTTTTTATTTCCTGAATGAGTCGATCTGTTAATTCAACTGCGCTCATGTCAGGTTTTAAATCATACGTCGCGACCTTGGGTGAAGGGATTAAAACACGCTCTTCACCAGGAAAGGGTTTTTCAACGCCGCCATTAAAAAAGAAAGTCACGTGGGCATATTTTTCAGTTTCAGCGATGCGCAATTGTTTTAAACCGAGTGCGCTTAAGTATTGGCCCAGGATGTTATCTAGACGCTCGGGTGTGTAAGCCACCGGAATCGGAAAGGTTGCATCATATTCTGTGAGCGAAACAAAATTAACGACTGGCCAGACAGTGCGGCTGAATCCAGAAAAATGTTCATCAATAAATGCATGAGTCAATTCGCGAGCGCGATCGGCTCTAAAATTCATAAAGATCACTGCATCGCCGGTTTGAAGGGTCACAGGATTTTCCTCTGCGGCATGAATGCTAGTTGCTTGGACAAACTCGTCTGTTTCTCCTCGTTGATAAGCTGCTAACAAACCATCGATAGCATTGTCACAATGAAAAGAGGCTTTTCCTTCAGTTAATAAGTCATAGGCATTTTGCACGCGATCCCAGCGTTTATCACGATCCATTGCATAATAACGACCAATCAACGACACAATGTTGCCGCATTTTAATTTCTTGCAGTGTGCCATTAAATTTTCTAAAGAGGCTTTGGCACTTTGTGGTGGGGTGTCTCGCCCATCTAAAAACACATGAATAAAAACGTGTTGCGCGTGCTGTTTGGCGGCGCACTCAATCATGGCTTGAATTTGTTTTTCATGACTATGAACGCCGCCTGGTGAGAGCAGGCCAAGAATATGAATGGCGCGATGATTTTTTTCGGCTTGTTGAATAGCGTTGATCAAGACCGGATTTTGAAAAAAATCGCCAGTTGCAATGGCTAGATCAATGCGGGTTAAATCTTGGTGCACCACGCGACCGGCGCCCATGTTTAAATGACCGACTTCAGAATTTCCCATCTGACCCTCGGGTAATCCTACGCAACGACCTGAGCCAGAAATTAACGTATGGGCATAATGCTGCCAGTAATTATCCCAGTTGGGTTTGCGTGCTTGCGCGATGGCGTTTGCATTCGTCTCTTCGCGATATCCCCAGCCGTCTAAAATAAGTAAGGCAAGCGGGCGTGGTCGTTCGGTCATAAAGGTTCCAGTGATAAAATTTTCTTAACTGCCGAATGTAGGCACTCGGAAGGTTTCTGTCAATCCATAGTTGGCATTCGCTATTTATACAGCTACACTATGGGCACTCGTTTGATGTGATGGATAACAAATTTATGATCGATACCCGTTTTAGAAAAACAATCTTAGCGCTTGTCACGGCAGTTTCATTGAGTTTTACTGCGGCAACATTGGCGGATTCAACCAGGGTAGTGAATCCAAAAGATCCTTATGAAGATTTTAATCGGGTGATGTATCGATTTAATGACTTTTTGGACAGAGCGATCTTAAAACCCATGGCGACGTTTTATAGTAAAGTTGTGCCTAAGCCGTTAGTGAAAGGTGTTGCCAATTTTTACCAAAACATTAATACCATTCCGACCGTGTTCAACGATGTTTTACAATTTAATTTTTATCAAGCGACCAGTGATGCTTGGCGGTTAGGCTTAAATTCAACCGTTGGGATTTTAGGTTTTTTTGATGTGGCAACCGAGCTGGGACTTGAGCCGAATACAGAAGATTTCGGATTAACCTTGGCGCAATGGGGTTATAAAAATTCCAATTATTTGGTACTGCCTTTCTTTGGTCCCAGCACACCGCGCGATGCAGTGGGTTTGCCGGTGGATTATTATCTCTTCTCTATTTATCCGCATATTTATCCGACGCGACAACGTTACGAATTGTATGGCTTAGGCATTATCTCTAGACGAGCTGATTTACTCAGTTTTCAGAATGTGATGCAGCAAGCGGCATTGGATAAATATGTGTTTATCCGGGATGCTTATATGCAGCGCCGAGCTTACTTGATTCAGCGCAATACCGAATTAGGCGATCCTTATTTGGAAAAGAATTCAGAAAAGAAACCAGAGCAATCATGAGGTAGTGGTTTGCAAGTTGTATTGTATCAACCGGAAATTCCACCCAATACCGGCAATATTATTCGTCTCTGTGCCAATACAGGGGCTGAGTTGCATCTCATTCACCCGCTGGGTTTTGCGCCGGATGATAAACAAGTCAAACGAGCGGGTTTAGATTATCACGAATGGGCGCGAGTCCATCATCATCAAGACTATGACAAGTTCATGGCAACGGTTACAACACAGCGAATTTTTGCTTGTTCAACCAAAGGAACTCAGTTTTATACCGATATCAGCTATCAATCCGATGATATTTTATTATTTGGTCCCGAAACTCGTGGATTACCACAGGATATTTTGAGTACAATTCCCAGCCGTCAGATTATTCGTATTCCAATGCTGCCAAATTCTCGCAGTTTAAATTTGGCTAATTCAGTTGCGGTGATTTTGTACGAGGCGTTAAGACAAGGCGGTTTCAATATGTTATTCTAGAAAGTAATAATTATTATAAAATGGAGAGTATATGGCTCCTGATGAAACGAGTACAGCTAAGAATGAATTGCATCAAATCGCCTCGCAAGCATATAACTTAGCGATGGGGTTGCAAAATGCAGCGCCTGTGCGGGAAGATGGGCCGCCTAAGTCGGTACAATATTTATTAGAAATTTCACTCAATTTAGAAAAAATCGGTAAATCGATCGAGGAGTCAGTCCTCGCTGATTCTGCAAAACGGAAAGGTTAAATTTTGCGATGCTTATTGACGACGAAAAACGACATATCAAGCTTATTGAAGCATTAAAAGAAGCCATTCAGCTTGATAACTCATTGCGTGAAAAATATGAAGTGGGCGAAAAATTTCGCTTTGTGCGCGAGCGTCTACAAAAATTATTAGTCAGTTTAGAGAAAGCGCTGGCGGAAATTAGAGTTCACGAAGCGGAAGAAAAAAAACAGGAAGAAGAATCCGCTAAGGATATTTTGGTCTATGTTTATCTTTACAATGCCCAAGGTGTTGTTCTGCGCAGTTGGTTGAACATGCTGACACCCAAAGTTTTTTATGAATACAGTATCAATCGGCCGATTTATTCGGATCACCATGTGGTGGAAGGATTTGTCCGCGCTAAAGCAAATAAGATGCAGCATGCTTATTTGACGGTTGCCATTAACCCCGATTTTGTTGTGAACAATCCCAATTTAAAACCTATCCAAGATGCCAGTGGTAATCCTTTAATTCGAGTCAAAGAAGGTTCGCTGCGCTTTGAAAAGCTTGTGTCACTCACTCACAATGGCGACGAATATATGTTGAATGCTCGTGGTGAGTTAGTGAAAAAAAATCTGGATTAGTGTTGCGAGCTTTACCGCTTTCGCCAATTATTTTTAATATAATCTTTGACTGAGCTCGTATCAGGACTTTCCTGCTGTTTTGCGGGTTTTTCACTGAGAGAGTGATTTGCAAATGTGGTTTGTTTGGTGCTATACGAAGACGGGCTTTTGTGCGGCTCAGCTTTTGCCAATGCGGATTCAGATTTCGCCGATGCAGGCTGAGCGGATGGCTTGCCAAGCGCACGTTCCATCGCTTGAACAATCGGTGCGCTGGTGCCGAGCCAAGACATAAAGGCTCGAAACGTTGGATTATCCACCCGTGTGACATGTCCTGGCGTCGCGGCACTGACATCAACACTCGTCAGCCGTAATTCATGTTTGATCGCATCCTCAATTTTTTTCGTTTCAATGCCTTGCTGTTTCTCATTAAAATGGGCGGATGCGGAGTTGCGATCTTCAAATTTTTGACCGATCATCGCTTGTGAGCTGACGCGTATTCGTTGAGTTAAAAAACCACGTTTTCTCTTGGCTTCAATCTCATCTCGATGGGTTTTTTCTGATTTTTCAAGTTTTTCTGTGCGGTCAAACTTGTCGGCGGTCAGTGAATCTTGTTTTTTGGTTTCAGTTATTTCATTTTCTTTTTCTTCTTTCAGGAGACGGATACGTTCCTTTTCCATCGCGACGCGTTGTTTGCTGCCTATGCGGGCGCCTGCCTGAGTGCCCGAACTTTTTTCTTCTTCGAGCGGATTTTTTTTAATCTGTTCGCGCGCTTCTTTGCTTCGACATGAGGCACAAACGGCGCCATAGGTTGTTCCTTGCCCAGCTGTAATTTGTAGGAATGCAGACAATGGCTTTTGAATGCCACACGAAGAACATACTCGCGTTAATTGACCACGCTTTTCCATAGGGTTGCAAAGATTCTGTTGTAATCAGCCATCTTAAAGAAAATTCCAGTATCTAGCAAATTAAGTCAGGAGGCGGGTTAATTTAAATTAGTTATTATCAAACAATTCCTTGCCTGCTAAGAGCAGATTGCGTATCCTCAACGCTTTGATTTTTGCTTAAATATTCAATTAGTTTAACCCTCGTTGCTTTGTTTCTGTCATATTTGTTTCTGGCACAACCAATGAGGTAAATTTAAAATTAAAATGGAGAATAAAAACATGACAAAAGGGCCGTCATTACAAGATCCTTTCTTAAATACGTTACGTAAAGAGAAGGTTCCAGTTTCAATTTATTTGGTAAATGGTATTAAGTTACAAGGTTTAATCGAATCATTTGATCAATTTGTTGTATTGCTGAAAAATACAGTCAGTCAAATGGTTTATAAACATGCTATTTCTACCGTCGTGCCGGCACGCAATGTTTCTTCTCCAATGGATTATGGCCAGACAAATGGTAATGGCAATGGTAGTAATGGGCAGCCAACTCCGCCGCCTAAAGAGTAATTTGAATGATTGACCGCCCAGAAGGCGGTGAGCGCACCGTTCTCGTTCATATCAATTTTCCTGCTGGCAGCATGCAAGAGGACTTATCCGAATTTAAGGAACTTGCAAGCTCCGCAGGAGCCGTTGTTGTTGATGTGGTGACTGCCACACGTCATGCACCTGAACCCAAATATTTTATTGGCACCGGCAAAGCTGACGATATCAGTGCGTGTGTTAAGCACCATGATGCGGAGCTGGTTATCTTTAATCATGCACTCTCTCCTGCTCAAGAACGTAACTTAGAAAGACTTCTACAGTGTCGAGTCGTTGATCGCACCGGATTAATTCTGGATATTTTTGCGCAGCGTGCCCGCAGTTTTGAAGGCAAATTACAAGTTGAATTAGCATTTTTAAAACATTTGTCGACGCGCTTAGTGAGAGGCTGGACTCACCTTGAAAGACAACGAGGTGGCATTGGTTTACGCGGTGGTCCAGGCGAAACGCAGTTGGAAATTGACCGACGCTTAATCCGAGATCGTATTCAATATATTTCAAAACGATTAACCAAAGTTAGAAAACAGCGCGAACAAGGTCGTCGTTCACGACAAAAAAAAGATGTGCCGACGATTGCATTAGTGGGTTACACCAATGCGGGTAAATCAACCTTATTTAATCAATTAACCGGCGAGCAAGTTTATGTCGCAAATCGATTATTTGCGACATTAGATCCTACGTTGCGAAGTATGCAATTACCCGAAGTGGGTTCTGTTATTTTGGCGGATACTGTCGGTTTTATTCGGCATTTACCGCATGATTTGGTGCAAGCGTTTCATGCCACGTTGCAAGAAGTCGCGGAGGCGGATTTGCTGTTACACGTTGTCGATGCGCACGATGTACGTTGTCAAGAAAATATCACAGAAGTGCAAAGTGTGTTGACGAGTATTGATGCTGAAACGGTCCCACAAATTTTAGTGTTTAATAAAATGGATTTGTGTCCCCATTTTATTGCGCCATACAATCGTGAAGTCAAAGCAGTGCGTGTTTCTGCATTAGAGGCGCAAGGCTTTGCTGAATTACAACAGGCGATCATTGATTTTTTTAGTGCAACCATTATTCAAAAAACCATTGTCTTGACGCATGCAGACGCCAAGCTGCGTGCTGAATTATATCGCTTAAAGGCCGTGATTACCGAACAAATCGACGAAGAGGGTAATGCGCATTTATTGATTCGTTTACCAACCTTCGAATGGGAAAAATTGCAGTCTAGAACAAGAATCACGAAATAACTTTTTGCAAATCTGACAGAATCGAATACAATTCCTGTTTTTACTGGAGAATCACCCTATGCCGTGGAATGAGCCCGGTAAAAACGGCAATAATCAAAATCCGCCTGACTTAGACAAGTTACTGAGTGATTTTTTACACAAAGTACGTGGGTTGCTATTAGCTAAAAAAGAAACAGTAGGCAGGTGGGAGCCCGTTCCCAAAAGAGGCTTAGGAATAGGGTTAGGTATCGTCGCTTTTCTGTTGGTCATCATTTGGTTTATTTCAGGTATTTTCATCGTTAATCCCGCAGAAGAAGCAGTTGTTTTACGCTTTGGCCAATTTGCCTCCGTTGAACAATCGGGCTTACATTGGATCGCGCGTTTTATTGATTCAAAATATTTAGTCGATGTTCAAAAAATTTATTCCTTTTCATTGCAAGGGGATTACTTAACAAAATCATCCGAGCAAGGCGATTTGCCTGCTCAATATGTGCAAGTCGATACCAGCAGCAAAATAACCGGCGCACCTGACCAATCGAAAAACTTAGTCAACGTAGAATTAAATGTTCAATATCGTGTGAGTGATCCGCGAGCGTACTTGTTTAGTAACGTGAATCCCGATGATACGATTCAGCAGGTTGCAGCAGGTGCGTTATCCGATATGGTTGGCACCATGAAATTAGATGAAGTGCTGACGACGGGGAGAGAAATCTTAAGCTCCGGTGTTTTGTCGAGAACAAAACAAATGTTAGCAAATTACAATACGGGTTTAGAAGTGATGGCTATCACATTACGTAAAGCGCAAGCACCTGATCAAGTAAGAGCTGCGTTTAACGATGTGAATCGCGCTGACCAAGACAAATCAACGTATATTCAGCAAGCACAAGCGTATGCGAGTAAAGTGGTGCCGTTGGCACAAGGTGACGCTGCGCGCACGTTGGCAGATGCGGTGGGTTATCAACAACAAGTTGTGTTGACTGCGCAAGCCCAAGTGGCTCGTTTTCAAGCGTTATCAAAAGCGTACACTGCCTCACCGGATCTCACGCGCAACCGACTTTATTTTGATGCCATGCAACGCATTTTTCAAAATACGACTAAGATTTTGGTTTCAACGAATGGCAATAATAATTTGGTTTATTTGCCCTTGGATAAAATCATGAATGAGAACGCGACTATTTCTACGTTGCGAAAAGCTAATCAAACAGCGCTGAACGAGGTGAAAAATGACAACTAGAGTGTCAGCAATAGTTCTTGCTGTTGTCGTAATGATAGCGGGCTGGATGAGTGTATTTACTGTGAATGAAGGTGAAGGCGCTTTGGTTTTGCGGTTGGGTAAAATTGTCAATCAAGCATCCGGTCAAAGCGATATATTGCAACCCGGCTTGCATTTCAAAATCCCATTTATTGACAGTGTTCGCATTTTTGATATGCGAATTCAAGAGTTGAATAGTTCAACCTCAAAACCATTGACGGTGGTGACGAAAGAACAAACTTATTTAGTGGTGGAGTATTTTGCAAAATGGCGCATTAATAATTTAGCAAAGTTCTATACCAGCACAGGCGGCAGTTTGAGTTGGGCAGAAACATTGTTAGAGCAACATTTAAATGACATTGTACGTGCCGAATATGGTAAGCACACGAGTGATCAAGCGATTTCTGCAGATCGCGCGAATATGATGGCAACCATTCGCGAGCTCGCCGATGATGTGGGTAAAGATCAAGGGATCACTGTGTTAGATGTTCGTATTCAGCAGATTACTTTACCAAAAGAATTGATGGATTCTGTTTTTAAGCGCATGGCAACTGAGCGTAAACAATTTGCCGAAGCGAAGCGTGCTGAGGGTGTCGAGAAGTCAGAAGAGATTCGCGCATTAGCCGATCAACGCGTTACGGTGATTAAGGCGCAAGCTAAAATGCAAGCGGCAACGATTCGTGCGAAAGGGGATTGGGATGCTGCCCAAATTTACACACAAGCTTACAGTTCAAATCCACAATTTTATGTTTTTTATCGTAGCTTAGAAGCGTATCAACATAGTTTTGCAAAGAAGAGTGATATTTTAATTCTAAAACCGGAAGGACAGTTTTTTAATTACTTTTCCGGAACGGGCGGCAACACGAATTTAACGAAACAAAAATAGAGTGGGTTATGGCAAAAAATATCATTATTCTGGGTAGTCAATGGGGCGATGAAGGAAAAGGCAAAATTGTTGATTTGCTGATGGATCAAGCCTCTGCCGTTGTGCGTTATCAAGGCGGGCACAATGCAGGACATACGTTAGTCATTGATGGTAAAAAAACCGTATTGCGTTTAATCCCTTCCGGTATTTTGCACCCGAATGTGCAGTGTTTAATTGGTAACGGTGTTGTGTTATCGCCGACGGCATTACTGCAAGAAATTAATGAATTAGAAAAAAACGGTGTCTCTGTCACCGATCGGCTGAAGATTAGCGAAGCGTGTACACTCGTTTTACCGTATCACGTTGCACTCGATCAAGCGCGCGAAAAAGCGAAAGGAAAAGCAGCGATTGGCACGACCGGCCGCGGCATTGGTCCGGCTTATGAAGATAAAGTGGCACGACGTGCATTGCGTTTTGGTGATTTATTTAATGAAAAAGTATTTTCTGCCAAACTCGAAGAAGTGCTTGAGTATCATAATTTTATTTTACAAAATTATCATCAGCATGAGCCGATTGATTATGCGCAACTGCGTGACAATGTGTTGGCATTAGTGCCACAGTTGCAACCGATGCGTGCGGATGTTGTGGCATTGCTGGCTGACTATCGTGCGAAACAAAAAAATATTATTTTTGAAGGTGCGCAGGGGACATTATTAGACAATGATCACGGTACGTATCCTTTTGTAACGTCTTCCAATACCGTGGCAGGTGCTGCCAGTGTTGGATCAGGTGTGGGCCCGCTTTATTTTGATTACGTGTTAGGTGTCATGAAAGCTTATGCAACGCGTGTCGGTGCCGGTCCTTTCCCAACCGAGTTACATGATGCAGTGGGTCAGCGTATTGCAGAGCGCGGCAAGGAATTTGGTTCAGTGACCGGTCGTGCGCGTCGTTGTGGTTGGTTGGATATGGTTGCGTTACGTCGTTCTATTCAATTAAACAGTATTTCAGGATTATGCATTACAAAATTAGATGTATTGGATGGTCTTGATAAAATTTATATTTGTACAAAATATAAATTGCACGGTAAAGATTTAAGCGTTCTGCCGACGGATTTAACCCAATTTTCAGCCTGTGAACCGGTCTATGAAGAATTTCCTGGCTGGCATGAATCGACCGTGGGCGTGAAGACGTTTGCTGGATTACCGAAAAATGCGCAAAGTTATTTGCAACGCATCCAAGAATTAGCCGGTATTCCAATGGACATCGTGTCGACGGGACCTGATCGTAATGAAACAATTGTATTACGGCATCCGCTCGCGGTTGAAACAGAGATGGTGTAGTTAGGAAATAGTGCCGAAGAGAGGACTCGAACCTCCACGGGGTTTCCCCCACAAGTACCTGAAACTTGCGTGTCTACCAGTTTCACCACCTCGGCAATGCTTGAGCACTTTACTGAGCCACTTCTTTCTTGTCAACAAAGCTTTTCTGAGCCGCGACCGTCAGGAAGCGTCACGGAATCAGCAATTAAAATTAACGCCGCTTCAGCGACACTCCCTGACGGTCGCGGCTCAGTTAAAAACACAAGATGGATCTGTTACATTTCGCATTTTAAAGTGCGGTGGGTATATACTAAAGAAATATATGAATACACAGACTAACCAGATAATGGACTTAAGCCAACAACCTTGCGAACACTTAACCGGTGTAGGCAAGCGCATCGCCGAGCGTCTTTCACACATCGGTATTTTCAGCGTACAAGATTTATTATTTCATCTGCCCATGCGTTATCAAGATCGAACACGCGTACATCCCATGCGCCATTTAATTCCAGGTGAACATGTTGTCGTGGAAGGCGAAGTGGTTGATATCAGAATGCCACGCACTGGCCGCACTCGACTTTTCATTGTGATTAAAGACAATACCGGACAATTTTATTTGCGTTTTTTTTATGTGACTGCGTTACAACGCCAAGCATTTCAAATGGGAACAAAAGTCCGTTGCTTTGGTGAAACACGCTTAGGCACGCATGGTTTAGAAATGATTCATCCAGAATATCGCATCATCAAACCGGGCCAGCCTATACCAATTGAAGAGACGCTAACGCCAATTTATCCAGCGACAGAAGGCGTCAGTCAACTGATGCTGCGCAAATTGACCGATCAAGCATTGATGATGTTGCAAAATGGCGGCGCATTACAAGAAATTTTACCGCAAATAATTTTAGACAAGCTAACATTCCCTTCTTTGAAAGATGCATTGCAATTTGTTCATCGTCCGCCACCCAATGCACCGATTGACATGCTCATAGAGGGCCAGCACGTCACCCAAAAACGATTGGTGTTCGAAGAGTTGTTAGCGCATCGAATCAGTTTGTTGCATTTGAAAAAATCATTTCAAATTCAAAAAGCGATTGCATTAAACAAACGCGGTAAATTGATAAAAAATTTTTTAACCACACTGCCTTTCCAATTAACTAGCGCGCAAAAAAATGTAGCGAAAGAAATTTATCAAGATTTAGCCAATCCTTATCCCATGTTGCGATTAATGCAAGGGGATGTTGGCTCGGGAAAAACAGTGGTTGCCGCGTCAGCGATTTTGAAGGCCATTGAAAATGGTTATCAAGCAGCGGTCTTAGCGCCAACCGAATTATTAGTCGATCAACATTTGCAAACTTTTAAAAAATGGTTTGAGCCGTTACAAATTAATGTGGTTGCACTAACAGGCCATTTAAAAGCTGCAGAGCGGCGGCAAGTGCTAACCGATATTCAACAAAATACCGCACAAGTCATTGTGGGTACGCATGCGATTTTCCAAAAAGGTGTTGAGTTTGCAAAATTAGCGTTGATTGTTGTCGATGAGCAACATCGTTTTGGCGTTCAGCAGCGCGCGTTGCTACGGGAAAAAGGCGTGAGAGAAAATGTTTATCCGCATCAATTAATTATGACAGCCACGCCGATTCCGCGCACGCTGGCAATGAGTGTTTATGCTGATTTAGATTATTCAGTCATTGATGAATTACCGCCTGGCCGGACACCGATTACAACCAGTGTGTTGGCAAATGCAAAACGTGATGCGGTGTTAGCACGAATTAAAGAAGCTTGCGCAGAGGGTCGGCAAGCTTACTGGGTTTGCACATTGATTGAAGAATCCGAAGTGTTGCAATGTAAAGCGGCAGAAGATACCGCGCGAGAATTACGTGTATTATTACCGGAATTAAAAATTGGTTTATTGCACGGCCGCATGAAAGCAACAGAAAAAGAAGAGATCATGCGCTCATTTAAGCAAAGTGAAATAAATTTATTGGTAGCAACCACCGTGATTGAAGTCGGTGTGGATGTTCCCAACGCCAGTTTGATGATTGTTGAAAATGCAGAACGATTAGGGCTCGCGCAGTTGCATCAATTAAGAGGCCGTGTGGGTCGCGGTGCTGTTGCGAGTCATTGTTTGCTGATGTATCAATCCCCCTTATCTTCTCTCGCGAAAGAGCGCTTAGGCGTGATGCGCGAAACAACAGATGGTTTCAAAGTCGCGCAACGCGATTTAGAAATTCGTGGCCCCGGCGAAGTCTTAGGCACTCGACAAACAGGTGAAGTGTCATTACGTATTGCTGATTTAGTCCGCGACAGTGATTTATTACCCGCCGTACAACAAGCCGCAACGCTTTTGCAATTACACCATCCAGAGTTGGTGGATGCATTAGTCAAACGCTGGGTAGGTCATCGAGAGCAGTTTGGTCATGTGTAGAAGTTGCATTAACTAAAAACTTATTTTTATACAAATCCCCCTTGTTCCCCCTTTTTCAAAGTGGGAGACCTACTAATCAGCTTTCGCTATTAAGACACAGAGCTGTTTAGCAGGTCTCCCACTTTGAAAAGGGGGAACAAGGGGCAATGGCACTAGCTTAAGAACTGTCGTCCCGGAATTTAGTAGCTCTTAACGAGCGCCTTTTGCTCGTTTAGAGCTACTTAATGTCCGGGATCCATCTTCAATTTATCGCCCTCTTGCTTTTAACTTATATGCTTTAAGCAAAATGGATCCCGGACATTAACTGGCGCTAAATTCGCAAAAAGCGCTCATTAAGCGCCAGTAAATTCCGGGACGACAGTTCTTAAGCTAGTGCCATTGGGAGCAAGGGGGATTTGTATAAAAATAATTAAATTTCTCTTTGTATAAATCTATGTGAGCTCTTACAAAAAAATCAAATGCGTGCGTCGGAGTTCTCTAAGAGCGCTTAAGAAAGGGTTGTCATCCTGAGCGCTTTTCGCTCCGAAGCAACTCCCGCAAAAGAAAGGGCTGTCATCCTGAGCGCTTTTCGCTCCGAAGGATCTCCCGCAAATTTCTGAGGCTTAGCTAAAAATCTTCTTTAAGCATTTCTCAACTATATAGGGAGATGCTTCGGAACAAAAAGCGCTCAGATAGTAAGGAATTGGGTGCGCAATTGGATGGGTTAAAAAAACAATATGCATCCTCTGATGCAAAGGATGCAGCCACTGCGAGTGCATCTTCTTCTCTCCGTGCAGGCTTTCATGATGTCTAAATTTTTAAAAATAAACCGCTCCCAGGATCGCGCTTGTTTTTGCACCCGTCACTTGCATCAAATTCCCAGGCTTTTTATGAAGTGTTTGCTTGGCTAACCAGGCAAAGGCCATGGCTTCTACCCAATCCGGATTAATGCCTAATTTCGCGCTTGAAAAAACCGGATGAGGTGCAGCGAGTGATTGTAAGCGAGACATTAATAGAAGATTGTGCGCACCACCACCGCAAATCACGATGTCACAGGATTGATTTGGCAAGTGCGAAAGAATGCTGCGCGCAGTAAGCTCCACCAACGTGGCTTGGATATCCTCTGCTTTGAAGTCAGCAGATAAAAAAGATTGTAACCATTTTAAATTAAAATATTCTCTGCCCGTACTTTTGGGCGGTGCAAGTTTGAAAAAAGAATCGTCGAGCAATTTGGCAAGCAATTCTGGCAGAATGTTTCCTTGTTTTGCCCATTCGCCATGCGCATCATAAGATTTTTTTAAATGAATTTCCGTCCACGCATCCAGCAAAGTATTTCCGGGTCCTGTATCAAATCCTAAAACATTTCCATTCGGTGATAATAAAGTGATGTTGGCGATGCCGCCAATATTGACGATCATGCGCGAATGATTTGTATCGGAAAAAACAGCTTGATGAAAAGCAGGCACGAGAGGCGCACCCTGGCCACCCAATGCTATATCACGACGGCGAAAATCAGCGATGGTGGTAATCCCTGTTTCCGCTGCAATAATATTGGGATCACAAATTTGTAATGTAAATTGTTGGGCAGGATGGTGTCTGACTGTTTGCCCATGACTGCCGATGGCTTTGATTTTTTCTGGCGAAAGTCTTGCTTGTTGTAATAATTCATTCACCGTCAGTGCAAACGCTTTTCCGAGCCGAATATCTAATTGACCTAAGCGATTAATTTCATCAGCACCTGGTTGGCAGAGCGCTAAAATTTCATTACGCATATCGCTGGGATAAGGAACATAGTGCGTCGCCACTAAGTTAGGCGCAGGTTGACTAAAATCAACCAGTGCGGCATCAATGCCATCCGCGCTTGTACCAGACATTAAACCAATATAAAGTTCTGACATTGAGCAAGTTCCTAATGTTTTACACAGGGTTCCGTATTAACGCACGAGAGTCCGGCTCGCGCCGTCATTGCGAGGAGTGTTTTTTGCGACGAAGCAATCCAGTTTTTAACAAGCAACAACCATAAAACTGGATTGCTTCGTCGCAAAAAACGCTCCTCGCAATGACGGTGCGGACACTAATGCGCATTTGCGAAAATAATGCCATAATTTCACTTTTTGCTTGGAGAGTAAAGCATGGGATCCATTGTTGAGACGCTCGAAATCATTCGCCGCGGCACAGAAGAAATTTTATCAGAAGAAGAATTGCTCGAACGATTGAAATCAGGCAAGCCGATGCGGGTGAAAGCAGGCTTTGATCCAACCGCGCCTGATTTACATTTGGGACACACCGTTCTCTTAAATAAAATGCGCCAATTACAAGAATTGGGTCACGAAGTTATGTTTTTAATTGGCGATTTTACTGGCATGATTGGCGATCCATCCGGTAAAAATGAAACACGTCCACCGTTAACCCAAGAGCAAGTGGAAGCCAATGCGGCGACCTACCGACAGCAAGTTTTTAAAGTACTCGATCCTGAAAAAACCAAAATTGTTTTTAATTCCGAATGGATGAATAAACTTTCCCCCGTGGATTTGATTAAATTGGCTGCAACCCATACTGTTGCGCGCATGTTGGAGCGAGATGATTTTCATAAACGATATACATCAGGCCAGGCTATTGCGATCCATGAATTTTTATATCCACTCTTGCAAGGGTATGATTCGGTTGCCATGCGAGCAGATATTGAATTAGGCGGTACGGATCAAAAATTTAATTTACTGATGGGCCGAGAATTACAAAAACATTTTGGATTAAGACCGCAAACTGTTATTACGTTGCCCTTGTTGCCCGGGCTAGACGGCATTAAAAAAATGTCTAAGTCGCTCGGCAATTACATTGGTATTGATGAATCCCCCGCGGAGATTTTTGGTAAAGTCATGTCGCTCTCAGATGAAACCATGTGGCTTTATTTCGAGTTAATCAGTTTTAAATCGATTGCTGAGGTGAAAAGGCTTCGTGATGAGGTGAATGCAGGCAAGAATCCTCGTGATATCAAGTTTCTGTTGGCAGAAAAATTGTTGCGCGATTCCATGATCAAGCAGCGGCAACGTTAGCGCATGAAAACTTCATCGCGCAATTTCAACAAGGTGCCATCCCGGACAATTTATCAGAAGTGTCTTTGTCGGTGGGTGCAGAGGGGATTCCCATTGCGAGTGTGATCAAGCAAGCCGGATTGACCGGCAGTACATCCGATGCATTTCGCATGATTGAGCAAGGCGCGGTGCGCATGGATGGCGAGCGCGTCAATGAGAAAAACTTACAGTTACACGCAGGCCAAAATTTTGTACTGCAAGTAGGCAAAAGACGCTTCGCGCGCGTGATTTTGGCTACAAATTAAACGGAAAAAACTTTTTTAAAACTTTTT